>CAWJOA010000006.1:0-799782 GCA_963844415.1 uncultured Chloroflexia bacterium
GGCGACGATCGGTCTGCTGGTCGCCACCGCGGCACGCTTTCCGCGCCTGCTCGTGTGGGGCGGCGCCGCCGCCACGAGCGTCGGCTTTCTGGGGTTCGCGACGAACACCGCGTCGATCCTGATCCTCAGCTGAGGTCTCGATCCATCGAGGCCAATTCACATGAGCGTGCTTCTGCGTGCGGTTTCCGCGGTACATCGAGGCCTCCGAAGCGTGAGGTGCGCGGACGCGGGCTGCTCGTGCGTGTCAGGTCTCGATCCAGCGAGGAAACGCAGCGCGAAACCCCCTTCCTGTGCAATTGGCTCGATCCATCGCGGACGCCGAGGCGCAGCGACGAACCCTCCACCGATCTCCCCTAGACTTGACCGCACTCAAGGCACCCAACAGCGAGAGACGACAGAGGCATGGTGATCACCGCACAGCTCATCGGCTATCCCCGCATCGGTCCCAACCGGGAGCTCAAGTGGGCGCTCGAGAAGGCCTGGTCGGGACGGATGGAGACCGATGCGTTCGCCGCCCGCATCGCGGAGCTGCGCCAGGAGCACCTCGACGAGCAGCGCGCGGCGATCGGCTCCGCCGTCGACGACTACTTCCTGTACGACGAGGTGCTCGAGACGGCGCTGATGCTCGGGATCTCGCCGCCCGAGGTCGGTGACCCAGCGGACCGATGCCTTCGGCGTCCTCACCGCGCTCGCCCGCGGCACGCCGGAGCGCGAGGCGTGGGAGATGACGAAGTGGTTCGACACGAACTACCACTACGTCGTCCCCGAGATCACCGAACCGATCCGCGCCCTCCGCCCGCTGCCGTGGCGCGAGCCGGTTGGCCAGGAAGGCGTGACGTGGCCGATCCTCGGGCCGTACAGCCTCGTCAAGCTCAGCAAGCTCGCCGACGGCCTCGACCCGGTGACCGTCGCCCGCTCCGCCGGCGACGCGCTCTGGACCTGGCTTCGCAACCAGCCCGCGACGTTCCGGCTCCAGCTCGACGAGCCGAGCCTCGGCATGGTCATGACCGATGCCGACCGACGCATCCGCGACGCCGCCTACGAGGGCGCGGGCGACCTGGCGACACCGCCGATCGTGACGACGCAGTTCGGACGGGCATCGGTCGAGACGCTGGAGGCGCTCGGTCGCAAGGGCTTCGCCGTCCAGGTGGACCTCGACCAGGTGCCCGCGCTCATCGGTACCGAGGCCTGGGACGCGCAGCCCGAGCACGTCGTGTCCGTCATGGACGGCCGCAGCGTGTGGCCCGACTCGTTCGAGCGCGCGCGCGACGGCCTGGCTGCCATCGTCGACGACAAGCCGATCCGCCTCGTCCCGACCACGAGCTTCCTCCTCCTGCCGGTGACCGTCGAGGGCGAGGACCTGCCGCCCGGCTTCCAGTTCGCGCGCGAGAAGGCGCGGGCGCTGGCGGCATGGCCGGAGGCGATGCGCGGCGGCGCGGCGCCATCGGTCCAGGAGCCGCCGCCGGTCGGAGTGGCCGGAGGTCGGCGAGCTGACGGCGCGCGTCGCTCGCGACGAGCGCAAGCGAGCGCAGTCGGATCTCAACCTGCCGCCATACCCGACGACGACGACCGGCTCGCTGCCCCAGACGACCGAGGTGCGCCAGCTGCGTGTCCGGCGCGGCAAGGGCGAGCTGGATCCCGCGGCCTACGACGCCGAGATCGCCCACCTCATCACCGACTCGGTCGGCTGGCAGGAGCGGATGGGCCTCGACGTCCTCGTGCACGGCGAGTTCGAGCGCACCGACATGGTCGAGTACTTCGCCGACCAGCTGGACGGCTTCCACACCACGCGCAACGGCTGGGTCCTCTCGTACGGGTCGCGCTGCGTGCGCGCCCCGATCCTCGCCGCCCCGCCGACGATCCGCGAGCCGATGACGGTCGACGAGTGGCGGATCGCGCAGGGCGCGACCGACAAGCCGGTGAAGGGCATGCTCACCGGGCCGGTCACGATCGTGAACTGGAGCTTCCGCCCGCCCGGCGTGCCCGACGACCGGCTGTTCTGGGCGGTGGCGCAGCCGATCGCCGAGGAGGTCGGCAACCTCGTCGACGCCGGCGCCCGCGTCATCCAGGTCGACGAGCCGGCGGTCCGCGAGCGGTGGCCGCTCCCGACCGAGGACGCGCCACGCCTGCGCGAGACGTACGGGCGCGGGGTGCGCGCGGCGCTCAACCACGTCTTCAACCAGCCGGCATCGGTCCAGATGCACACGCACATGTGCTACGGGGACTTCGGCGACATCGTGCCGCTGTGGTCGGACGCGGGCGTGGACGTCGCGTCGATCGAGTTCAGCCGCTCCAAGGACGACTCGTACATCCGCCAGTTCTACGGGCTGTTCGGTGACGGGCACCTCCAGATCGGTCCGGGCGTCTTCGACGTCCATTCGCCCCATACGCCCGGATCGGCGGTGATGTCCGAGCGGCTCCACCACTTCCGCGAGTTCATGGACACGGCCGACCTGTGGGTGAACCCGGACTGCGGCCTGAAGACCAGGGGCTGGGACGAGATCGAGCGCCAGCTCGGCGACATGGTCTCGGCCGCACGCGAGATGCGGAACGGTGGGTAGCGGAGCCGATCACGAGCACACGCACGCGGAGGGCGACGGAGAAGGTCGCCCGCTGAACCTGTCGAAGCCGCGCGACTGGATCGAGATGGTCGAGGTCAACCCGCCCCAGCTGCCGAACATGACCCACCTCGAGCTCCACGGCCGATGGAAGGACGTCCTGATCACCGACAACCCGTTCAAGCAGGTCCGGGTCTCGCCGTACGCCTTCGCGGCTCGCATCACCCACGACGTCCCCGACGTCCGGCCGACGGTGGTCTGCTCGACCCGCGACCGGAACATCCTGGCCATCGAGTCGGAGGTGCGCGGCGCGATCGCGAATGGCGTCCACTCGTTCCTGGTCGTGCAGGGCGACATGCTTCCGGAGGTCGAGCACTGGAGCAACAGCTACGAGATCGTCGAGTACCTGCGCGCGCTCCAGGAATCGGTCGCGCCGATCGAGTTCGAGGTCGGGATGAGCACCCGATCGCGCCGATGGATGTTCCGCCGCCGCGTCGAGGTCGGCGGGCAGTTCTTCACGACCGGGCCGGTCATGGATCCGGCATCGGTGCCCGACGTCCTCGCGCGGCTGGAGCTGCGGCCGGACGACCCGCCCGTCTACCTCGAGATCACGCCACCGATGAGCGAGCGCTGGGTGAAGCGGCTGGAGTCGGTCGGCGCACTCCCCGTGTCGGATGCGCTGCGGGAGCGGCTCCATGGCCTCCCCGACGACGAGGCACGCGCCGTCGGATGGGCCACCGCCAAGGAGGCCGCGCGCTGCGCGCGTGAGTCCGGCTTCGCCGGGATCGTGCTGATGGGCCTGCGATTCGAAACCGTGGTCGGCGAGGCATTCGAGGTCTGGCACGCCGACTGACGCCGGCGGGCGCGGTTTCGTCGTCGTGGCCTGCCCGCTACGACGGCAGGGCGAGCTCAAGCGCAGCAGCTCGATCGATGAATTGGCCGATCATGACGAGCTCGCCGTTTTCCTGGTATCGCCCGAGCTGATAGAGGCCACGGCCTTGCCACCAGTACAGTTGGCGCCACGCACCGTCCCGATCTCGGAACAGGGCCCACTCGCGCATCTTCGACGGCCTCACCTCGGTGGCGCCGCGAGCCTCGAGCTCCCGCACCAGCTCCCGCGTGCGCGACTCCTCCGCGCCCCGGCTGCGATCGAACGGCTCGGAGCGTCCAACGGCTCGCGCGACCGTTTCAACCAGCTCGTCGAGACTGAACGGCTTGGGCAGGATGGCGGCAAAGCCCGCCTCCTTTGCCCGATCCGTCGTCGCCTCCTCGGCTTCGGCGACGTCGCGCGCATGGGCCGTGAACATCACCACCGGCACCGGGCGCGGCCGGTTCCGAATCCCGGCAGCCAGATCCCAGCTGTCGCCAAAGCTGGTGGCCGCAAAGCCGTCGAGCATGACCGCGTCCGGCTCGAGCCGCCCGATCGTCCGCAGGAGCGCATCGTCTGTCAGGTCGTACAGGCATGAAACGGCATAGCCCTCGTCCTCGAGGATCGCCTGCACCACCTCGACGACGTCGCGATCGTCATCGACGCACAGGATGCTGGGACGGGGTTGGGTCATCTTCTCTCGATTTTGCAAGTGATATGCCGCGCGGATGGCCGCGGCGCTAGCATCGGCTTCGTGAGACAGCCCGATCACGAGAGCGCCATCGCCGGCGCAGCGTACACGCGCCACCGGCGCATTCATCGGTCTCGAAGTCACCCGCGCCCGCGCGTGCTCCAGCTGCTCGCGACCGGCGGCAGCGGCGGCGCCCAGGAGAGCTACACCGGGCTGCTGCTCGGCCTGGACCGATCCCGCTACGAGGTCCGCGCGCTCTCCCTCTCGGCCGGCTCGGCCGTGCAGCGGTTGCGGTCGTTGGGCGTCCCCGTGGAGGTCCTCGACGAGACCGATGACGAGCTCGCCGTCCGCGAGCTCGTGGCCTGGCTGCGGCGCGAGGAGATCGACCTCGTGCACGCGCACATGTTCCGCGCCGAGGTCATCGGCACGCGGGCGGCGGTCGCGGCCGGCACCGGGGTGATTCTCGCGACGGTCCACTCGTCGCGCGTCCGCTCCGACGAGGACGTGCGGCTGCTCGCGTCGCTCACCCCGTCGATGGACCGGCTGATCGTTCCGTCCGAGGCGATCGCGCGCAAGGTTCGCGCCGAGGGGCGGGAGGGGGCGCGCTTCGCCGTGGTTCCCAACGGCGTGGACCTCTCGCGCTTCACCGGGCCGGTGCGGCCGTGCGCGCTGCGCGGCGAGTTCGGGATCCCCGCCTCGGCGCCCTTGCTGGGCGTGGTCGCGCGGCTCGAGCCGGAGAAGGGGCATCGGTTCCTCATCGAGGCGCTGCCCGCGATCCTTCGCGCGGTGCCGGAGACCTGGCTCGCCGTCGTCGGCGAGGGTTCCGAGGGTGATGCCCTGCGCGCCCAGGCAGCCTCGCTGGGCGTTGGGGAACGGGTCGTCTTCACCGGCCGCCGCGACGACGTCTCGTCGGTGACTGCCGACCTGACCATCGCCCTGCTGCCGTCTCTCCGCGAAGCCCAGGGCATCTCGCTGCTCGAGGCGATGGCCCGTCGCGTTCCGGTCGTCGCCACCGACGTCGGCGGCATCCCCGAGGTCGTGACCGATGGCGTCGACGGGGTCCTCGTCCCACCCGGCGATGCGCCCGCGCTCGCCGGCGCGATCGTCGACCTGCTGCGTGACCCGGACCTGCGGCGGCGCCTTGGCGAGGCCGGGCACGCGACGGTTGCGGATCGGTTCAGCATCGACGCCCAGGTGCGGCGCATCCAGGCCGTCTACGACGAGGAGCTCGCCCGCGCGGGCGTGCTGCTCAACGGCGACCGCGGCTCGGAGGCCATGCCCGCGGAGCGCGGCGCGCTCGAGCTCCCGCCGCTCTAGGCGCTCGGTCCCTCGGTGGATCGAGGCAGGTTCACGCGAAGGCCCTCACGCGTGCTGTTTCCGCGGTACACCGAGAGCCGGCACGCAGGAACTGCCCGCCTGCGTGCCGCTCGTGCGTCAGCGCCCTCGACACACCGCGGGAATCGCACGCCGCGACCCGCTCGCATGAAATTGACTCGATAGATCGCGACCTCGAAGGCGGTCACGAAACCGCGGCGAACTGCCTCCGAGAGAGGCCATCAGGCGGCCCCCCATCGGTCAGTCCCTGGCGGCGCGGTCCCCGATGCGCAGGATGGCCATGATCAGCACGTAGATGAGCAACCAGCCGATGAGCGCCACCAACGCGGCGATGTCGAGGGTTGCGTCGCCGGACACGACCTGGTCGAACTGGAAGATCCCGCGGAACGGAGCGACGAACGGCTCGGTGATCGAGTAGACGAAGTCGACGATGTCGTTGCCAGGGTTGGCGACCAGCAGCAGCATCACGATCCGCACGATCAGGAGCGTGAACAGGATCCCGAACAGCAGGGACACGATCCGCCGCGCGTAGTAGAGCGCGCCCGGCCCGGTCGACACGTAGCCGGTGCCGGTGTCGGAGACGTTCACGTTGCTCGTCTGCGCGGGCGGCGGCGCGTAGGCCGCGGGTGCCGGCGGCGGCGTGTAGGCCGCGGGCGCAGGTGCCGGTGGCGGCGGGCGTGTAGGCCGGCTGCTGTACGACGTCGGTGTCGTCCGCTGGCGGCGGCGGGTCCGTCGGGTCGTTCGGGTTCCGGTCGTAGGTCATCGTCGGTTCACCTCCCGTGCCCCCGGTAGCACGCTCCGTGCCAGTGCTTGCTCAGTCGGCGCGCAAGCCATAGTGGCCGATCAGCGGCACGAAGACCACCGGTTCCAGCTCCGAGCTGCGCAGCTCGTCGCCGGTGCGTTCGACGAGCGTCAGCAGCTGGTGCTGGCGACCCCCGACCGGCATCACCAGCCTGCCTCCCTCCGGGTGGAGCTGCTCGAGCAGCGGCTGCGGGACCGATGGGCCGCCCGCCGTCACCAGGATGGACCGATACGGCGCGCCCGCCGGCCAGCCCGCCGTCCCGTCGCCGACCACGACGTTCACCGTCGGGTAGCCGGCCGCCTCGAGCCTGCGCTGCGCGTCGCTCGCGAGGCTCTCGTGCCGCTCGATGCTCGTCACCTCGGCGCCCAGCTCGGCGAGGATGGCGGCCTGGTACCCCGAGCCGGTGCCGATCTCGAGCACCGGCGCGCCCCGCCACCCGTCGCGTGGCCGTCCCAGCTGGGTCATGCGCGCGACGATGTACGGCTGGCTGATCGTCTGCCCCGACCCGACGGGCATGGCGTGGTCGCCGTAGGGCTCGTCGCCGTCCACGAAGGCGTGGCGCGGGACGGCGCGAAACGCGTCGAGGATGTCGGGGTCGTCGATGCCGCGCGCCTCGAGCTGCTCGGCGACCATGCGCGCCCGATCGCGCGACGGATCAGGTGGGCCGCTGGGGGCGCCCCCGTGCTGGCGCCGCCGCGGGAGCCGCGGCCAGCGCATCGGTACCCTCGGTCAGACGCCCGCTTCGGTGGCGGCCGTCGACGATGTCGCTCGAGAGCGACCGCCGTTCCCGCGCGTCGACCGCTTCGGGGCGGCATCGCCCTCGTCGGAATCGGTCGCGTCGGCGGTTGCGGCCGGCTTCGACGGCGAGCTCGATGCGCCGGTGCCGAGGCTGGCGGCGTCGAGGACGTCGTTCAGAAGGCTGTCCGCCCTCTCGCGCAACAGGCGCCGGGTCTCCTCGCCGCTGCGGGGCGCCAGGAGGACACCGACGGCCAGGCCGACGAAGAAGAAGCGGATCGCGATCCGAACGCGGCTGAACATGGCGATAGCGTCCCTTCGTGCGTGATGCTTCAATCCGGGGAAGGGCAAGAAGGATACCACCGGGCTCTCGCGAACCCCGGTGGGCATGGCGTAGAGTGGCCTCGAAGTCATCCGCCGTTGCCCAGGAGGTCACCGTGCCGCCGCCCGCCTCGGCCTTCGACCGGTACATCATCCGGGCTGGCATGCGGGCACACGCGGTCCACAACGGATGCGCCGTTGAGCACGGCCCGGACGGCATGATCTGGATCAGCATGGGCGACGCAGCTCGTCCGGAGCGCGCGCAGGATCCCGATCGGCTGAACGGCAAGATCCTGCGCGTCACGCCGGGTGGTCGAGTCCCGGCGGACAACCCGGTCTGGCCGGGCGACAGCCAGCCGTCGCGCGTCTACTCCATCGGCCATCGCAACCCGCAGGGGATCGCGTTCGAGCCCGGCACCGGGCGCGTCTATGCCCCGGAGCACGGCCCAGAACGGGACGACGAGATCAACTGGATCCGGAAGGGGCGCAACTACGGGTGGCCGTGCGTCACGGGGACGAACAACTCGTACCTCCCCGCGACTCCCGGGTGCCCCGTTGGCATCAGCGCCTTCACCAGGCCCGCGTGGTCGAGCGAGGGGCCGACGATCGCGACGTCGAACGCCGTCTTCCTGCACGGCAGCAGGTGGGAGACCTGGGAGGGCCACCTCATCGTCGCGACGTTGAAGGAGCGCGACCTTCGCCGCTTCAGCTTCGAGGATGGCGCGAACAGGGCGCGACAGCGGGCGCTGATGTTCAACGCGACCTGGGGCCGGCTGCGGTCAACCGTGCTGGGGCCGGGGAATCACTTGTACGTGACCACCTCGAACGGCAGCGACGACCGGGTCGTTCGCATCAGGGCGTCTCCCTAGCCCGTTCGCGGCCCGGGGCATCCGTCAGGGTAAGAGCTCGACGCCGTTGCCGCGCCTGACCCAGTAGCCCTCGAACGGGCCGCTGGTCATGTAGAAGTATCGGTACGTCGAGCCCGGCGGGGTCCCGCGGGCCGACACTCGCACGGTGCGGTCCGCCTGCACGGCCACGCGCTTCGTCCGCAGGACCGTTCCCACCGAATTGAACTTGTAGCCGGTATGCGATCCCGCCGGGACGAGCGCCCTCCTGGGCGGATCCCACGTGGCACCGCCGCTGAAGCTCGCGACCGGGCCGATCGCGACGGCTCCACAGTCCGAGCCGCTCGCCTCCACCGTCGGCGCACCGGTTCCCGAGGCGGGGATGCGGATTCTCGACCAGACGCAGTTGTCCCTCTCGACCCGCTCGTCGTAGAAGTCCTGGATGTCGACGGTCACCCGCACCTGATAGGTGCCGCCCGGCAGACCGGTGATGTCGATCCACTGGTACGCGAAGTGCCACGGGTAGTTGTCACCCCAGCCCGCCGAGAGGCCCACGCGGTTCGTGAGCGACCCGCGCACGCCGCACCACGACTCCTGGTAGTACGGCGTCCGGCGTGCGCCCTTGACCGAGAAGTTCCAGGGCGTCCCGTCGAGGAAGCAGAAGCCGGTCTTGGCTCCCCGTCGCGTGGTGTTCAGGTCCGATTCCTTCCACAGCTCGTACACCGCCACGCCCTGCACGTGCCAGTGGTCGTGGCCGTCGGATGCGTACCTCGCTTCGGCCGGCGTATCGATGAACCGGCTGGTCCCGTCCCATCGGTACATGCGCTGCCTGATGTCCATCGTCCCGTCGTTGCGCGAGTCGCGCCGCCCGCTGACCTCGAAGTGACCCGGTCCGGCGTTGACGAAGATCGACGTGAAGCGCAGGAGGCGACGCCCGTTGACGTTCTGAATGTGGAATTCCCGGAGCGGAAGCATCTGGAGGTTCGGTCGCTTGTCCCCGGTTGCGGCCGCCGCAGGTTCGGGGTTGGTCATCGACCCCGAGAGGGCCAGCACCACGCTCAGGGTCACCGCGAACACGATCTGGATGGGGCGTCGCATGGGTGTCTCCGGTATTCGGGCAGGGTGCTCGGGACTTCCGCAGAATACCGCCGGGCCCGGCCGACGGCGTGGGACACACGCGCGTCTTCTCGGTGTGTCGAGGCGAATTCACCCCGGAGCACCCACCCCTAGCTGGTGGGGAGCCAGCCGGGCTCCGGCTCGCCGAACTTGCCGATGAGGTAGTCGCGCGAAGCCTCGACGGCGCGGCGCGGGGCGTCCAACCCGGCGACGAGCTTGAAGTCATCCTTCACCACCTGCCCGTCGACCAGGACGGTCCGCACGTTCGAGATGTCCGCCGCGCAGACGACCGCGCCGACCGCATCGATCACCGGTGCGACGTTCACCGCGGAGCCGTCGAGGATGACGATGTCGGCCTTCTTGCCGGGCGTCAGCGAGCCGGTGCGGTCGGCGATCCCCGCGACCTCGGCGCCACCGAGCGTCGCCCACGACAGGACCTGGCGCGAGGTGATCAGGCCGGGCGAGGCCTCGAGCCCGTCGAGGCCCGCGTCCCACGCCTCCTGGTGCTTGCGCCCGCGCTCCGAGCCGAGGACGGCGTGCATCTGCGTGAACTGGTCGGCGGATGCGGTCGTGGCCACGTCGGAGGAGAGGCCGATCGGCACGTTGTAGTCGAGGGCGGTGACGGCCGGTGCCCAGCCGTGGCCCATCTGGACCTCGATCTGCGGCGCGAAGCTCACGTTGCCGCCCGAGTCGCGGACCAGCCCCCATTCCTCATCGGTGAAGTGCGAGGCGTGCACGTAGGTCGTGCCCGGGTAGAGCAGGTCCATGTCGCGCAGCGCGGTGATCTGGCCCTTCGTGTACCCGAATCGGTCCATCGCGACGTGCACGGTGATGTTGATGCCCAGCTCCTTGGCGAGCTCCCAGTCGTGGCGCACGACATCGGGCTTGCAGAAGCCGGGTCCGCGGGTGGCGAGGCCCATCGTGATGCGGCCGTCGTCGGAGCTGAAGTACTGCGACCGCAGCCGCCGCGCCTCGTCGCCGTCCGAGGTCAGCACCGAGCCGGCGTAGTCCGGCCCGAACCACCAGTCCACCAGCGACGTGTTCGGGAAGCCGTACGCGAAGACCGATCGGATGCCCGACTCCTCCAGCGCCTGGACCGATGCGTCCGCGTGCGCCGGCGTGTTCATGATGTGCGCCCAGTCCACGAGCGTCGTGATCCCGGCATTCAGGCACTCGAGGGATCCCCATAGCGTCGCCGAGTGGACGTCTTCCGGCCGGTAGTGCGGCGCGAACTTGTCGAGGATCGACCCGAAGTACGTGATCAGCGCGAAGTCGGGCGCGCAGGTCCGGATGCACGTCTCCCACGTGTGGCGGTGCGTATCGATGAACCCGGGGATGACGATGTCGCCGCCAGCATCGATGACGCGGGCCCCATCGGCCGACAGGTTCGGCCCGACGGCGGCGATCCTGTCGTCCTCCACCAGCACGTCCGCGTTCGCGAGCTCGCCGAGCTCGGGATCCTGGGTCAGCACGATCCCGCCGCGGATGAGGATGCGTTCAGTCACAGGTTCGGTCTCCTTCACTGCACCGATGATTGGGCCTGCTCGCGCAGATGGACCGCCACGGTCGATGCGTCGCGCTCTCCGCCGAGCCGCGCCGATGCCCGCTCGAGGATCTCCTTGTTGACGAGCGACTGCGGCATCGGGACGCCGAGGCGCTCCGCGAGGTCGACGAGCAGGCGCAGGTCCTTGAGCGCGAGATCGATCGAGAACGCGACCGGCGTCCCGTCGGGGTCGACGAACGAGTCGCGCTTGTAGCCGACGAACGGCGCCCCGGCCGCGCTCGAGGCGAAGACCTCGTAGGCGGTGGCGCGGTCGATCCCCGCTCGCTCGGCGAGGACGAGGGCCTCGGCCACGCTGTTGTTGATCGCGAAGATGAGCGCGTTGACCGCCAGCTTCAGCGCCGCGCCGGAGCCGAGCGGCCCGACGTGGTTCACCTGCCGCGCGACGAGCTCGAGCGCGGGCCGCGCCCGCTCGAGGTCCTCCGCCGATCCGCCGGCCATGATCGTGAGCTGGCCCGACTCGGCGAGCTTCGTGCTCCCCGAGACCGGCGCATCGAGGATCCCGGAGCCGCGCTCGCGGACCGCGGCCTCGAACGCGGCGAGGGTGTCGGGCGGGACAGTGCTCGAGTCGACGAGCACGCCGCCGTCGTGCGCACCGGCGACGAGCCCGTCCGGGCCGCCCCAGGTCTCGCGCACCGCGTCGCCGTCGGTGAGCATCGTGATCGCGACGTCGGCGCTCGCCGCCGCATCGGCCGCTGAATCCGCCACGGACGCGCCGGTTTCTTCGGCCAGCGCCTTCGCGCGTTCCGGCGTCCGGTTGTAGAGCGTCAGCTCGGCGCCACCGCGGGCAATGGCGCGGGCCATCGACGATCCCATCCGCCCGGTGCCGACGACGGCGACCTTCACCGCGTGGCCTCGAGCGTGGTGCGGATCGTCGAGGCGATGCGCTCCGCCGACGGCATCTGCGCATCCTCGAGGATCGGGTTCGCGGCGAGCGGGATGTGCGGCGTCGTGATCCGCACGACCGGCCCGTCGAGCGAGTAGATCGCCTCCTCGGCGACGATGGAGACGACCTCCGCGCCCCAGCCGCACAGCCGCGGGTTCTCCTCGACGGTGAACAGCCGCGTCGTCTTGTTGACCGACGCCAGCACCGTCGAGACGTCGAGCGGCACGAGCGTCCGCAGGTCGATGACCTCGACCGAGATCCCGTCGGCCTCCAGCGCCGAGGCCGCGGCCAGCGCGCGCGGCACCATCGCGGCGAGCGCGACGACGGTCGCATCGGTCCCTTCGCGGACGACCTTCGCCTCGCCGAGCGGCACGACGAGCTCGCCGTCGGGGACATCGGCCTTGTCGGCGAAGAGCGCCTTGTGCTCGCATACGATCACCGGGTCGGGGTCGCGGATCGCGGACGCCATGAGACCGACCATGTCCGACGGCGTCGACGGCGCCACGACCTTCAGGCCCGGCACCGCCATCGCCCAGTTCTCGATCGACTGGCTGTGCTGGGCGCCGAATCGCAGCCCGCCGCCGTTCGCGGTGCGGATGACGAGCGGCAGCGCGACCTGGCCATCGGTCATGTAGCGGGTCTTGGCGACCTGGTTGGCGACCATGTCCCACGCGACACCGAAGAAGTCGCTGAACATCAGCTCGGCCACGGGGCGCAGGCCCGTCATCGCGGCGCCCATGGCCGCACCGATGATCGCCTGCTCGCTGATCGGCGTGTCGCGCACGCGATCGGACCCGAACGTCGCCAGCAGGCCCTCGGTGGTCTTGAACACGCCACCGGCCGCTCCGATGTCCTCGCCCAGCAGCACGACCGACGGGTCGCGCTCCATCTCCTGCGCGATCCCGCGGGCCACGGCCTGGCGGTACGTCAGCTCCGCCATTCGGAGCCTCCATCGGCCCAGAGCTCGGTCATCGCGACCGACGGGTCGGGGTCCGGCGCCTCGCGCGCGGTCTTCTCGGCGGCGGCGACCTCCGCGCGGACCTCGCACTTCCAGGGCCTCAAGGTCGGCCTCGGTGACGCCTGCCTCCACCAGCCGCGACCGATGCGCCGGGATCGGATCGCGCGCAAGCCAGGCCTTGACCTCCTCCTCCGGCCGATACGTCCCGGGGTCCGCCCGCGAGTGGCCGCCATGGCGGTACGTGACGGCCTCGACCAGCGACGGTCCCTCGCCGGCCCGCGCCCGATCGATCGCCCGGCGCGCCATCGCGTGCACCGCCTCGACGTCGTTGCCGTCGACGACGAGCGGCTCCAGGCCGTAGGCCGACGCCCGGTCGGCCGCCGGGCGCTCGACGGCGGTCACCGAGCCGATGGCGGTGTACTCCATGTACTGGTTGTTCTCGCACACGAACACCACCGGCGCCTTCCAGACCGCGGCCAGGTTCAGCGCCTCGTGGAAGGAGCCGATGTTCGTCGTCCCGTCGCCGAAGAAGCAGACCGCCACCTGGCCGGAGTCGCGGTACTGCGCGGACCAGGCCGCACCGACCGCGATCGGCAGGTGGGCGCCGACGATCGCGTACGAGCCCATCGCGCCGTGCTCGACCGAGGTGAGGTGCATCGAGCCGCCCTTGCCGCCCATCAGCGCGCCCTGCTTGCCGACCAGCTCGAGGAGGACGGGACCCATCGGGACGCCACGGGCAAGCGTGTGGTTGTGGCCGCGGTACGTGCAGAAGGTCCAGTCGTCGTCGCGCATGGCGGCGGCGAAGCCGGCGGCCACCGCCTCCTGGCCGATCCCGAGGTGCGTCGTCCCGCGCACGAGCCCGGCCAGGAACAGCTCGTGGGTGCGCTGCTCGAACAGCCGGCAGGCGAGCATCGTGCGGTACATCCGCAGGCGCACCGCGGGGTCGAGGTCGGGGTCGGGCGCCGTGGCGCCCGCATCGGTCTGGCTCAGGTCAGTACGCATTCGCGACGAACAGCTCCTGCGACGGGAAGCGGGTGATCACCTGCGGCCCGTCGGCGGTCACAACGACCTCCTCCTCGATCCGCGCCGCCGAGTAGCCGTCCTTGGCCGGGCAGTACGTCTCGAGCGCGATGACCATCCCCTCCTTCAGCTCGATCGGGTTCGAGAGCGAGTTCAGGCGGCTGATGATCGGCCGCTCGTGGAGGAAGAGGCCGACGCCGTGGCCGAACTGGAGCCCGAAGCACTCCATCTCCGAGTCGAACCCGAACTCGGTTGCCTTCGGCCAGACCGATGCGACCCGGTCGGTCGTCACGCCCGGCTTCATCAGCTCGATCGACTTGTCGATCCACTCCCGTGCCCGCTTGTACGCGTCGCGTTGCGCGTCGCTGGCGCTGCCGACGGCAAAGGTGCGGTAGTAGCAGGTCTTGTACCCGACGAAGGTCTGGATGATGTCGAAGAAGGCCTGGTCGCCGGGGCGGATGAGCCGATCGCTGAACACGTGCGGATGCGGCGAGCAGCGCTCCCCGGAGACAGCGTTGATGTTGTCGACGTGCTCGCTGCCCATGTCGAACAGCGCCTTCGTGACCTCGGCCACGAGCTGGCTCTCGCGCACTCCGGGCTTCAGCCGCTCGGCGATGAGCTGGTACGCGCCGTCGACCATGGCGCAGGCGATGTTCAGCAGCATGATCTCGTCGGGCGACTTCACCTCGCGGGCGTCGAGCATCGTCTGCTGGCCGTCCTGGACCGTGATGTTCTGGGCCTGCAGTGCCGCGAGCATCGGCGGCTCGACGATGTCGACGCCGACCGGCATGTCGGCCACGCCCTCGGCGCGCAGGATCTCCGCGATCTCCGTCGCCGCGCCGGTGAAGAGGCCGGCCTCCGGCGCCACGGCTCCCCGCAGGCCGATCATCCCGCCACGGATGTTCTCCGGAGGCAGCCACGGGCAGTACAGCCGATGGTGCTTCGCGGCCGATCCGAAATCCCAGAGGTGCGGCTCGCCGCCGCGGGTGAGGAGCGCGAAGCGCGTCATCTTGTCGCGCGCCCACTCGCCGATGTGGGTGGACGTGACGTAGCGGATGTTGTTGAAGTCGAACAGCAGGAGCGCGCCGAGCTCGGAGGCCTCGAGGGCCTCGCGGGCACGGGCGAACCGGTAGGTGCGGAGCCGCTCGGTGTTGACCCGCTCCTCCCAGTCGACGTTCATGAGGCCCGGGGATCCGATCGGTCTCGACATTCGGCAACCCTTCGAGCGGCTGTGCAGTGGTGTTGCAATCGTAGTCCGGCTGGCAAGAGGATTATCCACGTTTGGCCGGTGACGCCGCCACCGGGGGGAAATATATCGATAGTGATATATCCGACTTCATGCTCGGTCCCACCTTCCGTGGGTCGGTCGCTTGACGAACCTGCCACGATGCTCGTGGTGTTCAACGCTGCTGGAATCCAATGACGACCCACGTCGCGTCCGTCGACTGGTCATTCGCCGAGCACCCGGTCGAACCCTCGATTCGGTCGCATGGCCTGGCGCGCTCGGTCCTCGTCGGCGCCGAGCAGGGAGCGGTGCACACCGAGCTGGCGGTCTCGGCGCTGGCGCCGGGCGGGTGGCTGAACCGCCACTTCCACTCGTTCGAGGAGTCGCTCTACGTCCTCGCCGGGGAGCTCCTGCTCGAGATCGACGGGCACGTGCATCGGCTGGTCCAGGGCGACTACGCGCTCATGCCGGTCGGAACCTGGCATGCGCTCGCGAACGCCGGGACCGATCAGACGCGCCTGCTGTCGGTGAACACGCCCTTGCGCCTGGCTCCAGACGCCGGCCGCAGCGACACCTTCTTCACCGCCGTTCCCTTCGACCTCGCCGCCTTCGAGGCTCGCGCCGAGCGCCCGCCGTTCGGCGATCCGCGCCTGCGGCTGGTCGGGCACTACGACGGCACGCCGCCACAGCTCGAGGCGCTGGCCCTGACCGATCCGGCCCGCGGCCGCGCGCCCGCCGGCCGCGACACCGCGCTGACCGTCTACAGCGGGATCAGCGTGAAGATGCTCGTCGACCGGGTCTTCGGCGCCGAGCTGCTGACCGTGTTCACCGTCGACTACGAGCCGGGTGGATCGGCGCAGGTGCACGACCATCCATTCGAGGAGACGTACTTCTTCCTCGACGGCGAGATCACCGCCGAGCTCGACGGCCGCGAGCACACGATTCGCGCCGGCGACGTCGTCTTCTCCGGGGTCGGCAGCACGCACGGCTTCTTCAACACCGGCAGCGGCCGAGTCAGATGGATCGAGACCCAGGCGCCGCAGCCGCCCGAGCGGCACTCATATCGGTGGTTGGACCACTGGAAGCGCTTCGAGGAAGGAGTCGATTGAGCATGGCAGCGGATGGCTGCGTCGTCGTCATCGGCGGCAACCGGGGCATCGGTCGCGAGATCGCGAAGCACTACGCCGACGCCGGCGACGAGGTCGTGGTGACCGCCACCGATGGGGCGCGCGCGGAGGCCGCGGCGGCGGAGATCGGCGGCCGCGCGACCGGGCTGGAGCTCGACCTGACGAAGCCGGACGAGATCCGCGCCGCGCTGGGATCGGTCGGGCCGGTGAAGCACCTGGTCGTGGTGGCCATCGACCGCGACGACAACCGGATCGCCGACTACTCGATCGAGCGTGCCATCCGCCTCGTGACCCTCAAGCTGGTCGGCTATACCGAGGTCATCCACGTCCTGCTCGACCGGCTCGGCCCGGACTCGTCGATCGTCCTCTTCGGCGGGTTGGCGAAGGATCGGCCCTACCCGGGCTCGACGACGGTGTCGACCGTCAACGGTGGCGTGGTCGGCCTGGTCCGGACCCTCGTCAGCGAGCTGGCACCGATCCGGATCAACGCGCTGCACCCCGGGATCGTCGGCGACTCGCCGTTCTGGTCCGGCAAGAACCTCGACCACATCCTGGCGCGCACGCCGACGAAGCGGCTCACCGAGATGGCCGATATCGTCGACGCCGTGCGCTTCCTCCTCGAGAACCCGGCGGTCAACGGCATCGACCTGCGGGTCGACGGCGGCTGGATGACCACGTGAGCACGGCCGGACAGCGCGACTCGTCTCGCGCCGCACAGCCCGACTACCCCGAGGTCGGGGAACGGCTCCGCGCTCGCCGCCGCGAGCGCCACCTGAGCCTGCGCGAGCTGGCGGAGCGGCTCGGCGTCTCCCCGAGCCTCATCAGCCAGATCGAGCGCGGACGGGCAAGGCCGTCGGTGAGCACCCTGTACGCGATCGCCGCCGAGCTCGACGTCTCGCTCGACGAGCTGCTGTTCAACGACGAGTGGCCGCCTCGGCCCGCAGCCGCGGCGACCGGATCGGTGGCCACGCAGCCGGCCGCCGAGGATGCCCGCGCGACGGTGATGCCGGTGCAGCCATCGACCACGCGCCATCGGATCCGCCTCGCGTCGGGCGTGATCTGGGAGCGCCTGACCACGGTCTCGGAGCCGGGTGTCGAGTTCCTGTACGTGATCTACGAGGTCGGCGGCGCCTCATCGCCGGCCGATGCCTTCCAGCGGCACGCCGGCCACGAGTGGGGCTACGTGATCAGCGGCACGCTCGAGGTCGTGATCGGGTTCGATCGCCACGTCCTCGAGGCCGGCGACGCCGTCTCGCTCGACTCGCGGATCCCGCACCGGCTCGCCAACATCGGTGACACCCCGGTGCACGCGATCTGGTACGTCATGGGCCGCGACGTCGACCCGCGGCTGATCGACCAGCTCACACCGGGCTAGCTACGCGCTGATCCCGAGGACGCTGTGGCGGAGCTCGTCGTTCGCGATGAGATCGGCGGCGGGGCCCTCCAACGCGATGCGGCCCTCCGACAGGAGGTACCCGCGGTGCGAGATCTCGAGGGCTCGCTCGACGTTCTGCTCGACCAGCAGGACGCTGACGCCGGCGCCGTTGATCGTCTGGATGACGTCGAACACCTCGTCCACGATCACCGGTGCCAGACCGAGCGACGGCTCGTCCATGAGCAGGAGGCGGGGCTTCGCCATCAGCGCACGGCCGATCGCCAGCATCTGCTGCTCGCCGCCGCTCAGCGACCCGGCCAGCTGGCCCGATCGCTCGCGGAGCCTGGGAAACAGCGTGCGCACCCAGGCCAGCGAGTCGGCGTGGTGGCGCCGCGCGTCGCGCCGATACGCTCCGAGGTCCAGGTTGTCGTTGACCGTGAGGCTGGGGAAGATCCGCCGGCCCTCGGGGACGATCGCCACGCCCGAGCGACAGACGATGTGGGCGGCCTGGCCCGCGACATCGGTCCCGCCGATCCGGACCGATCCTCCAGTGATCGGCAGCATGCCGGCGACCGCCTGGACCAGGGTCGTCTTGCCCGCCCCGTTCGACCCGACGATGCAGACGACCTCGCCCTCGTCGACCCGCAGGTCCACGCCCCAGAGGGCGCGGGCCTCGCCGTAGCGGACATCGAGCTCGCGCACGTCAAGCACGGGCAGTGCCCTCCACCGGCCGGCGGCCGAGGTAGGCGCGGATGACCGCCGGGTCGCGCATGACCGCATCGGGCTCGCCCTCGGCCAGCGTCCGACCCTGGTCGAGCACGACGATCCGCGTAGCGAGCTGGTTCACGACCCGCAGCAGGTGCTCGACGAGGACGATCGAGATGCCCGAGGCGTGGATCCGGCGCACGACACGCACCGCGTTGTCGACCTCCGCGGGATTGAGGCCGGCCAGCGCCTCGTCCAGCAGCATGACCCGTGGCCGGGTCGCGAGCGCGCGCGCCATCTCCAGCAGCTGGCGCTCGTGGAGGTTGACCTCGGCGGGCAGCGCATCGGCCTCGTCCTGGAGGCCCACGAGGGCAAGGTGCTCCTCGGCGTCGCGCCGCGCGCCCTCGAGGCCCTGTGCCCGCCGGCCGAACATGATCGCCATCGCCACGTTGTCGCGGACCGTCATCGACATGAAGGGACGCGGAATCTGGTACGTCCGCGCCACGCCGACGTGCGCGATCCGATGCTGCGGCAGCTCGCCGATGCTGTGGCCGTCGACGAGGATCGTGCCGCCGCTGGGCCGGAACGACCCGGCCATGAGGTTGACGAGGGTCGTCTTGCCCGAGCCGTTCGGTCCGACCAGCCCGACGAGCTCGCCCTCGCGGATCGTGAGCGACACCCCGTCGAGCGCCCGCAGGCCACCGAAGCGCTTCGCGACATCGGTGCAGACGACGATGGGTTCACCGATGGCCGGCACCGATGCCGCCAGCGGCGCCGGGATCGGTTCGGCGGAAGGCTCCCCGACCGGCTCCGCCTCGGGTCCGACCGGCTCGAACACCTCGGGCTCGCTGCCGCGGCGCAGGCCGGGCAGGAATGCGACGACGGCCGCGGCCAGCATCGCGACCGCCAGCCAGTCGATCGGGTCACCCCAGACGCGCGCCGCGCCGAGCACGGCCAGCACGCCCGCGAAGGCGACGAGCACCGGCACGAGCCGGCGTCGCATGCGCGGGACCAGGCCCTCCGGAGCGACGATGACGAAGACCACGAGGATCGCGCCGAGCACGATGAGGCTGTACCCCTCGAATCCCGCCGCGGCCAGCCGGTCGCGGAGCGTGACGATGAACACTGCGCCGACCGCCGGCCCGAGCCAGTGGAGCCGGCCGCCGAGGACGCTCATGACGATGACGAACAGCGGCACCGTCAGGTTGAACGTGCCCTCGACGGTCACGTAGCCGATCTGGAGGGCCGACACGCTGCCCGCCATGCCGGCGATGAAGGCGGTGATCGCGATGGCGACCATCTTGTTGCGGAATGTCGCCACTCCCAGCCCTTCGGCCACCGGCTCCGCGTCGCGAATGGCGAAGAGCGCCCAGCCGAGGCGTGAGCGCTGCGCGAGATACGCGATGACGACGGCGATCGCCGCGATCGCGAGGCTGAGCAGGTAGGCCAGGTCCTGGAAGCCGTTGAGCGCCTCCGGGATGTCGGGGACCGGCACCGTGATCCCCTGGCCGCCGTCGATCGCCGGGCTGAGCCGCGCGATCGGGGCGAGGATGAACGGGATCGCCAGGGTGAGGAGGGCGAACACCTCGCCGCGCAGGGAGCGCAGCCGGAACGCCACCAGTCCGACGAGCAATCCAAGGACCGCGGCCAGCGCACCGGCCAGCGGAACGGTGGCGAGGAAGTCCCACCCGTGCCGGCCGCTGAGCACCGCCGTCGTGTAGACCCCGACGCCGAAGAAGCCACCCTGCCCGAAGCTGAAGTAGCCGCTGTAGCCCGACAGGATGTTCCAGCTCGTCGCCAGCGACGTCCAGAACAGCACCAGCGTCCCGAAGGCGAGCAGGAAGATCGGCAGGTCGAACGCCTCGCGCACCCACGGCAGCGCCGCCAGCGCCAGGATGCCCACGCCGATGCCGGCGAGGCCGCGCCACCTCATCGGTGACCTCCTCGCCGCGGCAGGAGCCCGTTCGGCCGGAAGAGCAGGGCCAGGATCACGAGCGAGTAGACGACCAGCGGCGCGGCCACCGGCGACCAGGCCACGGACACCACGCCCGAGGCGGCGCCGACGAGGGCGCCGGCCAGCAACGTGCCGATGACGTTGCCGATGCCGCCGAGGATGACCACCGCGAAGACGACCCCGAACCACTCGAAGGCCGTCGTCGGGGTGAGCGACCCGCCGACGGCGAAGAGCGTGCCCGCCACCGCCGCGGTCGCCCCGGCGATCCCCGCCAGCAGCATGCCCAGCCGCTGGTGGTCCATGCCGAAGGCCGATGCGATCGCCGGGTCCTCACCGAATGCGCGCAGGGCGCGGCCGACGAACGTGCGCTCGAGCAGCAGGTGGATGCCGATGACGAGCGCGAACGCGCTGACCGATGCGACCAGGGTCGGGATCGGGAAGACGAGCGGACCGATGCTCAGCGAGCCGGTGGCGTACGGGTTGACGTCGGCGGTCATGCGCCGGAAGTCGGCGCTCCACACGTTGCTGATGACCTGGATGCTGATGATCAGCACCCCGAAGCTGACGAGCAGCGAGTTCAGCTCGCTCACGCCGAAGCGCTGGAAGCCCCATTGGAGCGCCGCGCCGATCGCGAACATCGCCGGGACCGTGACCACGATCGTGAGCAGCGGATCGAACCCGGCGTTCGTCGTCAGCGTGTAGGTCAGGTACCCACTCAGCAGGATCATCCCGAAGTGGGCGAGATTGATGACGCGCAACATCCCCCACGTCAGGGAGAGCCCGATCGCCATCAGGGCGTAGAGGCCGCCGACCAGCGCTCCGGTGAGCGCGGACTGGAGGAAGATCACGGGCGGTCAGTATGCGTTGGGGCCCTCCGGCGCGTGGCACCGGAGGGCCCTGGTTGGACGGTTGGCTACGGGCCCTGGAGCTCGGCCGCGGCGATGTCCTCCGGCCAGACCATGACCCAGTCACCATCCTGGATCTGCTTGATCCCCTGGTCGCTGGGCCAGAAGTTGTTGTCCTCCACGTCGAAGGCCAGCTGGCCGTGGAACGTCGTCTCGGCACCGCCCTCGTGGAGCGCGTCGCAGATCGCGGCCTGGTCCAGGCTGTCGGCCTGCCGCGACACCGGCGGCGAGGATCTCCCACGCCGTCCACGAGCTCGCGGCCTGGGTCTCGAACGTGGTGTACGGCAGCTCCTCCGCCTCGGCGCGGGACTCGAACTCCTCGACGATCCCGCGGACCTCGTCGCCCATCGCCTCGAGGATCGGCTCGTTCGGCTCGAACACCGATACCGACAGGTGCCCGGTGGCCGCCTCGCCCAGCCCCAGGAGCGGTCCGGGAGCGGGGAAGAGGCTGAACATCATCGGCGGGCGATAGTTGAGCTGCTCCAGCGCCTCGATCAGCGACGCCGACTCGATGCCGAGCGAGTTCATGATCACCGCGTCGGCATTCGCATCGGCGACCTGCTGCGCGATCGAGGCCCATTCGGTGTTCCCCGGCGGATACGGAATGTCCGCCAGCACCTCGATGCCGCGTTCCTCGGCGATCGTCAGCACGCCGGGGTCGTCGTCGACATCGGGCAGGCCGCGGGTGATGAAGTCGGTCGAGCCGCCCTGGTTGGTGACGACGGCGATCGACTCGGGCGGGGTCTCCAGGCTCTCGAGCGCGTCGAACAGCTCGTTCGGCATGAAGACGTTCGGCTCCGGGCCGAGCGACCACGCCGGGAACTGGCACTCGTACGTCATGAGCGGAGCGTGGACGGCGGTGTGCTGCGGCATGACGAACCCATGGCGCTCGGCCGCGCCCATGGCGGCAACGATGTTCGGCGTGGCGTACGGACCGATGATGAGGTCGACGCCCTCCTGCGTGATGAGCCGGTCGTAGAGCGGCCCGATGTTGTCCCCGACCGACTCGTCGTCGAGCAGCGTCCACTCGACGGGTCGCCCCAGCAGGCCGCCGGACGCGTTGAGCTGCTCGACGAACTGTTCGCCGGCGATGCGATGGAGCGCCGCGGTCGCCGCAAACGCCCCGGTCAGCGACAACGTCGAGCCAACGACGATCGGCTCACCCGACGGCGGAGCCGCGCTCTCCGGGGCATCGCTTCCGGGAGCCTCACTCTCCGGGGCCTCGCTTTCGACGGTCGAAGGGGACGCCTCCGTCGTTCCGCACGCGGACATCGCGACCACGAGCAGCATCGCGAGCAGCGCGCCGGGGATTGAATGCCTCTGCATGTCGACCATCCTCCATCCTCGATTGCCCTGGGGTGGGCCCGAAGCCGGTATCGCGCAATTGTAACGACACTGCACAACACGGCCGATGGGTTGCAATGACACTCACGCGACATCGCGCACGGGATCGTGCGCGCTTCGCAGGTCGCGATCCAACGAGGGAATTTCACACGACGCCGGTGTCGCGCTGCGTTTCCTCGATACATCGAGAGCTGACACGCACGAACGGCGCGCATGCGCGCACCTCACGCGTCGTGGGTCTCGATGGACCGCGGGAATCGCGCGCGGAACCGCGCTCGCGTGCATCGGCCTCGATCTATCGAGAGGCCGACTCACTCCTCGAGCCCGTACTCCTTGATCTTGGCGTACAGCAGGCGCCGGTAGATCCCGAGTTCCTCGGCCGCCTTCGTGCGGTTGCCGCCGGCGCGGTCGAGCGCGTCCTTGATGAGCTGGCGCTCGAGTCCGGCGACGCGGTCCTTCAACGAACTCGCGCCGTTCCCGTTCCTCGGCGGCGCCCGCCTCGTCGTCCTCGAGTTCCTGGCGGCGATCGTCGAGCTCGACGGTTTCCTCGTCGAGCTTCGTGCGCCGCGCGGCGAGGCCCTTCGGCGACACCTCCGACTCGCGTTTGCCGTTGAACGGCAGATGATCGGCGAGGATCGGGTTGCCGCGGGCAAGCACGACGGCGCGCTCGATCGCGTTCTCGAGCTCGCGCACGTTGCCGGGCCAGTCGTAGTCGACGAGGCGGGAGAGCGCCTCCTCGGTGATCGTCGTCGGGATGGCGCCCGGCTCGTATCGGTACTTGACGAGGAAGTGCTCGACCAGCTGCGGAATGTCTTCCTTGCGGTCGCGCAGCGGCGGCATGTGGATGTGGATCACGTTGAGCCGGTAGTAGAGGTCCTCGCGGAAGCGGCTCTTCTCCACCTCGGCGGCGAGATCGCGGTTCGTGGCGGTGATGACGCGGATATCGATCTTGATCGGCACGTTGGAGCCGATGCGCTCGAACTCGCGCTCCTGGAGGATGCGCAGCAGCTTCGTCTGCGTCGCGAGTGTCATCTCGCCGATCTCGTCGAGGAAGATCGTGCCCTTGTTGGCGGTCTCGAAGCGGCCCTTGCGCATCGTCATCGCGCCGGTGAACGAGCCCTTCTCGTGGCCGAACAGCTCGGTCTCGAGCAGCGTCTCCGGCAGCGCCGCGCAGCTGACCTTCACCAGCGGGTGCGGGTTGCGCTTGCTGGCCCGATGCAGTGCCTCCGCCACCAGCTCCTTGCCGGTGCCCGACTCACCGGTGATGAAGACGGTCGCGTCCGATCCGGCCACCTTGCCGATGAGCTTGAACACCTCCAGCATCGGCTTCGAGCTGCCGACGATGCGTTCTCGATCGGCCGCGCTCTTGCCGAGCTCGAGGCGCAGCGCGCTGACCTCGTTGCTCATGTCGGCGTGCTCGAAGACCCGCTTCAGGGTGGCGAGCAGGTCGTCCATCTCGAACGGCTTGGTGACGTAGTCGTAAGCGCCGTGCTCCATCGCCTTGATGGCCGATGAGCTGCCGCCGAACGCGGTCATCACGATGACCTCGAGGTTCGGGATGCTCGCGCTTGAGCTGGCGCAGGACGGCGAGCCCGTCCTGGTCGGGCAGCTTGACGTCCATCATCACGAGGTCCGGCATGCTCTTGCCCACCGCCTCGATGCCCTCGGCGCCGGTCGTGGCCTCATGCACCGCGTAGCCGGCATCCTTGAGGAGGTCGGTCAGGAGGTTTCGGATCTCCGCCTCGTCATCGACGACGAGGATCGTTCGAGCAGCGTCTGCCAATCAGGTTCCTCCGTCAGGCTCGAGCGTCTGGGCGACTCGGGTTCCCCCGCCTGGAGGGCCGGCCACGAGTATAGGCACCGTTCGGTATCCGTACAAATCGCGACATTGCCGCTTCCTTCTCGGCAGAATTCAGAACGGCGATAGGCCGTCCTAACCGCTGCCGCACCGTGCACTGCAGGGCGTGAACGTCCTCTCTATCCCCGCTCACCTGGTAAGCACGAACGAGGGTGCTCGAGGGTCAGCGTTCGGGGACAGGTGGCGGTCCGCCCCAACACGCCTCGTCGCGGCAGCTTCGTAGCCTTCGTCGTAGCCGATGGAGTAGCCGGGCAGGAAGCCGGCAGGTTGCGGCCGGCAGCAGCATCCGGCCTGAGCCGCCGTGAAGCCCGGCAATACCCGCCTGAGCTAGTAGCGAGGATAGGTGCGTCGGGATGGCGGCGGCCTACGAACGCGAAAGAGCGCCAGGTCCTTCCCGAGCTAAGGAGGCCCGACGCTCCCCCGCGGTGAGCGCAGGTTCGCAATGGGCGTGCCACTGCGTCGGGATAGCGGCGGCTTTCGCCTACGAATCACTGTGGATCGCGCTCAAGACGATGAGCATCAGGGCCGTAGGCCCGACGACGATCGCAAGGACGAGGAGGAGTTCGAGCGTCATTGCCCAGGCGGCGGCTTCTGGCCCCAGTGATGCAGTCGCGTTCCCGCGATGGCGGAACTGCTCATCTTGTCCGCCCTAGTGGGGGGCTACCTCGCGCTGCTGGCCGGAGTGCTGTGGGCCATCGGCCACTCCACCGGCGGTCCGGGCGAAGACGTTTAGGCAGTGGCGGCATGCGGAAGCGCCGTCGGGGACGGCTGGCAGTACCGCTGACGCGAGCGGCAGCGGCCGTTGGCACACAACCGCGATGTGCGTCTCATCGCGGGAGACGAAGCGATGCCAGCGGGGTTCGGCGTACTTCCCCCAGCCGCCTGGTGTTTCGCGTATCGGGCGGCGGACCCACAGGTCCCCGCCATTCAGCGGGTCCACAATCCGCGTGCCAAGCATTGGTCATGCCAAGCGACGGCGTCGGGGATAGCGGCGGCTTCCTAATGCTCGTAGAGGCGTCTACGCAACGGTCTCTCGGGCATGCCGGTTGCTCTGTGCAGGGTCATGGCGGTGGTACTGGTTGTGAATGACGATCGCGACATGCTCGACATGTACGAAGAGGCTCTCAAGGCGATGGGCCATGATCCGGTGACCAAAGAGGCAATCGACGCCGGCCCGGAGACGGTCCGCCAAGTGGGAGCAGATGCGCTAGTGGTCGATCTGCAGGCACCGCATGAGGGTGAGTTCGGCCTGCGCGTGATCCAAGAAGTGCGCGAGGACCCTGAGACGCGAGACCTTCCGATCATCCTTGCGACAGGAGCGACGGATGATCTTCGCTCGCTGCATGAACGGCTCGAGGCCTTCGAGGTCCCCGTACTGATCAAGCCGTTTGAGATGTCGGCCCTGGAGGAGACGCTGCAGGCCGTACTCGTCAAGTCTGAGCGATAACCGACGCCGCACCGCAGGACCCCAACACCGGGGTGTCCAGGCGAAGAGCGCACCGGGTGGATGCGCGACAGTCCCAAGGTATCCGCCTCCGCGGCTAGCGGGACGATCCGGCAAGTCGGGATAGCGGCGGCTTCCGTAAGCAGTCGGACCGGCGGCCGGTGCGATCGTGCACCGAGAAGCAAGGCACTTGGCCCCGCGTTTGCATTGCTAGGCTGCCAGACAAGCCTGGGGCACGGGCGCGTACCAAGGTAGTAGGAGGCAGGGAACAAATGGAATGGCTTTCGTGGATCATCGTCGGTGCTATCGCCGGCTGGCTCGCTGGCCTGCTCGTCAAGGGTGATGAGGGCCTTGGCGTCATCGGGCACGTCGTGCTCGGCTTGGTGGGTGCCCTCCTCGGCGGATACGTTGTGAGCCTATTGACCAACAACGACCCGATGGACGGCGTGTTCGACATCAGCACGATTGTGACCGCCGTCGTCGGCGCTGTTGTACTGGTGCTGATCGCTGACTTCTTCATGAAGGGTCGACGCACCGGGTCCGGTCCGGTCTAGCACCTGGCCCCGCTTTTGCAATGTGGCCGAGGCACAGGGCCGTACCCGTCACGGTGAGCGACTAGCTCGCGAACCTCTGCAGAGCCGGACGGAACGTGCTCGGGGGACAGCGGAGACCGGGCCATCGATTGCAGGCTCGGTCTCTTCCCTATATCAGGGGGAGGTGTGGCGTGTCTGAGGAAGCGGCTCGAGTGGTCTACAACAATCTTCCTTACTTGGTCATCCGGGAGGCCGACGGCTCCCTTCTTCAAGCGCACGGCCCGTTCACGCCGGGCACGGAGCCCAACCTAGCGGAATGCAATGACCGGAACCGCGTCGAGAGCGAAGACCTCTTGGTGGAGCTCGACCAACTACTCCCGGTCAGTCCGTCGATTCCAACGAGCCGTGCCACATTGGCCGACGGCTAGTAAGCCCGCAGTAAGCGACCCCGGCTAGCATCCGACACGAGCCGCCGCGAAGCCCGGCCATACCCGCCTCCTGAGCTAGCCGGGAGGATCGGTGTGTCGGGATAGTGCCGGTTCGAGCTCTTGGCCAGTCCAAACGGTCGGCAGGCTCGCCATTGTCCTGAGTGGGCGGATCATCGGTCCCAGCGGTGTATTTCCGTCCGGAGGGCAGCCCGGTGGTCCTTGGCTGCCGATCCGCGCGTCGGGATAGGGGCGGCCTCCGGTGGAGCATGCAGCGCCGCCGCAGTGGTACGCAGCGTGCTTTTCACGCCGACCATGCCCACTCCGCCGAGCGCACGCTCCGAAGGCGCCCAACCGCGGGATCGCACGATCCGACAGGTGGTCATGGCCCTCTGGATGGCGGTCATCCTGGCCGCTCTCGTCATCTTCGCGCTGGCTCTGTTGAGGGATCGTGATACAGCTGCCACTGCCCTTCCGAGCATCGTGACTGGCACGCCGGGCGGGTTCGTCGTTCCGAACGCCACGCCGAGCCTGGATTCGACGCCTACTTCCACGCCGGAGCCATCGGCAACGCCCCGCCCGACGCCGCAGCCGACCGCTGTAGCCACTCCGGTGCCGGCCACCGCCACACCCGTAGCCACACCTACACCTGCGCCTGCGACGGCTCAGCCGAGCGTTGCACCAACGCCAATCGTGGTCGCGGCGTCGGAACCCACCGATGCCGTCGCCGCCTTCTACGGTTACGTGTCGTCGGGCCAGTTCGACGCGGCGTACTCGCTCTGGAGCGAGCGCATGCGCGCGACGTACCCGCGCCAAGAGAACCTCGACCAACGGTTCGACCAGACGGCGAGCATCGACTTCCAAGAGCTTCATGTGGTCGAGCAAACCTCCGACGCAGCGACGGTCCAAGCGAACTTTCACGGAGACATACGACTCAGGCTCGTCACGAGACTTCGTCGGCTACTGGCGGCTTGTCCTCGTGGATGGCGGCTGGCTCTTGGACGAGCCGCATTACTAATCCAATGGCATGACCGGTGCATCGGAGTAGTGATCGAGGGGGGAACGAATGAGCCGCCGGACGGACTGCGGGGGGAACGCAGTTGGAACCGGCGGCTCGTCCGTGACTCTAACGTGGAGCTCCGGGTACGAGCCGAAGCTCATACCCGGAGCCGCGATAACCGGCGCTGCACCGGGCGTGCCACGCTGGATCGGAGCACGATTGGTGGGGTCCCTTCCACGAACCATCGGGATCGGGTGGCTGGATGACTGGCTGCGCAGAACCGTCGGCCGCAAGCGCGACTAGAGCCGCTATGACTCGTTAGTGCAATCTGCGAACTTGCAGACACTCACCTCCGCGACCAACCCGCATCGCGGACTCCCGGACAATTACACCTGGCCCCCCGCAAACTGCCACATCGCGCGGTCAAGAACCCCAGCGGGAGCTTTGGTTCTGCGTTGTGGCCGACAAGGACATCCTGGCCAACCGAGGCCCCGTGCCCGACCGCTGGCACGCCCTGATCTGGGCGACCCCGTGGGGATAGCGGCGGATTTGGATTTGGATTTCGCGCGCTCCATTGACGCAGCGTGCTTTACTTCGCGGACGGAGGAAGGCCCTGACGCGCGGCGTGCCCACGGTTGCCGTTCTGCTGCGCTGAGCCATTGGCGAGACCGAGCCGCCGTCGATCGGAGGTACCACCCCATGCGACGCGTCCTAGTGCCCCTCGCCGCCGCGATGGCGATCAGCTTAGTGTCGTTCCCTGTTGCGGCGGCCAAGCCGGAGGTCATCGTGGAGGAGGTCGACGAGATGTTTGTCGACGAGTTCCTGTCCGATGCGTGCGGGTTCGATGTATCGGTCACCCTCGCAGGTCACACCAAGACCCGGATCTCGACCGATCGGAACGGAGAGCTGGTGCGCGAGCTCTTCACAATCAACCTCCGTGGAACCATGAGCGCCGGTGGCGCCACGCTGTCGTTTGTTGACGCCGGCAGCGACATGCTCATCCCACTCGAAGGCGGTGGGGTGCGGGTCGCGATCCGCGGGAACCTGCAACTACTGACGGCACCCGGACACGGTCCCATCCTGGGAGCTGCGGGCCGCTTCGTATTTACCGACATCCCCGTCCTGGACGAAGAGGGAAATCCTGTGCTCGACGAGGACGGCTTCCCGGTGACCATGTTCGAGGTCCTTGCAGATTCCGGCATTCGCGCTGAGGACCTCGACGCCCTCTGCTCAGTACTGGAACCGGCCGCTTAGGTCCAGCTCGGCACCAACGGAGCCGCCGCGAAGCCCGGCCATCACCCGCCTCCTGAGCTAGCAGGGAGGATCGGTGCGTCGGGATAGCGGCGGCTTCCGCATAACCCGCGGCATACGCATATGGGGTCGAACCGCCGGTGCCGCGCGTGCTCACGCGCTGGTGGGCGGCTGGCGGTATTGGGCGTAGGGAACGACCATGCCAAACCCCATTCGTTCATAGATCGGCAGTCCCATGTCCGAGGCCTGGAGGGTGGCTGCACGACATCCCCATTCCCGTCCCGCGTCAACGGCGGCCCAGGTAAGCGCCGTGCCCGCCCCGCGCCGCCGTGCAGCCGCAACGACCCCGACGGCGTAGACGCCCACCGCTGCGCCAGTCCGGATCGCGATCGACTGGCCGACGAGCTCGCCATCGACCCAGCCGGTGAAGAGGGCAACTCGGGATCTCGGGCCATGGACGATGGAATGAGAGCAGGAGCAAGCTCAGCGGGTACGCCGTTGGCCACGTGGGAGGCGATGTGGGCGTCGTAGCCTGCCGCATCGGTGCATCGACGTACCTCCACGCCCGCGGCGGCCAGCGGTGCTGGTTCGAGTGGGGCCATCAACATTGCCGGGTAGGGCTGCGGGTCGCGGTCCAAGCCATGGCGACGAACTGCGCCATCCAGTCCGGGGCCCCGGCCCTCATCGATCCAGCACCGATACGGGACACCGCGTTGAGCCAGCCACTCCAGGTGCGCGGTAAGCGTGGCGGGATCGGCGGGCCCGGTCACGACCGTGCCGTTGAAGAGCCCGAACGGCATGCCAGTGGTGAACGAGTAGAGGTCGGGCTGACCGCGTTCAGCGGCACCTGCCACGTGCTGGACGAGCTTGCGGTAAGAACCGACGAAGTTGTGGTTCGCAAGCTCGGAGTACTCAGAGACGTCGCCCACGACGTCGACTGTAGCATCGGCGGGCCGCCCGACTGGTCGCGACGGTCGAAATCGGTGCGTCGGGATAGCGGCGGCTTCCGCGACGCGGACTGGCATGGTCGGTGCATTCGAGTCCGGCACAGGGGAGAGCGAATGAGCCGGCGGACCGACTGCGGGGGGAACGCAGCTGAACCGCCGGCTCGTCCGTACCGTAGCAAGGGGGCGGTAAACGCCGCGTAAGCAACCCCCGGTTCCTCGCTTCCGGGCCGCCGCGAAGCTCGGCCATACCCGCCTCCTGAGCCAGCAGGGAGGATCGGTGCGTCGGTATAGCGGCGGCTTTAGTATGCTCAGCGCGTGGCGAGACCAATGAGGCGGTTCGTACGGCGCACAGGTGGGGCGCTCACCGGCATCGGAATCGCCGTAGCGTTGGACGGCCTCGGGGCCTTCGATGGGTCTCCAGCGACGGCATCTGCCATCGCCGGAATGGCGCTGACCGCCTTCGGTGTCATTGCCGTCGTCTGGGCGATCTGGCTGTGGCCAAGGGCCGGCTAGCAGGACCGCTCGGCAAGTCGGATAGCGCTCTCTGGTAACCCGCACAGTTTGAGTCCGCCGATGAGAGTTCTCATACCTCTCCTCTTCCTCGTCGTCGTGGCCCTCTCGGGCTGCGACGTGCCCAGTGCCGACTGCCCGACGGGCACCGTGTACGACGCCGGGAGGCGCCAGTGCGTGACCTCGACTCATACCCCTTAACTCACAGTTCGCCCCTGCCGATCCGCCCGCCCACTGAGGCGTTGGCAAACTGCGCACTTGACGACCTAAGCGCGATTGCCTTCCCGCGTATATACCCATGACGACGGAAACCGGCCGATGCCACGTCGGCGGACGCCCCCGCCGAGGACGATCGGCTAGCGCACCAAGTCGCGTCTGGACATTCGCCGCCGGAAGCCGCACTCTCGCACCTGCCCCGTCGCTTCACCGAGAGGAGCTGCGCAGATGGCAAACGCGGACGTCGGCGTCACGATCGGCCGCCCCGTGGAGGACGTGTTCGCGGTGCGCACCGACCCTACCCTGTCGCCGAAGTGGGCGGCGAACGCGATCAGTGGCGAGCTGTTGACCGATGGTCCGCCCAGGATCGGCAGCCAGCGGCGGGTCGTGGTGAAGGGCATGTTCGGCGGGACGATGGAGAGCGTGATGGAGGTGACCGAGCTCGAGCGGAACCGTGCGGTGGCGCTCAAGCTGATCAGCGCCTCGTGGGGCGGCACCGGCCGAACGAGGTACACCTTCACGCCTGCTGGCGACGGCACGCGAGTCGACTGGCACTGGGAGATGGAGCCGGGAGGCTGGTTGAAGCCCTTCGCCGGCCCGTTCATGTCGTTCTTTGGACGCGCGTTCCAGAAGGACCTCGACAACCTGAAGGCGATGATGGAGTCGGGCCGCCTCTAAGGAGGGTGATGACGACCTTGCCGATGCGGTTCGAACGATGCGCCCGAAGTGGCGCCTCCCGGGGCAAGCGCCCTTTGCCGGCTCGTTGGTGCAATCTGCGACATTGACGACCGATACAGTCTTCGTGGCTCGGCTTGGCGCCAGCATGAGGCGCTCGCGGCCCCGAGGTGCGTGCACGTGACCCTGTGGGTGGTGAAGGGCGGGCGTGGCGGCATCCGGGAGGAGCGGTTTCGGGCCCGATCCGTCATCGGTATCGGGTGGGGCGAGGTCGGCGATCTGTCGCAGTACCCGGATCGTGACGCGCTGCGGGCCGCGTACCGCGGGTCGCATCCGGAACGGTCGGAGGGTCACGTCAACACCCAGGCGGCCCAGCTGTGGGCCTTCGGCTATCGGATGCAGATCGGCGACCCGGTTGTCGTGCCGTTCCTGGGACAGCCGGAGATCGCGATCGGTGAGATCACGGGTCCCTACCGATGGGTCCCCGATGGCGACCCGGATATGCCGCACGTCCGCGAGGTGACTTGGCACGTTACCGATCTGCCGCGCGTCGCCTTTGACCCCGACCTGCGCTACTCGTTCGGCGGCTCGGTTACGGTCTGCTCCGTCACTCGCAACCACGCCGAGCCAAGGGTCCGCGCGATGATCGACGACCTTTAGGGCCGCGTCGAACACCGCTGAGCATCCGAATCACTCCGGCTGGATGGCGGCGGCTCTCTTAGTCCCCTTACCATCGCGGCCTAGCGCTACCGGAGTGAATCGTGACTCGCTTCATCGTCGCCGGCGTCGCAGTCGTCCTCGGGATCTGGCTCATCTACGTTGGGCTGACGAACATCAGGACGCGCACATCCGAGGAGACCGGTGTTCGCCGCCGCACGAACCAGGTCATGGGCCAGAGCAACAGGTATGCGGGCGGCAGAGCCGTGCTTCAAGGTTGGATCCGCGTCGGGTTGGGTATCGCCGCCATCCTCTTCGCGGTCTGGTTCGTCTTCTTCGGCCCGGAGGCGTAGGCAGCCAGCACGCTACGGCATCGTCGAGATCGCGGGCCGCCATCGGTAGCGGTCCACCCAGCTCGTCCGGTCGCCGGCATGAAAAGCCTCGAAGACTTCGTGCACCTCATCCATCGACGTGGCGATCGTTGCGATGTGGCCGTCCACATGGTCGCCCTTCGTCTCGAGCAGGAATGCTCCATCCGGTAGGTTGACCTGGGTCCCCCAGGCGACCTGGACGAACGCCTCGGACTCGTCCGCGAGCGTGACGAACCAGCAACGGGTGCTCATGTGGTCGATCGCGTCGCGAATGCGACGCCTCGATGGGCGTGCGTGTCGTGATCCGTCCGCCAGGCTCAACTCCACACTGCCGATGCCACGCATGCGACGTGCCGAGCGTTGGTCGTCGGGACCGAGCTACCTGCGATGCCGTTCCCGGTACGGAAGGATGCCGGCCAGCCCTGTCAGCACCAGGGCAACGATCCCGATCGGGAAGCGGTCGATGTTGCCCTGCACGAGGACGACGACGATCAGCAGCGCGAGGAACGCGGCAAAGCTTGCGGCTACGACGGCGACCTCGCGCGTAAAGCGCCGCAGCAGCCGGTAGCCGACCCATCCCGAGGCGGCAGAGATCCCGGCTCCGAGAACCATGCTGGGCCAATCGCCCTGAAGCAGCTCGTTGATGGCGGTGGCGCCGAGCACGAACGCGTACAGCAGCCAAATGCCGGCCGCGACACGCAACGCCATCGTCGTGATCATAGGCGCCGATCCCCGACTGCCTGACGCGCATGTGCCGCTGCGTCCCGAATCGCTGGCCGGTGCCGGCCATCAAGCGTCGGAGAGGCGCCTCTCGGAACCGGTGCCGGGCGACGGTGAAGGCGGAGTCAGGCACCCGCACGACCCCTCGCCCTCGTGCCCGATGACCTCGTAGTCCGTGATGACCAACCGCAGCCGACAGGTGAGGACGAGCTCGCCTCGGTCCGGCAACACGAGATCGGCCGCGTGCGCGCCATCTGAGAACTGGGCAATACAGTCGGGAGCAGCCGGATCATCGAAGTGGGCAGTGAACTCGATGATGTCACCCGGCTCCGGCATGACCAACGCCCAGTCCTCACCTGATCCGGGCATCATCGAATAGTCGAGCGTCGTGTAGAAGTCGGATGCTCGGAAGAAACGCCAAGGCGGCCAGGCGAGCCATTCAGGCTCAAACACAAATCCTCCGACGTAGCCGCAGCAGTGATTGTCGGCCCAACCCGTGCCGGTGAATTCCACGCCGCCGAAACAATGCAGTCGCATGAGCGGCGTCATGGCGGTGAGCTGGTCGACCGTCACCGGCGCGGTCGGACACAAGGTCTCCGCTTCCTCGATCCAGCGTTCCTCGTCGCTTCGCGGCGTCGCCACCCACCCGATCGCGTCGACGCAGTCAGTGCACAGCTGGTCGGTGAAGGAGCCGACCGCGACGCGATACCAGAGATGGTCCTCATCCTCTTCGGGCTCGCCGATCACGAACAGCTCCGTCCCGGCTCCCAAGGTCGCCAGCGACGCCGACGAGGCGTCCGCGCTCTCACGTAGATGCAGCGCGTCGACCGACACGTTCGCGATGGCCGCGTTGGCGAGGTCCCGACGGCCGCTGCGGTTGGCGTAGGTGTGGGAGTCGGGCTCTCGATGGCCGTTGCTGTTGCTTCGACGGTGGCTGTCGGAGCCACGGATGGCTCGCTGCTTCCGGCTGCCATCGGCGCGACCTCGCGTGCTCCACCGATGAGCTGTGCGGCGACGACACCGACCCCCATTGATGCGATGGCAACCGTTGCGATCACGGACAGCCGCCGGAAGTCGCGTGGAGCGGATCGGGAAGGCTGCTGAGTTGGCATACGTGATCCCATCGACGCCGCAACGCGCCTCGGCGTTACGGGCGACCGGCCCGCCGGGCCCTACGGCGCGGGAGTCGGAGAGGGCGAGGCCGATCCGCTCGCGTCGGGCGAACCGGAGCCCGAGGTCGGCGCAGGCGACAGCGACTCGGTCGGTTCCGGCGATGGCGTGGCGGGGATGGAGGGGACCGGGAGCGGCGTCGGCTCAGCAGCGAAGCGCGACGGGATCTCAAGCGCGCTGAGGACCATGATCCCCACGAAGATCGCGATGACGGCGATGACCCACGGGCGGGCGAGTCGGTCGTCGCGTGTCGGCAGTGCGCCGCGATAGCCGGGCTGGTCGCGCTTGGGCTCGTTCGTTGATGTCATCGGTCTCTCGTTCGATCGGTGAGTCGTACCAGGGTCGCGGAAACCCGCGCTCCGGCAACCTGGAGTCGTTGCTCGGCGTCGGCCACCCGACGGCGTGCCGTCGCGACCTCCGCGCGCCCTTCATCTACCGAGCGCACCGCGCTGACGGCGAGGGTCCAGGTCAGGAGCGCCAGCGAGCCGATCACCGCCACGGCGAGGGCGACGACCGCAAGGTCGAGGATCAGTCCCACGGCGCGCGAAGGGTAGCAGATCGCCCGCGAATCAGCGGGCGTTGCGCATCGAAGGGATGAGGATGCCGATGGCACCGGCCGCCGCGCAGATCGCGCCGCTGACAACGAACACCGATGCCGGACCGATGACCCCAGCTGAGCCAGCCCGAGAGGCCCATCGAAGCGGCGAGCGAGCCGAACACGAGCGCCTGACGGCTCGCGACGACCCGGCCCATGAGCCGCTGCGGGGTCGTCTCCTGGAAGAGCGTCACGGTCGGGATGATGAAGACCATGTTGAAGGCACCGACCAGGAAGAAGGCGACGATGGCAAGGATGGGATCGGTAATGAGGCCGGCGACCTGCGAGCGCCAATCCCATACCGATGAAGCCGGCGATCACCATCGGTCCCTTGGGGAATCGATCGCCGATGGCCCCGACGAGGATCCCTGCCAACACACTGCCGACGGCGATTGCCGTCAAGCAGCAGCGAATACATCTGCTCGAAGCTCAGCGATCCGCGATCAACGACGTCACGCGCGTAGATCAGGCCGACGACAATCTCGGCGCCTGCCGCGAACTGGACGAGCGTCGATAGCAGCGTGTTCGAGAGAAGGGCGGCCTGTGGCCCAAAGAAACCGAAAGCCCTCCGCCATCTCTTGCCAGATGCGCCCCGACTGAGAAGCGCTCGGCCACTTCTCCGATACCTGGCGCGGCAGGATCATCGCCCACAGCAGAACCGCGGAGACGACGTACGTCCCGGCATCGAGGACGAATGCCGCTCCGAGGACTGATGACAGCGCCGTGACGATCAGACCGGCGATCGGAAAGCCAATGAGGTCGGCCGCGGTCTCCGGCACCGACAGGGCTGAGTTGGCCGCCACGAGGTCGCGATCGCCGACGACGGCCGGGATGACTGCCGTCTTGGCCGGGCGGAACAAGAGTGTCACCGTGGCAAGCGCAAAGGCGATCGCATAGACGAGACCGATATGCACCTCGAACGCCAGCGGCACGGCCAGGACGAGGGCCGCGCGCACGAGGTCGCACGCGATCATCGTGCGGCGGCGGTCCCATCGGTCGACGAGCACGCCGGCGAGCGGGCCGAGAAAGATGCTCGGCACCGCGGTCATCGCGAAGGTGATGCCGACCTCGAGCGCGCTGCCACGGCCGTAAACGAGCGCGCCGAGAGCGACAAGGTGGATCCGGTCGCCGATGAGCGAGATCAGCTGCCCGGTCCAAAGCAGGCTGAAGTTGCGGTTCGCAAACAGGCGCAGGTATGGCGACTGGCGCCGCATCCCGGCCATGCTCGGCGCCGGCCTCCGACACCTCGGCCGGGATCTCGCGCGCCTCGGCATATACCGCGCCGGCGGTCCCGGGGGTGGCCGTGGCGGGCCGCAGGACCGCCGTCGGGCCGAGCGCCACGGCGCCACGCGATGGTGCGTCGGTGCGGGTCATCGAAGAGACAATGGCCCAGAAGATCCCGAGCGCCAGGAGCACGTCACCAACGCTGACCACGTCGCGGATGATCGGGATCGGAAGCGGGATGACGTCTCCGAAGAGCCCGCCGCGAGCGACGAACTCGGCGACCGTCTCGGCCCGGAGGAGGAAGTGGAAGGGGTCGTTGGCGATCACCGACTCGTCGAAGCCGGCGGCGAAGAAGGCGGCGGCCCAGATCGGCATCTGCCCGGCATTGACGAGGACGGCCGCCATGTTTGCGCCGATGCCGACCGCGGCGATCTGCAGGCCCGGCACGCGCCAGTTGCCCCACAGCCAGACGAAGATCAGGCCGTACGCGGCGATGAACGCCCAGCCGGTCGGGACATCTGCGGCGATGCCGGTCTCGCGGCTCAGGCCGGCGAGCAGGCGGAGGAGCAGCGCCCCCACGAGCAGCCACGTCCAGCGCAGGTTGAGGTCGGCGAGCCGCGGGATGCCTCCCCCGGCCAGTGCGCCCACGATGAGCGCGAGGAGGATGGTGCTAAGAAACATCGTCCGAGGCCAGGGCAGGGCGCGGCTGCTCCGGCGACGGGGGCACGTCTCGTTGGAGGGGCTGGTGGAGCATCGTGGGCAGCTCGTCGGGGCGGTCGGGTGGGCGATCGAGGATGGACCGGTCCAGGCCGACCAGGATTGGGACGATCTCCGGATCGAACTGGATTCCGCTGAATCGCTCGAGCTGGTCGACCGCCTGATCGTGGGTCAGCGGAGTCTTGCGGTAGGGGCGTGAGGAGGTCATCGCCTCGTACGCGTCTGCGATCGTGAGGACTCGGGCTCCCACGGGAATGTCGAGCGCTTCTCGGCCGTCCGGGTAGCCGGAGCCGTTGATCCACTCGTGGTGAGCCCTGATGAGCGGCGCCTCGGTGGCCAGCTGGCTCGCGGGCGCCACGATCTCTGCGCCGATCGTCGGATGCTGATTCATCAGGATCCGCTCGCTTTTGTCGAGCGGCCCTTCCTTGAGCAGCACGTTGTCGCGGATGCCGATCTTGCCAATGTCGTGCAGCAGCCCGGCCCACTTGATGCGCTCGATCTCGCTCTCCGATAGGCGCATCACGCGGCACATCGCCTCCGCGATGTTGCTCACCCGGCTCGAATGGTTCCGGGTGTACGGGTCGCGCGCGTCGACGGCCTTCGACAGGGCCTCGATCGTCTGCTCGAACAACTCCCTCGTCTCGACGTATCGGGCATACGACACTCGAGTCGTGAAAAGGGGGACCACGAATAGGACGGTCGCCCACCATCCCACTCCATTCGGCAACTGGAAGACCTGGGCCATCAGCCAAGCGATTGGTGCCAGTCCGATCAGGCTCACAGCCACGCCGCTGAGATCCTGTGCCCAGACCGTTCGCATGGAGACGCCGCTCCGCACCGATACGCCCAGGATGGCAGCAACGGATTCAGGACTAGATAGGTCGTCGCCCCGATTAGCGCAGCGCCAAACTGGCGAGAATAGAGGGCGCGCCGCGAACCGAATTGGCGCAGCGTGTCGTAGACCATTCCAGCGACGCAGACGGAAATGACGAGGATGGCGTGGTTGTAGAGGGTCCCGTACCACGGGAATTGTCCACGAATCTCGCGCTCGTCGGTCGTGCCAATTGCGGCCACGATTGCCCCGGCGACCGGACCGCCCAGCAGCATCGAGGCTAGGATCGGCGCACTGGCTACAGATACGACTGATCCCCGTGGCAGCCTGACCGGCAAGGCGCTTGCCACCAGTGTCGCGAGCGTCCAGAAGGCGATGCCAGAGCCATCCTCCGATCTCGCTACGAATCGGGAACAGCAAAAGAGCCGCCGCAACTACGAGAATTGCGGCGGCTACGGTTGCGAGGACAAGGCGCTGTACTGGAGGGGTCACGACATCACATAGATTGTGAGGTCGTGAGTCTAGCACCGCGCCTCTACCAACCTCGGACTCCTGCACCCCCGGCAATAGCCAAGGCCACGATGGTTCCGAGGCTGACCAGCGGCGCGACGCATCGATGTAGCGTTGCCCGCATGATGACCCTCACTGAGCTGGGTTTACCAGCTCTTAACGGCTTCTCGAGACATCAGAAGGTGCCCTCTTCTGATACGGAAATGGAACCGACACACTCCAGTGACGGAACGGTCGGTTGCACTACTTGCTCCCCATCCGCCTAAGTGCCCAAGTTCAGCCGACGGATCGGTGCGTCCTGACTTCGCAGCCAGTACCAAAGTACTGCTAGCGGCCGGTACTCTAGGTGCCCGCAGGAAAAGTCAAGCGGCAAGCGCTGACACTCGCCAACTAGTCAACCGGAACTTGACCAAGGGCCCATCACGCGGACGGCTCGCTGAAGTTCGTCGGATGGCGAGTCAGCGAGTTCTCGCTCGTACTTGCTGGCAAAGTCAGCTAAGAATCGTCGTGCCGCGACCCTGCGCCCAGATCGCGATAGTCCTTCCGCCATGGCTACGACCGCGCCCTCGTCCCACGGGTCCAGCAGAAGCAGCGCTGACGCAGCAAGGATGCTGACGTCGGTCTCATACTCACCGGGAGCGGCGATGGCAATCGGCAAGAGCAGGTCCCGCACCTCGCTATGCACTCGCACCTGGTGGGTCGACGACCAGTCCTCGTATACGAGGTCTGCCAGAAACTCACCGCGAACCAGCGCGATTGCGCGCCTAGCTGCGATCTGGCGTTGGGTCCACTCCGTGCCGTCAAGGCGCATCGGCAACCGCCGAAGCTCGGCGAGGTCTGTGTAGATCAAGTCCGGGTTGAGGCAGATTCGGTCGGACGTGCTCGTGACATACTCAGGGCTCTCCCCGCCTCGATAGTCGGGGTCGATGAATCTCCGGAGCTGGAACACGGTCTGGTTGAGGTTGTTTATTGCTGCGTCGGCATCCGCTTCGGGCCAAAGGAGTTCCACGCACGCATCTCGGCTGAGGTCTGTGTGGGCTCTCGCGGCAAGCAGCGCCAACAACATTCGAACGCGCTTCTTGTCGACGCTGACCTGGGCCCCACTCCAGTCTCCACGGTGGAGGCTCATTCGGCCAAACGTCCTGAGGAAGAGGCGTGTCGCCTGGACCGTCTGAAGTCGGCGTCTAAGGTCCGCGACGTCGTGTCCATCCATTCGCCTTAGGGCGTCGAGGGTGGACTTGTTTGCCAGCCGCGATAGGGCCTCTATCAGCTGCTCCCGGTCGCGACCGGTCGCCCCCTGAATGGTCACAACCAGAGCGTCGCGCCATCCCTCCGGATCAAAGGCTCCAAGCCGGCAAAGCAGTTGAGCACCGCCCGAGACAGCCAGTGCACTCGACGCATGCTGGGCATAGCGACGCAGCCACCATCGAACGCCGGCTCCGATCCCAATATCCATGCATGCTTGGACCGTTTGCCAAGCACGATCTGTGTCGCGCTTGCGGGGATGATCGAAGGCCAGAATGCCGAGTTTCAGCATGCCGACTAGGTGAACGAGCCGGGCACCTCCAACCCCTAACAGCGCAAGATCCTGAGCAGCTGTTCGGCAATCTCCTTGGCATCGCCCCGTTACATGTGCCGATATCGCATCGGCGACTGCCATCTCTGCTTGGTACCGAGTGTCGTGTCTTCCCCTCGCTAGTTGGTGGTGCGCCTGCTCCACCCTGCGCGGCTCGGCATTTGCCAGGTAAAGCGCGTCGATCTGCTCCATAGCCAAGAGCGCTTCAAGCGAGCCCAGTGCGGGTCCGTTCTTCAACTTGTTTGCAAGCGTCTGGACCGCTTCTTCAAAGTCCCCATCCGCCATGAGAACTGCGGCCATGCCGCTTGCCGCGTCTCCGTTCGAGCGGGTCCACGGCTGTGTCCTCCGCTGAGCTTCATTGGCAAGAGCCCGCGCTTTCCCTACTTGACCTCCCATGACTAGTGCTTTGACTAAGTCGGAGTTGTCGGCGAATGGGCTCGTTGGCGCTTCGCTCCAGAAGGTTGCGGCTCGTTCGAGGCTTTTCACTGCCTCGTCCACATGACCCATCCGCAGCAGCATTTCGCCGGCGTTATGGTGGGCGATGGCCGCGATATGCTCCAAGTCATGTCGTGCGGCCTCGGCCGCGATACGTTGGCACTCGGTTACGACTTCGTCTGCCGGCCCGGCCAACCAAGTCCTTGTTACGGCCAGATTGCCTTCGAGCCTCAGGCGCGTGGCTATCGCATCACTAGGGACAAGGTCGATTCCCTCATCGGCGACCTGAGAGCCAAGCTCCACGTCGCCTGAGTGGGTGAATACGGTGCTCAATTTGAGGCAGGCGAGTGCTTGCATTCGACGATCGCCTTTTCGGGCGAAGTAGGCACGGGCGCGTGAGAGGGCTTCAATGGCGTGGTCCCATTGCCCGTGGAAGCCACTCGCTTCGCCGTCGAGCAGGCTGAGCCTCGCGTTCTGCTTGATCAGCTCAGGCGGAAGCTGTCGCAGCCACTCGTCCACGAGGCCGAGGCCGCCGTGGGCGACTACGTCCTCGCCGTACTTGGCGATGAGGCGAGCGGCCTGGCGCTGGAGGCCGGCACGCAGGTAGTGATGGATCGCCTCCGGCCACTGCTCCGTCGTCTCGAAGTAGGAGGCGGCGTGGATGTGGAGACCGATGACCTCGGACTCGGACCGCTCGCTGATCAGGCGACGCTCCAGGAACTCGCGGAAGAGATGGTGGTATCGGTACCGAAGCTCGTCGAGGCGATGCGTGAAGAGGCCGCGGTGCTCGAGATCGGTCAGCTCGCGCCGGCCGTCGTGGACGCCGGCGAGGCGCTCGGCGACCTCGGGCGTGATCTGCTGGAGGATGGAGGTCGTCAGCAGGAAATTGCGCGTCTCCTCCGGCTGCTGGTCGAGGACTTCCTCCGCGAGAAAGTCGAAGAGGGCGCTGTCGGTCGTGGCCGTGATCGACCGAATGAAGTCGCGCCGCTCGTCCGGCGAGGTGCGCTCCCGGAGTGAGACCTCGACGAGCTGGAGCGACGCCGCCCAGCCCTCGGTGCGCTGCTCGAGCTCGGACAGCTCGGACGGGTCGAGCGGGTCGTTGTAGACGTCCCGGAACAGCTCGCTGATCTCTGTCTCCGTGAAGCGGAGTGCATCGGTCTTGATCTCGGCGTACCCGCCATGCGTCTTGAAGCGCGCGAACTGGAGGCGCGGCTTGACGCGGGAGGCGAAGACGAACCGGCACGTCGGCGGCGCGTCGCGCAGGATCTGGTTCCAGAGGCCGCGCACCTCGGTGACGGCATTGACGTACTGCCAGTCGTCGATGATGAAGGTGCATGGCTCGGTCAGGCGCTGGTGCATCTCCGCCAGCAGGTACGCCGCCACGCCCGGCCTCGAGGATCCCGGGCCGCCCATCTGCTGGAGCATCGAGTGCGCGCGACGTCCGAATCCCTCGTGGCGCTTGGCGATCGCCTCGATCAGGTAGCTGATGTGGAAGGTCCAGTCCCGATCGTTGCGGTCGAGCTTGTACCAGTAGCAGGGAAACGGTGCCTCCCGCTCCCATTGCCACAGCAGGGTCGTCTTCCCGTACCCGGCGTCGGCGGCGATGACCACGGCGCGGCAGTTGGCCGCCTCGCCCAGCCACTCGACCAACCGCGCCCGGCGCAGGAGCGGCGTCGCGTAGTGGGGCGACGCGACCTTGTTCAGAATCAGCGGATAGGCGTGCTGGATCTCCGACAATCGACGGTCTCCCGGCGCATGAGGCACCGATGCCACCGCCTGCCAGCGGCGAGCGCCTCGCTGGATCACTGTAGCGAGGGCCGATTATCAGCCGATTACCAGCCGATTGGAAGGTCGGGGGTCGGGATCGGCTAGAGTCTGCCCAGCGTGCGCGCCTTCATCGGCCTGGGGGGCAATCTTGGGGAACCCGCCGTCGCCTTCCGCGCGGCGGTGGCTGAGCTCCGCGCCATCGGCCAGGTTGTCAGAGTTTCCTCGCTGTACGACAGCGCACCGCGCCACTCGCTCAGCCAGCCTCACTTCCTGAACGCCGCGCTCGAGCTCGAAACCGATCTCTCGCCGATCGACCTGCTCGCCGAGCTCAAGCGCCTGGAGCAGGTGCTGGGTCGCGATCTCCAGGCGCCACGCTGGAGTCCGCGGACGATCGACCTCGACATCCTCTCCTTCGACGGCCAATGCGTGACCGATCCGGAGCACGACATCATCGTGCCGCACGCTCGCTTCCACGAGCGCCGCTTCGCTCTCGAGCCGGTCGCCGAGCTGGATCCCGGCCTCCTGCCCTGGAGGAACTGCTCGGACCTGCGGGTCGACGTCTCCGTCGCCGACCTGCTGGCCACGGTCGCCAACCAGGAGGTGATGCGGGTCGGCGGTCCCGACTGGGCCGACCCGGTCCCCGGAGGCCTCAGCTAGGCGACTGCGCGCGTTGGACGGCCGAGCCACTCGGTGTACGGTTCAGCCAGATCGCGTAGGAGGGGTCGCCCATGACGCCACCAGTTCATCCGCCAACCGACAACCGTGTGTATCTCAGCGCGAGCAATCGCTTCTACCTGGCGCTGAAGACGTTCGGATACTCGCTGCTGGGATACGTGAGCATCGCCCTGATCCTGGTGGCCTTCGTCCTCCTTGGAGGTTTCCTCGCCGAACTCGGGCGGTAGGAGCCCGACCAGGGGATTCCCAGAAACCAGAACGGGGCGGCCGATGCGCCTCTGTCCCGAGGGTCACGCCGGTCGCCCCTATTCGCTCCGTGGCCGCTCTCAGGCGGGCACGAAACAGCGCCGACGGAGGAACTCCCGCGTCCCGCTCCGGTGCCCGATCCGGTGGAAAGTCCCGCGCTCGATCCCGTGCCTACCCCCGCGCCTGGAACGTTGCCGCTGCCAGGTCGAGTAGTCGGTCGAGTGTCGTGTCGAGTGCTTTCTCCAGTGTCAGGTCCGGTGACGATCCGGGTGGCACCTCCGTGGGCGCCGTGATCAAAGTAGGGCCGCATGTCGCCGGGCACCAGCCCCTTTGTCCACGAATTCACGTCGCATTTACGAACTCATCCACGTCTCATCCACATCCCCATGCACTACGCCGGCGCGCAGATCGCGCTAGGGAGCGCCGCTCGGATGGGTCATCGCCGTGTCCGGCAGGAGGATCGGCCCGGACGGTCCGGCTGGCCCGGACGAGCCCTCGCCCGGATCGTCCGGTGATCCCGGAGTGCCCGGCGTGCCCCGCGACGTGGAGGGGATTGCCGGACGAGGACGGATCACGAAGCAGGCAGGCCCTGCCTTTCGCTGGCTCGCCTGCGCGGCCGTCGGGCTGCCGGTTGTCTTCGCATAGTTGCAGTACATGCCGCCCACCGGTGCGTCGTCGGGCACGGCGAGCGTCATGCGCAGCACGAAGAATTGGTTGCTCGGCACGAACGAGACGGTGTACCTCAGCGCTGCCACGTCGTTGATGAACGCGCAGTCGATGATCGTGAACTCCTTGCCCACGCTCGATGGGTTGACCGGGTAGCTGATCTCGAAGATGGCCGTCCCACCCGGCCACATCGTGCCGCCGACGACACGCATGTTGGTGTTGCCGTCAGTCGAAGGCAGCACGCCGCCACATCCAGTCGTGCCATCCTCGAGCTCGACGTGCGCCCCTCCGTGGTCGGCGAGGGCGGGCATCGCGATCAGGGCCACCGCGAGAACCGCGGTCGGAACCGAGAGCGCGTGACGACTCCTGAAGGCTCGGGGCATTGCCGGAATCGTGGGGTGAAGCCGAACGAGCTTCCAGCGGACCTTCGTTCGGAGCCGAGCGTACGTTGGCCTCTACCACCAACCGATCAGCAGATCCCAAGACGCCACCAGGGCGCCACTCGCGCCGTCAGGGACGCGATGGGCTGCTGCGGTTATCGCGTCGGATGGCGCTCTTCACGAACGTCCGTTCGAGGCGAGCAAGTGCCATCGACCGATCGACACGATCGACCGCGGCAAGGCTGGAGTCCGCTGAGGCGCGCATGAGGACCCGCGCCTCAGCGCGCCGCCGCACGACCCCCGCATACGCGGCGGCCGCGCCGATCAGCCCGCTCAGGGAGAGGACCTGCGCAAGGAGCAATGGGCTGGTGTCCACGTGTCGACTCTAGGCCGCACCGGAAACGCGCGCTGTAGCGCGATCGGCCTATGCCCGAATGCCTTCCGGGCCTAGAGGCGAACCTTGGGCGGGTTGCCCGGGTCCCACATGTGGACCGTGTCGATGAATCGGACCAGCCCACCCTGGTAGCTCATCATCAGCGAGTGGGTGCGCGCGCCGCCGCCGAAGAAGCGGACGCCGCGCAGGAGCTCGCCATCGGTCACGCCGGTGGCGCAGAAGACGAGGTTCTGGCCCGAGGCGAGGTCATCGGTCGTGTAGACGCGATCGGTGTCGTCGACGTCGACGCCCATGTCGCGCGCCCGCTCGCGCTCCTCGTCCGAGCGCCACTTGAAGCGGGCCTGGATCTCGCCGCCCAGGCACTTCAGCGCGGCGGCGGAGAGGACGCCCTCCGGAGCGCCACCGATGCCCATCACCGCGTGCACGCCGGTGCCCGACACGGCGACGGAGATCGCCGCGGTGAGGTCGCCGTCACCGATGAGCTTGATCCGGGCGCCCGCCGCGCGGACGTCGGCGATCAGCTGCTCGTGGCGCGGCCGGTCGAGGATGACGACGGTGATGTCCCAGATCTTGCGGCCCAGGCGCTCGGCGATCGTGCTCAGCGTGACATCGACGGGGTCAGTGATCGAGACCGATCCGGTGACCATCGGTCCGACGATGAGCTTCTCGAGATACGTGTCCGGTGCGTGCATGAGGCCGCCAGGCTCTGCCGCGGCGAGCACCGCGGTCGCGTTGGCCGACCCCGTCGCAACCAGGTTCGTCCCTTCGAGAGGATCCACCGCGATGTCGACCGACATCGCCGCCTCCGGGTTGCCGACCTGCTCACCGATGTAGAGCATCGGCGCCTCGTCGCGCTCTCCCTCGCCGATGACGATCGTGCCGGACAGCTCTGCGTCGTCCATCGCCTTGCGCATGGCGGTGACGGCGGCCTGGTCCGCTCCGTCGCGGTCGCCGCGGCCCATGAGCCGGGAGGCGGCGATGGCGCCGGCCTCGGTGGCGCGCAGCGCCTCGGCGATGATCAGCTTGTCGATGCGGGTCGAGGGAGGCATCGGTCTAGTGCTTGAAGTGGCGACGGCCGGTGAAGACCATCGCCATGTGGTGACGGTCGGCGACCTCGATCGCCATCTCGTCGCGGATGGACCCGCCGGGCTGGATGATGGCGGTCACCCCGGCCTGGGCCGCGATCTGGATGCCATCGGGGAACGGGAAGTACGCGTCCGAGGCCATCACCGACAACGGCGCGCGCTCCCCGGCCTTGCGCAGCGCGACCTCGACCGAGACCACGCGCGACGGCTGGCCCGCGCCCATGCCGACCATCGAGTGCTTCTTGGCGAGCACGACCGCGTTCGACTTCACGTGACGCACGGCGCGCCAGGCGAAGAGCAGGTCGGTCAGCTCCTCGAGCGTCGGGCGGCGCTGGGTGACCGGCTGGAGCTTGTCGCGGTCCTCCTCCATCTCGTCGAAGGTCTGGACCAGCAGGCCACCGCCGATGCGCTTGAAGTCGAAGCGGCCGATCCCGAGCTCGTCCAGCTCCGAGTCCGCCGGCGGCACCTCGACGATCTCGAAGCCGCGCTTCGTCCGCAGGATCTCGAGCGCCTCGGGCGTGTAGCCCGGCGCCACGATCGCCTCGAAGAAGCCCGGGCGGATGGCCCGGGCGGTCGACTCGTCGATCGTGCGGTTGACGCCGATCACCCCGCCGTAGGCGGAGACGCTGTCGCCCTCGAGCGCGAGGCGGAACGCCTCGGCGAGGTCCACGACCGATGCCAGGCCACAGGGATTGCCGTGCTTGACGATCGTCACTGCCGGGGTCTTGAAGTCGCTGGCGATCGTCCACGCCGCGTCGAGGTCGAGCAGGTTGTTGAAGCTGAGGTCCTTGCCGGCGATCTGGTGCGCCGTGCTGAGGCTGCCGCCGGCGTTGGCGGGATCGGTGTAGAAGGCGCCGAGCTGATGCGGGTTCTCGCCGTAGCGCAGGTCCGCCTTCTTCTCGACGACCATCGTGAGGCGGGTCGGAAAGACCGTGCCCGCCTCGGCGTTCAGGTAGCTCGCGATCTGCGCGTCGTAGGAGGCCGTGACGGCGAAGGCCTCGGCCGCGAGCTTCTGGCGGGTCTCCGGGCTGACGCTGCCCAGCGTCTTGACGTCGCGCAGGACCGATGCGTACTGCGTGGGATTCGAGACCGCGGCCACGCCGGGGAAGTTCTTCGCGGCCGCCCGCAGGAGCGCCACGCCGCCGATGTCGATCTGCTCGAGCGCCTGGTCGAGGGTCGTGGCCGGCTGGCGGACGGTCTGCGCGAACGGGTAGAGGTTCACGACCACGAGGTCGATCTGCTCGATGCCCTGCTCCGCGAGCTGGGCGAGATGGTCGGGCTGGTCACGGCGAGCGAGGAGCCCGGCGAAGATCTTCGGGTGGAGGGTCTTCACCCGTCCGCCGAGGATCTCGTTCGTCTCGGTGAGCTCACTGACGGGCCGGATGTCGGCGAGGCCCGCATCGGTCAGGTGGGCGCGGGTTCCGTCGGTGGCGAAGATCTCGGCCCCGGCATCGTTCAGGCCGCGGGCAAGCTCGACGATGCCTTCGCGGTCACTGACGGAGAGAAGGGCGCGCAATCAAGGTCCCCTGCGTGCGTTTGGGCCGATGGTGCGTCGGGCCACCGATTATAGGGCCGGGCGCGGTGGCGTCTGACGCCCCGATGCATCGAGGAAACTTCCCATGAGCCGCGGCTCGCGCGCGAATCCCGCGGTCCATCGAGGGTCCAGGAGCGTGAAGGGCGCCGATGCGGGCAGCTCATGCGCATCGGGCCTCGATCTACCGCGGAAACGCCACGCAGCATCAGCGTCTTGTGAAATCGCCGCGGTGCATCGAGAGGGACGAAATCCGGCTTCCTGCTAGACTCCCGCCGCGATGGAAATCCTCACCGATCCGTTCACCCCGGCCAGCTTCCCCGACCTCTTCACCTGGATGTGGGTTGCGGGACTCGTCATCGCCGTGGGGGCGATCGTCGTCTACACGATGGCGCAGCGCCGCTACCGCCGCTATCCCGAGATCCTCGCCCTCCACGAGTGGGTCTTCTGGCCGATCGTCGTCGGCTGGGGGGTCATCCCGCTGCTCACCGTGATCGGGGTTCCGCTCCTCCTCCAGCTGGCGGTGGTGCTGCCGGCGATGGGCCTGGCGGCGTACGCCGCGTTCATCCGCTTCCCACCGCGCATCGCGGCCGCCAACGACGAGATCCGCCGGCGCCGCTTCGTGCCGCCGCCACGCCGGAGCGACAAGGAGCGCGGAAAGCCGACTCCCGCCGGTCGGCGCCGCCGGCACCGCTAGGACTCGTCCTCCTCGACGGCCTCCGCTGGGTCGAGGTCCGTCGGGACGTCGAGCGGTCGTTCGGCGCTGAGCCGCTCGAGCGCATCCGCGTCGGTGAGGTCCAGGCCGAGCGGCGTGACCGACACGTAGCCGCGCTCCATGGCCCACAGGTCGGTCCCCGGCTCGGTGCGCTCGAGCGGCACGACCGTGAACCAGAAGTGGGTGCGGCCCATCGGGTCCTCGTCCGGCACGATCCGCCCGTCGTAGTGGCGGACCGCCTGGCGCGTCCAGGCCATGCCGCGCGGATTCGCCGGCAGGTTGACGTTCAGCAGCCGCGCCGACGTGAGCGGGATGAGCGCGGAGAGCACCCGCTCGACGTGCGGCTCCAGGCTCGCGAAGTCAGGCTCCTCGCCTCCGGGTGCGGTCGATGGCGTGCTGAGCGCGATCCCGCGCACGCCGAACAGCGTGGCCTGCTTGGCCGCGGCCAGCGTCCCCGAATGCCACAGCCCGTTGCCGAGATTCGTGCCGATGTTGATTCCCGACAGCACGAGGTCGACCTCCGACCAGTGATGGACGCCGAGCGCCACGCAGTCGGCCGGGGTGCCGTTGACGCGCCACGCCTCGACGCCCTCGGGATACGTCGAGCGCCGGTAGCTGAGCGGACGCGAGGCGGTGACGGCATGGCTGGCCGACGACTGTTCGACGTCGGGCGCGACCACGCGGACCTCGCCGAACCGGCTGGCGACGCGAGCGAGCGCCGCGATGCCGGGGCTGTGGATGCCGTCGTCGTTCGCGACCAGGATGCGCATCGGTCCCGTGCCTTGGCCCTCCAATTGCGTAGTGCTTCGCCCATGAAGATCTCACTCGTCCACAACCCGACCGCCGGGGATGGCCAGGATGTCGAGGACGTCGTCAAGCTCCTGACCGATGCCGGACACGACGTGCAGCATCGGTCGAGCAAGGACGACTGGAAGAAGCTCTTGCAAGATCCGGGCGACCTCGTCGTTGCGGCGGGTGGCGACGGCACCGCCCGCAAGGTCGCGCTGGCTGCCGCTGACCGAGGCCTGCCGTTCGCGATCCTGCCGATCGGCACCGCCAACAACATCGCCAAGACTCTCGGCCTGGTCGGCGACGCCCGACAGCTCGTCGGTTCCTGGTCGGACGAGGAGTCGTCCGCGCGGCCCTTCGACATCGGCGAGGTGACGGCCGGCGGGGCGTCGCGGCAGTTCGTCGAGGCCGTCGGCGGCGGGTGGTTCGCGGAGCTCATCGCGCGTGGCGGCAAGGTCGAGGAGGAGCTCCTGCTCGTCGGCCGCGAGACCGATCGCGCGCTGCACCTGCTGGCTGCGCTCATGCGTCAGGCCCGGCCGATGGCGTGGCGCGTCGTCGCCGACGGCGAGGACCTGTCGGGTGACTACCTCGCCGTCGAGGTCGCAAACATCCGCTTCGTCGGGCCGAACGTTCCGCTCGCCATCGAGGCCGACCCATCCGACGGGCTCCTGGACGTCGTCCTCGTCACCGAGGCCGATCGCGACCCGATCGTCGAGTATCTCGAGGGCCAGCATCGCCTGGCCAGCGGCGGTGATGGCGCCGCTGCGGACGGTCCGCGCTTCAGAGGTGAGCCTCGTCGCGCCGGCCGGCGTGCGGTTCCACGTCGATGACAGAGAGTGGCCCGACGACGGAGCTATCGAGGAGCCGATGGAGGTCGAGGTGCGCTGCGTGGCGGGTGCCGCGACGCTGCGCTGAGACGGTCAGTGCACTGTTGAGGGGGAGGCGCCGGGAGCACCTGACGGGCGAAGTGCCGCGGCCTCGGCCGGCTCGACCGACCCGTTGAACGTCAGCTCGCCGTCGGCGGACACGTCGACGCTCACCGTCGCGCCCTCGGCGAACTCGCCGGCCAGGATGCGCCTCGCGAGCGGGTTCTCGAGGCGGCGCTGGATGGCGCGGCGGAGCGGGCGTGCCCCGTAGACGGGGTCGTATCCCTCCCGCGCGAGCAGCGTGAGCGCGGCATCGGTCACCTCGAGGCTGATCTCGCGCTCGGCGAGGCGGCGCTCGACGCCGGCGACGAGCAGGCCGACGATCTGGCGCAGCTGCGACTCGTCGAGCGGGCGGAAGACGATGACCTCGTCGACGCGGTTGAGGAACTCTGGCCGGAAGTGCTCGCGCAGCTGGAGGCGGACGTTCTCGGCGGCGCCCTCGAACGCATCGGGCCCTGCCTCGGCGGCCTCGATGAGCGTCGTCGAGCCGATGTTGCTGGTCATGATGATGACGGTGTTCTTGAGGTCCACGGTGCGGCCCTGCGAGTCGGTCAGGCGGCCGTCGTCGAGCAGCTGGAGCAGGACGTTGAAGACGTCGGGATGCGCCTTCTCGATCTCGTCGAAGAGGACCACCTGGTACGGCTTTCGCCGGACCGCCTCGGTCAGCTGCCCGCCCTCGTCGTAGCCGACGTAGCCCGGCGGCGCGCCGACCAGCCGCGAGACGCTGAACTTCTCCATGTACTCGCTCATGTCGATCCGGACCAATGCGTTCTCGTCGTCGAAGAGGAACTCGGCGAGGGCGCGGGCCAGCTCCGTCTTGCCGACGCCGGTGGGCCCGAGGAAGATGAACGAGCCGATCGGCCGCTTCGGGTCCTTGAGGCCGGCGCGCGCACGACGGATCGCGTCGGAGACGGCGCGGACGGCCTCCTCCTGGCCGATGAGCCGCGCGTGCAGCCGCTCCTCCATGTGCAGCAGCTTCTCGGTCTCGCCCTCCAGCAGGCGGCTGACGGGGATGCCGGTCCAGCGCGCCACGACGGTCGCGATATCGTCCGCGTCGACCTCCTCCTTGAGCAGGACCGATCCCGACGACTTCAGCTCGCGCAGCTGCTCTTCCTGCTCGCCGAGCTGCTGCTCGAGCTCGCGGGCGCGCCCGTAGCGCAGCTCCGCGGCGCGGGCGTAGTCGGCTGCGCGTTCGGCGGCCTCGATCTCCGGGCCGAGACGCTCCGTCTCCTCGCGCGTGGCGCGGATGGCCTGCACGATCTCCTTCTCGCGCTCCCACTGCGACTTCATCGCGTCGCCGCGCTCGCGGAGGTCGGCCAGCTCGCGTTCCAGGGTCTCGAGCCGAGCCTTCGAGGCGTCGTCCTTCTCCTTGCGCAGCGCTTCGCGCTCGATCTCGAGCTGCATCCGGCGCCGCTCGATCTCGTCGAGCTCGGCGGGCATCGAGTCCATCTCCATCCGCAGGCGTGAGGCCGCCTCGTCGACCAGGTCGATCGCCTTGTCGGGCAGGAAGCGCTCGGTGATGTAGCGGTTGCTGAGCACGGCGGCCGCCACGAGCGCCGAGTCGGTGATCCGCACGCCGTGGTGGACCTCGTAGCGCTCGCGCAGCCCTCGGAGAATCGAGATCGTGTCCTCGACGCCCGGCTGGTCGACGACGATCGGCTGGAAGCGTCGCTCGAGGGCGGCGTCCTTCTCGATGTGCTTGCGATACTCGTCGAGCGTGGTCGCCCCGATGCAGTGCAGCTCGCCCCGCGCGAGCATCGGCTTCAGCAGGTTGCTCGCGTCCATGGCGCCCTCGCTGGCGCCGGCTCCGACGACGGTGTGCAGCTCGTCGATGAACAGGATGATCGTGCCGTCGGAGTCGGTGACCTCCTTGAGCACCGCCTTCAGGCGCTCCTCGAACTCGCCGCGGTACTTCGCCCCCGCGATGAGCGCACCGAGGTCGAGCCCCACGACCCGCCGGTCCTTCAGCCCGTCGGGGACGTCGCCGCGCACGATCCGCTGGGCAAGGCCCTCGACGATCGCCGTCTTGCCGACTCCGGGCTCACCGATGAGCACCGGGTTGTTCTTCGTCCGCCGGCTGAGCACCTGGATGACGCGCCGGATCTCCTCGTCGCGGCCGATGACCGGATCAAGGGTCCCCTTCGCCGCCTCGTCCGTCAGGTTGCGACCGTACTTCGCCAGGGCCTCGTAGGTCGCCTCGGGATTCTCGCTGGTCACGCGCTGGCTCCCTCTGATCGCGGTCAGGGCCTCCAGGACCGATGCGGGCTCGACGCCCGCCTCTCGCAGGATGTGGGCCGCGGTGCTGTCGCCGGCCTCGATCGTTGCGAGCAGCAGATGCTCCGTCGAGACGTACTCGTCGCGCATGCGCTCGGCGACGGCGTGGGCATCGGTGAGGACGCGACGCGCCTCGTTCGACAGCTGGAGCTGCTGGGCCGTGCCGGAGACCTTCGGCAGCTTCGCCAGCTCGGCGCGCAGGCCGTCCGCGACCGATGCGGGCGACAGGCCGATGCGGTTCAGCACCGCCGGCACGACGCCGTCCGGCTGCTCGGTCAGGACGAGGAGGAGGTGCGCCACCTCGAGCTGCGCGTGGCCCTCGGACTCGGCGAGCTGCTGAGCCGAGACGATCGCATCGGTCGCGCGCTGGGTGAATCGATCGGTCCGCATCGGTCTAGGCCTTCCGGGGATCCGGCTGGGGTGCCGATGCAAGAATCGGCTCAAGCTTCGCGCGCGCCTCTTCGTCCAGCTTCGGCAATTCGACGCGAGTCGTGACGATCAGGTCGCCCTTCTGCGAGGAGCCGCGCTTGGGCAGCCCACGACCCTTGACCGTGATCTCCTGGCGGTTCTGGGTGTTCGGCCGGATCCGCAGCTTCACGCTGCCCGTTGGCGTCGCGACCGGCACCTCGGCACCGAGGAGCGCCTCGGCCAGGGTCAGCGGCAGCTCGGTGCGCAGATTCGCCCCGTCGCGCTCGAAGCGCGGGTCGGGCGTGACCTTCACGTTGATGACGAGGTCGCCTCCGTCGACGGCGCCGCTGAGCTTGACCTTCGATCCGTCTGCGACGCCCGCGGGGATCTTCACGTGCAGCCGCCGGCCGTTGACGTTGACGAGCCGCTCAGTCCCGGTGGCGACCTCCGCCAGCGTCACGTCCGCCGTCGCCTGGGCCGAGGGGATCGAGCGCGCCCGGGTCGTGGTCGTCGAGCGACCACCTCGAAGGTCGTTGAGGTCGACGTACTCGAAGCCGCCGCTTGCGCTGCCGCCGGCCGCTCCGCCAAACGGGCTCCCGGACCCGCTGCCGAAGAACTGCTCGAAGAAGTCGCTGAACCCACTCATCTCGTCCGCGCGGGCGGTCCGGTACGACCAGCGCGTGCCGCCGGGTGCTCCGCCGAAGCCGGCCCAGTCGGTCGCCCCGCCGGAATCGAAGCCGGCGTGCTGGTAGGCCTGCCAGTTCGCGCCGAGCTCGTCGTACTGCTTCCGCTTCCCGGCGTCGGAGAGGACCGCGTGGGCCTCATTGGCGTCCTTGAAGCGCTTCTCGGCGCCCGGGTCCTTGTTCGTGTCCGGATGGAGCTCGCGGGCCAGCTTGCGATAGGCCTTCTTGATCTCGGCCTGTGAGGCCGTCTTCGGAACGCCGAGAACCGCGTAGTAGTCCTTGTAGTCCATCGGTCAGTCGCGCCCGTGGGTCTCGATGGATCGAGGAAACGCAGCGCGGTCGGGCCCTCCGGGGAATCCGCCTCGATCTATCGAGAGACCCGGCATCCCATCAAGCGGGTTGCCCAGCCGGCGGCTGGTCACCCGGGGTCTTGGCGTCGCCGGTGGCGGCGATCGGCGGCTCCTCCGCTGGCTTGCGCGGCCGTCGCGGCCGGCGTCCAACCCGCGCCTGGCGCTCTTCGCGCTCGGCCTTGATGCGGGCGGCCGGCCGTGGCGCGTCGATGAGCGCCTCGGCCAGCACCTGGTCCATGTTCTCGACCGGCACGATCCGGAGCTCGTTGCGCACCTCTTCGGGCACGTCCACGAGATCCTTCTCGTTCCGCTTCGGGATGAGGACCGTCTTCACGCCGGCGAGATGGGCGGCCAACAGCTTCGACTTCAGGCCGCCGATCGGCAGGACCCGGCCGCGAAGCGTGATCTCGCCCGTCATGGCCAGGTCACGGCGCGCAGGCCGGCTGGTGAGCAGGCTGGCCATGGCGGTCGCCATCGTCACGCCCGCACTCGGGCCGTCCTTGGGCGTCGCGCCCGCCGGGACGTGGATGTGGACCGTCGTCTTCTCGAAGGCGTTCGGGTCGATCCCGAGCTCCTTCGTCCGGGCCCGGATGTAGCTCATCCCGGCGCGCGCCGACTCCTTCATCACGTCACCGAGCTGGCCGGTCAGCAGGAAGTCGTCCTTGCCGTCCATCTTCGTGGCCTCGACCTGGACGATGTCGCCGCCCGCGTCGCTGACGACGAGGCCGGTCACCATGCCGATCTGGTCCTCGGCCTCGAGCTCGCCGTAGTCGAACCGCGCCGGCCCGAGGTACTCCTCGAGTGCGTCGGGCTTCACGACGACCTTCGTCTTCGCGTCCATCGCCACGCGCCGCGCGACCTTGCGAGACACGTTGGCGACCTCGCGCTCGAGGTTGCGGACGCCCGCCTCGCGGGTGAACGCCTGGATGAGCCGCACGAGTGCGCCCTCCTCGAAGACGAGGTTGTCATCGGTCAGGCCATGCGCCTCCAGCTGCTTCGGCACCAGGAAGCGCTCCGCGATGCGGACGCGCTCCAGCTGGGTGTAGCCGGGGAGCTGGATGACCTCCATCCGGTCGCGCAGCGCCGGCGGGATCGTGTCGAGCATGTTGGCGGTCGCGATGAAGAGCACCTTCGACAGGTCGAACGGCACCTCCAGGTAGTTGTCCTGGAAGCTGTTGTTCTGCTCCGGATCGAGCACCTCCAGCAGGGCCGATGACGGATCGCCGCGGAAGTCCATGCCGACCTTGTCGATCTCGTCGAGCATGAACACCGGGTTCGCCGAACCGGCGGTCTTGATGTTCTGGATCACGCGTCCGGGGAGCGCGCCGATGTAGGTGCGCCGGTGGCCGCGGATCTCCGCCTCGTCGTGGATGCCGCCCAGGCTCATGCGCACGAACTTGCGGCCCATGGCGCGGGCGATGCTCTTGCCGAGCGAGGTCTTCCCGACGCCGGGCGGTCCGACGAAGAGGAGGATCGGCGAGCGAATCTTCTCGGCCAGCTTGCGCACGGCCATGTACTCGACGATGCGCTCCTTCGGCTTCTCGAGGCCCCAGTGGTCCTCGTTCAGGACCTTCTCGGCCTCGTCGAGGTCGAGGTTGTCATCGGTCTCGACGCCCCACGGCAGGCTGACGAGCCAGTCGACGTAGGTGCGGATGACGCCCTGCTCCGGGCTCGCGCTCGGGATGCGGGAGAGTCGGTCGACCTCCTTGAGGGCCTTCTCCTTGACCTCGTCGGGCATCGCGGACTGCTCGACCTTCTCGCGCAGCTCGGTCGCTTCGGCGACGGCCGGGTCGTCCTCGCCGAGCTCCTTCTGGATCGCCTTCATCTGCTCGCGCAGGATGTACTCGCGCTGGGTCTTGTCCATCTCGGACTTGACCTCGGACTGGATGCGCCCCTTGAGCTCGAGCACCTCGATCTGCTTGGCGAGGAAGGCCGATGCGAGCCGCAGCCGATCGGCGATGTCGATCGTCTCGAGCAGCTCCTGGCGCTGCTCCGTCGTCATCTCCGGGCTGTAGGCGGTCATGTCCGCCAGCAGGCCGCCGTCGACGATGTTGCGCGCGGCGACCGCCACCTCGGGTGGGACCGATGCGCCGCTGTTGACGTACTGCTCGATCTGCCCGTGGATCGACGCCATCAGCGCCTCGATCTCGAGGGTCTTGTCGGCCTTGTCGTCGATGATCTCGACCCGCGCCTCGAGGTGCGGATCGGTCTGGACGAGGTCGAGCAGCCGGATGCGGCGCTGGCCCTGGACGATGGCGCGGATGGTGCCGTCCTGGAGGCGGATGACCTGCGCGATCTTCGCCAGGGTGCCGATCGTGTACAGCTCGTCGGCCGAGCCGATCTCGTCCTGCTCGCTCGAGCGCTGGGTGACGAGCGCCACCGGCTGCGAGGCGCGCACGGCGCGGTCGAGGGCCTTGACGCTCCGATCGCGCCCAACCTGGAGGGGCACGATCATCTCGGGGAAGATCACCGTGTCGCGCAACGCGACCAGCGGCAGCACCTGCACGCGGTCGAGCGACGCGCCGTTCTCCTCCTCGGTCGCCTCGATCTCGGGGATGTCCTTGTTCTGGTCTCGGTTCTCAGTTGCCACGTCGGGTTGCTCCTTCGGCGAGCGCTGGCTCGTCGGACACATCGTCGGCGAATCGCTGGACATCGTCCTCATCGAACAGGTCGTAGACCCGGATCTTCCCGAGCGCCTCGAGCTGAAGGATGACCCGCACGCCGGCAAGGTTGACTCGCTGACGGCGGGTGAGGAAACGGATGATACGAACGCGCTTGATATCGGCCTCGCTGTAGAGGCGCAGGTTGTTGCGGCGCTGCGGCTGAAGGAGTCCCTCCTCCTCGTAGATCCGCAGCGTGCGGGGATGGCAGCTCGCCAGCTCCGCGGCGATGCTGATGATGTAGCGGGGTCGCGTGAGCTCGTCGCGGCGCGGCGCGTCCACGGTGGGCGCGGCGCGTCGGGATCGGTCCATGGGGAGACCATAAACCCTGACAACGGTACTGTCAAGGGTATTGCCAATGGGTTGGCTGGCTCTCGATCCATCGCGGTTCGTTCACGTGAGCCGGTCGGCGTGCTGCGTTTCCGCGATCCATCGAGGCCCCGGCAGCGTGAGCTGCGCGCCCGCGCGCGACTCCTGCGCGTCAGCCCTCGGTGCACCGCGGGAATCGCGCGCGGCGGGCTCGTCCTGTGAAATTGCCTCGATCCAGCGAGGCTACTCGCCGATGAGGAGGTTGCGGAGCTCCGCCTCGTTTCCGGCGTTCGTGACCGCCAGCAGCTTGTCGCCGGGCCGCAGCTTCGTGTCGGACCGCGGCGACTGCGGCCGGTCGTCCCGGATGATCACGGCGATCGTGCTTCCCTCGGGCAGCGTCAGGTCGCGGAGCTCGCGGCCGATGACGGGGGAGTCGGCGTCGAGCTGCGCCTCGACGATCTGCACCTCGCCGCCCTCCAGCTCGGCCAGGTGGAGGAGGTCGTGGACCGGGATCTCGTGCTCGATGACGCCGAGGATCGATCGGGTCGGGCTCACCGTGTCGTCGATCGACAGCTGGCGGAAGAGCTTCTCGTTCTTCGGGTCGTTGACGCGCGCGATCGAGCGCGGGACGTTGAACCGCATCTTCGCCACCTGGCTGGCCGCGAGGTTGACGGCGTCGTCCCCGGTGACGGCGGCGACGACGTCGGCGCGGCCCATGCCGGCCTCGGCCTGATACCGGCCCTCGCAGCCGTCGTTTGCGATGACGATGCTCCCCAGCTCGTCGGCGATCTGGCGCGCGCGGGCCGGGTCCTCCTCGATGACGACGACCTCGTGGCCGGCGGCCAGGAGCTCCTTCGTGAGGTAGTAGCCGACGTTGCCGCCGCCGATGACCACGACGTACATGGGCTAGAAGCCTCCCTCGGGGCCTTCTCCGGGCTGGACGACGGTCGCCTCGGCCGCGGCGCCCTCGGTCGCGGCGCCCTCGGCCTCGACGGCGGCGCGTGCCTCCTCGGCGGCGAGCGAGCCCGGGGGCGGCGCGCCACGCAACGGCTGGGCCGTCGGCGCCTCGACGAACCCGTTCGTCGCCTCGGCGCCCTCGATCGCGGCGGTGACGAGCGCGTCACCGAGGATGATCGTGCGGCAGATCGTCTCGAGGCCCAGTGCCCGGTACGCCTCGCCACGCAGTGGGTCGTTGATCTTGGCGATCACGCGCGGGACGCCGAACGTGTGCTTCGCCAGCTGAGCGGCCAGCGCGTTGCGGTTGTCGCCTTCGGTGAGCGTCATGACGATGTCGGCCTGTTCCGCACCGGCGGTGCGCATCGTGTCCTCATCGGTCCCGTTGCCGCGGACCGTCTCACCGCCGAAGGTCGTCGGCAGGCGCCCGAACGCGCGCGCGCTGATATCGATGACGATGACCGTCTCACCGCGCTGGTCGAGCTCGGCGGCGACCCGTGCGCCGACGCGGCCGCAGCCGACGACGATGACCCTCATGGTGTGTGTGCCAACTCCTTCGTCTCGGCGCGCAGGCACCACACCGGCGCGGTCGAGTTGCGCATGACGTACGGGACCGTGCGTCCCGCGTCCCATTGTCCCCCGAATCGCTTCTTGTAGCGAAGCCCCATCACGATGAGGTCGGCGGCGAGCTCCTGCGCGTCGTCGACGATCGCCGGTCCGGCGGCGCGCGCCTGGACCGTGCTGGACCGCGATGCGACGCCTGCCGCGGCCAACAGCGATTCGGCGCTGGCGAGGACTCCCTCGGCGCGAGCCATGGCCGCGGTGTCCTCGGCGTCGAGGTTGCGCTCGAACGGGACCTCGATGACGTGCAGCAGCGAGACCTCGACCCCCTCGCGCCCGCCGAGCAGCTGCGCGGCGACTTTGAGCGCGGGGTTGTCGACCTGCTCGTCGCCGACGAGCGGGACGAGGATGCGGGCGTACTCGAACGGGACCTGGCGCTTGTCGGGGCGCCGAAAGAACGTCATGCCGGCTCGTATCCTACGGCGCCCGGTGAGTCGTCGCGTGGGTGCGACGACAGCGCGCGTATCGGCTCAGCGGCCGTAGCCCAGCCGCTCCGATGAGGCGCGCCGGCAGTCCGGCCTCGCGCATCAGGCGTTGCGTGCGATCGATGTCGTAGGTGACGCGCCGGAACTCGAACGCGTCGTCGGCGGGCGAACCGTTCAGGTCGAGGACCGCGTAGGCGGCGTCGCGCAGGCCGTCACGAGGCTGGCCGACGCTGCCCGGGTTGAGCATCGCCCGCTCCGACCCGAGTCGCGCCTCCGTGCCGGGCAGGCCGATCGTCGCGTCCATCCCACCGTCGACCGCGCGGAAGGCCACCGGCAGGTGGGTGTGGCCGAAGAGGCACAGCCGCGTCTCGTACGCGTCGAGGTTCGCCGCGGCGATGGCCGGACCGGTGATGTACTCCCAGATCGGGTCGCGCGGCGAACCGTGGACCGCGGTCAGCTCGCCATCGGCGCGAACCACCGGCAGCGTGGCGATGTAGGACCGCGCGTTCGCGTCGAGCACGCCGGCCGTCCACTCGATCGCCGCGCGCGCATCCGGATTGAAGTCGACCGGGTCGACCGTGCCGATGGCCGCGCCATCGTGGTTGCCCATGACGCTGCGCGCGCCCATCGCCTGGAGCGTGGCGATCACCTCGTTCGGCTGCGGGCCGTAGCCGACGGTGTCGCCGAGCACCCACACCTCGTCGACGGGGGGAAGGTCGGCGGCCACCGCCTCGAGGGCAGGCAGGTTGGCATGGATGTCCGACAGGACGGCGATGCGCATGCGGGTCCCGAGTCTAGCCGATGCCCCTCGGCCCGGCCGGCCGGCTAGCCGAGCGGACGGCGCCCGGGCTCGCCGGCCCGTCGCGGAAAGCGCTCCGGCGTCGGGCGGTCCTTCTCGATGACGACGAAGCGATGATCTCCAAGCACGGCGAATCCCGCCGGATGCACCGATGGCTCACTGCCGCCGCAGGCCGCAGCCGCCGCGCGTCCGGCATCGAGCTCGTCGTCTGCGATCGGTCCCTTCCAGGCGACGAGCGTGCCGCCGATCGCGAGCAGGGGCAGCGCGTACTCGGCGAGCACCGGCAGCGCGGCGCACGCGCGCGCGGCCACAACGTCATGGCGCTCGCGATGCGTCGCGTCCCGGCCGAGGACCTCGGCGCGCTCCGCGACGACCTCGACGTTGCCGATGCCGAGGGACCCGACGAAGGCGCGCAGGACGTCGGCCTTCTTGCGCACCGAGTCGACGAGCACCCACCGCCGGTCCGGCCTCGCCAGGGCCAGGACCAGGCCCGGCACCCCGCCACCCGAGCCGAGATCGAGGCACCGATCGGAGCGCGGCGCGGCGTCGAGCAGCGGAAGCGCCGAGAGGGCATCCAGCAGATGGAGGCGCGCGACGGATTCCGGCTCCACGACCCGGGTCAGGTTGAGGCGACGGTTCGCGTCGAGGAGGAGCGCGACGTAGCGCTCGACGGCATCGGCGAAGCCGGCGGGCAGGGCCAGATCGCTGCCGCGAAGGAGCCGCTCAAGCTCGATGCGCGCGGCGCGCGCATCGGCCTCTGGCGCATCGGTCTGGGGCAAGAGAAATGCTCCTTCGAGCGACCTTTCGGTCTTCCCGGCGAATGATCGGCGTCGCGGCCGGCTTTCGCATCGGCCCCGAGTCATCCGCGGTTACCGTACTCGGTCGCTCGCAGAAGCAGGACCACCAGTCTGGCAGCGCGCCGCTGTGGATGACAACCCGACTTATCCACGATTTGCGCATCGGTTCACGACCTGTGGATAACTCACCCGGATATACTCGGGATGATGACGCCCAGAGCGGTTCGGACGACTACGATCGAGGTCAGGTGGCGGATCAGCTGACCTCCGGTTCGTCACCCCGCTTCGCGCACGAGAGCGAGGCGGAGCTGGCGAGGATCCTGGACTACTACGGTGTCGCGTGGCGATACGAACCCGACGTCTTCCCCATCTCCTGGAACGCCGACGGCGCGGTCATCGAGTCGTTCGCGCCCGATTTCTACCTGCCGGAGATCGACCTCTACATCGAGCTGACCACGCTCAAGCAGTCGCTGGTGCGCAAGAAGAATCGCAAGCTTCGCCACCTGCGGCAGCTCTACCCGGAGCTCCGCGTGAAGCTGTTCTACGCGCGTGACTTCCGGGCGCTGATGGTGAAGTACGGCCGCACCGGGTTCCTGGCCGACCTGATCACCGCCAACGGCAACGGCAACGGTCACGTCACGGTGAAGGCACCTCCTGCGATCACCGATGAGGTCGCCGGCGCGACGACGATTCCGTGAGCCTGCACGATGACGTCGAGGAGGTCCTCCTCGACTCGGAGGCGGTCGCCAATCGCGTGGCGGAGCTGGCCGCGCAGCTGACCGCAGACTACGCCGGGCGCGACCCGGTCCTCGTCAGCGTTCTCAAGGGCGCGCTCGTCTTCCTTGCCGATCTCATGCGCGCCATGGACCTGCCGACGAGCATCGACCTCATGGAGGTCTCGTCGTACGGAGCCGCAACCGAGTCGTCGGGGCAGGTGCGGATCCTCAAGGACCTGTCGAAGCCGATCGAGGGCCGCGACGTCATCATCGTCGAGGACATCATCGACACCGGCCTCACCCTGAACTACCTCCTGCGCTACCTCTGGGAGCGCAACCCAGCCTCGATCCGGGTCTGCTGCCTGCTCGACAAGCCCGCACGACGGCTCGCCGAGATCCCGATCGACTACATCGGCTTCACGATCCCGGACCGCTTCGTCATCGGCTACGGCCTCGACTTCGACGAGCGCTACCGCAACCTGCCCTATATCGGCGTGCTGAAGCCATCGGTCTACGGCGGCGCGCCGCCGGAGGGCTGACCCGATGGACGGGGGTGGGCGCCGGTTCCGCCTGCTGATCCTGCTCGGTGCCCTGGCGATGATCGCCTCCGGCTTCCTGCCGTGGTGGCAATCGGGTGGCGACACGGTGTCGGGCGTCGTCGTCCCGGCGCAGCGGGGGATCGGCCTCGAGGGGCCCGGCGTGATCATCTATGGCGCCGCGATCGCCACCCTCGTCCTCCTCGACATCGGCTACATGCGCGGCCGATGGGGATTCTTCCTCGACTCGCCGTGGGTGTACCTCGCCCTCGGCGCGGTCGGGGCGATCGTGCTGGCCTACCGGGCCTGGGAGCTGTGGTCGGTCGGCTACGTGCCCGCGCCGCAGCAGTCGCCGGGACTGGCGCTCGCCGCCATCGGCGTCGCCCTCGTGCTCTACGGCGCCGGGTCCGGGGTGGGGGCGCCGCGGCGCTACTAGGCGCCTGAGCCTCCGCTCACTCGTCGGGACAGGGCACCGTCTCGCGCGCGACCGCTTCCTCACCGAATCGCCCGACGAAGTACTCGGCCTGACAGTCGCCGATCAGCCCGAGGATCGAACGGCTCAGCCGCACCCCCTCGAGGTCGTCGGGGTCGAAGGTGTGGATGCCGGGACCGTCCGCGAGGACCGCCGCAGCCCAGGCCTCGCACGCCGGCTCGTCGCCGATGCCGGCGCACTCCACCGCCAGCCCGCCGGCCGTCGTCACCGTCGCCGATGGCCGGAGGAGGAGCACCGCCACGACCAGCGCTGCCACCAGCGCCGCGATGACGCCGATGATGAGCGCGCCGCGCCACCGGCTCACGGCTGGCGCACCCAGATGCCGCTCTCCAGGTCTGACGCGCGCTCTCCGTCACGGCAGGTGTCCACGATCTTCACGAAGCGCAGGTCCCCGTCGTCCTCGCCCGCACGGCGGGCGTGGTACGCGCCGCGGGCGTCCGGGCAGGCCGGGTCGCCGTCGACGGCGATCGTCCACCCGCCGCTGCCCTCCCACGTGCCCATCCAACGGTCGTCGATGCGATACGTGCCGTCCTCGATCGTCAGGGTGAGCGGCGGGAGGTCGTCGGCCGAGCGGACATAGGCGCCGTCCTCCCACGCCTGGTTGCTCGGCCCGCTGACGGTGAGGACGGCCCAGCGGCCACCGACCGCCGCACCGGCGACGACGAGCCCGGCGAAGGCGAACGGGGCCGCCGCGCCGATGCCGATCCCGGCGGCGATCCACGCGGCGACGAGCATGACGACCGCGAGGATGAGCCCGACGGCGGTGAGGATCCCGGGCCGCAGGTCGATGCGGGTGGTGAAGCCGTCCCAGCTCAGGGGGACGAGCGACGAGGCCACCAGGGCCACGACGGCAAGCGCCCCCGCGACGAGGAGCCAGCGCGGCAGTACGCCGGGTCGCGCGAGGATGACGACGGCGCCGACCGCGGTCGCGGCGGCAATGATGGCGGCGAGGCTCAGCACCGGGAAGGCAACCGATCGCCAGGCGCTCAGCAGGACCTCGGAGTGGCGGAACCCCTCGCCGCGGATCTCGAGGTCGTGGACGATCCAGCCGTTCACGAACGACAGGGCGAGGATCGCCACGCCGGCGGTCGCGATCGCCAGCAGTGCGCGGCGCTCGGTCACGGCGCGCCGGCGGACGGCAGGATGAGCGGGGAGAGGAGGATCCAGCCCACGACGACGAGCACGACGAGGGCAATGAGGATCGCGATCGGCCGCAGGTCGGGTCGATAGTCCGATGGGCCTCGCCGGCCGCCGCCGGGGTCGGCTCCCACCCTAGATCTCCCCGAGATACGCCTGGCGGACCTGGGGGTCCGCGGCGAGGTTCGCCGCGGTGTCCTCGAGGAGGATCTTTCCGGTCTGGATGACGTAGCCGCGGTGAGCCGTGTTGAGCGCCATCTGGGCATTCTGCTCGACGAGGAGGACGGTCGTCCCCTGGCCGTTGATCTCGAGGATGATCTGGAAGATCTGCTCGGTCAGGATCGGCGAGAGGCCCATCGAGGGCTCGTCGAGGAGCAGGATCTTCGGGTGCGCCATCAGCGCGCGGCCAATCGCCAGCATCTGCTGCTCGCCGCCCGACATCGTGCCGGCCTTCTGGCTGCGCCGCTCCCTGAGCCGCGGGAAGAGGTCGTAAACGCGCGTCACGTCGTCGTCGATCCGCTCGCCACGCCGGCTGAAGGCGCCCATCTGGAGGTTCTCGTACACGCTCATCCGGCTGAAGACCTTGCGCCCCTCGGGCGAGTGCGCGACGCCCAGTGTCACGATCTCGTGCGGCGGCCGCTCGTGGATCGGGGCGCCCTCGAGCCGAATGGCACCGGTGCGCGGCCGGTGGGTGCCGCTGATGGCCCGCAGGGTCGTGCTCTTGCCGGCGCCGTTCGAGCCGATGAGGGTCACGATCTCGCCGCGGTCGACGCGAATCGACACGCCCTTGAGCGCCTCGATGTTGCCGTAGAAGACGTGGATGTCGTCAAGCTCGAGCAGCGCCTGCCGGCTCGCTGCGGCCTGCTCCTCGACGGCGGTCGGTTCGGTCGCGGTCATGCGTTGGTCGTCTGCTTGCCGAGGTAGGCCTCGATGACCATCGGGTTGGCGCGAATCTCCTCCGGCGTGCCCTCGGCCAGCAGCTCGCCGTGGTCGAGCACGGTGATGCGCTCGCTGATGCCCATGACGACCTTCATGTCGTGCTCGATGAGGAGCACGGTGAGGTCAAGCTCGTCGCGGAGCCGCCGGATCAGCGCCGTCATCTGAGCCGTCTCGCCGGGGTTCATCCCGGCGGTCGGCTCGTCGAGGAGCAGGAGCTTCGGGTCGCCGGCGAGCGCGCGCGCCAGCTCGAGGCGCCGCTGGTCGCCGTACGGCAGGTTGCGGGCGTAGTCGTGGTAGTAGCGGCGCCGCAGGCCGACGAGCTCGAGCAGCTCCCGTGCGCGGAGCTCGACGGCGAGCTCCTCGGCCCGCGTCTGCGGGAGCCTCAGCAGCGAGGCCCACCACCTGGCCTTCATCCGCGTGTGCCGGCCGACCATCACGTTGTCGAGCGAGCTCATCGCGCTGAAGAGGCGGATGTTCTGGAACGTCCGACCGATGCCGAGCTCGGCGATGTCGTGCGGCTCCATCCCGACGATCGAGGTGCCCTCGAACTCGATCTCGCCCGAGGTCGGTTCGAGCATCCCGGTGAGCTGGTTGAAGAACGTCGTCTTCCCCGCTCCGTTCGGCCCGATGAGCGACACGATCGAGCCGCGTGGGACCCGGAAGTCCACGTCGCGGTTGGCGAGCAGGCCGCCGAAGCGCATCGTGACCTTGTCGGCGACGAGGAGGTTGCCGTCGGTCGTCATCGTCATCAGATCGTGGCCGCCGGGCGCGGCAGGTCCTCGCTGGCGAAGAGCTCGTCCTCGTCCTCGCCGTGGAGCTCCGCCTTCCGAGCGCGGCTCGGCAGGAGGCCCTCGGGACGGAGCAGCATCATCGCCACGAGCACCGCGCCGTAGATGAGGAGCCGGTACTCGCTGAACTCACGCAGGAACTCCGGCAGTCCGACGAGCACGAGGGCGCCGATGATCACGCCCCAGATGTTGCCCATGCCGCCGAGGATGATGAGCGCGAGCGCGTTGATGCTGACGAGGATGCTGAAGCTGTCGGGATAGATGACGCCGATCTTGGCGGCGAAGAAGGCGCCGGAGAGGCAGCCGAACGCCGCGCCGAGGCCGAACGCGAGCAGCTTGTAGTACGTGGTGTTGACGCCGGTCGCCTCCGCCACCGACTCGTCCTCGCGCATCGCGTTCCAGGCGCGCCCCACTCGCGACGAGGCGAGGCTGGCGGCGGCGATCGCGGCGAGGATGCAGAAGAAGAGGATCGGGTAGTAGATGATCTGCGGGTCGCGGTCGAATGGCAGAGGCGGCGGGATCGACTGAATGCCCTGCGCACCGCCGGTCACCGGCTGTGCCCACGACGATTTGAAGATCTCGCGGGCGATCTCGCCGAAGCCGAGCGTGACGATGGCGAGGTAGTCGCCACGCAGTCGCAGCACCGGGGCTCCGACGAAGAGGCCGACCACCGCGGCCACGAGAATGACGATCGGCAGCGCCGCCCAGAACGACAGCTCGGGCGCGAAGGCCGGCGATGCCGGCGAGGTCAGCATCGCGGTGGCATACGCGCCGACGGCGTAGAAGGCGACGTAGCCGAGGTCCAGCAGCCCGGCGAAGCCGACCACGATGTTCAGGCCCAGGCCGAGCAGCACGTAGAGGCCGATGGTGCCCAGGATCTCGGACACGCGGCGCCCGACGATCTGCGGGAGGACCAGCAGCAGGATCGCGAGACCGATGTAGAGGCCGATCTTGATGATCCGGCGGCGGTCGGCGGGGACCTCGCTGTATCGCGCGCGCGCCGCCGGTCCGCGTTTCGACCACAGGTAGATGCTCCCCACCATCAGCGCCAGGACGACGACGAAGCCGCCGACCGTCAGCCCGCCGCCTTCGTAGAGGAACTCCGCGACGACTTCGAGGCCGAGGTTCTCGAGGGTGGGCACGAGGAACGGTTCCATCATGCTGACGATCAGCGTGACGCTCAGGCCGATCGCGATGGCCCGCGCGAGCTGTCCGGGCAGCACCTGGAGCGAGGCGCCCCCGAGCCCCGCCAGTGCCGCCCCACCGATGAGGATCAGCGAGCCGACGACGGGTCCCTGGCCGAACTGGAGCGTCTCGGCAAGCTGGGGCCGAGCGTTCACGAGGATCCACGAGAGGTCGATGGTCTGGATCACGATCGCCAGCAGCGCCACCAGCGCGCCGGTGACCGCGCCCGCCAGCGCGCCGAGCCCGAGGCTCTGGCCGGAAGTCGGGAAGAGCTGCCGCTTCGCACTCGGCGAGCCGGACGCCCAGCCCACGACGATGGCCGCCATGAATGGGAGCAGCGTGCCCAGCGAGAGGATCTCGCCGATGACCGGCACGGTCTGGAGCGCTCCGACCAGGCCAACGAGGCTGACGTGGATGCCGGCAGCCCCACCGAAGGCGCCGTAAAGAAGCGCGCGGCGCACGAGCTCGCTCGTCATGCGTTCTCCTTGCGGCCGAGGAGGCCCCACGGGCGGAAGATCAGCACGATGACGAGGACCGTGAAGGCGATGACGTCCTGCAGCTGGTTCGGCGACGGGATGCCGTACCCGCTCAGGAAGAGGTTCGGCCCGACCTGCTCGAGCACCCCGAGGATCAGCCCACCGAGCGCCGCCCCCACGATGTTGCCGATGCCGCCGAGCACCGCGGCGGTGAAGGCCTTGATGCCGGGCAGGAAGCCCATGAAGAAGTGGACCTGGTTGAACATCAACGTGTAGAGGATGCCGGCCGCCCCGGCCAGCAGGCCGCCGATGGCGAAGGTCGTGACGATGATGCGGTCGACGTTGATGCCCATCATCGCGGCCACGTCCTTGTCCTCGCTGACGGCCCGCATCGCGCGCCCGGTCCGGGTGCGATTGATGAAGAAGTAGAGCCCGAACATCAGGACGATCGGCCGCCGTGATCACCACGAGCCGAGTGACGGTGATCGTGATCGGTCCGAGCGTCACCGACCCGGCGAAGAGGTTGAAGCTCGGGAAGGCGCGAACGCCGGAGCCGTAGAAGCCGCGCGCGGTGTACTGCAGGACCAGCGATGCGCCGATGGCGGTGATGAGTGGCACGAGCCGCGGCGCGCCGCGTAGAGGGCGGTAGGCGATTCGCTCCAGCAAGATCGCCACGAGCATGCTCACGAGCATCGAGGTCAGCAGCACCAGGCCGAAGGCCAGCCACGGAGCGCTGTCCATCATGCCCGCCTCGTTGAGCGCCACCGCGGCGAAGAACGAGGTGAACGTCCCCCACATGAAGACCTCGCCGTGGGCGAAGTTGATCATGAAGAGGATGCCGTAGACGAGCGTGTAGCCCATCGCGATGAGCGCGTACACGCTGCCGAGCGCGATGCCCGCCTGGATGAGGTTCTGCCACGACTCGGCGGTGAACTGGCCGCTCCGCAGGGTGAGAAACGAGCCGACGAGGGCGAGGAGGATCAGGCCCCCGCCGAAGAGCAGCAGGAAGACGTTGACGAAGCTGAACCGGAATCGGCTGCCGAACATGGGCGGCTCCGTTCCTCCGTCCGGAATGTGAGGTGCGGGTGGGCCGATCGGCCCACCCGCACAGTTGGTTGCCTAGCCGACGGTTCGGCTATTCGTCCTCAGGCCAGATGCGCTCCCACTCGAGACCGTCGTCACCCTCGACGACCTGGCTGACGCTGATCTTCGCGTCGGCGCAGTCGCCCGTCTCGTTGCAGGTCAGCGATCCGGTGATGCCCTCATACCCGGAGGTCGAGAAGAAGGCATCGCGGAGCGCGGTGCGCGGGATGTACGTCGTCCCGCCATCGGTGAACGCCACCGACTCGATCGCGTCGGCGATCATGTTGTAGGCGTCGAAGGCGTGAGCGTGGAACACGCTGATCGTCGCGTCCAGGCCACTCACCTCGGTGTAGAGCGGCAGGAACTCGTCGTTGTAGAAGTCGCCGGCGAACTCGAGGTCCGGTCCCGAGTTGTAGTGGCCCAGCGCGTCCTCGCCGGTGGCCTCGAGCCAGTCGGGCGAGAAGTAGCCGTCGGCGCCGGCGAAGACCGTGTCCTCCAGGCCCGCGGTGTCCTTGGCCTGCTGCGCGATCAGCGCGCCCTCGGCCACGAAGATCGGGGTGTACAGGAACTCGGGCGAGCCCGAGGCGATGTTGCCGAGCACGCCGGAGAAGTCGGTGTCACCGACGGTGATCGCCTCCTCGGCCGTGATCTCGCCACCGCACTGCTCCTGGAACTCTGCGACGAAGACAGCGGCGAGCTGGTCGGCGTACGGCGAGCCGTCGTCGATCGTCGCTGCCGACGTGAGCTGGAGCTCCTCGCACACGAACTGCGCCATGGCCGCGCCCTGGATCTCATCGTTGTGGGCTGTCCGGGCGTAGAACGGCTCGTGCGTTTCCTCCGCCGTCAGCGACGGAGCGGTGTTCGACGACGACACCATGAGGATGCCCTCGGCGGACGTGATCTCCGCGGCCGGCACGCCGGCGCTCGAGCAGCTCGTGCCGATCACGGCAGCGACGCCCTCGGAGACCAGCGCGGTCGCGGCGGCCGTGCCGCCCTCGGCAGCACATCCGTCGTCCTGGTGGTTGAACTCGACCGGGTGGCCGGCAATCGTGTCGCGGAGACTCTTCGCGACCTCTGCGCCGTACTGGCTGTCAAGGCCGAGCGTCTCGTTCGCGCCGGTGATGACGAGCGCGGTGCCGATCACGATCGGCTCGCCCTCGGCCACTTCGTAACAGCCGAACTCGTCGGCATCACAGTCCGCGGCGGTTCCGCCGCCGCCTTCCGTTGGCGCTGCCGAGTCAGCCGGGTCCTCCGTCTCGTCACCGCCGCCTTCAGGCGAGCATGCGGCGAGCGCGAGGAGCAGAACGACCAAGACGGCGCTCCATCGCATGTGCTTCTGCATCCGATTGAATCCTCCACTGGTGTGCTCGGGAACGGCGCGGTGGCACGGCCCGGCGTATCAAGGTGCGCGGCATCATAGCGGCGCCCGGCAGGACGACGCAATAGATGGCAACGCGCGTGTGAACCGATACCGCATCGCGGGCAAACAGGTTCACCCGCGATCCGTGCTATCCTGCGTAGGGTCGTCCAGCAGCGCCCGCTGCGAGTCGCACGCCCGCATACCCCGCTGGGGGCCTTCGTGGAGGTTCACGTCCGCAGCGCCCGACCGACCGATCTCGACGCCGCCGTTCGCCTCGTTGCGCACAACGGCGCCGATCCGGAAGCCGGGCCCCAGGACGCCGACTTCCTTCGCAATCTGCTCTATGTTCCGTCCGCGACGGTCGTCGTCGCCGAGACCGAACGTCGGGTGGTCGGCGTGGGAGTCCTGAGCATCCGGCCCTCCGTGCGATCGGGCCCCTTCGTCGGCGTGATCGACGAGCTGGGATTCGCGGGAGGCGAGCTGGACGCCGCCGAGCGGCGTCATGCCGGCGATGCGATCGTCGAGCACCTCGCCACCTCGGCAAGACATAAAGGCTGCACTCGAGTGGAAGTATCCGAGCCGTTGGCAACCGCAGAACCGTCGCGTTGGAAGCGACTGGGGTTCGCGAGCCGCGGCCGCACGCTCGGCCGTCAGATCGGCTGAGGCTCCGCCCGCACCGGCCATATCAGATACCACAGGAGAAGAGCTCAACCGTGAGCAAGAACGTGGCGATGTTCGTAGACGTCGCCAACATGTACTACGCGGCTCGAGGCCAGGATGTCGACGTCGACTACGTCGCCCTGCTCAAGCACGCCACCAAGGGGCGCGACCTCATTCGCGCCTACGCCTATACCGGGCTCGACCCGGAAAACGAGAACCAGCGCAAGTTCATCGACTTCCTGGCCAAGAACGGCTACAAGCCGGTGGTCAAGGACATCCGCAAGTTCGGCGATGGACGCATGAAGGCCAACCTCGACATCGAGCTGGTCGTCGACCTGTTCCGCCTCGCCGACCGGATGGACATCGCGGTCGTCGTCTCCGGCGACGGTGACTTCGCACCGGCCATCCGCGCGCTCCAGGACAAGGGGGTGCGCGCCGAAGTGATCAGCTTCAAGCCAAACACCTCGTCCGACCTCATCGCGGTGGCCGATGACTTCATGGACATCATGAAGATCGCCTCCATCAGCCGGAAGGAGGGTCGGGCCATCCGCGACACCGGCATGAGCGCGCCCGAGATGCCGGCCAAGGAGGTCACGCCCGAGTTCGGCTTCCGCGAGGCCTCGCCATCGGTCGCCGCCGCCGCGCTCGCCGCGATCAAGACCGGCACCACCGGCACGACCGGCACGACCGCCAACGGGCGTCGCACGCGCGGCGGCACGAGCAGCCGGCGCGGAGCGGCGCCGGCCGAGGAGCCGCCAGGCGAGAAGGTCCCCGCCGCGACCACCGTGGTCGACACCGAGTCGACCGAGGAGGGGCGCCGCCGACGCCGCCGCCGCGGGGGACGCGGCCGCGGACGATCGCGACGCGAGGAGACGACGCCGGTGGAGGCAGGCGCGGAGGGCGAGGTCGCCTGGGAGGAGTTCGACGACCTCAACCAGCTCGACGGGCTCGAGGCCGATCGCGAGTACAGCTTCGAGGAGGCCGATGCGGCCACCTTGGCCGAGCTCGGGATCGATCCCGAGCAGGTCGCCCCCGCCGAGGCCGAGGCTCCGGACCGAGACCGAGGAGAAGCCGAAGCGGCGAACGCGCTCGACGACGAAGGCCGCCGCGGCCGACGGCGACGAGGAGAAGCCGAAGACACGGTCGCGCCGCTCGACGGCCAAGCCCGCCGAGGCCGAGGCTCCGGCCGAGACCGACGAGAAGCCGAAGCGGCGAACGCGCTCGACGACGAAGGCCGCCGCGGCCGACGGCGACGAGGAGAAGCCGAAGACACGGTCGCGCCGCTCGACGGCCAAGCCCGCCGATGCGGACAGCGCGTCGACCACGGCCGCCTCGGGGGCCGAGGCGACCGCCACCGAGGGTGGCGAGCCGCAGGGGATCTGGGGCCGGTTCCGCTCCGCGCGCCCGTCGCGCCCGAACCCGACCAGCTGACGCCCGCCTGGCGAAGCACGAGAGCCGGCCCGATGGGGCCGGCTCTTCGCATTGGGTCAGCGAACGATCAGGTGTTCGACTCGCGATCCACCGTGTCGAAGGCGTCGTTGATGGCCTCGGCCGTCTCCGATGCGGCCTCCTCGGCGGCATCGCCGGTGGCGGACCCAGCCTCGGCGGCCCCCTCCTGGACAGAGGTCGCGGCGTCGTCGACGGCCGCCTCGACCGAGGACTCGCCGGGCAATGCGTCACCGGCGCCGTTCGTCTCACGCTGGAAGATCGGCACCCACTCGTCCTTGGCCTTCGTCGCCAGCTCCTCCGCGCGCGTGCCGAGCTCGTCGCGCATCTCGCTCCCGCGCTTCGGCGCGGTCAGCAGCGCGACGATTGCGCCGGCCGCGGCACCGAGCAGCAGCCCGAGGAAGAACGCTCCCCAGTGCCGCCTCTCCTTCTTGATGCCGAGGCGGACCGCGGTGTCGTCGATGACCGCCTGCGTGGCGGGAATCGCGGCGCCGGCGGCACCGATGGCGATCGTGCGCTGCTTCCAGAGGTCCCGCAGCGCCGGCCGCACGTTCTGCTTCCAGGTCCGGTCCGACCACTTCGAGGCGTCTCGGATCCCGTGCAGGACGGCCTTGCGGACGTCGCGCCGCATCGGTCGCGATTCGCGCCACGCCTCGTTGGCGAACGAGCCGACCTCGTCGGCCACGTCGTGGCCGCGCTTGGCCAGCTCCTGGGTGAGCTTCGCGTCGGCCATGCGGTCGACGAGCGTGCGGATGTTCTCGGCGATGTCATCGGCCGTTCGCGCCGTTCCGGTCGGCATGGGGTCCTCCTCTGGGTTCGGCCCGGCTCGGGATGCACGAAGTATGCCACTGCCTGCCGTAAAGGCCCAGTCGGCGCGGGGTCGCCGAGGCGAGGTGAAACCTATACTTCCGACCGATGATCGACACGGCCGAGGCGGGCTTCCTGAGCGTCGGGCAGCCGGCCGCCCGGCGGCTCGCCATGCGTTCCGGGCGCGGGGGACGGCCGGGCGGCACGCTCCTCGTCCACGGTCCCCGCGGGTCCGGCAAGGCCGAGTTCGTCGGCGATCTGCTCGCCCTCTCGTTCTGCACCGATGCCGATCGCCGCGCGGCGTCCCTGCAACGCCTGCCGCGGCTGCCGCGACGGGCGAGCGCGCGTCCACCCGGACCTGCTGGTCGGGTCGCCCGACGTATGGCGCGAGTCGCGCGCCACGGGGGAGAGCATCGTTGCCGTCGCCCGGCGCTGGCTGCTCGAGGCCGCCGGCGCACCGATCGCCGGTGAGCGCCGCGTCGTCCTCATCGAGCACGCCGACCAGGCCAACGAGCAGACCCAGAACGCACTGCTGAAGGCGCTCGAGGAGCCGACCGGCCGGCACACCTTCGTCCTCGTCGCCGACGAGGTCGCGCGGCTGCTGCCGACGATCCGCTCGCGCTGCCAGGCGCTGCGCATCGGGCCGGTCGCGCACGACGAGCTGGTGCGGCACCTCATGGATCACCGGCTCCTGCCGGCCGATCAGGCCGAGACGCTCGCGTCGCTGTCGAGCGGGTTGAGCGGCCTGGCCATGCGCTACGCCGATCGCCGCGACGTGCTCGACTGGCGGCGGCGCGTGCAGGCCGAGCTGCTGACGCTGCTCGGGCGCGGCCGCGCCGATCGGTTCGGCGCGGTCGGCGACCTTCTCGACGAGGCGGCGCGCCTGGAGGCGCCACCGTCCGCGACGCCGGTCGACGGGGAGCCGGACGCGAAGGTCGCGCCCTCCGCGCAGCGCGGTGCGGCGATCCTCGTCACCGAGGTCTGGCTGGCCCTCGCTCGCGACCTGCTCCTCGCGGCCGCGGGGCGGCCGATGCTCGCGCCGAGCGGTGAGCTGGCACCGGAGATCGGGCGCCTCGGCGCCCGCATCGGTACCGCGCCGATGGCGGCCATGGTGCGGCTGCTCGAGCGCACGCACGACGGGCTGCGGGAGAACGGCTCGCCACGGCTGGCGCTCGAGGTCGCCATGCTGGCCTGGCCCCAGGATGACCGGTGAGGGGTGAGCGGCTGACCGCGCGGATCACCGGCCGCGTCCAGGGGGTCGGCTTCCGATGGTGGGTGCGGCGCCATGCCGAGGGCCTCGGCCTCGCCGGCTGGGTGATGAACGACCACGACGAGCGCGCCGTCGAGCTCGTTGCCGAGGGCGCCGTCGAGGCGCTGGACGAGCTGGAGCGGCTCATCCGGCAGGGACCGCCCGGAGCGCACGTCGAGGCGCTCGAGCGGCGCCGCGAGCCGGCGAGCGGCGAGTTCGACGGGTTCGGGATCGTGCGGCCGTGAGCTGGCGCGCGATCGGCTGCGGCACGCTGGCTGCGGGGGTCTTCGTGATCGTGGCACTCATCGCCGTCTGGCGCGCCGGGCCGCCGCCCGGCTGTCCCACCCAGCTCGAGGATCCCGAGGGCGCCTACGAGCCGGTCGGAGCGGCGCTGTCGAGCCCGAGCCTCGAGGGGGTCGACGCCGACCTCGAGCCGGGATTCCGGACCACGGTCGGGTTCTCGTCCTGGACGGTGTGGGTCGACCCGGCCGACGCGCCGTCCGCCAGCGCCGCACCGCTGCCGGACGTGATGGTGCTCGAGTGCGGCGACGGGACCTTCCAGGCCTATCGCCGGAGCCCTGGGTGACGCGTCGGCCGATCCTGCTCCTCGTCAACCCGATCTCCGGGGGCAAGACGGGCTCCGGCCCGGCCCTCGACGACGACCCGGAGCGCCTGCGTCCGGGTGCCCTGGCAGCGGCGCTGCGTGACCGCGGCCTCGAGGTCGATATGCACGAGCTCGCCGAAGCGGACGATGCCGGCGCGCTGGCACGCACGGCGGCAGACGCCGGCCGCGACATCGTCGTTGGCGGCGGTGACGGCACGGTGTCGGTCGTCGCGGCGGCGCTGCTCCACCATCCCGATGCGTCCCTCGGCATCCTCGCGCTCGGCAGCTTCAACAACATCGCGCGCGGCTTCGCGGTGCCGGATACGTTGGATGGCGCCATTGACGTGATCGCCGACGGCCGAACCGGCGCCGTCGACTGTGGCTGGGTCGTGGGTGACGGCAGCGACGGCACGCCCTTCTTCGAGGCGGCCGGCGTCGGCCTCGACGCGATCGGGTTCATCGCGGTCGAGATCGCCGAGCGTCGCGGGTGGTGGCGCGCGATTCGCGCCGTCTGGCGCGGCCTGCGCATGCGCCGCACGCCGATGCGGGTGACGATCGACGGAACCGCGTATCGGACCGGGTCGCCCGCCGCGACCGTCAGCAACGGGCCGTACCACGGGCTTGGCTTCGCCGTCTCGGCCGATGCCGACCCGACCGACGGTCTTCTCGACGTTGCCGTGTTTCACGGCATGAGCCGGTGGGAGGTGCTGGCCCACTTCGGTTCGGTCGCCCGCCGACGTCCGCGCCGCGAGCCGCGCGTTGCCGCCTACCGCGCGATGCAGGTCAGGATCGAGGGCACCAGACGGGCGCTGCCGGCCCACGCCGACGGCGTCAGCATCGGTACGACGCCGGTCACATTCGAGGTCCGCCCGGGCGCGTTGCGACTGTTCCGCTCACAGGCGGCGCCACGTCGCCGCGACTAGAGGTTCAGCGTCGGCCGGAAGAGGCGGTCGTGGGTGGTGAGGGCGAACCGATCGGTCATGCCGGCGACGTAGTCCGCCGCCTGCTGCTCGGCCGATGCCCGGTCGCGGCGGAACGAGTCGGGGATCTCGTTCGGATGGTCCAGGTGCCAGCGCATGAGGTCGCGGATGATCGTGACCGCCTGCTGCTGCTGGCGAAGCAGCTCGGGCTCGAAGTAGACGCGCTCGAACATGAAGTCGCGCAGCTCGTTCATGACCGCCAGGGTTGCGTCGTCCATCCGAAGCGCGCCGGCGCGCAGGCTCTCGTCGATGACCGCGCCGATCATCGCGCCCACCCACTCGCGCCCGGGCTGTCCGAAGCGCTCGATCACGGCCGGCGGGAAGGCGTCGGGCCGAAGCACGCCGGCGCGAAGCGCGTCGAGGGCATCGTGCGCGAGGTAGGCGATCCGATCGGCGAAGCGGACGCAGAAGGCCTCCGGCGTCGACGGCGGCGGCTGGATCTTCCAGGAGTGGGCTCGGATCCCGTCACGCACCTCCCACGTCAGGTTCGCGTCCTCGAGCACCTCCCAGATGCGGACGCTCTGTGCGGCGTGATGCCAGCCGTCTGGCGGGAAGAACGGCGAGAGCGCGTCCTCGCCGGTGTGCCCGAACGGAGAGTGCCCGACGTCGTGGCCGAGCGCGATCGCCTCCGCCAGCGGCTCATTCAGGTCCAGCGCCGCGGCCAGCGATCGGGCCACCTGCGTCACCTGCATCGTGTGCGTCAGCCGCGTCACGAAGTGGTCGCCCTCGGGGTTGAGGAAGACCTGGGTCTTGTGCTTCAGCCGGCGGAAGGCCTTGGAGTGGATGATCCGGTCGCGGTCGCGCTCGAAGGCGGTGCGGAACTCGTCCGGCTCCTCCGGCCGCTCCCGCCCGCGGCTCGCGATCGACCGCGTGGCGGCCGGGCTGAGGCGCTCCTCATCGGCCTCACGGGCGACGCGGTCGCGGCGCAGCAGTCCTCCGGCGGCGCCCATCTCCTGCATGGACCGATGATGCCATTGGGCACCCCGCCCAGGGCTTGCTCGGTCGCGGACAATGACGGACGTGGCCGATCTCGACGACAGGCTGATCAGCGGCGAAGAGGTCGTCTTCAGCACCTCGAAGCACTGGTTCGCCCTGGTGGCGGACTCGAAGTGGGCGATCCTGTTCGTCGTCGTCGCGCTGGCCGCGGGCTGGCTCCAATCGGACTCGACGACCGGTGTCGGCGGCTTCCTCAACCGCTCGCTGGGCCTCATCCAGCAGGGGCTTTGGCTGGGGGCGCTGGGCTGGATCGCCTACAACGTCGTCGCCTGGCGCTCGGCCGAGTATCACGTCACGAATCGGCGCGTCCTCGGCCAGGAGGGCCTGATCCGCAAGCGATCGACGGATACCCTGCTGACTTCGATCTCCGATGTGAAGACCGTCGTGCCGGCGATCGGTCGGATGCTCGGCTACGGCAACATCCGCATCGTCACCGCGTCCGGCGAGGCCGGCGTCGACAACCTCACCTCGATCCGAGCGGTCGACGCCTTCCAGCGCGAGATCCTCGAGCAGAAGTCCGGTGCCGGCGTGGCCACGGCGGCGGCGCCCACCACGGCCGCCAGCGCATCGGCGCAGCCAGCTTCGACCGACATCACGACGACGCTCGGTGAGCTGGCTCAGCTGCGTGACGCGGGCGCGATCACGGTCGAGGAGTTCGAGGCGAAGAAGAAGGAGCTGCTCGCCCGGCTCTGACGGGCGGATGGTCGCGCGGCCATGGCCAAGCCGCTGCGCGACCGTGATCGCGAACGAAGGGGCATGAGGGTGTGTGCCGCGCTGGTATCCAGCCGCTCAGCGGCCGGGTTGGCGCACGAGGGCAGGCCACCGGTCCCATCGTTCACGTTAGTGGTCGCCCAGCGACCAGCCGCAGCCAACATTGGGTGAGCTTCACGGAACCGGAAGGTTTGGCGCGCCCGACAGGATTCGAACCTGCGACCTTCGGCTCCGGAGGCCGACGCTCTATCCACTGAGCTACAGGCGCGAGCACCGATCATACCGGCTCCCACCTGATTCGACCTCGCGTCCTATGGTGTGAATTGGAAGTGGTGGCATGCGTAGTACGTCGGTGTGGGGAGCCACGGAGGGACGGGCAGCCACTGGTCAGTCGGGCATGGCTGTCCGGCGAAGAGGTCGGCGCGGATCAGGGTTTCGGTTCCCGCGAATGTGCCATTCGCCCGAAAGACCTGGTGGACGACGCTCGGGGTCGTCGCGGTGCCATCGGCGATGTCCTGCACAGATGGCCGGCCGGGTGGCGAGCAGTGGTAATGCCCACCGATGAGGATCAATGGGTTGCAGTCCCAACCTGCTGCCTGAGCCGTGGCGAGGGTCCGGTGGTTTGCTCCAGTGGCCGCGGCCACGAGCACCATAGCGACCGCGATCGCTGACAGGAGTGAGAGGGCGGCTACCGTTCGGCGCATTGGTCGGTCTCCTTTCGCTTGCCGCACGCTTGCCCGGTCGAATGCTCGGACTTCGGGTGCTGCCGTACTGGCCCATCCGGATGTCGGGGCACTACGCCGAGACGAACGTGTGTGCCGAGTACACCTCCGGCATGTCGGTCACGCCGATATCCCGGAGGATGGGCAAGAGAGCCTCGCCGAACCTTTCGGCAGCGTCCTGGGATTCCCACAGATCCACGACGCGGAAGCCGCCCTTGCCCTCTCCGGCTGCGTGGACCAAGAGCCCGTCGACCGGCCAGTCGGCAGGAGTCTGAAGCGGGCCCCTGCCGCCGGTGAACCTTCTCACCGCTTCCTCGTAGCGCTCCTGTGTGAGCGTCGGACCCTGATGAACGAGAACGACTGGCATCGCGTCTACTCCTCTGCAGTCACGTGACGTGCGGCCTGGACTCCTACGGACGACTGGCGCCAACGGCCGATGTGCCATTGGGACGACGACCCCGACGCTACTGCACGGCCGGACGCTGAAGCATCCGGCGTTTCCCTATGTCTGGTCCGCGTCCCCGGGCTTGCCCGACAGTCGCGCTCCGAGTTCGGCACGCGAACGGATGCCGAGCTTCTGGTAGACGCGGGCGAGATTCGCTTCCACTGTCTTCGGGCTGACGAACGCCGCATCGGCTACTTGCCGATTGGTCATCCCTGCCGCCGACAGCTCTGCGATTCGGCGTTCGCTTTCGGTCAACTCGCTCCGAGCCCGGTGTCGGAGGCCAAGCCGGGCGATCTCATTCCGCGCGCGTTCCGCCCACGGGGGCGAGCCCAGCAGTTCGAAGACCGCGAGCGCCTCGGTGAGCGAATCTCTCGCGGCCAGCTTCCGATTGGCGCGACGTTCGATCTGCCCCCTGACGAGGAGCAGGCGGGCAGTCTCGAACGGTAGGGCGCCGTTCGCAGGCGCTGCCTCAATGCTCGCCATGGCTTGCGCCAACTTGCCTTCGGCGGCAAGAACGAGCGCCCGGGCCCGAGGGAGTCCGGCATCGATCCACGATCGCGGCAAAGTCCGCCCTCGCCACTCCAGATGCTCGAGCACATGGCGAGCATCGTCCAGCTTGCCGAGCGCGACCAGTGCCTCGACGTGATCCGGCTCGCTGCGGTCGTCCGGGTTGTCGAGCCAACCGACGGCGCGGGCCTCCGTCCGCATCGCGGTCCACGCCCGGTCGGCTGCCTCGTAGCTGCCGGCGCAGAACTCGACGACGCCTTGCACCGAGTGACAAAGCATCCGCCAGAACACATCGAGGCGTTCGGTGCCTTCGAGGATGCCGAGCAGGGTTCGTCTGGCGCGCTCGAACCTGCCCCGGTGCGCATCGATCACCGACCGATCCGCAAAGGATGCGATGAATGGGCCCCGGATCTCGAACTGGGCAAGGGTTTCGCTTGAGCCCTCGAGCGCCTGTTCGGCCTTCCCCCAGTTGCCGGCGCGGAACTCCGCCATCGCGAGGAATTCGACGATCTCGGCCGCTGCGACCACGTTGCCGTGATCGCGGTACCGCTCGTCGAGCAGGCGGTAGCGCGCACGGGTGGCCTCCAGATCGTCGATCCAGTGGAACCAGATCAACGGGTACACAGACATCGTGGCTGCGGAGCGATCTTCCAGCGCCAGCGCCTCACCGAGCAGTGAGGCATGTGCCCCGTGCCCGAGCACGACCTCGGCGATGAACTTGTCCATCAATGCCTGGGCGAGAGCGGATGGGTCATCGCGTTCGCGCAGGAGCTTGATCGCCTCGTCAGCGCGCCGCGCGGCAGAGTCGGGATCGACGGCGACCTGCTCAAAGAGCGCGAGTAGGATCTCGATGCGCAGCGCGAGATCGTCGCCAGCCTCCGCCAGCGCACGCTCCTGGTAGTCGACACGGGCTTCGATCGTCTCGGTATACGAGGCGAGGGAGCCCAGCAGCAACAGCGCGCGCCCTCGAAGTGACCCGGCTTGCCCCGTCTCCAGCGCACGCATGGCAAGTGATCGCGCAGCGCCGAGGTCGCCGGCCAGACTCAGCGCTTCGGCGCCTCCCAGCATTCGTCGAGCGCGAACCTCCGGCTTCGTATCTGACGTCAACCGGCATGCTGCCTCGTAGAGCTCTGCTGCCGACTCCGGCGCACCGCGGCGGCGTGCTCCTGCCGCAGCCTCCTCGATCTGCGTTGCCGCACCCTCATCGGTGGCGCTTACGCTGCGCGCGAGATGGCGCGCTCGCTCCTCGACGCCACCGACGACTGGTGCCAGCCGCCTATGGAGCGCACGTCGCCGGGCAACCGTCAGCGATCCGTAGATCGTCGAGGCCAGCAGGGGATGCGAGAACCGCAGTCGATCGCTGTCCGACACTAGGACGCCCGCGTCTTCCGCTTCCAGCAGCGCGGCGTCCACGTCGAGGTCCGATCCGAGGGCAGCTTTCACCGTCTCGGCGGTTGGGCGTGAGAGCGCCGCCGTGGCCGCTGCCGCTGTCCGCGCCGCCGCCGAGAGCTGGTCCAGGCGGTCGCTCAGGAGATCATGCAGCGTGCGCGGCACCGGGAGTGGATCACCGAGTGCGGGTACGGAGCGGCCTCGCGCGAGGGCGCGAGAAATCTCGAGTGCAAAGAACGGATTGCCGCCCGACGCCTCCGCGACGCGGATGAGCATGGGTCGTGCGAGGTTGAGACGAAGTTGGGATTGAATGAGGTGGTGTATGGCCGCGGGCGAGAGTGGCCCCAGCACCAGATGCTCGAGGCTTTCCGGCGCGAGCGCACGCTCGAGGTGAAGCGGCCTCGCCGGGACCGTTCCGGCGCGACTCGCGACGATGATTCCCACACGCGGCGGCAGGCGCCGCGCGGAGAACTCCAGTGCGCGCCTGGAGGCCCGATCCATCCATTGCGCGTCATCGACCGCGATGACGAGAGGATCACGGTCGCTGAGGATCGTCATGACGGTTAGGAGTGCGCTGGCCGTCGTCCTCGGATCCGCCGGCTCGCCGGCCTCCCTGAGCAGCAGCGCCACCTCGAGTGCCTGCCGCTGCGGTGGTGGCAATGCGTCGCTCACATCGTCGAAGAGGGCGCCGACGAGGTCGCCGAGCGCAGCAAATGAGAGGTTGGCCTCGGCCTCGGCCGGCCGAGCCTGGAGCACCCGAAAGCGTCGCTCCTGGGCTGCGCGAATCGCCTCGAGCACGACGGTCGTCTTGCCGATGCCCGGCTCTCCCTCGATCAGAAGGCCGACTGGCCCGCTTGGCACCTGCTCCACGAACCGAGCAATCGCCGCGGCCTCACCCGCGCGTCCAATCATGTCGGTCACAAGTGCACCCTAGACGTCGCCGTCAACGGATCGAAGGAGGTTCGTCGGACCGATAGACGAAGGCCCCCGCCGAAGCGGGGGCCTTCATTGCTGCCGGATTCGCTAATCGCAAGGGCATCTTTCACGCACGGTTTCCCGTACTACCCTAACCCTAACCTACCCATGGCCTTGCGACCAGTAGTGAATCGCTGTGCGAACAGCTCCGTCAGAATAGACCACCTGTTCCGTTTCGACAAGACTTCCAGAGGTTTAGTTTCCTTTACATTGCAAAGCGGTTTTGACGTCCGCTTGCGGCCTACTCCCCTGACGGAGCCGGCTCCGACGCCCCGGAGATGACGATCGAGTCGATCGTGACGAGCTCGAGCGGAACGCCGACGGCTCGGGTCGTTGACCGGCACCGCGGCGATCGCGTCGACCACATCGGTCCCGGACGTGACCTGGCCGAAGATCGTGTACAGCCGATCGAGACGTCCGGTGAGGTCGATGAGCGAGACGAAGAACTGGCTGTCGTTCGTCCGCGTGTCGTTCGCCATCGCCACCGAGTACTGGACGTAGTCCAGGTCATCGGCCGGCGGCTCGATCTCGAACCCGTACCCGGCGCCGCCGCTCCCCAGGCCCCCGAAATCGCCGGATTGGCCCTTCGTACCCGGGTCGCCGGCCTGGATCACGAACCCGGCCAGGATCCGGTGGAACCAGATCCCCTCGTAAAAGCCGCAGCGCGCCAGGTTGACGAAGTTGGCCGTCGCGATCGGTGCCTCCTCGCCGTAGAGCTCGAAGGCGAACTCGCCCTCGACGGCGCCAGTGACGGTCACGGTCGCCACCGCAGCGTCCTCGAGAGTCGCCTGCGCCGAGACCGCGGTCGGTGGCTCGGTCGGGCAGGCCGGTCGCGGCGACGGGGTCGGCTCCGCGCCGCCGCAGGAGGTCAGGACGAGGACGAGCGCCATCGCCAGACCGATGCGCGTTCTCATCGGCCGTTCGCCTCGAAGAGACGGCGCGCGTACGAGACCGGCATCGTCCCGCCGTACAGCAGCGTGTCGTGGAAGCGGCGCAGGTCGAAGTCGGCGCCCTGCTGTGCCCGTACATCGGTCTTGAGCTTCTCGATCATGTGGCGTCCGAACAGGTAGGACAGCTGGTAGGTCGGCGTCGAGGTGTAGCGCTTCACCTCCGCCAGCGCCGCGGGCCGCTCGAACCCGGTCTCGGCGATGAGCCGGTCGACCGCCTCGTCGAAGCCGATGAGCCCGCGATGGAGCTGGACGTCGAGGATGATCCGGGTGGCGCGCCAGATCGCATCGGTATGGACGATGTACCAGCCCTTGGGGCTGTCGTCGAAGCCGGCCTCCTTCATCATCCGCTCGCAGTAGAAGGCCCAGCCCTCGGCGAACTCCGGGGCGCCCGAGAAGAGCCGGACGAGGCTCGGGTTCGTCACCGCCGCCGACAGCTGGAGGTGATGGCCGGGGTACGCCTCGTGGACCGAGGTGTTCGAGATCGAGGCGCGGTTGTGCTCGCGCATCATCTCCGGCGAGCTGGGCGGGGTGACGATGTACGTGCCGACCGGCGTCGGGTCGAACTTCGCCGGCGTGTAGTACGCCGCGAAGGGGATGAGGTGCCGGACGAAGGACGGCGTCTCGATGACGTTGAGGTGGTCCTCCTCCGGCGGCGTGGCGATCCCGTGCTCGACCACGAACGCGCGCGACCGGGCCATCGCCTCCCGATACTCCTCGAGCGCCTCGGCGAACGTTGCCGCATGGTCGTCCTTGACGGCGTCGGCCACCTGCTCGGCCGATCCGCCGGGCTCGATCTCGTCGTGGAGGGCGTCGCGCGCCGCCTTCTCCGTGACTAGCAGCTCCTCGCCGACGGCGAGGATCTCGTCGCCATCGGCCTCGAGCTCGCGCAGGCGAACCATCTCCTCGAAGCGCTCGGGGCCCGCCTTCCAGTCCGCGTTCGCCCGCGGGAGGACGTCGTCGCGCAGCCACGCCGCGTGGTCCTCCAGCGCGGCCTTCACCGCGTTCGATGCGTCGGTGAGGCGCCGGACCAGCCGCTCGTCGGCCCCCTCGGCGCCGGCCGCGGCCACGATCGTGTCGAGGAAGGACGGCAGGTGCTCGGTCGACTCGAGGTCGATCTCGGTCCACAGCCGAACCGGATCGGTGACGCGGTCGTGGGTCTGCGCGAGATAGGCCGGGGCCTTCTCGAGCCGAGACACGATGCTCTCGAGGCGATCGGCGAGGGGCGCGAAGTCACGGGTGAAGAGCGGGAAGAGCGACTCTCCGATGTGCTCGGCCGCCTCCGACGAGCCGGCCCACGGCCGGTACTCCGTGGTCCAAGACAGCGCGAGGCGCGCCTGGTGGATGGCGAGGTCGCGGTCGAGCGCACGCTCGTGGCTCAGCTCGGACGGGTCGATCGCCGAGAGCTCGTCGATGGCACGGCGATGGAAGGCGACGTGCTCGTCGACGGCGTCGCGGCCGCCTGGGGCGAGGTCACCGTCGTGGTCGTGGATACCCAGGAACGTGGCAACCTCGGGGCTCAGGGCGAGCTGGTCTCGGAACCATCGGTCGATCGTGCGGTCGAACCTGGTCTCGACGTCGGTCGGGGCAAGGGTCACGGTCAGCTACCTCGCGGATGGCGCGGCCGCCGATCCATCGGCGGCGCGAGCGGGATGTCTGGGCGGGAAGGGGGCGTCAGCCGGCGGGCGCCAGCGAGCGCTCGAGGAAGCGTAGCACCCAGTCCGGGTACGTCTGCGGGCAGGTCTCGAGGCTGTCGGCGTGGCCGGCCTGCTCGCAGATGCGGAGCGCCGCCGCCGACGTGGCCTCCTCGGCCGCGGCCAGCAGGTCGGTGGCGTCGTTCTCGCCGATCGAGTCGTCCATGCCGCCCGAGATGAGCAGCACCGGGCGGTCGTCGAGCCGGGAGATCGTCTGCACCGCGTCGGCACTGCTGACGTCCTCGCCGGTGCGCATCAGCGTCCCGAGCAGGATCGCCCAGCTGCCGGGCAGGGCGAGCGGGTAGCCCGCCTTCTCGAGCCGCGCCTGGGCGGCGTTGGCCATCGTCGCGTGGGTCGCCTCGGCGATCACGGCGTCGACGCGCTCGTCGTCGCCGACCTCGTTGAGCGCGGTCGCGGCGCCCATCGAGACGCCGAACAGCGCGACGCGATCCGGCGCCTTCGCCGACTCCAGCCAGTCGATCACCGCCCGCAGGTCATCGGCTTCGCGGACGCCCTGGGTGGTGTCCGACGCCTCGCTCTGCCCGTGGTTGCGCAGGTCGACGATCGCGAGGTTGTAGGCGTCATGGAGGAGCGCCGCGCGGTCCAGCATCGCGCTCTTGTTGCTGCTCCAGCCGTGGACGATGACGACGGTCGGGGCGGTTGGGCCGCTCCCCGAGCCGGACGGGATGTACCAGCCGGCCAGTCGCGTGCCGTCGGCCGAGGTCAGCCCGTCGCCGGCAGGGGCTCCCTGGGCGGCGCAGCGCAGCGGGTCCGGTTCGGCACCGAGGGCGCGATCGGTCCCCTGTGGGTAGTTGATCGCCTCGTATGTCCAGCCGAAGGTTTCGGGCGTGCGGCAGTCGGTCGAGCCGTTGGGTGCATCGGTGAGCTGGCGCGAACCCTCGTACCCGACGTAGCCGAAGTACGCGATGAGGACGACCAGCAGCACGGCGAACGCAAAGCTGACCCGCTGCGAGATGCGAGTCCGGCGCTCGGTCTTCGGATCCGGGGGCAGCGTGAACGACATCCGGCGTGAGTGTATCGGCGGCGGTGGAGCGGATGCGGCCTTCCGCGTACAATCCGTCGCCGATGACCAGCCAACGACCGATCCGCGCCGCGTCCGTTTCCGCCGTCCGCCGCCGCGGCGCGCACGCCCTCGCACCCGAGCACCTCGGAGAGGCAACCGCCGCGGCCACCCTGGCCGTGATCGTCGGTGGCGTGGCGCTCGTCATCACCGGGATCGGGGTCATCGCCCTGGCCCTGACGATCGGCGCGCGCTTCGGCGGCGATCCGCCACCCGACGTCGCCTCGTACGGGCTGCTCCCGCTCATCGGCGGCATCGGCGCGGTGCTGCTCGGCGGTGGCCTGACCGCGGGGGGCCTCGCGGTGATCGGCAACGTGCGGGGAGCGCGGATGGCCACCGGCATCCTGTCGGCGTTCGCGGCCGCCCTGGCGGCGCTCGGCACCGTGCTGGTCATGGTCAACCCCCCGCCCGACACCGTGCTGGCCATCGCACTGACGATCGCGACGCTCATCTTCGGGATCGCCGCCGGCCTGCTGCTCCGCCCTCGCCGCTAGGGCCGATGGCCCGCACCGTGCTGCTGGCCGCGACGATCGTCTGGCTCGTGGCCGGCGTCGTCGGGATCGGGATCGGCCTGCTCGGCGCGACCGGCCTCCAGCGCCTCCTTCCACCCCTGAACGTCGACCTCGCCGCGCTCGGCGGGGCGGTGGTCGCGGTCGCGGCCGGAGTGCTGGCCGTTGGCGTCGCGCATGCGGTCGTCGTCCTCGGCCTGCGGGCCGGACATCCCGCCGCTCGGAGCGCCGCGCTGCTGCTGGCGGCGACGCTGTCGGCGCTGCTGGTGGCCCTGGCGGCCGCGTCGGCCACCAGCGCGGTGACGGTCCCGGACCGCGCCGGTCCGCTCCTCGCCGCGTGCGCGGCCGCGCTCGTCGGAGCTGCCGCCTATGGCCTCGTAACGGCGCGGCTCGTGGCCGAGGTGAGGGACAGCCGAGCCCGCTGAACGGGTGGGGGATGTCTGCTATGCTCCGGCCCCGTCGCCGACCCGCGGGGCCCGTGGTGTAGCGGCCTAACATGCCAGCCTGTCACGCTGGAGATCGCCGGTTCGAATCCGGTCGGGCCCGCCACCGTTCCCCATCCGATGCCTCCCGAGCGCCTGGCCCGTGCCCGCAGCGAGGAGCGCCATGAAGTTCCGGACGACCATCGTGCAGAGTGGCAAGACCGCGACCGGCATCGTCGTGCCCGAGGCCGTGATGGAGGCGCTCGGCGCCGGACGCCGGCCGCCGGTGCGGGTGACGATCGGCGCCTATTCGTATCGGTCCACGGTGGCCACGGTCGACGGCTCCCCGATGGTCGGGCTGAGCGCCGAGCATCGAGCCGGGTCGGGAGTGGCCGGTGGCGACGAGGTCGAGGTCGACGTCGTGCTCGACACCGAGAAGCGCGAGGTCGCCGTGCCGCCCGAGCTTGCTGTCGCGCTCGATGCCGAGCCGCGGGCGCGCGCCACGTTCGACGCCCTCTCGAACAGCAACAAGTCGTGGCACGTGCTCCAGGTGACGGGCGCGAAGACCGACGAGACCCGTGAACGGCGGATCGCGAAGTCGATCGCGACGCTCCGCGAGGGCCGGCCCCGCTAGTCGCTCATCGTCCGTCGTCCGCCTGGGCTGCCTGGACGGCCTCCTTCGTCGCCGCGCGGCTGGCGGCCTCCTTCTGCGCCTGCTCACGTGAGCGGTAGTGCTTCGTGATCGCCTCGCAGGCCTCGTCGATATCGCTGGTGATCGTCACGAGGTCGAGATCCTCCGCGCTGACCTTCTCCTCGTAGAGCGGCTTTTCGCGGATCCACTGCATCATCCCCTCCCAGTAGTCCTTGCCGTAGAGCACCACCGGGAAGTGCTCGACCTTGCCGGTCTGGATCAGGGTCAGCGCCTCGAACAGCTCATCGAGCGTCCCGAAGCCGCCGGGGAAGATCACGAAGCCCTCGGCGTACTTCACGAACATCATCTTGCGCACGAAGAAGTAGCGGAACTCCATGCCGAGGTCGACGTACTCGTTGAGCCCCTGCTCGAACGGGAGCTCGATGTTGCAGCCGATGGAGAGGCCGCCGGCCTCCTTGGCTCCACGGTTGGCCGCCTCCATGATGCCCGGCCCCCCACCGGTGATGATCGCGAAGCCCTCCTTGACAAGGGCGGCCGCCAGGCGTCGCGCGGCGCCGTAGTAGCGATTCCGCCGGCCCACGCGGGCCGAGCCGAAGATGCTGACCGCCGGACCGACGTCCGCGAGGGCGTCGAAGCCCTCCACGAACTCGCCCATGATCCGCAGCGTGCGCCACGTGTCGGTGTCCTGGAAGTCGTCGGCCGGTCCGCGCGAGCGGAGAAGCTTCTGATCCTCTGTGCCACCGGCTGCGGCGTGCGGCTTGCCGCGCACCACCACCGCTCCGCGTCGGCGTTCCGGCTCTTTCTTCCTGCGTGGCACTGGTACCTCTCTCGCTCGACACTGTGGGGGGCTGATGCTACGGTTGCCGCTCGCCGGCACGCCTCATGCTTCGCACGAGTCCTGCCGGCCGGACCACGTAACGGGATGAATTCTATTGCTGGACCTGACGCGGCGAGTCGCCGCACTGACCGCCGTGAGCGTTGCTGGCATTCCGCCAGAACACCGTTGCGAGCCTCGGCGCCGATGACGATGCTGCGACGCGTCTTCCTGCTGGCCCTCGTCGCCGTCTCCGGGATCGCCATCCTCGCGCCGCTCTCCGCGCGCTCAGCGGCTCAGCTCCCCGACGCCCCCCGCGACCAGCTGCTCGCCCGCCAGCCCGCACCACGGGCCGATGCGCTACGCGGTGGCGTCCTGACCGCGCGTGGATCGATCGGGGAGGCGGCGGCGACGACCGGCGCGGAGGCCATCATCCAGCCTGGATCCGATGCCCCGCCAGCCGTCACGATGCAGGCGACCATCGTCGTGATCCCGACCGCCGCTCCGCCGGCGCTCCCAGCCGTCACCTACAGCGGTGATGACGTGTGGGCCGACCTCGCGCGGTGCGAATCCGGCGGCAACTGGGCGATCAACACCGGCAACGGCTACTACGGCGGCCTCCAGTTCTCGCTCGGCACGTGGAATGGCTACGGGGGTGCCGAGTTCGCCGAGTACCCCCACCTGGCAACGCCCGAGGAGCAGATCATCGTGGCCGAGCGGCTGCGCGCGGCGCGCGGCTATCAGCCGTGGCCGGCGTGCCGCGTTAAGCTCGGACTGCCCTAGCAACCGGTTGCTCGGTCGGAGCACCTGGCGGGAGGAGTAGCATCGGTCGATGCTCCAACCGCTCGGGGTGGGACACGTGGTGCTCAAGGTCCGGGACCTCGATCGGTCGCTCGCCTTCTACCGTGACCTGCTCGGCTTCCAGGTGTCGAGCGAGATGAGCAACGTGATGATCTTCCTCACCGCGACCGGTGAGAACCACCACGACCTCGCCCTCCTCCGTGTCGGGGACTCCGCGCCGACGCCGATCCCGACCGCCGTCGGCCTGTACCACGTCGCGATCCAGCTGGCGGATTGGGATGCCGTGAAGCGCGCCCACGCGCTCCTCTCAGAGCGCGGGCTGCTCCGCGGCTCGGCCGACCACGGCGTGAGCCGCAGCCTCTACACCGCCGACCCGGACGGCAACGAGATCGAGCTCTTCTGCGACGCCCCCCGCGACGAGTGGGAGGGTCGAGTCGACAGCGTGATGACCGTGAGGCCGCTCGCGATCGACTGATCGCTCGGGCACGTCGCTTGCGTGCTGCACGGGCATGCCATTCCTCCCCGTCATCCTCCTGGTCGCGTGGCAGGCCGTCAGCAAGTCGGCCTCGTTCGCGCTCGGCTGGGCGACGGCGCTCTACTTCGGGCAGGTGCCCGGGCGCCAGGGGCGCATCCTGGCCGTCGTCAGCCTGCTCGCGATCGCGTGGCTCGTCGTCCTCGTCGGGTTCGGGATCCCGATCATGGTCGGAGCGCTGCTGGATGCGGCCGGCGTGATCGGGCGGAACTTCGACGTCAGGCCGATCCACTACCTCGGGCTCGTCGCGGCGATTCTCGCGACCCCTCCCGCGGTTGCCGCATCGGTCGTGTTCGGCGGCTTCCACGAGCGTCGTGACGTCGCGACCTGGGTGCGGCTCGTGCCCGTCTCGTATCCGGCGACCTTCATGCTCGGCCTCTCCGTGCTCCAGATGGTCCTCTTCACGCCGATCCTCCTGTTCCAGCGCTGGCGCCAGAAGCGCAAGCTCGTCCAGGTCCCGCTCGTCATGCGCGAGAACACCGATGACGACGACCTGCTCGAGGCCGTCAAGACGGCGCTGAAGGCCGCGGGCATCGACGACTACCACGTCACCGAAGCCACCGGACCGAAGAGCTGGCCGATGCGGACCGTCGCCTTCCCTGCGCGCCACCTGCTCGGCGCGGTCGTGCGCGGCGAGCCGATTCGCATCGTCGACGGCAACATCGAGGTCCTCGCCTACGCGACGAACATCGCGATCAACGGGCCGAAGGAGCGTGCCTACGAGGTCCGTGCCGCCGTCGAGCGCGAGGTCGCGTTCTGCAACGCGTACCTGACCTGGAACGACGAGGCCCAGCAGCTCGAGGACGAGCTGATGACCGTCGATGGCGCGGCGAACGGTGATCTCGATCGGCTTCGCCGCCGGCTCGACCGCATCCAGGGCCGCATCGATCGCGCCAGCCTGAACTCGGAGGAGTGGAACGTCCTCTATCGGCTGCGGCTGCAGGTCCAGGAGCGGGCGGAGCGGAGGCAGGCCGCCCACTGACATCGGCGCCGTAGCATTGGCCGATGGCTTGGCTTCGGCGCATCGGGATCGGGCTGGTGGTGCTCGCCGTCGTCGCCGTGGCCTGGGAGCCGACGCGCGTCGGGATCCAGACCGCCGTCCTGCTTCCCAACCTCCTCGACGCCGGCCCGAAGCCGCTGTCGCTCTTCAGCGAGGCGCCGCAGCGAGTCGCGGTCGAGTACCGACCCGGAACCGAAGGCGCCGACCCGGAGCTCGCCGAGCTGTGGCTGCCGTCGTGGGCGTCGCCCGACGAACGCGCCGGCGCGATGCTCCTCGTCCTCGGTGTCAACAACGTCGGGCGCAACCATCCGGTCGTGGCACGGGTGGCCGATGCCCTGGCCCGCACCGGGGTGGCGGTGCTGGTGCCCGACTCGCGCGTCCTCCTGGAGGGACGCCTCGAGGCGGGTGAGGTCGACGGGGTCGTCACGGCCTTCGAGCTCCTCGCCGCGCGGCCGGAGGTCGACCCCGAGCGCGTCGGGATCGTGGGCTTCAGCGTGGGCGGCTCGCTCGCCCTGCTGGCCGCCTCCGATCCACGCATCGCCGACGAGGTGCAGTGGGTGAACGCGTTCGGCGCCTTTGCCGACGCCGCGACCTACCTGGCGGCCGTCTCGGCCCACGCGTTTCACGGCGACGACGGCGAGCAGGTGGCATGGACGCCGTCACCCCTGGCGCGCGAGATCTACCTGCGCTTCATGCTCGACCAGGTTCCCTCCACGGCCGACCGCCGGGCGCTGGATGAGGCGCTCGGCGCCGGCGTCCTCGCCGCGGAGCGGCCACCGCCCGACGCCGAGCTGCGTGCCTCGCTCGAGACCGAGGTCGCGCGCACGATCCATGACCTGCTCACCGCGCGATCGCTGGCCGATGCCGAGCGCGCCATCGCCGCGCTCCCGGCGACGAGCCAGGCCTTCATCGACGCGATCTCGCCGGTGCGGCAGGCTCGCGTTGGCGGCCGACGTCCACCTCATGCACGAGACCGAGGACCACCACGTGCCGTTCGTCGAGTCGCGGCGGCTGGCACGATGCCTTGGCCTCGGCCGGGGTGCTCGCGGCGCACACCGAGTTCCGCCTCTTCGACCACGTCCAGCCCGACGACGTCGACCTCGTGGCGGCGGCACCGGAGCTCGTGAAGCTGCTGCTCCACGTGCGGACGCTGCTGGAGGAAACGCTCTAGGGCGTGCCCGCGGTGAAGATCGCGAGCGAGCCGAAGACGAGCAGCACGCCGATCGCCACGATCACGAGCCGCGCGATCCACGGGTTCGAGCGGCGCGGCATCGGCTGGTAGGGTCGGCCGCGTTTGCGCTGGGATCGGCTCATGCGGCGCTCCAGGTGCGCCGGAAGAGGAACGGCGTGGTCAGCGCCTCCCGGCTCGAGACCGATCGCAGCTGCTTGCGGGTACGCTTCAGCAGCTTGCCGTGGTACGTGCCGTCGCCGTACGGCTCGAGCAGGCGCGCGACGTCCCACTCCCGGACGCCGGCCACCGCCGAGTCGGGCAGCCATCGGTCGAGGATGGCCTTGGCCTCGTCGATCGCCACGAAGCGCCGCGATCGTGCGCTGTTGTCGAGGGTGACGACCGCATTCTCGAAGCTCGCGTCGACATCCTCGACGAGCGTCGTCAGGCGCTCCATCGTCCCGGGCATGCGCTCAGGCTTGAAGAGCCCGGTCAGCACGGTGCGGCGATCGGAGTCATCCAGGCCGTGCAGCAGCGGCCGCAGCGCGGGAATCCCGCTGTCGGGATCGGCGGCGGGCACGTCGTAGTCATAGAGGCGAACCATCATCGGTCGCCGAATGCTAGACCGATGGACGCCGCCGCGCATGCAACGGGATCGGCGAGCTGGTCCGTCACTTGGCCGAGATGCACCGTCGCTGGCTCGTCATCGCGACCATCGTCAGCCTGGTGGGAGGCGTGTTGGTGATCGCCCTGCTTTGGTTCCGCTCCCCGGAAGCCGGCTCGCTCGAGCCCCCGCCGGCGGGCGTTGACGATTCGGATGATGCCGACCCGACCGCCATCCCGTGGGTCTTCTTCTCCCAACTGCCGCCCGACGGCGGGCCTGGATCCTTCGTCGTTCAAGCGGGCCTGTTCGGGGACGCGCAACCCCGGGTGGACATCGAGGTGCCGTGGGTGGTCAACCACGAGATCGATGTCGCGAGGATGCCGGCCGTTGCCCGGCCCGCGGGTGGAGCCGTGGTGTACGTGGCGGACGACGGCACGACATCAGTCGTCCATCGTGTCGCGATCGCCGGCGGCGCCGTCCCCGAAGCTGTGGCCACGCTGGATGACGCCGTGTGGTCGATCGCCGCCGCGCCGGATGGCTCTGCGGCATTCCTCGCGCTCGCGGTGCGCGGCCGCCCGGACGCCGATCTCGGTGTCGTCCGGGTGCCCCTGGATGGATCCGGCGCGATCGAGCCGGTCCTCCCGGCCATGGGGCTCCACGAAGACTCCGGAATCCGGCTGGCCGCCGTGGCCCCCTTCACGGCCACGCTCGACATCAGCGGAGATGGCAGGTATCTCGGGCGCACGGCGTGCCGTGGCGCGGACGGATGTGTGACCGAGATCGTCGACCTCCTGACAAACGACGTGAGAGAGGTCGACCACGCGAGCGTCATCGATCTCGGAACCGGCGGGATGATCGTGGCCGAGCGCTGCCACAACGCCGGCTGCACGGCGCAGCTGATCGAGGTGACGAGCGGGGCGAGCCTGGATCTTCTCGGGAGTGCCTGGGATACGACCGTGATCAACGCCGACGGAGGTCCGGTCGCAGTCGGGATCGCGGCCAACGAGGCCCGGACGTCGCTCGCCCTCACCGACCCCGTCAGCGGGGAGCGTCGGGAGCTGTACCGCGCGCCGCAGGAGCGCTGGTTGGCCCTGGGCGTGCGCTCCAACCAGGTCGCCCGGACGGATGGAGCAGTGCTCGTCATCGAGGGTTGGGAGGCGGCGGACGGGACGCACGAGCGCTACCTGCTCGTGCCGATCGGCGGTGGCGCGCCCGCTGGAGCTGCCGCCACCCGCGATCCGCCAGATCGGCCCGCCGGGCGCCAGGGGCTGAGCCGGCTCTGACGCCGGAGTCGCGGGTACAATCGGAGGCCGGCGTCGCGCACGCGGCGATGGGCTACCAGCACGGCAGGAGGCGTCGGTTCCGCATGCTCCTCGACGGCAAGAAGCTGCTCATCACTGGCGTCCTGACCGACGACAGCATCGCCTTCTCCGTGGCGCGGGTGGCGCTCGAGAGCGGCGCCGAGGTTCTGCTGACGAACGTCGGCAAGGGCGTGCGGCTGACCGAGAAGGTGGCGAGGAAGCTGCCGACCACGCCCGACGTCATGCAGATGGACGTCAACTCGCCCGACGACGTCGAGGCCGTGTCCGCGGAGCTGACGAACCGATGGGGCCGCGTCGACGGCGTGCTCCACGGCATCGCCTTCGCCCCGCAGGACGCGCTCGGCGGCAACTTCATGACCGCGCCGTGGGAGAGCGTCGCGATCGCGCTCCAGACCTCGGCCTACTCGCTGAAGGCGCTGTCCGCCGGGCTCCTCGAGCCCCTGAAGGTTGCCGGGGCCGATGGCGGGGCATCGGTCGTGAGCCTCACCTTCGACGCGCGCTTCGCCTGGCCGATCTACGACTGGATGGGAGTGGCGAAGGCCGGTCTCGAGGCGACGACCCGCTACCTGGCCCGTGACCTCGGCCCGCACGGCATTCGGGTGAACACTGTCTCGGCCGGACCGATCCGGACGATGGCCGGCAAGAGCATCCCGGGCTTCGACTCCATCGCGGGGACATGGTCCGAGCGCGCGCCGCTCGACTGGTCGCTCACCGATGCAACTCCGGTCGGTCAGATGTGCGCCTTCCTCATGAGCGACTGGGCAACGATGACGACCGGCGAGATGGTCCACGTCGACGGCGGCTACCACGCCATGGGCGCGCCCGTCCGATGACCGATCCGGCGCGGAGCGTCGGGCACCACTTCGACGCCTGGGCCCCGTCCTACGACGCCCAGATCCGCGAGATGGTCCCGCGCTACGAGGAGATCCACGACACGCTCCTCGCGCTCCTCGCGCTGCGACCGCCGGAGCGATTCCTGGACCTCGGCTCGGGCACCGGCTACACGCTGCGCCGTGTGCTCGAGGCCTTTCCCTCGGCGCACGCCGTCGGGCTGGACGTCTCGAACGAGATGCTCGACCGAGCCCGACAGCGCCTCGCCGGCCTCGAGGCCACGGTGGACCTGCGGCTGAGCGACATCGCGCGGCCCGAGCTCGACGCCACCTACGACGCGATCGTCAGCATCCTCGCCGTCCACCACCTCTACCCTGACGAGAAGCGCCACCTGTTCAGCCGGATCTGGGAGCACATCGAGCCGGGCGGGATCTTCATCGTGGCCGACTACTTCCGCCCGGCGATGGACCGCCTCAGCGAGCTCTACGACCTGCCCGAGGAGCCGGACCCGCACGAAGCCGAGCACGACCATCCCGACACCGCCGCCGAGCACCTGCTGTGGCTCACTGCGGCCGGCTTCGCGGCGGTCGACGTCGTCTGGAAGTACGACGACGTCGGCGTGCTGGTGGCCTGGCGCGAGGAGCGCTAGGCGCGCGCCTCGAGGTCGAGCAGCAGCCGCTTCGCCTCCAAGCCCCCGCCGTAGCCGCCGAGGCCGCCACCCGCGGCGACCACCCGGTGGCACGGCACGATGACCGCCAGCCGGTTCGAGCCGTTCGCCCGCCCGATCGCGCGGTAGGCGCCTCCGGCATCGACGCGCTCGGCGAGCTCGCGGTAGCTGATCGTCTCGCCATACGGGATGCGGCGCAGCTCGGCCCACACTCGCTCCTGGAAGCCGCTGCCCGGCATGTCGATCGGCAGGTCGAAGTCGTCGCGCGTGCCCGCGAAGTACTCGTTCAGCTGCCCCTCCACCCGATCGAGCAACGGCGCGTCGCCGTAGCCGGTTGGACCGATCCGTCGCCGGACCGATGCCAGCTGCGCGGCCATCATCGGCCGCTCGCTGAAGTCGCACAGGACGACGGTCGTATCGGTCACGCCGATCGTCATCCGCCCGACGGGCGTCTCCACGTCGCGCAGCGTCACCGGCGTCGACGACTCCGGCTGACAGCGCAGGCAGGCGCGATACCCGGCCGCGCGCGCGGCGGAGGCATCAGGCAGGTACTCGACATTGCGCGGCAGCGGCTTGCGGACCCGGCACGACGGTCGGCAGAAGATGCCGGTCGTGCGCACGGCGGCAACGAACCGGCCGTCCCAGGCGGGGTCGGAGGCGTAGAAGGCCCGTTCCATCTCGTTCGTCATGCCGATGAAACGCGGGCCGTCGCCCGTCCGTGAGCCCGCGTTCAGGCGTTGCCCGGTTGAGATTGGCGCAGCATGAGGTTCACGGTGAACGGGCTGCTGCCGAGGACCCGATCGCCGGCGCGCACCTCGATCCGGTGGCGCCCGATCTCCTCAAGCCGCATCCCCTTCAGCTCGGCCACGATGTTCGCGCTGGTGGCGGATTGCGGCACCTCGATCCGGAGGCGCGGCGCCTGCTGGAGCGACGGCTTGCCGCTCGGCGAGATCACCTGGATCGTCAGCTCGTGCGGTCCCGGAGCGGCCTCGAGGATGGCGACGATGAAGCATCGGCCGTGCGCGGCCGGCAGGCGGGCGACGTTGATCTGGCTGAAGACGCCGACGGCGCTGATCTTCCCGTCCTGCGCGGTCAGCGCGTAGTCGCACAGCAACAGGGTGTGCAGCTCGACATCGGCCATGTCGTGAAGTCTACGGCGTGTCGAAGGCCAGACCGATGCCGACCTCGGCAAGCTCGACCAGCGGCAGACCGCCAAGGTCCTGTCGCCGGACCCAGGCGCACGCGTCCGACGAGCCGTCCACCTCGACCCGCAGCTCGCCGCCGGTGACGCGGACGCGGTAGATGACCCGGATGCCGTGGAAGTCGGTCGGGATGCCGTCGGCGGGGAGGACGAAGTGTCCGGCCCACGAGTCGACGTCGGCCAGCTCGACGATCTCGCCGGTCAGCCCGGTCTCCTCGGTGAGCTCTCGCAGCGCGGCATCGCGGGGATGCTCGCCGAAGTCGATCCCGCCACCGGGAAGCGTCCACATCCCGTCGGACGCGGCAGTCGCGCCGGGTGCGATGCGGCTCAGCAGGATCGCGTCGCCATCGGTGCACAGCGCATAGGCCCCGATGCGGGTCATGCGCCGCGGCTGGTCGGTCACCTCGCGGCGTAGGTGTCTGCGCCAAGCAGGTGGATGCTGACGTATGGCTCGTCACCGACGACCACCGAATCGTGCCCCGGACCGATCTCGAACAGGTCGCCCGGACCAACCTCGATGACCCGGCCGTCGTCCATCTCGATCCGGTTGCGCCCGGAGAGGACGAGGCCGATGTGCGCCACCTCGCAGCTGCGCCTGCCCTGCGCCGCGCCGACGTGCTCAGACCAGCGCCAGCCCGGCTCGTACTCGGCGCGGCCGACGCTCATGCCGCCGATCTGGACGAGGTCGAATCGGCCGAGCGGGAAGTCACGGTGCTCGTCGGGGTCGTCGAAGCGACGAACGGTGGCGGCGGACTCGGGCATCGGTCAGTCGTCTCCCTTGTCGGTGTAGAGGTCAGGATCGAGGAGCCAGGCGATCTCGCCTCCGCCGGGCTCGGGGATGCCGTAGAACTCGAGGCAGGCCAGGCCGCCCTTGCGCATGCGGACGGATGCTGCCCCGGTCAGGTCGCTGACGGCGCCGGACAGGTCGGGCTCGTGGCCGACGAACATCACGCGGCGCGCGTCCTGATGGGCGGCCATCGCGCGCGCCAGGTCGCCCCACGACGCGCCGGGGCGCAGCCGGTCGTCGGTGACCGGGCTGCCGCCGACCGCCTCGCAGAACAGCTCGGCGGTCTGAAGCGCGCGCGGCAGCGGGCTCGAGAGGACGACATCCGGACGAAGGTTGAGCCGACGCCACAGCGGGGCGGCGGTGCGCAGGGCCGTGACGCCGGCATCGGTCAGCTCACGCTCGTCGTCGTTCTTCGCCCGCGGGGACCCTGCCTTGCCGTGGCGCAGGAAGTAGAGGATCACGCGACCGTCGGGCGCTCGTCTTCATCGCCGCCGCGCGACCCGCGGTGACCGGCCGCGACCCCGCGGGTGTGGCCGGTGCGCTGGACGAGGACCCGGCCGGCGCTCGTCGTGCCGGACTTCGGGAAGGTGATCGACAGCACCCCGTTGCCGTAGGTCACGTTGGCGCGCATCGCGTCGACGGCGCACGGCAGCTCGATCGTCCGCTCGTACGGACCGTACGACCACTCGCGCACCAGGTACCGGATCCGCTCCTGCCCCTCGCCGTGCATGCGCGCGCGGACCGTCAGCCGACCGTCGTCGAGGACGTCGATGCTGATGTCCTCGGGCGCGACCCCGGGCATCGGCGCGACGACCATCAGCTCGCGGTCGTTCTCGAAGAGGTTGATCGGGACGGCGGTGGGATCGGTCATGGCGGCAAGTCTCCTCGCGCAAATCGTAGTCTGCGTGTCGAATATCCCGAACGCCGGACGTCGACGTTGACAGCAAGGACCACACCGGAAACGAGGAGGATGACCGCGTGAAGTTCGCACTTCTGTTGAACGGCGCCGAGGCCGAGTGGGATGCCCTCGGCGAGGACGCCCAGGCGGCCGCCATGGGCGACTACTACTCCGTCACCGAGGCGATGAAGGAGGCCGGCGTCTATGTCGGCGGCGAGGCGCTCACCCCGTCCGCGACCGCGACGACGCTGCGGATCCGGGACGGCAAGCGCATGGTGACCGATGGGCCCTTCATCGAGTCGAAGGAGATCCTCGGCGGGTTCTACGTGATCGACTGCGCGTCCGTCGACGAGGCGCTCGACTGGGCGGCGCGGCTCCCGGACGCGAAGATCGGGAGCATCGAGATCCGGCCGCTCCTCGACGTCGACGAGCTCATGGCCGAGGGTGCCACCGCGGCCGGTGGTTGAGCGCGCCGTGCCCGCGTCCTAGAGTTGCGGCGTGGAACGGTCGAAGGCGAGCCCCGACGAGCACATCGCGTCGCTTCCGGACGCAGTCCGCGAAGATATCGCGACCCTCGACGCTGCCATCGCCGGCGTCATGATCGGGGAGGAGCGCGTGCTGTGGGAGGGCACGTTCTGGGGCGGTACGCAGCAGCGGATCATCGGCTACGGGGCGTATCGGTACAAGGGTCGCAGCGGCGCTGAAGGCGAGTGGTTCAAGGTCGGGCTCGCCGTGCAGAAGAACTATCTGAGCCTGTATGTGAATGCCGCGGAGGGCGGTCAGTCCCTCGCGAAGCTCTACGCGCCGCGGCTCGGCAAGGTGAAGGCGGGGAGCGCGAACCTCCAGTTCAAGCGGGCCGCGGACGTCGACCTCGACGTGCTGCGCGAGCTGGTGACGAAGGCACGGGAGCTGACGCCGAGCGGCTGAGGACGAGCCGAACCGTCACGATTCACACCAGGCGCGCAGTCGGCTCCGGATCTGACCGTTGACGGGTCCAGATTCACATGACGCGTGAATCCGGACGCTCTAACGGGCCGCCAAGGCATAACGGTCACCTGGCGTGAATCTCTAGGCTTCGGGCTCGGCCTCAGTCGGGGAACGCCTCGGGCCCGCGCTCACTGAGCTCGCGCGCGTGCTCCGCGCCGTCCTCCGGCGGGATCCACGAGTACGGGTAGCGGTCGTCCTCCATCTCCGACGCCTGGCGGGTCAGGTGCAGCGGGTGGAACGTGTCGATCATCACCGCCAGCTCCTCGGTCGCCTCCTTGCCGATCGACGCCTCGACCGACCCCGGATGCGGCCCATGAGGAATCCCCGCCGGGTGGATGGTGAAGGACGAGATGTCCACTCCGCGGCGCGACATGAAGTTGCCGGCGACGTAGTAGATGACCTCGTCGCAGTTGATGTTCGAGTGGTTGTACGGGGCGGGAATCGCGAGCGGGTGGTAGTCGAACTTGCGCGGCACGAACGAGCAGATCACGTAGTTGCGCGGCTGGAACGTGAGGTGCACCGGCGGCGGCTGGTGGACGCGCCCGGTGATCGGCTCGAAGTCACCGATGTTGAACGCGAACGGCCACAGGTGCCCGTCCCACCCGACCAGGTCGAATGGATGGTGCTTGTAGTGGTAGGCGGTGACCCGGCCGCGTGTCTTGACCTCGATGACGAAGTCGCCCGACTCCAGGGTCGCCGCCATCTCGCCCGGCGGTCGGATGTCGCGCTCGCAGTACGGGGAGTGCTCGAGCAGCTGACCGAAGTCGTTGCGGTAGCGCTTCGGCGGCACGATCGCCGAGGGCGACTCGACCCACAGCATGCGCTGGTCGCCGGACGACGGCCGCAGGCGGTACGTCGTGCCGATCGGCAGGACGAGGTAGTCGCCCGGCCCGTAGTCGATCGGTCCGAAGATCGTCTCCAAGGTGCCGGTCCCGGTGTGCACGAAGTACATCTCGTCCGCCTCGCCGTTGCGGTAGTACCGCTCCATCGGCTCCGCCGGCAGCACGACGCCAAAGGTGACGTCCGAGTTGTAGAACAGCGGCACGCGGCCGGTGATGCCGTCCCCGTTCGGCGGCAGGTCCTTCGTGTTGACCAGCCGATGCCGATGCGCCCCGGACGCCTCGTCCGGCGACTGCTCCAGCCGCACGTCGCGGACCTTCTCCATCTCGTGGGTCTGGGTCGGCGGCGTGTGGTGGTAGAGGAGGCTGGCCCGTCCGCTGAAGCCCTCGATGCCGAACAGCTCCTCCGCGAACAGGCCGCCATCGGGCTTGCGGAACTGGGTGTGGCGCTTGTGCGGCACCTCGCCGCGCTGGAGGTAGAACATCGCGTGCATGATAGGACGCGTGGTGATCGATCCGGAGACCGAGAAGGGGGCACGCGCCGATGCGCGCCTGCGCGTCGACGAGGTCGCGTGGCTGATCACGGTCGCGGCCGACGGGACGCCGGTGCCGACGCCCGTCTGGTTCTGGTGGGACGGCGAGTCGATCCTGGTCTACTCGCAGCGCGACAAGCCGAAGCTGCGCCACATCGCTGCGAACGCTCGCGTGGCCCTGGCGCTGCGAACGGATCAGCTGGGCGACGAGATCACCGTCGTCACCGGCGAAGCGGTCGTCGATCCGTCGGCGCCGTCGGCGGACCAGCTTCCTGGCTACGTCGAGAAGTACGGCGGGCTCATCGCTCGCCTCGGGGCGGACCCGGCTTCGTTCGCCGGCGAGTACGCGATTCCGCTGCGGATCACCCCAACCCGCCTTCGCCAATGGCGGGCCGCCTCGGCTGGCTGAAGGGTCCTAGCCCTCCCGGCGCGTGAGCTCGGAATGGCCGCCGCGGGGGTAGACGATCACGAGCCGCGCCGGCCCATCGCCAATCGCCTCCGCGTCGTGTGGCAATGTCCCGTCGAGCAGCACGTAGTCACCAGGTCCCGCCTCGACCGTGGCCTCGCCCTGGGTGATGCGGACCCTCCCCGACAGGACGAGGTGATGCTCGTCGCCGGGATGCGCGTGCAGCCCGGTGCGGAAGCCGGCCGGCATCTCCCCCTCGAAGATCGCGATGTCACGGGCGATCCCGCCGTCCACCTGGCTCATCGCCCCTCCTCCCTTGACCAGGCGCCGTCGGGGGCGATCCACCGCGCGAACGACCCGCGGCTCAACCGATTGCTCCAGCAGGAACCACGCGATCGGCACGTCGAGTGCATCGGCCAGGGCGGCGAGAGTCTCGAGCGAGGGTGACGCCTTGTCGTTCTCGACCTGGCTCAGGTAGCCGACATTCAGGCCGGTCAGCTCCGCGACGCCGGAAAGCGTCAGGTTTCGATGCCGGCGGCGGCGCCGGATCTGCGAGCCGACCAGCGGTCGCCTGCGGCGTCCATCACTCATGGCGACAGTATGACGTGGGGAAACACGTATTGACAAGAGCCAACGCGTACGAGACAATATGGCCAACAGCAAAGTCCAATTGGCTCTGTCAAATCCTAGGCACACCACGGAAGGAAGAGTCGACCATGAAGGTCGCCATCATCGGAGCCGGCAACGTCGGCAAGGCTCTCGGCACATCGATCGCGCGCGCCGGGCACGAAGTCACCATCACCGCCAAGCATTCGGAGCACGCACGGGCCGCAGCGCAGGAGATCGGAGCGCAGCCGGCAAACACCCCGGCCGACGCCGTCGCCGACGCGGACGTCGTCATCCTCGCCGTCCCGTTCGTCGGTGCGGTCGACGAGGTCACCGGCGAGATCCGCGGTCGCGTCGCCGGCAAGACGGTCATCGACGTCACGAATCCCATGAAGCCCGACTTCTCCGGCCTCGCCACCGAGGGCAGCTCGGCGGCCGAGGAGTTCCAGAAGCGGCTGCCGGAGGCCAACGTCGTCAAGGCGTTCAACACGATCTTCGCGACGAACCAGGCCCACCCGAGCCCGAAGATCGACGGCTACGTCGCGGGCGATGACGATAAGGCCAAGCGGCAGGTCATCTCGCTCGTCGAGTCGATCGGCTTCAGCGCGCTGGACGTCGGACCACTGAAGGCGGCTCGCTACCTCGAGGGGATGGCGGTAATCAACATCGGTCTCAACGCGCAGAATGGCTGGGGCTGGACCTCAGCCTGGAAGCTGGAGCGATAGACCGATGCCGATCACGCGTCTCAACCACGCCGTCCTCTTCGTTCGCGACGCCGATGCCGCCGCCGAGTTCTATCGGTCCGCCTTCGGCTTCGAGGAGCTCAGCCGCATGGAAGGCATGCGCGCCGTCTTCATGCGGTCGCCGTCGGGCGGCAACCATCACGACCTCGGCCTCTTCGAGGTCGGCCCGCAGGCAGCGCGGCCGCAGCGCGGCTCGGTCGGGCTCTACCACCTCGCCTGGGAGATCGACACGATCGAGGGCTTGGCCGAGATGGCGGCGCGCCTCCGCGAGCTCGGCGCGCTGGGCGGCGCGTCAGACCATGGCGTGAGCAAGTCGCTCTACGGCCAGGACCCCGATGGCAACGAGTTCGAGGTGATGTGGCAGGTGCCGCGTGAGGCATGGGGCGAGTACGCCGACCAGGCGACCGTCATGCCGCTCGACCTCGAGGCCGAGGTCCGTCGCTGGGGGAGCGGCGCCGCGGTGTCCTGAGACGGTCACTCGGGTCTCGCTAGCCCAGCGAGTCGAGCTGGTCGGCGTGCTCCTCGAGGTGGTTGGCGATGAAGGTCTCGAAGATCTGCTGAACCGTCATCTCGCCGCGGGTCGGGTGCATGCCGCGGCGCGTCCAGGCCTCCGGCGGGAGCGAGCGGGCAGCATCGGTCACGTCGGCGAGTGAGCTGCGGACCTGCTCGAGCAGGGCGTGAGGATCGGTATGGCGGTCGCGCTCGATCGCCTCGACGCGGCCCGCATCGGTCTTCACGCGGCCGAACGGGACCGGCTCGTTCGTGGGGAGCGCGACGACGCGCTGCGCCTGCGCCAGCCAGTAGGCCGGGAACTCGGCGAGGTGGGCCCACACCTGGCCGGCTTCCCAACGCTCCTCGCCGCCGGGATCGGGCTCGGTGAGGCCGGGCGGCAGTGGCGCGGCGGCGTGCTCGGCCAGGCGTCGCTCGGCATCGGCCAATCGCGCGATGAGCGTGTCGACGGCGGCGGTCATGGCGTCGGCCGCTGCACGACCGATGCCGTCAGCTTGCCGAGCCGCTCGATCGCCAGCGTCACCGTGTCGCCCGGCTCGAGGTAGCGGCCGAGGGTCTCGTCGCGGATCTCGAGCAGGCAGCCGGTCCCGACGGTGCCCGAGCCGAGCAGGTCGCCGGGTCGCAGCCGGACGTCGGCGGAGGCGCGCTCGACCATCTCGCCGAAGCTGAACTGCGCGGACGACCACGTGCCGCGCGAGAGCTCCGTGCCGTTGACGGTGGCGGTCATCTGAAGGTCGTAGCCCGTCCCGCTGCGCGCGTCGGCGAGCTCGTCGGGAGTGACGAGCCACGGACCGATCGAGGAGGCGAAGTCCTTGCCCTTGGCCGGGCCGAGCCGGACGGTCGTCTCCTCGCGCTGCAGGTCGCGGGCGCTCCAGTCGTTGAGGATCGTGTAGCCACCGATCGCGTCGGTGCCGCGCGCCGCGTCCAGGTCGCGGACCGGCGTGTCGATGAGCGCGGCGACCTCCAGCTCGTAATCCAGCTCCGCGCTGCCACGCGGCGCCCACACCGGGTCACCCGGCCCGCGGATCTCGGAGACGTTGCTGAAGTAGAAGATCGGCAGGCGGAACCACGCCTCGGGGATCTCCATGTCACGGCGCTTCCACATCGTGCCGACGTGCTGCTCGAAGGCGTAGAAGTCGCGGAACGTCGGCGGCGCCAGGATCGGCGGGCCGAAGGCCAGGACCGACTGCGTCCATCGGCTCGTCGACCTCGGCCTCGAGCAGGTCGCCGAGGGCGTCGACGCGCAGGCCGGCCGCCAGGTGGGCGTCGAGCGTCGTGATCGGCTGGCGGAAGAGGCTGGAGTTGTGCGCCCGCGCCGGCTCGCGGGCGACGAGGGCGCGCCGTGCGACCTCGAGGTCGAGCCAGCGGCTGCCGTCCGCGTCGAGAGCGGCCGCGAGGCGCCAGGGCGCGCCGGCGGGCGCGGTGCGCTCGCGGACGTGGGCGATCTTCATCGGTCCCGAAGTCTACGGGGCGCGTCCGCGTTGCCGTGGCGCTATCGTTCGCAGCCGATGCCGACCCCCCTGATCGCGTCCGACGATCACCTCGCGCACGACGGCCTCACCGAGCTCGTGGCCGGGCAGCCGGTGCCGTGCTACGAGTCCCCGCAGCGTGCGACGGTCATCCGCGAGGCGCTGCTGGCGACGGGCGACTACGCGCTCGAGGCGCCGACTGAGCACGGGCCCGATCCGATCTCGGCGGTGCACACCGTCGAGCTCATCGACCTCGTCGAGCACGCCTGGGCCGATGCGGTCGCCGCGGGCCGCGACCCGGCGCGGCCGCTGCTGCCGGACACGTTCCTGCTCGGTGCGTACGCGGCGGGGATGTCCCTCGAGCGACTGCCGGTGGGACGCCACGACCGGCTGGGCGCGTTCTGCTTCGACACCGCGACGCCGATCGTGGCCGGCACGGCCGCGGCGGCGCATGCTGCGGTCGACATCGCGCTCACCGCTCTCGACCGCGTGCTGGCGGGCGAGCGGCTCGCCTACGGCCTGTGCCGGCCGCCGGGCCATCATGCCGGGCGCAACCTCATCGGCGGCTACTGCTTCTTCAACAACGCCGCGATCGTCGCCGAATCGGTGCTGGCGCGCGGGGCGGAGCGCGTCGCGATCCTCGACGTCGACTTCCACCACGGCAACGGCACGCAGCAGATCTTCTGGGAGCGTGGCGACGTCCTGTACGTCAGCCTCCACGGCGATCCCGCCGGGATCTACCCGTACTTCAGCGGCTACGCGGTCGAGCGCGGCGCCGGTGCGGGCGAAGGCACGACGCTCAACCTGCCGCTGCAGCCCGGCGCCGATGGCGACGCCTATCTCGCGACGCTCGACGAGGGGCTGGACGCCATCCGCGCCTTCGATCCGGATGCGCCGCTCATCCTCTCGCTCGGGTTCGACACGTACCACGCCGACCCGATCTGCAACCTCGCGCTGCGGACCGATGACTACGCCCGCATCGGCTCCGCGGTCGCGTCGCTTGGCGTGCCGGTCGTGGCGCTCCAGGAGGGCGGCTACGCGATCGAGGCGCTCGGCGCCAACGCGGTCGCGTTTCTCGGTGGTGTCGCTGGTGGGGCGAGGAGGTGATCCGCGCCGCCTTGGCGATGCTCGTCGCGGTCTTCGCGCCGGCGTGCAGCTTCCCCGAGCCGGTCGTTCCAGGCGAGGTTGCGACCTGGGCGTTCGCACCCGGCCAGGAGATCGGTCCGGCGACGACCGAATTCGTCGCGATGGTCACCGAGCGGGAGTGTGCGAGCGGGCAGTCGAGCGCGGGCCGGATCGTCGGGCCCATGGTCGATGCATACGACGCCGAGGTGGTCGTCACGTTCGAGGTGCGGCCCCTCGGTGGAGCCCAGGAGTGCCCGGGCAACCCGCCGACCGCCGTCACCGTCCGGCTGGGCCAGGCCCTCGGAGACCGGCAGCTTCTCGACGGTGGGCGCGAACCGCCGGCCGAGCCACCGGTCTGCGCGAATCCCGAATCCTGCGACTAGGGGATCCCATCGTCAGCATCGGTAGAATTCCGGGGTCCCACACGTCCCGGAGCGCGGCGGTCGCGTGAAACGCATCGGCTTCCTCTCGTTCGGTCACTGGTCCGATTCGCCCTACTCGCAGGTGCGCACCGCCTCGGACGCGCTGCTCCAGTCGATCGAGCTTGCCGTCGCGGCCGAGGAGCTCGGAGCCGACGGCGCCTACTTCCGCGTCCACCACTTCGCCCGGCAGCTGGCGTCCCCGTTCCCGCTCCTGGCCGCCGTCGGCGCGCGCACGAGCCGGATCGAGATCGGGACGGGCGTGATCGACATGCGCTACGAGAACCCGTTCTACATGGCCGAGGACGCCGGGGCGGCCGACCTCATCGCCGGTGGCCGGCTCCAGCTGGGCATCAGCCGCGGCTCGCCGGAGCAGGTCATCGAGGGCTATCGGCACTTCGGCTACGTCCCCGGCGAGGGCGAGGACGACGGTGGCATGGCCCGCCGCCACACCGCGGTCTTCCTCGAGCTGCTCGACGGGAAGGGCTTCGCCGAGCCGAACCCGAGGCCGATGTTTCCCAACCCGCCCGGGCTGCTCCGGCTCGAGCCGCACTCGCCGGGCCTGCGGGAGCGCATCTGGTGGGGCGCCGCCGCCACCGCCACCGCGGTCTCGACCGCAGTGCAGGGGATGAACCTCATGAGCTCGACGCTCGTCTTCGACGAGAGCGGGGAGCCGCTCCACGTGCAGCAGCGCCGGCAGATCGACGCGTACCGCGAGGCGTGGCGCGCCGCCGGCCACCCGCGCGAGCCGCGCGTCTCGGTCAGCCGCAGCATCTTCGCCATCGTCGACGACCGCGACCGCGCCTACTTCGGCCGAGGGCAGCAGGAGCACGACCAGATCGGCTACATCGACGAGCAGACGCGCGCGATCTTCGGCCGATCCTACGCGGCCGAGCCGGAGGCCCTCGTCCGAGAGCTGGCCGAGGACACCGCGGTCGCGGCAGCAGACACGTTGCTGCTGACCGTTCCGAACCAGCTCGGCGTCGACTACAACGCGCACGCCATCGAGAGCATCCTGAAGCACGTCGCTCCCGAGCTGGGCTGGCGTTGACCGGCCGCTCACGACCACCCCGCGGTGCCGGGAGCGAGACGAGCTGGGAGCGCGTCGCGACCTGGTATGACGGCTGGGTCGGCGACCGCGGGTCTGCCTATCACCGCGAGCTCGCCATCCCGGCCGTGCTCGACCTCCTCCAGCCGGAGCCAGACGAGGCGATTCTCGACGTCGGCGGGGGGCAGGGCGTGCTGGCGCCGTACGTGACCGACGCCGGTGCCCACGTGACGGTCGTCGACGCATCGGCGAAGCTCATCGCCGCTGCGAAGCGGCGGCATCGGTCCCTGCGTAATGCGCGCTTCCTGGTCGGCGATGCTCGTCGGCTGCAGGCGGTGACCGGCATCGGCCAGGCGGACTTCGACTCCGCCGTCTTCCTGCTCTCGATCCAGGACATGGACCCGCTCGAGGACGTGGTGGCATCGGTCGAGTGGGCGCTGAAGCCGCGGTCGCGGGTCGTCCTGCTCATGACGCACCCCGCCTTTCGCCAGCCGCGCCACTCCGGGTGGGGCACCGATGAAGGGCGCAAGCTGACGTATCGGCGAATCGATGCCTACCTCGGTGAGATGGCGGTGCCGATGAAGTCGCTCGGCGGCGGTCAGCCGACGCGGAGCTTCCATCGGCCGATCAGCGCCTACGTCAACACCTTCGCCGACGCCGGCTTCGCGACCGATGCGATGCTCGAGATCCCCGACCTGCCGCCGGATCGGCGTCCGGGCAAGGCTGCGCGGGGCGACGCGCGCGCCAATGCCGAGATCCCAATCTTCCTCGGCCTGCGCGCCGTCCGCGGGTAACGCGCGCCGTCCCTCTAAGCGCCCGGCAGCAGTCGCGCCGAATTCGGGGCAGAATGCGCCGGCCGCCCTCCCAGCCGCAGGAAGACCATGACCTCCACCACTCCCACTCCCCGTCGATCGCCGCTCGCGAGCGCCGCCGCGCTCATCGGCGTGCTGCTCCTGTTCGGAGCCATCACCTTCATCGCCGGCCTGGCTATCGGCGGATCGGGCGGACCAGTCGCCCAGGCCGATGCCTCTCCCACCCCGCCGTCGACCGTCGTCGTCCCGTCCGACGCCGCAACGCCCGGGCCGACGCCGGTGCTCGAGACGATCACCTGCGCCGAGCCGAGCGAGGCGTTCGCGGTGCTGTGCGATGCCTATGCCCAGATCCAGGCGAGCTACGTCGACGAGATCACCGACGAACAGCTCGTCGACGGCGCCGTCCGCGGGATGGTCGAATACGGGCTCGAGGACCCGTACTCCGGCTACCTGCCGCCCGAGCAGTACGGCGAGGCGCTCGAGGACCTGTCCGGCGAGTTCAGCGGCATCGGCGCCGAGGTCGGCATGGAGAACCTCGTCGACCCCGCGGACCTCGAGTCGTGCACGGTCGTGACCGAGACGTGCGCGATGGTGATCGTCGCGCCGCTCGAGGGATCACCGGCCGAGGCGGCCGGCCTCCGGCCCGGCGACCAGATTCTCGCGATCGATGGCGAGTCGACGATCGGCGAGTCGGTGAGCTCGCTCGTCTACGTCGTCCGGGGCGAGGCCGGCACCGACGTGACGCTCTCGATCCGCCGCGACGACGAGGAGATGGACATCACGGTGACCCGTGCGGTCATCGACCTCCAGGAGGTCCGCTCGGAGCTGCTCGACGACGGCGTCGGCTACGTCAGGCTGACGACGTTCACCGCCCGCGCGACCGACATGGTCCGCGACGCGATCTCGTCGCTGCTCGATCAGGGCGCGACGCGCTTCGTCTTCGACCTGCGTGGCAACCCCGGCGGCTTCATCGATGCGGCGCGCGGGATCGGCTCGCAGTTCATCCCCGACCAACGAGCTGCTGTTCACGGTCGAGTCCGGCGAGGACGTCCAGGAGTGGCGGGCGATCGACGGCCTCCTTCAGTCGCCCGACGTGCCGGTCGTCGTCCTCATCGACGGCGGCTCGGCCTCGGCATCGGAGATCGTCGCGGCCGCTCTCCAGGAGCACGGCCGCGCCCAGCTGGTCGGCGAGGCGACGTTCGGCAAGAACACGGTCCAGATCTGGAACGATCTGCCCAACGGTGGCGGCCTGCGACTCACGACGGACCGATGGTTCACGCCCGAGCACAACTCGGTGGCACCCGACGGCGTGCAGCCCGACGTCGAGGTCGCCGCGCCCGAGGATCCGACGTCCGACGAGGACCCGCAGCTGGATCGCGCCCTGGAGCTGCTCGGGAGCTGATCGGCGGTGCGCGCTGGCGCTATTCGGTCAGCGACTGTTATCGCGAAGCGAGCGGGGTCGATACCCGTCAGACGGCAGCTCGTTCACGATCGCATGCACTGAGCGACCAGGAATCAGCATGAGCGAGCACGACAGGCCGCTCGTTCGTGCTACCACCCGTTCAGCGACTACGGGCCTAGGACGCTCAGCCCGCGAGGATGCGCAGGTAGAGCTCCGGGTCGACGTTGCCGCCGCTGATGACGATGACCCGCGCGTCGTCGCCGTCGCGGCGGGGAGCGGCGTCGGCGAGGTGTGCGGCCATCGCGACCGCGCCGGAGGGCTCGACCACCAGGCGGGCGCGGCGGGCGAGCTGGCGCATCGCATCGGCCATGCCGTCCTCGGAGGCGGTGACGATCTCGTCCATGAAGCGCCGCAGGTGCTCGAAGGGGAGCGGGCCGAGCGAGTTCGTGCGCAGGCCGTCGGCCATCGTCCGGCCGGTCTGCTCGGCGGTCCAGGTCACGAGCTCGTCGCGCTCGAGCGACTCCTTCGCGTCGGCGGCCAGCTCCGGCTCGACGCCGATGATCCGAGCGTCCGGCGCCAGCGCCCGCACCGCCGTGGAAACGCCCGCCGACAGGCCGCCGCCCGACGTCGGGATCAGCACGCTCGTCACGCCGGGCAGGTCCTCGACGATCTCGAGCCCGCACGTCCCCTGGCCGGCGATGATCGCCGGGTCGTCATAGGGCTCGACCATCACGAGGCCGCGCTCCTCGACGAGGCGCAGGGCGAGCACGTGTCGCTCCTCGGAGTCCATGCCCGTGAACTGGATCTCGGCGCCGTCGCCCTCGACGCCGGCGATCTTCACGCGCGGCGCGTCGCGGGGCATGCAGATGACGGCGTGGGCGCCCAGCAGGCGTGCGGCGCGAGCCACGGCCTGGGCGTGGTTCCCCGACGAGTAGGTGACGACGCCGCGGGCGCGCTCTTCATCGGTCAGTGAAGCGATCTTGTTGTAGGCGCCGCGCATCTTGAACGCGCCGACGGGCTGGAGCGACTCGGGCTTCAGCCAGGTCGTGTCGTCCCAGCGCAGCAGCGGCGTGCGGGTAGCGACTCCCCGGATCCGCTCGGCGGCAGCGCGGATCTCGGAGATGGAGACGATGTGCGGCTGGGCGGCGGTGCGCATTCGGTCAGTAGGCCCGCGCCCAGGTGGCGGTGTCGACGCCAGGCTTTCCGCAGTGGATGCACGGCGGCACCCGGATCGGCCGGCTCGAGGGGCAGGAAGCGGATCGTGGCCTTCGTCTTCGCGCTGATCTCGGCCTCGCAGGCAGCGTCGCCGCACCACGCCCCGATCCAGAAGCCGCCGACCTCGTCGACGCCGCGCGCGAACTCGTCGAAGGACGCGATCCGGTGCGTGTTCGCCTCGCGGAAGGCGACCGCGTCGGCGAACAGGTCGCGCTGGATGGACGCGAGCCGATCCGTCATCCCGGAGGCGATCTCGCCGATCGCGACCTCCTCCTTCGCCCCGTCGAGGCGCGAGACGAGCACGGCCTTGCCCGCCGCCACGTCGCGCGGACCGAGCTCGATCCGCACCGGCACGCCCTTGACCTCCCACTCGGCGAACTTGTAGCCGGGCCGATGCTGCTCACGGTCATCGAGCCGGACGCGGATGCCGGCGGCGGCCAGGTCGGCGCGCAGCGGCTCGGCGACGGCGAGGACCGTCGCGCGCTCCTCGTCGGTGCGGGCGATCGGCACGATCACGACCTGGACCGGCGCGACGGCCGGGGGGAGGCGAAGGCCGGCGTCGTCGCCGTGGGCCATGATCGTGGCGCCGATCATCCGGGTGCTGAATCCCCACGACGTGCCCCAGGCGTGCTCCTGCACGCCATCGGCGTTGAGGAAGGTCACGTCGTAGGCGCGGCCGAAGTTCTGGCCCAGGAAGTGGCTGGTCCCGCACTGGAGGGCCTTCGCGTCGCGCATGAGGCCCTCGATGCAGTAGGTCTCATCGGCCCCGGGGAAGCGCTCTGCCGGCAGACTTGCGACCGGTGAAGACCGGGATGGCGAGCACGTCCTCGGCGACCTCGCGGTAGACCTCGAGCATGCGCAGCGCCTCCTCGGTGGCGTCGGCCGAGGTGGCGTGGGCGGTGTGGCCCTCCTGCCACAGGAACTCGCTCGTGCGCAGGAAGAGGCGCGTCCGCATCTCCCAGCGCAGGACGTTGTTCCACTGGTTGTAGAGCAGCGGGAGGTCGCGGTAGCTCTGGATCCAGCGCTTGTAGGTGTGCCAGATCAGCGCCTCGCTGGTGGGCCGGATGGCGAGGGGCTCCTCCAGCTTCTCGCCGCCGCCGTGGGTGACGACCGCGACCTGCGGCGCGAAGCCCTCGACGTGATCGGCCTCGCGCTCGAGGAGGCTCATCGGGATGAGCAGCGGGAAGTAGACGTTCTCGTGGCCGGTCGCCTTGAACCGATCGTCGAGGGCGCGCTGCGTGTGCTCCCAGATGGCGTAGCCGTGGGGCTTGATGATCATCGAGCCCTTCGCGGGGCCGTGCTCGGCCATCTCGGCGCGCTTCACGACCTCGACGTACCAGCCGGGAAAGTCGTCCTGCTGCGTGGGCAGCCTGTCAGTGCTCATCGGAGCACCGAATCCTAGCCGATGGAGTGGGAGGGGCCGCGTCAGCTGACCGCCGGGCACGTGGCGGTCAGCGAGCGGCGCACTCGTGGAGGGTGGGCGGGGCAGCACCGCCGCCTCTCACCTGCATCGTGGACTGCCGCCACCGGCTGCGCGATGGCCCGATGGGCACCGGGGTCCCGTGTTGACCGTCGGCAACTGCCGCCGCGTGACGCCTCCGGGCGCCGAGTGGGCTCTGGTGCAGTACCCCGGGAGGACCGCAGTCCCGGTTGCGAGCTCCTAGAGGTTGCCTCGGCGCGCCTGCTCGATCTCGATCGCCTCGAACAGCGCCTTGAAGTTGCCGACGCCGAAGCCGCGCGACCCATGGCGCTCGATGATCTCGAAGAAGAAGGTCGGCCGATCCTGCACCGGGCGGGTGAAGATCTGGAGCAGGTAGCCCTCCTCGTCGCGATCGGCCTCGATGCCGAGCTCCTCGAGCGTGTCGATCGGGACGCCGACGTCGCCGACGCGGTCCGGCAGCGACTCGTAGTAGGCGTGCGGCATGCCGAGGAACTCGACGCCGCGGTCGCGCAGCAGCCGCACCGTGCCGACGATGTCCTCGGTGCGCAACGCGATGTGCTGCGTGCCGGCATCGAGGTAGTAGTCGAGGAACTCCTGGATCTGGCTCTTCTTCTTGCCGGCGGCCGGCTCGTTGATCGGGAACTTGATCCGGCCGTTCCCGTTCTGCATGACCTTGCTCATCAGCGCGGAGTAGTCGGTGTGGATGACCTTGTCGTCGTAGTGGATGAGCTGCGCGAAGCCGAGGACGTCCTTGTAGAAGTCGACGAACCGATTCATGTCGCCGAGCCCGACGTTGCCGACGCAATGGTCGACCTCCAGCAGGCTCTGGCCGCTCGCCGCCGCCGCCGGACTCGTGATGCGGTGGTAGCCGGGGGCGAAGGCGCCGTGATAGTCGGAGCGGTCGACGAACGAGTGCACCACCTCGCCGTAGGTTCGAATGGCGCTCCGGCGGAGCACGCCCTTCTTGCCCTCGAGCGTCGTCGGCTCCAGGGCCGATTGCGCACCCCGCTTCGTCGTCTCCTCCCAGGCCGATGTGACGTCGTCGACCGCGAACGCGATGTCCTTCACCCCGTCGCCGTGCTTCGCCACGTGCTCGGCGATCTCGCCATCGGGCGAGATCGGTGCGGTGAAGACGAAGCGGATGTCGTTCTGGACCATCACGAAGCTGGACCGATCCCGCACGCCCGTCTCGAGCCCGGCGTAGGCGACCGGCGTGAAGCCCCACAGGGCGCGGTAGTAGTGCGCGGCCTGCTTGGCGTTGCCGACCCAGAACTCGACGTGGTCGATGCCCTTCAGCGGCAGGAAGTCCTGCGCCTCGGCGGCCGCATTCGGGTTGATGATCGCGCCAGCCTGGTTGGCGGCGCCGCGCGGGAGCGTATCGGTCATGGCTTCGAGTCTACCCCGCGATGCCGGCGTCGAGGGCAACCTCGATCATCCGGTCGATTGCCCGATCGAGCTCGTCGAGCGGCAGATAGCTCTCCTCGCTCGTCACGTCGTCGCCGAGGACGTCGCTGACGATGAGCGCACAGGCCGCCTGGACGCCGGCACGGGCGGCCAGGAAGAAGAGCGCGGAGGCCTCCATCTCGAAGGCGAGGACGCCACGGTCGCGCCAGCGCTGCGCGTAGTCGTCATCGGTGTTGTAGAAGACGTCGACCGATGCGATCAACCCCGTCCTGGCCTGCACGCCCGCGGCGGCGGCGGCGTCCACCAGCGAGCGGGTGAGCGCGAAGTCGGCCGCCGGCGCGTACGGCTCGCCATGGAGGTACGTGGCCGTGGCGCCGTCGGTCGGACACGCCGCGGTCGCGATCACGAGGTCGCCCGTGGCCAGACCCTTCGCGATCCCGCCACAGGTGCCGACCCGGATGAAGCGCTTCGCACCGAGGCGCAGCAGCTCCTCGACCACGATGCTCAGGCTCGGCGTCCCCATGCCGCTGGTCTGGACGCTCACCGGGGTCCCGTGATACGTCCCGGTGAAGCCGAGCATGCCGCGGTGCTCGTTCACCTGACGGGCGCTGCCCTCGTCGAATCGCTCGCTGATTCGTCGTGCGCGGTTCGGGTCGCCGGGGAGGAGCACGAGGGGCGCGTAGTCGCCCTCCTCGGCACGGAGGTGGATCTGTGGCATGCGGCGTAGCCTACAGAATGGTGCGGCACGTGCATGCGAGACGGTCGTGAGCAGAGTTCGCGCGCCGAAGCCCCAGTCGATTGCGGCCACGGTCCGTGACCTCGTGCGCGCTTCTGGTGGCGGTCTGCTGATCGGCCTGCCACTCCTCTACACGATGGAGATGTGGGTTCACTCGTTCCTCCTGCCATCGTGGAAGATCGTGGTCCTGCTCGGTGTCGCGTTCGTCGTCGTGGTCGGCTACAGCGCGCGGTGAGTCGGCTTCCGCGCGGCGACCGGCAGCGCCTGGCGCGAGCTGCTCGATCGCATTCGGTCGACGACCCTGATGGGTGGTCAATCGCGGCGGTCGTGGCTCGACCGTGGTCGAGACTGGAACTGCTGCACGACCGTCCACCGGCGGATCAGCGGCTCGATGACCGGCAGTTACGGGATGCGGTCGGGCAAGACGCGCTGGCAAGGGGCTTGATCCCTGGTCGACCTTGCCCTGAGCACGCCCCGCAGCTCGACCTTGCCGGACGGGATCGCAAAGGAGCAGGCCGCACCACGGACGGGCTGGCGGCAGCACGCGAGCCCGCTGTCGCTCGTCGTGTTCGGCTCGGTCCTCGTACTCGGGATGGCGGGTGTCCTCGGCCACGAGCGTGATTGGGAGGCCGAGGCAGGCGGCGTGGCGCTCCGCGTTCACGCGCCCGAATCATCCGCAACGCGAGTTCTTCGAGACGCGGATCCGATCGAAGCGATCGAGGCGACTCGATGGAGCTCGTCGTCGGCGTCGACCCGGCGCTCTTGGCGACATGACCGTCGCCACGTGTTCTCCGCGGCGACCGAGGAGGTGGGCGAGGACGGCGAGTCCGCTCCACCTTCGGTCCAATCGAGACCGGTCGACCTTCGACCTGAAGGTCGACCTGCTGGTCAACCTCGACCTCCTCGGCGGCATCCGGGCAGACTGACGGTGTATCGGCGGGGACGGCTAATCGCGGTCGACATGGATGTATCGGTCCTGCCCTGATGGACATCGTGCTGCGAGCCACCGTCATCTTCATCGCGCTGTACCTCCTCGTGCGCCTGATGGGGCAAGCGCGAGCTCGGGCAGATGACGCCGTTCGAGCTGATCGTGCTGGTGGTCATCGGTGACCTCATCCCGCAGGGCGTCACCCTGAACGACTTCCGCCTGACCGGGGCGATCATCCGATCTCGACGATCGCGTTCCTGGCCCTGGCGATGAGCTGGCCAGCGACCTGTGGCCGCGCGCGGAGCGGCTGCTCGAGTGAGCCGCGCGCCATCGTTAGACGACGGGGAGCTGCTCACCGGCAACCTGCGTCGCAACCGGCTGACGACGAGCGAGATCGAGTCCGAGATGCGCCTGGCGGGGATCGCGCATATGGGCAACGTGAAGTGGGCCATCCTCGAGCGCGGGTCAAGATCAGCTTCATCGGCGGCGAGCGACGGCGGCGACGAGCCGCCTCCGCAGCCGAAGTCGACCGAGGACGACGGCGCCGGCTAGCATCGGTGGATGACCAGCCGCTGGGCCGATGAGCTCGCCTTCGCCACCGAACTGGCCCGCGCGGCGGGCGAGATCCTGCTGGCGAGCTACGAGCGCGTCGAGACGATCGACTACAAGAGCAAGCGCGACGTCGTGACCGATGCGGACTACGCCTCGGAACGCCTGGTCATCGGCGCCATCAAGCAGCGCTACCCCGGCGACGCGATCCTCGCCGAGGAGTCCGGCGAGCATGCCGGTGTGCTGCGCGACGACGGGTCGGGCAACGGGCGGACCTGGGTCATCGACCCGCTGGACGGGACCGTCAACTACGCCAACGGGATCCCGTTCTACTGCGTGAGCATCGGTCTCGTCGTCGACGATCGGCCGAGCGTGGGGGTCATCCTCGATCCGGCCCGGGACGACCTGTACGCTGCCACCGTCGACGGTCCCGCGACCCTGGACGGCGAACCGGTTGCCGCCTCGACGAAGCAGACCCTGTCCGACTACGTGGTCAGCCTGGCCGTGATCGGGCGCGGCGGGCTGTCGCGGGAGCGGCGGATCGCGCCGCAGATCCGGATCCACCGTCGCATGGGCAGCGCCGCGCTGGCGCTCGCGTACGTCGCCAACGGCCGCTTCGACGCGTTCGTCCAGAACGGCGGGCTCTCGCCGTGGGACGTGGCGGCGGCCGGTCTGATCGCCGAGCGCGCCGGAGCCGTCGTGACCGATCTCCGCGGCGGTCCCTGGTGGAACCCGCGGATCAGCGGTCCACGGGCGAACGTGGTCGCCGCCCCGGCCGCGCAGCACGGCGCGCTGCTGGAGGCGCTTCGCGGCCTGAAGACGACGGTCCAGACCCGGCGCTAAGCGTCGAGGACGTGGGCGAGCATCCCGAGCGTGAGCGCCGTGGCGCCCCAGACGACGACCCCGCCATACCGATAGGCACCGGCGCGCAGCGTGACGCCACGCACGACGATCTCCTCCACGCCCGCCACGTCGGGGTCCCACAGCGCGGCCAGTGGCAGCTCCACGATGGCGGTGACCTCCGCGTCGTGCGGCACGAGCGTCGGGCGAGCCGCCACCACCCCCACGAACGGCAGCAGCTCGAAGTTGCTGACCGGGATCCAGACCGGGTCGAGGGAGCCCACGATCCGCACGGACGTTGGCGGCAGGCCGACCTCCTCCCACGCCTCGCGGAGGGCGGCGGCCTCCGGGCCGGCATCGGTGGCGTCGACCGCGCCGCCGGGGAGGGAGACCTCGCCGGCGTGAGAACGCAGGTCGCCGTGACGGACGGTGAGCGGCACGACGAGGTTGCCCTCGGCGTCGGGATAGATCGCCAGGAGGGTCGCCGCGGGCCGTGCGGGCGGGAAGTCTCCGCGCTCGAACCGGCGCCGGCTGGTCTGGCCGTCGGCGGTCCGCGGCAGCAGCCGTTCGTCGAGCGGAATCGGTCGCCGCGCGCCCTCCAGCGCACTGGCCAGCGCGTCCGCCCAGCCGCGTTCCTCGCGTAGTATTCGGACCATGACCCAGGCGAACCTCAATCGCGACGCTCGGGTGCGCGAGACGCTCTACCGAAGCAAGCTGCTCGTCAATCGCACGCCCCATTTCAGCAAGGCGACGCGCAAAGAGGCAAATCGCGCGCTCGACACCCTCGAGCGCCAGCTCGGGCTCAACCAGGTCAACGTGGCCGAGTCGGCGAGGGCGATCGAGCTGCTCAACCGCGCGCACTCGTCGCTGGCGTTCGGCCTCCTCCGCGACGAGGACTTCACCGATCGCTTCGGCCCAGCGCTGCGCCGCCTGGGCCTGCGCAGCATCGTCGACCGGCTCGACGAGGTGCCAAGCTCGGTGATGGCGCTGGCCATCGCGGGACCGATCGACGGGCGCGTGCATCGCGACGACCTTCCGGGTGGCGAACGCCTCGATGCGAGCGGCGGCCCGCTGCCGCCTCCGCCCGGCTACGGGACGCTGTCGTCCGCGGCGCTGTCGCCGCTGGCGCACTCAGGCAGCGGATCGCCCACCCTTGATCGATTGAGGAGTCAGGACGTGAAGGGCTCTGGCGTCGCCACGGCCGTGGCCATCGGTGTCTTCATCGCGGTGATCGGGATCGCCGTCACCGGCGGGATCTTCGACGGCTTCAGCATCTGGGATGCGGGCGTCATCGGGCTCGCCCTCGTCGGCATCCTCGTGGCGCTCGGCGCCTGGATCTGGGCGATCGCCCGCCGCTGACCTGCCCTAGCCGGGTCGGGCACGGAGCGCCTCCACCAGGCTGGCATCGGTCGGGGTCGATCCCAGCCCCAGCCGATCGCCGACGACCGCCGCGTGCGGCGGCTCGAGGTAGGTCGATCCCAGCAGCGCCCACGCATCGGGCGCGAAGACCGTCGTCGGGCTGCCGTCCAGGATCACAGTTCCGGCGCGCATGACCACGACGCGCTCGAAGGCCTCCGCCACGAAGCGCATGTCGTGGCTGATCGCGATCACGGTCCGTCCGGTGGCCGAGACCGACTCGACGATGGCACGGACCCGCTCCACGCCGTCCGCGTCCTGGCCGGTCGTCGGCTCGTCGAGGACGAGCACCGGCGTCTCCATCGCCAGGACCGATGCCAGCGCCAGCAGCTTCCGTCGCGCCCCGCCGAGGTCGTACGGGTTCGTCGCCTCCTCCCCCTCGAGACCCGTGGCGCGGAGCGCCATCGCCACCGCAGCACGCCGCGCGCCGTCGCGGATGCCGAGGTTGCGGGCACCGAACTCGACCTCGCTGCGGACCGAGCCGGAGAAGATCTGACGGTCCGGGTCCTGGAACACGAGGCCGACCTGCGCCGCCAGCTGGGCGACCGTCCGGGCCGCGGCGTCGGCACCGTCCAGCCGCACGCTGCCGGCGGTCGGGCGCAGCAGGCCGTTGAGGTGGCGCACGAGCGTGGTCTTGCCGCTGCCGTTCTGGCCGATGAGCGCGACGCGCTCGCCCGGCCCGATGCGCAGGTCGACACCGTCGAGGGCCCGCACCGATCCTTCGGCGTAGACGTGGACGAGGCCGTCGACCGCGATCTCAACCATCGGCGAGCGCCGCCACGACCCGCGGTCCGTCGACACCGGCCTCCGCGATTGCCCGTCCCAGCCGGACCGACGAGGGCTCCGCCACCCCGAGCGACGCAAGCCGCGCGTCGCCGAGCACCGAGGCGGCGGATCCGGTGATCGCCACCCGGCCGCCGTCGAGCACGACCACGCGCGAGGCCACCGCGGCCAGCAGATCGGTCTTCTGCTCGGTCACGAGGATCGAGGCGCCGTCCGCCGCCAGCCGGCCGATCGCCTCGCCCACCAGCCGCGTGCCGGCCGGGTCGAGCTGCGCGGTCGGCTCGTCGAGCACGAGGTGCGCCGGGCGCATCGCAAGCAGCCCGGCGATTGCGACGAGCTGCTGCTGGCCGCCCGACAGGCGGCGCGGGTCGCGCTCGGCGAGGCCATCGATCCGCATGGCGGCGAGCGCGTCCCAGGTCCGGGCGACGACCTCCTCGCGCGGCAGCGCGAGGTTCATCGGTCCGAAGGCAACCTCCTCGAAGACGCTCTCGGCCACCTGCGAGAGCTGCGTCACCGGGTTCTGGAAGCCGATCGCGATCCGCTGGCTCAGCCGGTGCATCGGCCAGCCGTCGACGGCCTCGCCGTCGAGGGTGATGCGGCCGCGGATCCGGCCGCCGATCGTGCGCGGCGCGAGCCCGCTGGCGACGAGGCACAGGGTCGTCTTGCCCGACTCGGAACGCCCGGCGACCCCGAGCACCTCGCCGTCGCGGAGCTGGAGGTCGACATCGAGGAGCGCCGGCCGCGCCTCGCCCGCATAGCGGTAGCCGACCCCCGTGAGCTCGATGCTCACGGCAGCCACCCGCTGATGCGCGCGACGACGAGGAGGGCCAGCCCGGCGACGAGCGCCCAGCGCGCGACCGACTGCGCACCCGAGTCCGGCGGCGACCACAGCAGCGTGCGCCGGCCGGGACGCCCGAAGCCACGGGCCTCGAGGGCCATCGCGCGCTCCTCGACTTCGGCGATCGAGCCGAGGATCACCGGGCCGACGATCGGGACGATCCCGCGGATGCGCCGCCACACCGAGCCCTCGGTGTCGAGGCCGCGAGCACGCTGGGCGGCGGTGATCTGTCCCGCCCGCTCGACCATGGCCGGCACGGTCTGGACCGATGCGCTGGCGACGAACCCGATGCGCGGGCTGACGCCTCGGCGCTCGAGGTCGATCACGAGGTCCGACGGCCGGGTGGTGAGATAGAAGAGGGTGACCGCGCCGCTGATCGCCAGGATCCGGGCCAGGATCTCGAGCGCGAAGGCGAGACCCTCGGCGGTGGCGGTGATCGGTCCGAGCTGGAAGAGGACCGTCGTGCCGCCGGGGAAGAAGAAGAGGTTGACGATGAGCGCCGAGAGCGCGATCGGCAGCGACAGCAGCAGGGTCAGCCGCGCCAGCTGGCCGACCACGCCGGCGATCAGCGCCGGACCGATGACCGCGACGGCGACGAGGATCGCGGGACCCAGCAACCCGCCGAGGACGACCGCCGCGATGGCCGTGACGGTGGCGAGGGTTGCCTTGGTGAGCGGGTTGAGCCGATGGACCGCGCTCGGTCCGGGGCGTCCCAGGAACTCCGGGACGCCCCGCCGGCTCTCGAGGGCCGAGTCGGTCAGGCGGGTGCTCCCCGCCACTCGCCCTCCTCGGCCGCCGGCTGGTCGGCCTCCTCCATCAGCTGCTCGCCCTGCGGGAAGCGAGCCTTCATGCGCCGCGCCATCGCGCTGACGATGAGGTAGACGACGAAGAAGGTCGTGATCTTGTCGATCGGGTCGCTGATCAGTCCCTGGCCGAGCGTCGCGGCACCGATGTCGGCACCGCCCTGCCGGAACGCCGCCACGAGGAAGTCCGTGCCGGAGCCGGTGACGCCGCCGAAGACCCCGGCCGCGATCGGGGCGCTGATCAGCGCGGCCACGATGCCGGTCACCATGCCGACGATGACGACGTACGTCGCGGTCAGGTCGCGTCGCAGGATCAGCAGCGCGAACAGGCCGACCACGGTTGCGAGCACGAGTGCCAGCGCCAGCCAGCCGATGACGACGAAGATCGTGTTGTCGGACTCCGGCGCCAGGCTCGTCGGCCCGATCGCGGCCGTGTAGCCGAGATAGCCGACGTAGGCCAGCAGGCCGATGACGGCCGCCGTGATCGCGCCGCCGGCGACGAGCTGCCCGACCGGCCGGTTCAGCCGCGGACGGAGGAACCCACGCCCGCCGGCGATGCCGGCGATGAGCCCGATGACCGCGGCGACGATCGCGAAGGCCGCGGCCGGCGGGTACTGGAACGGCGGCGGGATCACGTACGCCCACAGCACGTTGGCGAGCAGTCCGGTGGCCGCTCCCGCCAGCGGGCCGGCCAGGACTCCGACGAGAATCGTGCCGATCGAGTCCAGGTAGATCGGCACCTTCAGGGCGGCCGTGACGGTCTGCCCGAGGATGATGTTCAGGGCGATCGCGATCGGCATGAGGATGAGCGTTCGCGTCGTGAACTGCGTGGTCACCGATGCGTTCGCGCCGGTCTGGATCCGCTCGGCCACCAGGTAGACCACGATCGCCGCGAGCAGGGCGACCCCCAGGACGAGGGCGAGGACGTCGGCCACCGCCTGGTACGCGAACGTGATTGGATCCTGCTCGCCGGGATCCGGGATGCCGCCTGCCAACACGACGCCGGCTGCGACCACGACGAAGAACGCGACGAGGGCGGCGATCCAGCGAACGACCATGGGTGAACCCTCCTCCTCCGGTGTGCGGGCAGTTTCAGCTATACGGGACGCTGACGGCGCGGACGAGGCGCGCGATCAGCTCGGCCTTCATCCCTTCGGGGTCGATGGCGACGGCGACCCGCGCCTGGGCCCGATTCGCCTCCTCGGACCGATACAGGCTGCCGGCCAGGTAGGGATCGGCGCTCGTGTCGCACGCCAGCCGCTCCGAAACCGTCTCGGTCACGAGATCGGTCCGTAGGAGCGAGGCGATGAGGACGACCGGGTCGTGCAGGTAGGCGCCGTCCATGCCGTCGGCCTGGCGGTGGAATCCGACGTAGTAGCGCAGCGCGTCACGGACGATGCCGGTGAGGTGGGTGTCGGGCAGTACGTTGAGGTCCTCCATCGTGAACACCACGTCCTGGGTCGCGTCGAGCGGGAAGATCCGATGGATCGCACCGGCGCGCAGGCAGATCTCGGCGGCCTCGGGATCGACGCACGCATTCCACTCCCCGGTCTCCGTCGTGTTCCCGCGCTCCTCGAGCGTGCCGCCCATCCAGATCACCTCCCGGGTCGAGCCCGCCAGGTCGATGCCGTGCTGGACCGCGGCCGCCAGGTTCGTCAACGGCCCGAGCGCGACGATCGAGGTCTCGCCCGGGTGGCGGCTCACGTGCGCGCCGATGTAGCGGCTGGCGGGGATGGCGGTGTATTCGGTCGTGCCGAGGGCGCGATCCTCTCCGCGCAGCTCGACGTAGCCGGTGCCGGTCGGGCCGTGGGTGTCGGGCGCCGTGCGCAGACGGCGCTGGAGCGGACGGGCGGCGCCGATGCTGACCGGCACGTCGCCGCGGCCGACCATGCGCAGGACCTTCCCGGTGTTTCGCGCGACGTGGTGGATCTCGACGTTGCCGGCCACGCACGTCACGCCGCGCAGGTTGATCTCGGGGCTGGTGGCCGCGATGAGCAGGGCGATCATGTCGTCGATCCCGGTGTCGACATCCAGGATCACTGGGCGGGGCGCGACCTCGGCGTCCATCGGCCGCCTATGGTAGACGCCAGCCGCCGGCCTGACCGACCTTTGTGCTCAGCGGGCGACCGAGCGTTGCGCTCACGTGACGGGCGGCCTCGAGCAGCCGATCGAGGTCGACCCCGTGGGACAGCCCCTCGCGGTCGAGCAGGTAGACGAGGTCCTCGGTCGCCAGGTTTCCGGCCGCACCCGGCGCGTACGGGCAGCCGCCGGTCCCGCCGGTCGACGCGTCGAAGCAGCGGATGCCGAGCTCGAGCGCCGCGCTCACGTTGGCGAGGGCGGTGCCACGCGTGTCGTGGAAGTGCATCGCCAGGCGCTGCGGCGGGATCCCTGCCGCGGTCAACGCGCCGACGACCCGGCGCACGTCGGCCGGAACGGCCACGCCGATCGTGTCACCGATGCTGAGCTCGTCGACGCCGAGCGCGAGGAGGCGCTGTGAGACGTCCACGACCGCGCGCTCGTCGACCTTCCCCTGGTAGGGGCAGCCGAAGGCGGTGCTCACGTACCCGCGGGTCCACCAGCCGCGCTCGCGGGCGCGGGCCACGACCGGCCCGAACGCGTCGATCGACTCCGCGATCGTCATGTTGATGTTGTGCTGCGTGAACGCCTCCGAGGCCGCGGTGAAGACGCAGATCGCGTCGGCGCCGGCGGCTTCGGCACGGCCCAACCCGCGCTCGTTGGGGACGAGGACCGGGTAGCGGACGCCCGGCCTGTGCTCGAGGCGCGCCATGAGGTCATCGGCGTCGGCCAGCTGCGGGATCGCTCGTGGCGCGACGAAGCTGGTGGCCTCGATCTCGCGCAGACCGGCATCGGCCAGCAGGTCGATGAAGCGCAGCTTCGCGTCGGTCGGGATCGGCGTGGCCTCGTTCTGGAGCCCGTCGCGCGGCCCGACCTCGTAGACGCGGACGGCGCGATCGGTCATTCGGTGAGAGTATCCCGATCGCCCGCGACGATCTCGGCGACGACCGCCCCGCGGTCGACCTGGTCGCCCTCGCGCACCGTCAGGCGCTCGACGACGCCGTCGATCGGGGACGCGACGGCGTGCTCCATCTTCATCGCCTCGATGACGACGACCGGCTCCCCGGCACGGACCGGCTGGCCCTCGGAGGCGCGGACGGCGATGACGCGGCCCGGCATCGGCGCGACGAGGACCGACGCGCCCTCGCCACCGGCCGCGGCATGCGCGACGGCCGACTCCACCGTGGGCGGCGGGGCGAGGCCGAACTCGACGTTCTGTCCGTCGACGTCGACGTGGATCGTGTCGCCATCACGGACCGCATCGATCGCCGGCGTCGGGCCATCGGTCGGGACGGTTCGCTCCTCCTCGCCGCGTCGCAGCCGGCGGACCGCGGGCGCGTTGAGGCGCCAGCCGTCGGTCCACGGATCGGTCCGGTCGATCCCCGCGAGGCTCGCCGCCGCCCGCCAGTGGGCATCGTCGAGGGCCGGCGGGCCGGGCAGCGAGAGGCCGGCGATCGTCTCGGTCCGGACCTCCCCGTCGCGCATCTCGCGCCGGTCGAGGAGCCAGCGCAGGAAGCGCAGGTTCGTGCGCACACCGAGCACCGTCGTGTGCTCGAGCGCGGCCCGCAGCCGGTCGAGCGCCTCGGCCCGCGTCGCGCCGTGGGCGATGAGCTTGGCAAGCATTGGGTCGTATCGGTCGCCGACGACGTCGCCCTGCGCGACCCCGGCGTCGATCCGCCCGCCGTCGGGCCAGCGCAGGAGCGCCACGCGCCCGGTCGCGGGAAGGAAGCCCGCCTCGGGATCCTCCGCGTACAGCCGTGCCTCGACCGCGTGGCCGCGGATCGGTGGTGGCTGCTCGAGACCCAGGTCGGCGAGCGTCGCGCCGGCCGCGATCGCGAGCTGATCGGCGACGAGGTCGCGGCCCGTGACGGCCTCGGTGACCGGGTGCTCGACCTGGAGCCGCGTGTTCATCTCGAGGAAGAAGAACTCGCCGTCATCGGTCAGGAGCATCTCGACCGTGCCGGCGCTGACGTAGCCGGCGGCCGCCGCCACCGCCAGCGCGGCCGTGCCCATCCGCTCGCGAAGCTCCGCCGTGACCGATGGCGCCGGCGCCTCCTCCACGATCTTCTGGTTGCGCCGCTGCGCCGAGCAGTCCCGTTCGCCGAGGTGGACCCCGCGCCCGGCCGCGTCGAAGAGGACCTGCACCTCGACGTGGCGCGCATCTTCGAGGAAGCGCTCGAGGATGAGGCGATCGTCGCCGAAGGACCGATCCGCCTCGCGCCGCGCGCCGGCCAGCGCCTCGCCAAGGTCGGCGGGGTCGCGGACGACCCGCATCCCCTTCCCGCCGCCGCCCGCCGAAGGCTTCACGAGGAGCGGGTAGCCGATGCGCTCGCCCTCGGCTGCCAGCGTTGCGTCCTGCTGCCCGCGCCCGTCGTAGCCCGGGACGGTCGGGACGCCGGTGGCGGCCGCTCGGCGGCGGGCCTCGGCCTTGTCGCCCATCGCGGCGATCGCGTCGGCCGGCGGCCCGACCCAGCGCAGCCCGGCCGTCGTCACTGCCCGCGCGAAGTCCGGATTCTCGGCGAGGAAGCCGTAGCCGGGGTGGATCGCGTCGGCGCCGGCGCGTTGGGCGACCGCGATGATCGCCGCACCCTCCAGGTAGCCCGACACCTCGTGGCTCTCGTCGACGCTGTCCGGCGGTCGGTCGTCGGGCGCGTGGATGCCGACGACGCGCATCCCGAGCCGATGAGCCGTCCGCGCCACGCGTGCCGCGATCTCGCCGCGGTTCGCGACGAGCAGGGTCCGGATCGGTCCCGCGGGCGTCGCTCGGGCGCCCTCGGCGACCGCAGACAGCGACGAACGCGACACGCGGACCCGCGATCCGATGCGCGTCGCCGGGAGGCGGCCGTCCGCGATCCAGCGCTGCACCGTGCGGACGGTCACGCCGAGCTCGTCGGCGACCTGTCGCGGCGTCAGGTCATCGGGCATGTCGCGATTGTCGCAGGAGCGACGCTAGTCCTCGTCCATCCAGCGCGGCCGCCGCTTGTCGAGGAACGCGCCGAGGCCTTCCTGTCCCTCGGGCGACGTCCGCTGCTGGGCGATGTGGCGGATCGTGTGCTGGCGGGCCTCCTCCGGGGTGAGCGCGCGCAGCTCGCGCACGAGCGCCTTGGCCGCCCGTGCGGCGGTCGGGCCCGCCGATCGCAGCTCACCGAGCAGCTCCTCCACCCGCGCGTCCAGCGCGGGCTCGTCGGCCACGATCTCGTGGACGAGGCCGATGCGCAGCGCGCGCTCCGCATCGAAGCGCTGGCCGGTGGCGAACAACGCGCGGGCGTGCGTCTCGCCGATCTTCGCCAGCACGAACGGGCTGATGACGGCGGGGATGATCCCGAGCTTCGTCTCGGTGAAGCCGAAGGTCGTGTCGGAGGTCGCGACCACGACGTCGGCGGCGGCGCACAGGCCCATCCCCCCGCCGAGCGCCGCGCCCTGGACGCGGGCGATGACCGGCACCGGGCTCCGGTCGACGGCGGCGAGCATCGCGTGGAGCGTGGCCGCGTCGCGCTCGTTGTCCGCGACGCTCATCACCGGCCGCGGACCGCATCCAGTCGACGTCGGCGCCGGCGCAGAACACGGAGCCCGTCCCGGCCAACAGGACCCCGCGCAATGCGTCCGGGCCCTCGCCCGCCAGCGCCTCGAACGTCGCCCGCAGCTCCGCGATGAGCTCCGCGTTGAACGCGTTGCGCACCTCGGGCCGGTCGAGGCTGACCCGCGCGAACGGGCCGTCCCGCTCGACGAGGAGGCCGCTCACCGGGCCGCTCGACCGCGGCGGTGGAACGGCTCGGCCACGGCGCGCACCTGGGCCAGCAGCGGCTCCTCGAGCCACACGACGTCGGTGCCATCGGGCACGTCGACGGTCGCCGTCGCCCCCGGTTCCCCGACGAGCCCGAGCATGAGCCGGCGGTCGCCGAGGCCCGAGTCGGTCTCGACGAGGTACGCGGCATCCACCGTGGTCGCCCCCAGCTCGGTCGCGAGGCGTCGCTCGAGGTCGCGGGTATCGGTGCCTGGCAGACGGACCCGAATCGAGGAGCGGGCCGTGGCCTCGAAGAGCGGCTCGTCGCTGCCGGGGAGGCGCCCGGAAGCGAGCGAGGCGAGCTCATCGGTGTCGAAGCGGTAGGGCACCGGCCCCGCCGGATCCATGATCGCCGGCATGCCGGCCGCCGCCAGGTTGGCGATCGCGATCCGCGCCGGCAGCGGGAGGTTGCCGCTGCCCGATGGCGCCCAGGCGGCGAGCGCCGCGATGGAGCCGAACACGACGCCCACCGTCTCGCCTCCGGCCTCGCGGGCGAGCATCACGCTGATCTCGACCTGCTCGTCGTCGTTGACCGCCGCCTCGAGCGCCGCCTTCGCCTCGTCGCCGTGATCGGGCGGCACCGGCAGCAGCAGCGTGCCGCTCATCAGGGTCCGGTAGAAGGCGTGGAGCGGGCCGCGCTCGCCGCGCTCCTCCGCGGCGCGTGCCGCGAGCATCGCGTCGAACAGGTTCGCGGCGCTCTCCTCGATCGAGCCGGACGGGACCGACCGGTCGTGAGAGCCGGGCGCGGGACGATCTGCGGGTTGCATCGGTCGCGTGAGCCTAGCGCGGTGGCGCCACCCCACGCAGGCCGACCCGGTCGAGCTCGGCCATCGCCAGCCGGTCGTGGCGCCCGGCGACCCAGTCGCCGAACGGATCGGGGCTGAACTCGAGGAGCTCGTCGTACTCGAGCCGATGGACCGCGCGGGACGCGAGCAGCGACTCGAGCGTCGCATCCGGGATCGCGTCGGAGCGGCCGCGCCGCGACCCACGGATCACGCGCGATGCGGCGTTGAGGCGCCGCCAGCGGGCGATCCGCCACGGCAGGAATCGGTTCAGCCACGGGATGATCGCGACCGCCACGAGCAGGCCGCCGAGCACTGCGGCGATGATGATCAGCAGCCGCTCGAGATCGGTCCCGAACACGATGAGCGGCTCACCGGCCGCGGCGAGCGCGCCGCGCACGCCATCGGCCGCACCCTCGCCAACCAGCGGCACGTCCTCCAGCGCCGAACCGATCGACTCGCCGGCGCCGGTGATCTCCGTTCCGCCGCGGCGCACGAGGCGCCCTGACTCGGCGAGGTTCGCGAGGAGGCCGTACAGCCGGACGCCGAGATTGATCCAGATCGTCAGCCACAGCAGCGTCGCAATGTCGGCGACGATCTCGCCGGCGCGCATGAGCGGACGCTCGCTCCAGATGTGCATGCCGTTCGGTCACGCATGACCGATGCCGAAGACGAGCGCTGGCGATGCGCTTCAGGGCTGCGCGGGAGGCTCCTCCCGGTCCGTCGATGAAGCCGGCTGCTCCGGTGTCGACGTCACCTCGGCGGCGGGCCGTCGGCGGGTCATGCCCATGAACAGCAGGACTGCCCCCACCACCGCGACGACGATGCCCGCCCACGGCTGGAAGTCGTCGACGAGCTCCATGAGCGTGAACTGGTACCCGAGCTGCGGCAGCAGCAGCGACCCGGCGCCGATCACGATGAGGAAGATGCCCCAACCGACCATCGAACCATCCCTCCAGGCGCCGGCGGGCACGCTTGGGCGCGGGCTCAACTCCGGCGATCGGAGTGTAGCGAGGCACGAGTCCGGCGCGATGGGCCGGATCGTCACATCCGATACAGGCTGAAGCCGGGGTCCGGAATCGGCGCGTTCAGGGCTGCGCTGATGCCGAGGGCGAGCACGCGCCGCGTGTCGATCGGGTCGATCACGCCGTCGTCCCACAGCCGCGCCGTCGAGTGGTAGGGCGAACCCTCGAGCTCGTACTTCTCGAGGATGGGAGCCTCGAAGGCGTCGCGGTCGGCATCGGTCTCGAACCCGCCGCGGACCGTGGACAGAACGCGCGCCGCCTGGGCGCCGCCCATCACGCTGATCCGCGCGTTCGGCCACATCCACAGCTGGCGCGGCCCGTAGGCCCGCCCGGCCATGCCGTAGTTCCCGGCGCCGAAGCTGCCGCCGACGATGACGGTGAACTTCGGCACGTTCGTGGTGCTCACCGCGGTGACGAGCTTCGCGCCGTCGCGCGCGATGCCGCCCGCCTCGTACTCGCGGCCGACCATGAAGCCGGTGATGTTCTGGAGGAAGACGAGCGGGATCCGGCGCTGGCTCGCGAGCTCGACGAAGTGCGCGCCCTTCAGCGCCGACTGGCTGAAGAGGATCCCGTTGTTTGCGAGGATCCCGACCGGGTAGCCCATGATCCGCGCGAAGCCGGTGACGAGCGTCTCGCCGTAGCGCGCCTTGAACTCGTGGAAGTCGCTCCCGTCCACGAGGCGCGCGATCACCTCGCGGACGTCGTAGGACTGGCGCGCATCGGCCGGGATGACGCCGTACAGGCTCTCCTGAGAGATCGATGGCTCGCGGGGCTCGCCGGGTTCCCACGGCGGCTCCGGCTTGCGCCGGGCCAGGTTGCGCACGATCTGGCGGCCGATGGCGAGCGCATGGTCGTCGTCGAGCGCGTAGTGATCGGCCACGCCGGAGAGGGTCGTGTGGACCTCGGCGCCTCCGAGCTCCTCGGCCGTCACCTCCTCGCCGGTGGCAGCCTTCACGAGCGGTGGCCCGCCGAGGAAGATCGTGCCGGTGCCCTTGACGATCACGGTCTCGTCGGACATCGCCGGCACGTAGGCGCCGCCCGCGGTGCAGGAGCCCATGACCAGCGCAACCTGCGGGACCCGCCGCGCCGACAGCTGGGCCTGGTTGTAGAAGATGCGGCCGAAGTGGTCGCGGTCCGGGAAGACCTCGTCCTGCAGGGGGAGGAAGGCGCCACCCGAGTCCACGAGGTAGAGGCACGGCAGCGCGTTCTCGAGCGCAATCTCCTGTGCGCGCAGGTGCTTCTTCACCGTCATCGGGTAGTACGTGCCGCCCTTGACCGTCGCGTCGTTGGCGACGACCACGCACTCGACGCCCTCCACCCGACCGATGCCGGTCACGATCCCGGCGCCCGGCGCCTCGTCGTCGTACAGGCCGTTCGCCGCCAGCGCGTTGAGCTCGAGGAATGCGCTGCCCGGGTCGAGGAGCCGATCGATCCGCTCGCGGACCGGCAGCTTGCCGCGCTCCCGGTGGCGCGCGATGGAGCGCTCGTCGCCGCCGGCGCCGTTGCGCGCCAGCGCATCGGTCCGCGCGCGCAGAGTCGTCGACGAGTGCGCGCATCGCATCGCTCATTCGCGCGGAACGTCTGTCGGCGCTCGGGATCGATCGAGCTGCGGAGGACGGCCATCGCCTCCGATTATGGCCGCGCCTGGATGCCGCGCGACGCGAAGAGCCGATCGCCCTTGACCGACACCCACAGGATTGCCGGCCGCCGGCGCCGGCTTTGTGGGGTTGATTGGCGCCGTGAGCCATCCCCCTACCGCAGTTGCCGATGCGGTGCGCGGAAGACCCGCCTAGGCGAGGGTGACGAGCGGAGTGATCTGCGTGACGTGGGCGGCGTTGACGATGACGACGCTCACGACGTGCTCGAACGACGGCTCGCCGGTGTGCAGAAGATAGGCATCGGTCAATGGCAGGAAGCTGGAGGCGCGCAGGAGGTGCGTGCCGACATCGACGCCGGGGTGCAGGTGGATATTGCCGGTGACGCTGAACGGGCCGGCCACGAGCGCGGCGCGGCGCAGGCGCTTGTGGAGGCGGAGCTGGCGGCTGGCGCGCCACTCGGGCGGCATGGCCAGGATGACGCGCGCCGTCGGCAGGCTCTCCCACTCACCGCGCTCGATGTCCGGGAGCCCGTCGATGGGCGCCCCCGTTGCGTCGAGCGGGCCGGGGCTCGGGCGCCAGAGGCGCAGCTCGTCCTGCGTGGCGAGCAGGTCGGTGACGCGCTGGCCGTTCGGCGCGAGCCAACCCACGATCCGCGCCTCGGCGGTGTAGAGCTCGATCGGCGCCAGGTCCGGCGCGGCGGCCGCCAGCGCCGCGGATCCCTGTGTCCCCGTCGGCCCCGGGCTGCGGCGCCAGTTCCAGAACGTCAAGTGTGCCTCCGTGTCGAACGAGGCCGCGTGGCTTGCGTGCGCGACCCGGATGCAACCGTACGCTCCGGCCCCGAAGCCACCAACTGGGCCGATAGTCCCAGCGGAGGCCCAGTGCATCGCCGCACCGGTCCCGCTTCGGTCCGGTACCCTTCGCCGCGTGATCGACATGGAGCACTTCGATCGGGTCGAGATGCGCGTCGGGCGGGTCGTCGCGGCCGAGCCCTTTCCCGAGGCTCGCAAGCCGTCGTACCGGCTGCGGATCGACTTCGGCCCCGGGATCGGGGAGCGCGTCAGCTCGGCGCAGCTCACCATGACCTACCCCGACCGTGGGGCCCTCGTCGGACGCCAGGTCGTGGCCGTCCTCAACTTCCCGCCGCGGCGGATCGCCGGCTTCGCGAGCGAGGTGCTCGTGCTCGGCGCGATGGGCGAGGACGGCCAGGTCCACCTGCTGCGCCCGGACCCGCCGTCGCCGGATGGTCTGCGCATCGGCTGAGGGCCTCGCGGTTGCTGCAGCCGCCGTGCCCCTCGATACTCGAGGACAGATGACGACCCCACTGGCCGGCCCGGCTCCCGACGGCATGCCCGACCCGACGCTCGCGCCACCGCAGATCGCGCGCGCCGGCGACCCGTTCGCCGCCCTGCGCGTCGTCCACTTCGTCTCGCGCCTGCGGCGCAACGAGACGCTTCAGCTGCGCGACGTCGTGAACGCCCTCAACGCCGAGTTCCTCGACTGGTACTTCGCCGAGAAGGTCGTGCTGGCCGAGCTCGTCCAGCTCCAGGCCAACTGGGGCATCAGCTTCCACGGCGACGACCGGATCGTGCTCGACCGCAACGAGCGCGGCCACACCCTGCTCATCGTGGACTCGACGAAGATGAGCACGTTCCTCGTCAACGAGGCGCGCCGGCTCGCCGAGAAGTGCGCGGACGAGCTCCGCCGGTTCACGCTCGGCGACGGCGTCTCGCCCGACAACTAGCGCCGGGTCAGCCTCGCAGCTGGTCCAGCTTGTCGTCGCGGCCGATGACGATCAGCTCGTCGCCCTCAGTCAACGCGCTCCTCGCGGGCAGGATTGACGAACACCTGCTTGCCACGCCGCAGGGCGACCGGCGTGATCCCGTGCTTGCCCTTGAGGTCGAGCTCGCCCAGCGAGCGACCGATGAACGACTTCGGCGGACGGACCTTCTCGATCCCGAAGCTCGGTGCCACGTCGAGGTAGTCGAGCACGTTCGGCACGTTGAACGAGTGGGCGAGCCGCAGGCCGGTCTCGCGCTCGGGGAAGACGACACGGTCCGCGCCGACCCGCGCGAGGATCTCGCCGTGCAGGAGGCTGCCGGCCTTGGCGATGACGTTCTGCACGCCCAGCCGCTTGAGGACCATCGTCGCGAAGATCGACGGCTCGGCATCGGAGCTGATGGCGACGATCGCGGTCGTGAAGTCCGCGGCGCCGGCCCCGCGCAGGGCCTCCTCGTCGGCGGCGTCGAGCTGGAGCGCATGGGTCACGTCCGACGCGATCTCGTTCACGCGCTGCTCGCTGCTGTCGATGGCAAGCACCTCGTGGCCGAGGCGCTCGAGCTCGATCGCCACCGCCGAACCGAAGCGGCCGAGACCGATCACGACCACCTGCTCTCTCGCCATCGGCCGCAAGCCTAGCCGATGCGGACCGACTCGACCGCCGGTCGAGAGGACACCTGCCGTTGGCGCGTCGCCAGCGCCAGCACCAGCGTCAGCGGCCCGAGCCGGCCGACGAACATCGCGACGGCGGTGATGACGCGCGCCGGATCGGTGAGCTCCGGCGTGATGCCGGTCGTGGCGCCGACCGTGCCGAAGGCGGAGACGGCCTCGAACAGGGTCTGGACGAAGGACGCATCGGTCGTGAGGGTCAATCCGAGGCCGACGACGAAGACCCACGCGAGCGCGAGCAGCGCGACGGCGAGGGCGCGGTACACGACCGCGTGCTGGATCCGGCGCCCGAAGGCCACCGCCGACGGTTGGCCGCGCACGGTCGAGACGATCGCGATGAGCAGGACGCTGAACGTGGTGACCTTGATGCCGCCGGCCGTGGAGCCGGACGCGCCGCCGATGAACATCAGCGCCATCACCACGAACAGCGTCTCCTCCAGGAAGAACGCAGGGTTGAGCGCGGTGAAGCCCGCGGTGCGCAGCGTCGCCGACTCGAACAGCGTGTTGAGCAGTCGCTGTTCGGGCGGGAGCGCACCAAGCGTCGCGGGATTCGTCCATTCGGTGAAGCCGATGGCCAGCGACCCACCGACGAGCAAGGCCGCCGTCGTGGCGAGCACGATCTTCGTCTCGAGCGCCATCCGCGACCAGCGCCGCCGATCGACGGCGTCGCCGACGATGGCAAAGCCCAACCCGCCGAGCGTGAGCGACACGGCGATCGTCAGCAGCACGACCCAGTCGTCGATGAACGGGGTGAGGCTGCGGAACCCGCCGGTCAGGTCGAAGCCGGCGTTGTTGAACGCCGAGATGGAGTGGAAGATGCCCCACCAGATCCCGAGCGGGTCGCCCGGCGGGCCAGCCTCCGGCCCGGCCATGAACGCGATCGAGAGGATCACCGCGCCGACGGCCTCGATGAGCAGCGAGAAGATCGCGATCCGCTTGAGGATCGTCGCCACTCCACCGAGCTGGATGCCGCCGACCGAGTCCGCCGCCAGGATCCGATCGCGCAGCTTGGTCCGGCGGCCGAAGACCAGCAGCAACAGCAGCGTCGAGCCGGCCATGATCCCGAACCCGCCTGCCTGGATGAGCAGCAGGATCACGACCTGGCCGAACGGGCTCCAGTGGTCGGCCGTGTCGAACACGACGAGCCCGGTCACGCATGCGGCGCTCGTGGCGGTGAAGAGGGCGTCGAGGAAGCCCGTCGCGCTGCCGTCGTTCGTCGCGAAGGGCAGCATGAGCAGGACCGTGCCGACGCCGATCAGGATGAGGAAGAGGATCACCAGCGACAGGGCCGGAGATGGCGGACGCCGCAGGCGGCGCGGCGGACGCACCGTGAACTCCTGCGGCCGGGTGGACTCGATCCGGACACGGCGGTCCCCGGGCAGCCGTCCGCCGTGCGTCATCGGTCCCGTTCCCCTGGCGTGTTCACCGCGGGAGGGTAGCGCGGGTCAGACCCGGTCGGAGTCTCCCGCCTGACCGATCCCGGCGCCGAGCAGCTCGGATGCGGCCGTCGGCCGAATGTCACCCTCGGCCACCGGCAGCGGCACCCGCCGCGGCTTCGGGCGGAAGGGACTCGTGTCGGGGACGACGGGCCCATCGGTCTCCTCGAGGGATCCGGATCGATACGCATCCCACACGGCCATCACCGTGTCGCGGTGCGGCTTGATGCGGCAGTGCTCGTCGCGGTTGCCCATCTCGTCGCAGTAGCCAAGCGGCACGCACTTCGGGACGAGGAAGCTGCCGAAGAAGGGGCTGACCCGGAAGATCTCGTGCCGGATCTGCTTGAACAGCTGGCGGATCTCCCACTGCGCCATCGTGCACAGCCGCAGCCCCGACATGTGGATGAGCTGGCGCAGGTTGACCGTCATGATCAGGTTCGTCTGCATGGCATTCGGGAAGATGAAGCGCGCGTCCTCGGCGGGCACCTCGGCCTGGAGCAGCTGGCCGTAGAGGTCGAGGTTGTCGTCGATCGCGCGCTGGAAGCGGCCGGCCAGGTCATCGGGCAGGTCACCACCGGCGATACTCTCGGGAACCGTGTAGTTGTCGCGCTTCTTGAAGCTGACGTAGCGCTGCGACTGCTGGTCGAACGCGGTGCCGGCGCGGTGCCGGACCAGCTGGTGGCTGAGCGTCCGGGTCACGCCGCTGATCGCGAAGGTGAAGTTCACGTGCTCGATCGTCGAGCCGTGCCCTGACTCCATCACCTTGCGGACCAGGCTCTGCTGCTTCTCGTCAGCGACCTCGCGGCTGACCGCCTTGTCCCAGATCTTGTCTGGCACAAGCTCGGAGTAGCAGGTGCGGCACGCGGTGTAGATGATCGGGAGGTAGAACTCCTCGACGATCTCCCGGGTGGGGAAGATGAGCTTGGCGGAGAGGTCGGAGGAGGTCGACGGCATGAGTGCCTCAACGGTGCCAGCGCCCGGCTGGCCTGGCTACGGTGTTATCAACGAGCTTGTCCACACATTGTATGACAGCGGTGGATAACCCGATCACCCCTCCGCGGTATTCCACGCTCGCTCGGACCGATGAACTCGCGACCGATGTCATACGCGCACTCGCGTGGCCCACCTTTCGGGTGATCGCCGTCGGGCGGCTACTCAGATCAGCGACTCGTATCGCGAACAGAGGCCATGCAAGGGCAGGAATCGCCGTCGTTCGCGGTAGGGGCCGCCCAGCGACTGGAAACGCGCGTGAGCAGAGGCCTACCCGATGCCGATCGCGATTTCAGTCGCTCAGCGACTTGTGGGCCCGTGCGACGCACCTAGCTCGCGTCCGCGTCCGTCGCGCCTTCGAGCTCGCTGCGGTCGGGTCATGTCCCGGTCCTCGAGGCGCCCGAGCTCGTGCCCCTGGCCGATCGAGATGCGGTTGCCGCCGGCCCCCCGCGCGCTGTCGAGTGCCTCCTGCACGCGCGCCAGCACGCCGTCGAGGTCGAGATCCTCGCCGGGGCGCATCGTCGCCACGCCGACGCTGACGGTCACCTTCAGCTCCGCATCGCCGACCCGCATCGGCCGGAGTCCGAGCCTGATGCGCAGCGCATCGGCGAACGTCGCGGCGCCGGCGTCATCGGTGTGGGGGAGCGTTGCCAGGAATCCGTCGCTGCCGGCGCGCCCGAGCGCATCGGCCTCGCGGATCCGCAGGCGCATGCGCAGCGCGACCTCGCGCAGGACCGCGTCGCCACCGGCGATGCCGTAGGCGTCGTTGATCTCGCTGAAGCGGTCGACGTCGAGGAGCACCACCGCCAGCGGGTGACGGTACCGCCTCGCCTGGGCGACCTCGATCCGCAGCCGCTCGAGGATCGCGCCGCGGCTGGCGACGCCGGTGAGCGGGTCGACCGTCGCCGAACGTTCGAGCTCGCCGCGCTGGAGGTCGATCGTCCGCCTGGCGCGCAGCAGCTCCTCGATCGTCGTGCGCAGCTCGTTGCCGAGGCGCTCGACCTCGGGCGTCCCCCCGGCGTCCCGGACGACGGCAACGACGCCACGACCGGACCGATGCATCGCCACCTCGAGCCCGCCGACGCCGCCGCGCGACACGGTGGTGGCGCCGCCCGAAGGCAGGTCGGCAACCGACACGCCAAGCAGGTCGTCGATCCGCGTTCCCACCGATGCCGCGTCGAGGCCGAGCAGGCTGGCCGCGGCGGCGTTCCAATCGCGCAGCAGCAGATGCCCATCGAACCCGAGGACCGCATCGGCGAGCTGATCCGCGAGCTCGGGGAGGCGGTGCTCGACCGATTCCGTCTCCGGCTCCTGTGCGAAGGCCGCGGCGATGGCCAGCACCTGGGCGGCCACGAGCGCCGCCAGGCCGATGAGCCCCTCGAGCGACGCCCCGCGGTCGGCCAGCAGGCCGACCGCTCCGGCCGCCAGCAACGCGGCACTGGCCGATGCAACGCCCGGTGCGAAGAACGGCCGCAGCGAGGGCCGCCACGAGCGCGGCGACCAGGAGGATCGGAGCGAGCGGAGCCAGCAGCTCGGCCGTCGCCGGAACGACGGTCAGGAGCGCGACCGCTTCGGCGATCGCCATCACCGCCACCGCCGATCCGACCAGGCGCGCCGGACCCCCGGCGACCACTCGCGTTCCGGCGAGGGACGCGGCCGCCAGCATTGCGGATGACGCGAAGACGGGTGCCGCCAGCGAGCCAGTGCCGCTGAGCGTCACCACGGCGCCACCGGCCAGCGCGGCCGACGCCCCCGACTCGAGGAGGCCCGCGACCGAACCGTTCCGGAGCGCGCGCACGAGGGTTGCCAGCGCCGCGAGCGCGGCGACCAACCCGAGCGCAGCCGTGAAGGCCGCCGGCAGCCACGGCAGCGCCGAGTCGGCGAGCTGAACCGGCTCGAGGCCACGGACAGCCAGCACCAGGCCGGTCGGGATGGCAGCCAGGGCGAGGGCGAAGAGGATGCTCGGCGCGCGCGCGCGATCCATTGCCGGAGTGTGCCTGCACGCACACGTACGCGACCATGGTACGAACGCCTCGTTCGGCTACGCTGGCCCGCGTGACCGATCGACCGCGCGCGGTCATGTCGCGCGCCGAATTCCTCGCCGCCACAGACGAGCTCATCGGGACCGGCGACGACCTGCTGGCGGAGCCCGGATGGGATCGGTTTCGAGCGTGGCTGCTCGCGTCGGATCGGCTGCTCGAGCGCGTCTGGGGCCGGATGGACCGATATCACCTGGCGTGGCTGAACGTCGGTCGCGACAGCGCGCCGCCGGGCTCGGAGCTCGACGAGGAGGGGACGCGCCGCTTCATCACCGAGGTGGCGAGCGCGAAGCTCGCCGTCCTGCGTACGATGAGGACCTCGGTCGAGCGGCAGGGTTCGACCTTCCTGTCCGACGACCCGCAGCCCGACGCCACCAAGGAGGCCCGGTGAGCTACGAGATCGCCCCCGGCGGCCTGGCCGCGATCCTCGCCCATCCCGACGACGAGAGCGTCGGCTGCGCCGGGGCGCTGGCGCTTGCCCATGCCGCCGGCGTCACGACACGGCTGCTGGTGGCGACGCGCGGCGAGGCGGGGACGCCCGACGGCGAGCCCGACCCGGCGTTCGGGGGCGTCCGCGAGGCGGAGCTGATCGGTGCGGCGAAGGCGATCGGCCTGGACGAGGTCTCGATCCTCGACGGCTATGCGGATGGCGGCGTCGCCGACGAGTCCTTCGAGCGCCTGGTCACCGAGATCGCGGAATGGCTCGAGGACCGACGCCCAGCAGCGGTCATCACCTTCGGACCGCACGGCGTGACCGGGCATCCGGACCACATCGTCGTCGGCAACGCCACGCGCTGGGCGGTCGAGCGACTCTCCGACGGCGGCCAGGCGCCGAACTCTGTGTACGTCATCTCTCCGGTGTTCGATCCCGGCGGCAACCGGTACGACCTCTCGCCGGAGGAGCAGGCCGCGACCCATCGCATCGACATCACCGATGTCGCCGACCGCAAGCTGGCCGCGCTCGAATGCCACGCCAGCCAGACCGATCTGGCCGAGGTGATCGCCGCCCTGCGCGCCGCGATCGAGGCGGAGGCCCCGATCCGCGAGGGCTACCAGCGCGTGCGCCCGCTCGTGCCGCAGCCGCACCCGAACTTCGACACGCGTCTGCTCTGACTCCCCGCGCTTGATGAGGGGGACGGCTTCTCAGGTGAGGGGTTCGTGGCGGGTGGCCCTCGGAGACTCCCCCGCGCGTGAGGGGTACACTGGTTGCGATGGCAATTGATTCCAACCTCGCCAAGGTGGACGAGGTCATGACCGCGCTCTACGACATCCACGATCCGGAGATCGGGATGAGCATCGTCGACCTCGACCTCATCAAGGCGGTCGAGCTCGGCACCGATGGCGCCCCGACCGAGATCAAGATGGTGCTCACCACGCCCTTCTGCCCGTGGGCCGGCGAGCTGATCCAGACCGTGAAGACCAAGACCGAGGAGGTCGTCGGGCCGCCGGTCAAGGTGACCCTGCTCGCCGAGCGCTGGGAGCCGCCGCCGGGGCTCTTCTAGCGCCATCGCGCCGCATGGCCGCTGTAGTCGGCCGCACCCAGGCGTCGCCGGACTAGCATTGGCACCGATGCGCATCTACACCCGCAAGGGCGACACCGGCACGACCGGGCTCCTGTTCGGCGGCGACCGGATCAGCAAGGCAGACCTGCGGACCGATGCGTACGGCACCACCGACGAGGCCGTCTCCGCGCTGGGCCTGGCACGGGCGTCGATCGGCTCCGCCACCGACCGCACCGAGGCGCGCCTCGCCGAGCTGATCCTCCGCCTCCAGCGCGAGCTCTTCGTCGTCGGCGCCGAGCTGGCCACCCATGCCGACCGCCGCGACCGCCTGACCGATGGCGTCTCGCGGGTGACCGCCGAGATGGTCACCGCCCTCGAGGGGGAGATCGACGCCCTCGAGGAGCTCGTCGAGCAGCCCACCGAGTTCGTCGTGCCCGGAGAATCGATGACTGGTGCCGCGCTCGACCTGGCGCGCACGACGGTGCGGCGCGCGGAGCGGCGGGCGGTCGCGCTCTCGGAGGCCGGCGAGCTGCCCGACTCGCAGGTGTTGGCCTACCTGAACCGGTTGGCCGACCTGCTCTTCGTCGCCGCCCGCGCCGCGGATGGGGGCTTCCGGCCGGTCCGCGACTGAGCCGTGGGTTGCACGCGATGCAACCAACTCCGAACGAGGCCGCGTTCCGACGCGCTCCGTTTCACCGGGCGCAACCAGCGACGAGGGAGGGGGCGTTCATTCGGGATTGGTGTCACCAGGTGCAACACCCGCCGCGAGTGTGTGGAATCCGAAGTGACCGCGGGTAGAATCGGCGGGATCGGTGGCGCGGACCGGCCGCGGCCACGCATCACATGAAGTGCCGAGGAACCGACGAACGATGACGCTCACCGCACCCCGCTCGCAGATGTTCATCGACGGCGACTGGGCCGATGCCGCCTCCGGCGAGACGGCCGCGGTGATCAACCCGGCCACCGAGGAGGAGATCGCGCAGGTCCCCAAGGGCGACGCCTCCGATGTCGACCGCGCGGTTGCCGCGGCTCGCGCCGCATTCGAGACATGGTCACAGACGACGCCGCAGGATCGGTCGAAGGCGCTCCATGCCTTCGCCGATGCGATCGAGGGCGACGCCGAGACGCTGTCGAGCCTCGAGCAGGCGAATGTCGGCAAGCCGAAGGGCGTGGCCGACTTCGACGTCGAGTTCACGGTCGACAACGTCCGCTTCTTCGCGGGCGCCGCGCGGGTCGTGGAAGGCAAGGCGGCCGGCGAGTACGTCAGCACCCACACGTCGATGATCCGGCGTGAGCCGGCCGGGGTGGTCGGCCAGGTGGCGCCGTGGAACTACCCGCTGATGATGGCGATCTGGAAGCTGTGCCCGGCCATCGCCGCCGGCTGCACCGTCGTGCTCAAGCCCTCATCGATGACGCCACTGTCCGCACTTCGGATCGCGGAGCTGGCGGCCGGCATCTTTCCGAAGGGGGTCCTCAACGTCGTGACCGGCCCGGGCGCGGTCGTCGGGGATCGGCTCATCCGTCATCCCGACGTCGACATGGTCTCGCTGACCGGTGACACGGCCACCGGTAAGGAGATCGCGGCCGCGGCGGCGCAGACGGTGAAGCGCGTCCACCTCGAGCTTGGCGGCAAGGCCCCGGTCCTCGTCTTCGACGACGCCGACATGGACGCCCTCGCCGAGACGATCAAGCTGGCCGGCTACTTCAACTCGGGCCAGGACTGCACGGCGGCGACGCGAATCATCGTCATGGGCGACGGCTACGACCGGGCGCTGGAGGCGCTCGTCCCCGCCGTCGAGTCGATCACGGTCGGCGACCCCGCGTCGGACCCCGACCTCGACATGGGACCGATGGTCAGCAGGGCCCAGCAGGAGCGCGTCGCCGGCTTCGTCGACCGCGCCCGCGGGTACGGCGCCGAGATCGCCGCCGGCGGCGAGGCGTTCGGCGACCGCGGCTTCTTCTATCGGCCCTCGCTCGTCACCGGCGTGGCCCAGGACGCCGAGATCGTCCAGTCCGAGGTGTTCGGGCCGGTCGTCACCGTCCAGCGCTTCGGCGACGAGGAGGAGGGCATCAGCTGGGCCAACGGGGTGCCGTACGGGCTGGCCGCATCGGTCTGGACCAAGGACGTGAAACGGGCGCTGCGCGCGGCGAAGGCCCTGCGCTACGGCACGGTCTGGATCAACGACCACCTGACGATCGTGTCCGAGATGCCCCACGGCGGATTCGGCCAGTCCGGCTACGGCAAGGACATGAGCAGCTATTCGATCGAGGACTACACGATCGTCAAGCACGTGATGGCGAAGATCGCGGACTGACGTGGCATCCCATGCGGTCGTCATTGCGCGACCGATCGACGACGTCTTCGCCGTCTTCACCGATGTGACGCTCACCGGTCGCTGGTATCCGGCCGACGTCGAGGAGTGGTGGACATCGCCGCCGCCGCACGGCGTCGGCTCGACTCGCAGGGCCAGGGTCCGCGTCATGGGTCGGGCCGTCGAAAACGATGCCGTCGTGACAGCGTACGAACCGCCGCTGCTGGCTGCGATGCGGGGCACGAGTCGCAATGCGCCCTTCGACGTGACGCTCAGGTTCGAATCGGTCGACGGTGGGACGCGCCTCGAGACAGAGTCGTCCTTTCATCTCGAAGGGGCGATGCGACTGATCGGGCCGCTGTTCATCGGCAGCTATGAGCGCGGGTGGGAGCGCGGGCTTGCGAATGCCAAGCGGATGATGGAGGCGGGCGAGCTGGAGCCACGGCGACCGTAGGTCGCGCGTGTGCGGCCTGTTACGATCGCCTCGATGACCGAGACGCCCGCCCCGCAAGCCGCCGGAGAGACGGACCGAGCGCTCGCCGGGCGCACCGAGCCGCTCGACCCGGCCGAGGCCGATCGCCTCTTCCGCCGCGGCATCGCGCTCTTCAACGGCGTGCGCTACTGGCACGCCCACGAGGCATGGGAGACGATGTGGCGCGCCGCGCCGGACGAGGAGCGTGACTTCTACCAGGGCCTGATCCAGGTCGCGGCCGGCCTCCTCCACCTCCAGCGCCGCAATATGCGCGGTGCCCGGAACAAGCTCACCGAGGGCCTCGCGAAGCTCGAGCCGTACCAGCCCGCACACCAGGGGGTCTTCGTCAACGAGCTCATCGGTGAGGCACGGCGGATCCTCGACGACCTGGAGGGCGGCTTCCTGCCGTACCTGATCCCGCCGATCATCCGCTTCACCGACGCCGAGAGCCCCGACTTCAGCCGATGAGCGAGGAGCGCATCGAGCGCGACTCGATGGGAGAGGTGCGCGTGCCGGCCGACGCGAGGTGGGGAGCCCAGACCCAGCGCGCCGTCGAGAACTTCCCGATCTCGGGGCTTCGTCTCGAGCGCGCGCAGATCGAAGCGCTGGCCCGGATCAAGGCGGCGGTTGCATCGGTCAAGCGCGAGCTGGGCATCCAGGAGGCCGAGGTTGCCGATGCCATCGCCGCGGCCGCGGACGAGGTGGCGCGCGGCGACCACGACGCGCAGTTCCCGATCGACGTCTTCCAGACCGGCTCCGGCACGAGCAGCAATATGAACGTGAACGAGGTCCTCGCCAGCCTCGCCGGTGAGCGGCTCGGCCGGCCGGTCCACCCGAACGACGACGTCAACCACCCGATGTCGTCCAACGACCTCTTCCCGGCGTCCATCCACCTCGCCGCCACCGCCGGCGTGGTGGGTGAGCTGATCCCGGCGCTCGAGCACCTCGCCGGCGCCCTCGAGTCGAAGGCTGCCGAGTTCGTCGACGTCGTGAAGGCCGGCCGCACCCACCTGATGGACGCGACGCCGGTGACGCTGGGGCAGGAGTTCGGCGGCTATGCGGCCCAGGTGCGGATGGGGGTCGAGCGGCTCCATGCGACGCTGCCGCGCGTCGCCGAGCTGCCGCTGGGCGGGACGGCGGTCGGGACGGGCATCAACGCACCGCCGGGGTTCGGTGGCCGGGTCATCGCCGAGGTCGCCGCGACCACCGGGCTGCCGCTCACCGAGGCCAGAGACCACTTCGAGGCGCAGGGCGCCCGCGACGCGCTCGTCGAGCTGTCGGGCCAGCTGCGCACGATCGCGGTCAGCCTCACCAAGGTCGCCAACGACCTGCGCTGGATGGGTTCCGGCCCGCGCGCCGGCCTTGGGCGAGATCAACCTGCCCGACCTGCAGCCCGGCAGCAGCATCATGCCCGGCAAGGTGAACCCGGTGATCCCCGAGGCCACGCTCATGGTGTCCGCGCAGGTCGTCGGCAACGACGCCACCATCGCCTGGGCGGGTGCGTCGGGGAGCTTCGAGCTGAACGTCATGCTGCCGCTCATCGGGCGCAACCTCCTCGAGTCGATCCGGCTGCTCTCCAACGTCTCGCGCCTGCTGGCGGACCGATGCGTGAGCGGGATCACCGCCAACGTCGAGCGCCTGCGCGAGTACGCCGAGGGCTCGCCCGGCGATCGTGACGCCGCTGAATCGATACCTCGGCTACGAGGAGGCGGCGAGCATCGCGAAGCAGGCGCTCGCCGAGCGCCGCTCGATCCGCGACGTGGTCGTCGAGCGCGGCCACGTGCGCGATGGGCGGCTCACCGAGGCGCAGCTCGACGAGGCGCTCGACGTCGAGCGCATGACGCGTCCGTGACGGCCTAGGGCGCCCGGACCGGCGGCAGGAACGCGTACCGGATCTCGGCGTGGCCGTCCGCCAGCTCGCCCTCGGCATAGAGCCAGACGAGCAGGTCCCAGGCGATGTGCGGGCGGAGCACGTTGGCGTCGTCGGCGACGGTGTAGCTCTCGATGACGCGCGGTCGCTCCTCGAGCAGGTCGTAGACGACGAGCTGGGACGTGTCCGCGGCCGACCAGGCCACGAAGCGGCTTCCGGCCGATGGGGTGTCGACGTAGTCGACCGGCGCGGTGTCGAGCCGCATCGGTCCCGGGCCGCCGAGATCATGGCGCCACAGCAGCCCCCAGTTGAACATGCTGAAGCCGGGGTCCGCCTCCTTCCAGATGACGGTGTCATCTGCCAGCACCGGCATCGTGGCGAGGTCCGAGTGGTCAAGGCGTTCGGGCTCCGCTTCGGGGGCTCCGAGGTCCAGGAGATACACGTGGCGCTGGTCGGTCGTCCGATCCGGCGAGTACACGACCTCGCAGAACGCGACGTGCGCCCCGGACAGCGACGGGAACCACAGCTCCCGCTCGGCCGCGGGTCGCTCGAGGAGCACCACCGGTTCCCAATCCGGCGCGCGTGCCACGAGCATCTGCGAGACAGGCCCGTCGGGGCCGATGTCGAACGCCGTCCACACGATCGTCTGCTCCTGGACGCTGAAGCTCGGCACCAGGCTCGAGACCTCCTCGTTCCCGGGGTGCGTGTCCAGCAGGATGGCCTCTTCCTCGTGGCGTGGGATCAGCCACAGGTCCCAGGCCCGCGAGCCGTCGAGCGGAATGTCGACGAAGGCGACCATGCCCAGGTCCCCGGCGAGCTTCACGATCGAGTGGTCACGTTCCGGGTTGCGCCACAGCAGCTCTGGCGGTTCTTCCGACCAGGCCCCGACCCGCCAGAGGTCCGGCGCGGCGTTCGACGCCGCATCGTCGGCGCGACCGGACGAGAAGAGGATCGAGGTGCCGTCGCTGGCGAACTCGAGGATCGTGTCGGTGAGCTCCGGGTCGAGCCGGCCGATCTCGATCTCGTCCGCCAGGCCCGGCGTGCCAGTCGGGGTCGGGCTCGCCTGCGGCGTCGGGCTGGGCGATGCCGATGCCGTCATGGACGGCGTCGTCGAAGCGCTGGGGGTCGGGATGGCGGGCGCACAGCCCGCCACCCCGAGGACGCTCGCAGCGGCCAGCACGGCCGACCAGCGCCCGGTCCCCATCACCACACGAACCGCCCTGAGTGATCCATGATCATGCCGGCGATGTGCTTCACCGGATCCCAGAAGCGGCCGGTGGATCCACCTTCGTCCTCGGACGAGTCGGTGTAGTAGGTCCGGGCGAAGGTCGTTCCGTCATACAGTCCCCTCCAGCCGTACGCGGAGATCCAGTGGCCCGGAGAGTTGACGGGGTTCGGCCAGCTCCGCAGGTGGAAGCGACCGTTGCGCTCGTGCGGCAGCACGGGGATCGCGAGCCCCATCCGGCTGCCCGAGATGTTGGATCGCACGTAGTCGTGGAACTGGTCGGCGACCGCGCCGTCACCGTCGCGGTCCTGGAGATAGGTGATGACCCAGTCCCAGTTCGGCGGGCGACGCGGGGCTCGTGCCGTCGCGAGCTCCAGCCCGTCCTCCATCGTGTGCGCACTGGTTCCACCGTTCGCATCGGTCTGCATCCAGCCTGCGATCTTGGCCTGGGTGTACTTGTTCGTGTTCAGCGGGACCGCCCACGTGTAGTTGGAGATCACCTGGCCGACGGCCGGTCCGCAGTAGTGCCCGCGAGATTGGTCACGCGCCGAGACGCCGAGGTAGTCGGAGGGGACGTCGCAATCGGCATTCGGCGCGATTGCGCTGAGGTCAGCGGTCGCGAGCTGGTGTCGTTCTGTGGCGCGCTCTCCGGCTCGGCGCACTCGAGGGTCACTCGGCCGAAGGTCATCGCCGCGGGTGAGGCGAGATAGGCCGCGGCGGCAGCGACCTTGCGGTCCGACGCCGCCTGCTCGGCGAGCGTGAGCGGTCGCTCCCCCGGCGTGGGTGGTGGCTCGGCGGCGGGCGCGGGGCGGTTGGCCTCGCGGCCGATGCCGGCGTGACGCCGGCGGTGAGGATCAGCACGGCACCGAGCATGGCCATCGCGATCCGTCTCGAGAACATCGGGGCAGCCTCCTGTTCTTCGGAGGCGAGCCGGCGATCGGATGTCTGGCGACCATGTTGACGCCGAGTATCTTTGCGGCCGCTTACCAGCGGCTTACCGGCGCTGAGGGGCTCGGGACGGACCGATGCCGGCCCGCTTCCGGACCGGCATCGGCGTCGATCCGTCATGACGGGGTGCCACTACTTCAGCCCCGTATTCGTTGGTTTACAGGAACCCATCACGACGGTTCTTCAATTGTGGGCTCATGCTCATCGACGACGCAGGCGCCGCAAAGGGTCGAATGTCCCGCATCACGCGGGATTCTCGGGTCGCATCGGTCATGGCCCGAGCCGAGCCGGCAGCCGTGCGCGAAATGAGCGATCCACCGGTCGCGAGCGTGCGACCGATACAATCGAACCCATGACGAAGACCTACCAGAACCTGATCGGTGCCGACTGGAAGCCCGCCGGATCGGGTGCCACCTTCACCAGCGTGAGCCCGGCGAACCGCGACGACGTCGTCGGTGAGTTCGCGGCCTCCGGCCCCGCAGACGTCGACGCCGCCGTCGCCGCGGCCGCGGCCGCGTTTCCGGCGTGGAGTGCGATGCCGGCGCCGAAGCGCGGCGAGATCCTGTTCCGCATCGCGCGGCTGCTCGCGGAGCACAAGGAGGAGCTCAGCCGGCTGATGACGCGCGAGATGGGCAAGGTCCTGCCCGAGGCGCGCGGCGACGTGCAGGAGGCGATCGACGTCGCCTACTACATGGCCGGCGAAGGCCGGCGGCTGTTCGGCCAGACCGTGCCGTCGGAGATGCCCGACAAGTTCGCGATGGCCATCCGCCGGCCGATCGGCGTGGTCGGCATCATCACGCCGTGGAACTTCCCGGTCGCGATCCCGGCCTGGAAGCTGTTCCCGGCGCTCATCTGCGGCAACACCGCCGTGATCAAGCCAGCGTCGGACACACCCGCCTGCGTCGTCCGCTTCGTCGAGCTGCTCCTCGAGGGCGGCCTTCCCGAGGGCGTCGTCAACGTCGTCACCGGCTCCGGTGGACAGGTCGGCAACCCGCTCGTCGACCATCCCGACGTGCGGGTGATCAGCTTCACCGGCCACACCGATACCGGCGTCGAGATCAGCACGCGCGCTGCGAAGACGCTGAAGCGGGTCAGCCTCGAGCTGGGCGGCAAGAACCCGATCGTGGTCTGGGAGGACGCCGACCTCGACCTCGCCCTCGACAGCGTCGTGTGGTCCGCCTTCGGCACCAGCGGCCAGCGCTGCACGGCGGCGTCGCGCCTCGTCGTGCATCGGTCCATCCACGACGACTTCGTCCATCGGCTCCAGCAGCGGGTGGCGAAGCTCGTGCTCGGTGATGGCCTCGAGGAGACGACCGATGTCGGGCCGGTCATCAACGAGACGGCGGTCGAACGCATCGCGAGCTACGCCGCCATCGGGCGCGGTGAGGCCGACCTCGTCATCGGTGGCGAGCCCGCCCGCGACGGCGCGCTGTCGAAGGGCTCCTTCTTCGAGCCGACGATCTTCGCCGAGGTGAAGGCCGACGCGCGGATCGCGCAGGAGGAGATCTTCGGCCCGGTCACGTCGGTCATCCCGGTCGACAGCTGGGACGAGGCGGTGCGCGTGGTGAACGGTGTGAAGTACGGCCTGTCGAGCTCGCTGTTCACGAACGACATCGGCCTCGCCTTCCGCTCGATCCGCGACTTCGACACTGGCCTCGGCTACGTCAACCACGGCACGATCGGCGCGGAGGCGCACCTGCCGTTCGGTGGCACGAAGGCGACCGGCAACGGTCACCGCGAGGTCGGCCAGGCCGCACTCGACTTCTTCAGCGAGTGGAAGAGCGTCTACATCGACTACTCCGGCAAGCTCCAGCGCGCGCAGATCGACACGACGTTCATCGACGAGTAGCGGCTCCACCGGGCTGCCGTATCTACATCTATACGCCGGGGCGCTCAGCGCGAGCGCTTGCCGCGGGCGGTGACGCAGTGGCAGGATGCCCCCGCGATGCAGCTTCCGGTCTTCCCGCTCCACACGGTGCTCTTCCCGCACCTGCCGCTCCCGTTGCACATCTTCGAGGAGCGTTATCGGGCGATGGCCACCGACCTGATGGCCGACGGGTCGCCGTACGCCGGCAGGTTCGTGGTGAGCATGATCACCGAGGGATCCGAGGTCGGAGCCGACGCCGCGATCCACGACGTCGGCACGATCTGCGAGGTGCGCACCGCGGAGCAGTTCGCCGACGGCCGCTGGATGCTCATCGGGGTCGGCGTGGCGCGCGCGCGGATCGTGCCGATCGAAGGCGCGAGCACGCCGTACCGCCTCGTCGAGACGGCCGAGCTTGACGACCCGGCCGGCGACGGTGCCGCCGCGCTCTTGCCACCGGCTCAGCAGGCGCTCGACGCCTACCTCGCCACGGTGAAACGTTTCGTGGTGCGGGCGGCGTCTGTTGGCCGCACCGAACCGCAGGAGCCTTCCGACATGGCCGCATCGCTCGATCGCATGCTCAAGCCGATCCAGCTGCCGGGCGACCCCGTCGCCGCGAGCTACGCGATCGGCGGACTGCTCCAGATCGAGCTGTCACGGAAGCAGCACCTGCTCGAGATTCCCGACGCGGCCAGCCGCCTCCGCGCAGAGCTCCACCTCCTCCAGCGCGAGGCACGCCTCCTGGACGACGGCGCCATGCCACCGGTGCAACCGTCGGACATCGGCTACCACCCCAACTGAGACCGATGCGCCCCGCTCGCCTCCCGGGCGTCCTTGCGCTGCTGCTCGCCGTCTCCGCGTGCTCGAGCCCGGCCGCGACGCCCGGATCGACGCCGACGATCGGCCTCCCCGGCGGCGGGACGTTCTCGCCCATCCCCTCGGAGTCGGGCAGCCCGGACCCTGCCTCGTCACCGAGCGCGGACCCGACGGCGTCCCCGGCGCCCGGGACGACGTATACCGTCCAGCGGGGCGACACCCTGTCGAGCATCGCGCGGCGGTACGGGACGAGCGCGCAGCAGATCCAGACCTGGAACGCGGCACGCTACCCGTCGCTCGCCAGCGACCCGGGGACCATCGAGCCCGGATGGGTGCTGATCGTGAGCGACGACCCCGGCGCCCAGCCGCTCCCGACGCCGGCCTCGCCGACCCCGCCGCCATCGGGCTCGGGCTGCACGGCCAACGACAGGGTGGCGGCCGGATCGGCGCAGACCTTCAGCACGATCCCGGGCGCCGGCGCGGGCGTCGCGCTGACCTTCGACATGGGTGGGCGCATGGACCCCGCGGTCGACATCATGAACTTCCTCGTCGAGCACGAGGTGTGCGCCACGATCTTCGCCACCGGTGTCATGAGCGAGACCGACCGGGGCAAGCAGGTGATGGCCATCATCCGGGCCAACCCGCACCTGTTCGAGATCGCCAACCACACGATGTACCACTGCGACCTCGTCCGCGGCGGCGGCGGCTCACCGACGACCGCGCCGTGCAGCGGGTCGTTCGACGCCGACCGCATCCGCCAGGAGATGACCGATGCGGAGGCGATCCTCCGAGCGGGGACCGGCCAGAGCCCGGTGCCGTACTGGCGCCCGCCGTACGGATCGGTCAACCAGGCGGTCATCGATGCGGTCGCCTCGGCCGGCTACACGAAGACGTTCCTATGGGACATCGACACGATCGACTGGAAGCCGATCAGCCAGGGCGGGCCGACCGCCGCGCAGATCGCCGCGAAGGTCATCAACAACTCGGTCAACGGCTCGAACGTGCTGTTCCACCTCGGCGGCTACGAGACGCTCGAATCGCTCCGGCTCATCGTGCCCGGCCTGCGCGACCGCGGCTTCACCCTGACGAGCCTCTCCGACCTCCTGAACTAGCCGATCGGGATCGCGGTCCCGGTCAACGGACGCGATGCCGGCGAGCAGAGATGGACGATCAGGTTGCCGAGGTCGCGCGGTGAGACCCACGCATCGCGCTTGGCCTCGGGCATCGACTCGCGATTCGCCACCGTATCCAGCGTGCCCGGCAGCACGCAGTTCACCCGGATGCCGGCCGGCTTCAGCCCGGCCGCAAGCGACAGCGACCAGGTGGCGACCGCGGCCTTGGCGGCCGCGTAGGGGCCGGCGTTGCGCCCGGGCTTGAGCGCCGTCTGCGCACCGATCGTGACGATCGCCCCCGCCTCCGACTGCCGCAGCTCCGGCAGCGCGGCCAGCACCGACTCGACGGTCGGCCGCAGGCTCGTGCCGATCTGCTTCTCGAAGTCGTCCCACGAGAGATCCTCGAGCTTCGCGCTCGAGTAGCCGCCCGCCAGGCAGACGAGCGCGTCGAGGCCGCCGAGCGCATCGACGGCCCCGGCGACCATGCGGTCCGCGGCAGCCGCGTCGCTGATGTCGGCGCGCACCCAGGTCACGCCGGGCGGCTCGTCCGGCGGTTCACGTCGCGTGACGGCGGCCACCTGCCAGCCCGCGTCGAGGAATGCGGCGAGCACGCCGCCTCCGGCGCCGCCGGTGGCGCCGGTGATCAGGACGCGGCCCGCATCGGCCATGAGGCTTCCGTCAGCCGCCGCTCGCGGCGGGGAGCGACTCGGCGAAGATGCGGACCGCCGTGTCGACCGACTCGGCGTCGACGATCAGCGGCGGGCTGAAGCGCAACGACGACTCGCCGCACTCGAGGGTCAGCAGCCCGCGCTGGAAGGCGGCCTCCTGGACCGCCTCCGCGCCCTCGTGCGTCGTGAACTCGACGCCGAGCATCAGCCCCGCACCACGGATGTCAACGACCGCATCGGTGTTGCGGGCGACCTCCTCCAGACCGATGCGCAGGCGATCGCCCATGGCGCGGGCGGTGGCCAGGCCCTCGGCCTCGATCACGTCGATCGTGGCGAGCGCGGCGGCCGCGCAGACCGGGTTGCCGGCGAAGGTCGAGCCGTGGGCGCCCGGCGGCCAGGTCCACAGCGAGTCGCGGCCGATGAAGGCGCCGATCGGCATGCCACTGGCGATGCCCTTGGCGACGGTGACGAGGTCCGGCTCGACGCCGGATTCCTCGATTGCCCACCAGCGGCCGGTGCGGCCCATGCCCGACTGGATCTCGTCCGCGATCAGCACGATGCCGTGCTCGTCGCACAGGTCGCGAAGGCCCTGGAGGAACGAGGCCGGGGCGGGGAAGTAGCCGCCCTCGCCCTGGATCGGTTCGACCACGATCGCCGCCACGTCCTTCGGCGAGATCTGGCGGCCGAAGATCGTCTTCTTCAGGTACTCCAGCTCGGCGGAGCCGTCGCCGCCGGTCCGGTCGCGCCAGGCGCGGAGGCGCGGGAATGGGGCGTGGTGGACCATCGGGATGAGCGGGCCGAAGCCGGCGCGCTGCTTGATCTTCGAGTTCGTCAGGCTCAGGGCGCCCATCGTGCGGCCGTGGAAGCCGCCCTCGAAGGCGATGATCCCGGGCCGATGCGTGTGGTATCGCGCCAGCTTGATGGCCCCCTCGACCGCCTCGGTGCCCGAGTTGGTGAGGAAGACGCGCGCCTTCTCCTGGAACGGCGCGATCGCCGCCAGGCGCTCCATCAGCTCGAGGTAGCGTGGCTCGTAGAAGTCGGTCGCGGCGATGTGGATGAGCCGGTCCGCCTGCTCCTTGATCGCGGCCGTCACTTTCGGGTGCGCGTGGCCCGTCGAGCAGACGGCGATGCCGGCGGCGAAGTCGAGGAAGCGGTTGCCGTCGACATCGGTCACGACCATGCCGCTGCCGGACTCCGCCACGAGCGGGTAGGCGCGAGTGAGCGAGGGGCTGGCGACGGCCTCGTCGCGCGCGATGATCGCCCGCGCCTTCGGCCCGGGCAGCTCGGTGATGATGTGCGGCGCGATCGGCTCCGGGGCAGCCGCAGCTGAGGACGTGGCTTCCATGGTCGTCATGAGGTGGTGCACTCCGTGAACGGAGCGGCGCGTCCTGCCCGCGCACCTTGGCTAGACCGACGCATCCTAACAGGGGGCGCAGCGCTGGCCGCTACGAAGTCGCTCGCCCAGGCGTTGCCCGAATCGCTTCACCGATGAGCCCCGGCCCTGCGTAGACCATCCCGGTCCACAGCTGGACAAGGTCGGCACCGGCGCCGATGGCAGCCTTCGCGGCACCCGCCGAGTCCACGCCGCCCGAGCTGAGGATCGTCAGCCGATCCCCGCCGATTCGCCGCGCCTCGCTCGTGGCGGCACGGGCGCGCTCGCGAAGGGGTGCACCCGACAGCCCGCCCGCCTCGCCTGCCGAAGGAGAGCGCTGGCCGATCCGCACGGTCGTCGTGTTGCTGAGGATCACGCCGTCGGCAGCCGATGGCAGCGCGCGAATGATGTCCGCGCGCGCGTTGTGGGTGAGGTCGGGCGACAGCTTGACGACGAGCGGGACCGACGGAGCCGCCTCGCGGACGAGAGCGAGCAGCTCGAGCAGCCGCTGCGGGTCCTCGAGGTCGCGAAGACCGGGCGTGTTCGGGCTGCTGACGTTGATCGCGAGGTAGTCCGCAACCGATGCGACCGCGCGGGCGGCAGCGGGATAGTCGGTGATGTCGCCGTCGCGGTTGCGGCCGATGTTGACGCCGACAACGAATCCCTCCGGCAGCTTCGGGTCGGGCAGCAGCAAGGCGCGCTGCGAGCGCATCGGCCCCGGCGTTGTTGAAGCCCATGCGGTTGATGAGCGCGCCATCCTTCGGCAGGCGGAAGAGGCGCGGCTTCGGATTGCCGGCCTGCGGGCGCGGCGTGACCGTCCCGAGCTCGACGAACCCGAAGCCGAGCGCCGCCCAGCCTTCGATCGCGACGCCGTCCTTGTCGAATCCCGCTCCGAGGCCGACCCGGTTGCGGAAGCGCAGGCCCATGAGCTCGATGGGCGCAGCAGCGGGGTTGCCTGCGCCGGAGGCGATCGGCGCCAGCGCACGGCCGAACGAGGACCCGAGGAGGCTCAGCGTGATGTGATGGATGCGCTCCGCATCGGCCAGGAAGAGGAGCGGGCGTGCAGCGCGATAGGCCGCGACGCGCCAGCTCGGCATCGGTCGGTCAGTCGTCGTGAGCGCGAGGGAAGGCCATCTCCTCGGGATAGACCGGCGGCAGCGACTCGGACTCGTCGTCGCCGTTGCCGTTCATCGTCGGCGCGGGTCGCGAAGGGTCCGGGTTCATGAACTCGTGCCAGACCTCGGTGCCGGCCGCCGGCGGGAGGTCCAGCTCCTTGATCGCGACGATCCCCTCGAAGCGGATGGCGCCGGGCTGGCCGTCATCGGTCTCGAACTCGTCCTCGTACTCGGGCGCCATCTCGACCGCGCGACCGAGCGCTGCCTCCTCGTCGTCGCCGTCGACGAGCACGACGCGGTCCTCGACCATCGTTGCCGCCTCCGGCTCGCCGGCGAGGTACGCGTAGCGCAGCTGGACCGCATACCAGCCCGAGGGCTCGACGGTGACCTCGTCGAGCACGGTTGACCGAGTCGTCATCGGACCCACCTCCGCTGCTGCCTCTGCCTGGTCGCCTAGTTGCCGACGATGGTCTGGGACTGCTCCCGCAGGAATTGCTGGACGTAGTACGGGCCGAGGCCGCCCTTGCCGGACGAGCCGGAGCCCTTCCAGCCCCCGAAGCTCTGGATGCCCGGCCAGGCGCCGGTCGTGGCGCCCGCGCGGCGGTTCACGTACACGACGCCGGCCTGGATCGTGTCGAGGAAGCGCTGCACCTCGGCGGGATCGCGGCTGAAGATGCCGGCGGTCAGCCCGTACTCGGTGTCGTTGGCTTCGTGGAGCGCCTGGTCAAGCGAGTCGACCTCGCCGACGACGAGGAACGGCACGAACAGCTCGTCGCGGTAGAGCCGATGCTCGAGCGGCAGGCCGGTCACGACGGTGGGGGTCGGGAAGAAGCCGCGGCTGTCGTCGGTCTCGCCGCCGAGCTCGACGGTGCCCCCGTCAGCGCGCGCGTCGCTGACCGCCTGGGTGAATGTGGCGAGCGCCCGCTCGTTGATGACCGGGCCCATGAACGTGCCGCGTTCGGTCGGGTCGCCGACACTCAGCTCCCGCGCCTTCTCGACGAGGCGATCCACGAACTCCCGTGCGACGGGCCTCTCGACGTAGACCCGGGAGTTGGCGCTGCACTTCTGGCCGTCGAAGCCGAATGCCGAGCGCATGACGCCCTCGGCGGCCTCGTCGAGGTCCGCGCTGGCGGTCACGATCGCCGGGTTCTTGCCGCCCATCTCGGTGATGATCGGCCGCGGATAGTCCTTCGTGAAGGACCGATACAGCCGCATCCCGACCTCGTAGCTGCCGGTGAACACGAGCCCGTCGATGCCGGGGTTGTCCTCCAGCTCGGCGCCGACCGTCTCGCCCGGGCCGGTGACGAGGTTGAAGACTCCGTCGGGGAGGCCGGCCTCGCGCAGCACCTCGCCGAACTTCCAGCCCAGCAGCGGCGCGTCGGAGGAGGGCTTGAGGACGACCGTGTTGCCGGCGATCATCGCGCCGCCGGCAGGCCCGCCGGCGAGCGCCATCGGGAAGTTGAACGGGCTGATCACGCCGAACACGCCGTACGGGCGCAGGACCGATCGCGTCTTCTCTTCCGATGACAGCGAGCCGAGGGGCTTCACGAACCCATCGGCCTTCTCGAACTCGTCGCTGTAGTAGCGCAGCAGGTCCGCGGTCTCCTCGACGTCGCCGAGCGCCTCGAGCCGGTTCTTTCCGACCTCAAGGCTCATGAGCGCGGCGTAGTCGAACTGCCGATCGCTGATCATCTCGGCGGCGCGGCGCAGGATGGCGAGGCGGTCGCGCCACGGCGTGTCGCGCCAGGCGGGGTAGGCGGCCCGGGCCGCGTCGATCGCGTCGCGGACGTCCTGGCGGGTGCCCTTCGGGAAGCGGGCGACGACGAGGTCCCGATCGATCGGCGAGCGGTCCTCGAACGTCTCGTCGCCGAGGCGCTCCTCGCCGCCGATGATCATCGGGTAGGTCCGGCCGAGGTCGGCGCGCGCTCGTTCGAGGGCGGCGTCGAACGCCGACTGGAGCTCCTCGTTATCGGCGGAGAGCGTTGCGTAGGTGATCTTCATGCGAGGCGTGGTGGCCATCGGTGCGTCGTACGCCTCCTGCGCTGCGGAGTAGATTCGCGGGCCGCGGAGGCCCGTTCGGCAGAGGTCAAAGAGAGGGATGGCCATTATCGCACCGGTCCATCCCGGCCCGGACAACGCCGAAGGCCAGGCTCCGGGGGGAGAAGAGCCTGGCCTTCGGACCCACCGATGATATCCGCGCCGAACAGCGACCGCAAGGCTATTCGTGCACGGATTTCGTCACCAGGGGCCGGCGGTGCCACCGATTCTCAGTCGGCGGCCTCGATTGGGCCGCGGTGGTAGAGGCCGAGGTTCAGCCGCAGCGACGCGCGATGCGGCCCCATGAGGTACGCGCGGCCGCGATCGCCGTAGAGGCGCGGCAGGAGGTCGTGCGCCAGCTCGGTGTCGCTGAGGTCGACCCGCGCGTGGACGACCTTGATCTTGAACCCGTTGCGCAGCCACCATCCGGTGCGGCGCTGCGTCGCCTCGAAGGACGCGGCGACGACCTCGGGCTCGAGCAGCTGCGCGACGTCGTCGCGGCCGTAGTAGCCGATGGCGATGAGGCGCCCGCCGGGCCGCAGCACGCGCAGCGCCTCCTCGATGGCGGGCAGCGATGAGTCGTCGGGGCTGATGCCGGCGGTGAGCACGATGTCCACCGCCCCGTCGCGCAGCGGGAGCGAGGTCGGGCCGCCCTCGACGATCCGGATGTTCGGCTGGTGCGCGTCGGCGGCGCGCCGCCGAGCCTCGGCGAGGAGGACCGGATCGGTCTCGATGCCGTAGGTCCGTCCGGTTCGCCGGGCCAGCAGCATCGGGTAGTGCCCGATCCCGGTGCCGACGTCCGCGATTCGCTTGCCGCTGAGCGGGATGATCCGCTCGAGCGCGCCGAGGACCTTGCGGTCGGGGTCGATCGCCGCCTCGACGCGGGCGTGCAGCACGGGATCGGCATCGGTCCAGGGAGGGAGGATGGCCGGCATCAGGGCACCCTGACGCGGAGCTCGGCCGGCTCGCCGTCGGGATCGGTGAGGATGGCGTTGTCGCTGAGGACCTGGAGGTCGAACTCGACCGGGCCATCGGCGCGGCGCACGACATCCACTGGAATCGTCAGGGTCGCGCCGGCGAACAGCGGTCCCCAGCCGAGCGAGATCGTGCGGGCCGGCTCGCCCTCCTCACCCGGCCCGAGCACCCACTTCGTCCACTCCTGGACGAGGGGCGGGCCGCCGTCCACGATCCGCTGCGCCGACGGCTCGAAGGGGCGCAGGTGGAGCGTGCGGCTCAGCGCGCTGGGCCAGCGCAGGACGAGCTCCTCGACCATCTCGTCGGCCTGGCTCGTGACGGTCACGACGATCCGGCCGCGGTCGGCCCCGACCTGGGGGTCGACGCTCACCGCGACGACGCGATCATCGGTCTCGTCCGGCAGGTCGAGGCCGAGCGCCGGCTCCGGCGTTGCGGTCGGCGCCGCGGTGTCGCTGGGTGCCTCGGTGACCGATGGGGACGGCGACGGGCTCGGTTCGACGGTCGGTGACGGCGACGGCGACGGGGACGGCGCGAAGATGCAGCCGCTGAGGAGGAGCAGCGCCGGACCGATGATCAGCGCCGCGGGCCGTCGCCTCATGCCTCGCTCGCGGCCAGCTCGGGGAGGCGGTTGCGGATGGCGTATGCCGCCGCCTGCGACCGGCTCTCGAGCGCCAGCTTGGCGAGGATGTTCGAGACGTAGTTGCGGACCGTCTTCTCCGCCAGGCCCATGCGATCGGCGATCTGGCGGTTCGACGCCCCATCGGCGATGTGCGCCAGCACGCGGCGCTCCTGCTCGGTGAGGTCGGCGAAGGCACCGGCCTCCTCCAGGCGGCCCGCGTTGCGGATGCGCTCGAGGACCGGGCGCGTGACGGCCGGGTCGAGCAGCGAGCCACCGGTGGCCACGGTGCGAACGGCGTCCACGAGCTCCCGCGAGCCGATCCGCTTCAGCACGTAGCCCGAGGCGCCGGCATCGATCGCGTCGAAGAGCGCGTCGGCATCGGCATGGCTGGTGAGCATGATCACCGGCGTGCCGGGGCGGGCGGCGGTGATGGCACGGCAGGCGTCGATCCCCGAGCCGCCGGGCATGCGGATGTCCATGACGACAACGTCGGGGCGGTGCACCTCGGCGAGCCGGATCGCCTCGTCGCCGGTCGCCGCCTGGGCCACGACCTCGAAGCCGTCCTGTGCGGCGAGCATGGCGGCGAGACCGATGCGGACCACCTCGTGGTCGTCGGCGATGAGGATGCGGATGGTTGCCGCCGGGGCGGCGGCATGGTTCGGATCGGTCATGCGCTTCAGGTCGGCCGCCGCGTGGTGGCCACCGGCATCGTAAGCGAGAGGCGCGTGCCGCGTGCGGGAGCGCTCTCGATGTCGAGCGTTGCGTCGAGCAGCTCGGCGCGCCGCCGGATGTTGTCGAGGCCCTGGGCGCCACCGCGCCGTCCGCGCGCCGGCGCGGCCGTGGTGTCGAAGCCCGCGCCGTCGTCCCGAATCTCGAGCGTGAAGCGGCGCTGGGTGCACGCCATCCGGACGGTCACGTGCTGCGCGCGGGCGTGGCGCAGGATGTTGCTGAACGCCTCCGTGACGAGGTGGTGCAGCTGCTCCGCCTGGTCGGGGCGCAGCCGCGGGCGGAAGAGGCCGTCGCTGGAGACATCGAGCTTCACGAGCGTGTGCGCCTGGAGCTCGTCGGCAACGGCCAGCACGATGGCCTCCGCGTCCTGCGCCTCGAGCTCTCCGGATCGCAGCTGGAAGATCGTGCTGCGGATGTCGTTCGTGATCCGGTTCAGCTCGCCCATGACGGTCGCGATCCGTTCTCGCGCCGGCGCCCCGCCCCCGTCGCCGTCGATCTCGGCGGTGGCCTGCTCGAGGTGCAGCCCGGCGGCGTAGATCGACTGGATGATCCCGTCGTGCAGGTCCCGCCCGATGCGCTCGCGCTCGCGGAGCAGGAGCTCGCGGCGGCGGGCATCGGCGAGGGCGCGATCGGTCTCCTGCTCGAACAGCTCGAGGCTGACGATGATCGCGATGGCGATCGCGAGGCCGGTGATCGAGACGAAGACCTCGATCGGGATGCCGAGCGTCTCGAGCACGACCTGGTCGTTGAGGACCGACGCCAGCGGGAACGGCGCTTCCATCGGCACCAGCCCGCCGACGACGGCGAAGACGACGAAGGCGACCGATGCGGCCGACAGAGCCGTTGCGACGCCGCGACCGGCCATCGGCGCGAGGAGCCGTGTCGTTCGGCGCAGCGCCAACGCCACGAGCAGGGACGCCGGGAAGGCGATCATGTAGCGCGCCACGACGTCGCCAACGGCCAGCGGCGCCCCGACCTCGGCCAGGGCATCGCCGATCTGCGGGGACGGGAGCCACGGGCCGACGTCGGGGACGAACCCGGCGGCCACGGTCGTCGAGAGCGCGGCGGTGGCCACCGCCCACAGGATCAGCGTCGCGCCGGGCAGGAGCCGGAGCAGCGGCTGGCCGCGGATCTGTGGCAGCGGCTGGTCGCGATCCCGCGTGGCGATCATGAGCTCGACGCCGAACTGGAAGAGGAACGCGAAGCTGAGCGGCTTCATCAGCAGCTGGAGGACGAGCAGCGACTCGACCACCGCCTGGGGGAGCCAGCCGGCCTGGATCGGCACGAACAGGTAGCCCCAGATCATCAACCCGTGCAGCAGGCCGAAGGCGGCGAGCCAGCCGAGCGGGCGGGCCAGCGGCAGCTGGGATCGCTGTCGGCTCTGGAGCGCCACGGCGAGGCCCATCACGAAGAAGACCTGTCCGTAGACCGACAGGACGATGATGCGGTTCGTCTCGAACAGCTCGGCGAGCCAGGTCATGGGGATGAATGGTAGGGCGCGTGCGGCGTCGATCGGCGGCCCTTCGTTGGGGGCTTCGCGGCCGGCGGGCTGGCGGAGGGACGGCTACGATCGGTGCGTGAGCTCCGAACCCGAGGTCCAGGAAGACCGGCCGCCGATGCCGCTGGCCGTGCGCGCCTGGTTCGTCTGGGCGTTCGCCCTGCTCGTGATCTCGGGGCTGCTGCTGCCGCGGATCGTTCAGTTCATCGATTTCAGCGAGCGCGCGCCGTTCAGCCTGCTCGGGATCTTCATGATGGTCGAGCTCGCCGCGGTCCTGTTCGGGGTCACCGTTGCGCTCCAGCGCAAGCGCATCGGCCATCGGTTCGCGATCGGGATCGCGCTGCTGCCGGTGCCGATCCTCGCCGGGCTTCCGCCGATCCTGCTCGAGATGCCGGCCGTGGCCGCGAACGGGTGGTTCACGCTCACCGCGCCGATCGGCCTGGTCATCAGCGTCGGCCTCATCATCGGCCTGCTGCGTCCGTCGGCCCGGGCCTATTTCAGCGAGCCCTGACCTCCGTATACTCGCCCGCGTGCGGCTCGTCACGTACTCCCACGCTGGATCGGGGTCCCGGCTCGGCGTCGAGACGCAGGGTGGGACGATCCACGACCTGACCGCGACGCTCGGGGTCGCCGACGTCGGCGAGATGCTCGCGCGCGGGATCACTGCCGGCGACGTCGAGGACCTGCGCGTGCGGGCCCAGGCCTACGAGCCGGGGGAGGTCAACATCCAGGCGCCGATCCGGCGGCCCGGCAAGATCATCTGCGTGGGGCTCAACTACCACGACCACTGCCGCGAGCAGGGTGTCGAGGCGCCCGCCTACCCGATGATGTTCAGCAAGTTCGCGAATGCCGTCAGCAACCCGGGAGCATCGGTCACACGGCCGGTCGCGACCGAGCAGCTCGACCTCGAGTGCGAGCTCGCGGTGGTGATCGGGCGGCGCGCGTCGCGCATCGGTCCTGCGGAGGCGTCGGAGGCGATCTTCGGCTACACGATCCTCAACGACGTCACGATGCGCGACCTCCAGCGCGAGGACCGGCAATGGCTTCGTGCCAAGGGCAGCGACGGCTTCGCACCGATGGGCCCGGCGGTCGTCACCGCCGACGAGATCGGCGACCCCGGGTCGCTGGCGGTGCGCTCCTCGGTGAACGGCGAGACGTGGCAGGACTCCACGACGGCCGAGATGATCTTCGACGTGCAGACGATCGTGGCGTTCGCGTCGCGCACGATCACGCTGGAACCCGGGGACGTGATTGCGACCGGCACGCCCGCCGGGGTCGGCCACTTCCAGCGACCACCTCGCTACCTGGTCGATGGTGACCTCATGCGCTGCGAGATCGCGGGGATCGGCGCGATCGAGAACCCGGTCGCCGACGAGCTGCCGCGCATCGAGGACCACGCTGAGGCATCGGGGATCGGCTCGCCCGCGTCATCGGCCCGGTAACCGGTCGGAGCGATCGACCTGGGCTAGACTGGTGCATCGCGCATGGCCCGGGCTCCGCATGCACAGGCGGAAGGGCACCATCTCCCGTCAGGCCGCGCATCGGTCTTCCGAGCACTCGACGGTGTGGCTCTCCGCCGACCGAGGAGTGACAACCCCATGCCCAAACGAGAGCCAAGAGCCCGTGTGATCGTCATGGCGATCGTCGCGGTCTTTGCGCTCGCCGCGCTTGCACCGCCGGTGATCGCGAAGAACCCGACGAGCGAGATCGAGCAGACGAGAGGATTCCGGAGGGCCGTCACGGTCCAGGGGATCAGGGAGCACCAGCTCGCCTTCCAGGGACATGCCGATGCGCTTGGCGGCAACCGCGTCGCCGGCTCGGCGGCCTACAACGCCTCGCGTGATTACGTCATCCAGCGCATGACCGCGGCCGGCTACGAGGTCTCGACGTTCGCGTTCGACTTCCTCTACAACGCCGATGCCACCCCGCCGATCTTCACGCAGACGGCTCCGACACCGACCGACTACGTCGACGGCGTGGACTTTGCGTCGATGACCTTCTCGCCGAATGGTGACCACACCGAGGCGGTGACGGCAGTCGACATTCGCCTTCCCCTGCCAGCTGACCCGCCGACGGGTCTGAGCACGTCCGGCTGCGAGGCGGCGGACTTCGCGGGCTTCCCGGCCGGGACCATCGCGCTCGTCCAGCGGGGGACCTGCCCCTTTGCCGACAAGGCGGCCAATGCGGCCACTGCCGGCGCCGTGGCGGTCATCGTGATGAATGAGGGTCAGCCGGGTCGCACCGCGGCCGTGGCCGGCACGCTCGGTGGCCCGGTCGCCCACAACCTCCCGGTCATCGGGACCTCGTTCGCGATCGGCGACGACCTCCGCAACGGGACACTCAACGGGGCGACTGGAAGCAGCGCGCGGGTTCGCGTCGACCGCGAGTTCGAGGAGCGCACGACCCACAACGTCATTGCCGAGACCCCTGGCGGTGATCCGAACCGCGTCGTCGTGGTGGGCGCGCACCTGGACAGCGTTCCCCGCGGCCCTGGCGTGAACGACAACGGGTCCGGCTCCGGCGCGATCCTCGAGATCGCGGAGACGTTCGCGGCCCAGGACCGAGAGCCGCGCAACAAGCTGCGGTTCATGTGGTTCGGCGCCGAGGAGTTCGGCCTGCTCGGGTCACAGGCATACGTCGAACAGCCTCAGCCAGGCCGATCGAGATCGGATCGAGCTGATGCTGAACTTCGACATGGTCGGCTCGCCGAACTACGTGCGATTCGTGTACGACGGCGACAACTCGGCCTTCCCGCCGGGACCCGGCGCCGCGGTGGGACCACCAGGGTCGGCTGAGCTCGAGCGAATCTTTGCCCATTACTTCAGCGCGCAGGGCCTGCCCAGCGCGCAGACCGCATTCAGCGGCAGGTCGGACTACGGGCCGTTCATCGCTCCGGGGGTGAACATCCCGGCCGGTGGCCTCTTCACCGGGGCAGAAGGCGTCAAGACCGTGGAACAGGTCGCTGACTACGGTGGCGTCGCAGGCGCACAGTACGACCCGTGCTACCACCTGGCCTGCGACACGTTCGCACTGACAGGGACGCCATACGCCCTGTCAGGCCTTGACCAGATGTCCGACGCAGCCGCGCACGCGGTGCTGCTGATGTCGACGCGCGACTTCGCCAAGAACCCCCTGACGACCACGTCGCCAGAGGCCGACACCACGCTCCAGCAGCTGATCACGGGCGGGGCGGACGCCGGACCGCATCCGGCATCCGATGACCACGAGACCGTGGACCGCTGAGCACTGGGCTCCCAATCGACGGGCGGCGCCGCCATGGCGCCGCCCGTTTCTATACTCACCCTCGATGACCACCACCATCGGCACGGGGACGATGCGCGCCCTGGCCAAGCTGCGTCCCGGACCCGGCGCCGAGCTCGTCGAGCGTCCTGTGCTCGCCCCTGGAGCCGGAGAAGTCCTCCTCCGCGTCGAGGCCGCGAGCATCTGCGGGACCGACCTCCACCTCTTCAACTGGGACGACTGGGCGGCCGAGAACCTCGAGCCGCCGAGGGTGCTCGGGCACGAGCTGGCGGGGACGGTGATCGGGATCGGTCAGGGCGTGACTCGCGTGAAGGAGGGCGACCTCGTCGGGGTCGAGAGCCACCTGTTCGACTGGACCTGCTCGCAGTGTCGGCGCGGCGACATGCACCTGTGCCGCAACTCGCGCGTGATCGGCGTCCACACCGATGGCGGTTTCGCCGAGCGCGTCGTCATCCCCGAGGCGAACGCGATCGAGTCGAACGGGCTGGATCCGGCGGTCGTCGCGCTCCAGGAGCCGATGGGCAACGCCGTCCACGCCGCCTTCGTCGAGCCGATCGAGGGCAGGACGGTCCTCGTGACCGGCTGCGGACCGATCGGGCTGTGCGCCGTCGGGATCGCCAAGGCGGCGGGCGCGTCGCTGGTGATCGCGACCGACACCGAGCCATTCCGCCTGGAGCTTGCCGCGACGATGGGCGCCGACCTCGCCCTCGACGCGGCCGATCCGGACTCGGAGGTGCGGATCATGGACACCACCGGCGGCGATGGCGTCGAGGTCGTCCTCGAGATGAGCGGCGCACCGCCGGCCCTCGATCAGGCGCTGCGGGTCGTCACGCGCGGTGGGCGGATCAGCCTGCTCGGCATCTTCGGTGAGCCGCCGACGGTCGACCTCTCGGAGCGCGTGATCATGCAGGGCCTGCGCCTGCACGGCATCTACGGCCGCCGCATCTACGACACGTGGGAGCGGACGCAGTCGCTGCTGCGGTCCGGGTCGCTCGACGTGACGCCGATCATCACCCATCGGCTCCGGCTCGACGACTGGCAGCGCGCCTTCGACCTCGTCGCGTCCCGCAATGCCGGGAAGGTCGTGCTGGTCCCATAGGTCCGCGCCTGGTGGCGCCGGGGGGCGTCGTATCGGTCATGTGCTGGCGCGTGCCGCACTATTCTTGCCCCATGACCGATGCGCCGACGCGCGCTCGCGCGCGCAACCCGCTCGCCTTCCTCGACGCCGAGATCGACGAGCTGAAGGCGAACGGCCTCTATCGGCGACTGCGGGTGGTCGAGAGCGAGCAGAAGAGCCGCTGCGTGATCGACGGCAAAGAGGTCATCACGCTCAGCAGCAACAACTACCTGGGCCTCAACACGCACCCGAAGCTGAAGGCGGCGGCCCTCGACGCGGTCGAGCGCTTCGGCGCCGGCAGCGGAGCCGTCCGGACGATCGCCGGCACGATGTCCCTCCACGAGGAGCTCGAGGCGCGCCTCGCGACCTTCAAGCACACCGAGGCGGTCCTGACCTTCCAGTCGGGCTTCACCGCCAACACTGGCGTCATCCCGATCCTGGCTCCGGAGGGCGCGACGATCGTGTCCGACGCCCTCAACCACGCCAGCATCATCGACGGCATCCGGCTCACGAAGGCCGAGCGCAAGATCTTCGGCCACGGCGACATCGACGGGCTGCGCAGCACCCTCAAGGACGTGCGCGAGACCGATGCAACGCGCACCATCCTCGTCATCACCGATGGCGTCTTCAGCATGGACGGCGACATCGCGAAGCTGCCCGAGATCGTCGAGGCCGCCGAGGAGGCCGACGCGATCGTCATGGTCGACGACGCACACGCCTCGGGCGTGCTCGGTCGCAACGGGCGGGGGACGGTCGACCACTTCGACCTCCACGGGCGCGTCCACGTGCAGGTCGGCACGCTCTCGAAGGCGATCGGCGTCCTCGGTGGCTACGTCGCGGGCGCGGGGAGCCTGCGGACGATCCTCGAGCACCGGGCGCGGCCGTTCCTCTTCTCGACCTCCCATCCGCCGGCCGTGGCCGCCGCCTGCCTGGCGGCGATCGACGTGCTCGAGACCGAGCCGGAGCTCATCGAACGGCTCTGGGAGAACACCCGTCACTTCAAGGCCGGGCTCGAGCGGCTCGGCTTCGACACCGGTGCGTCGGAGACGCCGATCACGCCGGTCATCGTCGGCGCCGGCGCGCTGGCGCATCGGTTCAGCGATCGCCTCTTCGAGGAGGGTGTGTTCGCCATGGGCATCGGCTACCCGACGGTGCCCGAGGAGAAGAGCCGGGTGCGCACGATCGTGACGGCCGAGCACTCGCGCGAGGAGCTCGACACCTGCCTCGAGGTCTTCGAGCGGGTCGGGCGCGAGCTCGCCATCATCTGACCCTCCCCAAGCGAGCAAGCAGGTGGTACCGTTCGGACCCAATCTGTGCCCGAGTCGCTGCCCCCGATGTCCGATCGCCCCCTGAGCGTCGGCCTCAGACAGACCGTCGCCGATTCTGCCCGACCGATGTCGGCCGGGTCGGCCGCGCGTCTGGCGCCCGATGCCTCCCTCGACGAGCTCGCTCGTGCCGCCACGGCGGGTGACGTTGAGGCCGTGGGCCGCCTCTATGACCAGCTCGTCGGACCGATCTACCGCTACATCGTGGTTCGGGTCCGCCGTCGCGAGGATGCGGAGGACGTCACCCACCTTGTCTTCGAGCGGATCGTCGGCGCCCTGCCGCGCTACCACCACAACGGCAGGCCGTTCGCGGCCTGGGCGTTTCGCATCGCGCGCAACGCGGTCATCGACCACCACCGGAGGACGCGGCCGACCGAACCGTTGGGCTCGATTGCGGAGCCGGTGGACGGCACGGGCCCGGAGGCGCTCTCGCTGCGCTCGGAAGAGCTGCGCGAGCTGAGATCGGCGATCGACCGCCTGACGCCGGACCAGCGAGAAGCCCTGATGCTCCGCTACGCCGGCGGGCTCTCGGCGGACGAAGCGGCAGAAGCGATGGGACGCCGGGCGGGGACGATCCGTGGGCTCACATTTCGCGCGATCGCGGCTCTGCGGCGCCAGCTCGGCGGAGGCGTGGACCGATGAGCGTCTTCCCGCGATCGGTCCGACCCGACCTGCCACCAGACGAAGTCGTGCGCCGCTACGTCGAAGTGGTCCGTCGAGACATCGAGCCCGATCCGCTCTTTCGACGGCGCCTGCGCGGCACGGTGGTGAACCGATTCGTCGCGGAGCGCGAGAGCTCTCCCGTCGCGCCGACTCCCCGCTCCTCGCAGATGGGGCGGTTGGGACGGGCCTGCCTGTATGCCAGCGTGGCGACGGCGATCAGCGTCGGTGGCGTGATGGCTGCCTCCGAGTCGGCTCTTCCCGGCAGCATCCTCTATCCGCTCAAGCTGCGCATCGAGGAGATGCGCATGACAATCGCCCCGGCTCATCTCCGCGACGATCTGGCCGCCTTCGCGGTTGCCGAGCGGATCGACGAGATTGGCCGCCTGGTGGAGTCCGGCGACTACGGGCGGGCGACAGACGCCGCCGCAAGCATCGCAGCCGACCACTGGCTGCTCGCGTCGGGCTTCGGCATGACAGACACTGACGGCAGCCTCGCGCAGCATCTCGCACGACTCGGCGCGGTACTGGATCACGCCCCCGCCTCTGCGCGACAAGCCATTGAACGGGCGATGAGCTTCGCTCCAGGCCTCCAGCCCGACGCGGAGTCAGATGGCGGCGCCGATGCCGCGGGCGGCGCTTCGACCGGTGGCGGCTCCGCCGAGCATGGCCGGAGTGGGAGCGAGATGGACAACGGTACCGACTCGGGCGCCTCAGATGTAGGACAGACACCGCCGCCGGAACGCACTCCCGCACCGGAAGCCACGCCGAGGCCCGTGCGGACAGAGGTGCCGGAGCCATCGTCGAGGCCTGAGTCGCCGCCGAAGCGGAGCCCGGCCGCACCGTAACTGGCCCGGAAATCAGTAGACGGGGCAGAGGCGAACCTCTGCCCCGTCCCTGCCAGGGGGGCTGGATCAATCGACGTGGGGCCGGCGTCCGCCGACCCCACGTCTGTGCCTAGCGGCGGTGGCTCCGAGCCCTCGCGTTCGCCAGCGCCAGCGCGCCGAGCGAGCCGAGGAAGAAGGCCGCCAGGAGCTCGACCGGGACGGTGATCGGCTGACCGTTCGGGCCGATGATCGCCGCGGTGTCGGGAACCTCAGGCTCCTTGGGCGGATTGCCGCCCAGGGGCGGAGGCTCGACGACCACGGTCACCGAGTCCTCACCCTCGTCGGGCTCGGTCTCGTCGGAGTCGATCACCGCCGTGTTCACCGTCGGGCCAGTCCGGGAGATCGTCTCCGGGTCGACCGTCGTGCGGAACGATACGGTCCCGCTCGACTCCAGCGGCGAGGCGAGGATCCACGTCACCACGCCGCCCGCCTCGGTCCCGCCGTTGGCGGCATCGAGGAACTCGAAGCCGACGGGGATCTCATCGGTGATCACCGCGTTGGTGACCGGGCCGTCGGTCAGGGTGTAGGTCAGCGTCCAGGTCACGACCGACGGATCGGCGACGAGCGCGTCGGTCGGCCCGCTGATCGTGATGACCTCGGCGTCCGCAACCTTGTCGATCACCAGCTCCGGGCAACGGACCGTGAGCTCAGCGTCCGATGTGACGATGTCATCGTTGGTCGCATCGGCGAAGGCCGTGTTTTCCATCAGGCCACAATCGTCCTGATCGGTCACCGCGAAGACCCTGATGATCACACCGTCCTCCATCGTGGAAGGCGCGAGATCACCGAGGTCACAATCGATCGAGCGCTGCTCGACGCCACCTTCGATGACGCTGCTGGCGATTCCGCAGTCGGCATCACCCTGCAGGACCTCGAAGTCCCAGGCAAGGCCGGGCGGCAGGTCGTCACGCAGCGTCACGCCGAGGGCGGTCCCGCCGGGCTCGAGGGCGTTCCACACCGTGATGGTGAAGCTCGCCTCCTCGCCGTCGAGGATCACTTCGTCGTCGGCCGTCTTGACGATGTTCAGGCCGGGGCATTCAACCAGGATCGACGCGTCGTCTGAGTTGTTCCCCAGGTCCTCGTCATCCTCGTTGGATGCCGACGCCTCGGCCAGGTTCTCGAGCAAGTCGCAGTCTTCCTGCGTGGTCAGGGTGCTGACGGTGACCGTGCGGTCGCCGCCGGCCTCAAGGTCCTCGGGGCCGCAGGTCAGGGTCTGCTCGGCACCGGCGGTACCGGTGATCAGGCATTCGCCCGCCCAATCCTCGCTGCTGACCGTCCAGCCGTTCGTCACGGCGGGCAGGTCATCGGTGAGGGTGGCGTCCTTGGCGGTGCCAAGGCCGTCGTTCGAGGTGAGGATCGTGAACTCCGCGGGCTCGCCGCCGCTGATCTCCTCGTCGGTTGCCACCTTGTCGACGACGATGTCAGGGCACAGGACGGTGATGTCACCGTTGTCGCTGGCCCCGTCGCCGTTGTCGATCGCGACCTCGGCAAGGTTGGGGAGAGCACCGCAGTCGTCCGGCGTGGTGGTCGTGCTGACCGTCACTGAGCGGTCGCCGAGGGCTTCGATGTCCTCGGGGCCGCAGGTCAGGGTCTGGACGGCACCGGCCGCACCGGTGATCGAGCAGTCGCCCGCCCAATCCTCGCTGTCGATCGACCAGCCGTTCTCCACGGCGGGAAGATCGTCGGTCAGCGTGGCGCCAGCCGCGACGCCGTCACCGCTGTTCGTGGTGAGGATCGTGAAGCTGGCGTCATCGCCCGCCAGGACCTCGGCGCCGTCCGGTGTCTTGTCGACGTCGACGTCGGGGCACAGGACGGTGATGTCACCGGGGTCCGAGGCGGAGCCATCGTTCGACGTGCTCACCTCGGCCAGGTTCGGCAGCGGGCCGCAGTCGTCGGTCGTGACCGTCGTCGAGACGGTGACCGTCCGATCGCCGCCGGCCTCGAGGTCCTCGGGACCGCAGGTCAAGGTCTGGACGGCACCGGCCGCACCGGTGATCGAGCAGTCGCCCGCCCAATCCTCGCTGTCGATGGCCCAGCCGTTGGCCACGGCCGGGAGGTCGTCTTCCAGCGCCGCGTCGGCGGCGATGCCGTCACCGCTGTTCGAGGTGACGATCGTGAAGCTGGCTTCGTCACCGGCCTGGGCCTCGCCGCCGTCGGGCGTCTTGTCGACGTCGATGTCGGCGCACAGGACGGTGATATCGCCGGGATCGGACACCTCGTCGGTGTTCGTTCCGTCGGCCGCCGCCAGGTTGGGCAGCGGGCCGCAGTCATCCGTGGTCACGGTCGTGCTGACCGTCACGCTTCGGCTGGTGACACCGAGATCCTCGGGTCCGCAGCTCAGGTTCTGCACGCCTCCGGCAGCGCCGGTGATCGTGCAGTCGCCCGCCCAGTTCTCGCTGTCGATCGACCAGCCATTCGCCACGGCCGGCAGATCGTCGTCGAGCTCGACGCTGGTGGCCGTTCCCGGACCGGCGTTGCTCACCACGATCGTGAACGATGCGGTGCCGCCGGCCTGGACATCGCCGCCGTCGGGCGTCTTGTCGATATCGAGCGACGGGCAATTGACAGTGATAACGGTCGGTGTGCCGGCCGTGGTGCCGCTCCCGCCGTTCGTCGACGTGAACGATGCGGTGTTGGAGATCGACGGGCACTCCCCGGCGTCGGTCGTCCCCTGGACGGTGACGCTGAAGGAGCTCATCGCGGGGATCGTGAGCGGACCGCACGACAGGTTCACGCCGCCCGAGATCGTGCAGCTCGGATTGTCCGGGTTCTCCGTCCAGGTGACCCCGGATGGCAGCGTATCGGTGATCACCACGCCGGTGGCATCACCCTGCCCGCTGTTGGTGACGGTCACCGTGTAGCTGGCGGTCTGGCCCGCATTGATCACGGGCGTGGACGTCGTCTTGGCAATGCCGAGACCGGGGAGCGGCTCGATCGCGTTGCTCATGATCTGGTTGTCGCGGTTGCCCGCCGACGCGCCGTCCATGGCTGTAACGCGAATGTGGTACGGGCCACCGCTGATGCTCGCGGCACCAAGTCCGGCGCCCCATCCTCGCGGCCCGAAGCCCGAGGCGAGGTGACCGCCGAACAGGAGCATGACGCGACCGTTCGAGTCGGTCACGTCGAAGGTCAGAGTGATGTTCCCGTAGTCGGAACCGGCCTCCGCGGGATCGGTGCTGTGGGTGATCGCCGATGTGGCCGTAATGTCGCCGCCATACATGACGAACTGGCGATTCGCCTGCGGCAGCTCATGCGCCGACGTTGGCTGCGGGCCGCCGGGTGTCACGCTGTTGGAATCGCTCGGGATCGGGAAGATGTCGGCCGCGCCGCCGACGCAGAGCGCCGGGTTGCCGAGCGACTGACAGCGGTCGGCGTTGCTATAGGTGTGGTTCCACGTCGCGAGGTAGTCGTACGCGTGGTTCTGGGTGCCGCTGTCCTTGCGGGTCATGTAGCTCAGCGTCACGGTGTGGACGTCGGTGTCGTCGAAGTCGATCACCAGGCGCTGCGGGACGACCTCGTCCTCGGCGTAATTGTTATGGGTGGCATTCAGGATGCCGTTGATCCACGACTCACAGTCGAGGCCGGCATTCGGATTGCCGATCTGACATTGCGAGTAATCGTCGATCCCATCTGCTGCCGACACGGGGCCGATGCCTGCGCGCGAAAGCGGGAGCAGAAGGTTCAGCAGGAGTGCGATAAGTACTGGGAGGACGCTCAACCGCGTCCGGGTGCTGGCTCGGGAAACCATTGTTCAGCCCCTCTGGCTCTTGACCGCATCGCGGTCCTATATGTCTGGCGATAAACCTCTCGATGATCCGGTGGGTTCGGCCTCCGGCCGAGTCCACACCGCTTGATGAATGTGTCCCCCATCGCTGGCGGGAGCGCGAGCATATAGGTAAGTCAAGTACTTTGGTACCTGTCCCGATGGGTAGATTTCGGAGGTTTGGGGTGGTCAGGTGAGGAGCGGTGGAGAAGATCCCGTTGACTGATGACAACGCTGGTCCTAGTACAGCCTTCTCCCCGTACCAATGGAAACGAAACGGCCCCCGGAAATCCGGAGGCCGTTCGCTTGCGCGCCGACTGCGGTCGACGACGGCGGTGTTAGCGGCGCTTCGTCACCGTCGCGACATTGCGGAGGCCAATGACCGCCAGGGCGGCAAGGCCGATCATGGCGATGGCGATGGGTGCCTGGCCGACCGCCGGCGCGGCCATGGCCGTATCGGGCACTTCTTCATCATCGGCGGGCGGGTTCCCGCCCTCGGTGCCCTCTTCGCAGACCGTCTTCGCGGGCACGTTGACCGTGAAGCTGGTCTCGCCGGTGAGCTCGAAGCCCTCCTCGGCCGTCGCTGTGACGGTGAACTCGCCCGAGTCACCAGCCGCGTAGGCCGGTTCGATGGTGTAGATGACGCCATCCACCTCGGTCAGCGTGAGCTCGCCTGCGGCCTCGCACGTCGGCGCGGAGACCGATGGCGCAACTGCCTCAGCACCGTCCGGGCAATCGAGGGCGGCGGGGACTGTCACCTCGAACACCGTATCGGCCCCATCGGCGATGACGAAGCCCTCGTCCGCGGTCGCGGTGACCGTGAAGTCACCCGAGTCGCCGGGAGCGTACGCCGGCTCGATGGTGTAGGTGACGCCATCCACCTCGGTCAGCGTGAGCGCGCCGGGCGCATCGCACGTTGCGTCGCTGACGGCTGGGGCAAGCGGCGTGACCGGATCATCGACCTGGTCGCACGTCACGAGGTCCGTGTTCTCCAGGAGGAAGTCCTGCTCATGGCCCGCCAGTGGGCTGTTGCCTTCGTTGTCAGACAGGTGCGGGGAGAAGCTGGAGCCCTCCGGCACCTTGATCGCGACGAACGGGTTGCCCTCTGAGCTCGTGGCGTGACAGATCGTGAACTTGTCCTTGGGGGCCGCGGCCACCGGGACGGCCAGGATGAAGACCATCGCCGTCGCGGCGAGTAGTCCGATGAGTCTGCGCATTGGGGGGTTCCCTTCCGTGTGGCCGTCACCGGCCGAACCTTGATGGCCTCATGGCCAAAGAAAATGGCACGCTCGGCATCCGAGCGAATGGCGCGAGTATATGGCTCCGGCCCAGTACTTGAGTACCAGTCAAATGACGTACCGCGGATGGTTAGGTGGGGTGAGGTGCGGAAAATCCCGTCTGCGGTGGTGACTGGCCGCACCGATGGGTCCCATGACCTCGGTACCAACGATGGAGCCGTGACCTGCCAGGCGGCTAGTTCGAGCCCTCCACGATGGCCTCCCTGCCATCGGCCCGAACTCCTGGCCCGAGGTGGCCGAACACCGCTTCTGCCTCGGCGGCGGTGCACGGCTCGGGCTGGAAGCCGACCTGGTCGTTGTCGGTGACGATGCAGACCAGCCGGAGATCGATCGCATCGTCGTCGGACAGCGATGTCCGAGCGATCAGGCCGTAGCCCTCGCCCGGCTCGAACCGGCCGGGGGTGCCGAAGACGAAGTTGCCCAACGAGTACACGACCGGCATCCCGTCGACGATCTCCACCTCCTGCGGGACGTGCGGATGGTGGCCGATGACCAGGTCGAAGCCGGCGTCGGCGAAAAGCCGCGCGGCCGATCGCTGCTCGTCGGTCACGCCCTCGTAGTTGCGGCCCCAGTGGACGAAGGCGACGACCCAGCGCGCGTCCGCATCGGCCGCGAGCTGATGATGCGCGGCCGACGCTCTCGGCCGTGATCGAGGCCGTCCCCAGGGCGTCGGCCGACGCTTCGACGCCGTGGCTCCAGCGTTCTCCGAGGCCGATGATGGCCAGGCGACCATACGGCGTTTCGACCAGGTGTGGCGCCAGCGCCTCCGCATCGGTGCCGGCACCGAAGGAGGCGACGCCCGCATCGGTCAAGTGGCCGATCGTGTCGCGCAGCCCATCCGGCCCGCGGTCAAGGGCGTGATTGTTAGACAGGCTCACGGCGTCGACGCCGATCTCGGCAAAGGCGGTGGCAGCCGCCGGATCGGCGTTGTAGCTGAACTCCTGGTCAGGGAAGTAGGGATCGGTCAGGCTCGGTGATCGGTCCCTCCGCATTGGCGACGAGGTAGTCCGCCTCGAGCAGCGAGGCGATCCGCTCGAACGGCCACGCGAAGCCGTGCTCCTCGAGGAGCGGCGCCGCAGCGTCGCCCAGCAGGAGGTCACCGGCCCAGACGACGGAGAATGGTTCGGCGTTGGGCTCGTCGGCACATGCAGCCAGCGCAACGGCAGCCAGGATGGCCGCGGCAGCGGTCATCCTGATCGAGTTGCGAGCGCTGCGCATCGGCCATATCGTCGCACGACGCCAGGGCCTGCCGTGCCACCCATCGTGCGTCGCGTCGGCGGCCGTTATGCTGCGCTCCGCATTTGCGCGCAGCCCCGCTGCGCTCGAAGAAGAGGAAGCCCGTGCCACGTCGTTCCTGCCTCTACGCGGTCGCCGCCGCCGTTCTCTTCGCCATCGCCGTCGCTGCGGCTGCGGGTGCCGTCGGGTACGTTCTGGGGAGCCGGGCAGGAGCTGGCCGTCTATGCCGAGGATCCGCTGCTGGACGGGCGGTCCGAGCCGGACCGCGCTGCGCTCGCGGAGCTTGGCCGGGAGCGCGCCGCGGCGGGCGCACTTGGCTGGCCGACTGTGGCGCGTGACGACGGTTCGTTCCTCTACATCTACTACCCAGAGGACGACGAGTACGACCGCGAGGACTACAACGAGGTCCGTCACGCCGGCACGACTTACTCGCTCTTCACCGCCTACTCGGTCGCCGGCGATGAGGCCGTCCTCGAAGCTGCGGAGGGAGGGCGTCAGCTACATCGATAGCCAGGCCATCGAGGCAGAAGGCTTCCCGGGGCGCGCGTACGTCTACGGCGAGCGGATGAAGCTTGGCGGTCAGGCGCTGGCCATCGTGGCACTGCTCGAGCGCCGTCGGGTGCTTGAGGACACGTCCTACGACGACCTGATCCAGGACCTCACCGACTTCATGGTCGCGATGGAGCTCTCCGATGAGCCGGGCAGGTATTACCAGTCATACGTGATCGCGGCCGAATGAGCTTTCGCTCGATCCCGACTCTGACTACTACCCTGGCGAGTCCCTGTTGGCATTCACCAGGCTGGCTCAGCAGTTCCCGGACGGCCCGTATCTCGACTATGCCCGGCGCGCCGCGCAGTACCTGATCTACCAGCGTGACGGCAATGTTCCGGAGGCGGGCCAGGTGCCGAGGGAGGACCACTGGCTCACGCTGGCACTGTCAGAGCTCTACCGACTGGATCCGCGGGACGAGTATCGGCAGGTCGCGTATCTCCAGGCCGACACGATGATCGCCAACCAGCATCCGCCCGAGGGGCTGCCTATAGCGGATCGGCGGCTCGTCGCTGCAGACCCCCATCAACTACACCTCGACCGCCACGAAGGCCGAGGCGCTCGTTGCAGCCTGGGCGCTCGCGCGCTTCGCGGGGGACGGGCCGAGGAGGAGCGGATCTCGTCGGCCGCCCTCCGGAACCTCCAATTTCAGCTCCGCGTTCAGTACACCGCCGAGAACACCCAGCTGCTGCCGCGTCCGGAAGCTGCGATCGGCGCATGGGGCAAGGATGCTGTCGATCCATGGATCCGGATCGACTTCGTCCAGCACAACATCTCAGGGCTGCTTGCGATGGCGTTCCTCGCCCTCGACGGCGACATCCCACTGGGCGCACTGCTCGACTGACCCGCATGACAGAAGCCCCGAGGCGTCGGCCCCGGGGATTCGAGGTTGCTTGCGGGCCGGTGCTTCCGGCCCGTCATGCTGGCTACGGACGTCGCGCGAGACGCAGGGCTGCGAGCGCTCCGAGGGCGGCGATGGCGAAGAGTGCGGCGAGCATCGCAACCACGTTGCCACCCGCCGGCGTCATCGCCGTGTCGGGAACCGGGTTCCCGCCAAGGGTTCCCTCTCCTGCGGAGTGCCACCGGTAGGCGGATTCCCACCGGCAGTGCCCTCGTCGTCATCGTCGTCATCGTCGTCATCGTCGTCATCGTCGTCATCGTCGTCATCGTCGTCATCGTCGTCGTCATCGTCATCGTCGTCGTCATCGTCATCGTCGTCGTCATCGTCATCGTCGCCGACGCGGTGGGGACGCAGACCGCACGTTACTGATGGCCTCCCGGTGGCAAGCTCGAGGTGAGTGAGCCCCGTCGGCGACGGGTCAGACGCTTCACCGACCTGGTCAGACCCGCCTTCACGGCGATACGATGTCGCCGCCGGTGTCGTCCATGACGGTGACCGACTCGAGCTCATTGTCCTCGTCGAGCGTGATGGCCGTGACCCACACACCGTGCTCAGCTCGAACGGAAGCGTTGCCGCGAGGATGCCGATGGCGTCGATTGATGACCTTCGTGGCCGGCCGGGCTGTCAGCCTCGCCACCGCCGCCACCGTCGTCGTCATCGTCGTCGTCATCGTCGCATCGTCGTCGTCGATCGTCGTCATCGTCGTCGTCGCCGCCGACGGTGCCGTACGTGACGTAGTAGCTCGGACCTTCTCCGACCTCTCCGTCGAGACCAGCCTGCACGAGGTACTCGTACAGGGTCGTCACGCCGTCAGCAGTGAGCTGGGCCGAGGCTCCCGTGCCCTTCTTGACGCAGAAGAGTGTCCCCGCGTCGAGGACAAGATCTCCAGCGGCTTCTGCCTCAGCGCCCTCGACCTTGGTTCCGCCGTCAGGGCAGTGCTCTGCGGCATTCACCATCGGTACGCTCGAGAAGGCGAAGACCATGAACAGGGCCAGCGAGGCCAGCAGCGCGAACGCGATGCGGCCAGGGCTTGACCGATTAATACCTGCTTCGTACGTCATCCGTTTTCCCCTTCTTTGCCGGCCAGATAACGCGTTGCGTCCGCTTGGGTGGGCTGGCCGCCCCTGCCGAGTCGGACCGTGAGTATACGGACGCCCCCCGTACTTGGGTACTAGGGAAATCTAGGCAGTTGTTCAGTCCCGGGAGGTTAGGGGCAGAAACGCCAACCGGAAGCGTTGCCTAAGAGCACCGAGGTCCCAGTACGTTCGTCCTTGGTCCAGTCCCAATGCATAGGGCGTACCAAACTCCTACCCACCTTGCGACCGCTCGCTCGCTCGTGTAGTGGGACCTCCCGCGTGCGGACGGCGGTTGGGGCGCCGCGGAGCGGGATGACAGCGGTGCGCCGCGGCACCGATTGGTCAGGAGGAGGTGCGGCCGCGGGCCTCGAGGACGACGACCTGGGTCTCGTCGGGCAGGGAGCTGACCGTGACCTGCGCCTTCGGCTGGCGGATCGGCTCCGCGGCCATCTCGTGGAGGAACTTCTCCGGGCCCTGGAGGTCCTTCGACGCACCGTCGACGCCGTAGTGCATCGGGATCACGATCTTCGGACCGATCTGGGCGACGACCTCGGCGGCCTCGGTCGGGGTCAGGGTCGTCTCGCCGCCCACCGGCACGAGCAGGACGTCGACCGGGCCGAGCTCCGTGACCTGCTCATCGGTCAGCAGGTGGCCGAGGTCGCCGAGATGGCAGATGTGGACGCCGTCGATCTCGACCGCGAAGACCATGTTCTCGCCGCGGGCTCCGCCGCCTTCACCGTCGTGATAGGTGCGGATGCCGATGACAAGGAGGTCGCTGAACTCGTATTCGCCGGGGCGGGTCAGGGTCAGGCCCGCGGTGATCGAGCGCGTGTAGCTGTGGTCGGCGTGGGCGTGGCTGATCGTCAGCAGATCGACATCGTGCTTGCCGGCGACGAAGCCCGTCGACGGCGGACAGGGGTCGGTAATGACGGTTGCGTCCTTGCCCTTGAGCCGGAAGCAGGCACGGCCGTACCACGTGATTTCCATCGGTCCGGCCATGGTAGCGGAGATAGCACGAGCCCCGGTGCCCGCCCAATGACACCGGGGCTCGAAGGAGGGAGGGTGGAGGCAGAAACCCGAGGTGGATCTCCATCTCGCACCGACGAGGCTACGGGCCACGGCTAAATCCCGGGCTTGCCGCACCTTAAGAAACCTGAACGTTCATCGAGGGGCCGGCGGCCGCGTGGCAGAATGCGCCGCAATGTCCGGTGCCCAGCAGCGCCTCGTCGTCCTCGTCGTCGTCATCCTCGTCCTCGCCGGGGTGATCGTCTACGGCCTCAACGCTGGCGGAGGCGAGGCCGCGGCCGACCCGAGCGGGACGCCGTCGGTCGTCGGGAGCGAGTCACCGGTACCGAGTGGCGCGCCGACGGCCGAGGCATCGCCGGCGGGCGAGGACGAGGTGCTCGCCGCCCTGGCCGAGATCGAGGAGCAGGTGATCGCGATCCGCGGACTGCCCGCCGCCGACATCGGGCCACCGGACCTGCTCACGCGCGACGAGGCCCGCGAGGAGTTGAACGCCGCGTTCGACGAGGACTATCCGCAGGAGGAGCGCGACGAGGACAACGCCGCGCTGCGGGCGCTCGGGCTGCTCGAGGCCGACCAGGACGTCGCCGAGCTCCAGCTGCAGCTGATCGGTGACCAGGTGCTCGGCTTCTACGACGACGAGGAGAAGCGCATGGTGGTCGTGACCGATGCGGGCCTCGACGCGCTGGCCAAGTTCACGTACGCCCACGAGTACGCGCACGCGCTGCAGGACGCGGCCTTCGGCATCGCCTCGCTCGAGCGCGACGCCGACGGGGAGGACGATCGCGGGCTGGCGCGGACCGCGCTCCTGGAGGGCGACGCATCGGTCGTGATGCTGGCCTGGGCCTTCGAGCACCTGACGCCACAGGAGCTGCTGCAGATCACGAGCACCCCGCCGCCGGACACGTCCGGCATCCCGTCGTGGCTGGTCGAGTACCTGGTGATCTTCCCCTACAACGAGGGCCTGCTGTGGGCCGGCGCGCTCTCCGGCGACCCGACCGCTCCCGACTTCGCGGCGATCGATGCCGCCTACGAGGCCCCACCCGACTCGACCGAGCAGATCATCGACATCGACAAGTGGGACCCGCGAGAGGACCCGATCGCCGTCGAAGGGCCCGACCTTGCCGAGGCCCTCGGCGAGGACTGGACGGAGGTCGAGGACACGCCGATCGGCCAGGCCTTCCTGCGGATGATCCTCGAGTACCACGGGATCGACAGCGAGGATGCGGTCGAGGCGAGCGCGGGCTGGGGCGGCGATCGCGCGGTCACCGCCATCGGTCCGGGCGACGCCTTCGCGGTCGCCTGGCGCCTGGCCTGGGACACGCCGCAGGACGCCGAGGAATTTGTCGAGGCCTACAACGCGGTCATCCCGAGCCTCGGCTTCCCGGCATCGGTCACCGAGCTCGCGGACGGCGAGATCCTCGTCGCGCACGGCAGCACGCCGGAGATCCTGCGGCGGGCGGTCGCCGCCGCCGACGACTGAGTCGCTGCCTACATCGACTCCGGAGCGGAGATCCCGAGCAGCCCCAGCGTGTTGGCCAGGACCGATCGCGTCGCGTCCACCAGCGCCAGTCGCGCGGCCGACAGATCGGCATCCTCGCTCAGCACCTTGCAGTCGCGGTAGAACGCGCTGAAGGCGCTCGACAGCTCGTACGCGTAGCGCGGCACCTCGTGGGTCTCGCGCCGGTCGGCCGCGGTGCCGATCGCATCGGGCAGTTCGAGTAGGTGGCGGATGAGCGCCTGCTCGGATGGGTGCGTCAGCAGCTCGCCGCTGCGCTCATCGCTCGGAGCGGCGCCGACCTCGGCGGCGTTGCGCAGGATCGACGACGCCCTCGCGTGCGCGTACTGCACGTAGTAGACGGGGTTCTCGTGGCTCTGGCGCTTGGCGAGCTCGAGGTCGAAGTCGATGCCGCTGGTGAACGCGCGTGAGGCGAAGAACCAGCGCACCGGGTCGGCGCCGACCTCGGCGATCAGGTCGTCGAGCGTCACGAACTCGCCGGAACGCTTGCTCATGCTGACCGCCTCGCCCTCGCGGACGAATCGGACCCAGGAGTAGAGGAGGATGCGGACGGCCTCCGGATCGTGGCCGAGCGCCTCGGCCGCATGGAGCAGCCGCGCGATGGCACCGTGATGGTTCTCGCCCCACACGTAGATGAGCTCGTCGAACCCGCGGCTGAACTTCTCGCTGACGTAGCCGATGTCGGCGGCGAAGTAGGTCGGCCCTCCGTTGGACCGATAGATCACACGGTCGCGGTCCTCGCCAAAGGCGGTCGCGCGGAACCAGGTCGCGCCCTCCGACTCGTGGACGTATCCGGCCTCGCGCAGGCGCTCGACGCCGCGGGCGACCCAGCCGTCGTCGTGGATCGAGCTCTCCGTCTTCCACACGTCGAAGTGCACGCCGAGCCCTTCGAGGCTGGCCTCGATCCCGCGTCGCTGGACTTCCGACGCCCACCGCCCGTAGACCCAGTCGGCCTCGTCCCCGCCGGCGGCCTCGGCTTCGCGATCCACCTCCTCCGGGACCGATGCGGCCATCTCCTTGACGTAGTCGCCGCGATACCCATCCTCCGGCAGTGCCGTGCCTTCGCGCAGCGCACGGACCGATCCGCCGAGCGCCTTCACCTGGCCGCCGAAGTCGTTGAAGTAGTACTCGCGCGTCACATCGTGGCCCGCTGCCTCGAGGACGCGGCTGAGGACGTCGCCGACGAAGGCGCCGCGCGCGTTGCCGACGTGGAGCGGTCCGGTCGGGTTGGCGCTCACGAACTCGACGTTGATGCGCCTCGGCTCGGCAGCCGTCCCGCGGCCATACGACTCGCCAGCCTCGCGGACCGGACCGACCTGGGCCGCGACCCACGTCGGATCGAGGCGGAAGTTCAGGAAGCCCGGCGCGGCGACAACGACCTCCGCGACGGACGGCGGCGGCTCGAAGTGCTCGAGCAGGGATTCGGCGATGCGGAGGGGAGCGGCGCGCGCGACCGGCGCGAGCTGCATCGCCACGTTGCTGGCCCAGTCTCCGTGCTCCGGGTTGGCGGGCCGCTCGAGGCCGATCGGCGGAAGGGAAGCGTCTTCGGGGATCGCCAGCGCGCCCGACGCACCGGCGCGGTCGCGCGCATCGGCGATCGCTCGGGTGATCTCGGACCGAAGGCTCATGGGCCTCGGAGTCTAGCGTCCGAACCCCCGAGGGCGGTTACGGCCGCGCGGGCTGTTCGGCGACCGCTCGGGTCTGGGTTGCCTGGTCGGCGCCGGGGTTGGCCGCTCCGCCGATGGCGAGCGAGACGACGACCCAGGCGGCGGCCAGGGCAATGAGGATCCGATTCGGTCGTGCGGTCTTCGTTGGTGCGGTTCTGGGCGTCATCGTGGGCCTCTCTGACGTTTCCACCGCGGCTCACATTGCAAGCCGGCTGCCACGTCGTTGCTCGGTGCGACCGATGCCGCGAGGGAGCAGCGATCGGGCGAGGCTATCGGTCCCTGGCGAGGCGCAGCTCGAGGGCCTGCTCGACGCTGAAGTCGGCGAGACCGAGCGTATCGGCGGCCACCTCGAGGAGGGCACCCGTCGGGGCCAGGCCGATGAGCTCGCAGTGGTCGATGTCGGTGCCGGCCTCGCGCGCCAGGCGACGCACCTCGCGCACGACGGCCGAGATGCCGGTCCGCTCCCAGTCGACGAGGTTCGTGCTCACCTGGGCCATCGGGCGGCTGCCGGGATTGTCGAGGAGCACGCCCATGGCCTGGACCGCGGGCATGCCGCCGGAGCTCTCCCGGATCGCGGTGGCGATCTTGATCGCGACGGCCAGCTCATCGGTCTGGAGATTGATGTTGAAGGCGATCAGCGGCTTGCGGGCGCCGACCGCGACCGCGCCGCCCCTCGGGTGGACGCGCGAAGGCCCGTAGTCCGGCGCTCGCGCGGGCAACGAGCCGATCTCGTCGCGGATGCCCTCGTACTGGCCGCGGCGCACGTCGGCGAGACGTCGGCGATCGGCGCGGACGGCGGCCGCACCGTAGAGGTAGACGGGCAGGTCGAATCGCATCGCGATCTGCTCGCCGAACCGACGCGCCAGGTCCACGCACTCCTCGAGGCGGGTCGTGCCGAGCGGCACGAAGGGGATCACGTCGACGGCGCCGATCCGGGGATGAGCTCCGGTGTGCTGCTCCATGTCAATGAGCTCGAGCGCGCGGCCGACTCCGGCGGTCGCGGCGCGCACGACCGGCTCGGCGCTGCCGGCGAAGGTGACGACGCTGCGGTTGTGGGTCGGATCGAGGGAATGGTCAAGCACCGTCACGCCATCGATCTGACCGATGGCATGCACGATCTCCTCGACCACCTCGGGTCGGCGGCCCTCGCTGAAGTTCGGGACGCACTCGATCAAACCCGGCACGGGACCGATCGTAGCGGGCTGGTACGCTCGCCGCATGACCGGCACCCTCTTTCTCGTCGCCGTGCCGATCGGGAACCTCGACGACCTCAGCGTCCGGGCGCGCGAGACGTTGCGGGCCGCCGGCGTGGTCGCCGCAGAGGACACGCGCCACTTCGCGACGCTCGCGCGTCATCATGGCCTCCCCCCACGGGCAGTGAGCTACCACGACCATAACGAGGCCGATCGAACGGCCGAGCTCCTCGGGCGCCTGCGCGCCGGCGATGATGTCGCGCTCGTGACCGATGCCGGCACGCCGCTCATCAGCGACCCCGGCTACCGACTGGTCCGCGCGGCGATCGAGGCGGGCATCGGCGTGACCAGCGTGCCGGGCGCGTCCGCCGTCATCACCGCGCTGGCGGCGTCGGGCCTGCCGCCGCACCCCTTCCGCTTCATCGGTTTCCTGCCGCGGACGGCCGCGGCACGGCGGGCGGCATGGAAGGCCGTCGCGAGCGACCCGGCGACGCTCGTCGCGTTCGAGTCGCCTCGACGCCTGACCGATGCGCTCCGCGACGCCCTCGCCACCCTCGGTGACCGCCCGGCCTGCCTGGCGCGCAACCTGACGAAGTCGCACGAGCGCTACCAGCGCGGCCCGCTGTCGCAGCTCGTCACGGAGCTCGAGGTCGAGGGCGAGGTGCGCGGGGAGTGCACGATCGTCGTCGGCGGGGCGACGGTGGCGCCGGATGCGAGCGCCGATGACGAGGCAGATGCTCGCCTCCTCCTCGCCGGCGGCGCGCCGGCGCGCGCGGTCCAGGCGCTGCTCGTCGAGCGCCGCGGGCTGTCGCGGCGAGCGGCGTATGACCTCGTCCTGCGCCTGCGACACGAATGACAGAGCCGATCGTCGACCGCGTGCTCCGCTCCGCGCGCTACCGCGACGTCGACCGCGCGCTGCTCGATCGGCTGGCCGCCGAGGAGCTGCCGAAGGCGCGCAACGCCGACGATGCCGTGAAGCGCGTCAAGCGGCGGCTGCACCAGGCCGTCGGGGCCTATCGCGGTGCGCGGGCGACCGACCCGCTGGCCGTGGTCCGCGCGGCATGGGGCGGGGACCTTGCTGATCCCGGCATTCCGCGCGGCCTGCGCCGAGGTGCTGCGGACGCATGCCTCGACCGCCGAGCGGCTGCCGCACCTCGAGTCGTTCGCCGCGCCGATCTGGGAGCTCACCGGCGGACCGCCGGGCACGCTGCTTGACCTTGGATGCGGCATCGGGCCGCTGGCCCTGCCCTGGATGGGACTGTCGCCGACGGCGACGTACCACGCCTGCGACGTCGACCGGCGATCGCTCGAGGTGACCGGCGCGTTCCTCGAGCTGGTCGGTCAGCCGCATGCGATCCACGCCCGCGACCTCGTCGCCGACGGCCCGCCGCCGGTCCACGCCGACGTCGTCCTGCTCCTCAAGCTCGTCCCGCTGCTCGATCGGCAGGACCCGTCCGCGGCCGCGCGCGTGCTGCGCGCGCTCGACACGCGGTACGCGGTCGTCACGTTCCCGGCGCGGTCACTCGGCGGTCGGCGGGGGATGGCGGCCACGTATCGGCGACGCCTCGACGAGCTCGTCGCGGAAACCGGAGCCGGCGACGTGCGTGAGGCATCGGTCCCGAACGAGCTCGTCTTCGTGCTGACGCTGCATGGCTGAGCCGCTGGTCACCGGCCGCGGCACGCTGGCCGTGCCGAGCTTCCTGCCCGATGCGACGCGCGCCGGCGTGCGCGGGGTGAGCAGCGAGGACCTGCGGACCGTCGGCGTGGAGGGGGTCGTCGTCAATGCCTTCCACCTGCTGCGGCGGCCCGGGGCGCGGGTGGTGCAGGCGGCCGGAGGCATCCATCGGTTCATGGACTGGGATCGTCCGATCATCAGCGACTCGGGCGGCTTCCAGGTCTGGAGCCTCATCCGCCAGGACCCGAACCGCGGCGTCATCCGCGACAACGAGGTCATCTTCCGCGAGCCGTCGACCGGCGAGAAGTGGAACCTGACCCCGGAGCGGATCGTGAGCCTCCAGCTCCAGCTCGGCAGCGACGTGGTCGTCTGCCTCGACGACTGCACCGATGCGGACGCCCCCGAACCCGAGCAGGAGCGCTCCGTCGAACGGACCGTGCGCTGGGCGCGACGCTGCCGGGACGAGCTCGATCGCGCTGTGGCCGAGCGTGGTGGGGAGGCGCCACGGATCTTCGCCGTCGTCCAGGGCGGCGGCGTCGAGTCGCTGCGACGGCAGTGCGCGACGGCGCTGGCGGAGATCGGCTTCGATGGCTACGGGTTCGGCGGCTGGCCGCTGGCCACCGACGGCGCGCTCCTGGCGGAGCCGATGCGCTGGGTGGCCGAGTCGCTGCCGGGCGAGGTGCCCAAGCACGCGCTCGGCGTCGGCCGGCCGGACCACGTGGTCAGTGCCTTCGCGCTCGGCTATTCCGTCTTCGACTGCGCGCTGCCGACCCGCGACGCGCGCCACGGCCGCCTCTACGCGTTCCGCGACGGCTGGTCGTCACGCCGGCCGGCGCCGGGCGACGACTTCTACCGCGCGGTGCGCATCCACGACCCGCCGTACCGGGTCGCGCACGGACCGATCGAGGACGGCTGCGACTGCCCGGTCTGCGCCACGGCACTCGCTGGCCTACCTCCACCACCTGTTCAAGGTCGGCGACACGTCGGCCGAGCGCCTGGCGACGCTCCACAACCTGCGCTTCTACGTCCGCCTCTTCGAGCTGCTCCGCTCGTAGCCGCTCAGCCGTGTGCGGCGGCCTGCGCGGCATCCTCGCGACCGAGCGTGTCCGGGTTCACGCTGCGCGCCCGGGCCATTCGCTCGGTGAGCAGCTGGAGCGCGACGGCTGAAGCCAGCAGCGAGCCGGCGGGCGCGGGCACGCGACCGGTGTGCGGGAGCTCGATCCGGCCGGCGGGCGTCTCGTCCGGATCGAGCTCGCCGGTGATCTCGTCACCGATGATCGCCGCCGCCGGCACCGACAGCGCCTTCGCGGCAGCCAGGAGCTTGTGTGCGCGGGCGAGGATCGCGGGCGACGCATCGGTCAGCACGAGGACGAGCCCGGTCCAGCGGGTAACGGCCGCGAGGTGGCCGTGGAGCATTGTCTCGAGCTCGAACGCCGTCGCGGCGAGGCGCGGACCCTCGCTGATCTTCAGCGCCAGCTCGCGCGCGCTGATCGCGTCGGGGCCTGCGCCGGCGACGACGATTCGATCGGTCCCGACCATGGCCGCCGCGATCTCGGCGGGGCCGTGCGCGTCCTGGCTGACGTCGAGGAGCGCACGGATCGCTGCCGCGTCGAGTCGCGACTTCCGCAGCTTCGCCGCCAGCGCCATCCCCGCCACCAGCGGCGCGAGGTAGCCGACGGTGTGGCACCAGCTCTGATCCTGCTCCTCGGTGGTGACGACATGATCCGCGAGGGCCGCTCCGGGCGATCCGGCGCCGACCGTGACCAGCGCGGTCGTGGCGCCCGCGGCCTGGGCCGCGCGCATCGCCTCGAGGGTCGTGTGCGTGCCGCCCTCGTGCGAGACCGCCAGCAGCAGCCCGTCCCGCAGTGGTCTGCGCAGCGCCTCGAGCGCCTGAACGGCGCGCACTTCGCGACCGGGGGCCAGCCCGAGCGCCTCGGTCAAGAGCATCGCGATGCCCATCGCCGCGTGCTCGCTCGTCCCGCAGCCGGTCGTGATCACCGGTCGCCCGCCCTCCGCCGCCTCGCGGATCTCGGTTGCCACGCGATCCAGGGCGGCGTCCTTGGCGAGCCGGCGCACGAGGCGCTCCGCGACCGCCGGCTCGGCGGCGATCATCTCGCTCATCACGTACGGCGGTCGGGCGCGGAAGGGCGGCATGCTCGACGACGCCCACGGCTCCGGCGCGCCGGGAAGCGCCTGGTTTGGCTGACGCGGCATCGTCGGCCTCAGAAGGGCTTGAGGACCATGAGCGCCACGATGATCGCCAAAGCTGCGAGCTCGGCGACGTGGGCGGCGCGCACCGTCGGATCGGCGAATGAGGCGCGAAGCTGCGGGGTGACCTCGCCCGCGGCGCGAGCCCCGTCGAGGGCGACGGCGAAGCGCCGGCCCTTCGGCAGGAAGACGGTCGGCACGAGCACCACGATGCCGAGTGAGAGGAGCAGCGCGGCGAGCATCCAGCCAGTCGTGAGGCCCAGCCACTCGTAGCCCTGCGCCCAGGCGGTCAGCATCCCCGCCACGAGGACGAGGAACGAGCTGACGCGCACGGTCATCTCGAACGGCTCCGAGGCCCCGAGCAGCGCCTCCGTGCGCTCGAGCCGATCGCTGCGCTGCGCGGCCGCGAGCAGCAGCCAGCGGCCGACGATGCCGGTGACGAGCGCCATCGCCAGCGCGACGTGCGTCAGCTTGAGGAGGTCCGACCAGTCCATCGGTCAGGCGTCGTGGCGCATCGGGATGCGCACCCCGCGTTCGTCGGCGACCTCGAGCGCGCGCTCGTAGCCCGCGTCGGCGTGGCGCAGGACACCCATGCCGGGGTCGCTGGTCAGGACGCGCTCCAGGCGGGCGGCGGCCTCCGGGGTGCCATCGGCCACGACGACCATGCCCGCGTGCAGCGAGTACCCGATGCCGACGCCGCCACCGTGGTGGAAGCTCACCCAGGTCGCGCCCGCGGCGGTGTTCACGAGGGCGTTGAGGATCGGCCAGTCGGCGATCGCGTCGGACCCGTCGCGCATCGCCTCGGTCTCGCGATTCGGGCTCGCCACCGAGCCGGCGTCGAGGTGGTCGCGGCCGATGACGATCGGTGCCGCGACCTCGCCGGATGCGACGAGGTCGTTGATGCGCGGCGCCCGCGCGGGCGCGGTCGCCGTAGCCGAGCCAGCAGATCCGCGCGGGGAGGCCCTGGACCGGCACCTTCTCGGCGGCGAGTCGCAGCCATCGCTGGAGGCCGGCGTCGTCGGGGAACAGCTCCGCCAGCGCCTGGTCGATCCGCGCGATGTCCGACACCTCACCAGACAGCGCGGCGACCCGGAACGGGCCCTTGCCCTCGCAGAACAGCGGTCGGATGAAGGCCGGCACGAAGCCGGGGAAGTCGAAGGCGTTCTCGACGCCGGCCTCGCGCGCGAAGGCGCGGATGTTGTTGCCGTAGTCGAACGTGACCGATCCTGACGCCTGGAACGCGAGCATCGCGCGCACGTGATCGGCCATCGAGGCCTTGGCGCGACGGACGTAGTCCTCGGGATCGCTCGCGCGCAGCGCGAGCGCATCGGTCAGTGGGAGGCCGGCGGGGACGTAGCCGTTGAGCGGGTCGTGGGCGCTGGTCTGGTCGGTGACGAGGTCGGGGTGCCAGCCGCGGCGGACGAGCTCCGGCAGGACGTCCGCGGCGTTGGCGACGAGCGCCACCGACTGACCGATGCGGTCCTGCCGCCACCCGTCGACCGTCGCGACGGCCTCGTCGAGCGACGTGCGTGAGCTCGTCGACGTAGCCGGCCTCGAGGCGGCGGCGGGCACGGGCCTCGTCCACTTCCACGACGAGCGCGGCGCCGCCGTTCATCGTGATCGCCAGCGGCTGCGCGCCGCCCATGCCGCCGAGGCCGGCGGTGATCGTCGCCGTCCCGGCGAGGCTGCCGCCGAAGTGCTGGCGGGCGGCCTCGGCGAACGTCTCGTACGTGCCCTGGATGATTCCCTGGGTGGCGATGTAGATCCACGAGCCGGCGGTCATCTGGCCGTACATCGTCAGGCCCGCGCGCTCGAGCTCGCGGAACTGCTCCCACGTCGCCCAATGCGGGACGAGGTTGGCGTTCGCGATCAAGACGCGCGGGCTGTCGCGCGTCGTGCGGAACACGCCGACCGGCTTGCCGGACTGGATGAGCAGCGTCTCGTCGTTCTCGAGCTGCTGGAGCTCGGCGACGATCGCGTCGAACGCCTCCCAGCTGCGGGCCGCCCGGCCGGTGCCGCCGTAGACGACGAGGTTGTCGGGGTCCTCGGCCACATCGGGGTCGAGGTTGTTCATGAGCATCCGCAGGGCGGCTTCCTGCTGCCAGCCCTTGCAGGAGAGCTCGGTGCCGCGCGGCGCGCGGACGGTGCGCGGACCGCTGCGGGGCTCGACGGCCGTCATGGACCGATGATACGGCCGCGGCCAGGCTTTGCCCTCAGCGAGCCAAAACGTTCTCTCGGGGCCTACGGGTAGGGCTCGGGGCCGAAGACGATCTCGGAGTCATCGGTGACCGCCGTCAGGGCTCGCTGGCCCAGAAGGTCACGCCGATTGTCGTGGCGCGGTTCGTCCGTGTGTCCGTCGCGATCACGACTCGGTCGCCTACGATCACCGCCCCGGCGGCGAACGCCTGATCGCCGAATGGGAGGCGCGTCCACTCGGCGCCGTCGAGGCTCGCGTATGAGCCGCCTGCAGCGATCACGGCGCCCTCACTGCAAGGTCCGGACAACAGGGTGCCAGTCACGACGATCGCCGTCAGCCCGTGAAGAGCCCCCGGCGACTCGAGGCACGGGCCGCCCCCATCAACTTCAACGGACGCGAGGTCCATCTCGCCGAGCGCACTCCACTCGAGGCCGTTTGCAGATTGCCACGTAGTGACATCAGCGGCCGGCTCCCCGTGGGTCGCGAAAACCGTCGTCGTCGCGACCCAATCCCCGCCACGAGGGGCTGCGAGGAAGGCGCCGTCCCACGGAGTGGTGGCATCGAACCAGTCGAGGCCATCGGCCGACGCCAGGATCTGGCCTACCGTCCCTGATGGTTCGGTGCGGGACGTCGAGACGACGAAGCCATCGTCCCCGGCGGCCGCCGTACTGATGCTGACACCCTCGGTCAGCGTCGGCTGCCAGGTACGGCCATCGGCCGATTGGAGCGGATGTGCGTCTGCGCCAACGTGGGTCGACGTTACGTGGCCACGCGCACCCGACGCGACCTGGGCCACCCATGCGAAATCGGACATGCCGACGAGGTCCACGGGTGACCAGGTCTCACCGTCAAGCGTTTCCCAACCAGCACTCGTTCGGTCGGTTCCAGTCCAGAGATCACCTATGACGACGAGCGCGCCGTCGGCTGTCTCGAACAGGTGCGTGAGCTCGATTCCGTCGAAGACGGCCGGCCTCGCCTCTGTCCACTCGGTGCCGTCGCTCGACCGCCAAACCACGCCCGCATGCGGTGGAGGTGGACCGAAGACGCCGCGACCCTCTTCCTCGTAGAACGTGCCAACGGCGACGAGGCCGCCTGACCAGGTGACAAGGTCGCCGAGGACGTAGCGCTTGCCGGGCTCGGAGAATACCGCCGCCTCAGTCCAGGACTCGGGAATCGTGGCGGCGGCCGTCGCCGTCGGCTCCGGAGTAGCCTCGGCTGTCGCCGAAGGCGTTGCCGCTCCGGTCGGCGCGGGAGTTCCCAACGTCGTCAGACTTGGGCTCGCCTCGCCGACGGGATCTGGCTGTGGTTGCAGCAGGAAGACGGCCAGGAGGATCACGGCGAGCGCCGCGATGACGCCGAGACCGATGAGCGCCGGCCGGGGTGGGCCACCGGAGCGAGGGGGCTCTGCACCACCCTCGACCCCTGCCTCCTGACCAGCGGGCTCCGTAGGCTTATTCCCGTCCACCGGTCCCCGTTGTGTGCTCGCGTACATCGCTACCTCTCAGGGAGCCTGGCCTATCCAAGGGTTGCCGCCGGTGACCGAAGCCCGGCCCATGACGCGCTCGCGGCGGCGGATGTCAATCGGGCATCGTGGACAGGAAGAAGGCGAGCGCGAAGCCGAGGAGCGTGGCGAGGCCGACGCCCTTGCCGCCGCCCTCGTACGCCTCGGGGAACATCGTGTCGGCCAGCATCGTGAGGATCGCGCCGGCGGCGAACGCCTTGGCGACGCCATGTGATTCGCCGGCCATCGAGCCGATGAGGGCGTACCCGACGGCCGCGGCGATGCCCGACACGATCGCCACACCGGTCCACAGCCCGAGGATCCACCGCGGGGAGTGCCCGCCATCACGCAGGTCTCGCGCCCCGGCGAGGCCCTCGGGCAGGTTCGACAGCAGCACGGCGACGAGGAACGAGACCGACACGCCGGCGCCGCCGAGCAGGGACGCGCCGAGCACGAACGACTCGGGCAGGCCGTCGAGCAGCGCGCCGAGGACGATGGCCAGGCCGGCGCCCGCCTTCCCGGCACCCGACTCGATGAGGACGTCGCCGGCGAAGAAGGTCAGCCCACCGGCCGCCAGCCCGATGGCGGTCAGGAGCGCTCCGCCCTCCTCGAATGCCTCGAACGTGAGGTCGAAGGCGAGCGCCGAGACGAGCGCACCCGCGCCGAAGCCCATGATCAGCGCGACGTAGCGCCGCGGGATCGGCAGCCAGAGGCCGAGCGCCGCGCCGAGGACGAGCGACGATCCGGCGATCAGGCCCCACAACCCGGCCTCCAGCATCGGTCAGTCCTCGCCGAACGGGTTCGGTCGCTTCGGTCCCTCGGGAGGCAGGCGGAACAGGTCGTCGGGGTCGCCCTTCGGCGGCAGCGGCAGCGGCCAGTCGTCGCCCTCGTCGGGCGCGGAGGCGCGCAGGAGGTCGGACCAGGCGTCCGCATCGGTCTCGCCGGTGAGCTCGCGCCGGTAGACCGGGAAGCGCTCGTCGCCGGCGACGCGCTCGAAGCCGGCCGCCTCGTAGACCGATGCCGGCCCCGCCGACGGCAGCCACTCGTCGGCGACTCCCTCCGGGTACGCCTCGACGGCGATGATGCCGCGCCGGTCGAGCTCGTCGCACACGCCGTTCAGCAGCTCGACACCGGCTGGCTCGCGGTCATCGGCTCCGGCCACGACCTGGAGGCAGGTGACGACCCACGGCGCCGGCGAGTCGGGCAGCTGCGGATAGCGGTCGCGGATCGTCTGGGCGCGCGGGTAGGCGCTGAGCGGGCCGAACTGCGCGAAGCCGATGGCGACGCGGGCGACGGCATCGGTGCGGTAGGCGAGCATCGCGTACGAGCCGGACAGGTCGCGGGAGCCCTTCAGCCGCTGGCGCTTGAGGGCGGCGCGCGCCGTCGCGTCGGTCGCCTCCGGCTCGGGCGCCTCGCGGCCGCCGTCGAGCCGCTCCCAGTAGTCGCAGGTCTGGCAGCGGCGCGCCGGGCTGGGCGGGCTCGGGGATCTCGTCGAACGACGCTTCGTCGAGGAGGACGAGCTCGAGGTCAGGCATGCGCGCGCTGGGTCGCGCCGTTGGCGAGCAGCTCGCCGGAGTGGACGAGCTCGCGGGCGGCGGCGATGTCGGGGGACGGCGATCGGTCGGTGTCGAGGTGAGCGACGCGGCCTCGCAGGGCCGCATGGGCGGCCGCCACGCCGGCGCCGGGACGCAGCGGCGCGCGGAAGTCGATGCCCTGCGCCGCGCACAGCGCCTCGATCGCGAGAACGTGCTCGGCATATTCGACGGCCGCACGCAGATGCAGGGCCGAGGTCCCGCCCATGCTGACGTGGTCCTCCTGGTTGGCGCTGGTCGGGATGCTGTCGACCGACGCGGGATGCGCCAGCGTCTGGAGCTCGTTGACGAGCGCGGCCGCGCTGTAGTGGGCGATCATCAGCCCGCTCTCGATGCCCGGCCGCTCGGCGAGGAAGGCGGGCAGGCCGGCCGAGAGATGCGCGTCGACCAGGCGCGCGGTCCGTCGCTCGGAGATCGAGGCCAGCTCGGCGACGGCCATCGTGGCGTAGTCGAGCGCCAGCGCCAGCGGCTCGCCGTGGAAGTTGCCGCCGCTGATCACCTCGCCGGTCGGGAAGACGAGCGGGTTGTCGGTCGCGGCGTTGATCTCGACGCGCAGGACGCGCTCGAGCTCGCCGAGGACATCGCGAGCCGCGCCGTGGACCTGTGGCATGCAGCGCAGGCTGTACGCGTCCTGCACGCGGTGCTCGGAATCGGCCCGATGCGAGGCCCAGATCTCGCTGTCGGCCAGCAGCTCACGCAGGTGTCGGGCCGATGCCACCTGTCCCGCGTGCGGCCGCGCCGCGACCAGCGCCTCGGCGAAGGCGGCACCGGTGCCGAGCATCGCCTCGAGGCTCATCGCGCCGATGACGTCGGCCGTCAGCGCCAGCCGCAGGGCGTCGTGATGGGCGAGCGCGCCGATGCCGGCCATCAGCTGCGTCCCGTTCAGCAGCGCCAGGCCCTCCTTCGCCTGCAGCTCGATCGGCTCGAGGCCCGCGCGGGCCAGCGCCTCGGCGCCCGGACCGGGCCCGGCACCGTCGACCGTCGCCTCCCCCTCGCCGATGACGACGAGCGCGATGTGCGCCAGCGGGGCGAGGTCGCCGGATGCTCCGAGGCTGCCGCGCGACGGGACGACCGGGTGGATCGCGGCGTTCAGCATCGCCGTCAGCAGCTCGACGACCTCGACGCGGACCCCGGACAGCCCGACCGCCAGGGCGTTGGCGCGCAGGAGGAGCATCGCCCGCACGACCTCGTCGGGAAGCGGCTCCCCGACGCCGGCGGCGTGGGAACGCACGAGGTTGCGCTGGAGGTCCGCCGTCTGCGCCGGGTCGACGCGCGTGTCGGCCAGGTCGCCGAACCCGGTGGTGACGCCGTAGACGGTCGCGCCGTCGGCGACGAGGCGCTCGATCACGGCACGGGACGCCCGCATCCGCTCCGCCGCATCGGGTTCGAGCGAGACCGCCCGCCGGCCCCGCGCGACCTCGATGACGTTGTCGATGGTGAGGTCCCGGCCGGTCAACGACAAGGGCGGCATCGGTCCATACTACGTTCCGTGCGACGGCTGCCGGACCTCATGAGCCGCCTCGTCGTCCATGACGAGGCGGCACATCGGCTGGGCGGAGCCGTCCCCAGCCCCGCCGCAGCCTTCCTGCTGTCGATGATCGCGCTGCCCGCGCTCTTCTGGCTGATCATGCTCAAGCGCACCGTCACCGGTGGCTCGACGCTGCCCGAGGAGTGGCTGATGCGGACGGTCGTCGTGCCGGTGCACGTCTGGGTCGAGGCCAACATCCCGATCCTCGACACGCTCATCATCGGCATCAGCGCGCTCGGCAGCGGCTGGTTCGTCGCGCTCGCCTTTGCCGCGCTCGGCCTGCTGGCGCTCTCGCGAGGACGTCGCGACCTCGCCTTCCTCCTCGCGCTCGGCACGCTGTGCTTCCCGATGGAGTGGGCGCTGAAGTACTTCACCTCGGCCGAGGCGATCAGCCTGCCGACGCTCGTCAACGCCCTCTTCGACGTCAACGAGATCGGCCTCGACGACATCGCCGACTTCCCGGCCGGCCATGCGCTGCGCGCCACCGTCCTCTACGGGCTGACGGCGTTCTGCGTCGCCCGCCTGGCGCACGACTTCCGCCAGGGCGTGACGGCCTACGTCGTCGCCGGGGCTCTCATCGGTGCCATCAGCGCGACCCGTGTCTACCTCGGGGCGCACTACCCGATCGACGTGCTCGGCGGCTGGATTGCCGGTGCCGCGCTGCTGTCCATCCTCGTCGCGGTCCACGTGCTCCGCGTCGACGAGCGCGCCCACGAGCGGGAGCGCGCCAAGATGGCATCGGTTCCCCGGCGGGTGGCGGTGCCGCGTCGCGCGAGTCCACCGAACGAAACGGTCGAGGGCTGATCGCTGCTCGACTTCATCGACCGCGAGGTCATCCCGTTCGTCCTCGCGATGTACGACGCGGTTGGCTACGTCGGCGTGGCCGTCGCGGTGGCGCTCGAGACGATCGTCGCGCCGATTCCCTCCGAGGTCATCCTGCCGATGGCCGGCTGGAAGGTCAGCCAGTCGGCGGCGGATCCATCGGTCGTCGAGCCGCTCACCGGCCTGCCGTGGAACTTCCTGCTGACCGTCGCGTTCGCCACCGTCGGCAGCCTCGTCGGCGCGCTGGTCGGCTACGCCATCGGTGCGTTCCTCGGACGACCGGTGCTGGACCGATACGGCCGCTACGTCGGCATCGGTGCCGAGGATCTCGACCGGGCGGACCGCTGGTTCGAGCGCTGGGGCTCGTGGGCCGTCTTCCTCGGCCGGATGGTGCCGCTCGTGCGCACGTTCGTCAGCTATCCCGCCGGCATCGCCCGCATGCCGATCGGACGCTTCGTGCTGTTCAGCACGCTCGGCTCGCTGCCGTGGAACGCCGCGCTCATCGGCGCCGGCTTCGTGGTCGGCGAGAACTACGAGCAGATCGAGGCCGCGATCAAGCCGTACGAGTACCTGATCTACCTGATCGTCATCGCGCTGGTCGTGCTGGTCATCGTGCGCTGGCAGATGGGCAAGCGGCGCGGCGGCGAGGCAGCTTCGGGCAACTGAGCGTCGGCATACCTCCTGGCGCCAACCGCCTCGGTTGACCCGGGCCAGCGCAACTGCGACGATCGGCCCAATCGAACGATCCATCGTCTTCGGGGCGGGGTGAAAGTCCCCACCGGCGGTCGGCTCGCGCAACGTCGAGCCAGCCCGCGAACCGCATCGGTCCAGTCACCGATGCGGCCGACCTGACCCTCGGCAGCGCCGGGGCAGACAGGGCCGACGGTCACAGTCCGGAAGGGAGAAGGCGAGCGCGCTCCGCGAGCGCCCGGCGTCGCTGTGACGCGGGCCGTCGCGTGGATCGCGGTCCGATGCCCCGTGCGCGATGACCCACCCCGCCACGGAGCCACGATGTCACGGACCCCCGCCGGACTCGGCATCTCCCTCACCGGCGTCGACGCGCGCTTCGCGACGGCGGCCGAGCCGATCGACGCGCTCACCGGGCTGGACCTGGAGGTCGCGGCGGGCTCGTTCACCGTGGTGATCGGCCCGAATGGCTGTGGCAAGAGCACGCTGCTGCGGGTCGTGGCCGGGCTGAAGGCGCCCGACGCCGGGAGCGTCGCGGTCGGTGGCGAGCAGCCGGTCGCCGGCGATGGCCGGGTCGGCCTTGCGTTCCAGCAGCCGCGCCTCGTGCCGTGGCGATCGGTGCTCGACAACGTCGCCCTGCCGATGGAGCTTGCCGGCGTCGCGGTGGACGAGCGCCGGGCGCGGGCAACCGACGTGCTCGCGCAGGTCGGCCTCGAGTCCGCTGCCGGGCTGAGGCCGCGGGAGCTGTCCGGCGGGATGGCCCAGCGCGCGGGGCTGGCGCGGGCGCTCGTCGTCGACCCGCCGGTGCTCCTGCTCGACGAGCCGTTCAGCGCGCTCGATGCCCTGACGCGCGAGACGTTCGACGCCGAGCTCCAGCGCCTCTGGCTCGAGCGGCCGCGCACGGTCGTACTCGTCACGCACAGCGTCGCCGAGGCGGTCGCCCTCGCCGATCGGGTCGTGGTCATGACCCCGCGGCCGGGACGGGTCGCGAAGATCGTCGAGGTCGACCTTCCGCGGCCGCGTCCGGTGGCGCTCTCCGGCGACGCGCGTGCCGCCGAGCTGGCGGCCGAGGTGCGCGAGGCGCTGGAAGCGGCCCACGCGCTGGAGCTGCGGCCGTGGTCGGAGGCTCCGGAGGCGGCATGAGGCGCATCGGTTCCGGGCTGCTGAGCCTCGCCGTCTTCCTCGTCATCTGGAAGCTGGCGACGGTCATCGGTGACCTGCCCGAGTACATCCTGCCGGCGCCCGAGGTGGTCGTGGAGCGGGCCGCCCGGGCGATCGGGACAGGCGTGCTGTGGCCGCACATCGGCGTCACGCTCGTCGAGATCGTGCTCGGCTTCGCCATCGGTGCGATCGTCGCCATCGGGGTGGGCATCGCGCTCGCCAAGAGCCTCGCCGTCGAGCGCGCGCTGTCGCCCTACATCGTCGCCGCGCAGGCGATCCCGATCCTGGCCCTCGCGCCGCTGCTCGACATCTGGTTCGGCGGCGGGCTGTCGGCGCGCGTCGTGGTCTGCGCGCTCATCGTCTTCTTCCCGATCACGATCGCCACGATGGTCGGCATCCGCTCGACCGATCCGCTCCTCGCCGAGATGCTGCGCAGCCTCGGCGCCAGCCCGGCGCAGCGCACGCGCCTGCTCGAGATTCCCTCCGCGCTGCCGGTGATCTTCGGCGGGCTGCGGGTCGGCGTGACGCTGGCGGTCATCGGCGCGGTCGTGGCCGAGTGGGCCTCGGCCGGCGACACCGGCGTCGGCGTCCTCATCAACATCGCCAACCAGGGGCTCTTCGACACCCCGCTCATGTTCGTCGCCCTCGCCGTGCTGGCGATCATCGGCCTCGCCTTCTACGGCGGGGTCGTGATCGTCGAGCGACGGCTCGTCAGCCAGTGAAAGGAGACCGATGTCGACGCCGCGCGTCCTGATCCTGCTCATTGCCCTGGTGGTCGCCGGGTGCCAGGCACCGTCACCCAACGGCGAGCTGCGGCAGGTGACGCTGCTGCTCGGCTTCCGCCCGGACGTGCAGTTCGCCCCGTTCTACGTCGCGCAGCAGGAGGGCTTCTATGCCGATGCCGGCCTGGAGGTGACGATCGAGCATCGCCAGGCGCCCGACGTCCAGCGCCTGGTCGCCGATGGCCAGGCCGAGTTCGGCGTGGCCGATGCGACCGACGTGATGATCGCGCGCACCTCGGGCATCCCGATTCGCTACGTTTCGACGCTGTACCAGTCGTTCCCGGTGGCGCTGATCGGCGAGGACGGGACGGTGCCGGCCGATCCGGCCGAGCTCGGCGGGCTGCGGATCGGGACGCCGGGGCAGTTCGGCTCGTCGTGGCACGCACTGCTGGCGCTGCTCGACGCCGGCGGGCTGACCGCGGAGGACATCACCGTGCGCGAGTACCCGCAGTTCAACCAGGTCGACGGCCTCTCGAACGGCGACGTCGATCTCATCACCGGCTTCCGCAACAACGAGCCGCTCCAGCTCGAGGCGCGCGGGATGAGCGTCGACCTGCTGACCGTCGACGAGATCGCACCGCTGCCGGGACCTGGGATGATCGTCGGCGACGAGCTGCTCGCCTCGGACCCCGAGCTCGTCGCGGCCTTCGTCGAGGCGACCGCGGCGGCCCAGGCGGCCGTCATCTCCGATCCCGATCTCGGCTTCGAAGCGGCCGAGGAGGCCGTGCCGGAGATCGGCGAGAACCCCGACGTCGCCCGCTCCGTTCTCGAGGCGACGGTCGAGCTGTGGGAGGGCGACGGGTTTGCCGGCGGCGCGATCGACGAGGAGCTGTGGGCGACCGGCTACGCGATCATGGAGAACCTCGGCTTCATCGACGGGTCGGTACCGCTGTCCGAGATGATCGTCACCGACCTAGCCGGCGGCTGACGCCCGCCGCTCGGCGGCCTCGACGAGCTGGCGGAGCACCATCATCGGCGTCACCGGACCGATGCCGCCGGGCACCGGCGTGATCGCCTTCGCCAGCGGAGCGACCTCATCGAAGGCGACGTCTCCGACGACGCCGTTCGGCGTGGCGTTGATGCCGCAGTCGACGACGATGGCGCCCGGCGGGATCATCGGCCCGCGGATGAGACCGGGCACGCCGGCGGCCGCGACGATGAGGTCGGCGCGCTGCGTCTCCGCCACGAGGTCGCGCGTCGCGGTGTGGGTCACGACGACGGTCGCGTCGCGCGCGAGGAGCAGCGAGAAGACCGGCCGGCCGACGACGGCCGAGCGCCCGATGACGACCGCGCGCAGGCCGGCGACGGGGATGTCGTGCTCCTCGAGGATCGCGATCACCGCCAGCGCCGTCGCTGGCACGAAGGCCGGCTCGCCGCGCGCCAGGCGCCCGGCGCTCGTCGGTGTGGCACCGTCGACGTCCTTCTCCGGGTCGATGTGCTCGACGAGGCGCCGGCCGGCGGCGATGTCGGCGAATGGCTGGGCGACGACGATGCCCGCAACCAGGGGATCGGCGTTCAGGCGCTCGATGGCCGGGACGAGCGCGTCGCCGTCGACGACCGTCTCGGTGGCGACTCCGACGCTCCTCGCCGCGCGCTCCAGGCTGGCCGCGTACAGCGAGGCGGCGCCATGGTGGCCGTCGCCGAGGATCGCCAGCACCGGCGGGGAGCCGTGGCCGACCGTCGCCGCCAGGCGTTCGACGCGCTGACGGAGCTCCTCCCGCAGGTGGGCCGCCAGCGCACGACCGTCGAGCAGCCGCGCGGTCATCCGATAGCGCCCTCGACCTGCTCGCGGATGCCCCGCTCGCGGGCGTCGAGGCCATCGAGGAGGCGCGCGACCTCGGCTTCCGCCTCGGCGTGCAGCGCGTCTTCGGGGTCCAGCGAGGGCAGGTTGATCAGGACGTTCAAGACGGCACCGCGCAGCGCGGCCGACGCCAGCAGCGCGCCGACCCCGACGTCGCTGATCGCGTTGCGGCTGCCGATCGGTGCGAGCCGCTCGCCGAGGGAGAGGACCTGCTCGGCGATCCGCGCGGTCTGGAGCGGTGCCCGCGTCGCCTCGCGGGTCGCGGCCGCGATCTGCACCGCGCGCGCCTCGCGCTCGAGGTCGGTCGCACGGGGCAGTCGCCGCGCGCGGATGACGCCGTCGTAGGCAACCGAGTCGAGCTCGACGAGGTTGAGGAGCTCGGACTGGCAGGCCGCCGCGGCGACGGCAAGCTCCATCAGCTCGGCCTCGTGCTCGGTGGCTGCCGGCCGGCCGGTGGTGAGGGCCACGACCATGCGCATGAGGCCGGCACCCATCGCGCCGGCGAGGGCCGCAGCGCTGCCGCCGCCGGGAATCGGGTCGCCGGTCGCCATGCGCTCGATGAGCTCGCGCGCGGGCAGGTCGTTGAGGCGGTCGGCGTTCATCGGTGAGGGATCCCCGCGTACAAAAACGGCCCGGCTGGGCGGGCCGGGCCGATTGTAGGCTGCGACGGGATCCCGGGCGGTCAGGCCGCGGGCTCGAGCGCCTCGAGGAACCAGCGGCGCCCGTCGTGGGCGATGGCTGCGCGGCCGCCGTCCTCGGTGCGGACCACCATCGTCAGCCTGGGCCCGCGGCCCGCGGGGTACGCGGCGCGCTCGTCGCGGACCGTGTCGAGGTCGACGACGTGGAGGTGACGGCCGCCGACGCTGACTTCGGACGGCCGGTTCGCGGCGCGGTCCCAGCGGACGCGGGCCTGGGTCGGGGGTACCTGGACGAGTGCCATGTCGATTGCTCCCAGATTGCTGGCGGTCCTGCTCGGGCACTCGAACAGGTGTTCGGTTCTGAGCGGATCATACCGAACGGATGTTCGACTCGTCAAGCCCCCTCCTCGTCGCCGCTGGACGGCGCCTCGGGCCGCTCCCCGAAGTCGAATCGGCGGTTCGGCGCCTCGCGCAGCAGGCGGGCGCGGGTGATCGCGCGCTCCCCGAATCGGCCGCGGACGGCGTCGATCGACTTCGTCAGGCGATCGGTGCGGTCCGGCGCGTCGAACAGCGTCAGCTGCTGGGCCTCGGACAGGTTGATGGCGGTGAGGCCGATCAGCCGCACCCCGCGGCCGGCGACAAGGGTCTTCAGCAGGAGGGCCAGCGTGGCGTCGTAGAGCACCCTCGTCTCGCGCGTCTGGCGCGGCAGCGGTGCTTGCCGCGTGAGCGTCTCGAAGCCCTCGTACCGCAGCTTGAGCTGGACCGATCCCGCCGCCAGGTCGTGGCGACGCAGCCGCCGTGCGACCGACTCGGCAAGGTCGAGCAGCGTCGCCTCGAGGCGACCGACGTCGGCCGAGTCGGTGTCGAACGTGTGCTCGTGGCCGACGCTCTTCGGCGCGTGCGTCACCTCCACCCGGCCGCGGTCGATCCCGCGGGCGCGCGCCGACAGGTCGTCGCCGAACCGTCCGAAGCGACGATGGAGCGTCCCGGATGGGGTGGCCGCCAACTGCCCGATCGTCACGACCCCGTACTCGGCGAGGGCCGCCTGGGCCTGCGGTCCGACGCCCCACAGCCGTCTGATCGGGAGCGGGGCGAGGAACGCCGCCTCCCCGCCGACGGGGACGACGACGAGCGCATCGGGCTTGCGCAGGTCCGACGCGACCTTGGCGCACAGCTTGTTCGTCGCCACGCCGACGGACACGACGAGTCCCACCTCGTCCAGCACGCGCCGCTTGATCTGCCGGCCGATCGTCTCACCGTCGCCGAAGACCGCGGCGCTGGCGGTGACGTCGAGGAACGCCTCGTCGAGGCTGATCGGCTCCACCAGCGGCGTGTACTCGGCGAAGATCGCCATCACCTCGTCGCTCAGCTCGCGATAGCGGTCCGGCCGGCCGGGGACGAAGACCCCGTCCGGGCAGCGGCGCGCAGCCGTCCGCAGCGGCATCGCCGAGAAGACCCCGAACGCGCGGGCCTCGTACGACGCGGCGCTGACGACGCCGCGGTCGCCGGGGCGCCCGCCGACGATGACCGGCTTGCCGCGCAGTGACGGATCGTCGAGCTGCTCGACGCTGGCGTAGAACGCGTCGAGGTCGGCGTGAATGATCGAGCGCGGCGCCATCGGCCCGACGCGGGAGTCGGGGCGCTACGCGAGGCGGCGGATGACGCCGACGACCTTGCCCTGGATCTGGACCTCGCTGGCGTAGATCGGCTCCATCTCCGCGTTCGCGGGCTGGAGGCGGATCCGATCTTCCTCGCGGAAGAATCGCTTGAGGGTGACGCCGTTGTCCTCGAGCAGGGCGACGACGATGTCGCCATCGCGTGCCGTGGCCTGCGGCTGGACGATCACGAAATCTCCGTCGTCGATGAGCGCGTCGATCATGCTCTTGCCGCGGACGCGCAGGACGTAGGAATCCTCGCGCGCGTCCATCGACGCCGGCACTGCCAGCGTCTCGGCCGAGTCCTCGTAGGCTTCGATCGGCTGGCCGGCGGCGATCTCGCCCATCACCGGCAGGGTCAGCGTCTCGCGCTCGACCGGCATCCGGAACGGCGTGACCTTGGTGCCCTCGTCCGGCTGGCCGCCATCCGGCTGGACCTGGGCCGGCTGGTTGGGGACCGGCTGCGGGCGGGCGGTGAGACGCAGGGCGCGCGAGTGCTTGCCGCCGCGCTCCAGCAGGCCGTCGCGCTCGAGCGCGATAAGGTGGTGGTGGACCGCGCTCGTCGATGCGAGGCCGACGGATTCGGCGATCTCCCGCACCGACGGCGGATACCCGCGCTCCTCGACGGTGCGCGCGATGAAGTCCACGATCCGCTGGCGACGGTCCACGTCATGCCTGGTCATTGCCAGCACCGTAGCAGAACGGATGTTCTAATGTCAAACCGATCCGGCGTCCGCTGCTATCATCCCGGCCCATCACCGAAGCAGGGCCGGAGGCCTCGCGGTTGAAGCTGTCATCCTCGGCGCGCTACCTGCGGTTGGCGCGAATCATCCTCACGCTGCCGACCTACGTCCGTCTCGTGTGGGGCATCGTGCGCGACCCGCGCACCCCCGTCGGACTGAAGGCCATGCTGGCCGCGGCGCTGACCTACGTCGTCGTGCCGGTCGACCTGATCCCGGACGCGATCCCGATCCTCGGCCATGCCGACGACCTGACCGTTCTGCTGCTCGTCCTCGACCTGTTCCTCCAGAACGCCCCGGCCGACGTGCGAGCCGAGCACGCCGCGCGGGCACGCAACGGCACCGCCGACCTCGACCGCGACCTGGCTCGGTTGCGCGTCCTGCTCGGAGACCGATACGACCGCATCCGTGACAACCTGCCCGACCTGCTCGACCGATACGGGCGCATGCGCGATCCAGACGAGCTGAAGCGCTCGCTGGCGGCGCTGCGGCAGCGACGGGTGCGGGACACGACACCGAAGGAGCTCGAATGAAGGTCATCCTCAAGCGGGACGTGAAGGGCCTCGGTCGCGAGGGCGACCTCAAGGAGGTCAAGGACGGCTACGCCCGCAACCACCTCTTTCCCACGGGCGCGGCGGTCCTCGCCGACAAGGGCGCGCTCGCCAACTGGGAGCGGCACAAGGACCAGCGCGAGGAGCGTGACCGATCCGCCCGCGCCGGCGCCGAGGCGACGGCCGAGAAGCTCCGCGAGCTGCGCCTCGAGATCCCGGTCAAGGCCGGCGAGCGCGGCCGCCTGTTCGGCGCGGTGACGTCCCACCACATCGCCGATGCCATCGCCAAGAGCGGCATCGAGCTCGACCGCCACGCGCTCCACCTCCGCGAGCCGATCAAGGTGCTCGGCGACTATCGGATCGACGTGCGCGTCATGCCCGGCGTCGAGGCCGTCGTCGCGGTCAGCGTGGTGGCCGCCGAGTCCTAGCCACTCGTAGCCCGAATCGATCGGGCCGACTCTGGCGCCTACGGCGAGCACTGCGACCGCATCGCCTCCAGAATGAATGTCGTGGATGCGCGCGAAGCTGCCAACCTCTGGGCGAAGGCCTGGAAGGAAGGGTGGGAGGCGCTCGACCCCGAGCCGGTCATGGCCCGCTACGCCCCCCACGCCGTCCACTTCACCGAGCCCTTTCGCGAGCCGAGCACCGACGCGACGGACGTTCGCGCCTACGTCGAGCGCGTCTTCGCCGAGGAGGAGGACCCGCGCGTCTGGATCGGTGAGCCGATCGTCGACGGAGACCGAGCCGCGATCAGCTGGTGGGCAAGCCTCCGCGAAGACGGCGCCGATGCGACGCTCGCCGGCACCTCGGTGCTGCGCTTCGACGCCGACGGCCTCGTCCTCGAGCAGTGGGACGCGTGGAACCAGCTCGACGAGCGGCGCGAACCGCACCCGAGCGCTCCGTTCGCGCAGCGCGACACCTGAGCTGTCACATCGGTCGGCGGTAATCGAGCGGTAAGCCGCCGACAGGTACGTTCCGATGGCCTTTCGCACATCCGAAGGCGAGATGTGCACACCGGTGTGGACAGGGTTCGTTGATAAGTCCATTGAGCCCGCGCCGGCATTCGCCCAGCATGGGTCTGCGCCCGGTCCCCGACGATCCTCACCACCACGGATCGGCCGGGCGCTCCGCCTGCCAACCTCCGGAGTCAGCCTTGCCATGCCCGCCAGCGGCCTCGACCGCACCCGATAGCCGCGACCACCGATGAGCATCGACAAGCTGGCGCCGCAGTCCGTCGAGGCGGAGCAGAGCGTCCTCGGCTCGATCCTCATCGACGCCGACGCGATCCTCCGCGTCGGCGACTTCCTGAAGCCGGCCGACTTCTACCGCGTCCAGCACGGCGAGATCTACGAGGCAATGCTCGCGCTCCACGGCCAGCGCGAGCCGATCGACCTCGTGACCCTCGGCGACGAGCTGGGCCGGCGCGACCGCCTCGAGGAGATCGGCGGCCCGGCGTACCTGACCAGCCTGATGAACACGGTGCCGACCGCGGTCCACGCCGAGCACTACGGGCGGATCGTCGAGCGCAAGGCGGTGCTGCGCAACCTCATCGGCGCCGCCGGGAAGATCGCGGCCGTCGGCTACGAGGAGGCCAACGACGCCGAGGTCGCGATCGATCGGGCCGAGTCGATCCTCTTCGAGATCAGCCAACGGCGGACGGACGGCGGCTTCGAGTCGCTGTCGGTCCTGCTCGGCCAGGCCTACGACCGGCTCGAGTACCTGCACGAGCATCGTGGCCAGATCCTCGGCGTGCCGACCGGCCTCTCGCAGCTCGACGCCCTGCTCGGCGGCCTGCAGCCATCGGACCTCATCATCCTCGCGGCGCGGCCGTCGGTCGGGAAGACGTCGATGGCGCTCAACATCGGCCAGCACGCGGCCGTCCGGGAGGCGAAGAAGGTCGCCATCTTCAGCCTCGAGATGAGCCGGGAGCAGCTCGCACTGCGACTCCTCTCCGCCGAGACCGGCATCAACCCGCGTCCGCTCCAGACCGGGTTCGTGGACGAGACGGACTGGTCGAAGATCGCCACGGTCATGAACGAGATGGCCACTGCGCCGATGTGGATCGACGACTCCGCCGCGCTCTCGGTCATGGAGCTGCGCACGAAGGCCCGGCGGCTCGAGGCCGAGCAGCACGGGCTCGACCTCATCATCGTCGACTACCTCCAGCTCATGCAGTCGTCGACGCCGAGCAGGGACAACAACCGGGTCCAGGAGGTCTCCGACATCAGCCGCGGCCTGAAGCAGCTCGCGCGTGAGCTCAAGTGTCCGGTGATGGCCCTCTCGCAGCTCTCGCGCGGGGTCGAGCAGCGCGGATCGGCCGAGCCGCGGCTGTCCGACCTTCGGGAGTCCGGGAGCATTGAGCAAGACGCCGACGTCGTGGTCTTCCTCTATCGCGACGGCGAGCAGAACGCCGAGGCCGAGGTCGAGCTCGTGAAGGCCAAGGTGGCCAAGCACCGCAACGGGCCGATCGGCGAGGTCCCGCTCCAGTTCCGCAAGGCGAACACGCGCTTCTACACCGTCGCCGCTCGCGAGGAGATCGCCACGTACTGAAAGCCGCCCACGCTCACCGGAGGGCTTGAAATCGCGGTGTACACTCCGACGCTAGTAACGACCGGTCCAAATAGCGTCTGATCTGAGTCCCCTCGATCCAGTGCCCCCGTCGCACGCAGATCGCGGCCGCTCGCAGACCGCGAACGTCCAATCCTTGGGGCCGGGCGTGCGAAACAGGAGGCTCTGGGAAAGGTGTACGCCGACAAGACCATCCGCTGTCGCGACTGCGGGATGGACTTCGTCTTCTCTGCCGGTGAGCAGGAGTTCTACGCCAGCAAGGGTCTGGTCAACGAGCCCCAGCGCTGCCAGAGCTGTCGCGCCATCGCCAAGCAGAACCGCGCGCTGGGCATCGGCTCCGGTGGCGGGAATGGCGGACAGCGCGAGATGCACGCGGCGGTGTGCGCGGAGTGCGGCGGGCAGGCGCTCGTGCCGTTCCTGCCGCGGAACGACCGCCCCGTCTACTGCAGCAACTGCTTCGACAAGGTGCGCGCCCGGGCCTGACCCTCGGCGCTCCGGACCGTTGAAGGCGCCGCCTCGGCGGCGCCGTTCGCATGCCCGACGGCGTAGCATTGCCACGTCCCACCCCGCAGCCGAGGTCGTCGTCGCCGCGCCATGTCCGTCACCGCCGTCGTCGGCGCGCAATGGGGAGACGAGGGGAAGGGCCGCGTCGTCGACTACCTGGCGGCCGATGCGGACCTCGTCATCCGCTACGGCGGCGGCAACAACGCCGGCCACACCGTCGTCAACCCGCATGGGCACTTCAAGCTGCACCTGATCCCTTCGGGGATCTTCTCGCCGGCCACGAAGAACCTGCTCGGCAACGGCGTGGTGATCAACCCGCCGGCGCTGGTGACCGAGCTCGACGGTCTCGACGCGGCCGGCATCGCCTACGACAACCTGCTCATCAGCGACCGCGCTCACCTGGTCATGCCCTACCACGTGCTGCTCGACCGCCTCGAGGAGCGCGAGCGCGGCGCCGGCAAGCTGGGCACGACCTCGCGCGGGATCGGACCCGCCTACGTCGACAAGGTCGCGCGCCGCGGGATCCGGGTCATCGACCTGATGGAGCCGACGGCGTTCCGTGAGCGGCTCGATGCGGCGCTGCCGCGGATCCACCGGATCGTGGCCGGCTACCCCGGTGGCGATCCCGAGCTCGACGCGCTCGTTGCCGAAGCCACCGACCCCGAGCGCATCGCCGCGGCCTACCTGGCGGCCGGCGAGCGGCTGAGGAAGCACGTCGTCGACGGCCTGGCGGTCGTCGACGAGGCGCTCGAGCGCGGCGACCGGATCCTGCTCGAGGGGCAGCTGGGCACGATGCGCGATATCGACTGGGGCACCTATCCCTTCGTCACCAGCTCCAGCCCGATCCCGGGCGGCGCGAGCCTCGGCGCCGGGATGCCCGCCGTGCGCATCGACCGGGTGCTCGGCGTCGCGAAGGCGTACGTCACCGCCGTCGGCGGTGGGCCGCTGCCGACGGAGCTCATCGGCCCCGAGGGTGACGACCTGCGCGAGCGCGGCGCCGAGTACGGAACCTCCACCGGCCGCCCGCGCCGATGCGGCTGGTACGACGCGGTCGCCGTGCGCTTCAGCGTGCGGCTGGCCGGCTACTCGAGCCTGGCGCTGACGAAGCTCGACGTCCTCGACGGCTACCCGAGCATTCGGCTGGCCCGCGCGTATCGCGATCCGGCCGACGGTCGCGAGTGGATGACGGTGCCGGCGTCGACATCGATCTATCAGCGGTTGGAGCCGGTGTACGAGGAGCTGCCGGGATGGCAGGCCGATACGACCGCCTGCCGCTCCTGGGACGCGCTGCCCGAGCCGGCGCGTGCCTACGTCGAGCGGCTCGAGGAGCTGGCGGGCGTGCCGATCAGCCATGTCAGCGTCGGGCCTGAACGCGACCAGATGATCGTGAGGAGTGACCGATGAAGCTCGGGGTGATCGTGCCGCAGGGCTGGACCGGTGAGTTCGACGGGTGGGAGAACGAGGTCGCCTGGGCGCGGACGGTCGCGGTGGCGCGCCAGGCGGATCGACTCGGGTTCGAGTCGATCTGGCTGTTCGACCACTTCCATACCGTCCCGCGCCCGACCGACGAGATCACGTTCGAGTCGTTCACCTCGCTGGCGGCGCTGGCGGCGCTGACCGAGCGGGTGCGGCTCGGGCACATCGTCATCTGCAACGGCTTCCGCAACCCGGCGCTCGTCGCGAAGATGGCATCGACCCTCGACACGATCAGCGCCGGCCGCTTCGAGCTCGGCATCGGTGCCGGCTGGAAGCGCGAGGAGTGGCTGGCGTACGGTTACGGCTTCCCCGAGACCGCCGAGCGGCTGGCGATGCTCCACGACGCGCTCGAGGTCATCGGTCGCATGCTCGAGCCGGGCCGCACGACCCACGCGACCTACGACGGCCGCCACCACCGCGTGGCCGGCGCGCGCAACCTGCCGAAGCCGATCCATCCGAACGGGATGCCGATCATGGTCGGCGGCAACGGGCCGAACGTGACCTGGCGCCTCGCGGCGCGCTACGCCGACGAGCTCAACGTCGACGGACTCTCGCCCGACGAGGTGCGTGACGCGCTCCCGACGATCCGCGCCCGCTGCGAGGAGATCGACCGCGATCCCGCGTCGCTCGCGATCTCGGTCCACGTCTGGTGGGGGACCGATGCCTGGCGCGACGGTGGCTCGGCGCGGCAGGAGCTGCTGCGCGCGTACGCCGACCTCGGCGTCAGCCGCGTGATGGGCCTGCTGCAGGCCTCGGCCGACGAGGACTCCGCCCTCGAGTCGCTGGCCGAGGACGCCCGCGCCGCCGGCGATCGAGCTGGCCGGCGACTCAGCCGGCGGGTGAGTCCCGCCGATCGCCCGCCGCAGCATCGCGACGGCCTCGGTGATCGGGCCCGGCAGCTCGATGGCCCCCGTGGCCGACGCGACCCGGCTGGCCTCGTCGCCGCCGGCGGCGAGCACGATGCCCGGACGCTCCTCTCGGAGCGCGGTCAGGACGGCTCTGGCGGCCCGGATGTCGGATCGCGTCGGCACGCCGATGACCGCCGCGCGGCGCACCACGCCCGTTGGCGGCCGTGATCCAGCTCTCGATCGGCAGGTCGGGGCCGAGATAGAGGACCGGCAGGCCGGCACGCCGGGCGGTGACGGCGAACGCGAGGGCGCCGAGCTCGTGCCGCGTGTTCGGGCCCGAGCCCGACGAGGACGGGCGGCTCGCCGTCCATGCTGCCGGCCGCTTCGTACGCCATGGCCAGCCGCCGCAGGATCGCGTGGCTGGCGGCGTGCTCGCCGGCGACCGAAATCTCTCCGCGCTCCCACGCGTCGCCGATGGCACGCAGCGCCGGCATGACGACGTCATCGGCGGCGACCTCGAAGCGCGTCGAGCCGAACGCCTCGTCCAGCGCCTGCCTCGAGCCGCGCCGCATCCAGCAATCGCGCCGCTGCGACGAGTCGGTCGACGAGCGCCCCAGCCGCGGTCCGGTCCATGAACCCCTCGCCTGAAGCCCCGGTCACGCCGTCGGCGGTCTCCGCCGGAACGACCGGCTGGGCCAGGGCCGCGAGCTCGGTCTCCGAGATCTCCCGAACGCGCTGCGCTGCCTGGTGGGCCGTCCAACCATCAGCGATCAGCTGGCGCATGGCGCGCAGCCGCTCGATGGCGGCATCGTCGTACAGCCGGTAACCCGCGCTCGTGCGCGTCGGCGCGACGACGCCATAGCGTCGCTCCCACGCCCGGAGGAGGGGAACGCCGACGCCGCTGCGGGCCGAGGCCTCTTTGATCGTGTACATGCTTCGTCTATGCTACTCGCTCGACAGACCCTTGACAAGATGTCCGAATAGGGTTATACAGACACTGTACACATTCAGATGGCCACCACGCCACGTGACCATAGACGAAGGAGATCAGATCCATGTCACGCACCATCCGGCGTGCCCTCGGCCTGGTCGGGGCGCTCGGCCTCGTCGCCGTACTGGCGCTGCCCGTAGCCGCGCAGGACGAGGCGTTCGTTCGTGTCGTCCACGCATCGCCCGACGCGCCGAACGTCGACGTCTGGGTCGACGGCGAGACCGTCCTCACCGACGTGCCGTTCACGGCGGTAAGCGACTACCTGACCTTGCCGGCCGGCACGTACAACGTGCAGGTCACCGCCACCGGCAGCACCGATCCGGTCATCGACGCCGACCTCACCCTCGAGGCCGGAACCTCGTACACCGTCGCGGCCACGGGCCTGCTGGCCGACATCACAGCGACGGTCCTGACCGACGACCGCGTCCCGGCGGACGGCCAGGCGAAGCTTCGCGTCTTCCACGCGTCGCCGAGCGCGCCGGCCGAGGTCGACGTCGCCGTCACCGACGGCCCGATCCTCGTGGAGGCGCTTGCCTATCCCGAGGCGACCGCCTACCTGACCGTCGACGCCGGCACCTACCCGCTCGAGATCCGCGCCGCCGGGCGATGACCGCCGCGGCGCTGTCGCTCGAGGCGACCCTCGAGGCCGGCCAGAACTACACGGCCATCGCCATGGACGATCCGGAGGCCGAGGCCGGGTCCAGGTCATCGTCGCCACGGAGGCGATGGCGGCGATCGCCGAACGCGGCGATGGCGCAGCCGACGATGTCGGTCGCGATCATCGGCCTGGCGCTGGTTGGACTGGCGTTCGTCGCAGCGCTGCCGCTGGCGGCCCGCCGCGTCCGAAGCTGACCCTTCGTGGTCAACGTGCCGGGGGAGGCTTCGTGCCTCCCCCGGCTTTCGTGCCTGGCGAACGATCATGTATCGACGCAGCAGCAAGGGGAACGGGAGGCAGCGGACATGCCGCGACCGTCATTGATCGTCATCGGTGAACCGGGGCAGGAATCGGTCTGGGACTATCCGCGACCGCCCCGCGTGGAGCCTGACGGCCGCCGCGTCCGCGTCGTCGTGGCCGGCGTCATCGTCGCCGAATCGGCCCGGGCCGTTCGCGTGCTCGAAACCGCCGGCGCCCCGTGCTGGTACCTGCGGGCGGACGACGTGCGCATCGATCTCCTGCGGCCGGCAGCCGGCACCACGGTCTGCGAGTGGAAGGGCGTCGCCAGCTACTTCGACATCGTCGTCGGAGACCATGTGACCATTCGCGCGGCGTGGACGTACCGTGACCCGAAGCCAGGGTACGAAGATCTGCGAGATCGAATCGCTTTCTACGCCGGTCGCGTCGACGCCGCCTGGGTGGACGACGAGCGCGTGACGCCGCAGCCCGGGCGGTTCTACGGTGGATGGGTCACGGCCGAGATCGTCGGTCCGTTCAAGGGCGAGCCCGGCACCGAGGGCTGGTGACTCAGGCCGCCGACTCCGACCTCGTCGAAGCGCAGCGCGCTGCCGCTGGCCGGCGTCAGGTAGGTCGCCAGCGCCTCGTCCAGCGGCATCAGCCTACGGGGCATGCGCGCCAGCAGCGGACCGATGTCCACGGTCGCCGGCTGGTTGATGAAGTCGACCGCGTCCGGGGTGAGGGGCGGTGCCGGCAGCAGCGTCAGCGGCAGGGACCCGAGCTTCAGAAGCAGCGATGGCCCCGGAAGGATTGGCCGCCGCAGTCCGGCGGCTCGCAGCGCCGTGGCGATGACCTCGCGCATCGGCATCGTGTCCGGCCCGCCGAGCTCGAGGATCTGGTTCTCGGCGGCCGGATCGGTCAGCGCGTCGGCCACGAGATCGGCGGCGTCACCGATCCACGCCGGTGCGAGGAGCTGGTTTCCGAGGCTCGTCATCGGGACCGCTGGCAGACGACGCGCGAAGCCGACGAAGCGGTTGAGGGACACGTCGCGCGGGCCGTAGAGCCACGTCGGCCGCACGATCGTCCAGGCCAGGCCACTGCCGCGGATCGCTTCCTCGGCGCGCCACTTCGCGCGGAACCAGTGCCGTTCCGCGTCGGGCGCCGCGCCAGCGCCGGAGACGTAGGCGACGCGCCCGACGCCGGCTTCGCGTGCGGCTGCGACGAGGTGCTCAGTGCCGCCTGCATCGACCTCCATGAAGGTCTGATGGCGGGCGGGCGACTCCATCGGCGAGTTGCGGAAGGCGAGCGCGATGACCAGTGCGTCCGCGCCACTGAGGGCGTCGGCGAGGCCATCGCCGGTCCGCGCGTCGGCACGACGGATCTCGACGTCGTCGGGCAGCGGGCCGCGCGCCGCCTCACCGGAGTGGGAGACGATGACCACTCGGTCGCCCCGGCGCCGCAGCTCAGCGGCGATGGCGCCGCCGACGAAGCCGGTCCCGCCGGCAACTGCCACCGTCCGTCCGGTTCCAGGCCCCGGCTCGGCCAGCGCCTCGCGAATGGCCCACGACCGATACAGGAAGATCCCGGCGAGCTCATTGCGGATGACCAATCGGTTGATCGCATCGCCGGCAGCGCCGACCGGCACCTCGTAGGTGACGTCGTCGCGCACCAGGGTCCCACCGTCGATCGCCTCGAAGCGGTGCACGTGCTCCCAGGACCGATAGGGACCGGTCAGCTGCACGTCGCGGAAGCCGTTGGGCGGGTCGAACTCGGTGATGCGCGTCAGCCAGCGGACCGGGATGCCGAACAGGGGCCGGATGCGGTAGCCGAGCTCGAGCCCGGCGCGCATCGGCGCGTCATCGGTCAGGTACTCGAACCCGAGACCGCGCGGGGTGATGCGGTGGAGGTTGCGTGGGCTGGCGAAGAATGCGAAGACCTCGTCGAGGGGCCGCCCGACGACGAGCTCCGCGCTGAGCCGGTGGATGCTCATCGGTACGTTCACGGTTCGTTGCGGTTCTCGGAATCGTACAAGGTATGTTCACCCTTTGTCAAACCTCGCCGCCGTGCACGCGGTGAACCGACGCGGCCGTTCACCCGCCCGACCGAATCGACGTTCTCGGGCGTCAGTCCACCGGGTGGCCCAGCGGGCTGGCCAGGAGAATCGCCATGCGCCAACGATCATGACGATCGCGCGCACGAGGGTGAGCACGGTGGACATCGGCTCAGCACGATGACCGTCGGGATGATGAAGAGCGGGTAGACGGAAGGATCGGTCGTCCCGAAGGTGATGGCTCCGAAGATGGCGACCGTCACGAGCACCGCTGCGACACCGAGCCAGACGACGAGTGCGCGCCATTGTGCCCGCTGAGCTCGTCCATTCCGCTACGGTCGGCTGCGGCAGGGCTGCGCTGGCCCGTATACTCCGCCAAAGCCGCTCCGCGACTCGCCGTGAACCCGATCCGCGCCGTCACCGCGACCAAGCCCGACCATCGCCCGCGCCGCACTGCCGCGCGGGTTCGTTTGATTCTCCGGGGACCGAAGCGATGATCGAGCAGCCGCCGATCGCCACGGAGTCGCGCCTGCGCCGCGCGTACGGCTTCGAGGAGGTCGCGCTGGTCCCGGGCGCGGTGACGGCCGACCCGGCCGAGGTGGACCTCGCGACCGACCTCGGCGGCTTCCGCCTCGAGATCCCGTTCCTCGCCGCGGCCATGGACGCCGTCGCCGATGCCGACTTCGCCGTGCGGCTCGCGCGCCTCGGCGGGATCGCCTTCGTGAACCTCGAGGGCCTCTACACCCGGTACGAGGATGCCGCGCCGATCATCGAGCGCGTGGCCGCCGCGGAGGACGGACGGGCCGCCGCCCACATCCTGGCCGAGGCCTACGAGCAGCCGATCCGCGACGAGCTGATCACCGCGGTCATCACCCGCATCAAGGCGCAGGGCGCCATCGCGGGCGTGGCGACGACGCCGGCATCGGCCTGGCACCACGCCGAGCTCGCGGCCGATGCGGGCGCGGACCTCTTCCTCGTCCAGTCGCAGGTCTCCAGCGCGCGGCACATCTCGACGTCCACCCGCGTGCTGTCGCTGGCCGATCTCACCGGCGGGCTGAAGCTGCCGGTCCTCGTCGGCAACACGGTGAGTGGCGAGGCCGCCTACCAGCTCATGCACCAGGGCGCGGCCGGCATCTTCGTTGGCGTCGGGCCCGGCGCGGCATGCACGACGCGCGAGGTGCTCGGGATCGGCGTGCCGCAGGTCTCGGCGACCCTCGAGGTCGCCGCCGCCCGCGATCGGTACGAGCGCGAGACCGGGCGCTACGTGCCGGTCGTCACCGATGGCGGCATGAAGACCGGTGGCGACATCGCCAAGGCCATCGCCTCGGGGGCCGATGCGGTCATGCTCGGCTCACCGTTCGCCGGCGCCATCGAGGCGCCGGGACGTGGCTACAACTGGGGCATGGCCGCCCCGTCGCCGACGCTGCCGCGGGGGACGCGGATCAAGATCGGGGAGCGGCTGCCGCTCGAGCAGATCCTCTTCGGCCCGGCCGAGACGACCCACGGCACCCAGAACCTCGTCGGCGCGCTGCGCGCCTCGATGGCCGCGCTCGGCGTCCGCACGATCCGCGAGATGCACGAGGTCGAGATGGTCATCGCGCCGTCGATCGCCACCGAGGGCAAGTCCTGGCAGCTCGCCGGCCGCGAGTAGCGGCGCCAGCCGAGCGCGAGTCGCAGTTCGAGCCGAATCGAAGCAGATTGCAGGTCGGCTTGAGGTCGCGCCGCGCGCGAAACGAGCCGCTCCTCATCGGCTTCTCTCGAAGTCAGCATCGCAGGTCCATCGTCCTCGCTGATGCGTGTCCGGTAGCTGCGGGCACCGTTCGCGATCGAACTGCAATCGATCGGCCCGATGAGCCGGAAGTGAGAACCGCCTCATGGTCGGCGAGATGGCTAGCATCGGACGCGTGCCGGACCCGACCCTGACCCAGCGCGCGCTGAACCGCGCGCTCCTCGACCGACAGATGCTGCTCGAGCGATCGGCGCAGCCGATCGAGCGCGTCGTCGAGCGGATGGGCGGGATCCAGATGCAGTACGCGCCGGCGGGGTACATCGGGCTGTGGTCGCGCATGCGCGACTTCGCCAGACCGATGCTGACGCGGGCCCTCGAGGAGCGCCGCCTCGTCCAGGCCACGCTGATGCGGGCCACGATCCACACCGTCTCGGCCGCCGACTTCTGGCCGATGCTGGCGGGCATCCGGCGCGTCAACCGGGAGTGGTACTCGCGCGCCGACCCCGAGATCGGGGCGACCGACATGGAAGCCGTCGCCGCGGCCGTCCGCGCCGCGCTGGCCGACGGGCCGTTACGCATGGCCGAGCTGGTCACGCGGGTCGAGGCCATGGGCCACCCGTCGCGTGCCGCCAATCGGTCGGGGCTGTGGGTCGACATGGTCCGCGTGCCGCCGTCGGGGACGTGGGAGCGGCGCCGCGCCGACCTCTACGGCCTCGCCGACCAGTGGCTTCCGCCGGTCGAGGTTGCCGAGGACGACGGGATCGAGCTGCTCATCCGCCGCTACCTCGGAGCCTTCGGGCCGTCGGCCCTCAAGGACATCGCCGGCTGGATGGGCCTCAACGTCGGGCAGCTGAAGCACGTCGCCGAGCGGATGGCGCTGCGCGGCTTCCGCGACGAGGCCGGCAAGGCACTGGTGGACCTGCCCGACGCGCCGCTGCCGGACGCGGAGACGCCCGCTCCGCCGCGCTTCCTGCCGGTGTGGGACGCGACGCTGCTCGTCCATGCCAGGCGGACGCAGATCCTGCCGGAGGCGTATCGGTCACTGGTCTTCAACACGAAGACGCCGCACTCGGTGAACACCTTCCTCGTCGACGGGCAGGTCGCCGGGACGTGGCGATTCGCCGACGACGCGATCCGGCTCGAGCCCTTCGGGCGCCTCACGGCCGCCGACCGCCGAGCGCTCGAGGAGGAGGCGGAGGGCCTGGCGGCCCTTCATCGGTGACGGTCGTAGCATGAGCCGATGAACCGATCCGACGTCCAGGCATGGCTGGACCGATACGTCGAGGCGTGGCGCTCGAACGACCGCGCCGCCATCGAGTCGCTGTTCACCGAGGATGCCGTCTACGGCTACCGGCCGTGGGACAGCGACGAGCACACCGTCCGCGGCGGCAGCGCCATCGCCGACAGCTGGCTCGAGGAGCCCGACGCGCCGGACGGCTGGGACGCGCGCTACGAGCCGTTCGCCGTCGAGGATGACCGTGCCGTCGCGCTCGGCTGGAGCCGGTACGCGGCGACCGCCGATCAGCCGGAGCGGATCTACCACAACGCGTACGTGCTCGAATTCGCGCCCGACGGCCGCTGCCGGGCCTTCCACGAGTTCTACATGCTCGAGGATCGAGCGTGACCTCCGCCTGGCGCGAGGTCGGTGACCGCGTCTGGGTCCGCCGCTACGAGTCGCTGCGCCATTCCCGGCGGATGCAACCGGCCAGGCGCTGGAGCGCGCCCGGCTCGAGCTGGAGTGAGTAAACTTCCTCACTGTACTGAGTAAACCAACTCGGTGGAGTGAGTACGTGAAGCTGCCGAAGGTCTACCGACGGCCGGTCTACGACGAGATCCTCGAACGCGCCCACGAGCCTCGGCGCTTCCTCCAGGTGCTCGCCGGCCCGCGACAGGTGGGCAAGACCACGCTGGCTCGGCAGGCCATGGACGCCATCGGGATCCCGGGGCACTTCGCGTCCGCGGACGCGCCCGACCCCGAGGACATCGGCTGGATCTACACGCAGTGGGCGATCGGCCGGCAGGCGGCGGCGAACGGCGGCCGAGCCGGCGGGCTGCTCGTGCTCGACGAGGTCCAGAAGATCCGCGACTGGTCCGACGTCGTGAAGCAGCTGTGGGACGAGGACTCCGCGGCGGGCATGCCGCTGCGGGTCATGCTCCTCGGCTCGGCGCCGCTCCTCGTGCGCCAGGGGCTGTCGGACTCGCTGGCGGGACGCTTCGAGATCATCCGCGTCACGCACTGGACCTTCGGAGAGATGCGCGACGCCTTCGGCTGGGACCTCGACACGTACCTCTTCTACGGCGGCTATCCGGGCGCCGCGCCGCTCATCAAGAGCCACGACCGATGGGAGGAGTACATCCTCGACGCGATCGTCGAGACGAACCTGTCGCGCGACATCCTGCTCCTCAACCGGGTCGAGAAGCCGGCGCTGCTGCGGCAGCTCTTCCGGCTGGCCTGCACGTACTCCGGGCAGGTGCTGAGCTACACGAAGATGCTCGGCACGCTGACCGATGCGGGCAACACCGTCACCCTCGCCCACTACCTCGAGCTGCTGAGCGGCGCCGGGATGGTGACCGGGGTCGGGAAGTACTCCGGCTCCGCGGTCCGGCGCCGGGCCTCGTCGCCGAAGCTGCTGGCACTGAACACCGCGCTCATGACCGCCGCCTCGCGGACGACCTTCGAGCGCGCGAAGGCCGATCCCGAAGCGTGGGGCCGGCTGGTCGAGACCGCCGTCGGCGCGCACCTGTGGGCCCATGCCGATCCGGACGAGCTCGGCTGGTGGCGCGAGGGCAACAACGAGGTCGACTGGGTCGTGCGTCCCGGCAAGCTCATGCGCTCGCGCGACGCACCGATGGCGATCGAGGTGAAGACCGGCCACCCGCGCGGCGCGCGCGGCACGATTGCGTTCACGCACACGCACCGCGGGGCGCGGTCGCTGATCGTCGGCGCGGGCGGGATCCCGATCGAAGAGTTCCTCGGGGTCCATCCCAGGGAGTGGCTGGATCAATGAGTGGTCGCTCGAAGGCTTCACGGCCGATCAAACGGCCACTTCGCGCGGCACTGCTCGTTGGCGCGGGCAATGGCCGATGGCGCGCGGGCGCGAAATGACCGATCCTTCGGCCAGATGACGACGCTCCGATGACGCGCGACGCGATCGATTCCGTCAGCTGCACGAGCGCGGCACGTTCGTCATGCCGAACGCCTGGGACGTCGGCTCGGCCCGGATCCTGGCGAGCATGGGCTTCGACGCGCTCGCCACCACCAGCCTCGGGCTGGCCGCCGCGCTCGGCAAGGTGGACCTGACGGTGACCCGCGACGAGCTCCTCGCGCACGTCGAGGCAATCACGGGGGCCGTCGACCTGCCGATCAACGTCGACTCGGAGCGATGCTTCGCCGACGACCCTGCCGGCGTGGCCGAGACGGTTGCCGCGCTCGCAGCGCGTGGCGCGGCCGGCTGCTCGATCGAGGACTACGATCCCGCCACCGGCCGCTGCGATCCGATCGACGTCGCCACCGAGCGGGTGGCTGCTGCCGCCGAGGCGGCGCATCGCTATGGCGTCGTGCTGACCGCCCGCGCGGAGAATCACGTCTACGGCCTCGGCGACCTCGACGACACGCTCCGCCGGCTGGTCGCCTTCCGAGCGGCCGGCGCCGACGTCGTGTACGCGCCACGGCTGACCGAGGCGGACGACCTGCGACGCGTGGTTGAGGCGACCGACGCGCCGGTCAACGTCCTTGCCGTGCGCGGTACGCCGCCGGTGGCTGAGCTGGCCCGGCTGGGTGTGCGCCGCGTCTCGACCGGAGGTGCGCTGGCCCGCGCTGCCTACGGCGCGCTGGTGGCGGCCGCCGATGAGCTGCGCACTGCCGGCACCTCGACCTACATCGACGCGGCGATCACCGGCGACGACCTCGACCGGGCGCTCGGCAGCGAGCAGCAATCGCGCTAAGTCAGCCCAGGGGCCAGATCACCTCGGTCCGCGTCTCGTCCATGCCGACCTCGCCGGGATCGTCGACGTACGACTCCCACGGGCCGGGACCCTCGTCACGGCCCTGGGCGTGGATCCAGTCGTGGAGGCCGTCGTAGGTCTTCGACAGGCCGTCGTACGAGCCGCGATGGATCGTGATCGCCGCCTGGCCGCCGGGCAGCTCCGACGCGCCAAGCTCGCCCGGCTCGGCCTCGGTCAGCGGGCGCAGGGTCGAGGCCGGCGCGCTGACCGGGATGCCGATCTCGACGTCGACCTGGTCCGGCCCGAACTGGTGGTAGCGGCCGAACGGTGGGCCGGCCGGCTCGACGCCGAGGTCGGCGAGGCGGTGCGCGATGTTCGGCAGGTGCTCGTCGAAGAGCGCGGCGAGGTCCATCGACTCCATCGGCTGGGTGACGCGCACGGCGGCGGTCGGCTGCGGGGTGAGCTCGCGGATCTCGGCCTCGATCATCGGTGCTGACCTCATACACTTGGTTGCCACATCATCATCGCCGATAGGGAGTGGCATTGACCGAGCGCGACGAGCCATCGCCACCCGAGCGAGGACGGACGGTCCACGGCGAGGCGGCCAACGCCGGCCACCGCGTCCTCGCTCCAGACGACGCCGAGGTCGAGGCCTATCTCGAGCAGGCGCTCCATGCGCCGCCACCGCTGCGCGTCGAGGCCGAGGCGCCCGAGCAGCCCGAGACGGTCGCGGTCCTCGACTTCGGCAGCCAGTTCGCCCAGCTCATCGCGCGGCGCGTGCGCGAGCTGAACGTCTACTCCGAGCTGCTGCCGCACGACACGCCGATCGCCGAGCTGGAGCGCCGCGGCGTGAAGGCCGTGATCCTGTCGGGCGGGCCGTCATCGGTCTATGACGACGATGCGCCGAAGGCCGATCCGTCCGTGTGGTCCGGCCGCATCCCGGTCCTCGGCATCTGCTACGGCCTCCAGCTCATGGCCCACGAGCTCGGCGGCGAGGTCGTGCCGTCGGCCAGGCGCGAGTACGGACCGGCCACCGTCAGCCTGACCGATGCGGACGGGCTGTTCGCCGGCATCGACCGCGAGCAGCCGGTGTGGATGAGCCACGGCGACTCGATCCTGCGTCCGCCCGAGGGCTTCCGCGCCACCGCCCAGACCGATGCGTCCCCGTACGCCGGCCTCGCCGATCCGAGCCGGAACCTCTACGGCATCCAGTTCCACCCCGAGGTCGTCCACACGCCGGTCGGGCGCGAGGTGCTGCGCAACTTCGTCGTCGGCATCGCCGGCATGCGCCAGAGCTGGACCCCGGCGAACCTCGTCGAGACCACGGTCGCCGAGATCCGCGAGCGGGTCGGCGAGGGGCACGTCATCTGCGCCCTCTCGGGCGGCGTCGACTCCGCGGTGGCGGCGACGCTCGTGCATCGGGCCATCGGCGACCAGCTGACCTGCATCTACGTGGACCACGGCCTGATGCGCAAGCGCGAGTCGGAGCTGCTGCGGGTCACCTTCGAGCGGGACCTCGGCATGAAGCTCGTGATGGTCGATGCTCGGGATCGGTTCCTGGCGCGGCTGGCGGGCGTCGAGGACCCGGAGGAGAAGCGGCGGATCATCGGCGACGAGTTCATCCGGGTCTTCGAGGAGGAGGCCACGAAGCTCGGGCAGATCGACTTCCTGACCCAGGGCACGCTGTACCCCGACGTCATCGAGTCGACGACCGCCGAGACGAAGACCGCGCAGAAGATCAAGACCCACCACAACGTCGGCGGCCTGCCGCCGGACATGCGCTTCCGCCTGATCGAGCCGCTGCGGTTTCTCTTCAAGGACGAGGTGCGCACGGTCGGCAACGAGCTCGGCCTGCCGGAGGCGATGGTCCAGCGCCAGCCGTTCCCGGGGCCGGGGCTCGCGATCCGGATCATCGGCGAGGTGACGGCCGAGCGGCTCGACACGCTGCGCGAGGCCGATTGGATCGTCATCGACGAGATCAAGGCCGCGGGGCTGTATCGGTCCCTGTGGCAGTCGTTCGCGATCCTCACGCCGGTGCGCAGCGTTGGCGTGATGGGCGACGGGCGGACGTACGCCAACGTCGTGGCGGTGCGCGCGGTGACCTCCGACGACGGGATGACCGCCGACTGGGCGCGGCTGCCGTACGAGGTGCTCGCGAAGATCTCCTCGCGGATCGTCAACGAGGTGCCCGGCGTCAACCGCGTGGTCTACGACGTCAGCTCGAAACCACCCGCCACGATCGAGTGGGAGTGAGTCGGCGCGCCGCGCTGACCTCAGGACGGCCCGTCAGTCGAGCGACCACCCTCATCGGCCTCGGTTGAGCGGCGGTCCGGGCGAGATCGCGTGACCGCGCGGATGCCGGTGTGCACGACGTCGGACACCGGCTGAATGATGACCGGCTCGATGATCTCGTCGCGCACCCGACGGACGGTCTGGACCACGATGTCGCCGAACGCGATCGACGCGCCCAGCGCCAGCCCCGTGGCCACGGCCGTCACGAGCAGCAGGATGCCCGAGATCGCGTCCGACGAGAGCATGCCCTCCACGATCAGGAGACCGGGGAGCAGCGGAAGCGATGCCGGCACGACCCAGAGCACGACCGGCGCATCGCGGCGCCGGGCCAGCAGCCGGCCGCCTGCGCCCACGGCAAGTCCGGCGAGCCCGGTGGCGAACAGTCCGCCGACGCCGAGCGGGAAGACGAACAGGTAGACCGCCCACCCGACGGCGCCGAGCGCGCTCGCCGTCAGGAGCGCGAATCGCGGCTCTCCCAGCCGGACCGCCCACGCTCCGCAGGCGATCGCCGCGGCGGCCACCTGGATGGCCTCCTGGCGCGCGTCGCCGACAGGGATGCCGACCTCCAGCAGGACACCGAACTGGTTCGCCACACCGATGCCGATGGCGGTTCCGGCGGCGACCGCCGCACCGAGCAGCAGCGCGTTCGCCAGCCGCGCCGATCCGCTGATCGTCGACTGGTCGATGAGGTCGCGCATCCCGGCCACGAGCGCCGCGCCGGGCAGGAAGCGGAGGAGGCAGCCGGTGAGGACGAGCGCCGGGTTGATCGGTGCGTCGATCGCAACCGTCAGCGCCACGAGCAGCGACGAGACGAGCGGACCGATCAGGCTCCGGAAGAACGGCGGGAGGCCCGATCCGTCGAGCCGGACGACGATCGGCTGGACGAGGAGGCTGATGACGAGCGTCGCGAGCGCGTCGAGGGCGGATCCGCCGAAGAGCACGGTCGACGCGCTCGCCGATGCCGCCTGGGCCAGGCTGGTGAACGGCTCCGGCCAGGCCGTGTCGAGCGACGCGATCCGCTCGACCTCGGCCTCGGCTCCGTCCAGGTCGAGCGTGCCCGTCCGCAGCTCGCTCACGAGGCCGGCCGCGGCCGTCAGCCGTCGGTAGTCGCTGATCTGCTCGGGCGCCAGGAGCATCGCCGTGACCGGCTGCGCTGCCGGCCCCGGGAAGTAGGAGAGGGTGAGCGTGCCGAACGACACCCCCGCCGTCGTCCGCGGCAGCCCGAGGCTGGCTGCCGCCGATCGCATCGCGCGCTCGACGTCGTCCGTCGGCGATCCGGCGCCGAGCATGATCGCTCCGAGCTTCAGGACCACCTGGACGGCGCGGACGCCGTCGCCCGCATCGGTCGCCATCACCTGCATAGGTTGCCAGCACCGGGACCGGATGGTTCGGCCATCCCGACTAGCATGAGTCGGTGCGGATCGTCTCGCTCCTGCCGTCGGCAACGGAGATCGTGTACGCCCTCGGCCTCGACGACCAGCTCCTCGGCGTGACCGATGAGTGCGACTCGCCGCCCGCAGCCCGCGACAAGCGCGTCGTCGTCCGTTCGCGGCAGCCGGCCGGGATGACGCCGGGCGACATCGACGCGTGGGTGCGCGCCGAGGCTCCGAACGGTGGGCTGTATCGCCTCGACGACGCGGCGATCGCCGAGATCTCGCCCGAGCTGCTGCTGACCCAGGACCTGTGCCGGGTCTGCGCCGTCCCGACCGGCGACGTCGACGCGGCGCTGGCCCGGATCGGCTGCGCGGCGGACGTCGTCACGCTCGAGCCGCAACGCCTCGACGACGTGATCGCGTCGGTCGGCGACGTGGCCGATGCGGCCGGTGAGTCCGAGCGGGGCCGCGAGCTCGCCGCCGCGCTGCACGGCCGGCTCGATGCCGTGAGGGAGGCGATCGGCGACCGCGCAGCGGTGCCGACGCTCGTGCTCGAGTGGCTCGACCCGCCATATACCGCCGGCCACTGGGTCCCCGACGTCATCGCCGCCGCCGGCGGTGAGCCGCTGCTCGGCGACCCGGGTGGCCGCTCGCGCGCCGCGACCTGGGACGAGGTGCTGCGCACCGATCCCGAGGTGGTCGTCCTGGCGCCGTGCGGCATGCCGTCGGCCGACGCGGTCGCGCAGGCCGACGACCTCGTGCCGGCCGGGCTGCTCGCCCGCCGGGTCGTTGCCGTCGACCTCGCCCGACCCGGGCCGAGGCTCGTCGACTGCGTCGAGGCGCTCGCCGCCGTCCTCCATCCCGACGCGGGCCTGCCCAAGCGACCCGACGTCCTCCTCCGGCACGGACCCTCCGAACGCGTCGGAGGCTGGTAGGCGCTAGCATCCGGGACGTGCACAGAGCCTTGCGAACGATCGCGGTCGGCGCGACGCTGGTGGCCGCGATGGCTGCGTGCGACGTCGCCGTGGTCGAAACGCCCGACCCGGCGGCGGTCCTGAGTGGCGAACCAGTCGCCATCGGAGCCGAGGCGACGGGGCCGGTGACCGAGCTCGGCAGCGGCGAGGCGTTCGACCTCGGTTGGCGATACGTGATCTACGAGTCCGCCGAGGGGTGGTGCACGGAGCTCCAGATGGTGGAGGTCAACACGACTGGCTGTGGCGCCGACCTGCTTCCTCCCGAGGGTGAGCACATCGGCGCAGCGGGTGCCCACGAACGGCTGGAGAACGGCGTGACGCCGGTGGACGGCATCGTCAGCAGCGAGATCGTGACGGTCTGGCTCATCGACGAAGCGCTGGGGCGGGTCCCGGCAACGCTGATGCCACTCGACGACGCCGGCCTCACCGGACAGGCATTCGTCGGCTTCGTCCCGGCCGATGGCACCCCAACGCACATCCAGGCCGTGGCGATCAGCGGCGAGATCCTCGAAACGCACGAGCTGCCCTGATGTCGAGCTGGTTCGACAAGCTGCTCGAGGAGCTCCAGCGCCGCCAGGCCGAGGAGGATGCCCGGCGCGAGGGGCGTCCGCTGGAGCGCAACGTCACGCCCATCGACGAGGGGCGCCGCGCCTCGCGGAGCCGAGGCGGGAACGGCAAGGATGACGGCAACGGTCACGGCGGCGGCCCGCCGGTCGCACGGCCGATCTTCGGCAGCGACGTCCCGTGGCGCCGCTGGGTCCTGATCGCGGGCGGCTTCGTCCTGCTGGTCGTCGTGCTCGGCATCCTGGGCGGGGCGGTCACGCTGATCACCGACATCATGTGGTACGAGGCGCTCGAGCGGCGCGACGTCCTCCAGACCCGGCTGTGGGCGCAGATCGCACTGTTCGCGATCGGCTTCGCCGCGATGCTCGTGCCGGTGCTCGTCAGCGTGTGGCTGGCGCGCCGCATCGCCCCACAGGCGCCGGTGCGCCGGCTGGGCGGGATGGAGATCCCGGACCTCTCGCGGCTCGTCGGCCTGGCGCTGGTGGCGGTCGCGGTGCTGTTGGCGCTCGGCAGCGGGGCCGCCTGGAGCGGGGCGTGGGAGACGATCCTCCTCTTCCAGAACAGCGAGGAATGGGGCACCGTCGACCCGACCCTGGGTCGCGACATCGGCTTCTACGTCTTCGACCTGCCGTTCTGGCGCTTCCTGCTCGGCTGGGCCTCGACGACGCTGATCATCGTCGGCCTCCTGACCCTGGGTGCGTATGCCGCCCGGGCGCTGCACTGGCAGTTCCACCTCTCGGCGCCGGTGCGGGCGCACCTGTCGGTCATCGGTGCGTTGCTGCTCGTCGTCATCGCGGCGGGCTACCAGCTCGACATCGCCGAGCTCGCGTACGCGACCAACGGGTGGAACGGGAACGTCCAGGCCGCGCTGTACACCGACATGAACGCGCGCGTGCCGGCCTTCGTCATCCTCACCGTCGTCGCTCTCGTCGCCGCCGGCCTGCTGGTGCTCAACACCTGGTTCCGCACGCTGTGGCTGCTGGGCCTGGCCGGCGGCGCGTGGCTCGTGCTGTCGATCGTCGTCGGTGGCCTCTACCCGTCGTTCGTGCAGACCGTGCAGGTCAACCCGAACGAGCTGAACGTCGAGCGGCCGTACCTGCGCAACCACCTGGAGGCGACCCGGGCTGCGTTCGACCTCGACGCCATCGACGTCCGGCGCTTCACCGGCGAGCAGGAGCTGACGCGTGACCTGTTCGACTCGGAGGAGGCCACCGTGAGCAACCTGCGGCTGTGGGACTACCGCCCGCTGCTGACGACGTTCGACCAGCAGCAGATCCTGCGGCGCTACTACACGTTCACCGACGTTGACATCGATCGGTATCGGATCAACGACGAGCAACGGCAGTTGATGCTGAGCGCGCGGGAGCTCGACGTCACGCTGTTCGGCGACACCCGGAGCTGGACCAACGAGCGCCTCGTCTACACCCATGGCTTCGGCATCACCGCCGTGCCGGTCGACGCGGTCACGCCGCAGGGCACCCCCGACTACCTGGTGAGCGGGATCGACACCGAGTCGCAGGTGCCGATCGGCGAGCCGCGGATCTACTTCGGCGAGGTCACCGACACCTACATCGTCACCGGCACCACGACGGCCGAATTCGACCACCCGCTCGACACCGACGTGTCCGGGGAGGCGGGGACTACGACCGTGTGGAGCGGAGACAGCGGTGTCGGGATCGACAACCTGCTGGTGCGCGCCCTGTTCGCGCTGCGCTTCGGCGACTTCAACCTGCTCATCAGCGGACAGCTGACCGACGACTCGCAGATCCTCTTCCGCCGCGAGATCACCGAGCGGGTGAACGAGGTCGCTCCGTTCCTGGCCTATGACGCCGATCCCTACCTCGTCTCGGCCGACGACCGGCTGCTCTGGGTGATGGACGCCTACACCCTCAGCGCCCGATACCCGAACGCACAGCCGCTCCCGGCGCAGAGTCCCCTCGCGGGAGCCAACTACGTCCGCAACAGCGTCAAGGTCGTGGTCGACGCGTACACGGGCGAGATGCGCTTCTTCCTGGCCGATCCCGACGAGCCGATCGCCGCCGCCTACGCCCGAATCTTCCCGAGCCTCTTCGAGCCGCTCTCCGCGATGCCCGATGGCCTCGAAGCGCACCTGCGCTATCCCGAGGACCTGTTCACCGCGCAGAACGAGATGTTCCGCTTCTACCACCTGCAGGCGACCGAGGCCGGCGCCACGACCTTCTACAACGAGGACGACCGCTGGGCGATCCCCGAGGACGTGGTGAAGGGCAACGGCGAGCCGATGGAGCCGTATTACGTTTCGATGCGCATCCCCGGCGAGGACGAGGCGGAGTTCGCGCTGATCCAGCCCGTCGTGCCCGAGGGACGCCCGAACATGATCGCGTGGGTCGCGGCCCGCATGGACCCCGGTCACTACGGTGAGCGGATCGCGTTCCAGTTCCCGACCCAGACCACCACGCAGGGGCCGGTCCAGGTCGAGGCGCGCATCAACCAGGACGACACGATCAGTGAGCAGTTCACGCTGTGGACGAACGCCGGATCGCGCGTCGTGCGAGGCAACCTGCTGGTGCTGCCGATCGGCGACGATGGACTGCTCTACGTGGAGCCGATCTTCCTCCAGGCTGAGGGCGCGCCCTTCCCGGAGTTCGTCCGCGTGATCATGGCCGACCAGCGCCGCGTTGCCTTTGCCGACACGGTCGAGGAGGGGATCGCGCAGCTGCTCGGGGAGGCGGCGCCCCCGCCGCCGGAGCCCGGCCCGGAGCCGCCGGAACCCGGAGAGTCTCCAGAGCCCTCCCCGTCGCCGGGCGAGTCACCGGCGCCGTCGCCGTCGCCGGGCGAGCTGCCCGCCGACATCGAAGGGCTGATCGTCGAGGCGCAGCGTCTCTACGACGAGGCGCAGGTGGCGCTGGCCGCCGGCGACCTGGGAACCTACCAGGAGCGAATCGACGAGCTCGAGGAGGTCCTCGACGCCCTGGCGGAGCTGACCAGCCCGTAGACTCGGGCCGATGGATATCCTCGTGCTCGGATCCGGCGCCCGTGAGCACGCGCTGGCCTGGAGGCTTGCGCGCGACGGGGGAGTACGCCGCATCCGGATCGCCCCCGGCAATGGCGGGACGGTGGCCGTCGGCGAGCGCGTCGATCTCGACCCGACGGACCCGCTGGCGGTCGCGCGGCACGCGGCCGCAGAGCGCTACGACCTCGTCGTCATCGGTCCCGAGGCTCCCCTGGCGGCCGGGGTCGCCGACGAGCTCGCCTCGGCGCGGACTCCCTGTTTCGGACCGATGCGCGCCGCGGCGCGCCTGGAGTCGAGCAAGGCGTTCGCGAAGCGCCAGATGGAGCGCGCGGGCGTGCCGACGGCGACATCGGCAACGTTCACCGATCCCGACGAGGCGCTGTCGCACCTGAGGACTCTCGATCGACCGCCGGTGGTGAAGGCCGACTGGCTGGCCGCCGGCAAGGGGGTGATCGTGCCCGAGACGCCCGAGGAGGCCGAGGCGGCGGTGCGCAATCTCTTCGGCGGCGTCGCTCCCGGCGCGCGGGTCCTCCTCGAGGAGCGTCTCGAGGGCATCGAGGTCAGCGCCTTCGCCTTCGTGTCCGACGCGACGGTCGTGCCGCTGGCGGCGGCCCGCGACTACAAGCGGCTCGGCAACGGGGACGCCGGTCCAAACACCGGCGGCATGGGCGCCTTCGCCCCCGTGCCGTGGTTCGGCCGCGACGCGATGGAGCGCGCGGCGGCGGAGGTCTTCGAGCCGATCGCCTGGCGCCTGGCCCGCGACGGGACGCCGTATCGGGGCGTGCTCTACGCCGGACTGATGCTCACGACCGATGGACCGATGGTCCTCGAGTTCAACGTTCGATTCGGCGACCCCGAGGCGCAGGTCCTCCTGCCGCTGCTCGACGGGGAGCTGTCCGCCGCGCTGCTGGGCTGCGCGATCGGCGACCGCTCCCTGATGGAGGGCTCCGTGCGGGTGCTCGACGGCGTCGCCGTCGGCGTGGTCGTCGCCTCGGAGGGCTACCCCGACGCATCGCTCACCGGCCGCGTCCTCGAGGGCGCGGAGCCGACGTCGGCCGCCGACGATGGCGCGGCGCTGTGCTTCCACGCGGGCACGCGGCGACGGCCGGATGGCACGGTCGAGACGACCGGCGGCCGCGTGGTCACGCTCGTCGGCCGGGGTGCGACGCTGGCCGACGCCCGCGAGCATGCCTACCGCGCCGTCGACGCGGTAGGCCTCGACGGTGGGCAGTACCGCGGGGATATCGGGGAGCTACATGTCGACGATCGGACGGAGCTCGGCCACGAGGCCGGGTGATCGCGGCACGGGGCGGAGAAGCTCGGTGGCCTCCTCGATCGATGCGGCCTCCAGGACGTAGAAGCCGCCGAGCGCCTCCTTCGTCTCGAGGAACGGACCATCGGTGACGAGCAGGCGGTCGCCGTCGAAGCGGATCGTGCGGCCCGCCTCTGGCGGCCCGAGTGCCTCGCCGAGGATCCGCGCGCGGCGCTCGGACAGGTGCCGGCCGAACGCGATGTGCTGGTCGACGACGGCGCGGCGCTCGTCATCGGTCATGGCCGCCTCGGCAGCGGCGTCGCCGTGGAGCAGGAGAAGGAACTTCACGAGTCGGATCTTCCCATGCGGGTTGATGCTCAGACGACGAACGGGCGGGCGGCGGATCGACTGCCGCCCGCCCGCATCTGTCAACCGAAAGGCCGGCTCGTCGTCAGTTCGAGACGTTGACGTCCACCCACACCAGCCGGTGGTCGGACGATGGGACCGGGAACCCCGTACCGGTCAGGTACACGAGCGGATCGTCCGCCGTGGGCCAGAACACTCCGGCGCCGGCGATGTCCAGATCGTGGCTCGGGAGCACGTAGTCCGCCCGGAGGTTGCCCGGCCCGGAGCACGGCGGGAACGCCGGGAAGTCGCAGAAGTCCGCCGTGTCGAACGCCGGGTCGCTGAGATGGGTGTCGTTGAGCTCGTTCTGCGCGTCCGCCCAGAAGGGACCCCCCGCGCTGGCGGGGGTCACGCTCGTGTTCACGAGGCCGCTGTCCAGGAGCTGCTGGATCGAACCCGGGATGCTGTCTCCGTCCAGCGGGTCCGAGTTCTGGTCGCCGGCGATCACGAACCGCGCCCCCGCCTCGAGCCCGCCGAAGCCCCCCTCGTCGTCGTAGATGTAGGCCGCCTCCTCGCCACCGGCGATGTAGTCGGCCCACAGGCGGATCTCGTCGAAGTTGCGCCGGCCGTTGCGGTCCTCGTCACCGTCGAAGACCGGTGGCGTCGGGTGGCTGGCGAGGAAGTGAACGGTCTGGTTGCCGATCCGCACCGGGACGTCCCAATGGCTCTTCGAGCTGAGCGGCAGAACGTCGAGCTCGGCGTCGGTGTACCACGGCTGCCCGCGCAGCTCGGGCACCGGCCAGCTTTCCGGGTACGTCGGCAGCAGCGCTCCGGGCATATCGGCCCACTTGAAGTGCTGGAAGGTGCGGGCCTGGCCATGCACGATCGGGTGCTGGCTGAAGACCGCCATCGCGAACTTCCCCGGGAACTCACCGAACCCGAGGGCATCATCACCGTAGCCCGGCGCCAGCGGTGTGCTCACGACGCCGCCCGCGTTGTTCAGGTCGAACCCGGAGTGGATGCCGGTGTTCGAGGGGGCCACGAAGACGTGGTTGTAGCGGATCGGTTCGGCGCCGTTCTGGCCGATGCCGAGGTAGTTCTTCTGGAACGCCTTGGTCAGCGCGTTCCCGGTCACCGGGCCGGCGATGTAGTCGAACTCGTTGATGAGCAGGACCTCGGGGCGCACGCGCTGGATGATCTCCGCCACGGCCGCCGCCTGGGCGCGTCGCGTGCGGAGGGCGAGATCGGGCTCATTGGGGTCGAATGGCTCGGAAAGGTCGGAAAGCGCCTGGCCGGGAAGGTTGCGATTGAGCGAAGCGTTGAACGTCGCGAACCGGACCGGGTCAGGCTCATTGTCGCGTGCCGAGATCGGCCGCGCCGTGACGAGCACCGTGCCGAGAAGCAGCATCATGGCCAGCATCATTGCAGCCGACTGCCTCGCACTTCGAGGCGTCGAGACGGACATGGCGCAGGGACCTCCTTGAGGTTGGGTGGTGTCTTCCGTGCTGCACACCGTGCGCCAGCCATGACAACGCTTCGTCAAGGCCGAGTGCCGGTATCCTTTCGACACCGATGCCGACCGTCGCCGTCATCTGCGGCTCCCGTTCCGACCTCCCGACCCTCAAGGGCTGCTTCGACGTGCTCGACTCGTACGAGGTCAGCTGGGAGGCATCGGTCATCAGCGCCCACCGCCAGGCCGATGCGCTCCACGCCTACGTCGCGCAGGCCGAGGCAGACGGGGTGCGGCTGTTCATCGGTGCGGCCGGCCTCGCCGCGCACCTGCCCGGTGTGCTTGCCTCGCTCACGGCGCTTCCGGTGATCGGCGTGCCGCTCGACGGCGGCTCGCTCGGCGGCGCCGATGCGCTCTACGCGGTCGTCCAGATGCCGCCCGGGGTCCCGGTCGCGACCGTCGCCATCGGCTCGGCCGGGGCGAAGAATGCCGGCCATCTCGCCGCGCGCATCCTGGCGCTGTCCGACGAAGCCGTCGCGGCGCGGGTCCGCGCGTTCCGCGACGAGCAGGCCGGGAAGGCCGAGCTTCGGGTCGACCCGCGGGCATGATCGACCGATACGCGCTGCCGGAGCTGCGCGAGATCTTCGGGGAGCGGCACAAGCTCGAGCTGTGGCTGAAGATCGAGATGCTGGCGCTCGAGGCGATGGCCGAGGCCGGCGTCGTGCCGAGGGCCGACTTCGAGCGCATTCGCCACGAGGTCGGGGACGTCGACCCGGAGCGAGCGCACGAGATCGAGCGGGAGTCGCAGCACGACGTCATTGCCTTCCTGCGCTCGATCACCGAGCGGCTCGGGCCCGAGGGCCGCTGGCTCCATTACGGGCTGACGAGCTCGGACGTGCTCGACACGGCGACCGCGGTCGTCCTGCGCGACGCGACCCGCGTCGTCGAGGGAGAGCTGGCGCGGCTCGTCGAGGTCGTCCGCCGGCTCGCGCTCCAGCATCGCGACACGCCGATGGTCGGCCGCTCGCACGGGATCCACGCCGAGCCGATCACCTTCGGCTTCAAGGCCGCCGGCTGGCTCGCCGAGCTCCAGCGCGACGCCGACCGCCTGGCGCGGGCCAGGGACGTCGTCAGCGTCGGCTCGATCTCGGGGGCGGTCGGCACCCATGCCAACGTCGGCGCCGACGTGGAGAGCCACGTCCTGGGCGGGCTTGGCCTGGCCACGGACCCGGCGCCGACGCAGGTCGTCAGCCGTGACCGCCACGCCGAGCTGCTCACCACCCTCGCGATCCTGGGCGGAACGCTGGAGCGCATCGCGGTCGAGATCCGCCACCTCCAGCGCACAGAGGTCGGGGAGGCCTTCGAGCCCTTCGGCTCCGGTCAGCAGGGATCGAGCGCGATGCCACACAAGCGCAACCCGGTCCTCGCCGAGCGGGTCACCGGCATGGCGCGGCTGCTGCGCGCCGACGCGATCATCGGCCTCGAGAACATGGCCCTCTGGCACGAGCGCGACATCAGCCACAGCTCGACCGAGCGCTTCGTCTTCGAGCGCGCGCTCGGGGTCGCCGCCTATGCCACCCGTGCGACCGCCGACATCCTCGACGGGCTCGAGGTCGATGCCGATCGGATGCGCGCCAACCTCGAGCGCCTCGGCGGGATGGTGTACTCCGAGGCGCTGTTGCTGGCGATGGTCGCCAAGGGCGCCGATCGACAGGCAGCCTATCGGCTCGTCCAGGGCGCCGCGAAGAGCGCCTGGGCCGACGAGACAGCCTTCCGCGAGGCGCTCCACGCCGATCCGAGCCGTCTCCGAGTGGCTGAGCGCGGAGGAGATCGATCGCGCCATGGACCTCGATCACCATCTCGCTGGCATCGGCGTCACCTATCGCGCCCTCGGGCTCGACGAGGCCCGCCAGGACCGGGACTGACCGATGCGCCGCTGGCTGAACGCATCGGTGTCGGCGGCGTCGCACGTCGCCGATCGGTCGAGCCTGTGGCTGCCCGGAGCGCTCGCCTGGATGGTGACCGTCGGCTGGCTGGCGCTCCTGCTCGGCGTGGCGCGGCCGCCGAGCGTCGCGGAGCTCACGTTCCTCGGAGCGGGGCTCGTGACGTCGGGACAGTGGCCGTGGAACGGCATCGCGATCCTCGTCGCCGCCATCGTGCTCACCTCGTCCGCGATCGCGCTCGCGTCGGTGGCCGAGGCGGCACTGCTCCGTGGCCGGCGGGTCGCTCCCGGCGAGGTGGGCCGCACCTTCCTCGTCGGTGTCGTGTGCGTCGTGCCGCTGGCCATCGCCGTGGCCGCGCTCCTCGTCGCGCTCTCGTTCGTCGCCCCCGGCGAGTTCAACGCGCCCGAGCCGGGCAGTCGCGGCGGACCGCTGCTCGGCACCCTCGTCGCGCTCGGGCCGCTCCTCGTCGTGGCCCTCCTGGCCGCCGTGCTCGGAGGCGCGACCCACGCGGCCGCGATCCGGTCGGCCGGCGAGGGCGGCGGTGCGTGGAGCGCGCTGCGAGCCGCGCCGGAGGCGCTCGGACGAGCGGGCAGCGCGGTCGTCGGCCAGGTGCTGGCGCTGCTCGTCGCGCGCATCGGCTACCTGGCGCTAGCGGCGATCCTCCTGCGCGTGCTGTGGACGCCGATCGACGACCGGCTGTCCGGCGACGGTTTCGGCCTCGCCGCCATCCTGCTGCTGGTAGGCTTCGTGGCGATCTGGCTCTGCCTCGTCCTCGCGGGCGGCGCCCTCCACGCGTGGGGGTCCGTCTCCTGGACGCGCCTCCTCGACACGCGGGGATCCGAGGCCCGGGCCGTCGCGCAGATGGAGAGCCGCAGCCGCCCGTGACCCCGGAGCTCACCTTCGCCGACCAGCTCGACCTCGCGTTGCGGCTCACGGTCGGCCTCCTGCTCGGAGCGATCATCGGCTTCGAGCGCGAGCTCCACAGCCAGCCCGCCGGGTTCCGCACGCACAGCGTGGTGGCGCTCGGCGCCTCGATCTTCACCGTCGTCAGCGCGTACGCCTTCACCGGGCCGGGTGCCGACCCGACGCGGATCGCCGCCCAGATCGTCTCGGGCATCGGCTTCATCGGTGCGGGGACGATCCTCCACTCGCGCGGACAGATCCGCGGGCTGACGACGGCGGCCAGCCTCTGGTCGGTGGCGGGGATCGGCATGGCGGCCGGTGCCGGCCTCTACTGGGTGGCGATCATCGGCACGGTGCTGATGCTCGTGATCCTGTCGCTCTTCGACTGGGCCGAGACCTACGCACGGCGCCGGATGGGCCTCGGGCCCGACGACGGCAGGCCGCCATTCAACGCAGACGACGACGAGACGAGCAAGGAGCCGACGTGACCCTGACCACCACGAACCTCACCGGGCTGCCGCTCGTGCACCGCGGGAAGGTGCGCGAGACGTACGAGGTCGACGACCGTCATCTGCTCCTCGTCGCCACCGATCGCCTGAGCGCCTTCGACGTCGTCTTCGACCAGCCGATCCCCGACAAGGGCGCGGTCCTCACCCGCCTCAGCGCCTGGTGGTTCACCGAGCTCGCACACCTGGGCCGGTCGCACTTCGTGAGCGCCGATCCGGCCGACCTGCCGGAGCAGGCCCGCGACCCGGAGATGGCCCCGCGCTCGATGCTCGTCCGCCGCGCCGAGCGCGTCGACGCCGAGTGCGTCGTCCGCGGCTACCTGGCCGGCTCCGGATGGGCGGAGTACCAGCGCAGCGGATCGGTGTGCGGTCACCCGCTGCCGGCCGGGCTGCACGAGGCCGATCGCCTGCCCGCGCCGATCTTCACGCCGTCGACGAAGGCCGAGGTCGGCCACGACGAGAACATCAGCCGTCTCGAGCTGGCGCGCATGGTCGGCGTCGAGCTCGCGCAGCAGCTCGAGGAGCGATCGATCGCGCTGTACCTCGAGGGAGCGCGCCGCGCGGAGGCAGTCGGGCTGATCCTGGCCGATACGAAGTTCGAGTTCGGGTTCATCGACGGCGAGCTGGCGGTCATCGACGAGGTGCTGACCCCGGACTCGAGCCGCTTCTGGGACGGTGAGCGCTATGCGCCGGGCCAGAGCCCGCCGAGCTTCGACAAGCAGTTCATGCGCGACTTCGTCTCGGCGTCGGGCTGGAACAAGGAACCGCCGCCGCCGGTCCTGCCGGACGACGTCATCATCGGCACGCGCGATCGATACGTGGCCGCGTACGAGCGTCTCACCGGCCGTCCGTGGGGGTGAGCCGGGTGCACTGGATGGCCGAGGTCCATGTGTCGCTGCGGCCGGGCATCGCCGATCCGGAGGGACAGACCGTCGGCTCGGCACTGCGCTCGCTCGGCTATGGATCGGTCAGCGAGGTGCGCAGCGGCAAGCTCATGCGGATCAGCTTCGAGGCCGTTGACCACGCCGCCGCCGAGGCCGAGGTCGCGGAGATGTGCCGGCGGCTGCTGGCCAACCCGGTGATGGAGACCGCGAGCTGGGAGATCCGCCTCGACGAGCAGATCGGGGAGCCTCCGGCGCTGCCGTGACGCTCCTCGCACGATCCCCACGGGTGACGGTCGCGGTCTTTCCGGGCACCTGGAGCGAGCGCGACTTCGCCCACGTCGCCACCGCGGTCCTCGGCTGGGAGGCGCGGCTGGCCTGGCACACCGAGACCGATCTCGGCGCCCCGGACGCGGTCGTCCTGCCCGGCGGCTTCGCGCATGGCGACCACCTGCGCACGGGGGCGATCGCGCGCTTCTCGCCGATCATGGCGTCCGTCGAAGCGTTCGCGGCCGCCGGCGGGCCCGTCATCGGCTCCTGCAACGGCTTCCAGATCCTGGCCGAGGCCGGACTGCTGCCGGGTGCGCTCATGCGCAACGACCACCTCGAGTTCCGGTGCGACTGGCAGACACTCCGGGTCGAGGCTTCGGCCTCGTCGCCCGCGTGGCTCGGCGCCCTCGACGATGGCGACGTGATCCGCCTGCCGATCAGCCATGGCGAGGGCCGCTACGTGGCCGATCCGGTGACGCTCGACGAGCTCGAGGCCACCGGCCGCGTCGTGCTCCGCTACACCGATGCCGACGGCCGCGTCACCGCTGCCGCCAACCCGAACGGGTCGGAGCGTGGAATCGCCGGGATCGTCAACGAGCGCGGCAACGTGCTCGGCCTCATGCCGCACCCGGAGCGCGCGTCCGAACCGGACGTCGGCGGGGCCGATGGCCTGCGCCTCTTCCGCTCGCTGGAACGCTGGCTGCAGGAGAGGCCGGCACTCGCGGAGCGTCGGCTATGATCGGCCGGAACGCATAGTCCGGCTGCAGGAGGGCGATCCACGCATGGACCAGGACCAGCGGGACCCACGTGAACGGCCCGAAGGGGGAGAGCCGGAGGACGCACCCGAGGCGGCGTCGAGCGAGGAGGCTCCGCCCCCGCCCGTGGAGCCCGCGAGCGAGCCCGAGACGGCAGCCACCGACGAGCCGGCATCGACCGAGCCCGACTGGGGCGCGGCCGCGGAGCCCGCTGCCGCCGAACCCGCTGCGACCGAGCCCGCGGCCGCCGAGATGGAGAGCTGGCCGACCCAGGACGCGGCAGGAGCCACGGAGTCCCGACCATGGCCGACGGAGCCGCCGGAGGCCGGCGAGCCGGAGGAGGGGACCTGGCCGACCAGCGCCCCCGAGCGCGGTGACGAGGCCGAGGCGGCCGCCGGAGCCGCCGCCGCGGGAGCTGCCGAGCCCGAGTGGCCGGCGGAAGGGGCCGAAGCCACGACGACGCCGCCGCCCGCCGAAGTCGAGGCCGAGACCGACGAGTCGGCCTTGCCCGCCGCGGGAGCGGCGGCCGGCGCAGCTGCCGCGGATGCGCCGCCCGGCGAGGCGGAGGCCTATCCGGCCGCGGCCGCGGGATCGGTCGCCGCCGCCGGCGCGGCGGCCCAGACCGTCCCCGATGCCGAGGCGGCGACCGGCGAGAGCACCCAGTGCCCGCGGTGCGGCACGGAGAACCGGCCCGGGCTCGCCTTCTGCCGCAACTGCGGTCAGCGGCTCGTGGCGGCCGGGGTGGCCACGACCGTCGAGCGTCCCGGAACACCCGAGGGGACGATGGCGTGCCCGCGATGCGGGACGCACAACCGCACCGGTGTCGCGTTCTGCCAGAACTGCGGCGCGAACCTGCGCGGCACCGCGCCGGGCTACGTCCCGCCGGCGGCGGCCGCGGTCGCGGCGGACGAGCGCGCCGCGGTCGAGACCGGCGGCGCCGTGCTCGGCCCGGTCGTGCTGATCATCGGCCTCGTCGGCCTGATCACCGGCTATCTGCTCCCGTTCGCGGACGGCGACTCGCTGTTCGAGCAGGCGTTCGGGGCCGGCGGATACGGGATCTCGTTCTGGACCGGCTATCCGGACGGCGGGACCCTGGCGGAGACGCTCTACTTCGGCCTCGCCGCGCCGGTGCCGATCCTGGCCGGCCTCCTCGCCATCCTGGCGGTCGCCGGCTTCATCAAGGCTCGGCCCGGATCGCTGCAGACCCCCGGCCTCGTGATCGCCCTAGCCTGGAGCGTGGGCCTGATCGTGCTCTTCGTCGTCGTCGAGGTCATCGGCAACTGGGGCGGCGGCATCGTCGACGTGCTCCGGGAGCTGTCGGCCGGCGGGATCATCCTCTTCCTCGCCTCGCTCATCGTGCTCATCGGGACGCTGACGCGCTTCGGGCGGAGCTGACGGTGCGCTACTGCCCGAACTGCGGCACCGAGGTCGACGAGACCGCCGTCTTCTGCCCGACGTGCGGCCACTCCATCGACCAGGCAGCCGAGTCCGAGATGCCGGCCGCTCCGGCCTGGCCGGACGCCTCGGACACTCCGGCCGCGCCGGCGCCGGAGGCGCCGCGGGCCGACGCGCCGCCGCAGACCGGCGCCGCCGAACCTGACCTGACCGAGCACCGTCCGCAGGGTCCGCCACCGGCGGCTCCGCCGCCACCGGCGGGGGCCGCATCGGCCGGGCCATCGATCGACGTGCCGCTCACGATGCCAGTGACCCTCTCGGGCTGGCTCATCGGGGTCGGCGCGCTGGTCGGCGGGCTCGGGATCATCATCGGGATCATCGACGGCGGCTTCCTGAACGTGATCGACCTCGTCCTCCTGTTGGCGCTCATCGCGATCTCGGTGGCGATCTTCTTCTCGGCCAGCCTGGCGAGCTTCCCGAACCTGCGCCTGGCGACGCTCGTCGTCGCCCTCATCGGCTTCGGCGTCGCTCTCGACCGCATCGGCTTCACCGGTGCCGGCGTCGGCGAGCTGTTGGTGTTCCTCGGTACGGCGGCGGCCGCGATCGGCGCCATCCTTCTCGAGCTCGGACGCGACCAGCCCCTCGGCCCCTCCCGCTGAAGCGCCGATGACCCTCGCGCCACCGCCGGTCGACAGGCGCCACGGTCTGACGCTCGACGAGTACGCGCTCGTCGTCGAGGCGCTCGGGCGGCTCCCCAACGAGGTCGAGCTCGGGATGTTCGGCGCGATGTGGTCGGAGCACTGCGCCTACAAGCACTCGCGGCCGCTGCTTGGACGGTTGCCGAAGGACGGGCCGCGCGTGCTCGTCGGCCCGGGCGAGAACGCCGGTGCGCTCGACATCGGTGACGGGCTGGCGGTCGTGTTCAAGGTCGAGTCGCACAACCATCCCAGCGCGGTCGAGCCGTACCAGGGCGCTGCCACCGGCGTCGGCGGCATCATCCGCGACGTCTTCACGATGGGCGCGCGCCCGATCGCGCTGCTGAACTCGTTGCGCTTCGGCCCGCTCGAGGTCTCGGACGGGAACGATGAGGCCGCCGCCACCCGCAACCGCTACCTGTTCGGCGGCGTCGTCGCCGGCATCGCCGGCTACGGCAACTGCATCGGTATTCCCGACGTGGGCGGGGAGATCACCTTCGACCCGAGCTATTCGGGCAACCCGCTCGTCAACGCGATGTGCGTCGGCATTGCGCGCCATGACGAGATCACCCTCGCGCGGGCCGCCGGGACCGGGAGCGTCCTCCTGCTCGTCGGCGCCGCCAGCGGTCGCGACGGGATCCAGGGCGCGTCGTTCGCGTCGGCGACCCTCGGCGAGGATCGCGAGGAGCGGCGTCCGGCGGTCCAGGTCGGCAACCCGTTCCTCGAGAAGCTGCTCATGGAGGCCTGCCTCGAGCTGGCGGCCCTCGACGGCGTCGTCGCCATGCAGGACCTCGGCGCCGCCGGGCTCACCTGCGCGCTGGCCGAGCTCACGGCACGGGGCGGCGTCGGCGCGGAGGTCGACCTCGACCAGGTGCCGCGCCGCGAGCCTGGCATGACACCGTACGAGGTGCTCCTGAGCGAGTCACAGGAGCGGATGCTCGTCGTCGTGCGGCCGGAGGCCGTCGACGAGGTGCGCGCCGTCTTCGCGCGCTACGAGCTCGAGGCCGCCGCCATCGGCGAGATCACCGACGGCGCGCTCATCCGCTGCCGCGCCGGCGGCGAGGTCGTGTGCGAGCTCGCCGGTCGGTCGCTCGCCGACGACGCGCCGCGCTACCGGATCGCCGGCGTCGCCCGTGAGCCGCAGCCGGCCGACCTCGAGCCACTCGCCGCCGAGCGGGCGAGCGCATCGGTCCTGCTCGAGCTGCTGGCGTCCCCGAACGCGCGGGACCGCAAGCCGATCTGGCGACGCTACGACCATATGAACGGCACGAACACGATGGTCGGCCCCGGACGCGGCGATGCCGCGATCCTGCGGCTGAAGGGCACGGCCGGCGCGCTGGCGCTGGCGATCGACGGGCCCGGGCCCGCGCGCATCGGCGCGCTCGACCCGTACCTGGCCGGGGCCTCGGCCGTCATCGAGGGCGCCCTCAACGTGGCCTGCTCGGGAGCCACCCCGATCGGCATCACCGACTGCCTGAACTTCGGCTCGCCGGAGACCGATCTGGGTGCGTGGCAGCTGGAGCGGGCGATCGACGGGATCGCAGAGGCGTGCCGGCTGCTCGAACTGCCGGTCGTGTCCGGCAACGTCAGCCTCTACAACGAGACGCCGGACGGACCGATCCTGCCGACGCCGGTGGTGGGCACGATCGGGCTGCTCGAGGACCGAACGCTCGCGGTGCCGATGGCGTGGCGCGACGGCGACGAGGTGTGGCTCATCGGCGACCCAGGCGACGACGCCGAGGCGCTGGCGGGGTCCGAGCTGGCATGGAGCCGCGGCCTGCGCGGCGGACGACCGTCGCTCGATGTCGAGGCCGCCGCGCGCGTCGTGACGCTCCTACCGCGCCTGGCCGCCGACCGCGTGGTCACCGCCGCGCACGACATCTCGGTCGGCGGGCTGGCGGTGGCCATGGCGCGAGTCTCGATCGCGGCGGGATGCGGCGCGATCGTGGCGGTTGACACGCGGCGACCGACGGCCGCGCTCTTCGGTGAGCGGGCCGGTCGGGTGATCGTCGCGTGCCGTCCGGAGCACGACGGACCGGCTGGGCGCTGCGATCGCCGGCGCCGGGGTGCCGGGGCGGAGGCTCGGACTCGCGGGCGGGAATCAGCTCGAGCTCTCGGTGGCGGGTCAGAGCGTCACGATCGCCGTCGAGGAGCTCTCGGAGGCTTGGCGCCGACCGTTCTAGCTCTCGGAGCCAGGGTGCCGATCTGTCGCCGCGCCTCACAGCTCGATCTGGTCGGCGTGGCGCGCGCGCTTCCGCTTGCCTTCCGCGGCGTCGGCCTCGATGGCGGCCACGATCGGGTCTTCTGCCATCCCGAGGCTCGCGGGTGACGGAGCGCGGCGACGCGGCTGCTCGGTCCGCTCGGCCTCCTTCCGACCGGCACGACGAACCAGGGCGATTGTGAGCGCGGCGCCGAGCGCAGCGAGCCCGGCCGCCACCACGAGCAGCACCTCGGCCGAGACGAACGCCAACGGCGTCGCTCCCGAGAGCGCGGCGCCGAGGAGCGTGGTCATCGGTGCGTCAGCCCGACGCTTCGGTTGCCGCGGGTTGCTTGCGGACCCGGCGGGCCTGCGGCCGGGCGCCGTTCGTGTGCGGATGCGGGTGCCGATGATTCGCGTCCTCGAGGTGCGGCAGCCCGCCCCGCGCGCGCTCGTGGAGGCGGTACACCTCCTCGAGGCCGTCGGATGGCACGGCGGCGGAGTAGACCTCGCAGAACACATCGACGACCTTCGGGTCGAACTGGGTCCCCGCATGCGTCCGGAGCTCCTCGAGGGCCTGTTCGTGGTCGAGCGCCGCGCTGTACGGCCGGTCGTGGACCATGGCGTGGTACGCATCGGCGACGGCGACGATCCGGGCGCCGAGCGGGATCTCCGCTCCGCGCAGGCCGTGCGGGTAGCCGCCGCCGTTGAAGCGCTCGTGGTGGTGGAGGACGACCGGAATCGCCTCGCGCAGGCTCGAGGCCTGCTCGAGGATGACCTGGCCGATGCGCGGATGCTCACCGATCGTCTGCCACTCGGTGTCCGAGAGCGCCGACGGCTTGTCCAGGATCGCTTCAGGGATCGCGATCTTGCCCAGGTCGTGGAGCAGCGACGCGATCCGGATGCGCTCGATCTCCTCGCGCGGCAGCCCCATCTCGAGGGCGATCCCCGTCGCCAGCGAGGCGATCATGTCCGACGGCCGGCCGCGGTGTTGCGGCTGCGGCGCCAGGACCGATGCGAGCGCCTGCGTGGCCGTGTCGCTGGCCCACTGGCCGATGGCCGTAGCCTGGGCGCGGTGCTCGGCGGAGATCGGGGCGCGGTGGACCGGCGCCTCTTCGTCGAGCTCGCGGTACAGGTAGGTGCGGTTTCGGCCGAGCGACTTGGCCGCGTACATCGCCGCATCGGCGCGGTCGACGACCATGTCGAGCTGGAGCTCCGAGCCGCGCCCGCCGGCGATGCCGATGCTGATCGTCGTCTTCAGCGTCTGGTTGCCGGCGATCGCGAACTGCTGGGCCTGGACGATCGCGCGCAGCTCCTCGGCCAGTGCGACCGCGTCCTCGGGCAGGGTCTCGGGGAGGATGAGCATGAACTCCTCGCCGCCGTAGCGGCCGAACGTGTCGCTGGCCCGCACCGAGCCGGCAAGGAGCCCGGCCACCTGGCGCAGGACGGCGTCCCCGGAGTTGTGGCCGAAGGAGTCGTTGATCGGCTTGAAGCGGTCGATGTCGATGAACGCCACGCTGAGTGGCTTGTAGTGGCGCGCGGCGCGGTCGACCTCGGCCGTGAGCGTAGCGAGCAGCGTCTCGCGGTTCGGGACGCCGGTGAGCCGGTCATGGGTGGCGCGGGCCTCGGTCTGGAGGAAGGCACCGGCGGCCGCGTTGAAGGCACGCGCCAGGCGCCGCTCCGCCGGGATGCCGATCACCTTGAGGTGTGTCGGCCGGTCGGTCTCGATCGTGTGCTCGAGCGCATTCGCGATGCGTGACAGCCGCCATCCAAAGTAGCTCCAGGCGATCAGCGCCATCGTCGTCATGCCGGCGCCGGCCGAGACCCCGAGCACGAGCACAAGCGTCGGTCTCTGGGATTGCGGGACGACGGCGGCCAGGCCGAGCGCGACGGCAACGAATGCGGCCAGCGCCAGCGGGGCAAGGAACCCGAGGGCACGGACGAAACTGAGCATTGCCCGGAGGATGAGGCGGCGGGTGCGGTTCGGCCATGGGCCGATCGTCCGGCGGTGCGCGGCGGCACAACGGCGATCGACGCTTTACGGCCATGGTGGGGAACGGTGCAGTACCGATGCGGTACGTCCGTTCGCCTGTCGCCGGCGAGCGGGCCGGGCGCCATCCGGTCGCTATGATGGCCGTGGATGGATGGCACGCAGCGACCCGCCTGACGACTGACGTGCGAGCGCCCATCGAGCTGCCGCACCGATCGGGAGAGGCGCTACCCGTCTACCAGCCCGTATATATGGCGGGGGGCCCGCGCGAGGAGTGCGGCGTCGTCGGCATCTGGTGGCCCGGCGGCCAGTTGGCGCGCACAACCTTCGTCGGTCTCCACGCGCTCCAGCACCGCGGGCAGGAGTCGGCGGGCATCGCGGTCAGCGACGGATCGCGCCTCTCGCTCCACAAGCGCCTCGGCCTGGTCGGCAGCGTGTTCGACGAGGAGACCCTCCATCGCCTCGATGGCGGAGACGACCGAAGCGCGCAGCCGCAGGCGTCGATCGGTCACACCCGCTACAGCACGACCGGTTCGAACACCCTCCCCAACGTGCAGCCGGTCTATGTCGAGACCGATCGCGGCGAGCTCATGCTCGGCCACAACGGCAACCTGACGAACGCGCGCTGGCTGCGCGACGAGCTCGGTGAGCAGGGGGTCGAGTTCGCGTCCGCCTCCGACACCGAGGTCCTGGCGAAGCTCATCGCCCACGCGCCCGGGCGCACGTGGGCGCAGCGCGTCGACCACGCCTTCCATCGCGCCACCGGGGCCTACACGTTCACGATGCTCACCGCCGACGCGATGGTCGCCGCGCGCGACCCGGTCGGCTTCCGGCCGCTCGCCCTCGGACGGCTGCCGGGCGGCGGGTGGGCGGTGGCGTCGGAGAGCGCGGCACTCGACGCGATGGGCGCCCAGTTCGTGCGTGACGTCGAGGCCGGCGAGGTCATCACGATCACCGCCGACGGGGTCGACACGTTCCGCTCCACGAAGGCCGCTCCGGACCGCGAGCGGCTGTGCGTCTTCGAGTTCGTCTACCTTGCGCGGCCGGACTCGGTGATCGACGGACGCCTGCTGTACGAGGCGCGGCTCGAGATGGGCCGCGCGTTGGCCCGCGAGCATCCGGCCGAGGCGGACCTCGTCATCGCGGTGCCGGACTCGGCGATCCCGGCCGCCATCGGCTACGCGGAGGAGGCGGGCCTGCCGTACCGCGAGGGCCTGATCAAGTCGCGCTACGTCGGTCGGACCTTCATCCAGCCGGCACAGGCCGGCCGCGAGGAGGCGGTGCGCCTGAAGTTCAACCCGCTGCCCGAGCTGCTGCGGGGCAAGCGCGTGGTCGTCGTCGACGACTCGATCGTGCGCGGCACGACGACCGGCCCGATCGTCGCCATGCTGCGTCGCGCCGGCGCGGCCGAGGTGCACGTCCGCATCCACTCGCCCGAGATGCGGCACCCGTGCTACATGGGCGTCGACACCGGACGGCGCGGCGAGCTGATCGCGTCGACGCACGCGACCGACGAGATCCGCCAGGTGATCGGCGCAGACTCGCTGGGCTTCCTGTCGAGGGAGGGGCTGCTCACCGCGGTCGGCGGACGGACCGATGCGCGCTGCACCGCCTGCTTCGACGGCATCTACCCGACCGACGTGCCCCTCGAGCTCGACAAGCTTGCGATGGAGCGCCGCTGACACCGATGGCCCGCACGTACCGCGAGGCGGGCGTCGATCGCGAGGAGGCCGAGCGCGCCGTCTCGCGCATCGCCGACGCGGCGGCCGCAACGTCCACACCCGCCGTCCTCGGCGGCGTGGGCGGCTTCGGGGCGCTCTTCCGCTTCGACCCGTCGACCCATCCCGATCCGATCCTCGTCAGCAGCACCGACGGCGTCGGCACGAAGCTCAAGGTCGCGCTGGCGCTCGGGCGGCACGACACGATCGGCATCGACCTCGTCAACGCCTGCGTCAACGACATCGTCGTCACCGGCGCCGACCCACTCTTCTTCCTCGACTACCTCGCCCTCGGCAACCTGCGGGCGGAGACCGTCGAGGAGATCGTCGGCGGCGTGGCGGCCGGCTGCATCGCGGCAGGCATTCCGCTCGTCGGCGGCGAGACGGCGCAGATGCCCGACCTCTACCGCGGCGACGACTACGACCTCGCCGGCTTCGTCGTCGGGGTCGTGGCACGTGCCGATCTCGTCGACGGCTCGGCGGTGCGTGCCGGCGACGTGCTCATCGGCCTCCCCTCGTCCGGCCTGCACACGAACGGCTACACCCTGGCGCGCCGCGTCCTGCCCGAGGCGATCTGGGGCGAGCCGATGCCCGACGGGTCGCGCACGATCGGCGAGGCGCTCCTCGAGCCGCATCGGTCCTACCTCGACGAGGTGCGCATCCTGCGCCGCGCGCTGCGCGATGCACGCTCCGACGTCCGGGCGCTTGCGCATCTCACCGGCGGCGGTTGGGAGGGGAACGTGCCGCGCACCCTTCCCGACAGGCTCGGGGTCGTCGTCGAGACCGGGTCGTGGCCGGTGCCGGCGATCTTCAGCCTCATCCAGAAGCGCGGCGACATCGCCGACGACGAGATGGTCCGGACCTTCAACGTCGGGATCGGCATGACCGCGGTCGTGCCGGCCGACGCGGTCGAGGCTGCGCTGGCCGCGCTGCCGGAGGCGTGCCACATCGGTCGCGTGGTGGAGGTCCCGGCGGGCGAGGCTCGCGTCCGCTTCACTTGAGGTGAGGCTTGGTGTGCTCGTCTCCGGGCGGGGCTCGAACCTGGAGGCGATCCTCGATGCCGGGCTGGACGTGGCGCTGGTGGTCAGCAACCGGTCCGGGGTGCGCGCGCTCGAGGTGGCCGCCGCGCACGGCGTTCCGGTCCGCGTCCTGCCGCGGGCCGACTTCGATGGCGCATCGGCCCGGGACGCCGCCATCGGCGCGGCGCTCGCCACAGCCGGCGTCGAGGTCGCCGTGCTGGCCGGCTGGGACCAGCTGCTGCGGGCGCCGTACTTCGCGGCCTTCGATGGGCGAACGATCAACATCCACCCGAGCCTGCTGCCCGCGCATGGCGGAGCCGGGATGGTCGGGCTGGAGGTGCATCGCTCCGTCCTGCGCAGCGGCGCGACGGAGACCGGGGCGACCGTGCACGAGGTCACGGCCGAGCTCGACGCGGGACCGATCCTCGCGCAGGCTCGCGTGCCGGTGCGGCCCGACGACGACGCCGAGACCCTCGCCGCGCGCGTGCTGGTCGAGGAGCATCGGCTGCTGGTGGCGACGCTGCATCAGCTCGGTGAGGGGCCTCCGAGGCATGAGCCGTGCTAGCATTCCCGATGGCGCCGGGCGCGGCGTACATCTGCAACAGAGGCCGTTACCCCCCGAATGGAAGCCATCCTCGAACCGATCGGCGAGTTCTGGCAGGGGTTCATCTCGAACCCGATCGTCGTCGCCGTCGTTCAGCTCAGCATCATCTACGTCGTCCTGCTGTGGCTCGGCACCAGCTACTGGGCCTTCCGGGACATGCAGGCTCGGACCGAGAACCCGATCCTCCCGTACTTCGCCGCGGCGCTGATCATCTTCTTCACGCCGCTCCTCTTCATCTTCGCCGTGATCCTCTACCTCATCGTCCGGCCGCGCGAGACGCTGGCCGAGGTCTACGAGCGGTCGCTGGCGGAGGAGAGCCTCCTGGCCGAGGTCGAGAAGAACGAGCTGTGCCCGGTCTGCCGCGACCGCGTCGACAGCGATTGGCTCGTCTGCCCGAACTGCCGCACGCGGCTGCACCGGGTCTGCCCGTCGTGCAACCGCCTGGCCGATCCGACCTGGCCGCTGTGCGCCTACTGCGGCCGCGAGTTCGAGCGACCTGCCCGCGCCGCGGCGCGCGCGCATGACCCGGAGCCTGTCGAGGAGCAGATCGGCACGGTCGAGACGCCGCTCGAAGGATCGGCCGAGCGCGCCCGCCTGCGCGAGGTGACGAACACCTGACCGCGCCGCCGGCCGGGCCTGCCGGCCCGGAAGAACCCGGCGAGCTCCAACGGGGGCCCCACGCCACCCTGGGTCCGCAGTCGGCGCGCCCGCCCGCCTGGCCTGGTCTGCTGCTGATCGTCGGCGGCGGCGTGGTCGCCATCGCGGCGCTCGTCGCGGCCGAGCTGAGCCGCCCCGAGGAGATCGGCGTGGACCTTGCCGTGCTCGGCATCGCCCTGCTCGTCGGGGCGCTCGCGTTCGTCATCGGGCTCGTCTACACCGCCATCCGGCAGCTTCGCGTCCGAAGCGTCCTGCCGCCGGAGCGGTACCGCGGGCCATCGGTCTTCGTCCTGCTCGCGCTCGCGCTCGCCGTCGGGACGGTGCTGAGCGCACCGTTCACCGATGACGCGTTGGCACTCACGAGCGGTGAGGGCGAGCTGAGCCTGCTGGGCTCGGCCGTCCTCCTCGTCTCGGCGCAGGCGGGGCTGCTCATCGTCGGCTACCTGCTCGTGTATCGACCTCGAGCGCTCGCTGCGCTGCCGAGGCTCCCCGGTCGGGATCCCCGCGGCGCCGTGCTTGCCGGTCTCGGCTATGGCGTCCTCGCCTGGCTGGGCTCGTCGATCGTGCTCGTGCTGGTGACCGCGCTTCTGACTGCCATCGGCCAGCCGCCTCCGGTCGGTCCCGCCGAGCAGGCGATCGCGATGCTCGATCCGTGGCTCGTCGTGATCGCGATCGCGATCTTCGCGCCGATCGCCGAGGAGCTCTTCTTCCGCGGCATCGTCTTCAACGCCTGGCTGCGCGAGTCGGGTCGGGTGCCGGCATATGTCGGCTCGGCCGCGCTCTTCGCGGTCATCCATCTCTCGCTCGCCTCGTTCCTGCCGATCTTCCTGCTCGGCATCGCCCTGGCGTGGGTCTACGAGCGCACGGGCAACCTGCTTGCGCCGATCGTCATGCACGCCACGGTCAACGGCATCAGCGTTGCCGCGGCGCTCATGCTCCGCTTCGGGGCGTTCGACATCCCGGTCTCGGTAATCGGCTGGTAAGCGGCCGCAAATCGGGTCTGGCTATCGTCGTGACCGATGACGACGCAGCCGATCCACCTTCCCGTCGAGCGCAGAGCCCGGTCCACGCCCGCGGTGATCAGCCGCATCGAGCGCCTGGGTCCGGATGCCTGCGACGACGAGGAGCTCCTCGCGCTGGTGCTCGGCGGCGGCGACCGTGCGCGGCGGCTCGGCCGGCGCCTCATCGATCGGTTCGGTGGCCTCGGCGAAGTTGCCCGCGCTCACCCCGCGGAGCTGCGCCTCGCCGGCGTCCCCCCGTCGGCCGCGCCACGGCTGACGGCCGTTGTCGAGATCGGCTCACGACTGGCGCGCCGGTGGCCGTCGGACCCGTGGCTCATCCGCACCCCGACCGACGTCGCCGAGCCGCTTGTCGACGCCATGGGAGCGCTCGAGCGTGAGGAGCTGCGGGTCATGCTGCTCGACACGAAGAACGTCGTCACCGTGCAGCGCACCGTCTACCGCGGCAACCTGGCCGGGTCGTCGGTTCGCATCGGCGAGGTCTTCCGAGACGCCGTGCGGGCCTGTGCGGCGGCGATCATCGTGGCGCACAACCACCCGAGCGGGGACCCGGCGCCGTCGGGCGAGGACCTGCGCATCACCGCCGAGCTGGCCGACGCCGGGCGCCTGCTGGATATCGAGCTGCTCGACCACCTGATCATCGGGCGCGGCCGCTGGAGCAGCCTGCGGGCGCTCGGCGCGCTCGGTCAGTCGCCGGCCACGATCCGGTAGATCGAGCCGCCGGCGAGATCGGCCACGTACAGCTCGCCGTGGGGACCCTCGCCGAAGGTGCTGACGTTGAGGCCCGTCTCGAGCAAGGTACGCGGGCCGATCACGCCATCGGCATCGGAAGGAACGCCGAAAAGGATGCCCGAGCAGTAGTCGCTGAACAGGTACCAGCCGTGCAGGTCGGGAATCGCCTCGCCGCGGTAGACGTAGCCGCCCGTCACCGAGCATCCGAGGTCGCGCCCGTACTCGGCGACCGGCAGGATCAAACCCTCGGTCGCGCAGCTCGGCTCGGAGAAGCACTGCGAGGCCTCCATGACGTTCCAGCCGAGGTTGGCGCCGGCGTCGGCGACCGGGTCGACGCGGTCGATCTCCTCGGCGGCGTTCTGGCCGACGTCGCCGATCCACAGCAGCCCGGTGGCGCGATCGAAGCTGAACCGCCACGGGTTCCGCAGGCCGATGATGAGGGCCTCTGGCGCGCCGCCGCCATCGGCGAAGGGGTTGCCGGGCGGGATGGCGTACGGGTCGCCTTCGACGTCGATGCGCAGCACCTTGCCGAGCAGTGCGTTCGGGTTCTGCCCGTTGCCGTGCGGGTCGCCGCGCGCACCACCGTCGCCGAGGCCGAGGTAGAGGTAGCCGTCCGGGCCGAAGGCGAGCTGCCCGCCGTTGTGGTTGGCATACGGCTGGTCGACCGTCAGCAGCACGCGCTCGGTGGTCGGGTCGAGTCGTGGCGGCAGTGGCTCGTCGGTGACGCGAAACTCGGAGAGCACGGTGTCGCCGTCGCCCTCGCGGGCCGAGTAGTGGACGTAGGCCCGCGCGTCCTCCGGCCAATCGGGATGCAGCGCCAGCCCGAGCAGCCCCTGCTCGCCGCCGCCGAGGACGCGGTCGCTGATGTCCAGCGAGACCTCGGTCGCGCCGCTGTCCGGATCCACGGCGATCACGCGGCCGGCCCGTTCGTTGACGAGCAGCCAGCCATCGGGCGTGGCGGTGACGTTGATCGGGGCGGCGAGGCCGCTCGCGACCTCCTCCAGGGCGAGGGCCGGCGGGTCGTCGGCGATCGGCGCCTCGGTCGGTGTCTCCGTCGCCGCAACCGTCGGCTCCGGGGACGCGGTCTCCGAGGCCGGCGCAGACTCGGCCGGTGCGATCGTGCCGGACGGGGCGGCAGTTGACGACGCCGTCGAGCAGGCGGCCATCAGGAGGATGCTGAGCAGCAGCGGGCGGACGGCCTTCATTCGGTTGCATGGTGGCCGATCGGGTAGGGTTGCGCCACACCCATGACGACGATGAAGGAGAGCGCGCGGCGCGTGGCCGAGGCCGTGAGCGACGCGCGCGAGCCCGACGCCGGCGCGGTCGGCACGCGGCGCAGCATCGTGATCGAGCGCATCACCCCGCAGCTCGACGGCGGCCGCCATCCGGTCAAGCGCGTCGTCGGCGACCAGCTCCTCGTGACCGCCGACATCCTCGCCGATGGACACGACCTGCTCGACGCGGCGCTCCTCGTTCGTCCCGACGACGAGGGGGGCTGGCATGAGGCGCCGATGCGGCCCATCGAGGACGACCGCTGGTCGGGCCACGTCGAACTGACCCGGAACCGCTGGCATCGGTACGCGATCGAGGCCTGGCGCGACGCCTGGGGCAGCTGGAGGCAGGGGCTGCACAAGAAGGTCGAGGCCGGGGTGCCGGTCGCGACCGAGATCGAGGAGGGGCGCGTTCTGATCGAGGGCACGCTCCCCCGCGCCGAGCACGCCGAGGCGGCCGACGACCTCCGCATCCTGCGAGCCGCGCTCGCCGCGCTCCGTCGCGCGCGCTCCGACCCCGCCCGCGTGAAGGCGCTCGACACTGACGACGTCCTCGCCGCCATGCGGCGTCATCCCGATCGCGGGTTCGCCAGCCGGTCCGCGGAGCTGCCGCTCGTCGTCGACCGCGAGCGCGCGCGCTTCGGCGCGTGGTACGAGCTCTTCCCGCGCTCGCAGGGCCGTGACCCGAAGCAGCCGGCGCCGACGACCTTCGCCGAGGCAGAGTGGCGTCTGCCCGACATCGCGGCGATGGGGTTCGACGTCGTCTACGTGCCGCCGATCCACCCGATCGGTCGAACGAACCGCAAGGGTCGCAACAATTCGCTCGACGCCGGTGTGGACGATCCCGGCTCGCCGTACGCGATCGGCTCCGCCGAGGGCGGGCACGACGCGGTCGCGCCGGAGCTCGGCGGCCTCGACGGGCTCGTCGGCTTTCGCCGGGCGGTCGAGGCCAACGGCATGGAGCTGGCGATGGACATCGCCATCCAGGCAGCTCCCGACCACCCATCCGTGACGTCCAATCCGGAGTGGTTCCGCCACTCTCCCGACGGCAGCATCAAGTACGCGGAGAACCCGCCGAAGAAGTACCAGGACATCTACCCGATCGACTTCACCGGGCCCGATGGCGCCGCGCGCGCGGCGCTCTGGCTCGAGTGGAAGCGCATCTTCGAGGCCTGGATCGGTCACGGCGTGAGGATCTTCCGGGTCGACAACCCGCACACGAAGCCGATCCCGTTCTGGGCCTGGCTCATTCGCGAGATCCAGGCCGACCATCCCGACGTGATCTTCCTGTCGGAGGCGTTCACGAAGCCGAAGATGATGCGGCTTCTCGCGAAGATCGGCTTCACCCAGAGCTACACGTACTTCACCTGGCGCGAATCGGCGTGGGAGCTGCGCCAGTACCTCACCGAGCTCACCGAGAGCGAGATGCGCGAGTACTTCCGCGGCAACCTGTTCACGAACACCCCGGACATCAACCCGCACCATCTCGACGCCGGGCATCCGGCGTTCGTCATCCGCTCGGTCCTCGCCGCGACGCTGTCCAGCTCGTATGGGATCTACTCCGGCTGGGAGCTGTGCGAGAACGCGCGACTCGGAGAGCGCGAGGAGTACCTCGACAGCGAGAAGTACGAGATCCGCGCCCGCGACTGGGACGCGACGGGGAACATCAAGCCGCTGATCACCGGCCTCAACCGGCTGCGGCACGAGCGTCCCGCCCTCCAGCGCTACGACAACCTGCGCTTCCAGGAGGCGACCGGCGAGCGAACGCTGTTCTATCGCAAGGCGATGCCGCACGGCAAGGTCGATCCGCTCACCGGGTTCCCGAACCGATGGCGCGACCCGGTGTTCGTGGCGGTCAACACCGATCCGACGATCGCGGAGCGCGCGATCCTGCACCCCGACCTGCCGGCCATCGGGCTCGGCTGGGACGAGCCGTATCGCCTCACCGACCTGCTGACGGGAGCCTCGACCCGGGAGCACGGCGCGGACCTCGCGGTCGACCTCGACCCGGCCGCCGAGCCGTTCCGGATCTTCACGATCGCTGCGCTCGAGCGCTGAACGTCCGTTGACCAGACCAACCGTGACCGACCACCATCCGCGGCAGGTGGACGCGACCGATGGGAGAACGCCGCAGCTCCTGCGCGACGATCCCACCTGGTACAAGGACGCGATCATCTACCAGCTCCACGTCAAGGCGTTCCACGACGCCAGCGGCGACGGGATGGGGGACTTCGCCGGGCTGACGCAGAAGCTCGACTACATCGCCAGCCTCGGCGTGACCGCGGTCTGGCTGCTGCCGTTCTACCCCTCACCGCTGCGCGACGACGGGTACGACATCGCTGACTTCACGCGCGTCCATCCCGACTACGGCACGCTGCGCGACTTCCGTGGCTTCGTGCGGGCGGCCCATCGGCGCGGGCTGCGCGTGATCACCGAGCTCGTCGTCAACCACACCAGCGACCAGCATCCTTGGTTCGTCGAGTCGCGCTCGTCTCGCCAGAATCCGCAGCGCGACTGGTATGTCTGGAGCGACACGGACCAGCGCTACTCCGACGCGCGGATCATCTTCACCGATACCGAGACAGCAACTGGACATGGGACCAGGAGTCGCAGCAGTACTACTGGCATCGGTTCTTCAGCCACCAGCCGGACCTCAATTACGACAACCCGAAGGTCGTCCGCGCGATCCTGCGCGTCATGCGCTTCTGGCTCGACCTCGGCGTCGACGGGCTGCGGCTCGATGCCGTCCCGTACCTCGTCGAGCGCGAGGGCACGAACGGCGAGAATCTGACGGAGACCCACACCGTGCTGCGCAGACTCCGCGCGGCGGTCGACGAGCGCTACGAGAACCGGATGCTGCTGGCCGAGGCGAACCAGTGGCCGCCGGACGTGCTGCCGTATTTCGGCGCGCCCGACGCGCCCGAGTGCCACATGGCCTTCCACTTCCCGCTCATGCCGCGGATCTGGATCGCGCTGCGCCGCGAGGACCGCTACCCGATCGTCGAGATCATGTCGCAGACCCCGGAGATCCCCGAGGAGAACCAGTGGGCGCTCTTCCTGCGCAACCACGATGAGCTCACGCTCGAGATGGTGACCGATGAGGAGCGCGACTACATGTACACCGAGTACGCCTCGGACTCACGGATGCGGATCAACGTCGGCATCCGCCGCCGGCTGGCGCCGCTCGTCGACCGCAGCCGCCGCCGACTCGAGCTGCTCAACTCGTTGCTGTTCAGCATGAAGGGCACGCCGATCATTTACTACGGCGACGAGATCGGCATGGGCGACAACGTCTACCTCGGCGACCGCAATGGCGTGCGCACGCCGATGCAATGGACCGGCGACCGCAACGCCGGCTTCAGCCGCGCCGACGTCCATGCCCTCTACGCGCCGCTCGTGGCCGATCCGGTCTACGGGTACCAGGCGGTCAACGTCGAGGCGCAGGAGCGCGTGCCGGGATCGCTGCTCAACTGGATGAAGCGGCTCATCCGCGTCCGTCGCGCGCACCCGGTCTTCGGCCGCGGTACGCTCGAGTTCCTGCACCCCGAGAACCGGCGCGTGCTGGCCTACCTGCGCGAGCACGAGGGCGTCACCGTGCTGTGCGTCGCCAACCTCAGCCGCTTCGCGCAGTACGTCGAGCTCGACCTGTCGCGCTTCCACGGCCGAATCCCGACCGAGATGATCGGCCGCGTCGGGTTCCCGCGCATCGGCGACCTGCCGTACCTGCTGACCCTCGGTCCGCACGACTTCTTCTGGTTCGAGCTGACCGATGGCTGAGCCGGTCGCGAGGATCCGGCTCGCGTTGCCCGACGACGCCGACGCGCTGGCTCAGGTGACCCGGCGGGCATACGACGCGACCTATCCGGGCATCGTCCCGGCCGAGGTCCTCGCCGAGTGGATCGAGTCGGCACCTGCCATGTGGCAGGGGGCGTTCGACAACCGTGAGCCTGAGAGCGCGTGGCGGCCGTGGGTCGCCGAGCGCGACGGAGCGGTCATCGGCTATGCGACCACCACGCCCGGGAAGGACTGGTGGTTGCCCCCGCCCGACGGCGCCGGCGAGCTGACGAACCTGTACCTCGATCCCGCCGTGATCGGTACGGGCGTCGGCGGCGCGCTGTACGACCACGCGGTTGCCGACCTCCGCGCGCGTGGCTTCAACCCGTTCGTGGTCTGGGCGTTCCGCGACAACGAGCGCGCGCGACGGTTCTACGAGGGCAAGGGCCTGGCGATCGATGTCCCGGACCACGACTGGATGCTCGGCGACGTGCCGTGCCCGATCGTCCGTTTCCGCGTCGACTGGCCCGCCAACGGCACGGGATGATCCCCGCCGACCTCGCTTCGCGCCGCTGGTTCCGCTCCAAGCAGCGCCCGATCGCCTCCATCACCGTCGTCGACCAGGCGCCGATCGGCCCGGGCGCGCTCGTCGTGCTCGAGGTCGCCTTCGCCGACGGCGGCCCGCCGGAGCGCTACCTGGCGCCGACGGTCGATGGCCGCGAGCCGGCCGACGGCGAGGGCGCCTGGACCGCGGTGGCAGCGGCGATCGGTCGCGAGGAGCGCATCGGTCCATTCGTGGCTCACCGCGCGGCCGGGTTCGAGGCTGGCCCGCTGGACGAGCGGCGCCTCACCGTCGAGCAGTCGAACACCTCGGTCGTGCTCGGTGAGCGGCTCATCCTCAAGCTGTATCGGCTCCTCGAGCCGGGCGACAACCCGGACCTGGAGATCGGCGCCTTCCTGACCGATGCCGGCTTCACCGACACCCCGGCCCTGGCCGGATCGATCACCTACGAGACCGATGACGTCCACGCCGCCGCGGCGATGCTCCAGGCATTCGTTCCCGGCGCGGGCGACGCCTGGGGCGCGATGCTGGGCGCCCTCGCCTCGGAACCAGAACGCGGCATCGACATGGCCGCGCGGATCGGCGACCTGACCTCACGCCTGCACCGCTGCCTGGCGTCGCGGCCGGACGATCCGGCCTTTCCCGCGCGTCCGGCGACGGTCGAGGAGACGGCCGCGTGGCGAGCGTCGGCCGAGCGGCAGCTGACACTCGCCACCGACGCGCTGCGCGGCGCCGAGCACGAGCGGCTGGTCACGCTGGCGCCGGGCGTGCGAGCCCGCTTCGCCGATGCGTTCGGATCGGCCGCCGGTGGCGCACCGGTCAGCCGCATCCACGGCGACTTCCATCTCGGCCAGCTCCTGGCGCGGCCGGACGGCGGGTTCAGCGTCATCGACTTCGAGGGGGAGCCGGCACGGCCGTTGGCCGAGCGCCGGGCGCCGTCGTCGCCGCTGCGCGACGTGGCCGGCATGCTGCGCAGCCTCGACTATGCGGCCCGCACTGCCGAGCGCGAGAGCGGGTTCGTCGCCGACGCGTGGCTGCACGAAGCCCGCGACGGGTTCCTGCGCGCCTACGGCGACGTCGACGCGGGGCTGCTGGCTGCCTTCGAGCTAGAGAAGGCGTGCTACGAGGTGCGCTACGAGGCCGGCATGCGGCCCGACTGGCTATGGCTGCCGATGGCCGCCGTCGAGCGCCTGGTCGGAGCCGCCTGAGGAGACCATCGCCGCCCACCACGCGGGATCGGGCCGAAAGGGAGCCGCCGCGACTCCGACCGCGTTGGTCTCGAACCGATAGACGAGCCCTGCCGCCGGATCGGCGTGACGCTGCTCGTCGCTCCAGCCCTCGGTCGCCGTCGTGACGTACAGCCGGTGCAGGCCGGTGCCGGCGAAGGCGCACGACGTCGTCTCCGCCGCGGGCAGTCGCAGCTCGTCGCGGAGCGAGCCGTCGGCAGCGTAGCGGCGGACCCGTCCGCCGCCCCAGACGGCCACCCACAGGTCACCCTCGGCATCGACGGCGAGACCATCCGGCGCTCCGACGTCCTGTGGCAGTTCGATGAGCACACGGCCGTCGGAGATCGTGCCCCGCTCGCCGTCGAACGAGAAGGCATGCACGAGGCGGGGCGCGGAGTCGGCGAGGTACATCGTCGCGCCATCGGGGCTCCAGCCGATGCCATTGGAGATCGTGAGACCGTCGAGCATCCGCTCGGTGCGCCCATCGCGCGCGAGCCGGTACAGCGCTCCGGCCCCGACGTGGCCGTCGTGCGCCATTGTGCCCGCCCAGAAGCGGCCCTGCGGGTCGCACGCTGCGTCGTTCATCCGCGTCCCGACCGGAGCGACGTCGACGAGCGCCTGCACCGCGCCGTCGAGCGCCAGGTAGGCCACGCCACGGTTCGATGCCAGCAGCCAGCCGTCGTCGCCCTCGATCGGCGCGATCGCGCCAACGGTCCCGGGGACGTCGTAAGCACGAATCGGAACGAGCGTGCCATCGGCCTCTACCCGGTCGCGGAAGACGCGGCCGGCGGCGATGTCGACCCGCAGCAGCTCGCCGCGGCGGGCGTCCCACCGGGCTCCTTCGCCGAGGATGTTCTGCTCGGTCGTGCTTGGAATGGCCGTATCGGTCATCGTCGGTCGGAGGATGGCATGCTTTCCGTGCCATGGGCGAAGGGCTCGACCAGACGCCGGCGAAGCCGCCGCGTCCACCGCTGGCGGTCATCCGGCCGTTCACGACGCACGTCTTCAACCCGATCAGCCGCCGGTTCGCGCGCTGGCTGCCCGGCTTCGGGATCCTCGGCTACCGAGGTCGCACGACGGGCAAGGCGTATCGCACGCCGCTCAACGTCTTCCGCCACGGCGACGACTGGGTCGTCGCCCTCACCTACGGGTCGGACGTGCAGTGGGTGAAGAACGTGCTCGCCTCGGGCGAGGCGACGCTCGAGACGGGACGCAGGCGCATCCGCCTCGTCGATCCGGAGGTCCTCGTGGACCCCGAGCGCCGGCTCATGCGGTTCCCGGTGCGCCAGGTCCTCGGCCTCATGCGCGTCAGCGAGTTCATGCGCCTGCGCCCAGCCGAAGGCCCGGAGCACCGGTGATCTCCGCTGCCGCGACCCCGCAGCCACGCTCGCTGCGAGCGACACTCGCAGGTGCCGCGGCGCCGATGCCGCTCGCGCGGCACCGGTTCGATGGTATTGATGCTGAATGGCAGTGAGGGTCTGGCGCGGCGATCCGTATCCGCTCGGCGCGACCTGGGACGGGTCGGGCGTCAACTTCGCGATCTTCAGTGAGCATGCCGACGCGGTGGACCTGTGCCTCTTCGCCGAGCAGGGCGGCGACGAGCAGCGCATCCGTCTCACCGAGCAGACCGACCTCGTCTGGCACGCCTACCTGCCCGACGGCCGCCCGGGGCAGCGCTACGGCTACCGCGTGCACGGGCCGTACGAGCCGGGGCGGGGGCATCGGTTCAACCCGGCCAAGCTGCTGATCGATCCCTATGCGAAGCGGATCGATCAGGCAGTGGAGTGGGACGACTCGCTGTTCGGCTACCGCATCGGCTCCGATGGCGATGAGCCGGACGACCGGGACTCGGCGCCGTTCGTGCCGAAGGGCGTCGTCGTCGATCCGGCCTTCGTGTGGGGCGGCGACGAGCGCCTGCGGACGCCGCTCGAGCGCACCCTCATCTACGAGGTCCACGTCAAGGGCTTCACCCGGCTCCATCCCGACGTGCCCGACGAGCTCCGCGGGACGTACGCCGGGCTGGCGTCGGGTCCGGCCATCGAGTACCTGACCGGGCTGGGCATCACCGCCGTCGAGCTGCTCCCCGTCCACCAGCACGTCGACGAGCGCCACCTGGTCGAGCGCGGTCTCGTGAACTACTGGGGCTACAACACGATCGGCTTCTTCGCGCCCGACATCCGCTTCAGCGCCACCGGCGACCCGGTCAGCGAGTTCAAGTCGATGGTGAAGCGGCTGCACGACGCCGGCATCGAGGTCATCCTCGACGTCGTCTACAACCACACCGGGGAGAGCAACCACAACGGCCCGACGCTCGCGTTCCGGGGGATCGACAACCACGCCTACTACCGCCTCGACCCCGACGACAAGTCACGCTACGTCGACTACACCGGCACCGGCAACACGCTCGACGCCACGTCGCCGCGCGTGCTCCAGCTGATCATGGACTCGCTGCGCTACTGGATCACCGAGATGCACGTCGACGGCTTCCGCTTCGACCTCGCTTCGGCACTGGCGCGGGAGCTCCACGACGTCGACAAGCTCGGCAGCTTCTTCGACATCATCCACCAGGACCCGATCATCAGCCAGGTCAAGCTCATCGCCGAGCCGTGGGACGTCGGGCCCGGCGGCTACCAGGTCGGCAACTTCCCGGTCGGCTGGGCCGAGTGGAACGGCAAGTACCGCGACACCGTGCGCCGCTTCTGGAAGGGGATCGGCAGCCAGGCCGGCGAGCTCGCGTATCGGCTCAGCGGCTCGTCCGATCTCTATGCCAGCTCGGGGCGCCGTCCGCACGCCAGCATCAATTTCGTGACGGCCCATGACGGCTTCACGCTCAACGACCTGGTGTCGTATGAGCAGAAGCACAACGAGGCCAACGCCGAGGGCAACCGCGACGGCGACGACAACAACGAGAGCATGAACTTCGGCGTCGAGGGCGAGACCGATGACGAGGCGGTCATCGAGGCGCGCGAGAAGCAGAAGCGCAACCTCCTCGCCACGCTGCTGCTGAGCCAGGGCGTGCCGATGCTGCTCGGCGGCGACGAGATCGGCCGCAGCCAGCGCGGCAACAACAACGGGTATGCGCAGGACAGCGAGATCAGCTGGTTCTCCTGGTCGCTGGCCCGGCGCGACCGGCAGCTGCTCGCCTTCACCCGCTCGATGATCCGGCTGCTGAAGTCGCATCCGGTGCTGCGCCGCCGCCAGTTCTTCCAGGGCCGCCAGATCCGCGGCTCGCGGGTGAAGGACCTCACCTGGTTCGCGCCGGACGGCACCGAGATGACCGACGAGCAGTGGCGCGCTTCCGGCGCGCGCACACTGGCGGTCCAGTTCGCCGGTGACGCGATCGACGACCGCGGGCCGCGTGGGGAGAAGATCGTCGACGACACGCTGCTCGTCATCCTCAACGCCGACGAGCGACCCGTGGCCTTCACGTTGCCGAACCACGAGTCCGCGCGGCGGTGGGAGGTGGTGTTCGACACCGTCCACGCATCGTTCACCGCGGCGCACGGCGAGCACGATGGCGGGGCGGCCTACCGCGTCGGTGAGCGCTCGGTGGTCTGCCTGCGGCGGCTCCCGCGGGTGCGGCGCATCACCGAGGGATGACCGCCGCGGACCTCGTCCCGAACTCGTACGTCGACGCCTTTCGCAAGCGCCGGACGATCGCACCGGATGTGCGCGAGGCAGTGCTCGCGGCGATGGGGCTCGGTCCGGACCAGGAGCCGACGGACGACGGACGGGTCGTCATCGCCCGACCGGGTGAGCGGCTGCCGGACCCCGGCGAGATCGTGCTCGAGGACGGCAGCCGCGTTGGGGCGCGTCGAGTCGCTGCCGGCCGACATGCCGTTCGGCTACCACCACCTCGCTCGCGACGACGGCGGCGAAACCCTGCTCATCAGCGGGCCGGGACGCTGCCATCTGCCGGCGGGCCTGCGCGCGTGGGGCTGGGCCGCGCAGCTCGCGACGACGCGGTCGCGGCGGTCATGGGGCATCGGCGACCTCGGCGACCTGCGGGAGCTGGCCGCCTGGTCGCGCCGGGTCGGCGCCGGGTTCGTGACGGTCAGCCCGCTGGGCGCGCCGAACCCGACGGCCGATCCGGAGCCGAGCCCGTACTTCACCAGCACGCGGCGCTTCGGCAGCCCGCTCGCGCTGCGCGCCGAGGAGCTCCCCGGGGCCACCGAGCTCGACGAGCTCGCCGAGGCCGGCCGCGCCCTCAACGGTGGACGCCTCGTCGACCGCCGGCGAGCGATGGCGCTGAAGATGCGGGCGCTCGAGCGGACGTGGGCGCGCGGTGCGTTCGACCGCGCCGCGTTCGAGGCCTGGCGTGCCGTTCGGGGTCGTTCGCTCGAGCGATGGGCCCTCTTCTGCGTGCTCACCGAGCGACACGGGCCGGGCTGGCAGTCGTGGCCGTCGGTGCTCCACGAATCCGATGGGCCGGCAGCGAGGCAGGTCGCAGCCGAGGCACCGCACCGCATCAGGTTTCACGCGTGGGTGCAGTGGTGCTTCGACCTCCAGCTGGCGACGGCCTCCGCCGGCCTGCGGCGCATCGCCGACATGCCCGTGGGGATCGATCCGGGCGGCTTCGACGCGTGGGAGTGGCAGGAGCAGCTCGCCCTCGGCGCCTCGATCGGCGCGCCGCCGGATCGGTTCAACCCGGCCGGGCAGGACTGGTCGCTGCCGCCGTTCATCCCGCATCGGTTGCGCGAGGTGGGATATCGGCCGTTCATCGAGACCGTTCGCGACCAGCTGCGCCACGCCGGTGGACTGCGGATCGACCATGTCCTGGGCCTCTTCCGGCTGTGGTGGATCCCGAAGGGCCTCGGCGCTGGCGCCTACGTTCGCCAGCCGACCGACGAGCTGCTCGAGATCGTGGCGCTCGAGTCACACCGGGCCGGCGCGATCGTCATCGGCGAGGATCTGGGAACCGTGCCGCCCGGCGTCCGTCGCGAGCTGCGCAGGCGACGGATGCTCTCGACCCGCCTCGCCCTCTTCGAGCGCGACCCGCCTGAACGATACCCGCGCCACGCCCTCGCCGGCGTCACGACCCACGACCTGCCGACGGTGGCCGGGACGGTGACCGGCGCCGATCTCGACGACCAGGCCACGTCCGGCGTGCGCCCCGACCCCGACGGGCTGGCGACCCTGCGCGCCCGCCTGCTGGCCGCGGCCGGGGTCGACGAGGACGCCGGGGTCGACGAAGTCGTGCTCGGGTTGCACCGCGCCCTGGCCGCCTCGCCGTCCGCCCTGGTGGTGGCGACGCTCGAGGACGCGCTGCGCGTCGAGCGGCGGCCGAACCTGCCCGGCACCGTCGCCACTCAGCGTCCGAACTGGTCCATCCCGCTCCCGGTGCCGGTCGAGGATCTCGGCGGAGACGTCCGCGTGCGCTCGCTGGTCAGGGTGCTGGACCGCGGCTGAGTCGGCGCGCCCCACGCATCGCCTTGTCGGGCAGGACGAGTGTCCGTGCGCGTTATATCACGATCGATATATTCGCTGACAGTTTCGCCGCCCGACCTCCGCCCGGCCTAATCCGGTCGAAGCACCAACCCGCTCAGCGGCGGGAGCACGAGGGAAGCGGAGAACGGCTGCCCGTGCCACGGCTCCTCGACCGCCTCGACGCCGCCGAGATTCCCGAGGTTCGACCCGCCGTAGTGCTCCGAGTCGGAGTTCAGCACCTCGACCCATCGGCCGCCGACTGGCAGGCCCAGCCGGTACGCGACCCGCGGCACCGGCGTCAGGTTGAGGACCACGACGCACACCTCCCCCGACCCCCGCCGCATCCACGAGTAGACCGACGACTCGACGTCGGAGGCATCGATCCAGGCGAAGCCATCGGCGTCGTGGTCGGCCGCCCAGAGGGCCGGGGAGGCCAGGTACACGCGGCCGAGGTCCTCGACGAAGTGCGCGACGCCGGCGTGCATCGGTTCGTCCAGCAGCTCCCACGGCAATCCCCGGTCGTGTGACCACTCGTCCCACGGCGCGATCTCGGAGCCCATGAAGAGCAGCTTCTTGCCCGGCTGCGCGTACATGTTCAGCAGCAGCGCGCGGAGGTTCGCGAAGCGCTGCCACTCGTCGCCGGGCATCTTGCGCACGAGGGACCCCTTGCCGTGGACGACCTCGTCGTGGGAGAGCGGCAGGACGAAGTGCTCGGTCGACGCGTAGAGGCCGCGGAACGTCAGGCGGTCGTGGTGGAAGCGGCGATGGACGGGGTCCTCGGCGAAGTACTCGAGCGTGTCGTGCATCCAGCCCATGTCCCACTTGAAGCCGAAGCCGATGCCGCCGAGATACGTCGGACGCGTGATGCCCGGAAACGACGTGGACTCCTCCGCGATCGTCACGACGCCGGGGAAGCGGCCGTAGACGCGCTCGTTCATATCGCGCAGGAAGGCGATGGCCTCGAGGTTCTCGCGCCCGCCGTGCACGTTCGGCGTCCACTCCCCGGCCTTGCGCGAGTAGTCGAGGTAGAGCATCGAGGCGACCGCGTCGACGCGCAGCCCGTCGACGTGGTAGCGATCGCACCAGAACAGCGCGTTGGCGACGAGGAAGTTGCGCACCTCGGCGCGGCCGAAGTCGAAGATCAGCGTGCCCCAGTCGGGATGCTCGCCGCGCTGCGGGTCGGCGTGCTCGTACAGCGCGGTGCCGTCGAAGCGGCGCAGGGCGAAGTCGTCGGTCGGGAAGTGGGCCGGCACCCAGTCCACGATCACCCCGATCCCCGCGTTGTGCAGCACGTCGACCATGGCGGCGAAGTCGTCGGGCGACCCGAAGCGCGAGGTCGGCGCGTAGTAGCCGGTGACCTGGTAGCCCCACGAGCCGTCGAACGGGTGCTCGGCCACCGGCAGCAGCTCGACATGGGTGAACCCGAACGCGCGGCAGTGCGTGACGAGCTCCTCGGCCGCCTGGCGGTAGCCCAGCCAGGTGCCATCGGGGTTGCGCATCCAGGAGCCGAGGTGGACCTCGTAGGCCGCCATCGGTGACCGATACGGGTCCTGCTCGGCTCGCCGGCGCATCCAGTCGTCATCGGTCCATGGATAGACCGATGGATCCCAGACGCGCGACGCCGTCTCGGGTCGGACCTGCATCGCGAACGCGAGGGGGTCGGCCTTGAGGCGCAGCTTGCCGTCGGCGCCGAGGATCTCGAACTTGTACAGCTCACCGACACCGATCCCGGGCACGAACAGCTCCCACACGCCCGTGGAGCCAAGCGAGCGCATCGGCATCAGCCGGCCGTCCCAGCGGTCGAAGTCGCCGACGATCCGCACACTCCGCGCGTTCGGCGCCCACACCGCGAAGCTCACGCCGTCGACGCCCTCGTGCGTGCGCGGGTGCGAGCCGAGCACGTCGTACAGCCGCTCGTGCGTCCCCTCACCGATGAGGTGCAGGTCGACCTCGCCGAGGGTCGGCGCGAACCGATACGGGTCGTCGAGCTCCCAGGTGTTGCCGTCGGCGAAGCCGAAGCGGACGCGATACGCGAACTGGCCGGGCCGCAGATCGGGGACGAGCCCGGCCCAGAGTCCGTCGCCCAGCGCCTCCATCGACGCGGTGCCGCCGTTCGGCGCCACCAGCCAGGCCGCGTTCGCGTCGGGGTGGTACGCGCGGACGACCGTCCCGCCGATCGCAGGGTGCGCGCCCAGGATGGCGTGCGGGTCGTGGTGCTCGCCGCTCGCGAGCCGCAGGCGCTCGTCCGCCGCCGGGCCCTGGTGGATGGCACCGGATGTCATTGCTCAACGATAGCCGCCGTCGCGGCTAGTAGACGTAGTTGCCCTTCGCGAACAGCCGGTTGCGGGCCCGCCGGAACCGCCCGGTCGCGGGGCGACCCGGGGTGGACAGCGCGATGTCGGGCTCGAACAGGGTCGAGACGAAGCGTTCCGCGACGAGCCTGTCGTCGAACAGCAGGCCCATCTCCGGGTTGCGATAGAGCGCAAAGGCGTCGAGGTTCAGGGTGCCGACGAGGGCGCGGTCGTCGGAGACGATGACCTTGGCGTGGACGACGGCGGGGTATTCCCAGATCTCGACGCCGGCGGCGAGGAGCTCGTCGTAGTGATGCAGGAACGCGCCGTACGTGACGCCGTTCGCATGCGCCTGGTCGGCGACGATGAGCCGGACGCGGACACCGCGCCGCGCGGCTTCGAGGATCTCGCGGATGACGAGGGCGTCGCCGATGTAGTAGTTCATGATGTCGAGCCGTCGCTCGGCGGTGCGGATCAGCTCGATGGCCGCATCGGTCAGCGGCAGCCAGCCGCGCGGCCAGTTCATGATCACGTTGACCGCGTGGGGCCCGTCCTCGGTGACCGGCGGGAAGTAGCCCTCGAGCACACCCTCGCCCTCGGGCAGCCGGCCTCCGTGGTAGGCGAAGCTGGCGAGGAAGATCGCCTGCAGCTGCCGGGTGATCGGTCCGGTGAAGCGGATGTAGACGTCGTGGAAGCGCCCGTCGAAGAAGTGGTCCTCGAGCCCCGCGCCACCCATGTATGCCGTGGCCCCGTCGACGAGGATGAGCTTGCGGTGCTCGACGCGCCCGGTCTGCCGCAGGCGCGGCAGGAGGCGGCGCGAGCCGACCGGCCCGTGCCGATCGGGAGGGATCAGATCGTGGAGCATGACTTCGACGCCCGCGGCCGCGAGCGAGTTGAACATCCCCTTGGACCCGGTGAAGGCGTGGCTGCCGAGGGCGTCGACGATCATCCGGATGGCGACGCCATCTCGCGCCTTCGCCGAGAAGAGCGGCACGAACTGGTCGCCGATCACGCCCGGCTGGAAGCCGTACTGCATGACGTGCACGGAATGCCTGGCGCGGCCGATGTCCTCGAGCATGCGTGGGTAGAAGACGCGGCCCTCGGGCAGCACTTCGACGTCGGCCGCGGTCGTCGGTGCCCACAGGCGGGCGAGGTCCGCGTGCTGCGGGCCGGGCTCCGCCAGCGCGCGACGCGCGTACTCCAATCGCGTCGCCGACCTCGATCGGCCCCGAAACGGCCGTTGACGGTATGCGGCGCCCGACGCGCAGCACGAACCACCACGCCGCGACGCCCAGCGCCGCGAGCACCCCCGCCAGTGGTCCGAGAATCTGCCAGCTCATCGCGAGCCTGCGGCCGAGGGCGGCGCGGCCGGGGAGCCCCGCGGCGCGGCCGGATCGGCGGCGATCGGCGCCAGCTCCGGCTCGCCACCGGTGATGCGCAGCAGGTACGCGACCGTCTGGCGTCCCGCGGCGGTGAGCGGGAGCGCGAGGATGGCGCCCATGATGCCGGCGAGGGCCGAGCCGATGACGAGGGCCGGCAGGATGATCGCCGGGTGGAGGTCGAGCACGTGGCCCTGGACCTTTGGCTGGACCACCGCCCCGTCGATCTGCTCGATGATGACGAACAGCACGCCGACGGCGATCACTCCCGGCAGGCCGGCGATCACCGCGGTGATGACGAGGATCGGGATGAGGGCGAGGATCGGCCCGATGATCGGGATGAGCTCCGAGAGGGCCAGCGTGAAGGCGAACAGCAGCGCGTAGTCGCCGATGTCGGGGTCGATGAGGATCCCGAACAGATAGAAGCCGATCACGAACGGGACGAAGACGATTCCCGCGATGATCGCCGTCCCGCGCGCCCACGCGCCGAAGACGTCGCCGAGGATCTTGAGGATGGCGAACACCGAGGCGCGGAAGGAGCCCGGGACGGCCGCGCGCAGGCCGCTCAGGAGCCTCGGGCTGTCGGACAGCGCGTAGAAGATGAAGAACGGGATTCCGGCCCAGGCCACGACGAGTGCAACGAACCCACCCACGCCCGACACGACGAAGCCGAACACGCCGGCCAGGACGTCCGGGATCGCGGCGGGGAGGGTCTCGACCCACGCCGCCATGGCCGCCTCGATGTTCTCCGGCAAACCGAGGCTCAGCACGAACTCGCTGACCGCGCTGGCGATCTCCGGCAGGCTGTCGATGAGCGTGGACAGCTGGTCGACGAGGGCGTCGAGGATCAAGTAGACGAACGCGGCGACGGCAGCGATCAGCGCGAGGATGGCGATCAGCGTGCCGCCCCAGCGTGGAATGCCCGCGCGCTGGAGCCGGTCCACGAGCCCGTTCAGCAGGAAGATGAGGACGAGCCCGATGATGTACGGCGCCAGCGCCTCCTGGGTGAGGACGACCAGCACCGCCAGCCCGACGAGGACGCCGCCGAAGATCAGCGCGTGCCAGGTCGGGGGAAATTCGACGCGCTTCGGCGGGGCCGGCGTGGCGGCGGGAGCGCTCGGTGCAGGTGATGAATCCAGCGCTCGGACCTCCGAATCCACGTTCGCGACCGTAGTATAGGCACCGCCCGCTCCCCCGGCGGGCGCATGCCGGTGCACGGGCATCCGCTGACGCAGACGGCATCGGACGGAGGAGGCGGCTCTTGACCGATCGGGTGACCTACCTCGGCCACGCGACCGTCCTGCTCGAGATCGCCAGCCAGCGGATCCTGACCGATCCGATCCTTGCTGGCCGCGTCGCCTTCATCCAGCGCCTGCCGGGCCGCGCGCCCGCACTTTCATCCCAACCGGATGTCGTGCTCATCTCGCACGGCCACCAGGATCACCTCCATCGCGCGTCCCTGCGCCTGGTCGCGGCGGACGTGCGGGTCGTCGCGCCCAAGGGGCTCGGCGCGCTGATTCGGGGCTGGGGATTCGAACGAGTCGAGGAGCTCGCCGTGGACGCGACGACGACGGTCGGGGCCGTGACGATCACCGCCGTGTATGCCGACCATTCCGGCTTCCGCCCGCCGTCCGGCCCCCGCGCCGAGGCGATCGGATTCGTCGTGACCGGCGCGGGACGCACGGTCTACTTCGCCGGCGACACCGATCTCTACCCCGAGATGGCCGACATCGGCCGCGCGGGGGTCGACGTGGCGCTCCTGCCGGTATGGGGCTGGGGCCCGCGGCTCGGCCCTGGCCACCTCGACCCCGAGCGCGCCGCGCAGGCCGTCGAGCTGTTGCGGCCGACCGTGGCGATCCCGATCCACTGGGGCACGCTGTGGCCGATCGCGATGCACTGGCGGCGCCACCACCTCACCGAGCCGCCGGTGCGCCTGGCCGATGCGGTGGCCGCGCTCGACGTTGCCACCCGGGTCGTGATCCTGGCGCCGGGCCAGGCCCTCGACCTGCCGGCGATGCACGGAGGTGCCGCCTGATGCTCGCCCGCATCGGTCGCCTCTACCGCGCGCAGTGGCACGCCCTCGGCGGCCTCTCGACGAGCATTTCCGGCCTCATCTTCCGGGTCCTGCTGTCGGTCGTGGCGTCCGCGATCGCCTTCGGGATCGCGACGTGGCTGACGCCGGGCGTGAGCGAGGCGACCGACCCGAGCGTGCTCGCGGCGGTCGTGCTTCTCGGCATGATCGACGTCGCCCTGCGCCCGTTGCTGCTCGCGGTCGCGCTGCCGATCGGCCTGATCGCGGTCGGCATCCTCGGGCTGCTGTTCCGGATCGTCATCTTCGCCTTCGTCCTGCCGGCCACCGGCTACCAGGTCGACAGCTTCATCTCCACGGTCCTGGCGTCGTTCATCTACGGCGCCGTGCTGACCGCCCTCTCCGGGCTCATCGGCATGTCGGACGAGGACAGCTTCTCCGCGCGCGTCGTGGCGCAGGTCATCCGCGACGACGTGTCGCCGACGCGCACGGAGGTCCCCGGCGTGCTGATGATCCAGATCGACGGGCTCGCCGCGCCGTTGCTGCGCGCGCAGGTCCGCGCCGGCAACCTGCCGACGCTGTCGCGCTGGGTCCGCGACGGCAGCCACCGGCTCACGAGCTGGACGGCGCTCCTCCCGTCGCAGACGTCGGCCAGCCAGGCCGGCCTGCTGCTTGGCAGCAACGACGGCATCCCCGCCTTCCGCTGGTACGAGAAGAAGGACCGCCGGCTGCTGGTCAGCAACCACTCGGCCGACGCGCGCGAGATCGAGGCGCGCCTCTCGACCGGCAACGGCCTGCTGGCCGATGGCGGCGCCAGCATCGACAACCTGTTCAGCGGCGACGCGACGATCACGCGCTTGACGATGAGCACGGTCGGCAAGAACAACGACCAGGCCGGCGCCACGCGCAGCCTCTACTACTTCCTGCTCAACCCGTACAGCCTCGGCCGCATGATCGTGCGGACCCTGGCCGAGGCGGTGAAGGAGGTGTTCCAGGCCCGCCAGCAGGTCAGCCGCGACATCGTTCCGCGCATGCACCGCGGCGGGACGTACCCGTTCCTGCGCGCCGCCACGAACGTCGCCCTCCGCGACCTGAACCTCGCCCTCGTCAGCGAGCAGATGCTGCGCGGCACGCCGACGATCTACGTCGACTTCCTCGACTACGACGAGATCGCGCACCACTCCGGCCCCGAGCGGATCGAGGCCATTCACGCCCTCGAGGGCATCGACCGCGCGCTCGGCCGTCTCGAGCGCCTGATCGAGGACTGCCCGCGTCCGTACCGGATCGTGGTCGTCAGCGACCACGGCCAGAGCCAGGGCGCCACGTTCCGCCAGCGCTTCGGCGAGACGATCGAGGAGTGGCTGCGCAACCGGATGGCGGCCGCGCCGGTCACCGTCGAGGCAACCGCTCCGACCGAGCAGTGGGGGCAGATGTCGGCGGTGCTCACCGAGGTCAGCGCATCGGACGGCGCCGTTCCGCGGATGGCGCGTCGTGCCCTGAAGGACCAGACCCGCGACGGCATCGTCGAGCTCGGACCGATGAAGGAGCAGCACGCCGCCGAGACCGACGCACTGCCGGACCTCGTCCTGTGCGCCTCCGGCAACCTCGCGCTCGTCTACTTCGGGATCGGCGAGGGCCGCCTCTCGCAGGAGGAGATCGAGGCCGGGCACCCCGGTCTGCTCGACGACCTCGTCGCCCACCCCGGGGTCGGGCTCGTCCTCGTCCGGACCGATGCGAACGGGTCGGTCGTCCTCGGCAAGGGCGGCAGCTATCGGCTGAGCGACGGGCAGGTGACCGGCCAGGACCCGCTCGCGCCGTACGGCGAGCTGGCGCCGATCCACTTCCGCCGGCTCGACGAGATCGCCCACGTCGGCGACCTCGCGCTCATCAGCATGCTCGACCCCGACACCGACGAGGTGGCGGCCTTCGAGGAGCTCATCGGCTCACACGGCGGGCTCGGTGGCTGGCAGACCCAGGCCTCGCTCCTGTATCCGGCCACGTGGAGCGAGCCGGATGGGCCGCTCCACGGCGCGCCGGCCGTGCACCGCCAGCTGAAGGCCTGGATCGCCGCCGAGCAGGGGTCGTCCGTCAGGCCATCAGGCCCTGGATGAGGATCCAGGCGCCGACCAGCCCGACGATGATGGCTCCGACGATGCCCTCCTCGATCCGGTCGATCGCGGGCTGCGCGCGCTGCGCCAGGGCATCGAACCGCGCTCGCCAGAAGACGTAGAGCAGCATCGGCGACCAGACCGGTGTCTGCCAGATCGCGAGCATGAGCCCGACGAACGCCAGGCCGGGGACGAAGCCGTCCGTGAGCGTGCCGATGCGATACCCGCCGGCGAGCAGGACGAGGAGGCGCCCGAACGACTGGATCGCCACCCCGGCGCCGATGCCGGTGGCAGCCAGCACCGGGTGGCGCGACGCCTGGATCGGGAGGTCCTGGCGCCGGCGGTGGACGACGACCATCGAGATCGCGACGCCGATCATCACGATCCCGAGGACGATGTTGACGCCGGGCGCGACGCCGCGGAACCCGGCCGCCTCGACCCCCAGCAGCCCGATGACCGACGCCACGGCGAAGACGGCGGTGCTCCCGATCGCGTAGGCCAGGGCCCGTCCCCAGGGGGAATGCGCGCTCGTGAGCATGAGGACCGACAGCGCCAGGCGGGTCGGCGAGAAGATCCCGATCGCGCCGATGATGAGCGCGGTCAGCGCCAGCTCCAGCGGCTGCGCGATCACGATGCGTCACCGATGCGCTCCGCGGTGATCCGGATCGCGAGCCGCAGCGACGCGCCGGGCGGCAGCAGCAGCGGCGGGTCCGCCTCATCGCTTGCGAGCCGGCGGAGTGGATCCGGGCCGTGGGTCTGGGGCTCGACCGCGATGGCATCCAGCCCGGGTGGTGTGGCGACCGCGACGAGGGCGAGCGGGCGCATCGGTCTCGATCGTCAGCACCGCGCGGATGCCCGCCTCGGGCCAGGCGAGCTCGACCCGTGGGTCGGTGAGCCCCGACCAGGTGCCATCGAGCCCGTCGGCCGGCGGCGCAAGCGCTCGCAGGTCGAGATCGCGCGCAACCGGCACCGGCGTCGGCGGTGACGCGGTGTTCGACGCGTAGGCCAGCTCGGCGGGGAGCCGCACCTCGACCGGGCGCCGGAACCACGGGTGCAGGCCGAGCCCCGCCGGCATCGGTGCCTCCGGATCGAGGTTCACGAGCCGGTACTCCAGCTCGAGCGTCGCCCCGGACAGGCTCGCCGCCTGGTGGACCTCGAAGGGCCAGGGCCAGGCGTCCGTGGCGTCGCACCGAATCGCCAGCTCGGCGCCGCGCCGGACCCATGGTGCCGACGAGACGAGGCCGTGGATGGCGGTCCCGTCAGCGAAGTTCGGTGCCAGGTCGACCACCCGCCCCGCGACCTGCGTCGGTCCGGGCGCAACGCGATTGCACCACGGCGCCATCACGTAGGCGCCCCAGAAGAACGGCTCGCGGTCGTGCGTGGCGTGGACGGAAGGCGTGCGGAGGAGGTCCGCGCCGAAGGCCCGGATCCGGTGGATGCGCCCCCCGGCCGCGGGGAGGATGACGACCTCCAGCTCATCGCTGTGGAGGGCGAGCTCCGCCATCAGGCCAGCGACATCGCGCGGTCCGGTCGCAGGAGGAACGGGGCGAGCACGGCGGGGAGATTCGAGAGCGGCAGGACGTCGGGATGCAGCTCGATGCCGAGCGACGCGGACATGAAGTCCCTCCGTCGCTCGACCCGCGTCCACAGCTCGGGGAACCGTCGCGCCAGCACGTCCCGCAGCGCGCCGTCGGCGAGGACGATCCCGTCCTCGATGTTCGTCGTGAAGTAGTCGGTCCCGGTCGCCGGGATGACGTCGACCTGGAACGCCATGCCGGAGCGGAGCTCGACGGTCGAGCCGCGGTAGATCGGCGACGCGACCCACTCGTCGAGATGGATCTGGTGGCCGGGATTCAGGAAGATCCCGAAGAACGGGTCGCCGAGGCGCTCGTCGACGATCGCCTGGAGCGCCGCGCCGGTCTGCCCGACGTGGAGCGCCGCATACCACGCACCGATCGCGGCGAAATACGGGCCGACGAGCCGGTCGACGTAGTCGCGGATCGGCACCGGCAGCTCGGCTGCGTCCTCGACCACGAAGCCGGCGCGGCACGTCAGCGCGCCCCAGATGCCGAATGCGCTGGTGAACGGGTCGCCGCGCTCGATCGGCCGGTCGCCGGGGCTGAGCAGGCCGAATCGCGCCCGCGGCCCGGCCGTCAGCATGAGGTGGCACGACAGCGGCCAGCCATTCCAGCCGAGGAGCGACACCGCCTCGCGCTCGGTCATGCCGGGGCGCAGCCCGGCCAGCAGCGAACGCATGCCGCTCGAGGTGTGGCAGCTGGCCCACTCGAGCGCGGCGATCTGCTCCGGCTCGTTGATGACGCGCAGGCCGTCGGCGGGATCGATGAACAGGTCGGTCGCGTTCTCGACCGCGCCGCCGCCGCCCACGAGGTCCCGCAGCTCGTCGAGCAGGTACGCCGGCACGTCGCTCATGCCCGGGCCGGCGTACGTCTTCCAGCCGACGACGCCGACTCGCGAGCCCGGCCCGATTCCCTCCGAACGGAGGATCTCCGCCAGCGGGAGCGATCGGTCGCGCGGCTGGTTCGGCAGGCTGAAGTCCTGGAACCGATGACGGCGCAGCGCGACGGGCGCCGCGCCGGCGATGCCCCAGCACTCGTTGCCAACGAGCACGGCGGGATCGTCCTCCGGCCCGATGACGAGCAGCGCCTCCTCGAAGCGCGGGTCGAACCCGGTGAGGAACGCCGCGTTGGCGCTGTGCTCGCGATCGGCGTAGACCACGACGCGGTCGTAGCCGCGGGCATCGGCTCGCTCCCGCAGGCCCTCGAGCCGGGACGCGTACACGTCGGCCGGGATGTCCGGCATCCCCGAGGGCATGCCGAAGTCGGGCAGCGTCACCTCGCGGAGGAGGGGTGTGGTCATCAGCCGGCCCCCGGCTGCCACGGGGTCGGCGCGGTCGCCCCGCGCTCGATGGTCGAGAACGTGTTCGCGTCGACGTCGATCGGCGCACCCACCTCGCCATCGGGCCAGGTGACGGTCACGGTGGCGGTCTCGTCCTCACCGATCCCGAAGTGGGTCCAGCCAAGCTGGCCGCCGGCGTGCCCGCCGCCGACGGTCACCTCGCGGCGCATGACCCGCTCGCCGGCGGTGACCTCGACCCACGCGCCGATCGCGTCGCGGTTGGCGCCGTCATCGGCGAGGAGGACGGCGATCCAGTTGCCCATCGGCTCCGGGTCCTCGGCGCTGCCGCTCCCGACGTTTCGCCACAGGGCGACGTTCGCCTGCCGGTTCACGACGACGAGGTCGAGCAGTCCGTCGAGGTTCAGGTCGGCCATGCCGGCGCCGCGGGCACGCTCGAAGCTCGTGATGCCGGCCTCCATCCCGCCCTCGACGAACGTGCCGTCGGCCTGGCCGATCAGCAGGCTGCTCGGATCGCGAGCCGCGTAGTCGGGCTGCGCCTCGACGTTGCCCTTCGCGACGAACAGGTCGACGTAACCGTCGTTGTTCACGTCCTGGAACTCGGCATGCCAGGCCGTCGACGGCAGCTCGGTGTCGCCCGCGTACGGCTTGCCGGCGTTCGCGTTGCTCTCGATGGCGATGTCCTCGTAGGTCGGCTGCCCGGGGCCATCGGCCAGCGTCTGGAGCCGGTTGTCCGCCTGGCTGGTGAGATACACCTCGGGATACCCGTCGCCGGAGAGGTCGTGGCTGGCGATGCCCATGCCCCAGATGCGAACGGCCTGCCAGCCCTCCTCGCGCGTCCAGGCCCGCGGCGCGCCGCCGGGCTCCATCCGCCACAGCTGCTCCTGGCCGCCCTGGTAATAGTGGCGGTCGTTCGAGGCGCGCAGGTCGCGACGGCCGGATCGGTCCCAGTCGCTGAAGAGCATCGACAGCGTGCACCATCCCGGCGCCAGCTCGATCGCCGATTCGTACGAGGCACCATCGGCGGCCGGGCGGACGAGCTGGTGTTCGTCGCAGACGTACGTGCGCTCCTCGACCGACGCCGGTACGAGATAGTTCCCGAAGGCCAGGGTCGGCAGGGCTTCGGGAGACTCCCAGGTCGCGCTGAAGGCGGCCGTCCAGGACGAGCCGCCGTCGTAGCCCCAGAGCTCGTTCGCGCGCTCGAATGCGCAGTCGCCGCGCCCACGCAGCAGGACGTTCTCGCCGAGGCGCAGGACGGCGAGGTCGTCGATCCCGTCCCCGTCGACGTCGAGCGGGTAGGCGCCGACGACCTGGTCGAGGTCGGTCTCGCCGCTCGGGACCGGGCTGAACGCGAGCGCCCCGCCGGTTGGGCTCTCGTTGCGGAAGAGGGCGGCCGGCCGCTCGCCGCCGGCGAGGTACAGGTCCTGCCGCCCGTCGTCGTCGCAGTCGAAGATCGCCACCCCGCCGCCGACGAAGAACATGAACTCGCCGTCATAGCGGTGCTCGAGGCCGGCGGCAGCGGCCTCGTCGACGAAGTGCGGCGCGGGCAGCGCGCCGGTGAGCGTCGAGGTCAGCAGGCGAAGCGCCACCGCGGCCGCCCCCACGGCGACGATGCCGGCGCCGATGCCGAGGGCCATCCGCCAACGCCTGCCTGGGGTCACGGGCCGCATTGAAGCACGGCGGGACCTACCTCGACGGCTCGGCCGCCGCGACGAGGGCCTCGATGACGCGCAGGTTCGCGACCGCATCGGCCGGTGCCACCGGCGCCGGCCGACCCTCGAGCACGGCGCGGGCGAAGGCGTCGGCCTCGACCGTGTAGGGGTCCGCCGTGTCGAAGGTGAGCGTCTCGGTGTTCGGGGCGACCGGCGGGTCGCCTCCGGCGCTGACGAAGATGCGAGTCGGGCGGTCGGGTGGGATGTTGAACGGGATCTCGACCGAGATCCGACCAGCCGTGCCGTAGACGTGGACGCGCTGGTCGTCCTCGGCGCGCGTCGAGCAGGTGAAGGTCGCGTGGCCGCTCCCGAACCCGAGGATCCCGCTCGTGACGACATCCGTTCCGGTCACCGGGTCGCGCACGATCATGCCCTCCACCCGATCCGGCTCCGCGTCGAACAGCATCCTCGACAGGTTGACGCTATAGCAGCCGATGTCCCACAGCGCGCCGCCGCCGACCTCGACGATGTTCCGGATGTTGCCCGGGTCGTCGTTGAAGTAGGAGAACCAGCTCTGGACCGCGACGAGCTGACCGATGCGGCCGGAGGCGAGCACCTCGCGCACCGCGACCCACGACGGATGAAGGCGATACATGAAGGCCTCCATCAGCAGGACGCCGGCTCGGTCGGCCACCTCGATCATGCGCTCCGCGTCGGCGGCCGACAGCGCCAGCGGCTTCTCGCACAGGACGTGCTTCCCGGCCTCGGTGGCGGCGATGGCCCATGTCGCGTGCAGGTGGTTCGGCAGCGGGATGTAGACCGCCTCGACGTCCGGGTCGGCGAGGAGCGCCTCGTACGATCCGTGCGCCGTCGGGATGCCGAGCTCGTCCGCGACCGAGGTCGCCAGCGCACCGTCGCGCGACGCGATGGCGACGACCTCGCAGTGGGGAGCTCGCTGGATCGCCGGGATCACCTTGACCCGACCGATGGACGCCGTCGAGAGCACTCCCCAACGCAGCCGTCGCATGGATACCGGTCCTCCTGGGCGTCCGTATTGACAGGTGCCGCGGCGATAGAGGAGTCTACGGCAACATTTGGATGAGAGGATCACAAACCTCGTGTTCGCGCCCCGCGACGTGGTCGGCCAGCGCAGCGAGACGGTCCGGCGCTCGAACCTGAGCGCGATCGTCCGTGCGGTCCACCTTCGCGGGCCCCTCTCTCGCTCGGAGCTCGTGCGGCACACGGGCCTGACGCGCTCCGCCATCCGCGGCCTCATCGGCGAGCTCGTCGGCGGCGGCCTGCTGACCGAGACGCGCAATGCCCCCGACGGCGCACCCGGCCGGCCATCTCCGCTCGTCCACCCGGACCCCGACGGCGCTTCGGTCGTCGCGCTCGAGGTCAACGTCGATTCGCTGGCCGTCGCCCGGGTCGGCCTCGGCGGCTCGATCGACGAGCTCATGCGCGTCGATCGGCCCCGCGCACACGTCACCCTCGACGCGATCGTCGCCGACCTCGCCGAGCTCGCCGAGCCGGTGCTCGCATCGGTCCCTGACGACGGGCTCGTCGGCGTCGGCGTGGCGGTTGCCGGGGTCGTCCGGCGCCGCGACGGCCTCGTCCGGCTGGCACCGAACCTCGGATGGATCGACGAGCCGCTCGGCGACCGCCTCGCGGCAGGCGCTGCGGCAGCGATGCGCCGATCGCGGTCGGCAACGAGGCGGACCTCGGCGGGCTGGCCGAGCATCGTCGCGGCGCCGCGATCGGCGAGGCGAACGTCGTCTACGTCGCGGGCGAGGTCGGCGTGGGTGGCCACGTCACCGTCGGAGGCCAGTCCCTGGACGGCGCGGCCGGGATACGCGGGCGAGGTCGGGCACATGGTCGTCAACCCCGGAGGGCGCGGCATGCGCCTGCGGCTCGTCGGGGTGCTGGGAGACGGAGATCGGAGAGCGGGCGATGCTCGTCCGGGCCGGGCGATCGCCGACCGGTGGTCGCGCGGCGGTGGACGAGCTCATCGGCGCGGCCATGGCCGGCGAGCCGGCGGCCCGCGCCGGCGTCGCCCACGTCGGCACCTGGCTGGGCGTCGGCATCGCGTCGCTGGTCAACATCTTCGACCCGACCCTGGTGGTGCTCGGGGGCGTCCTCGGCCGGATCCATCCGCTCGTCGGCGCCGACCTCGAGGCGGCGCTCGACCGGCACGCGCTGTCGGCCTCGCGCGAGCTGGTTCGCGTGACCCCGGGCGCGCTGGGCGTCAGCGCGCCGATCATCGGTGCGGCAGAGCTCGCCTTCGAACCGATGCTCGCCGATCCGGCAAGGCGTCTCGCGGGAGTGCGAGCGCGCCGACCGGTGCTGGCGAGCGCTTGAAACGTGGTAAGAGGAGGGGCTTGACAGAGGAGTAGCCTTCTCGGGGCACCAATCAACTGGCGCTAGGTGGGGATTCGTCTTGGAGGAGCAATCGATGACCATTCGGAGGATGGCGGCGAGCCTGGGCATCATCGCCCTCGTACTCGCCGGCTGTACGGGCGAAGAGTCTGGGGGGACGGGGGCGGCGAGAGCGACTGCTTCGTCGGCGTCTCGTGGAACAACTTCCAGCAGCCGCGATGGGCGGCCAAGGACCAGCCGAACCTGCAGCAGACCGTCGAGGAGGGCGGCGGAACCTATACCGATGCCGATGCCAACCTCGACGCCGAGCAGCAGCTCACCGACGTCGAGTCGATGATCGGGCAGGGGATCGACGTGCTCGTCCTCCTCGCGCAGAACACCGAGGTCGTCCAGCCCGCGCTCGACGCCGCCGCCGAGGCGGATGTCCCGGTCATTGCCTACGACCGGCTCATCGAGGACGAGAGCGTCCTGTACATCACGTTCGACAACGTCGGCGTCGGCCGTGCCGAGGCCGAGGCGATGTTCGAGGAGGTGCCGGAGGGCACGTACGTCCTCATCAAGGGCGACCCGGGCGATCCGAACGCCTCGACGTTCCTGCCGCAGGGCTGGGACGAGGCGGGCCTCCAGGAGAAGATCGACAACGGCGAGATCGAGATCTTCGCGGACCAGTTCACCGACGCCTGGGACACGCAGACCGCCCAGGACAATATGGAGGCGATCATCGACGACGCCAACGACCAGGGCGTCCAGATCGATGCCGTCCTTGCGGAGAACGACAGCACCGCCCTCGGTGTGGTGGCTGCCCTCCAGGCGAAGAGCTACGACCCCATCCCGGTCAGCGGCCAGGATGGCGACACCGCGAACCTGCAGAACGTGGCCAAGGGCCTGCAGTACGTGGACGTCTGGAAGGACGCAAACGAGCTCGGCAAGGTCGCCGGAGCTGCGGCGCTCGCGCTCTGCGAGGGCACGGCGATGGCAGACCTGGCCATCCCGGAGGGTCTGATCAACGAGTCGGTTGCACCGGCCGAGGGCCTGACGGCCGCGCCGTTCACGACCCCCGGTCCGGACGGGATGCCTGACTCGGGCGACGAGAACACGGTCACGTCGTTCATCCTGCAGCCGCAGCCGATCACGGCCGAGAACCTGGATCTGATCATCGACTCGGGATGGCTGACCCAGGAAGAGCTGTGCGAGGGCGTCGATGCGGCGTCGGCACCGCCCGCTTGCCAGTGATCGACTAGTCGGAACGAGCCTGGTGGCGCCCTGCTTCGCGGAACGACCGCAGGGCAGGGCGCCACTTCGCATCAGGGGAGATCCCCATGGTTGAGGCTGGCGGCACCGTACCGGCCCCGCAGGTGGCGTCTGGGCCGGGAGGCATTCGCGCCCGGCTCGCGGCGACCGAGATCGACCTGCGCCTGTTCGGGATGCTCGCCGCGCTCGCGGCGATCCTGCTTGGCTTCCACGTGCTGTCGGGCGGCACCTTCCTGCGACCGGCGAACATGGTGACGCTCGCCGTGCAGGCGTCAGGCACCGCGATCATGGCCACCGGGATGGTCCTCATCATCGTCTCGAGGAACATCGACCTGTCGGTCGGCTCCATCGTCGGCGTCGTGGCCATGACGTACGCGCTGCTGCAGACCGCATGGCTACCGGCCCTCGGTCTCGGCGGCGACAGCCCGATCATGTGGATCGTCGCCCTCGCGCTCGGGATCGGGCTGGGAGCATTCATCGGCGGATTCCAGGGCTTCATCATCGCCTTCATCGGCGTTCCCTCGTTCATCGTCACGCTCGGCGGCCTGCTCTCCCTGCGCGGATCGGTCTGGCTGCTCTCGGAGGGAGCGGCCGTATCCGGGCTCCAGAGCGAGTTCCAGCTCATCGGCGGCGGCGCGGCCGGCTCGATCGGCGGTCTCGCGACGTGGGCCCTCGGCATCGTCGGCGCGCTCGTCATCGTCGGGCTGCTCGTCCACAACCGTCGCCAACGAAAGCGGTTCGGCTTCCCGCTGCGCCCGGTCTGGGCGGACGTGCTGCTCGGCGTCCTCGGCGTCGCCGCCGTGCTCGCCCTTGCCGCGTTCGCCAACGCCAACTTCTGGCCCGCCCGGGCGGCTTCCGAGTACGCAGCGGCGAACGGAATCACGGAGCCACCGGGCGGTCTGAAGATGTCGGTCGGGTTCCCCTGGCCGATCATCCTCGTCATCGCCGTCACCCTGGTGATGACCTTCATCGCCACCAGGCGGCGATTCGGTCGCTACGTGTACGCCTACGGTGGGAACCCCGACGCCGCCGAGCTGGCGGGCATCAACACCCGCTGGCTGATCATGCGGACGTACATCCTCATGGGCGTCCTCTGCGCGATCGCCGCGGCCATCTCGGCCGCGCGGCTGAACGGCTCCACCCTCGACGTCGGCCAGAGCGACGAGCTGTACGTCATCGCTGCCGCGGTCGTCGGCGGCACCTCGTTTGCCGGCGGCATCGGCACGATTCCGGGCGCCGTCCTCGGCGCGTTCGTGATGCAGTCGCTGGCCTACGGCATGAGCTACCACGGCATCAACTCGCCGACCCAGAACGTCGTCGCGGGCATCGTCCTCGTCGTCGCGGTCGGGCTCGATACCTGGAACCGCCGACGCGGAGGCGCGACCTGATGACGCAGATCGCTGGAGAGACAGCGACGGCCCAGCGAGTGCCGCTCGTCGAGATGCGCAACATCCACGTGTCGTTCGGAGGCGTGCGGGCCGTGGACGACGTGACGATCGACCTGCACCCCGGTGAGGTGCTCGGCCTGGTGGGCGGCAACGGCGCCGGGAAGTCGACGCTCATCCGCACCCTCTCCGGTGCGCACCCGGCTGACTCGGGCGAGATCCTGATCGACGGCCAGCCGCGGGTGATCGGCAACCCGCGCGATGCCAAGGCGTTCAACATCGAGTGCATCTACCAGCAGCTCGCGCTGGCCGACAATGTCGATGCGCCGGCAAACGTGTTCCTCGGCCGCGAGGAGACCACCTGGTGGGGGACCCTCGACGACGGGTCGATGGAGGACGCCACCCGCAAGGTGATGGGCCGCCTGAACCCGAACTTCAAGCGCTTCGCCACCCCGGTGAAGTTCCTCTCCGGCGGCCAGCGCCAGGCCGTGGCGATTGCCCGCGCGGTCCACTTCGACGCGCGGATCATGATCATGGACGAGCCGACCGCCGCGCTCGGTCCCGCCGAGACATCCCAGGTCCGCGACCTCATCCGCCAGCTGAAGAGCGAGGGGATCGGCATCTTCCTCATCAGCCACGACATCCACGACGTCTTCGATCTCTCCGACCGGATCGGCGTCATGTACCACGGGCGGCTCGTCGACCTGGTCAGGAAGGACGACGTCACGACCGATGACGTGCTGGCGATGATCATCCTCGGCAAGAAGCCGGAGGAGGCGACCCGCGAGGAGCTCGAGGAGCTGCGTGCGTGAGCCTCAGGCCGTGCGGTGGAACACCGGGCGCAGCGCCGGATACAGCGCGCGGTATGTCTCCAGCGCCTCGGCGTAGGCCGACGCGTCCGGGCCGGGCTCGGCGACCGGCCTGACCCGGACCGCCCAGCCAACCGCCTGCTCGACGCTCGCGAACCAGCCTGCGCCGACGGCGGCGAGCATGGCGGCGCCGAAAGCCGCGCCCTCGGTGGTGCTGACCGTCGCGACCTCGGCGGCGAGGACGTCTGCCAGGATCTGGCGCCAGACCTCGCTCGCGACGCCGCCGCCCGACGCGCGGACCTGGCGCGGGGCCGGGACGCCGGTCGCCACGATCTGGTCGAGCCCGTCACGAAGCCCGAACGCCACGCCCTCGAGCACGGCCCGGGTGAGGTGGCGTCGCTCGTGGGTGACCGTCAGCCCGACGAAGGCGCCACGGGCCAGCGGATCGGGGTGTGGGCTCCGCTCGCCGGTCAGGTAGGGGAGGAAGGACAGCCCATCGCTCCCGGCGGGGACGCCCGCGGCCTCTGCGTCGAGCGCCTCGTACGCGACGCCGGGGGCGAGCGCGTCGCGGAACCAGCGCAGGCTGCCGGCGGCGGAGAGCATGACCGACATCAGGTGCCAGCGCTCCGGAACGGCGTGGCAGAAGGCGTGGACGCGGCCCCGCGGCTCGACGAGCGGTCGATCCGTGGCGGCGAAGACGACGCCCGACGTCCCGAGTGAGAGGGCGACGACGCCCGGATCGACGGCCCCCACGCCCACCCCGTTCGCGGCCTGGTCTCCACCGCCGCCGACGACGGGCGTTCCAGCCGCCAGCCCGGTCGCCTCGGCTGCGGCCGGCGTGACGGCCCCGGTGACATCGGGCCCCTCGACGCTGCGAGGCAGCCACGTGCGGTCGATCCCGAGCGCGACGACGACCTCGTCCGACCAGTCCCGCGCCGCGAGGTCGAAGAGGAGCGTGCCGGCACCGTCGGCGCGATCGACGGCGTGCTCACCGGTCAGCCGGTGCCGCACGAAGTCCTTCGGCAGCCCGACGTGGGCGACCCGGCTCCAGACCTCGGGCTCGTGGTCGCGGACCCAGACGAGCTTCGGAGCCGTGAAGCCGGTCAGCGCGTCGTTGCCGGTGACCTCGATCAGTCGCTCAGGCCCGACGAGCCGGCGGATCTCGTCGCACTCGGCCGCGGTGCGCTGGTCGTTCCACAGGATCGCCGGGCGGAGCGGGCGGTCGGCGTCGTCGAGGAGGACCGCTCCATGCATCTGACCGGCAAGGCCGACCGCCCCCACGTCGGACCCGCCGATCCCGGCACCAGCCAGCGCCGCTCGGATCGCCGCCTGCGCCGCGTCCCACCACAGCTGCGGGTCCTGCTCGCTCCAGAGCGGCCGCGGAACCTCGTAGCCGTACTCGGCCGATCCGACGCCGGCGACCTCCCCGGCCTCGTCGACGAGGATCGCCTTCGTCGCGGTCGTCGAGACGTCGACCCCGAGGACGTGGGACGGCACCGCTCAGCGGCCTCGGTCGGTTGACCAGATGCGCTGGTTGACGACGTTCTCGAGGCGCTCCTGCCCGCCCGAGCGCGGTCGCGGGTCGATCCCACCAGCCGCGACGCGAGCCTCGATGTCGTCGAGCGACAGCCCGCCGTCGAGCATCTCGGCGCCGAGCCCGGCGGACCACCCGGCGTAGCGGCGCTCCTTCTCGTCGGCCAGGTCACCGGCCTCGAGCAGCTCGGCGGCGACGAGCAGCGCCCGCGCCAGGGTATCGATGCCGCCGATGTGGGCGTGGAAGAGGTCGGATCGGTCGATGCTCTGGCGGCGGAGCTTGGCGTCGAAGTTGAATCCGCCGGTGGTGAAGCCGCCGGCGCGCAGGATCTCGTACACGGCCATGGCCAGCTCGTCGACGGAGTTCGGGAACTGGTCGGTGTCCCAGCCGTTCTGCGGGTCGCCGCGGTTCATGTCGATGCTGCCGAAGATCCCGCGGCTGACGGCCACGGCGACCTCGTGCTCGAAGCTGTGGCCGGCCAGCGTGGCGTGGTTGGCCTCGATGTTGACCCGGTACTCGTCCTCGAGCCCGTTGCGGACGAGGAACGCGTCGACGGTCGCCGAGTCGTAGTCGTACTGGTGCTTCGTCGGCTCCTGCGGCTTCGGCTCGAGCAGCAGCGTGCCGGCGAATCCCAGTCGGTGCTTGTGCTCGGCGACGAGGGCCAGGAACCGCGCCAGCTGGGCCTCCTCGCGCGCGAGATCGGTGTTCAGCAGCGTCTCGTAGCCCTCGCGCCCGCCCCACAGCACGTAGTTCGCGCCGCCGAGCCGGTGGGTGGCCTCGAGCATGTGCTTGACCTGGGCGGCGGCGTAGGCGAAGACCTCGGGGTCCGGATTGGTGGCGGCGCCCGCGGCGTAGCGCGGGTGGCTGAACAGGTTGGCGGTCCCCCACAGGAGCCGGATCCCGGTGCGCTCCATGTGGGCCTCGATGTCGTCGACGATCGCGTCGAGCCGGGCGACGGTCTCGGCGAAGGTGGCGCCCTCCGGCGCCACGTCGCGGTCGTGGAAGGTGAAGAACGGGACGCCCAGCTTCGCGACGAACTCGAAGGCGGCGTCGACCTTCGCGCGAGCGGCGTCCATCGGCTCCGCTCCGGGCGCCAGCCAGGGCCGATCGAAGGTGCCGACGCCGAACACGTCGGATCCCGGCCAGTTGAACGAGTGCCACAGGCACACGGCGATCCGGAGATGGTCTTCCATGCGCTTGCCACCGACGAGGCGATCGGGCTCGTAGACCCGGTACGCCAGCGGATCGGTCGAGTCGACGCCGCCGAATGCGATTCGCTCGGGAACGTCCGTGAAGAAGCCAGCCACGCGCCTCAAACCTCCAACTTCGACTCGCGCACGCCCCTGATCGACGGTATCAGAAGTGTTTGTCAACGAGAAGCACAAATCTCGGCGTGGACGATCGTCCTGCTTGGCCGTCCGAGGCGCCGTGGTAGGGTACCCGCGCGGCGCGAGGTGCCTGCACGCACCGCATGGAACGAAGACGAGCGCCTTCGCCGAGCCCACGGGTGGCGGCTCCAAGCGGACACGAGAGGGACCTTGGGACTCTTCGACGGCCTGCTCGGCCTCCTCAGTCACGACGTCGGCATCGATCTCGGCACGGCGAACACGCTGGTCACGGTCCGCAACCGCGGGATCGTCATCAGCGAGCCGTCGGTGGTCGCGATGGACACGCGCACGAAACGGGTCCTCGCCATCGGTGCCGAGGCGAAGCGGATGGTGGGCCGCACGCCGGCCAGCATCATCGCCATGCGGCCGCTGCGCGACGGGGTCATCAGCGACTTCGACGTCACCGAGCAGATGCTTCGCTACTTCATCAAGAGCGTCCATGACCGATACGCCCGCCTGCCGCGGCCGCGCGTCCTCGTCGGCATCCCGTCCGGGGTGACCGAGGTCGAGAAACGCGCCGTTCGTGACGCCACGATCAACGCCGGCGCGCGCTGGGCACGGCTGATCGAAGAGCCGATGGCGGCCGCGATCGGAGCCGGCCTGCCGGTCAGCGAGCCGTCGGGCAGCCTCATCGTCGACATCGGCGGTGGCACGACCGAGGTCGCGGTCATCAGCCTCGGCGGGATCGTCGTCAGCCGCAGCGTGCGCATCGGCGGCGACGAGATGGACACCGACATCGTCTCGTTCGCGCGGCGCGAGTACAACCTGCTGATGGGGGAGCGGACGGCCGAGGAGATCAAGATCGCGGTCGGATCGGCCTATCCGGACGACAAGGCCGACGAGCGGACGGTCACGTTCCGCGGCCGTGACCTGCTGACCGGCCTGCCGCGCAGCGTCGAGGTCGGCGGAGACCAGATCCGCGAGGCCCTCGAGCCGTCGATCGCGCAGATCGTCGACGCGATCAAGGAGACGATCGAGGAGACGCCCCCCGAGCTCGTGGCCGACGTCATGGACCAGGGGATCGTGCTCGCCGGCGGCGGCGCGCTGCTGGCCGGGCTCGACCGGCGCGTGGCGGAGGCGACCCAGATGCCGGTCCACATCGCCGACGACCCGCTCACCTGCGTCGTGCGCGGCACCGGGCGGGTGCTCGAGGACCTCGACACCCTCGAGCGCGTCCTCGTCAGCGAGCAGTTCACCAGGGCACCGCGATGATGCTCCCGCGTCGATACGCACATACGCGACGGCCCTAGGCGCGACATGTACGGGGCCAGCCCGCACCGGCGCAGCCGGATCGGCCTCTGGTTCGCCGGCTTCACGATCGCCAGCCTGCTCATGCTGCTCGCCAGCTCGACCGAGCCGGCGCAGACACTCCAGCGGGTCACGACCCGTGCCCTCGACCCGGTGCGCCAGACGCTGACCGGGATCGGCTCGGGCGTGGCCAGCGTGTTCGGGACGATCGGCGAGATCGATCGGCTGCGCAGCGAGAACGCCGACCTGCGGGTCGCCCTGGACGGAGCGGAGCAGCGGATTGCCGAGCTCACCGAGGCGGCGCGCGAGAACACCGAGCTGCGCCAGCTGCTCGGGATCACCGAGGCCCTCGAGATGGAGCTCCTGCCGGTGCGGATCCTGAGCCGCGACCCGTCGAACTTCACGTGGGAGGCCGGCGTCGACGCCGGGACCGATGACGGCGTGCGCATCGGCATGCCGGTCGTCGCCAACGCCGACGGCGCGGGTGCGCTGGCCGGGACGGTGGTGAGTGTCACCGAGGACACCGCGCGCGTCCGTTTCATCGTCGACACCCGCTCGACGGTCATCGGCCTCGACCAGGCCAGCCGAGCTCTCGGCGAGGTGCGCGGCCAGGCCGGCGGCCAGCTGGTCATGAGCAACGTGCCGGTGACCGAGGAGGTCGCGGTGGGCGACACGATCGTCAGCGCCGGGCTGGCCGTCGGCGAGCAGGCCAGCCGCTACCCCGGCGGCCTCCTCATCGGCACCGTGCAGGCGGTCGAGGAGGACGACAACGCGCTCACGCAGACCGCGTTCGTCCGTCCGGCCTTCGACGTCACCCGTGCCGAGCGGCTGCTGATCGTGCTCGACTTCAGCCAGGGCTGAGCACGCGGTGCCCTCGGGCGCATGGCCCAATGGGTCCGGGACGGAGGCGGACCATCGCGCCATGGGGATTCGGCGCTCGCGCCCGTAGGGTGGTACCCGAACACCCACACCGATCCAGGAGCCTGCATTGCCCGTTCGAGCGCGTGCCCTCGCCCTCGCCTCACTCTTCGCCGCCACCGCCGTCCTCGGCGTCGTTCCCACGATGCGGCCGAGCCCGGTCGCGGCCGTGGCTCCGAAGGTGGCGATCATCGTCGGGCCGGTCGGCGGCATGACGGATGGCTATCGCAAGAGCGCCAACCGCGTCGCCAATGCCGCCATCGCGGCGGGCGCGACCGTCGTGAAGGCGTACTCGCCGAGGGCGACGTGGGCCAAGGTCCGAGCCGCGGTGGCCGGTGCGAACATCGTCGTCTATTTCGGCCACGGCAACGGCTACCCGAACCCGTACACGAGCGGGTACGAGTACACCGACCGCGTCAACGGCTTCGGCCTGAACCGGACGACGGCGAACGGCGACAAGGACGACTGGTCGACGACGATGGTGTACTGCGGGGAGAAGGCGTTCCTCGGCACCCTGACCGCGTCGGATGGCCTCGCCCAGCGGACGTACTGCAAGGGCAAGCTGGCCCCGGCCCCTGGCTTCACGATGGTCTACGCCCAGGCCCACTACGCGCCCGGGTTCGGCGAGCGCTACAAGGAGAGCGATCCGAAGACGACGCTGAGCCAGGCGCGCCAGCGCGTGCGCAACTACTCGACCCCGACGCTGAAGCTCGGCGGCGGAGGCTTCTTTGCCACGGCCTACAGCGACGCCAACGAGATCGTCCACCGCCTGCTCACGCAGCCGGACGCGCCGTATCGCCGGGTCTTCAGGGCCGGGGACGGCTACTCGCCAACGACGCTCGACTCGACGGGCCACGCCGACGTCCCCGGCGCCAGGGTGTGGGTGCAGAAGACCGTCATCCCCGGCTTCCACTTCGGCGAGCCCGACTACTGGTACGCCTTTGCCGGCGACCCCGCGCGTCGGATCGGCGGGCCATAGCCTCCTTGACCTGACATCGTCGGCTCCGGGCGTGGTGACCCCATTCGTACTATTCCGCACCTAACCCCACCTGCGTAGGGTCCGGCCAATGACCGTCCATCGCACCCGGGTCACCGGCGTGGCCCTGCTCTCCGTCGCCGTGCTCCTCGGCGCCGTCGCCCCGGTCGCGGGCGCCGACCCGACGCCGTCACCATCCAGTGCGCCGGAGGGCGAGGCGCCCGAGATCTCCACCGCTCCGTCGGTGCACGCCGAGATGCTGGCCGAGCACGCCGCCGACGCGTCGACGTTCGCGCCGGGAACGGCGCCGCAGCCGATCGTGGCTCCGACCCAGGAAGGCGGGACGGTGACGGTCGAGGGCGGCGTCGGAGGGGTTGCCGCGCTGCCGAACGGCCTCAGCCACGAGGTCTTCGGCTATCTCCCCTACTGGAAGCTGTCGAGCGGCGACATGGCGCACCTTGACTACGACCTGGTGTCGACCGTCGCGTACTTCTCGGTCGGTGCCAGGAAGGACGGAACGCTGGAGAAGACGGCCGGTGGAACCCCGACGACCGGGTGGGCCGGCTGGACCTCGTCCGCGATGACGAATGTGATCGCGGCCGCCCATCAGCGCGGCGTGAAGGTCGTGCTGACCGTGACGATGATGGCGTGGGATGGCGACTATCGCGACTTCACCACGCTGCTCGGCAGCACGACGAACCGGGGCGGCTCGCGCGCCAGATCGCGGAGGCGGTCAAGGCGCGCAACGCCGACGGCGTCAACCTCGACTTCGAGCCGATGCCGAACTCGCTCGAATCGCACTACACGCGATTCGTCCGCAAGCTGAAGAGCGAGCTGGTCGCCCGTGGCGCCGGCTCGTACCTGACCGTCGCGACGACCGGTGGCGCGGCGAGCTGGAACGAGGGCTACGAGCTCGTCGACAACGCCGACGGGGACACGGTCCACCTCGTGTCGCCCGGAAGCGCGGACGCGATCATGGTCATGGCGTACGACTTCAACTGGTCCGGGTCGGCCCGCGCCGGCGCGGTCGCCCCGATGCGCAGTCCGTACACGCTCGACGCCCAGGAGGCGATGGCGGCGTTCCTCGGCAAGGTGCCGGCCTCGCGGATCATCTGGGGCGTCCCGTACTACGGCCGTGCGTGGACGACGACGTCGAAGCTGATGAACAGCCAGACCTGCGGCAGTGCCGGCACGTGCACGGCGGCAAGCTGGGCGTCGACGTACGTCAACGCCCGCGACGCGGCGGCAACCTACGGGCGTCTCTGGGATGACGGCGGGAAGGTCCCGTGGTACCGATATCGCAGCACGACGTACGGCACCTGGGTGCAGGGCTACTACGACGATCCGGCCTCGCTGACGACGAAGTACGACTTCGTGAAGGCCAACCGCGTGCGCGGGATCGGCGTCTGGCACCTGCTCATGGACGGGTCGCGACGCGAGCTGTGGAACGCGATTGAGAGCGAGTTCGGTGCGCCACTCTTCAGCGACATCGGCAGCTCCAAGTTCTACTCCCAGATCGTGTGGGTCGCCCAGCGCGGGATCATGGAGAGCTGCTCGGGCACCAGGTTCTGCCCCACCCGCAGCCTGACCCGCGGCCAGCTGGCCCACGCCCTGGCCACCGGCCTGGGCCTGCCGGCCACCGCCCGCGACTACTTCAGCCGACGACAACGGCCACCGCTACGAGGGCGCCATCAACCGCCTGCGCGCGGCGGGGCTGACGCGCGGCTGCGGCGGCGACAGCTACTGCCCCGACCTCGGCGTCAAGCGCGGCCGGCTGGCCGAGGCGCTCGACCGCGCCCTGCCGCTGCCGGACACCAGCCACGACTACTTCAGCGACGACAACGGCACCGGCTACGAGGCTGCCATCAACCGCGTCGCCGCCGCCGGCATCATGGGCCGCTGTGCCGCCGGTCGCTTCTGTCCCGATCAGTCCGTGACGCGCGAGCGCGCCGCCGTCTTCCTGCGCAACGCCTTCAAGTGACCACGGTACCAGCGGCAATCGTTCGATCGGCGGGACCGCCGAGGTCCTTTTGGGCCATCGCCAGCGCCGGGTGTGCTCCGTACCGTGGCGCCCGTACTCATCCCCGCATCATCTGGAGCCCAGTGCCCGTGTTCCGCAGCGCCAAGCGCATCCTGCTCAGGACTGCCCTCGCCACGCTCATGGCCGCGGCAGCCGTCCTGCCGATCGCACCGCAGCCAGCCGAGGCTCGCGACGGCGCGGGCCTCGTCGACATCGTCAACCGCTACCGGGCCGAGGTCGCGGTCTCGCCGGTCACCCTCCACGGCGTGGTCGACCAGATCGCCGTCGAGCGCGGCCGGCAGCTGGCGGCGGATCGCGAGCTCGGCCACGACTTCGACTACCTGATCCGTCGACTCGACGAGGAGGGAATCTGCTGGCGGGCGCTCGGCGAGATCGTCGCCTGGAACACGGCGCCCTCGGGCGAGCGACTCGAGCGCTTCGTGACGCAGTGGTACAACTCCGACGCCCATCGCGAGATCATGCTCGGGTCGGATTACACCCATGCCGGCGGAAGCTGGAAGACCGGGAGCGACGATCGCCACTACGCCGTCATGGTCTTCGTGAAGGTCTGTGGCGCCACCGCCCAGCCGGTCAGCTACGAGCGGCTTCAGCGATATCGCCAGCTCGAAGTTCGTCGCCCAGATCCTGTGGAACGCAGAGCGGCGGATCATGAAGGGCTGCGGCGGCACCCGGTTCTGCCCGACCGGCAGACTGACCCGCGGCCAGCTGGCCCACGCCCTGGCCACCGGCCTGGGCCTGCCGGCCACCAGCCGCGACTACTTCAGCGACGACAACGGCCACCGCTACGAGGGCGCCATCAACCGCCTGCGCGCGGCGGGGCTGACGCGCGGCTGCGGCGGCGACAGCTACTGCCCCGACCTCGGCGTCAAGCGCGGCCGGCTGGCCGAGGCGCTCGACCGCGCCCTGCCGCTGCCGGACACCAGCCACGACTACTTCAGCGACGACAACGGCACCGGCTACGAGGCTGCCATCAACCGCGTCGCCGCCGCCGGCATCATGGGCCGCTGTGCCGCCGGTCGCTTCTGTCCCGATCAGTCCGTGACGCGCGAGCGCGCCGCCGTCTTCCTGCGCAACGCCTTCAGGTGAGCGCTGCCCCTGGGCCGGGGTGGCTGCCGTAGAATCGGCGGCAGATGACCAGCACCCCGCAGCAGGCACCCGCTGCCCAACGAGCCGATGGCCGCGTTCCGAACCAGCTGCGTCCCGTCAAGATCGTCGCCGACTACCTGAAGTTCGCGGAGGGATCGGTGCTCATCCGCGTCGGCGATACGCGGGTCATCTGCGCCGCGACGATCGAGGATCGCGTGCCGGGCTGGATGCGCGGCAAGGGCAAGGGCTGGGTGACCGCCGAATACAGCATGCTGCCGCGCGCGGGCACCGAGCGCAGCCAGCGTGAGGCGGCTCGCGGTTCGATCGGTGGTCGCACCCACGAGATCCAGCGCCTCATCGGTCGCAGCCTGCGCGGGGTCGTGGACATGGCCCGACTCGGTGAGCGGACGATCACGCTCGACTGCGACGTCATCCAGGCCGATGGTGGCACGCGCACGGCGAGCATCACCGGCGCGTACGTCGCTCTCGCCCGGGCGCTCAACCGGTTCGGCATGGGGCAGCTGCTGACCGGGCAGGTCGCCGCCGTCAGCGTCGGAATGCTGCGCGGGGTGCCCCATCTCGATCTCGACTACAGCGAGGACTCCACCGCGGACGTCGACTTCAACGTCGTCATGACCGATGACGACCGATTCGTCGAGGTCCAGGGCACCGCCGAGCACGCGGCGTTCACCCGCCAGCAGATGGACCAGATGATCGACCTCGCCGCGGCGGGGATCCGCCAGCTCTACGCGATCCAGCGCACCGCGATCGAGGCGCCCGCCGGCGAGTGAAACGGCTGCTCGTCGCGACCACGAACCCAGGCAAGCAGCGCGAGTTCCGCCGGCTGCTGGGCTCGCTGCCGGCCGACATCGTGACGCCGGACGGCATCGGCCTCGATCTCGTCGTGGACGAGCCGCATGACACCTACGCCGAGAACGCCGTGGCCAAGGCCGCGGCCCACGCCCGCGCCTCGGGCCTGGTGAGCGTCGCCGACGACTCCGGCATCGAGGTGGCGGCGCTCGACTGGGGACCCGGCGTGCGCAGCGCCCGCTGGGCCGGCGACAAGGGGCGCGAGGCCGATCGGCTCCTCGACGCGCTCGACGGCGTGGACGATCGCCGGGCACGGATGGTCTGCGCGTTCGCCGTGGCGGTACCCGGACCGGATGGCGAGCCGGTGGTGGAGACGTTCACCGGGGTCATCGACGGCGAGATCGCGCCGGCGCGTCGAGGGAGCGGCGGCTTTGGCTACGATCCGGTGTTCGTCGTCGACCATGGCTCGACCACGGCGGAGCTGCCCGAGCACGAAAAGGATCGGATCAGCCACCGCGGACGCGCGGTTGCCGCCGCCCTGCCGCGACTCCGTGAGGTGCTCGCCGAGTACTAGCCCATCGGTCCCGGGCTCGTGGGGGTACATCGTCAGGTCGTTGAGCGCTCGCTTGCTCCGTAGGGTTGGTGAGGTCCCGGAGCCACCGCCACACGTGCTCCTGCCGATCCGCACCACACTGGAGCCCCCATATCGTGTCCCGAGCCATCGCATCTGCCCTTGCCCTCCTCTTCGTGCTCGCCGCCGCCATGCCGGTCGCGGCCGCCGACGAGGTCGCAGCGGACGATGCAGCGCTGGCCGGGACGATCGTGCCGGGCGAGGTCGTCGTCGGATGGCGGAACCCGGACCGTGTGACGCGTGTGGCGCGCGCACGTGGGTTGTCCGTCGTCGCCGATCTCGGCCCCGACGCGACCGGTGGTGCACCCGCCACCGTGCTCTCGACCGAGGGGCGCTCGGTGAAGACGGTCATCGCCGAGCTCGCGGCCGACCCCGCGGTCGCGTACGCGGAGCCGAACTATCTCTTCTCCCTGCCCGACTTCGAGGTCGAGGGCGGGATCACGGCGGTCGCTCCCGCCAGCCAGGGCGAGATCACCGGCGTGCCCGTGAGCGACCCGCAGACGGCGGGCCAATACTCGCTCAACCGGATGCGCGTGCGCGACGCGTGGCGTCGGTCGACCGGCGGCTCGAATCTCATTGCCGTCCTCGACACGGGTGTCCAGCCCGCGCATCCCGATCTCGACGGGCGCGTCGCGAAGGGCTATGACTTCGTCAACAACGACACCAACGCGGCGGACGACAACGGCCATGGCACCTGGGTCGCCGGCATCATCGCCGCCAATGCGAACGACGGCTACGGGATCGCCGGCATCAGCTGGACCGATCGGATCCTGCCGGTCAAGATCATGAACGGGAGCGGGACGGGCAGCACCGCGGACCTCGCCGCGGGCATCATCTGGGCCGCGGACAAGGGGGCCGACGTCATCAACATGAGCGTCGGTGGCTTCCCGTACTCGCAGGCCATCCAGGATGCGGTGAACTATGCCTGGAGCAAGGGCGCCGTGCTGATCGGGGCCGCCGGCAACAACGCTCGCAACGAGAACTTCTACCCGGCGAGCTACGAGAACGTCGTCAGCGTCAGCGCCACCCAGCCCGAGGACGAGTTCAGCCGCTGGTCGAGCTACGGCCCGAAGGTCGACGTCAGCGCGCCCGGCTCGTCCGTCCTCACCACCAACTGCACGGCAGGCGCCTGTCCGAACCGGGACTGGGGAGCACACACGTACATCAGCGGCACGAGCTTCGCGACGCCGAACGTCTCGGGGGTCGTCGCGCTCATCCGCGCGCGATACCCCGGCTACACGCCGGCGCAGGTCGTCAGCCGCCTGCAGGGCACGGTCGACGACCTCGGGTACGCGGGCCGCGACGATCGCTACGGGCTCGGGCGCGTCAACGCCCTCCGGGCGTTGGGCGCCTCGGTGTCGCCGCTGGCGCTCGCGTCGGGCGACGCGCTCGAGGGAAACAACTCGTTCGCCAGCGCCGCGACGATCAGGCTCGGCCGGACCACCGAGGTCTCGATCTATCCGGCCGGCGACCAGGACTGGTTCAGGGTCCGGGTGCCGAGCGCCGGCCGCCTCGACGTCCGGGTGACCGGCGTCGTCGACACGCGAGCCTATCCGTGGAACAAGAGCGGGATCCCGGTCGACCCCATCGTCGAGCTGTACGACCGATCCGGGAAGCTGATGACCCGGGTCGACCGTGAATGGGAGAGCGGGGTCGAGCTCGCACAGCTGTCCGTCGGCAAGGGGACGGCCGTCATCGTGCGGGTCCTGAACTTCTACCCCAACGGCAACCGCATGAGCTACAAGCTGACGCCCACCTTCGCCGACACCGTGCCGCCCGTGGGGACGCCGGCGCCCGCGGACGGAGCCAGCGGTGTGACGCAGTGGGTCGTGCCGGTCGCCACCTTCAACGAGGCCGTGAAGGGCGTGTCGAAGGCGACCGTCAGGCTGCGTGACATGGGGACCAAGCAGCTCGTCCCCGCGTCGGTGTCGTACGACTCGACCCGCCGCGAGGTTCGGCTGACGCCCTCGGCACGGTTGAAGGGCAGCTATCCGTATCGATTCGAGCTCACCTCGGGCATCACCGACGGTCACGGCAACCCGCTGGCGCTGACGCGCGCTCGCTTCTCGACGAGCAACTACAAGTTCCGCGATATCCAGGGCACCGCCTATGCGAGCCAGATCCAGTGGCTCGCCGTCCGACGCATCGTGAGGGGCTGCAGCTCTGACCGGTTCTGCCCGACCCGCAATGCCGATCGGCGGGCGACCGCGATCGTCCTCGACCGCGCGCTCGGTCTCCCGACGACCACGCGCGACTACTACGTCGACGACAACGGCGTGCGGGACGAAGACGTGTTCAACCGGGTCGCGGCGGCAGGGCTCATCCCCGCATGCGGGCCGGGGCGGTTCTGCCCGGGCAGCGAAGTGCCGCGCAGGGTGATGGCCGAGATCGTCACCCGTGCGTTCAACCTGCCCTCCACGGGAGAGGACTTCTTCACGGACGACGAGGGCAAGTGGTACGAGGACTCGGTCAACCGCGTCGCGGCGGCCGGCCTGATGGACGGCTGCGGCGGCACGAGCTTCTGCCCGGGCCAGTACGTGCGGCGCCAGGAGCTGGCGGACATCTTCCATCGGCGGCTCGCCAACTGACGTTCGCGGCCTCGCCCCGCCTGGAACCGAAGGCGGGGTCGGCTAGAATGGGCGCTCCCAAGGAGATCTGATGGTCGAGCGTGCGGGCGTGCGCGTGCACCCGACCGCCGAGGTGTCGCCCGACGCGGTCATCGGTCCCGGCACCAGCATCTGGAACCAGGCCCAGGTGCGCGAGGACGCGCGCATCGGCGCCGAATGCGTCATCGGCAAGAACGTGTACGTCGATGCCGGGGTCGTCCTCGGCGATCGCGTCAAGGTCCAGAACAACGTCAGCCTCTTCCGCGGTGTCACCGTGGAGGACGGCGTCTTCGTCGGGCCGCACGTGTGCTTCACGAACGACCGGGTCCCGCGGGCGGTCAACCGCGACGGCTCCCCCAAGACCGATGCCGACTGGGAGGTCTCGCCGATCCTCGTCCGTTCCGGCGCCGCCCTCGGCGCGAACAGCACGATCCTGCCGGGCGTGACGATCGGCCGCTGGGCGATGGTCGGCGCAGGCAGCGTCGTCACCCGCGACGTTGCCGACCACGAGCTGGTGGCCGGCAACCCGGCGCGCCGCATCGGGAGCGCCTGCGCCTGCGGCCAGCCGCTGCGCGACGCCGACGGTGAGCCGTTCGCCGGCGACTGTCCGGCCTGCGGAAGCCCGTTCGCACCGTGAGAGTCGTCACCGTCGTCGGTGCGCGGCCGCAGTTCGTGAAGGCCGCGCCGGTCAGCCGGGCGCTCACGGCGGCCGGTCACGAGGAGATCGTCATCCACACCGGCCAGCACTACGACGACGCGATGAGCGCCGCCTTCTTCCGCGACCTCGAGATGGACGAGCCGGACCTCAACCTCGAGGTCGGCGGCGGCCCGCACGGCGCGATGACCGGCGAGATGCTGCGTCGCCTGGAGCCCGCGATGGTCGACCGGGAGCCGGACGGCGTCCTCGTCTACGGGGACACGAACTCGACCCTGGCCGGCGCCGTCGTGGCCGCCAAGGCCGCCTACGACGACGGCCGCCGCCCATGGCTGGCGCACGTGGAGGCGGGCCTTCGTTCGTTCAACCGGCGCATGCCCGAGGAGCGCAACCGGGTCGTCGCCGATCACCTGGCCGACCTGCTCCTCGCACCCACCCCCGCCGCGATCGACAACCTCGAGCGCGAGGGCCTCGCGGATCGGGCCGAGCTCGTCGGCGACGTCATGGTCGACGCGCATGCGTGGGCGACCGCGCACGCCGGGTCGCGGCTGCCGCCGGTCGCGGCGGAGCACGCCGGGTACGTCCTGCTCACCCTCCATCGCGCCGAGAACGTCGACGATCCCGAGCGACTGGCATCCATCCTCACCGGGCTGAACCTGCGGCTGCCGGTCATCTTCCCCGTCCACCCGCGCACCCGCGGCGCCCTCGACCGCGCCGGACTGGGCCTCCCTCCCAACGTCGTCCCGATCGAGCCGGTCGGCTACCTCGAGATGGTCGCGCTCGAGGCGTCGGCCGAGGCGATCGCCACCGACTCCGGCGGCGTCCAGAAGGAGGCCTACCTCGCGGGCGTGCCGTGCATCACGCTGCGGAGCGAGACCGAGTGGGTCGAAACGGTCGCAGCGGGCTGGAACCGCGTCGTCGACGCCGACCCGACGGCGCTCGGCGCCGCCCTCGCCGACGAGGACTTCATGCGCCGCGACCGCCCGCGGCCCCCGCTCTTCGGCGATGGTGAGGCCGCGCGTCGTATCGTTGGTGCGCTCGAGCGACACCACGATCTCGCGCGCCGGGCGCGCGAGCCCCAGGAGGAGACGATCACGTGATCCCGATCGCTCGCCCGCAGATGGGCGAGGACGAGAAGCAGCGCGTCTGGGACGCGATGGCTTCGGGCATGCTGGCGCAGGGGCCCCGCGTCGCCGAGTTCGAGGAGCGCTTTGCCGCCATGGTCGGCGTGCCCCACGCCGTCGCCACCAGCTCGGGCACGACGGCCCTGCAGCTGGCGCTGCTCGGCGACGAGATCGGCGCCGGTGACGAGGTCATCACCGTCCCGTTCACCTTCATCGCCAGCGCCGCCAGCATCCTTCACACCGGCGCGCGGCCGGTCCTCGTCGACGTGCGCGAGGACGACTTCACGATGGACGTCGACCTCGTCGAGGCCGCCATCACGCCGCGCACGAAGGCGATCATGCCGGTCAGCCTCTACGGCCAGCCGGCCGACATGCCGGCCATCGATGCCGTCGCCGCGCGCCACGGCCTGGCCGTGGTCGAGGACGCGGCACAGTCCCACGGGGCCGCGGTCGGCGAGCGCCGCAGCGGCAGCTGGGGCGCGGGCACGTTCAGCTTCTACCCGACGAAGAACATGACGACCGGCGAGGGCGGGATGGTCACGACCGCCGACTCCGAGCTCGCCGATCGGATGCGCCTCCTGCGCGAGCACGGCATGAAGGTCCGGTACCACCACGACATCGTCGGCTACAACTTCCGCATGACCGATCTGGCGGCCGCGATCGGCCTGGCCCAGCTTCCGAAGCTGGCCGGGTTCAACGAGCGGCGCCGCGCGATCGCCGCGCGCTACGACGCCGAGCTGCGAGGGGTCATCACCCCATCCGTCCGCGCGGGCGTGGCCCACGTCTACCACCAGTACACGATCCGCGTGGCGGCTCGCGACGCGTTCGCCGAGCGCCTGAAGGAGCGCGGCGTGGGCAGCGCCATCTACTACCCGATCCCGGTCCATCGCCAGAAGCCATTCGAGGCCCTCGGCTACGGGGAGCAGCGCTACCCGGTCACCGAGCGGCTCACCGAGCAGGTCCTGAGCATCCCGGTCCACCCGTCGCTGACCGATGACGAGGTCGCGACCGTCATCGGCGCGGTCAACGAGACGGCCGCGGAGCTGGGCTCGCTGGAGGCCGCGACGGCCGGATGAGCGGTTCGGCAAGCCGCCCGCTGCGCGCCGGCGTCGTGGGGCTGGGGATGATGGGTCGCAACCACGTGCGGGTCTGGGACGAGGTCGTCGAGGACGCGGACCTCGTCGCCGTCGCCGATCCCGACCACGCCGCGGTCACCCGTGCCACCGCCGGCCGTCCGGCCCGCGGCTTCGAGAGCGTGGAGCGGATGCTGGCCGAGGAGGAGCTCGACCTGGTCAGCATCGTGGCACCGACCAGCCTCCACCTGCCGGCCACACTCGCCGCGCTCGACGCCGGCGCCAGCGTGCTCGTGGAGAAGCCGATCGCCGCCACCCGCGAGGAGGCGCTCGCGATGATCGATGCCGCCAGTTCCGCCGGGAAGATGCTGACCGTCGGGCATATCGAGCGCTTCAACCCGGCCATCCGCGAGCTCCGTCGTCGCCTCGAAGCAGGCGAGCTCGGGCGCATCTTCCAGATCAGCGCGACCCGCCTCGGGCCGTTCCCGGCGCGCATCCGCGACGTCGGCGTCGTGGTCGACCTCGCGCCGCACGACCTCGACGTGATGCGCTACCTCGTGGGCGCCGAGCCGGTGCGCATCTATGCCGAGACCGAGCGGCGCATCCACACCGACCACGAGGACCTGTTCAACGGGACAATTCGCTTCGCGAACGGCGTGCTCGGCGTGCTCAACATCAACTGGCTGACGCCGACGAAGCGACGCGTGCTGACCGTCACCGGCGAGCGCGGCATGTACGTCGCCGACTACATCAGCCAGGCGCTCGACTTCTACCCCAACCCCCAGGCCGGCTCCGAGACCACGACCGTCGCCGAGGGCGAGAAGATCCGGCGCGAGGTCCGGCACGAGGAGCCGCTGGCGGTCGAGCTGCGCGAGTTCGCGCGGGCGGTCCGCGAGGGCGGCCCGCCGCCGGTGGAGCCGCACGATGCGATGGTCGCCCTGCTGCTGGCACGCAAGATGGTCGAGTCGGCCCAAACCGGCCAGGCGATCACCGGCGCCGCGCTCGAGGCGGTGCTGGCGTGAGGATCGCCGTGATCGGGCTCGGGCACATCGGGCTCCCGCTGGCCGTGCAGTACGCCTCGCGCGGGCACGACGTGACCGGCGTCGACATCGACGAGCGCATCGTCGAGACCCTCAACCGTGGCGAGTCGCCGCATGCCGACGAGCAGGCCCTCGTCGAGCGCGTGCCGCGCCTCGTCGCCGAGGGCCGCCTCCGCGCAACGACCTGGGCCGACGCGTCGGGCGTGCGCGAAGCCGAGGCGATCGTCGTCATCGTCCCGGTCGTCGTCGACGAGCGCAGGGAGATCGACTTCGGGCCGATCGATGCGGCCACGCGCGACCTCGCGGCCAACCTGTCGAGCGGCGCGCTCGTCGTGTACGAGACGACGCTGCCGGTGGGTACGACCCGAGATCGCTTCGGACCGATGCTGGCGCAGGGCAGCGGCCTCGAGCTCGACCGCGACCTGTTCCTTGCCTTCAGCCCGGAGCGCGTCCTCGTCGGCCGCGTCCTCCTCGACCTGGCGCGCTATCCGAAGATCGTCGGCGGCACGAGCTCCGAGAGCACGCGTCGAGCGGTCGAGCTCTATCGGTCCGTCCTGGACGAGGGGACCGAGGTATGGGCCGTCACCGACGCCGAGGCCGCCGAGATGACGAAGCTGGCCGAGACGACGTATCGCGACCTGAACATTGCCTACGCAAACGAGCTTGCGCGCTTCGCGGCGCGGCGGGGGATCGACGTCACCGAGGTCATCGGCGCGGCGAACTCGCAGCCGTACAGCCACATCCACCAGCCGGGCGTCGGGGTCGGCGGCCACTGCATCCCGGTCTACCCGCACTTCCTCTTCAACGGCGAGCCGGACCTGCGCCTTCCGCCGATCGCACGGCAGATCAACGAGTCGATGGCCCGCTTCACCGTCGACACGGTCGAGGATCGGATCGGCTCGCTCGACGGCCAGTCGGTGCTCGTGCTGGGCATCGCGTACCGCGGCGACGTCAACGAGGACGCGTTCAGCTCCGCCTTCCGCCTCCGCGACGAGCTGCTGGCCGCGGGCGCGCGCGTCCACGCCAACGACCCGTTCTTCACGCCGGATCACCTCCGCGAGCACGGCTTCGAGCCGTACGAGCTCGGCTCGGGCCCATCGGTGCGGGTCGCCATCCTGCAGGCCGCGCACGAGGCGTATCGGTCGCTGGACCCGGCCACCCTGCCCGGGCTCGAGCTGTTCGTCGACGGGCGCAACGCGCTGGATCGTGAGCCGTTCGAACGCGCCGGAGTGAGGTACGTTGGCATCGGCCGCTGACGGAGCGGTCGTCCTGCCGTCCGTCGGCCTGGCCGCGGGACGCGGCGTCTGGGTCGTCCTCCCCACCTACAACGAGCGCGAAAACGTCGAGCGCATCGCGGCCGCCATCCTCGACGCGCTGCCCGAGGGGTCGCTGCTCATCGTCGACGACTCGTCCCCGGACGGCACCGGCGCGCTCGCCGACACGATTGCCGCGCGCGAGCCGCGCGTATCGGTCCTCCATCGGCCGGGCAAGGAGGGGCTTGGCGTGGCCTACCGCGAGGGGTTCCGCTGGGTGCTCGAGCGGCCCGAGGTGAAGGCGGTGGTACAGATGGACGCCGATTTCAGCCACGCCCCCGCCGACCTGCCACGCCTCCTCGCCCCGCTGATGGGCAACGCCGACCTCGTGCTCGGCACGCGCTATATGCCCGGAGGCGACACGGTCGGTTGGCCGTGGTACCGCAAGCTCATCAGCCGCGGCGGGACCATGTTCGCCCGCACCGTCCTGCTCCTGCCGTACCGTGACCTCACCGGCGGATTCAAGGCCTGGCGGCGCGAGCTGCTCGAGGCGATCCGCCTGCGGGAGACCTCCGGCTCTGGCTACGGCTTCCAGGTCGAGACGACCTGGTGGGCGCACCGGCGCGGCGCGAGCATCGTGCAAGTGCCGATCGTGTTCCGCGAGCGCACCGCGGGCACCTCGAAGATGACCGGCGGGATCGTGCGCGAGGCGATGCTCCTCGTCCTCAAGCTGCGTTGGAACGCGATCCGCGATGGCGCCAAGCGCCGGTAGGCGGTGGGAGATCGCCCCGACGGGGCGTAGTCCGTAGTATCGGCCGGTGAGCCGAGCCGCCGCCGATCGCCTCGTTGCGCTCCTCTTCGCGCTCGTCGCGGTGGTGGTGGCCGGACTCACGATGCAGGCGTGGGGCCCCGCCATGAACGACCCCGACTCCATGGCGAGCGTCCTCTACTTTCAGCGCATCGCGGCAGGCGAACCGCTCGAGGTCTATGTCCTCACCACGCCGAAGCCCCTGCTCACCGGTGTCTACGGGATGACGTGGGGTCTGGTCCAGGACTGGCGAGCCATCGTCTGGGAGACCCTCCTCGTCCATGGCCTGGGCGTCGGCTTGGCCGTGCTGCTCGCATCCCGGCTGGGCGGCCTGGCCGCCGGCTCCTTCATTGGAGCCTTCATGATCCTCTCGTCGCCGCACCTGCTGGAGGTGTCGCGCGCGAACTCGCTGGTCTGGTCCCTTGCGGGCTGGCTCCTGGCGGGCCTGGCCGTCACGGCCGCGCGGCCGCGCTTCGGCATCGCGGGGCTGGCCCTGCTCGCGGCCGCTGCCGCCCGCCTCGAAACGTTCATCATCCTTGCGTTCGCGACGGCTGCCATCGTCCTGCTGGCCGTCCTCGAGGCCAAGGGCCGGGCGTCTCCGTCGGCCACCCGCGCACGAGATGCGATGCCGATCCTGATCGGGTGGCTCGCCCTGCCACTCCTGCTCCTCCATGACCTGCTGCTGACCGGGGACCCGCTGTACTGGCTGAGCATGCCGTCTGCCTATACCGCGCTTGTGTATCCCGCCCTGGACCCCATTCCGCTCGGGACGTACCTTGGCGATCTGGCCGGGCGGTACCGTGGCGATGCCGTCCTTGTCATCCTGGCCGGCGTCGGCGTCTATTTCCTCATTCGCGCGCGACACTGGAGCGTCTTCATCGGCCTCGCCGCGCTCACGGCAGGCGTGTTCGGCCTGCTCGCGAGCCTTGCGCTTCGGGGCCTGTTCATCGACGCGCGGTACTACGAGGAGCCGGAGCTTGCCCTCGCATTCGCCGCGGCGATCGGCGTCGGCGGCCTGCTGCGGCTGATCGCGACGGCCGTCGACCGGAGGCTCCTGGTCCGAGCTGGCCGCGGCCCGCTGGTCGTGGCCGCACTGGCGATCGGCGCCATCGTCGCGACGCTGTTGTCGTTCCCACTCGCGCCGCTCAATCCCGAGATCGCCGAGCGCTTCGGCACCCTTCGGCGGGCAAGCGCCAACGTCGAGCGCCTCATGCCGACGATCCGGGAGGCACTCGATGCTGTTGAGACACCGGTTCCGGAGGCCGTTGACGGAACCGAGGGATTCACCGTCGTGGATCCGCGCGGAGTCACCGTCTTCGTTCCGCGTGATCTCGTTCGACGCGTTGCCATCGAGGGGGATGCATCGCTGACGCGCATCGGCGACAACGTGGTGGCATTCAGGTCGTCACAGCCCCAGGAGGTGCTGGTCCCGGATCAGTTCGTCTACCACGATGCCAACATCGACGTGCCGCTGGATTCGTTCCGTGCGTTCGAGACGACCGAACCAGCGGTTCTCGGCACCATCCGGCTCGTCCCGCTCCAGGCGGATCCAGGAGCCGGATGGTGGTGGCTGACCGTGGAGTCGGCCGAATAGCGAAGGAACCTGTACCGTGCGCCCATGCCGCCTGGATTCGCGACGGGTGTCACGACCCAGCCGTGCGGACGCGGTGACCATCGGCTAGCATGGCGCCTCGCCCGGATCCCGCGGCCGATGAGGGTCGCACGCTGAGCCGCCGCATGACCAATTCGCCGATGACCGAACGCTCATGACACTCCGCTCCCGACCCGTTCTCGATCGCAAGCACCGGCCGCGCTGGCAGGACGAGCTGCGCACGCAGCAGCTGATCATCGTCGGCTTCGCGATCGCCATCGCCGTGGCGATCGGGATCTTCGGCGCGGCCGCGTGGAACGGCTACTGGGAGTCGCACGCGCGACCCGTCGCCGACGTCGCCGGCACGGGCTTCGATCGCGCCGACATGAGCGAGCGCCAGACCATCCTCACGATGGAGCTCATCGCCGAGCTCCAGGAGCTCGAGTCGCAGCTCACCGGCGGGCCGCGCGACCAGATCATCAACCAGCAGGTCGAGGCGCTGAACCAGCAGGCCGGGAGCCTGCCGAGCTCGGCGATCGACTCGCTCGTCGATGGCGAGGTGCTCGCGTCGCGCGCCGCGGAGTACGACGTCGCGGTGACCGACGAGGAGGTCGACACCGAGATGGCGCTGCGCCTCGCGCTCCGCGAGCGCGTGAACGCCAACCTCATCCTCATCGAGGTACTGCCCGAGGACGCCGAGGCCGGCGCAGAGCCCACCGACGAGCAGCTCGAGGCGGCGATGGCCGAGGCGCAGGCGGCGAAGGAGCGGGTGGAAGGCGGCGAGACATTCTCGGCCGTCGCCATCGAGGTGAGCGACGACTTCACCGCGTCCACCGGTGGCACGCTGGGCTGGTTCGAGGACGGCGATGTCGCCTACGACGAGTACTTCGACGCCCTTGCCGACGCGGACGCGGGCGACCTGGTCGGGCCGATCGAGACCGAACGCGGTGCGGCGGTGCTCGAGCTCGTCGAGCGTCGCGAGGCGACCGGCGAGGGCCCGCTGCTCACCCTGCTGCGGGACAACGGGATCAGCGACGAGGAGTACCGCGACTACGTCCGCAGCGACATCCTCCCGGACGCCTACCGCGAGCACTTCGAGGCGGAAGTCGTCGTCACGCCGGCGCCACAGCGTCGCGTGGCGCAGATCGTCATCGCGCCCGTCGCCGGCACGCCGGTGCCGCAGGAGCGGGCGCGCCACGTCCTCGTCCAGCCCGATCCCGCGCTCACCGACCAGGCTGAGGCCACCGAGGAGCAGTGGGCGGCCGCGCTCGCCGAGGCGAACGAGGTCCACGAGCTCGTGTCTGCCGAGGACGCCGACTGGAACGCCATCGCCGCGGAGCACAGCGACGACACCGGCTCCGGCGCGCGTGGCGGCGACCTGGGCTGGTCCGACCCCGCCAACTCACCGTACGTGCCGGAGTTCACCGCCGCGCTCGCCGAGCTCGAGGTGGGCGAGATCAGCGAGCCGGTCCGCTCCAGCTTCGGTTACCACGTGATCCAGAAGACCGACGAGCGGGAGAGCCCGCAGGCGCAGGCCGAGGAGATCCACGCGCAGCTCGAGACCGATCCCGACGCGTTCGGTGAGCTCGCGATGCAGCACAGCGAGGACACCGCCACCGCGCAGAACGGCGGCGAGCTTGGCTGGGTCGCGCACTACGAGCTCAGCCGAGCGCAGGAGGAGGCGGTCTTCGGCCTCGCAGACGTCGGCGACATCAGCGACGTGATCGACGGCGGCGAGACGGGCATCGTGATCTATCGGCTCCTCGAGATCAGCGAGAGCGAGGAGATTCCCGAGGAGCGCCTCGACCAGATCCGTGAAAACGGCTTCGAGCGCTGGCTGGACGAGGTCGTGCGCAACGGCGTCGAGACCTGGATCGACCCGCAGTTCCAGTCCACCGCCGCGCCCGTCTGACCGATGAGCGCGGGCCTCTCGCGCGGCATCGACGAGCTGCTCGCTCGCGCGGGCCTCGATCCCGCCGACGGCGTCCAGGCCGTGGCCGCGAACCGGCTGCCCGCCGTCGCGTTCGACCCGTCCCTTCCACTGCTCGTCCTGCGGGGCGGCTCGGCGCCCGACAGGACCCTGCCCGGGCGCCACGCCCGTCACGGGCCGCGCGCCGTCCTGGTCGCCCTCTACCCGCCCGCGCATGAGCTGCGGCGCCTCGCCGACGACGCCACGGTCACCCTGGAGACCCTCGACGAGGCTGCCCTGCTGGCCGACGACTGGCTCGTTCCGCCGCTCGACCCGATCGACAACCTTGCGAGCCCGCATGGCATGGCGGCCATCAGCGCGCGACTGCGCGCGCCGGACGGCTGTCCATGGGATCGCCGCCAGACCCACCTGACGCTGCGGCCCTACCTGCTGGAGGAGGCGTACGAGACGGTCGACGCCATCGAGCACGGCTCGCCGGCCGACCTGGCCGAGGAGCTCGGCGACCTGCTGCTCCAGGTGATCCTCCACGCGCAGTTCGCGGCCGAGGAGTCCGCGTTCGACCTGACCGATGTGTATCGGTCCATCGCCGGCAAGATCGTGCGGCGCCATCCGCATGTCTTCGGCGAGGTCGTGGCCGACACCGCCGAGCAGGTCATCCGCAACTGGGAGACGATCAAGGCCGACGAGCGCGCCGAAGCGGGCAAGGAGCGCACCGATGCCTTCGGCGGCGTCTCACGCGCGCTCCCGGCCCTGCCGGGCAGCCGCGAGATCCAGGAGCGCGCATCGGCCCTCGGCTGGGACTGGGAGGCGATCGAGGGCGTCTGGGAGAAGGTGACCGAGGAGCTCGACGAGCTGCGAGCGGCCTCGTCCGACGAGGAGATGCTCCACGAGCTCGGTGACGTGCTCTTCGCGCTCGTCAACCTGTCGCGCTGGATGAAGGTCGACCCCGAGGAGGCGCTGCGCACCGCCAACCACCGCTGGCTGGCGCGCTACCGGCGCGTCGAGGCCCTCGCGGCGCAGCGCGGCGTGGATCTCGCGGCTCTCTCCCTCGCCGAGAAGGACCTGCTGTGGGACGAGGTGAAGGAATCCTCGGTGGATCGAGGCGATGTCACGTGAGGGCCCGTTCGCGCTGCGTTTCCGCGATCCATCGAGGGTGCGGACGCACGAGCTGCCCGCAGCCGCGCTGCTCCTGCACACCGGCTCTCGCTGGACCGCGGGAATCGCGCGCGCCAGCGGCTCCGTGCGGAGTTCCCTCGACACATCGAGATGACTGAGCACCGCCGCCGCGTCGCGATCGTCGTCCACGCGATCTATCCCGGCGATCCTCGGGTTCGTCGCCAGAGCGACGCACTCATCGATGCCGGCCACGAGGTCGACGTGTTCGCGCTGCGCCAGCCCGGCGAGGCCGGCGACGAGACGGATGGTCTCCAGCGCATCGTGCGCCTCCCCGTGAACCGCCTCTTCACCGGCTTCGCCGGTCACCTCGCCGAGTACGCCGCCTTCACCGCGATGGCCACCTGGCGCCTGGCGCGGGAGCATCGACGGCGCAGATACGACCTCGTCCAGGTCGCGACCGTCCCCGACTTCCTCGGCTTCGCCGCGCTGCCCGAGAAGCTCGGCGGTGTCCCGCTCCTGCTCGACCTGCACGAGGACATGCCCGAATTCTTCCGCGACCGCTTCAGCGCCCCAATGCTGCGACCCCTGATGCCGCTCGTGACCGGCGTGACGCGTGCCTCGGCCGCGGTCGCCGATGAGCTGATCACCGTCCACGAGCCGCTGCGCCAGCTCTCGATCGCGCGCGGTGTGCCCCCGGACAAGATCGAGGTCGTCATGAACTCGGCGGACCAGCGGCTGTTCGATCCGTCGCGCCACCCGCGCCGCGAGTTCATGGCCGATGGCACCCTGCGCCTCGTCCACCACTCGAACCTCCAGCGCATCTACGGCCTCGACGTGGCCATCGATGGCCTGGCGACCCTCCCGGCCGACCTCGACTGGCGGCTCGACGTCTACGGCGATGGGCCCTGGCGCGGGCCGGTCGAGGCCGCCATCGCGGGGACCGGCACCGCCGAGCGCGTGACGCTGCACGGTCGCGTGCTCATCGACGAGCTGCCCGCGCTGCTGGCCGGCGCCGACATCGGCCTGGTGCCGTCGTTGCCCGAGCCATACCTGGAGTACTCGTTGAGCACGAAGCTGCTCGAGTACGCCGCCATGGGCGTGCCGACCATCGCCAGCGACCTCGCCACCTTCCGCCACCACTTCACCGATGCGGCCCTGCGCTTCGTCCCCGGTGGCGATCCCGCCGCGCTGGCGCGCGCCGTCATCGAGCTCGCCGCCGATCCGGAGCGCACGGTGGCCTATGGCGCCGAGGCGCAGCGCCAGGCGACCGCCTACGACTGGGAGCACCAGAAGAAGCGCTACCTCGCCGTCGTCGACCGGCTCACGACCCGCGCGTCGCGCCCGGACTGACGTGGCGAGGCCGCCGCTCCCCCTGCGGCGGCCTCCGGCGCGAAACGGCCCCCCGTGAGGATGAGCTCAGATGGCGGCTTGCGGCTCGTCCTCGCCGAAGGCCTCCTTGACCTCGCCGCTGCCCAGGTAGAACAGGATGACGAGCGGCAGGATCGACATGCCGAGACCCAGGCCGGATCCGGGGTACTCGAGGAACCAGAGGAACGCCTCGAAGAGGGCGATTCCCGCGATGATCTGCGCGAACGTCCGGGCCCACGGCTGCAACGCCCAGAGCCCGGCCGCGGCGGCGATCCAGCCAATGCCGCCGATGATCGCGAGCCAGCCCCAGAGACCGGACTGCTCGAAGTCGCCGACGTCGCCGAGCAGGGTGAACCAATCGAACCCGAGGATCCGGAGCCCCAGGAAGAGCCAGGCGAGCCCGGCCAAGAGTGCAAAGAAGCCGATGACGGAGATGAGGATCGGTGGATTCTTCATGTGTGCCTATGTTCCTCCGCGCGGTGCAGTGTGGCGGCCGGTCGGCGGCGTCATCGACGCTGGCGCCGTGCTGCGGCCTCGCTGCCGGTCATCCTGTCACGACTTCGGCGGCCGACGTACCGCAATCCTGCACGCTGCCAAGCCCACGCCCTCGCGCGCTATCATCGCCGTCGGGCACTGGCGGGGCGTAGATCAGTCTGGCAGATCGCCTGCTTTGGGAGCAGGAGGCCGCCGGTTCGAATCCGGCCGCCCCGACCATCCGTCACCGAGCGAGCGCTCGAGAGGCGGTACCATCGCGCCCGATGCTGACCGCTCTCACCTCAGCCGTTGCCCTCGTCGTGAGCCTGCTGGTTACCCCGATCGTCCGTCACATCGCCCACCGGCAGGGACTGCTCGATCAGCCGGATGCCGAGCGCAAGATCCACCAGTTCCCGGTCCCGCGCCTGGGCGGCGTGGCGATCGCGATCGCGTTCGCGGTGGCCATCGGCTTCGCGGCTCTTGCGACGGAGGACCTCGACCCGGTCGGATTCCTTCGTCCGAACCGGGCGCCCGCGATCCTGGCCGGGGCGCTCCTGCTGGTGGTCGTCGGCGTCATCGACGACGTGCGCGGCATGCGCGCGATGGTGAAGCTCTTCTGGCAGGTGGCGGCGGCGGTGCTCGGCTTCGCGCTTGGCCTCAGCATCGAGCACCTCGAGCTGCCCTGGGGCACGGTCAGCCTCGGCGTGCTCGCGCTGCCGCTCACGGTGGCCTGGATCGTCCTCATCATCAACGCGATCAACCTCATCGACGGCCTCGACGGGCTGGCGACGGGAGTGGTGCTGACGGCGCTCGGCGCGTTCGCGCTGCTGTCCGCGTCCGATGGGGTCGACCCGACGCTGCCGATCATCGCCGCCGCCGGCGGCGCCGCCATCGGCTTCCTCGCCTACAACCTCCATCCGGCCTCGATCATCATGGGCGACACCGGCTCGATGTTCCTCGGCTTCGTCGTCGGCGCCGTGGCCATCTCGCTGACCCAGGACGGCGTCAATCCGCAGCCGCCGATCGTGCCGCTCGTCGCGCTCGCCATCCCGCTGATCGACACGGTCTGGGCGGTGATCCGCCGGACCGCGCGCGGTGAGCCGTTCTTCGTGGCCGATCGCGGCCACATCCACCATCAGCTGCTGCGGGCGGGCCTGACCCAGCGCGACGCGATGCTGACGCTCACGGCCATCTCGGCCGCGCTTGCGCTCGTCGCCGTCCTGCTCGGCGACGTGGGCTAGGGCGTCTCGGTGCCGGCGGCCGGGTCGCCGGTCGGTCCCGGAGCGGTCGAGCCGAGGTACCAGCCCACGAGGTTCTCGAGGCCGAAGAGCCGCGCCATCTCATCGCGGATCGCGTCGCGCTTCGGGATGAGCAGGTAGTTGGTCTCCGGGTCGACCGGAAGGTCGACGTACTCCGGGTAGCCGAGCACGACCCGCTCGATGTCGGGCCCGGCGATGAGCGGCAGGAGGCTCGCGAAGTCACCGGCCTGGTCGCGCGGGAAGTCGGTGCTCACCGTTCGGCCGATGGCGGACAGCAGCTGCGGCAGCTCGATGAAGGTGTCGGCCTCGGTCAGCTCCTCGCGCATGGCGAGCAGCACCCGCTGCTGGCGTGCGGCGCGGTCGAAATCGGTCTGGGGGATGCGCTCACCGTCGGGCATCTCGATCCAGCCCTGGCGGCTTCGCGCGTAGGCCAGGGCTTCGATGCCGTCGTACACCCGGCAGCCGGCGGGGATGACGAGCCCCTCGTTCGTCTCGTCGTTCGTGAGGCTGCCGTCGAACAGCGGGTCCACCAGGTCTCCGTCCAGGCACAGCTCCACCCCGCCGATCGCGTCGATCATGTCCGTGAAGCCGGCCATGTCGACGAGGGCGTAGTGGTGGATGTCGAGGCCGAGGTAGAGGCCGATCGAGCGCTCCACCGTGCGCAGTCCGCAGGCTTCCGGATCGTCCGCGAGGTCCGGGCACCACGTCGCCGGGTCGAGGGAGGCCTGGAGCGCCAGCTCGTTGACCTTGTCGGGGTAGAGGCCGCCGGCGAAGAGCGACTCGTCGGGCAGCGGTACGTAGCCGGTGTCGCGCGGGACCGAGATCATCACCGCGGTCTCGTCCACCGGGTCGATGCTGACGACCAGCATGACGTCGGTGAGGACCGCGTCGCGGCCAGGGGCGGCATCGGTGCCGATGAGGAGGATGTTGACCCGCTCCGATCCGTCCCAGTCGAACTCGGGCTCGTTGATCGGCTCGTCGGGCTCGTCGGGGTCGGGTGACGGATCGGAGCCCGAGATCGTCGGTCGTCGCTCGGGCTCGAAGATCTGGGTCAGGGTCGACTCGAACTGCACGATGACCACGCCGATCCACGCGTGCATCGCCACGGTCACGGCGAGCAGGACGCCGACGACGGCGACCGCCACCTGCCGGTCACGCCCGCGAATCGCGGCCCACGGCGTGAGGCCGGCGTGCGCGATCGCGATGCCGCGCCAGGCGAGCACGACGCCGTTGATGACGAGCACGCCAATCAGGAACTCGCTGGCGAAGAGCCGATCCTGCAGGCCGGCGAGATCACCGGTGGCGATCCCGGCGATGAGCCCCGCCAGCAGCAGGATCGGAAGGGCGAACAGCAGTCCGAGCAGCACGCGGCCGGCGTACGCCTGGCCCAGGCCGGGGATGACGAAACTGAGCACGGCGGCCAGCCACGGCCGGTGCGGGAGAGACCCGGCCTCGTGGGCCGCCGATTCCTGCGACATGGGGTCCGTCACTCTAACAAAGGATGCCCGGAAGCCCCGATGTGGTGCGTCCTGTCCACAGGTGGGGTAGTACGGGTGGGTTAGTACGTTTGCGCCATCTCTCGCCGGACCGCCATACTTGGCCCGCCGGCCATGGGGGCCGCTCGGAGCATCCACCGCTCGACCGCCGGACGAGGATCATGTGCCACTCCAGCTGACCGTCATCGCCGTCACCGCCTTGCTGGCGGGCCTCCTCCTGGTCGGAATCATGCTCGCCGGGCGTCGCAGTCCGGCCCCCTCGCCCATCTCGGATGCCGCCACCCTGACGCCGTTCGTGCCCGGCGAGTTACGAACCTCCGAGGGATCGCCCGCGCCCGACGCGACGCTGCGCGTCGTCTGGTGGCTGACGATCACGATCGTCATGCTCGGCGTGGGGATCAGCGGCTCGTTCGCCGCCGACCAGGCACCGATCTTCGTGCTCGGCGGGGCCGCGGCGCTCGCGGTCGTCCTCTTCCACGAGCTGGCGACAGGCCCGCGCGGGACCCTCGGACGGCTGGCCGAGCTCCTCGCGGCGATCGCGCTCATCGCGGGCCTGCTCGCCCTCACCGGCTACGCCTCCTCGCCGTTCGCGATGCTCTTTGCGCTCGTCAGCGTGGCTGCCGCCCTGGCGTATGGCCCGCGTGCCGGGATCACGGCCGCGTCGCTCGCGACCGTGGCCTTCGCCGCCGTGCTGACGGTCGACCCGAACCTCGGGCTGTACGGCCCGGAGGACGTGCTGCGGCTCTCGGTCGGCCTCCTCGCGACTTGGCTGCTCGCCTTCGTGGCGATCGCCTACGCCGGGCACCAGCGACGGGCAATGCAGCGCGTGATCGACCTCTCGCGGACCGATCCGCTGACCGGCCTCTTCAACCGCTCGCAGCTGTTCATGACCCTCGAGCAGGAGGTCAGCCGCACCCGGCGCAGCGACCGTGGCTTCTGCGTGCTGATGATCGACGTCGACGGGCTCAAGGCCGTCAACGACGGCGCCGGCCACCTCCGCGGCGACGAGGTGCTGCGCGCGCTCGGCACCGTCATCCACGGCTCGATCCGCACCGTCGACTCCGCGTACCGATACGGCGGCGACGAGTTCGTCGTGCTCCTGCCCGAGACCGAGATCGTCGGCGCGTTCGTGGTCGCCGAGAAGATCCGCCTCGGTGCCGAGGAGGTCGGGCTGGTCGCCGGCGGCGGCGACCCGATCACCAGCGTCAGCATCGGTCTGGTGAGCCATCCCGAGGATGGGCTCGGGGCCGAGGAGCTGCTCGTGGCTGCCGACCGGGCGATGTACCAGGCCAAGAAGCTCGGCAAGAACCAGATCAGCGGCAATCCTCGCCCGCGCCCGGCCCTCCTGGCGCGACGAAGCATCACGGAGGTCGAGCCGCCCGCCCCGGCTGACGAGGCGTCAGTGTCAGAGGTCGCGGCTGCCGAGCCGATCGCCCCGGTCGTCGCGGCCGAGCCATCGCGGAACGGGGTCACGGCGCCGAGCGAGGATCGTGCGGTCGCCGTGGAGCTGGGACCGATCGTCTCCGCCGACGAGCCGCGTCCCGACGACTCAGAGCCCGAGGCGGCGGACGTGCGGCGCCAGATCGAGGCGGCGAGCCGCTCGTTCGACCCCGACCACCAGATTCGCCGGGCGATGGACGCGTTCCTCTCGCCCGGCGCCGTCGAGCGCGACCGCCCCGGCAACTAGGCCCTCCGGCGTCAGCCTTCGCTGATTGCGCTGCCTCGAGGCACGATCTCCCACCACACCTTGCCCGGCGGCAGAACGACCGGCTTGCCACTCTTGGCGTACGTCCACTTCGTGACGTCCTCCGGGTCGGTCCGCGACCAGCGCACGTCGAAGCCTCGCCCGCCGATGTAGAGGACTCCGTCACCCTCGTCGACGAGGTACTGGTAGCGCCGCGGGAAGCCACCGGGGTCGAGCTCGCCGGGAAGAACGTCCTGGCGGACGACCTGCACGATCACGGTGTTTGCCGAGATGCGGTCCCCGGTGACGGCATCGAAGTTGGCGGCGCCGCCATCGGTCCGAAGCCAGCGCCCGTCGGCCTTGCTCCAGACCCAGCCGAAGTGCCAGAAGCTGGACGTGGTCAAGCCGATGCTGTTCACCGCCCGTCCGGGGGGCAGCTTCGCGTCGTCGTCGAACGCGAACGGCGCTCGCCCGGCTCGCTTGATGTCGGCTTCCTCCTGCAGGCCACCAGTCTCCATCTCGCGCCGCGCCGCGTCGACGTCGAGGAACACGTTGTGGGGTGCGCCCCAGACCCCGGCGCGCTGGAAGAAGTACCAGCCCGTCGTCAGCCCGTCGACGCGCCGCACGCGGCTGACGTCGAGCCGGCTGAGGACCTTGTGGGCGCCGCCGAAGTGGAGCGTCACGGCACGCAGCTGCTGATGGAGGTCGACATTGAAGTAGCGCGCCGACCGGACCGGTCCCACGAGGGCGTCGACCTGGGGCGTGCACATGAAGACGGCCATGAAGCGGGTCGTGTCGCCCTCGACCGGCGCCTCGATCACGAGGTCGGCGAGGTTGAGACCCGACGGAGGCCGCGCGATCGGATTGTTCTCGATCTGCACGATCATCGGCACGCGGTCGGCCATCTTCGGCCTGTCGAGCACCTGGCCGTTCATCGGGCATCGTGCCTCGGGCTTCGGCGTCGGCGTCGGCGTTGGCGTGGGGGTGGGTGACGGCGTCGGGGACGGGGTCGGTGAAGGGCTTGGCGACGGGGTTGGCGACGGCGTCGGCGACGGCGTCGGTGTCGGCTCGGGCGTCGCGTTGACGACGGTGAAGGCGGTGACGGCCACGACGACCAGCACCACCGCGGCGGCGCCCATGGCAAACAGGGCGCGGCGGGATCGGGGGAAGTGCATCGGTCGGAGATGCTAGCGGGCCGGGCGGACTTGCGCGAATCCGCTGCTAGACTCAGCCACCATGCCGGGCTTCTCGACGCGCGCCATCAAGGCGGCCAGCCGGGTGCCGGACGCGCCGCAGCCGCCGGTCAACGTGCCGATCTACGCCACCAGCACGTTCGAGGTGTCCGACGCCGCCGAGCTGGCCGAGCTGCTCGAGTTCGCGCGACCCGGTCACTCGTACACGCGCTACTCGAATCCGACCCATGACGCGCTGGAGCGGGCCCTGGCGGAGCTCGAGGGCGGACAGGCGGCACTGGTCACGGCGTCGGGCATGGCCGCCATCCACGCGGTGATGCTGTCGGTCCTGCGCGCCGGCGACGAGGTCGTCATCCCGGGTGCGGTCTACGGCGGGACGATCGGCCTGGCGAGGTCGGTGCTCGAGCGATCCGGGATCCGGCACCGCACTGTCGACACGACCGATCACGTTGCCGTCGAGGCCGCGCTCGAGGGCGGGGCGAGGCTGCTTGTGGCTCGAGACGATCAGCAACCCGACCACGGCCATGGCCGACGTGGCCGCACTGTCGGAACTCGCCCACGCCCGTGGCGTCCTGGTCGGCGTGGACAACACCTTCGCCTCGCCGGCGCTGGCCAACCCGCTCGCCCTCGGCGCCGACGTCGTCGTGCATTCGACGACGAAGTACGTCGGCGGCCACTCCGACCTCATGGGCGGCGCGGTGGTCGGGTCGGCGGAGCGCGTCGACGCGGCGCGCCACGTCATGGTCAACGCCGGCGGCAACGCCTCGCCGTGGGAGGCGTTCCTCGCGCTGCGCGGCCTGAAGACGCTCGCGCTGCGCATGGAGCGCCACTCGTCGAACGCACTGGCGGTGGCACGGGCGCTCGAGGGAGCTGCCGGCGTCGCCGGGGTGCGCTACCCGGGCCTCGAGTCGCATCCCCAGCACGAGCTGGCGTGCCGCGTCCTGCGCGGCGGGATGGCGGGCGGCATGCTCGCCCTCGAGCTCGCCGGCGGGCGCGAGCACGGAGAGCGGTTCCTCCAGCGCGTGCGGGTGGCGGTCCACGCGACCAGCCTCGGCAGCGTCGAGACCCTCGTCAGCCACCCGGCCAGCTCGTCTCACCGTCAGCTGACCGATGCGGACCTCGCCGGCGCCGGCCTGACGCCCGGCACCGTCCGCGTCTCGATCGGTCTCGAGGATGCCGAGGACCTCGTCGCCGACCTCGTGGCCGCCGCCGACCCGGCCTGATGGCCGCGACCCGGGCACAGGTGGGTGCGGCGCCCACCGGGGAGCGCCTGTCGCGCGCCGCCGAGCGATTCCTCCGCGTCGCCGGCGACGGCCGCGTCGGCCTGGTCCTGCTGGCGGCGACCGGACTCGCCAACGCCATCGCCGCGCTCTTGCCTGCCGGCCCGACACTGCTGGACGGCGTCTGGTACGCGCTCCTGCTCGGGGCGCTCGCGCTGAGCGGCGTCGCGGCGGTCGCGGTCCGCGCGCCCGCTGCCTGGCGCGAGTGGCAGCGTCCGGGACCGGTCCAGCCCGGCACCGGCGCCCTGGTGGCATCGCTGCCGATGGCGGAGCCCGAGGTGCTGCTCGCCGCGCTGGCCCGCTCCGGGTACCGGGCGCGGCTCGAGAGCGCTCGCGGGGGCCGCTGGGCGATCCACGGCGTGCGGCGCGGATGGTCGCGCTTCGCCGGCATCCTCAGCCACCTGGCGCTCGTGGCGATCGTGCTCGGCGCGGCGATCGGCGCCGCCTTCGGCACCGAGTCGCTCTTCACGTTGCTGCCGGGCGGCCAGGCCCTGCTCGACGTGCCGCGTCCCGGTTTCTCGGCGGCGGTGCGGCTCGACGCCTTCGACGCCGAGTTCGGGCCCGACGACCGTCCTCGTCGTCTCGACACCGAGGTGACGTTCCTGCGCGACGGAGCGCCGGTGCGCGATCAGGTCCTCCGCGTCAACGAGCCGGGCGACTTCGACGGCTACCTCGTCCATCCGTGGACGTACGGCCCCGCAGCGAGCGTGCGGGTCACGACGCTCGGCGGCAGCGTACTGCTCGACGCGACGCTGCCGCTGGAGGACGTGCGCGACGGGCTCCCGGTCGGCTCGACCGAGCTGCCGAGCGTCGGGCTCGTCCTGGGGCTCGCGTTGACCGACGCCGCGACGAATGAGCTCGGCGTCAGCGTGCTCGACGGCTCGGGCCTCGTCGACGGCGCACGCCTGCGGCCGGGCGAGACGGCGCGCATCGGCGATCTCGAGGTCCGCTTCGACGGCTTCGAGGCCTGGGTCACCTTCCTGTCGCGCAGCGACCCTGGGCTGTGGATCCTCTTCGGCGGTGCCGCGCTGCTGACGGTCACGCTGGCGGTCGCGTTCTGGCTCCCGCGCCGTCGCGTCACCATCCGGCCGGTGCCGGCCGGCGGCGTCCGTCTCGTGCTCCGCGGCGAGCGCTTCGACCGCCCGACCGATGAGCTCGCGCGGCTCGCCGAGCGCCTCGGCGGTGCGGTGTGACGACCGTCCTCGACGTCTGGCGCGCCGTCGACCCCGAGGCGCACCTCGTCTCCGGCTCGGTGGATCGCCTGGCGCGGCCGGTACGCGGGATCGCCCGCACCCGCGCCGCGCCGCCGCACCTTCCGTCATCGGCCGACGGACAGCTCCTCGTTGCCGATGGCGCCGTCCTGCCCGCGGCGGGGATCGATGGCCTGCTGGCCGGGCTGCGCGAGGCGGAGCTCGACCCGGCCGCGATCTGGCTGGTCGGCGAAGGGCTGCCGGCCATCGAGCCGTCGGCTGCGCCCGTGCCGGTGCTTGCCGGCGGTGGGGTCGCCGGCGCTCGAGGCGAATCGGCAGCCGCCTACCTCGACGGCGAGCGCGAGTGGCTGGCGGCCCTGGCCGCCGACCTGCGGCTGGCCGGCGCCGAGGCCGCCCTCGCCGACCCACAGCCATCCGCACCGGCCGGTGTCGTCGCCGCCCGCCTGCGCCGCGGAGTGGCTGTCAGCGTGGATGGGGGCATGGCGTCCCTCAACCCGCGCTCGGCGGGGCGCGCCCTGGCGACGCGCTTCGCCGCCGCCCACGCCCGCCTCCTCGGTGAGCGGGCGACGCATGGGAGCGCGGCGCGCCGCACGCGCGACGGGCTCTGGATCCTCGAGCGGCCGATCGGGCCGTCCGCCGCGGCCTGGCTCTTCGATGACCTGCCGTTCGCCGCGGTCGACGGTGTCGCGCTCGACGCGCTGGCGATCACGCTGCGCGCGCTCCTCCGCCGGCGGCCGGCCGAGCCGGCGCTCGGGCGCCCCGAGCGCGAGCCGCGGCTGCCGCCCTCGACCGGCGACCCGCTGCGCGACACGCTCCTGGCCGTCGCGCGTGCGAACGGGCGGATCGCGCCGGCGGCGCGGAGCCTCGGCGTGCACCGCAACACGGTGCTGTATCGGCTCCACCGGGCTTCGGTCGAGCTGGGGATCGACCCGCGCCGGCCCGATGACGCGCTTCGCCTCCTGCGCGAGGCGGATGAATCGCGGTCGTAACGACGGACCGCCTTGTGCGGGATGCACAAGAAGTCCGCCGCGCGCGAGCGACGCCATCGGTCCGCCAGCAGGCGCCGGCGGCTACCGTAGGACACCACCCATCACGTCCGTTTTCGGAGGTTCCCTGTGGCCCCAACCAAGCTTGCCGCTGCCTTGAAGCAGGCGGAGGAGCGCAACCTGCGCTTCGTCAGCCTCCAGTTCACCGACATCGTCGGCCAGGTGAAATCGGTCCAGGTGCCGATGCACCAGCTGGAAGAGGCGGTCGAGCACGGCAAGTGGTTCGACGGCTCGAGCATCGAGGGCTTCGCGCGCATCGCCGAGTCCGACATGTTCCTCGTGCCCGACCTCGACACGTTCAGTGCCATCCCATGGGAGCCCGGGACCGATGGCGACGCCCAGCTGCACACCGGCAGCGCCCGGGTCATCTGCGACGTGTTCACGCCGAACGGCGATCCCTTCCCCGGCGACCCGCGCGGCGTCCTGAAGCGCCAGCTGGCGCGCGCCAAGGAGAAGGGCTTCGTGCTGAACACCGGCCCGGAGCTCGAGTTCTTCCTCCTCAAGCGTGACAACGGCGTCGTCGAGCCGCTGCCGCATGACGCGGCCGGCTACTTCGACCTCTCCGAGGACCTCGGCACCGAGGTGCGCAAGGAGATGATGAACGCCCTCGAGGAATTCGGGATCAAGGTCGAGACGGCGCACCACGAGGTCGCCACCGGCCAGCACGAGATCGACTTCCAGTACGCCGATGCGCTCCGCACCGCCGACAACGCGGTGACCTTCAAGACGACGCTCAAGGCGGTGGCGGCGACGAGGGGGCTGTACGCGACGTTCATGCCGAAGCCGTTCTTCGGCATCAACGGCTCGGGGATGCACACCCACCAGTCGCTGTGGGACATCAAGAAGGGCAAGAACGCGTTCAGCGACCCGAAGGACGACTACGGGCTGTCGGAGACCGCGCGCCAGTACATCGCCGGGACGCTGGAGCACGCGCGCGGCATGATCGCCGTCCTCGCGCCGCTCGTGAACTCGTACAAGCGGCTCGTGCCGGGCTACGAGGCGCCGGTGTACGTCGGCTGGGCGCGGATCAACCGATCGGCGCTCATTCGCATCCCGCAGAGCAGCAAGGGCCAGTACAACTCGGTGCGGATCGAGCTGCGCTGCCCGGACCCGTCGTCGAACCCGTACCTCGCCTTCGCGGCGATGCTCGCGGCCGGCCTCGACGGGATTGAGCGCAAGCTCACGCCGCCGGAGCCGATCGAGGAGAACCTCTATCACTTCGACGCCGCCAAGCTCGAGTCGCGCAAGATTCGCCAGCTGCCGGGGACGCTCCGCGAGGCGCTCGACGAGCTGTCGCGCGACGAGGTCATCCGCGAGGCGCTCGGCGACCACATCTTCGAGCGGTTCGTCGAGGCCAAGAGCGAGGAGTGGGACGAGTACCGGATGCAGGTCTCGGCCTGGGAGGTCGATCGGTACCTCGAGGCGTTCTAGCCAGCCGCTCCGGACCGCCGCGCCACGATGAGCCACTGGAACGCGAAGAGCGTGGGTGCCACGCTGCTGCCCGCCACCTGGAGGCGCATCGCCGCCTCACGCGTGGCCGATCCGAGCGCGGCGGGCCACACGTCCTCGAGCGGAACCGGCGTGGTGCCGACACTGGTGACCGTCAGCCCGGCAGACTGAACCGTCGCCAGCGCCGTCGACCTCGTGTAGAAGTGGAGATGGGTCCGATCGAAGATCCCGCGTTCGTGGCGCGGGAACGAGCCGGCGAGGAGCAGCAGTCGCGCGGCCAGGTGGGCGACGTTGGGCAGCGAGATGACGAACGTCGCGTCGGCGGTCGCGGCGGCGACCAGCTGGTTCAGGACCGCCTCGGGGTCGGGCGTGTGCTCCAGGACATCGGCGCAGACGACCACCGGATACGCACCAGCGGGGAGCTCGGCGTCCTCGATCCGCGTGCTCTGAATCGAGCGATAGAACGGCTCCGCGGACCGTGCGGCCGATGCGTTGAGCTCGATCCCGTCGAGCGTGAGCCCGCTGCCCGCCAGCAGCCGTCCGAGCTGTCCCGACGCGCATCCGACGTCGAGGATCGGGCTGCGGCCCTGGCGTCTGAGGTATCGAGCGATGCGCTGATGGCTGCTGCGCGGGTCGCGATGGAGCTTGTACGTGTCGGAGGGACCCGAATCCGCTTGGGGTCCGGGCTCAACGATGTCTGCCATTGAGCAGACGGTACACCGACCGTGCATCGCCCAGACGACCCGGTGAGCGGCCATCCATAATCACGCGATGTCCGCCGCCCGGCTCACCAAGGCGTACTCGTCGATCGGGCCGCTCCCCGTCCTCGGGATCGCCGTCTTCGTGATCGCAGCCGGGATCGGGGTGTGGGCCGCCCGCCCGTTCAACGTGGCGACCGTCGGGTCCGACTCGGCGGCAACGGTGCTCTACTTCGATCGGATCCTGTCCGGCGAGCGGCTCGAGCTCTTTCTCGGGACGGCTCCGAAGCCGCTGCTCTCGTTCATCTACGGCCCGCTGTACTACGCGTTCGACGACTGGCGTCCGATCGCGTGGGCCGCAATCGTGGCCTATGCCCTCGGGATCGCGTCGGCATCGGTCCTCGCCGGGAGGGTCGCTCACTCGACGGCGGCCGCCGCCTTCACCGCCACCGGCCTGCTCGCCTCGACGTGGCTGCTCCGCGATGTCTCGCTGGCCTATTCGGTCTCCTGGGCGCTGCTGGGATGGTCGCTGGCCGGGCTGGCCGCCACGGGCAGCCCGCCACGGTATGCGCTGGCCGGCATCGCCCTGATGCTGGCCGGCCTGGTCCGGCCCGAGACGTGGTTCATCACCCTCCTGGCCGGCCTCTGGATCTCCCTCGCCTGGCTGTGGTCTCGTCGCGGCACGACACCGCCACCACCGCGACGAGCGTGGCTGGTCCTGATCGGCCTGCTCGCTATCCCGATCGGCGCGGCGCACGACTGGCTGCTGACGGGCGATGTGCTGTACTCGTTCGCAACCCCCACCCTCGGAACGGCCATCCGCACGGCGCAGGATGCGGGGAGGGCGGCGTTCTTCATCGGCGGTCACGTCGGCTCGTCGCTGCCGCTGCTGGTGCTGTCGCTCGTCGGCCTGGCCGTCCTCGTCGCCCGACAGTCATGGCCGGTCGTCATCGGGCTCCTGGCGCTGGGCCCGGGTGTGGCGGCGTTCCTCCTGTATCTTGGCTGGCGGGGCACGTTCGTCCTGAACCGCTATGCCCTGCCGATCGACCTCGCCCTGGTCATTGGCGCCGGCATCGGCTTTGCCGCGCTCGCCATCCCGCTCCTGGCTCCCATCGTTCGGTCGCTGACACCGGCATCCGCCCGGGGAGCGCTGCACGCTGGCGCGGGCGTGGCCGTCGCGGTGGCGCTGGTTCCAGCGCTCGGTCCGTTGGACAGGCCGACGATCCGCGAGATCCGTTCCGATCGGCACATCGTCGAGAACTTTCAGGCGGCGGCGCCGGTGATCGAGAGCGAGCTGGACGGGATCCCGGGCGTTCGCGACATGCCGCTCGAGCGGGATGCCCACGATGTGTCGCCGCACACTCCCGCGCTGCTGGTGCCGGCGAGGGTGTATCCCACGGCCGCGGTCCAGTTCGACCTGCCGCTCACCCAGGTCGAGCGACTCCAGGGGAGGCGCCTGGCGGGGGACGGGTCGTACCCGGCGCCGGGGCAGATCGTCGTGCACGACGAGCTCGCCGACCGGCCGCCTGAGCAGCTCGACTTCCTGGAAGTCGACGAACCGACCGTCCACGAGAGCATCCAGCTGGTCCCGGTGCTGGCGGACCCGCAACGCGGAATCTGGGTCGTGAGGATCGAAGCGCCGAGCTGACCGGCCGTCGTCCGCTATCCTCGCCGCCGTGCGACGCCTGATCCTGGCGACCGTCGGACTGGTGGCCAGTGCGGTGGCCCTCTTCCTCGTCCTGCGGTCGGTCGACCTCGAGGCGACCGTCCGGCTCCTCGTCGCGGCCGAACCGTTGCCGCTCCTCGCGGCGCTCGTGCCCCTCTCCGTGTCCATGGTCCTGCGCAGCTGGCGCTGGCAGCGGCTGCTGCCGGGGCCGCCAGCGGTCCTGCGCATCCTCCCGGTCCTGCTGGTCGGCTATCTCGGCAACGCCGTCCTGCCGGCGCGACTGGGGGAGCCGATCCGGGCCTACCTGCTGGCGCGGCGCGAGGACCTCAGCTCCGCCGCCGTCTTCGGGACGGTCATCCTCGAGCGAGTCCTGGACCTCGCCACGCTCGCGCTCATGGCGTTCGTCGCGACGCTGCTGATCGGGGCGCCATCGTGGCTCACCCAGCTCACGGGCGTGGCGGCCGCGCTGGCGCTCACCGTCGTCGTGCTGCTGGCCGTGGTCGGCATCACGCCGATCGTGCGCCTGGTCCATCGGCTGATCGGTCCCCAGCCTGGGGGCCTCGTTGGCCGGCTGATCGGCCCGCTCGAGCGCTTCGCGATGGGCGTGGCCGGTGGGGCGCGCCGCTCGTCGGTCGCGCAGGCATTCGTCATCAGCGTCCCCGTGTGGCTCGCCGATACGGCGACATGCTGGCTGGTCGCGCGCTCGCTCGGCATCGAGCTCACCCCGGCCGAGAGCCTGATCATCGTGGCGGTCGGCGCGCTCGGGACGTCGATCCCGTCGGCGCCGGGGTATATCGGCACGTACGAGCTGGCCGTGTCCGGCGCCGCGGGCGCCTTCGGCGTGGCGCCCGAGGCGGCGCTCGCGTTCGCCGTCCTCCTGCATGCGGTGACCCTGCTGCCGCTCGCGATCGCCGGCGCCGTCTCCCTGGTCATGATGGGCGGCGGGAGCCTCGGCAGCCTCGCGCGCGCGTCGGAGATGGAACGCCGGACCCCGGGCTGATCAGCCTCCGGAGGACCTCCGCGCCGCTCGCCGGTCGCGCACCTCCTGGACAAGGTGGCGCCCCACGACGCCGAGGGTCGACAGCCCGTACACGATGCTGCGGCGGACGCCGACCGAGCTCGCCTCGCGGAAGTAGCGGGTCGGCACCGGGATCTCGGCGATGCGGAAGCCGCCGCGCACGACCTGGGCGATGAGCTCCTGGTCGAACACGAAGTCGTCGCTGTTCTCGTGGTAGTCGATGCTCCGCAGCAGGCGGCGGCTGTACGCCCGGAAGCCGGTGTGGTACTCGGACAACTGGAGCCCGAAGACCTTGTTCTCCAGGCCGGTGAGGAATCGGTTGGCGACGTACTTCCAGCGAGGCATGCCACCCGCGAGCGGGTCGCCGAGGAAGCGGCTGCCGAGCACGAGATCGGCGGAACCGGTGACCACGGGCTCGATCAGGTCGGGGATGCGGGTCGCGTCGTACTGGTAGTCGGGATGCAGCATGACGACGATCTCGGCTCCCATCGCCAATGCCGCGTCGTAGCACGTCTTCTGGTTCCCGCCGTACCCACGATTCTGCGCATGCACGATGACGTCGAGCCCGAGGTGCGTTGCGATCGCCACCGTCTCGTCCGCCGAGACGTCGTCGACCAGGATGATCCGATCGACGAGCTCGTGCGGGAATGTCGTCGTAGGTGCGCTCGATCGTCTTCGCCGCGTTGTACGCGGGCATGACGACGACGACCTGCGGCGTCCGCGTCCCCTGCGACAGCTTGGGCTCCTGCGTCATTCCGGCGATCACCGCTGGTACTCCACATGGGGGCATCGAGCGCGCCCATCGTAGCGACGCGGGTCCAGGCGCGCGCGGACCCTCCGCACACGGCTCACCACTTCGGCAGATCCGGTGTGATCGCTGCCAGCGTGGGGAGCGCGCGATCGCGCTCCGACAGCAGCGGCTCGCGTTCGGGCCACGCGATGCCGAGCTGCGGATCGTCCCAGGCGATGCCGCGTTCGAGCGCCGGGTCGTAGTACGCGGTCACGCGGTAGCAGACGTCGGCGACGTCGCTCGAGACCAGGAATCCGTGCGCGAACCCGACCGGAACCCACAGCTGGTGATGCGCGACGTCATCGAGCTCGAACGCCTCGTGGTGGCCGAACGTCGGCGAGCTGCGACGGATGTCGACCACGACGTCGACGATGGACCCCCGCGCGGCGCGGACGAGCTTGCCCTGGCCGCGACCGATCGCGAAGTGGAGACCGCGCAGGGTCCCGCGTCGCGACCGCGAGTGGTTGTCCTGCACGAATTCGTCGCGCACGCCCAGGGACGCGAGCGCGTCGCTGCGGAACGTCTCCACGAAGAAGCCCCGATCGTCGCCGTGGACGTCCGGAGCGAGGTGGAGGAGGCCCGCAAGGCGGGTCGGGATGGCACGCATCAGCGGCCGACCCGGAGCTCGTCGAGGAGCGTCGCGGCGTACTGGCGCGATGGCGCTTGCCAGCCGATCGACGGAAGGCCCAACGCAGCCGCGCGCGCCGTTGCGAGCACCGCTCGCGCGGGCGCCGTGCTCGACCGTGCGAACTCGGCGCGCGTGATCGGGACCACCTCGAGTGCCGGCAGGCCCGCGAGGATCGTCCGCGCCCACGCGTGGCGCGAGGTGGCGGGCTCACCGGCGACGTGCAGCACGCCACGGGCGCCGGATCGGACGGCCGCCACGATCGATCGAGCCAGGTCCGGCGCCCAGGTCGGGTTGCCGTGCTCGTCGCTGACGACGCGCAGGGGCTCGCCGTTCTCGAGAGCGCGAAGCCCGGCAGCCAGGATCCGGGAGGGGAAGTTCGTGCCGCCCGGACCGAAGATCCAGGCGGTCCGAACGATGAGATGCTCGGGCGTCGCGCGGGCCACCAGCCGCTCGCCGGCGAGCTTCGAGGCGCCGTAGGGGTTGATCGGGCGCGGCGCCGACTCCTCGTCGTAGGGCTCCGTGCGTTCGCCGTCGAAGACCTCGTTCGTGCTGACCTGGACGAACGCGCTGCCGCCCGCAGCCGCTGCCGCCGCGAGGCGCCCGGGTGCCTCGCCGTTGAGCTCCATCGCGCGCTGCGGGTCGCGGGCGCAGCCGTCGACATCGGTCCAGGCGGCCGAGTTGACGACGAGGTCCGGCGCGAGACGCGACAGCGCGCTCGGTGCGTCGGGGTCGCCGAGCTCGAGGCTGTCGTGATCGAGGCCGATCACGGTGTCACCCTCGCGCTCGAAGGCGATGACCAGCTGGCGGCCGAGCTGGCCGCCCGCACCGGTGACGACGACGCGGCGGGTCATTCCAGCGGCGTGCCCGCCGTCAGCCGCGCGGCGTACATGCGCTGGTAGTAGTCGCGGTACTCACCGCTCTTCAGCGGCTCCCACCACTCGCGGTGCTCGCGATACCACGCGACGGTGGTCGCGAGCGCGGCGTCGAACTCGTGGCGCGGCCGCCACCCCAGTCCGAGGATCTTGCCGCTGTCGATCGAGTACCGCCGGTCGTGGCCCGGCCGATCCTCGACCATGCGGACGAGGGTGGCAGGGGCGCCGACCTCGGCCAGGATCGCCCTCGTCAGCTCGAGGTTGGTGATCTCGTTGCCGCCGCCCACGTTGTAGATCTCGCCGAGGCGAACCGCGAAGCAGGACGGCCTCGATCGCGGCGCAGTTGTCGATGACATAGAGCCAATCACGCACCTGGAGTCCGTCGCCGTACAGCGGCAGCGGCTCGGCATCCAGCGCGTTCGTGACGAACAGCGGGATCACCTTCTCCGGGTACTGGTACGGGCCGAAGTTGTTGCTCGAGCGGGTGATCGCGACGGGCAGCCCGTACGTCGTCGCGTAGGCCATCACGAGCAGATCGGCTCCCGCCTTGCTCGCGGCGTACGGGCTCCGCGGGGCGAGCGGCGAGCCCTCCGTCGACGATCCGCTGGCGACATCGCCGTAGACCTCGTCGGTGCTGACCTGGAGGAAGACCTCGTGCTCCGAGCGGCGGGCCGCCTCGAGGAGGACGTGCGTGCCGACGATATCGGTCTGGACGAACGCATCGGCCGCGTCGATGCTGCGATCCACGTGCGACTCGGCCGCGAAGTTGACGATCGCATCCGCCTCCGCCGCCAGCTGCGCGACGAGGTCGCGATCGGTGATGTCCCCACGGACGAAGCGGAAGCGCGGGTCAGCCTCGACGTCAGCCAGGTTCGCGAGGTTGCCCGCGTACGTGAGCTTGTCGAGCACCGTGATTCGCAGGTCGGAATGCTGGTCGAGCATCCAGCGGACGAAGTTGGAGCCGATGAACCCGGCTCCGCCGGTGACGATGATCCGATCGAGCGTGCGCAACCGACTCGCCTAGGCCTGCCTGTCGGATGGAGCGTTGTCCTCGTCCGACTCGTCCCCGGGCCGCCGCCCCATGTGCATGGGGACCTCGGTCGCGAACGGTGCGGCGAAGGATCCGGCCATCAGCAGCGACTCGATCGTCCCGGCATCCTGCCACTCGCCGTCGTAGTCCCAGCTCGTGAGCGCGCCGCGCCGAACGTACTCGTTGAGCACGTCGGTGATCTCGAACTCGCCGCGGGCCGATGGCGTGAGCCCGGCGAGGATGTCGAAGACCGAGGATCGAAAGAGGTAGACGCCGATGGGGATCCGGTCGCTGCGCGGGCTCGCCGGCTTCTCCTCGAAGCCGATCACGCGACCGGCCTCGTCGAACTCGGCCACCCCGAACCGCTCCGGGTGGCTCACCTGCTTGAGGACGGCTCCCGCCTCCGCGTCGCTGGCAAGGAACTCGTCGGCAACGGGGCGAAGCGATCCATGCAGGATGTTGTCGCCGAGCACGACGGCGACCGGGTCGTCGCCGGCGAAGCTCCGCGCCAGGCCGAGCGCATGCGCGATGCCGAGCGCCCCGCGCTGGTATCGGTACGTGAACTCCATCCCGAACTCGGAACCGTCGTGGAGCAGCTCGAGGATGTCACCGACGGAGCGGCCGCCGACCACGATCATCGCTTCGCGCACGCCCATGTCGCGGAGCGTCTCGAGCGGGTAGAAGATCATCGGCCGATCGAAGACCGGCAGCAGGTGCTTGTTCGTGACGAGGGTCAGTGGGAAGAGGCGGGTGCCGCTTCCCCCGGCGAGGACCAGTCCCTTCAACGCCATGCGATCTGACCCCATGCTCTCCATGCCAGATGCGCCCGCCCAGCGCTCCGGGTCACCGGCCGAGTCCGAGGCGCGAGCGTTGCGACACCCGCCCCGCATAGTAGCCGGACGCGCCCTCGGTCGAGCTTGGCCATTCGCCACGGAGGGCGTCGAACCGCGATCCCGCCTCGGGGATGCTCATCGTCGCGAGCCGGGCGACAGTGCGTCCGCGAGCTCGGCGGCGACGCGATCCGGGCCGTGCTCGACCTCGATCCATCGCCGCGCGGCCTCGCCGGCGGCGTGGCGCTCTGCGGGTTCCATGCTCACGACGGTGCGGAGCGCGTCGGTGTAGGCCTCGACGTCGCCGGCCGGCACGACGATGCCACGACCGGCGGCCAGCAGCTCGTGGGCAGCCGGGGGCTGGTCGGTGGCGATGACGAGGCGGGCGCAGCCCATGGCCTCGAGGATCGCGACCGGCACGTTCGTGCCCTGGCGCGAGGCGTAGGTGACGACGTCCGCCGCGCCGATGAGATCGGGAAGGTCGTCGCCGGGGACCTCGCCGATCATGCGGATGTCGATCCTGCGCTCGGCCGCCTGACGTTCGATCGCTGTCCGCATCGGTCCGCTGCCGCCGATCGCCAGGATCGGGCGATGCTCGGAAGGGAGCCGGGCGACCGCGTCGACGAGGAGGTCGAGCCCCTTCTCCGGCGTGAGGCGGCCGATCGACAGGGCGAGGACCCGGTCGTCGGCCACGCCGAGGCCGGTGCGGATGGTCTGCCGCCGATCCGGGTCCGGGGGCCGGAATCGATCCAGGTCAACCGGCACGTGGTACCGCGCGATCCGTTCCGGAGGGACGCCGTCCTCGGCAAAGCGCTCGACTGCCTCGCGACTCGGCAGCAGCACGCGGTCCGCGCCGCGCAGGGTCATGCGATGCAGCATCCGGAGGGAGGCACGGAGGAGCGGCTCACGGATCCGCTCGTGGAGCCGCGACCGCGACAGCCGCTCTCGCCAGAAGAAGGCCGTGCGGAAGACGATCGCACTGCCGTGGTCCATGACGACGACCGGCGTTCGCGTCCGGCGGCCGGCCAGCACGGCCCCCGCGCCGGTCGCGAGCGCGTCCTGCGGGACGAGGATCACCGGGCCGGGCGTGGCCCGGGCGATCCGCGCGGCCGCGCGCGCGACGCGCCACGCGTAGACCCAGGCGCCGGGGAACCGCAGCGGGTCGCCGAAGGCGCGGGGCAGGAGCACGGTCTCGTGCGGCACGCTGGCCGTCGAGTGCTCCTGCGTCACGACGACGATGCGGTGGTCCCGAAGGTGCGCCCACGCGGCCTCCATGACGCTGAGCATGCCCCCGCGGGCGAGGCGCGGCACGATGAAGACGAGCGTCGGGGCGACGGACGCCCGCTTGGCCACCGCGTCATCGGGGTTCATGCGCGGGAAGGATAGCCATGCTCGGATGGCATACTTCGGCTTCCACTCGCCGCGGGATCCATCCCCGTGCCTCTCGAAATGGAGGAACCGTGCCGGACGTCGTCGCCGTCACCGGGGGTGACGGCTTCATCGGATCACACCTCGTCGAGCGGCTCGTCGCCGACGGGCACCGCGTGCGTGCCATGGCGCTGTACTCCGCCTTCGGCACACGGGGCTGGCTCGACGATCTGCCTGCCGAGGTGATGGCCGACGTCGAGGTCGTGTCCGGGGACGTTCGCGATCCGCGTGCCGTCCGCGAGTTCATCGGTGAGGCATCGGTCGTCTATCACCTCGCCGCGCTCATCGCGATCCCGTACTCGTATCGCGCGCCACAGTCCTATCTCGATACGAACGCGACGGGGACGCTGCACGTGCTCGAGGCAGCGCGCGACCTCGGGACCGGCCGGGTCGTGCACACCTCGACGAGCGAGGTGTACGGCACCGCGCAGCGCGTGCCGATCGACGAGTCCCATCCGCTCCAGGCGCAGTCGCCGTACGCGGCGTCCAAGATCGCCGCCGACAAGCTCGCGGAGAGCTACCACTTCAGCTTCGGCCTCCCGGTCGTCACGCTGCGGCCGTTCAACACCTACGGGCCGCGCCAGTCGGCCCGAGCGGTCATCCCGACCGTCGCCACCCAGCTCGCCGGCGGTCGCCGCCCGCTGCGCCTCGGCCTCCTGACACCGACGCGGGACTTCAACCACGTCGCCGATACGGTGGCGGCGTTCATCGCGGTCGGCACCGCCCCCGCCGAACGGGTCGTGGGTCGCGTCCTGAACGCCGGCACGGGGGTCGAGACGTCGATCGCCGACGTCGTGGAGCTCGTGGGTGAGATCCTCGGCGTCGAACCGGAGATCGAGCCGGAGGACGAGCGGATGCGACCCGACGCGTCCGAGGTGATGCGGCTCGTGTCCGACGCCACCGCCCTCCGCGAGGCGACCGGCTGGGCACCCGGCGTATCGCTGCGTGAGGGCCTCGAGGGCACGGTTGCGTGGTTCACCGATCCGCGGAATCTTGCCCGATACAACACGGACCGCTTCGTCCTGTGAGCCACGCCGTTCTGCTCGCCGGCGGCAAGGGAACCCGACTGCGGCCGTACACGACGTCCCTCCCGAAGCCGCTCGTGCCCCTCGGCGAGCAGTCGATCGTGGAGCTCGTGCTCCGGCAGCTGGCGCGGCGTGGCTTCGAGCGCGCGACGCTCGCGATCGGCCACCTCGGTCACCTTATCGAGGCCGTCGTCGGAGACGGCTCGCAGTGGGGGATCGCGGTCGACTACGTCACCGAGGACGAGCCGCTCGGGACGATGGGCCCGGTCGTCGCCAACCTCGACCGCCTCCCGGAGCAGTTCCTTGTGCTGAACGGAGACCTCCTGACCGACCTCGACTACGCGGCCGTCCTCGAGCGCCACCGCGAGCGCGCGCCCGCGCTCACGATCGCGACGTACCGCCGCGAGGTGCCGATCGACTTCGGGGTGCTGGAGACCGATGACGATCGCGTCGTTGCCTTTCGCGAGAAGCCGACGCTCGACTACACCGTGAGCATGGGCGTCTACGCGGTCACTCGCTCCACCTTCGCGGACTTCACCGCAGGAGATCCGCTCGGGTTCGACGACCTGGTGCTCCACCTGCTGGAGACTGGCGCCCGCATCGACGCGTTCAGCTTCGACGGCTACTGGCTCGACATCGGCCGGCCGGAGGACTACGACCAGGCGACCGCGGACTACCCGCGGCTGCGGCAGGTCCTGCTCGGGCATTGATGAGCGGCGGCATCCTGGTCATCGGTGCGGCCGGGCTCCTCGGCCGGGCCATCCTCGCCGAGGCCGAGCGCTCCGGGATGGCGGTCGCCGCGGTCGTCGGAAACGCCTCTGCGGAAGCACCGCAGGCACAGGTGCTGCGCCTGTCGTCCGGTGCGGTCGAACCGCTGGCCCGACTGCTCGACCGGCTGAAGCCCGCGGCCATCGTGAACGCCGCCGGGCGGACGTCCGGCGACGCCGACGAGCTGTGGCAGGCAAACGTGGAGCCCGCCGCCGCGCTCCTCGAGGCGATGCGGCTGGGGGCGCCCGGCGCGCGGCTCGTCCACCTCGGGTCGGCCGCCGAGTACGCGGAGGTGCCCGATGGCACGACCGACGAGGATGCGACGCTCGCGGCCTCCACGCCGTACGCCGAAGCGAAGCTGGCGGCCTTCCTGCTGGTCAGCGACGCCGCCGACGCGGGCCTCGACACGATCGTGGCCCGCGTCTTCAATCCGATCGGTCCCCGGATGCCCGCCACGTCGCTGCCGGGGCGCGCGGCGCGGCTCCTGCGGGATGCCGCGGTCGCCGGCGCGGCCGAGATCGAGCTCGGTCCGCTCGATGGCGTGCGTGACTACGTCGACCTCCGGGACATCGCGACGGCCGTGCTCGCCCTCGCCTCCGAGCCGCGTCCGTCGCACCGCGTCTACAACGTCGGGTCGGGACGTGCGACGGTCGTCAGGGACCTCGTGGCGATGATCGCCGCCTGCGCCGGGTTCACCGGGGTGATCGGCGAATCGGCGGCCGCGTCCCCGCGATCGTCCGGCGTCGGCCGCCAGGTCGCCGACATCGGCCGCATGCGATCCACCGGGTGGATGCCGACCGTCGAGCTCCGCGAATCCGTCGAGGCACTCGTCAGCGGCCTCGACGATCCGGGGTCGAGCCGATGAGCCGGACGAGGCTGCTGCTCGTGTCGATGTATCCCCTCGACGCCGGCCTGTGGGGGCCGACGGCCCGCATCACGCGCCTGCGCGACGAGCTGGCGCGGCTGGTGGACCTCGACGTCATCGACGGGTATCGCGCCCAGCGCCGCCCGCGCCTCTGGCGCTACGCGTTGCGAGGCCGAACACGGGGGCTCGACGGCATCTACGTGGAGAGCTCGACGTTCCTGCCGGCCGAGTCCGACATCGCGGTGCTCGGCCTCTCCCGCGCCCTCGGCATCCCGGTCGTCACGTACGTCCGCGACGCCTACCAGCTGTTCCCCGAGTCCTACCCGCGGGACACGCTGAAGCGCAGGCTGGCGGCGGCGGCGTTTCTGCCCACCATCCGCGCGCTGCGCGCGACGTCGAGCCGCCTGGCCTTCCCGACGGAGGGCCTGGCCGCCGCGGTGCTCGGGGAGGATGCCGATGCGCTTCTGCTGCCGCCCGGCGCCCCGCCGCCGGTCGACGTGCCGCGCAGCGCGACCGCGAACCGGATCCTGTACGTCGGCGGGGCGGGGCTGCCGGCGCACGGGGCGGACCGGCTGATCGCCGCGGTAGAGATCGCGCGGGCGGCCGGAACGGATCTCGGGCTCGACGTCGTCAGTCGCCCGGGCGAGGAGCCGAGCCCGCCGCACCCCGAGTGGCTGCGCGTGCACCACGCCGAGGGGGACGCGATCTACGCGCTGCTGCCCGACGTCATCGCCACGGCGATCCCGCGACCGCGAACCCGGTACAACGACCTCGCGCTGCCGATCAAGCTGTTCGACTATCTCTCGTACGGCCGCCCGCTGCTCGTGACGGACTGTACGGAGCAGGCGCGCGTCGTCACCGATGCGGGAGCCGGGATCGTCACCCGCGATGACCCGGCCGCCATCGCCGAAGGACTCGTCAGCCTGGCGGACGCCGCACCCGAGCGGACCGCGCAGTGGTCGCGCAACGCGATCGCGGCGGCGCGAGCAGCATCATGGGAAGATCGCGCCCGTCGCATCGTGAACATCCTGACGAGCTCGCCGTGAACGACGCCTCCAGCGCCTCCAGCGCCTCCGGCGAGGCAGGTCCGGGCCAAGGCTTCGGCGGTCGCATCGCCAACGACGCCTTCGTCTACGGCCTCGGCGGCATCGCCAACCAGGCGGTGGCGATCCTGCTCGTGCCGATCTACGCCCGCGTGCTCGGCGCCCCGGGCGTCGGGGTGACCGGCGTCCTGAACTCGATCATCTCGCTGGCGCTCATGCTCGTCGGGCTGGCGCTGCCGCAGGCGTTCTTCCGCTGGTACCTGCGCGAGGCGGCCGACCGTGATGGGCGCGCCCACGTGCTGCGGACGACCCTCGCGATCCGTATCGCCGCCTCGCTGGGTGGCTTCGCGCTCGTGCTCCTGGCCGCCGTGCCGCTGACCGCGCTCCTCTACGGCGGCGAGAACCTGCTCGTCTTCGCGCTCGCCGCGCCGATCGTGCTGTTCGACACGTTCAACGGGATTCCGCTCTCGTTCCTGCGCGCCGAGCGCCGCCCGCGGGACTACATCGTCATCACGATGACCCGCGCGGTGACCGGCACGGTGCTCATCCTGACCCTGGTCGTCGCGCTCGAGTTCGGCGTCGTGGGCGTCGCGCTGGGTTCGGCCATCGCGGCGGCGCTCAGCGCCGCCATCGGCGGCTGGGTCCTCTGGCGATCCGGCATGTGGCGACCGGTCGTCGACGAGGATCTCTCGCGAGCGATGCTGACCTTCGCCCTGCCGCTGGTGCCGGCCGCGATCGCGGGGTGGACGCTCAACCTGGCAGATCGGCCGCTGCTGCAGGTGTTCACCGGGGACACCGTCGTGGTCGGCGTGTACACGCTCGGGTACACCGCGGGACTCGTCATCAACGCGCTCGTCATCCAGCCCTTCAGCCTGTCGTGGAGCGCGACGTTCTGGGACGTCTCTCGACTCGATGACGCTCCTCGCATCTTCGCCCGCACGCTCACCTGGTTCCTGGCGATCGCCTCGGCGGTGGCGCTGATCCTGAGCGCCATCGGCACCGATGTCATCCGGCTGCTCTTCGGCCCCGAGTTCGAGGATGCTCGCTTCATCGTGCCCTTCAGCGCCTTCGCCTTCGTCCTGTACGGCGCGTACACGATCCTCGCGACCGGGCTGAGCATCGTCGGCCGCAGCGCGCTCGTGGCGACGACGATGGTTGTCGCCGCGGTCGTGGCGCTCGCGCTGAACTTCGCCCTCATCCCATTGCTCGGCATGTACGGCGCGGCGATCAGCACGGTCGTCGGGTATGGGCTGGTTGCCGCCCTCGCCGGCTGGCAGAGCCAGCGGCACTACCCGGTGCCGTGGCAGCGCCTGCGCGCCGTCGTCATCCTCGGCCTGGCGGCGGCGCTCAGCGCGCTCGCGCTGCTCGGTCCGGACAATCCGCTGTGGCGGGTCGGCGCGATCCTCCTCTACCCGCCCGTCCTCATCGGCACCGGCATCGTGCGCCCGACGCAGGCGCGCCAGCTGCTGCGAGTGCTGCGGCGCCGATGACCGACGGCCGGCCGATCCTCCTGCTCACCCGCATCTGGCCGACGCGGGAACGGCCGAGCGTCGGCACGTTCGTTCGCGAGCGAACGGCGGGCGTCGACGGGCTGCGCGTCGTCAGGCCGCGGTGGCCGAAGCTCCCGAGCCCGCTCATCTACCCGCTCCTGCTTGCCGACGCGCTCCGGGGCGGCGCGATCCGGGGTGTCGAGGCGCACATGCTCTTGCCCACCGGGCTCCTTGGGCTGATCGTCGCGAACCTGCGCGGCGTTCCACTGGTCCTGTACTCGCACGGCAGCGACGTTCGCGGATGGCGGAGCGCCCCCGCGCCGATCCGCTGGCTCATGCAGCAGGTCGCGCGGCGCGCGGATCGGTTGCTCACGAACTCCGAGGACACCGCCGTCCACTTACGGCAGCTCGGCGCGCGCCCGGAGGTTGTGCCGCCGGGCGTGGATCTCGCCCGGTTCGCGCCCTCGCCACGCCCTGCGGAGCGCCGCGTCCTGTACCTGGGCGGGCGGAACTCGAGCAAGGGCTACGAGATCGCCACGGGGCTCGCCGACACGCTCGTCGGCCCGTGGCTCCGCGACCTCGATCCCGCCGAGATCCCGGCGCTCATCGCCGCGCACGACGTCGTGCTGATGCCGTCGCGGGCCGAGGCGTTCGGACTCGTCGCCGTCGAGGCCATCGCCAGCGGCCGGTGGGTGGTGGCCAGCGCCGTCGGCGGGCTGGCCGACATCGTCATGGATGGGGTCAACGGCACGCTCGTGACCGATGGCGACTTCGCAGCGGCCCTCGCCCGGGTGCCCGACTACGACCCGTTCGCGATCGCGCCGACCGTGGAACGCTACAGCCTCGTGGCCTGGCAGGAGGCGATGGCGCGGCTCTGGGATGAGGTCGCCCCAGGCGATGGCTGATCCGCGAGGGCATCACGTCGTCATGCTCGTGCGCAACGCGTACACCCACGACACGCGGGTCGAGAAGGAGGCGCGCACCCTGGTCGCGGCCGGTCATCGCGTCAGCATCGTGGCCGATGCCGCGCCCGGCCTGCCCGCTCGCGAGACCCGCGGAGGGAGCGAGGTCCATCGCGTCGAGCGCCGCGGCCCGCCGATCCCCGGGCTCCGCTTCGTCATCCACGAGTGGCGCCTCGCGCGGCGCCTGCGCGTCCTGCGCCCGACCATCCTCCACGCGCACGACACGAACGCCCTCGTGCCGGTCGCTGCCGCGGCTGCGCGCCTCGGGATCCCCTACGTGTACGACGCTCACGACCTCTGGCTCGGCCGCCCACGCCGCCAGCGCGGGCGCGTCTACTTCGCGCTCAGCCAGCTGTACCACGGGCTCGTCGAGCGCCTGCTGATCCCGCGCGCCGCGGCGGCGCTGACCGTCAGCCCGCCCATCGTCGGCCACCTGCGCCGCCGATATCGGCTGCCCGTCGTCCACCTGGTTCCGAACTACCCGGTCGCCGGTGGCCCGGTCGAGCGACGGGAGCTTCGTGACCTGCACGGTGGCGACGCGATCGACCCGGCCCGGCCGGTCGTCCTCTACCTCGGCGGGCTCATGGCCGGCCGCGGGCTGGGGGAGCTGGTGGATGCCATCGGCCTCGTGCCCGAGGTCCAGCTCGTGCTGCTCGGCAGTGGCGCGGAGGAAAGGAGGTTGCTCGCACGCGCCAGGGACGCGGGCACATCGGTCCATCTCCTGTCGCCGGTGGCGCCCGAGCTGGTCGAGGCCTATGCGGCATCGGCCGACGTCGGCGTCAGCCCGATCGTGCCGTCGTGCCTGAACTACCGCTACTCGCTGCCGAACAAGCTGTTCCAGTACATGGCGGCCGGCATCCCGGTCGTGGCCAGCGACTTCCGGCAGGTGCGCGAGGTGGTGGAGGGCTCCGGTTGCGGCGTGGTCGTCGACACGACCCGGCCCGAGGCCATCGCCAAGGCGATCCGCCGCATCCTGGGCGACCCGGGCGAGGCGAGGGCGATGGGCGCGCGTGGCCGAGCGGCGGTGGTTGATCGGTACAACTGGGAGGTATCGGCCAGGGTCCTGCGTCGCGTGTACTCCGAGCTCGGCGGCCACCCGGAGGTCGGGTAGGGACCACGCGAATTTCCCACGCGGCCGGGCTGCGCCGCCAAGCAGAATGGACCGACCACCTTGCTGAGGCCCGTCCATGCGCCGATCTCTCCGCTCCCCGGTTTCGCTCCTTCTTGCCATCGTCGTCTTCGGCCAGCTGGCCGGGCCGACCGCCGCACACCCGGTGACGCCGTCCGCGGCCGACCCCGCCGGGAGCGCCGCGCTGGATGCCGGCCAGGTCAGGCTGCGGCACATGGTCAGTGGCCTGTCGAACCCGCTCGGGCTCGTCAACGCCGACGACGGCACGGGTCGCATGTTCGTCCTCGAGCAGCGCGGGACGGTGCGCGTGATCGCGAGCAAGGAGCTGGAGCCAGGCTACTTCCTCGATCTGCGAGGCGTGGCCGGAGGGCTGAGCACCGGTGGCGAGCGCGGGCTCCTCGGGCTCGCCTTCCATCCCAGCTTCGAGTCCAACCGATACCTGTTCGCCTACTACACCGATGGCGGCGGGGATCTCGTCATCGCCCAGCTCCGGGCGAACGTGACCAGGACCAGGGTCAGGGCCTCGACCGCCGACACGCTGCTGAAGATCGAGCACAGCACGTACTCGAACCACAACGGTGGGCAGCTGCTCTTCGGCCCGGACGGGTACCTCTACATCCTCACCGGTGACGGCGGACTCAGTGGCGACCCGTTCGAGAACAGCCAGGACCGATCCGAGCTGCTCGGCAAGACCCTGCGCATCAATCCGGATCGAAACGGTGGCTACACGATCCCCTCGACCAACCCGTACAAGGGATCGACGCCGGGTCGCGGGGAGATCTGGTCCATCGGCCTGCGCAACCCGTGGCGCGCCAGCTTCGACCGCGACACCGACGCGCTGTGGATCGCGGACGTCGGCCAGGGCCGCTACGAGGAGATCAACCGCGAGCCGGCGGGCGCCAGCGGCCGCAACTACGGGTGGGACTGCCGCGAAGGATTCCAGCCGTACGAGAGCAGCGGCTGCTCCGGCGTGACGTTCCAGCAGCCACTCTCGGTGTACGGCCACGGCAGTGGCAACTGCTCGGTCACCGGTGGATACGTGTACCGCGGGAACGTCTACCCCGACTTCCGCGGGCACTACGTGTTCGGTGACTTCTGCAGCGGCCGAATCTGGACCATCCGCGCCAGCTCGCCAGCGCCGGCCCCGCTGAAGCTCCACCAGGACACCTCGGCCATGATCTCCGCCTTCGGCGAGGGCGAGAACGGCGAGCTCTGGATGGCCGACTACGCGGGCGGTCGCGTCTACCGGGTGATCGCCCCGTGACCGATGGCGCCCTCGGCGCCTGATCAGCGCCAGGTGCCGGGCTCTGTGCCCTCCGCACCGACCGAGGCGCGCGCCGCGTCGATGATGCGCCAGGCGTCGTCGACGCCGAGCCAGCCATTCACCTCGGTCGGGCGGTTCTCGAGGGTCTTGTACGTCTCGAAGAAGTTCTCGATCTCGCGCAGCCGATGCGGTGACAGATCCTCGAGGGCCATCGTTGCCTCCCAGCGAGGATCGTCGCGGGCGACGGACAGGATCTTGTGGTCGTGGCCCTTCTCGTCGGCCATGTCGAGCACGCCCACCGGTCGCGCACGCACGACGCAGCCCGGGAAGGTCGGCTCGGCGATCAGCACCAGGACGTCGAGTGGGTCACCGTCCTCGGCCAGCGACCCCTCGATGAACCCGTAGTCGGCGGGGTAGTGGACGCTGGAGTAGAGGACCCGGTCGAGCACGAACCGATGCCGGCGGTGGTCGTACTCGTACTTGTTGCGGCTGCCGAACGGGATCTCGATCGTCACCTCGACCCAGTCGGTGGAGTCCCTGGGGCCTGGCGCTTCCACGGGCGAAGTATGGCGCACGGCCCGATGCGGCTGCCTAGCCGACGCACCCGGGTCCCGGTCGCTACCATGCGCCGCGTCTCCCGCTAACGCGAGGCGTGCGTCGCATGCCCCCATCTCCGGGTGCGGCGAGGGTGTCGATGCCGTCGTTGCCATCGGTCCGTGATCCGCTACTCGGGTTCGTTGCCACGGTCGTCGGCGTGTCGGTGGCAGCCGTGCTCGCCTCGCTGGTCGGATCGGTTGTCCCCGCGCCCACCAACCAGATCGCGCAGCCGCTCTTCGCCGCGTGGGTGATCGCGATCGCCTACATCTGGCGACCGGCCCCGGCGCTCACCGCCTGGCTCGTCCTGACGCTGTTCGTGAACACGTGGGCCTACTACCAGGGAGCGGCGATCCTCCACCTCGACGAGGCGCTCCTGCCGATGCTCACCCTGCTCGCCCTCGTCCGGCACCGAGGCGTGGGGCGGGGGATCACGTTCGGCTTCAAGGAGGTCGCCCTGGCGGCGCTCATCCTGGCCGGACTGGCGTCGAGCCTGCTGAACGCGGTGCCACCGCAGGTCTACTCGGCGGCGCTGATCCTGCTGCTCAAGGCCATCGCGGCCTTCTACGTCGCCTCATGGACCCCCCTTCGACTCGAGGACGTCGAGCGCGGCGGCATCGTGATCCTGGGCGTCGCCGCGGTGACCGTCGTGCTGAGCCTCGTCGAAGTCCTTGACCCCGTGGCCTTCCGCGAGGCGCTCCGCCTGCCCCTCACCCAACGGGAGCGCGGTGCGATCCCGGTCGTGAGCTCGCTGTTCCTGCAACCTGGGCTGTTCGGGTGGTTCACGGCCTTCGCGAGCCTGATCCTGTACGCCTACTTCCTCGTCTACCGTCGCTGGTGGATGCTGGTGGGCGCCCTCGCGCTGAACGTCGGCATGATCATCTCCGGCCGGCGGCGACCGCTCATCGGCATCGCCGCCGCCTTCCTCACCGCCCTCGGGTGGCAGGTCCGGCACCTGCCGGGAAGCGCGCTGCGTGCCGGCGTCCCCCTGTTGCTCAGCGCCGTCCTGCTCGTCGGCATCTCGCTGCCCTTCTTCGGTGGGTTCTACCTGTCGACGATCGAGAGCTATGTGCCCGACAGCGAGATCATCGAGGAGCTCGCACTCGGCGACCATCAGCTGACGCGCACGCAGAGCCGGTCCATCCAGCCGCGCATCGCGCTCTACGCGGCGTCTGTCGCCATCGCCCGTGAGCACTTCCCGCTCGGCGTCGGATTCGGCCGGTACGGCAGTCATATCAGCAGGGCCTTCTACAGCCCGGCCTACGAGGAGTACGGGCTGTCGCAGGTCGTTGGCCTGCGCCAGCGAAGGCCGAACGCCGTCACCGACACGTTCTGGCCGATGCTCCTGGGCGAGGCGGGTGTGATCGGGATGCTCGGCTACGGCGCCTTCACCGGTGCCATCGTCGTCGGCGCGTGGAGGCGCGGGCACGCCGCTCCGTCGCCGGGCGAGCGAGCCCTCCACCTCGCGGTGCTCATGGTCCTCGTCCTCGCCCTCGTCGAGTCGACCGTGGCGCCGACGTTCGTGGCGCCGCCGGTCGCGTACTTCGTCTTCGTCGCGGCGGGCGCCAGCGTCGCCGTCCGAGCGGCCGCATCGGCCAGCGACTCGGTCAGACCGCCTCGCTAGGGCCGCTTCGCCTCGCCCGGCGGACTCGGCTATGCTCAGCGGCCGTGATTCCGAACGCCCCGAATGGCTGACTCGCTCGCGCGCGTCAGGCCCGAGGTCTCCTTCCTCGCCACGGTCGCCGGTCTTGTCGTGGGCGGCGTGGCCGCCGTTCTCGTCGGCGCGCAGCTGCCTCCGCCGGTCGACCAGATCGCGCAGCCGCTGTTCGCCGCGTGGGTCATCGCAGTGGCGTTCGTCTGGCGTCCGGCGGAGGCACTGACCGCCTGGCTGCTCATCACGCTCTTCGCCCACACGATTGCCGTTCACATCGGCGATCCGATCCTGCACCTGGACGAGGCGGTGCTGCCGATGCTCCTCCTCGTCGCCCTGGTTCGGCATGCCATCCCGGAGGGACGGCTCCGGTTCGGGCTCAAGGAAGGCGCACTGACGGCATTCATCGCCGCCGGCCTCGCCTCGAGCGTTGTCAACGAGGTGCCGATCGCCGTCTTCGGCGCCGCCTTCATCCTGCTGTTCAAGGCGATCGCCGTCTTCTACATCGTCTCCTGGCTGCCGCTCGCGCGGCGTGACGTCGAGCTTGCCGGAGTCGCCCTGCTGGGCGTCATCGGCGTCACGCTGGTGCTCGGATTCGTCGAGTTCCTCGATCCGGCCACCTTCCAGCGGTCGATCGGCTTCCCGGTCGTCGCGGAGCGGCGTGGCGACCTCACTGTCGTCAAGTCCGTCTTCATCCATCCCGCCCTGTTCGCGTGGTTCACCGGGTTTGCCGCCCTCGTGCTGTACGCGTACTTCCTCGTCTATCGGCGCTGGTGGCTGCTGCTCGGTGCCGTGGTCTTCAGTGTCGGCACCGTGCTGTCGGGCAGGCGCCGCGCGCTGCTCGGCATGCTCGGGGCGTTCGTGGCGGCAGGCGCCTGGTGGCTGCGGCGCCGGCCGTCGCGGCGTGGCGTTCTCGTCGGTGCCGTCCCGGTGGTTGCGAGCCTGGTCCTCCTGGTGGCGCTCAGCCTGCCGGTCGCGGGTTCCTTCTATGCGCGCACGCTCGACCGGTACGTCCCACGGCTCGACCTGCTGGTCGCCGTGGCGCTGGGCGACGAGGAGCTCAGCGAGGACGACATGCGCTCGCTCCAACCGAGGACCGCGCTGTACACGGCCTCGCTGGCGGTGGCACGGGACCACTTCCCGCTGGGTGCCGGCCTCGGGCGCTACGGCAGCCCGATGAGCCGTTCTGTGTATAGCCCCGTCTACGACGAATACGGGCTGTCCGTCGTGCTCGGGCTGTCGCAGGACGATCCCAAGGCCGTGACCGATACGTTCTGGCCGATGCTCCTCGGCGAGGCCGGCCCGATCGGCCTGGCCGCGTACGGGCTCTTCGTCGCCGTCATCGGCGCCGGGGTCTGGCAAGCCGGACGCGGCGCGTCGACCCGCGCCGACCGGGCCATCTACCTCGCTGCGCTGATGGTCCTCGTGTTCGGAGTCGTCGACTCGCTGGCGGCGCCGACGTTCCAGGCAGCCCCGATCGCCTACTTGCTCTACGCCGTGCCGGGCGCTGTCCTGGCGGTCGTCGCCACGTCCGCGGCGCGGGAGGGGTTGCGCGTGGCGCCTGTGGGCAGCGTCGCCGCGGACACGCTCGACTCGGCGGGGATCGCCGGGTGAACCGGTGGACCAGCCGGCCGCGCGCCCGGGGCATCCTGACGGCGCTTGCGCTCGCGGTCGGGACGCTCCTTGGCGCCGGCGTCCTGATCGCCGGTGGCATCCTCGTCCGCGAGGGGGCGGTCCGCGACTTCGCCGAGGCGACCGACCTCGTCGCCTACCCGGTCCAGGCCGGCCTGCGCGTGCCGTCGGTGATCGCGTTTGCACCGAGCGGCGAGCTGATCGTGGCCGAGCCGAAGGGCACGATCAGTGTCTTCGAGAACGGCGAGCAGGACGCGCGTCGCGTCGCCGTCTCGACGGTGCCGGACGTTGGGCAGGTCCGCAAGTCGGGCCTGCTGGGCCTGGTCCTGGACCGCGATTTCGCGAGCAATCGCTACCTGTACGCGTGCGCCGCACGTCAGCGCGAGGAGGGCCAGCCGCGGGTCAACCAGCTCCTGCGCCTGACCGCCGACGACGCCTGGAACATCACCGTCGACGTCGTTCTCGCCGAGCTGTCGCGGGCACGCCCCGACCGGAACGGCTGCGCCGTCGGAGTCGATCCCGCCGGTGACGTGTGGGTCGGCGTCGGCGACGCCCGCGATCCCCGTGCCGTGTTCGACGACCAGTCGGTGCTCGGCAAGGTGCTCCGCATCCCGGTCGACCTGGCGCGCGGCCCGGAGCTTCTCGCCGAGGTGGACGTGCGCTCTCGCATCGTCGCAACGGGCGTGCGCGATCCACGCACGCTGGCGCCGGCCGCAGACGGCACGCTCCACGTCGCCGACGGGGGGCCTGAGGGGGCCGACGACATCGATGAGCTCGCCCTCGAGGCGGACTATGGCTGGCCGTGCGTGGTGGGCACGGAACCCGAGGCCGCACCACCGCGGAGCGGAGCGATGTGGGAGCTGCGGTGCAGCGAGCGCGAGGAGAACCGCCGGATCCCGGAGTGGTCGACGCCCGCCGGCGCGCGCACCGGCATCGGAGGCATGGTCTTCCTTGCCGGCGAGCGATGGGGCCCATGGGACGGTGCCCTGATGGTCGGAGCGGGCGCGCGCGGCGAGCTGCTGCTGCTCGAACGGACGGACGAGGGGTTCGTCGAGTCCGAGGCGCTCTTCGGCCGCTCCTCGTGGCGGCCCGGGGCGATGACGCTCGGGCCCGACGGCAGCCTCTTCGTCGCGGTCACGACGGGTGGCTCGAACGCGCAGATCATGCGCATCGCTCCGTCCGACTAGGTCAGAACCGCTCGCTCGTCCGGGCGGTCGTGGCGTGCCGATAGGCGGCGAGCAGCTGCTCGGCCGATCGCTCCCAGCCCAGCTCACCGGCGATGCGCGCCCGCCCCAGTGCCCCCATCCGCTCCCGCCGTGCCGGATCGTCGAGCAGCTCCACGATTCGCGTTGCCAGGCCGGCCGGCTCATTCGGCGGGGCGTACAGCGCCGCGTCGCCGGCGCTGACGCGCGTCTCCTCCAGATCGAACGCGACGACCGGGATGCCGACGGCCATGTACTCGAGCGTCTTGTTCATGGTGCAGTACTCGTTGAAGTCGTTGGCCGGATCGGGGCTGACGGCCACGTCGGCGGTCGACAGGATGCGGCGCACATCCGCATCCGGGATGCGACCGGTGAAGGCGAGGTCCGCCTCCGTCAGGTCGAGGTCGGCGGCGAGGTCGCGCAGCGCCTCGAGCTGGTTACCGCCACCCATCGCGACGAAGCGCACCTGGCCCGGCCGCGCCGCCTGCACCTCCCGGGCGGCGCGCACGAAGAGGTCGACGCCGTCCTGCGGGCCCATCGTGCCGAGGTACGCGACCAGGAAGGGTCGACCGCCCTTGACGCTGGGATCCGGCTCGACCGCGTGGATCCTGTTCGGATCGGGCGACGAGCGCACCACGAACACGCGGTCGGGGGCGACGGCCCCGCGCTCGATGGCGAAGCGCCGGTACGTCCGGTTGGTGGCGATGACGACATCCGCGAGCCCGTACGTGCGGCGCTCGCACCACAGCAGGAACCGATGGACGAGGCCGCCAGGGCGCCCACCCTGCGCCACGTACACCTCGGGCGCGAGGTCGTGCTGGTCGAAGATGAAGGCCGACCCGAGGCGCCTGAAGAGCCCGCCGATGGGAAACAGGAAGTCGGGCGGGTTGCAGGCGTGGATCACATCGACCCGACCGCGCGTCCGCGCGAGGAGCGCCAGGATCAGCATGGCGGGGATGGCCACGCCGTACTCGGCGGCGTGGTGGAGCAGGCCCGCCGCCGTGGTCGGCAGCGGGTAGCGGAAGACCTCGATGCCGTCGACGCGCTCGTGCCAGCGACGCGCTCCCTCGCCCTTCGGCGAGATCACCGTCACCTGCCACCCGGCGTCGCGCAGCGTCTTCGCCTCGCTCCACACCCGCCGATCGAACGGGACGGGCAGGTCCTCGACGAGGATCAGCGCTCGCATCTACGGGAGTCGATCCAGCTCCCAGAGGAGCCGCGGGGCAAGGGCTGCGGTGATCGTCGCGGTCAGGTGCCCCGGATCGCGGTAGACGAGGACGTTATCCATCACGAGCGGGCAGGCGCCATCGTGGCAGAGCCAGTCCGTGGTGCGAAGGTAATCGACCCGCGCATCGGCCGCCGCCGATGCCTCGAGCTTCTCGTACGCCCGGTTCACGACCTCCGAGCGCAGTGGGGTACAGGACTCGATCGCCGAGCTGGCGGCGAGGCACTCCAACGGATCGTCATCGTGATGGGGCGACTCGCCGAGCAGGACGACCGCCCCCGACGATCGGCGGGTCTCCGTCAACGTGTCGACGAGGCCATCGCGCCAGGCGGCCAGCCGTTGCTCCCGGCTGAGCGGCTCTCCGTGATCGTCTGCGACCTGGTAGCCCCGTGACGTCACGATGAACGAGATCGACGGACCCAGCGACTCGATCCGCTCCAGGGCCGCACTCCTCCACGTGTCGCATTCGTGGAAGACGCGTTTGAGCTGGTTGTCCCAGACGGTCACGCTCACCGGTGGGCAGCTGAACTTCACGAGCGGAACAATGCGCCAGTCGCGCTCCGCGGCGATTCGCTCGAGGGCGGGCAACCACATCGCGGCATGCGAGTCGCCGAACAGGACGACCGTGGTTCGGGCAGCCGGATCGCCATACGAGCAGTCGCGCAGGGTCGAATCGGTCGTCGGCGTCTGGCAGTCATCGGCACCGAGGCGATCCCGATCGGTGCGAGCCTCGAGCAAGGACGGGCTGAGGTCCGTGGGGAGGGGTCCGGACACCACGGGCCTGAGCGCTGGCGGCAACGGTTCGGATGGCCCGGGCAGCTCCCGCAGCGAAACGGCGGCGGACGCGGGCCGGGTGACGGTGCCGGATGCGAAGACGACCACCGCGGCGATGCCCAACGAGATGGCGCCCGACAGGACGAGCGTGCGCCCTGCCCTGACCGGGGTCGCGGCGGAGGCGCGGAAGGGCCGTTCGATGAAGTGGGTGCTCGCGGCCGCGATCGCAATGGACGCGAGCGCGAGGGTGACGCGCGTCAGCGCGTCGTTACGGCTCAGCACGATCGGTCCGAGGATGAGGATCGGCCAATGCCAGAGATACAGGGAGTACGAGATTCGGCCGAACCAGCGAGGCACGGGCGAGGCGAGCAGTCGCGTGGTGGGCAGATCGGCGCGCTCTCCGGCAACGATGAGCAGGCATGCCCCCACCGCAGGCAGCGTCGCGGCCAGGCCGGGATACGGAGTCGTGTCGTCCACCAGCACGATCGCCGCGGCGATCAGGCCGATACCGGCCACGGCCAGCGCTCCCATGACGGGTCCGGGCCGGCGGGCGCCCCCGATCCGTGCGGCGCCGATGGCGATCAGCGCGCCGAGGGCGATCTGCCAGGCGCGCGTCGGCAGCGAGTAGAACGCCCATGGGGCCTCGATGCCGGTGACGACCACCGACAGCCCGAGCGACAGGGCCGCCACGGCGAGCACGGGCCAGATCACGCGGGCACGCGACCACAGGCGGATCACCACGATCAGGAGCAGCGGCCAGAAGAGGTAGAACTGCTCCTCGACGGCCAACGACCAGAAGTGGAGGAGGGGAGACGGCGCCGCATCGGCCGCGAAATAGTCGGTCGCGGAGAGGGCGAAGCGGTAGTTGGAGACGTACAGGGCGGCCGCCGCGCCATCGGCGGCGACATCGGGGAATTGGATCGGCGACACGACCAGGGCTGAGACTCCCACGGTCACTGCCACAACGGCGAGGGCCGCCGGCAGGAGGCGGCGCACCCGCCTGGCGTAGAACCCGGCGAGGTCGATCCGTCCCCTCCGATCACGTTCGCGCAGCAGCAATCCGGTGATCAGGAAGCCGGAGATGACGAAGAACACGTCGACGCCGACGAACCCGCCCGACAGCCCCGGAATGCGCGCGTGGTAGGCCAGCACCGCCAGGATCGCGACGGCGCGCAGGCCTTCGATGTCCGGGCGGAAGTGCGGTCGGGTGTCCGACGAGACCGGCGTGTCCCATGCGGACCCGGTGCCGGCCGCCTCGTCGTCTCCTGCAGGCACGGGCTGACCGTCAGCCGCGATCACATCGCTCCCGGTGCGGGCATCTCGCGCTACCACCCGATGCCGACGTACCGTTCCCGGGCCATCGTCCCGGCGTCATCCAGGCCGACGAGATCGACGACGCACTGGTCAGGTCCGACCATCCGCTCGAGCTCGTCCAGCCCGTCCCACCGCTTCGTGACCACGAGCGTATCGGCCGCGCCGATCGCATCCTCGAGACGTGCCTGGAGCAGCTCGGCGAGATGCGGGAGGTGCTCATCGATGAACGCCTTGTTCGCCCCCCGCAGCGATTGGGGCACGACGTCGGGATCGTAGATGGCCAGCCGATAGCCACGGCCGATGAGGCGCTCAGCCAGTGCGACCGCCGGTGACTCGCGCAGGTCATCGGTCGAGGCCTTGAAGGACAGGCCGAGCAGGGCGACGTTGCGCCCACCGGCAGCCTCGACCAGGCGGACGCCTCGCTCGAAGTGGGCGGTGTTGCTCTGGAGCGTGGCGTTGAGGAGGGGCAGCTCGAGATCGCTCTTTCGCGCGCGATCGGTGATGGCGCGCAGATCCTTCGGCAGGCACGAACCTCCGAAGGCGTACCCCGGCCGCAGGTAGGCGGTCGAGATGTTCAGGCGGTCATCGGCCATCATCAGCCGCATCGCCTCGCGGCCGTCGACCCCGTGGGCGCGCGCGAAGCTGGCGATCTCATTCGCGAATGCGATCTTCGTGGCGTGGAAGGCGTTGTCGGTGTACTTCACCATCTCGGCGGTTCGGATCGACACGACCTCGATCGGTGCGGCCAGGCCCTCGTAGGCCGCCGTCACCTGCTCGGCCGATCGCGCGTCGTGTGCGCCGACGATCGTGCGGGACGCCTCGTAGAAGTCGCGGATGCTCGATCCCTCGCGCAGGAACTCGGGATTCATGGCCAGGCCGAAGTCCTCGCCGGCGCGCATGCCGGAGGCCCCCTCGATCGCCGGCTTGACCTGGTCCTCGGTGGTGCCGGGCAGGACCGTGCTGCGCATCACGATCGTGCGGTATCGGCCGTCTCGCGGCAGGGCCGCGCCGATCTCCTCGGCGACGCGCAGGACGGCGGTGAGGTCCAGTGCACCCGACGCTGCCGACGGCGTGCCGACGGCGATCATGATCACGTCCGCCCGCCCGACCGCCGTTGCGATGTCGGCCACGTGGATCCGGCCGGCCCCGACGCCGGCCGCGAGGAGGTCATCGAGTCCGGGCTCGGCGATGGGACCGCGGCCGGCCGCGATGGCATCGCACTTCACCTGGTCCTGGTCGACGCCGATGGCCACGCGCCCGAGATCCGCCAGGCACGCGGCGGTCACCGCTCCCACGTAGCCCAGGCCGATGATGGCGATCTCCACGTCGTTACTCCTGCCGTCACGCTCGTTGCCGTGCGCCGCGGGCCGCCGGTCGTCGTGCGAGGGGCCCGTGTGCGCAGGTAGTCTGCCAGCATTCGGCCGGCGGCGGTCGCATCGCTGTGGCTGGCCACGACCCACTGCCTACAATGCGCGCGATGGTGACGGTGGCGGTCATTCCGGCACGCGGCGGTTCGCGGGGGTTGCCTGGAAAGAACCTGCGCCGCCTCGGGCGAGAGCCGCTGATCGCGCACACGATCCGGGCTGGGCTGGGCGCGCACGGGGTCGATCGGGTCCTCGTCTCGACCGACGACGAGGCGATCGCCAGCGTCGCGCGTCGGTGCGGCGCCGAGGTGCCGTTCCTCCGCCCCGCCGCGCTTGCGGAGGACGCAACCCCGACGGCGCCCGTCGTCGAGCACGCCGTACGCCAGCTCGAGTCGGCCGGCGCCGCGGTCGACGTGGTCGTCACGCTGCAGCCGACGTCGCCGTTGCGCGCAGCGGCGTTGGTCGACGCCGCCCTCGACCTGCTTGCGACGTCGGGCGCGAGGTCGGTCGTCACCGTCACGCCGCTTGGCCATCCGGCCAGCGTGATCGGCTCACTCGACAAGGGCCGCTTCCTGGCGTGCCCATTGCCGGCGGCCGCGGACGTGCGGCGGCAGGCATCGCCATCGGGCGTGCGGATCACCGGCGCCGTCTACGTCACGCGCCGTGACCTCCTGGCGGAGGGTCGCCTGCTCGACGATGCTCCGGCCGCGCTCCTGACAGACGGCGACGCCACGATCGACATCGACGACCTCGCCGGCCTGCGCGCCGCGCGCCGCGCGCTCGCCCGTCCGGCCACAAGCCGGTCGGCGGAGTGACGACCATCGGCCCAGCCGGTGCAATGACCGCGAGGACGGTCTGCGTCGTCACCGGCAGCCGCGCCGACTATGGCCTGCTGCGGCCGGTCATGCTCGAGGTCCGCCGGCGCATGGCCCTCCAGGTGATCGCCACGGGCATGCACCTCGTGCCGGCTGTCGGCAGCACCTACAGGGAGATCGAGCGCGACGGCATCGTCATCGATGCGCTGGTCTCGAGCGTGGTGAGCGGCGACGATCCGCCGGCCAACGCGAAGTCGATCGGCCTCGGCATCCTCGGCATGACCGATGCGCTCCGGCGCCTTCAGCCCGACGTGGCGCTCATCCTCGGCGACCGGTCCGAGATCCTGGCAGCCGCCATCGCCGCCTCGTTCTCCGGCATCGTCCTCGGCCACGTCCACGGTGGCGACAGCCCGCACGGCGGGTATGACGAGTACGCGCGCCACGCGATCACCAAGCTTTCCCACCTCCACTTCCCCGCGACGGCCGCCAGCGCGGAGCGCATCGCCCGGCTGGGTGAGCGGCCCGAGCACATCCACGTCGTCGGCGCGCCCGGCCTCGACAGCGCCCTGCATGCGGAGCTGCCTGACTCGGCAGCCCTGGCTGAGCGGTACGGCGTGGAGACGAAGCGATTCATCCTGTTCGTCCTCCACCCGCTCTCGACGGATCCCGGGTCCGCCGCCGACGAGCTGCGCTGCGTGCTCGAAGGGACGCTCGCGGCAGACCTGCCGGTCGTGGCCGTCTACCCGAACACGGATCCGGGCGGCGACGCCATGCGGCGCGCGCTGGAGGGCCTGAGCGGCCGCGTGACGGCCCGGCCGAACATCGCTCACCTCGACTACCTCGCGCTCCTGCGTGACTGCGCCGCGCTCGTCGGCAACTCGAGCAGCGGGATCATCGAGGCGCCCTCGTTCCGGACGCCGGTCGTCAACGTGGGGCCGCGCCAGGAGGGCCGCGAGCGCGCAGCCAACGTGCTCGACGCGCCGATCGATGCCGAGGCGGTCGGCGACGCGATCCGGACCGCACTGCACGACGCGAGTTTCCGGACCCGACTTGCCCAGGTGCGCAACCCGTACGGCGACGGGACCGCGGCGCGGCGCATCGTGGACGTCCTGGAGTCGGTCGAGCTGGGGCCGGAGCTCCGGCGCAAACGGCTCACCTACTGATGGTCGCTCGGGACGCGCGTCCGCCGCTGGTCATCGTCGGCGCCGGCGACCACGGCCGGGTCATTGCCGACCTGGCCGGCACGATCGGCCGCGTGATCGTCGGATACGTTCAGCCGACGTCGGAGGCGGAGGCTGCCCGCGGCATCGACGCGTTCGGCCTCGAGGTGATCGGCTCGCTCGACGAAGACCTGCCGACGCTGGCCGGGGTCGAGTTCACCGTCGCCCTCGGGGCAAACGAGGCGCGCGCCAGGGCCTTCGCCCGGTGCCTCGACCGCGGATGGCGACCGGCCACGCTGGTTCACCCCGCGGCCGTCCAGCTCGGTGGCGCGCGGCTGGGTGCCGGGGTCCAGGTCTGCGCCGGCGCGGTCATCGGCGTCGCCGCGAGCATCGCGGACGACGTGATCGTCAATACCGCGGCGACCGTGGACCATGACGCCCGGATCGGCGAGCATGCGTTCATCGGTCCGGGAGCCCACCTTGCGGGTCGCGTCACGGTCGAGCCGCTGGCGCATGTCGGCATCGGTGCCGTCGTAAAGGAGGGATGTACAATCGGCCGCCAAGCGTATGTCGCGGCCGGGGCGGTCGTGGTCGGCGACGTCGGCCCGGGCACGCGCGTGGCCGGCGTGCCCGCTCGGACCATGGACCAAGCGCCCGACCAGGAGGCCCGATGACCGTCTCTCCCCACGCACCGCGGACGCGCATCCCGCTGGCCCGCGTGAACATCACCGAGCGCGAGATCGCGCTCGTGACGGAGGTGCTCCGCTCCGACGCGCTGGCCATGGGCCCGTTCACGGCGGCGTTCGAGGCGCGCCTGGCCGAGCTCGCGGGGAGGCAATTCGCAGTCGCGTGCAGCAGTGGAACGGCCGCCCTGCACCTGGCCGTTCGCGGGCTCGAGATCGGCGCCGGCGACGAGGTGATCACGACGCCGTTCAGCTTCGTTGCGTCGGCCAACTGCCTCCTCTTCGAGAACGCGGTTCCGCGCTTCGTCGACATCGAGGAGGAGACGCTCGGGATGGATCCGGAGCTCGTCGCCGCGGCGGCTGGCGATCGGACGCGCGGGCTGCTTCCGGTGCACGTGTTCGGGAACGCGTGCCGCATCCAGGAGCTGGAGAGCATGGCAGCGGAGCAGGGCTGGCTGCTGATCGAGGACAGCTGCGAGGCGCTGGGTGGCAGCGTGAATGGCCGGCCGCTCGGCTCATTCGGCAACGCCTCCGCGTTCGCCTTCTACCCGAACAAGCAGATCACGACTGGCGAGGGCGGCGTGGTCCTGACCGACGACGCCGAGCTGGCCGAACGGATGCGCAGCATGCGGAACCAGGGCCGGGACGAGGACGGCACGTGGCTGCGCCACGTCCGACTCGGCTACAACTACCGTCTCGACGAGCTCTCGGCCGCCCTCGGTGTGGGGCAGCTCGAACGGCTGGCTGAGCTGCGCGCCGGCCGCGATCGCGTCGTCGAGGACTATGCGGCCGCCTTTGCGGGCCGGACGTGGGCGCGCCTGCCGCAGGCCGCCGCCGGCGCCGGCGTCGACTGGTTCGTGTACGTCATCCGCCTCGATCCCGGGATCGATCGCGACCGGATGATCGGACAGCTCGAGGAGCGCGGGGTCGCGTCGCGGCCCTATTTCTCGCCGATCCACCTCCAGCCGCTGTACACCTCGACCTTCGGCTACCGCCCGGGGAGCTTCCCGATCACCGAACGCGTCGCCGCCAGCACGCTCGCCCTGCCCTTCTCGAGCCGGATGGACCGGGCGATCGTCGAGCAGGTCGTGGCGGCGCTCGATGACGCCGTGGCAGAGCAGGGGCGAGCCTGACGTGGCGCAGTTCGACGGCAAGCGCATCCTGGTCACCGGCGGAACGGGGTCCATCGGCGGTGCGATCGTGGAGGAGCTGCTGGCGCAGGATCCAGCCGTCGTGCGGGTCATCTCCCGGGACGACACCAAGCAGTTCGAGCTGGCACAGCGACACCGTGGCGACCTGCGGCTCAGGCTCCTGATCGGGGACGTGCGGACCCGGGACCGCCTCGCCCGGGCGATGTCCGACATCGACCTGGTCTTCCACGCGGCGGCGATGAAGCATATCGCCGCGGCCGAGTTCAACCCGTTCGAGGCGACCGAGACCAACGTGCGCGGCACCCAGAACGCCGTCGAGACCGCCATCGACGCCGGCGTCGAGAAACTCCTCACGATCAGCACCGACAAGGCGGTCGATCCGACCAACGTGATGGGTGCCACGAAGCTCCTGGCCGAGCGTCTCATGAGCGCGGCCGAGGCGTACAAGGGCCCGGCCCCGACCCGTTTCGCGGCGGTGCGCTTCGGCAACGTCATCGGCTCGCGCGGCTCGATCGTGCCGCTCGTGCGGGCGCAGGTGGCGCGCGGCGGGCCGGTCACCGTGACCGATCCGGACATGACCCGCTACCTGATGCCCATCAGCCAGGCTGTCCGCCTCTGCTTTGCGGCCATGGAACGGATGAGCGGCGGTGAGGTCTTCATCCTGAAGATGCCACGGGTCCGCATCGGTGACCTGATCGAGGTCCTGATCGAGGCCTATGCGCCGCAATTCGGCTACCGGCCGGGTGACATCGTCATGGAGACGATCGGCCCGCAGGCCGGCGAGAAGCGGGACGAGGTCCTGATGACCAACGACGAGGCGCGGGTCGCCGCCGAGCTCGATGACATGTACATCGTGGCCTCACGGAACGACGTGCGGCGCGCGCTGCCGGTCCACGGCGGGAGCGGCGACGAGCCGCTCCTGGACATTCCGCAGATCCGCGACCTGCTCGACGCAGCCGGTTGGCTACGTCCGGAGATCCTGCCGGCAATGGCCTGAGGCGATGGCTTCGTTCGCGATCGCCGGCCGGCAGATCGGCCCTGATCACCCCCCGTACCTGATCGCCGAGGCGGGAGTCAACCACAATGGCGATCCGGCGCTCGCCCTGCGCCTGGTCGAGGAGGCGGCGCGGGCGGGAGCCGATGCGGTCAAATTTCAGACGTTCTCGGCCACCAGCCTGACGACGGCCGACGCGCCCCAGGCGGCCTACCAACGCGAGCGTGCACGGGCCGGGTCACAGCGGGAGATGCTCAGGGCGCTCGAGCTGAGCGTGGCCGCGCTGGAGGCGGCGCTCGGGCGCGCCCGGGAGCTCGGCATCGCGGCCTTCTCGACCCCGTTCGACGCGGCGAGCGTCCGGCTGCTGGCGGAGCTGGACGTCCCGTGCCTCAAGGTCGGCTCCGGTGACCTCACCAACCTCGCGCTCATCCGCGCGGTGGCCTCCACGGGCCGACCGGTGATCCTGTCGACGGGCATGTCCACGCTCGACGAGGTGGACGCCGCGGTCGCCGCCGTCCGGGCGGCCGGTGACACACCGCTCGCGATCCTCCACTGCCTCTCGGCGTACCCGGCCCCCGCCGACGAGGTCAACCTGCGGGCGATCCCCCTGCTCCGCGATCGCTATGGTGTGGAGGTCGGGTTCAGCGACCACACGACCGGCCACGCCACGCCGATCGCCGCGGTCGCCCTGGGCGCGACGATCGTCGAGAAGCACCTCACGCTCGACCGCACGCTGCCGGGTCCGGACCATGCGGCCTCGATGGAGCCGCGACAGTTCGGCGAGCTGGCCGCCGAGCTACGCGAGGCACATGCCTCCCTTGGATCCGCGGTCAAGGCGCCGCAGGCATCGGAGGCCGATGCGCGCGTCGTGGCGCGGCGCTCGCTCGTCCTCGCGCGCGACGTTGCGGCCGGCGCCGTGCTGGCCGCCGCGGACCTCGACGCCAAGCGGCCCGCGACCGGCATCTCGCCGCTCCGCCTGGACGAGGTGGTCGGCCGTCGGCTGGTGCGCGACCTGGCCGCCGACGCCGTCCTCGCTCCGGACGACCTCGATCCGCCGCTCTAGCCCGCGTCGCGCGGGAGGGAGGGCAGCCGGGCCACCCCGGCGGGATCCGGCGGCTCGGCCAGGACAGCCGCGAGCCTCTCCGGCGGCAGCTGCAGCCCTCGGAGCAGGCGCATCGTGTCGAGGATGGCGGCCCGATGCCAGCGGAGCTCGACCCCGCCCAGGCTCTCCTGTGGGAATGGCATAGGCCGGGACATGGCCGATCAGGGCCACGGTCAGGAGCGAGGTGCTCGAGATGCCCACCATCGCCCGCGGGCGATGGTGTCGCAGGACCAGCTCGATCGGTAGCCCCGACAGCTCGGCGGGGAGGGCCCGATCCAGGATGCGCTGCGGAATCCAGTCCGCGTTGGCGCCGAGGACCTCTCTCGGGTGCAGCTTGACCCGGACATCGAGCCCGTCGCCCTCCCACTCGTCGAGCTGCCGCTCGAGGTAGCCGTAGTACTGGCCGCGCGGGATGTTCGAGTCCTGCTCGAACGGCTGGCTCAGGAACCAGACGTCCCCGGCGAGCTCGCAGTCCGGCGCCGGGCCCAACCCGCGGCGCAGCTCGTCGAGGACTCGCTGTCCCGTGGGGCTCAGATGATCCAGGTGCGGCGTGAGGCGGGCATCGGCAACGAGCAGCCGATGCGTCAGGACGCTCTTGCCCAGGTCGAGGCCCGGTCGCGTCAGCGCCAGCATCCGTCGGCCGGTGGCCCAGTAGTGGGCACTCCGCGTGAGCAGGCTCTTGTTGAACGCCAGGCCGTCGTCCGACAGAACGACGCCGGAGGATCGCGCCGCCGTGGTGCCAAGGGAGGCGAGCTCCCGGATCAGGTAGGCCTTGGGCTCCTGCGGCGAGATCCACACGCGACGCACCGCGCGGGCGGGCAGCAGCGAGCGCGCGATCGCCTTCGCCAGGGTCGTTGGTCCGGCCGCGGCGTACGCGTCGAGCCGGCGCACCGAGCTCGGCGAGAAGCCGAAGACCTCCGCGGCCTCGGCCATCACGAGGTCGGAAACCGCCTGGCCGGTGACCGGGTGAGGCACGATCACGACTTCCAGCGTCCCGCGGGCTTCGGGGTCGAACGCTCGCCACGCGGCCAGGCCGGCCAGCGCGTTCCAGGCGGTCGAGCAGATGACGGCGAAGCGGACCCGTTCGGGCGCCTGCAGCTGCCTCACGTGCGAGATGCTCCCGTGCGAGCACGCACCCGCGTGATCACCGCGGAACGGCGATCGCGACCAGCGCGACGAGCGTGGCCAGGAGCAGCAGCGCCGCAGCGAGCGCGCCGAGACGCCAGCCAACGCTGAGCCGATCCGACTGCCACGTGCCCGAGCTCGGGTCGCGCTCGGACGCGGCGTGGAGGGTCATCGCGGCGCCGATGCCGGTGAACGTGAAGAACGTGACGAACGAGCTCGAGAAGACCGGGTTGACGACCGACTCGACGACCATGTTCACGATCATGAAGATGCCGCCCGTCGCGAGCGCCGCCTGGAGCGTGCCGCCGGCCCCACGCGAGATCGGCAGCAGGGCGCGGACCAGGAGCCCGAGGAAGGTGGCGAACGCCAGGAAGCCGAGGATGCCGTACTCGGCGAACAGGCTGGCGATCTGGCCGCCCACCACCATCGCCGGGTTGCGCCGCCGGAAGCCTGCTTCGTCGTAGGCGGGGCTGTCGACCACGACCGATGCGTACGACCCATACGTCGCCGGCCCGCGGCCGACGATCGGAGAGTCCTCGAGCAGCCGATAGGCGCCGACATACAGCCGGTAGCGGTCACGGTTGCCGAGCTCGACAACGTACTTCTCCCACGTGTAGGTCGCGACGCTCACGAGGCGGGGACCGACGACGATCGCGGTCGCGGCGAACGTGACGAGCACCGCGACGAGGACCACCGGCCGGCGCAGCGCCCCCAGCCAGGCGCGAAATGGCGGCCGCTGACCGCTCGGCAGGACGAAGAGGGTGGCGACGGCGGCCGCCACGAGTGATACCAGCAGCCGGCGTGCTGTCGACAGGAGGATCCCCGCCGCTCCGGCGACGGCGAGGATCGCCGCGCTGACCCGCTCGCCCGGCAGGCGGAAGGCGACGACCGCAAGGCCCATGGCGACGCTCAGCGCGCCCCCGAACGCGGTGTGCTGGTTCCAGATGCTCGTCGCGGCGAACACGCCGGCACGTGGGGTCGTCTCCCAGGGCATCGGCACGCCGAGGACCTGGAGGGCGGCGATGCCGACCACGCCGACGAAGAGCGCGCCGATGAATGTCGCATAGCGGACGAGGACGCCCACATCCACCCGCAGGTAGCGGCCGACGAACAGCCAGAGGCCGGCTTTCACGGCGAGGAAGATCCCAAGGCCGGCCCCCACCGGCCCGACCCCGTTGACCAGCGCCGAAACGAGGCCGATCGCGCCGAAGGCGGCGAGCGCCCAGAGCGGTGTCGGCAGGGGCGCCTGGCGAGCGACCAGCCACTGCCAGAACGTGCGGACGACCAGCGCGGCCAGGACGATCTCATCGGCGCGCTCGAGCGCCATCGTCAGCTCCTCGGGAAGCGAGGGGATCCGGATGAGCGCCGACTGGACGAACAGGTAGACGCCGAGCACCATCACGGCCAGCTCGGGGCGCCAGAGCGCGAGCCCGACCATGCTGGCGACCGCGATCGCCGCGAGCGCGAGCTCGATCATGTGGAATCCTCATCACCGGGCGGCCGGTACGCCGGTGGCGGAAGTGGAGAGGTCGTCAGCGTCGCGCGATTGTACTGATTGCCGCCGTGGGGCGCGCGGACCCACCGGCCCGCCCCAGAGGCGGAGTGCCAGCCATGGCGCGCAGACCGATACACTCCGCGGCAGGTGACGAAGCTCGATCGCGACTCCCCCGACAGCGGCTGGCTGCCGAACGACGAGGCCGGCGACGCCCCGGCGCTCGAGCGACGCGTGACGCGCGGCCTGACGTGGACGATCGTCGACAACTGGGGCCGGCAGCTCCTGGGATTCGCCGTCTTCATCCTCCTGGCGAACCTGCTGCAGCCCGAAGAGTTCGGCATCGTGGCGCTGGCAGTCGTGTTCGTGAACTTCGCCCAGGTCTTCGTCGACCAGGGCCTCGGCGACGCACTCATCCAGCGCCGCGAGCTCACGCGCAGCCACATCGACACCGCGTTCTGGGCGGCGCTCGGGACGGGGGTGCTGCTCACGGTCCTCGGCGTGGTCCTCGCCATCCCCATCGCCGGGCTGCTCGACGAACCGGATCTCCAGCCGATCCTCCAGGTGCTATCGCTGACGTTCGTGCTGTCCGCGATGAGCAGCATCCAGATCGCATTGCTCCGGCGCGAGCTCGCCTTCCGCAGCCTGGCGATGCGCTCCATCATCGCCACCATCGCCGGGGGCGCCGTCGGCATCACGATGGCGTACCTCGGCTTCGGTGCCTGGGCGCTCGTGGGCCAGCAGGTCGCCTCCGCAGCCGCCGCCGTCCTCGCCCTCTGGTGGGTCCTGCCCTGGCGGCCATCGCTGCGCTTCTCGCCCGAGCACTTCCGAAGCCTCTTCTCGTTCGGCATCAACGTGGTCGCCACCGATGTCGTCGCGTTCTTCGCCCGCAACAGCGACAACCTCCTGATCGGGGTGTTCCTCGGCACGACGCCGCTGGGGATCTACGCCGTCGCGTATCGAATGCTCGAGACCACCCAGGTGCTCCTCATCAACATCTCGCGCAAGATCGCGTTCCCGGCGCTGGCTCGCGTGCAGCGCGACCCGGTTCGCATCGAGCGCGCCTACTTCAAGCTCACCCGCGTCAGCGCCGCGCTGATCCTGCCGGCGTATGTCGGGCTCGCGCTCGTCGCACCCGAGCTGTTCGTCGTGCTCGTCCCGGAGGACTGGGCGGAAGCCGGGCAGGTGGCGGCGGTCCTCCTCCTCATCGGTCCGGTCCTGACGGTGCAGGCGTACAGCGCCTCGCTGCTGTATGCGGTCGGTCATCCGGAGGTCAACTTCCGCTTCCGGCTGCTCACGATGATCGTCCGCGTCGCCGGCTTCTTCGTCGCCCTCCAGTTCGGCATCGTCGCCGTGGCGATCGCCTTCCTCGTCAGCGGCTACGTGCTCCTGCCACTCAACCTGTACTGGCAGCGGCGCTACGCGGGCATCCGCATCGGGGCGTATCTCGCCCAGATGCGCGGGGTGGCCGCGGCGACGGCCCTGATGGCGCTGGCGATCGTGGGGGTCAAGCTGGGGCTCGGCGGCGGCGCCAGCGTGGGGGCGCTCCTGGCACTCGAGATCGTGGCCGGCGGCGCGGCGTTCTTCGCGGCCCTCTGGTTGATCGATCGCCCGCTCGTGGCGGAGGCGTTCGGCGTCGCCGCACAGGTCGTCCCCGGCGCGGAGCGGGCCGTCGAGCGGGTGCGGAGCCACCGCGACCGGTCGGTGCCCGAGGACGAAGACCGAACCGCTGCCCGCTAGTCGGCCACGCTGCGCTACCGTCTGCCGCGATGGTCGATGGCGGAGGACGAGGCGACGATGCGGCTCACGGCGCCGCTCCGGCTGAAGCAGCCGCGGGCGAGACGGCCGTGGCCGATGGGGCGGTCAGGCCCGACTTCTTCATCGTCGGCACCTTCAAGGCCGGCACGACGGCGCTCTACGAGTATCTGCGTCGCCACCCCCAGGTGTTCATGCCGTTCCACAAGGAGCCGCACTTCTTCGGCGACGACCTGACCCGCCACTACGGCCGGCTCAGCCTCGCCGAGTACCTGGCGCTCTTCCGCGAGGCGCGGCCCGGGCAGCGGGTGGGAGAGGCGTCGACGTGGTATCTGTACTCGTCGTCGGCGGCGCGCGAGATCGCCGCGTTCTCGCCCGGGGCCCAGATCATCATCCTGCTCCGTCATCCGGTTGACGTCATGTACGCCCAGCACAGCCAGATGCGCTTTCGAGCGGACGAGAACCTGGTCGATTTCGCGGCGGCGCTCGAGGCCGAGCCCGCCCGCCGGCACGGCGACCGGTTGCCGCCACCGCCGGTGCGTCCCGAGACGCTCTTCTACCGGCACAGCGTCAGCTTCGCCGACCAGGTCGAGCGCTACGTCGAGGCATTCGGTCGTGATCGGATGCACGTGATCCTGTTCGACGACCTGGTCGCGGACACGCCGGCCGCGTTCCGCGGGGTGCTCGAGTTCCTCGGCGTCGACCCGTCCTTCCGGCCCGATTTCGCCGTGCACAACGAGAACAAGCGCGTGCGGCTCGGGCGCGCTCCAGCGCCTCGTCTACAACCCACCCGGCCCGCTCCGCGCAGCCGCCGGCCGCCTTCGACGCTATCCGGTCGTCCACCGCGCTCCGTGACGCCGTGCTCCGCCTGAACAGCCGGGCCGAGCGACGCCGACCGATGGATCCGGACCTGCGCGCCCGATTGCTCGCCGAGCTCGGGCCGGAAACCGACCGCCTGGCCGCGCTGATCGGCCGCGACCTGTCGGCATGGCACGCGTGAGCGCCGAGCGCCGTCCCGACTTCTTCATCGTCGGCGCCCCGAAGTCCGGGACGACGGCGATGGCGAGCTACCTGGGGCAGCATCCGCAGATCTTCATGCCGGTGGCCAAGGAGCTTCACTTCTTCGGGTCGGACCTCGACTACCGGCGCCGACGGCAGACCACTGCCGAGTATCTCGCCGCGTTCGCCGGCGCCGGAGACGCGAAGCGGGCAGGCGAGGCGTCCGTCGGATACATCTACTCGGAACGTGCGCCGGCCGAGATCGCCGCGTTCAGCCCCACGGCCGACATCCTGATCATGCTCCGCGACCCAGTCGAGATGGTCCAGTCGCAGCACGCCCAGGAGCTGTTCATGGGTCAGGAGGACATCGAGGACATCGGGGCCGCGCTGGCCGCGGAGCCTGACCGGGCGCGCGGCCGCCGGATCCCGCCGGGCTCGACGCAGCCGTACCTGTTGCGCTACACGTGGATCGCGCGATACGCCGATCACGTCGAGCGCTACCTCGATGCCTTCGGGCGGGATCGCGTCCGCGTCACGCTCTACGACGACTTCAGGCACGACACCCGCGCCGCCTACGCCGACGTCGTGCGCTTCCTCGGCTGCGACGCCGGCTTCGCGCCGGCCTTCCCCGTCCTCAACCGTCGCAAGGGCGTCCGCAGCGCGGTCTTCCAGCGGATCGTGCGCGACCCGCCGGCGATCGTGCGGTCGACCGCCAGACGCGCCCTGCCCCTCGCCGCTCGGGTCCGGCTGCGCAACGCGTTCTACCGCTTGAACACACGCGGTGAGACCGCCCTGCCGATGAGCGACGCGCTGCGGCGACAGCTGCGTGCCGAGTTCGCGCCGGACGTCCGGCGCCTGGCCGACCTCATCGGGCGTGACCTGGGAGCCTGGCTGCCGGCCGAGACCGAGCCGCGCCCATGATCCGCCGGCGCCGTCGGGTCCTGTACGTCGTCTCGCGCAGGAACACCTTCACCGACATCGACCGCAACATCCTGGCCGAACGGTACGAGGTGGCCGAGTACTACCAGCCCGGGCCACGACCGAACCTGCCGGATCTGGCGGCGAAGGTGCGGCAGAGCGATCTCGTGTTCGCGTGGTTCGCATCGTGGCACTCGTTCCCGGCCCTCGTGCTGGCGCGGCTCTTCCGCAAGCCATCGGTGCTCGTGGTCGGCGGGTTCGACACCGCGAGCGTCCCCGAGATCGGCTATGGCTGGCAGCGCGGTGGTGTGCGCAGATGGGTCAGCCGCCGCACGATGCACCTGGCGACGCGGCTCGTCACGAACTCGCGCAGCTCGCTCGTCGAGATCGAACGCAACGTCGGCCTCGATCCGCGCCGTGCCGTCGTCATCCATCACGGGCTGGCCGATCGCTTCCCGGACGGCGGAGACCACGAGCGCGACCGTCTCGCGCTGAGCGTCGGCGTCGTCCGAAGGCGAAACCTCGAGCGCAAGGGTCTCGGGCCGTACGTGCGCGCGGCGGCGCATCTGCCCGACGTCGAGTTCGTCGTGGCCGGCAGCTGGCGCGACGATGCCATCGAGGGCCTTCGCCGCGAGGCGGGCAGCAACGTGACGTTCACCGGCTTCCTCGCCGATGCGGACCTGGACGCCCTGTTCCGACGAGCAGCGGTGTACGTCCAGGCGTCACGCCACGAGGGGTTCGGGCTGTCGCTTGCGGAGGCGATGCTCGCCGGCTGCGTGCCCGTCGTCACCGACGCGGGCGCGCTGCCCGAGGTCGTCGGGGACGTGGGGGTCACGATCGCCGAGCCGACACCCGCGCTGATCGCGGAGGGCGTGGCGCGCGCCATCAAGCTGGGACCGGCCGAGGGCGCACGTGCGCGTGCCCGGGTGCTCGAGTCATTCCCGCTCGAGCCGCGGGCGGAGGGACTGTGGCGCGAGGTCGAGGCCGCCGCAGCCGGCCAGCGCAGCGGGTGAGCAACCTCGAGCTCCGGCCCGCGCTCCGCGCCGTGCGGGTCGTCGGCTTGCTACGCTGCACGCGATGATCATCAGCCACCGCCACCGGTACGTCTTCGTCGAGGTGCCGCGGACCGGCTCGACGGCGATCAGCGCCGAGCTGCGCGAGAACTACGACGGGCACGGCATCCTGCGCAAGCACGCGTCGTATCGGGACTTCCTGCGGGTGGCATCCGCGGACGAGCGCGAGTACTTCACCTTCTCTGGCCTGCGCAACCCGCTTGACATCGCGGTCACGCGCTACATCCGCCTGAAGGACGACGTCCAGGAGCTCTACGGCGACCCGACCAAGGTCGCGGTCCGTAACTCTCTCGCCGGCCGCCTCGAGCGCCGCATCTACGCCTGGGTGCAGCGCACCGATGCGGACTTCGAGCGCTTCCTTCGCCGCTGGTATGTGCTCCCGTACGACACGTGGACGACGCTCGACCACAACCGCATGGATGCGGTCATCCGCTTCGAGTCGCTGACGGCCGACTTCGACACCACGTTGGAGCGGATGGGGATCACCTCGGTCCGCGCGTTGCCGGTGCGGAACGCCACGCCGGGGCGCGATCGCGACTGGGAGCGTCTGTACACGCCGGGTGCGATCCGCCGGGCGATCTGGGTGTTCGGCCCGTACATGGAGCGCTTTGGCTACGCGTTTCCCGAGTCGTGGGGCGCGGTTCGCATCCCGTTCTGGAGCCGCCTGCTGTACCGGGTGGCGCACATCGTCCGCAGCGTCTACTGGAAGCACTTCCGCTACGCCGACTACGTCAAGCGCCGGCCGGGCGGCGTCATGGCCATCCCGCGCGACGAGCAGACGCCGCTGGAGCGCGGGCGCGCCGACTAGGCGACAGCGTCTCCGTGAGCCGAGTCGGGGCCGCCGAGTGCGGCCGACGCGGCGTCGAGGACCTCGGTCAGTGCACTGTCGACCGGGGAATCGACAGTGCATCCCGCCCGACGGGCGTGGCCGCCCCCACCGAATGCTGCCGCGATGGCGGTCGCGTCCACCGATGGTGTCGTCCGGACGCTGACACGCGTCTCGAGCGGGCCGATCTCGCGCACCAGGATCGCGACATCCGCGCCTTTCGAGCGCGCCATGAACTCGACCACGCCGTCGGCGTCGTGCTGCTGCGTGCCCGTCTCCGCCAGCATCGGCTCCGTCAGCGTCGCGTGGACGATCCGACCACCGAATGCGGCGCCGACCGTTCCCAGGATTCGGCCCCAGAGGGCCATCATGCCGAACGGCATCTCCGCCAGGATGGTCCGATGAATCTGCGGCAGTGGAGCCCCCGCGTCCACGAGCCGGGCGGCCAGCCGCAATGTCTCGGTGGAGGTGGACGTGTCGGCGAAGCCCTGGCTGTCCCGGACGATGCCCGTCAACAGCGCCGTCGCGAGCGGAGCGTCCAGCTCGATGCCAAGGACCGGCACCAGCTGCGCAAGGACCTGGCACGTTGCTGCCGCACGGGGGTCCACGAGATTGAGGTCCCCGAAGTAGTCGCTGCTGACGTGATGGTCGATGTTCAGGACGCGAGCGCGGCCCAGCCAATCGGCCTCTTCCACGGCAATGCGGCCGACGCGCGCGAGTGTGGCGGCATCGCAGACGACGGCAAGATCGGGCTCCAGCGTTGGACGAGGATGCACCTCGTCGATGCCCGGCAGGAAGTCGAACATCGGCGCCGGTTGGTCGATGCTGACGATCTCGGTCTGGGCTCCCAGCCGCTGACCGATGAGCGCCACGGCCACCGCGGCGCCGATCGTGTCGCCGTCCGGGTTCTCGTGGCAGATGGCGGTGATGCGGCGCGCCGACCGGAGCGCGTCGGCAACCTCGGCGAGGCTGCTCTCGCGTCGGTCCAGCGTGGTCGTCAACGGGTATCCTCTGGTGGTTTGGGGATCCGCCGGGATCCCCGAGTCGGAGCCGAGGAGCATTCTAGCCCCCGATGACGCCCCCGTAGATGGAGCCACAGGCCTGGATCACCCTGGGCGTCATTCTCATCCTCATCGTCATCATGGTCCGCGAGACCGTGGCACCCGCGGTGGCGATGTTCGGCGCCACGATGCTCCTCTTCCTGCTCGGCATCATCACCGCCGACCAGGCGTTCGCCGGCTTCAGCAACGAAGCGCCGTTCGTGATCGCCGCCCTGCTGGTGGTTGCCCGAGCCGTCGAAGTCGCCGGCGTCATGCAGCCCATCGTCGCCGCGGTGTTCAGCGGGGCCAGCGGCGCTCGGGCGCTCCTCGCGCGCCTGCTCGTGCCGCTCATCGGCGCCTCCGCCTTCCTCAACAACACCACCCTCGTGGCAATGACGGCGCCCGCGGTGATCGAGGTGTCCTCACGTCGTCGGATGGCAGCGTCCAGGTTCCTGATGCCGGTCAGCTTCGCGGCCGTCCTCGGCGGCGTGATCACCACCATCGGCACGTCGACGAACCTCACCGTCTCGGGGCTGCTGACGGAAGCCGGTATGGCTCCCCTCGACCTGTTCGAGCTCACGCCGGTGGGCCTGCCGATCGCGGCGGCCGGCTGTGTGCTGCTCGTGCTCCTCGGCCCGCTGATCCTCCGCGATCGTGGCAGCGCACGCGACGACGTTGCGGGCACCGCGCGCGACTTCACCGTCACGATGCGGGTGACCCCCGACGGCGCGCTGCAGGGCGTGACGGTCGAGGCTGCCGGCCTCCGGCACCTCCAGGGCGTCTTCCTGGTCGAGATCTCCCGCGGAGCCCGCAGCATTGCCCCGGTTGCGCCAGACGAGGTGCTCGAGGGGGGTGACGAGCTGACGTTCGTCGGCCGGATCGACCAGGTTGTCGACCTCCAGCGCCTGCGGGGCCTCGAGTCCGCCGAACGCCGGCAGATCGAGGCGCTCGCGAGCGGCGGCCACGCGTTCTACGAGGTGGTCGTCGGTGCCGGCGAGCTGCCCGGAACGACGCCGCGCGAGAGCGGCTTCCGCGCCCGGTACGGTGCGGCGGTCCTGGCCATTCACCGTGCCGGCCACCGGATCGAGGCCAAGCTCGGTGACGTTCGCCTCCGATTCGGTGACACCCTGCTCGTGCTCGCCGACGCGGGCTTCCGCGACCGCTGGCGAGACCGGGACGACTTTCTCGTGGTCGCGCCGCTGCGCGGCATGCCGCCGACGAGGCCACGCAAAGTGTGGATCGTCGTGGCGATCGGCCTCGGGTTCATCGTCGCAACGGCGACCGGCCTGCTGCCGATTCTCCAGGGAGCGATCCTGGCCGCCCTGCTGGTCGTCGCCACCGGGACGCTCACCGTCCGCCAGGCGCGCGACGCGATCGACCTGCCGCTGATCCTGCTGATTGCGGCCGCCTTCGGTCTCGGTGCGGCCGTCGAAGGAAGCGGCCTCGCCGAGGCCGGGGCCAACCTCCTGACGAGCCTGATGGAGCCGTTCGGGGCGATCGGCGCACTCGGGGCCGTGATCCTTGCCACGGTGATCATCACCGAGCTGATGAGCAACAATGCGGCGGCCGTGCTCTTGTTCCCTGTCGCGATCGCGACCGCCGCCACGCTCGGGAGCGACCCGCGGCCGTTCATCGTCGCGGTGACGCTGTCTGCCAGCCTCTCGTTCCTGACACCGATCGGGTACCAGACGAACATGCTCGTGTATGCGCTCGGCGGCTACCGGTTCACCGACTTCGCCCGCCTCGGGGCCCCGCTGACCCTCCTGTGCATCGTGCTTCAGCTCGTCCTCATTCCGTTGGCCTTCCCGCTGTGAGCGCCGAGCAGCCGCTCAGCGGCGGGGCGGGCACCCAGCCGACCACGCCGTCGACCGGTTTCACCATCTGGCTCACCGGGATGTCCGGATCGGGCAAGAGCACGGTCACGGCGATCCTCGAGCGCACGCTCCGCGCCCGCGGCCACCGCGTCGAGGTGCTCGATGGTGATGCCGTGCGAACGCACCTGACGAAGGGGCTGGGATTCACCCGCGAAGACCGCGACGAGAACATCCGCCGCGTCGGGTGGGTGTGCGAGATCCTCTCGCGCAACGACGTGATCGCGATCGCCGCCGTCATCAGCCCGTATCGCGCCGTTCGAGACGAGGTCCGCGCTCGCATCGGCCGCTTCGTCGAGGTCTACATGGAGGCAAGCGTCGAGGTGCTCGCGCAGCGGGACCCCAAGGGCCTCTATCGGCGCGCGATGGCCGGCGAGATCGAGAACTTCACCGGCGTGAGCGACCCGTACGAGCCACCGCTCCACCCCGACGTGGTCTGTCACTCGGATGGCCGGGAGACGCCCGAGGAGAGTGCTCGCAAGGTGATCGCCAAGCTCGAGGATCTCGGCCTGATCAGTCGGGAGGCTCGGCTGGACGATCACCCGTGACGGGCAGTCAGTCGATCCCGAGCACGATGCCGGCGGCGACCGTGTCGTTCGTTGCCTCGTCGACCAGGATGAAGCCACCGGTGGCCCGGTTGCGGCGATAGTCGTCCACGAAGAGCGGCGCGGTGGTCCGCAGGTGCACCCGGCCGATGTCGTTGAGCGCCAGCCGCTCGGCCGACTCGTCGCGGTGCAGGGTGTTCACGTCGAGGCGGTAGCGCAGGTCCTTCACCACCGCGCGGGCCGAGCGCGTCGTGTGCTTGACCGCGAGCTTCCGGCCCGGGACGAGCGGGGCGTCGGACATCCAGCACACCATCGCGTCGAGGTCCTGGCGCGCCGCGGCCGCATTGTGGGGCCGGCAGATCATGTCGCCGCGCGAGATGTCGAGATCGTCCTCGAGCCGAACGGTCACCGCCATCGGCGGGAAGGCCTCGTCGACCGGGCCGTCCTCGGTGTCGATCGACGCGATCCGTGTTTCGAGCCCGCTCGGCAGGACCACGACCTGGTCGCCGGGCTTGAGGACGCCGCCGGCGACCGTGCCGGCGTAGCCGCGATAGTCGTGGTGCTCCGAGGATTGCGGGCGGATCACGTACTGCACCGGAAACCGGACGTCGGTCATGTTCCGGTCGCTCGCGATGTGGACGTTCTCGAGGTGGTGGAGGAGCGACGGGCCGTCGTACCACGGCATCTTCTCGGAGCGGCTCACGACGTTGTCGCCGTGGAGTGCGGCGATCGGGATGACGGTGAGGTCCGGGACGCTCAGCTTCGAGGCGAAGGCCGCGAACTCGCTGCGGATCTCCTCGTACACGTCCTGCGCGTAATCGACCAGGTCCATCTTGTTGACCGCCACCACGAGGTGGGGGACCCGCAGGAGCGTGACGACGAACGCGTGGCGCCGGCTCTGCTCGACCATCCCCTTCCGCGCGTCGACGAGGACGATCGCCAGGTCCGCGGTCGACGCACCGGTGACCATGTTGCGGGTGTACTGGGTGTGCCCGGGCGTGTCGGCGATGATGAACTTGCGTTTCGGCGTCGCGAAGTACCGATACGCCACGTCGATCGTGATGCCCTGCTCGCGCTCGGCGCGCAGCCCATCGGTCAGCAGCGCCAGGTTCGTGAAGTCGACGCCCATCGCCCGGCTCGTCCGCTCGACCGCTTCCAGCTGGTCCTCGAAGATCGTCTTCGTGTCGTAGAGGAGGCGACCGATCATCGTGCTCTTGCCGTCGTCCACCGAGCCGGCGGTGGCGAAGCGGAGGAGGTCCATCAGAAGTACCCCTCCTTCTTTCGATCTTCCATGGCCGCCTCGCTGACGCGGTCGTCGCCGCGCGTGGCGCCCCGCTCCGTGAGCCGCGTGATCGCGATCTCGGCGATGATCTTGTCGATCGTGTCCGCCTCCGATCGCACCGCGGCGGTCAGGTTCGCGTCGCCCATCGTGCGGTAGCGGACGCGCTCGCTGAAGACTGCCTCCGTGTCCTTCGGCTTGCTGAGCTCGTTCGCGGCGTAGAGCATCCCGTCGCGCTCGAACACCTCTCGCTCCCTGGCCAGGTACAGCTCCGGGATCTCGAGCTCCTCGGCGCCGATGTAGTGCCAGACGTCCAGCTCCGTCCAGTTCGAGAGCGGGAAGACGCGGATCGACTCGCCGGCGTGGATGCGACCGTTGTAGAGGTTCCACAGCTCCGGGCGCTGGTTCTTGGGATCCCACTGGCCGAACTCGTCGCGGAAGCTGAAGATCCGCTCCTTGGCGCGCGCCTTCTCCTCGTCGCGCCGCGCGCCGCCGAAGAGGGCCGTGAACCGGTGCTGCTCGACCGCCTCCAGCAGGACCGGGGTCTGGATCCGGTTGCGCGACCCGTTCGGCTCCGGGCGGACCAGCCCGCGCTCGATCGCGTCCGGCACCGATGCCACGAGCAGCTCGACCTTCAGCTGCTCGGCGCGCCGATCGCGGAACGCGATGACCTCGGGAAAGTTCAGGCCGGTGTCGATGTGGAGAACCGGAAAGGGGATGCGCGCCGGCCAGAACGCCTTCTCGGCGAGGCGCAGCATGACGATCGAGTCCTTGCCGCCGGAGAACATGAGCGCGGGCCGCTCGAGCTCGGCTGCGACCTCGCGGAAGATGTGGATCGACTCGGCTTCGAGCGCCTGGAGGTGGGAGAGGCGGTAGTCAGGCGAGCCCGTCATCGGGTGGTGGCTGTGCTCCATCGTGGCGGGGCGCGGGTGATCGGCCGAGATTGTAGCGGAGCCAGGCGGCTCAGCGGCCGCCGTGGGCCAGCAGGGCCGGGAGCGTTCGGGCCAGGATCTTCAGGTCGAGCCAGATCGACCAGCCGTCGATATAGATGAGGTCGTGCTCCACCCATCGGTCGAAGTCCGGCTCGTGGCGGGCCTCGACCTGCCAGAGCCCGGTGATCCCGGGCTTCATGCTGAGCCGCCGACGATGCCAGACGTCGTACTCCGCCACCTCGTGCGGCAGCGGTGGACGAGGGCCGACCAGGCTCATCGAGCCGGCGAGCACGTTCCACAGCTGGGGCAGCTCGTCGATCGAGGTGCGTCGGAGGAACCGACCGAGCGGAGTCATCCTTGGGTCGTTCGTCGCCTTGAACGCGGCGCCGCTGCGCTCGTTCATGTGGCGCACCTCGGCAAGACGCTGCTCCGCGTCGACCACCATGGTGCGGAACTTGAGCATGGTGAACGGACGGCCATGGAGGCCGACGCGCTCCTGGCGAAAGAGCGTCGGGCTGCCATCGGTCACGCGGATGGCCACGGCCACGCCAACCAGCAGCGGGCTGAGGATGAGCAGGCCGAATGCCGCCCCGATGATGTCGATCAGGCGCTTGATGACCAGCGACACCTCGCGATGGCCGTCGTGCCCGAACGAGCGGACGATGAATCCCTCGAACTCCTCGTGGATCGCGCCCGGCAGGATCTCCTCGACCGGATCGACGACCAGGCGAACCATCTTGCCCTCTCCGGCCGCGATGCCCGCGATCGGCTCCAGGTAGTCGGCCGCGATCGGCGGCAGGCAGACCGCCACCTCGTCGACGACGCGGTCGCGGAAGAGCTCCTGCATCTGGTCGACGGTCCCGAGGACCGGGCGGCTGACGACCGGGTCGGACTCCAGCGGGGCCCTCAGGTGCCCGATGACGCGGAGGCCAAGACCGGTGTTCCGTTCGATGCGGTTGGCGAAGTCCTCGGCCAGCTGCCCGGTACCCGCCACCACCATGTGGAGCGGGTCGGTGCCTCGCCGGCGCTTGGCCTCGAATGCAGCGCGGAGGAGCAGACGGCCGGCCAACGTGACGGTGAAGATCGCCACGAACAGGTAGACGAGATAGAGCCGGCTGATGGCGGTGAAGTTCAGGAGGAAGAGGGCCGAAAGGCTGATGGCGACCACCAGCACGGTGGCTCGGGCGAGATCGCGCACCTCGGTCCAGACGCGCCAGCGGGCGTTGAGCCGATAGAGGCCCGAGACCCAGAGGACCCCGACCCACAGGACCGCGAAAACCGCGGCCAGCAGCCACGGCTCGACGTGCAGGGCGCGCCAGATGCCGCGGACGCCGCCCCCATCGCCCGAGAACCGGACGATCGCGGCGCCCATGAAGACGCCGGCGGCGATCAGGCCGTCCGCCACCATCAGCCCGACGCGCAGCGTCATGAGGTGTCGGCGAATCATCGCGCGAATTGTAGTGGCAGCCGCCCGTGGCGGCGCTGGGGACGCTGAATCCACAGCCCCAGCCGGTAGACTCGGGCCGCCATGGCCCGCATCCTCGTCGTCGAGTCGGTGGCGCAGCCTGCTCTCGATCATCTCGCGGCTGCGCACGAGACCGAGTTCCGCCTCGGGAACACCCGCGTCGAGCTGCTGCACCTGCTCGGCGAGGGCGGCGGGTGGGACGCGCTCGTCGTGCGGTCACAGACCCGGGTCGACGCCGAGCTGCTCGCGGCGGCAGCTCCACGCCTGAGCGTGGTCGGCGTGGCGAGCGTCGGGATCGACCGCATCGACGTCGACGCCGCAACGCGGGCCGGCGTCATGGTCGTCAACGCGCCAACCGGCAACACGATCGCGGCCGCCGAGCACACGATGGCCCTCCTGCTCGCCATCGTGCGCCATCTCCCGGAGGCGGACGCATCGGTCAAGTCCGGCGAGTGGGAACGTTCGCGATTCACCGGCACCGAGCTGCGGGGCAAGACCCTCGGGATCGTGGGGCTCGGGAAGATCGGAAAGGCGGTCGCGCGCCGCGCCGTCGGCTTCGAGATGCGGGTCCTTGCGAGCGACCCATACCTGACCGAGGAGCAGGCCGCCGAAGCCGGCGCCCGCCTCGTCGGCCTTGCCGAGCTCCTGCATCGGTCGGACGTCATCAGTGTCCACACCCCGCTGACAGCACGGACCCGTGGACTGATCGGCGGGCCCCAACTCGAGGCCACAAAGGGAGGGGCGTTCGTCCTCAACGTGGCACGCGGCGGGATCGTGGACGAGGCCGCGCTTGCGGCTGGGCTCCATTCCGGCCATCTCGCCGGTGCCGCGGTGGACGTCTACTCCGCCGAGCCGATCGGCGCGGACAACCCACTGCGCGGTGCGCCGAACGTCCTGCTCACGCCACATCTCGGTGCATCGACGACGGAGGCGCAGGATCGGGTCGGCCTCGAGATGGCGGAGCAGGTGGTCATGGCCCTCGCCGGAGTCACCCCCGCATACGCGGTGAATGCGCCAGCGGTATCACCGGAGACCGCGCCGCGCCTGCGCCCCTACGTGGAGCTCGGCCGCCGGCTCGCGATCCTCGCGCGCCAGCTCGCCCCTGGCGGCTTCGATGCGCTGTCCCTGACCTATGCCGGCGAGATCGCGGGCGGCGAATGCGCTCCGATCCGCACTGCTGCCCTCGCCGGCCTGCTCGAGGCCGTCACCGACCAGCGGGTGAACGCGGTGAATGCCGACCTGGTGGCCCGAGAACGCGGCCTCACGGTCCGCGAGGAGCGAACCGCGTCATCGGATCCGTGGGCGTCGTTGGTCGAGCTCTCGATCGGCCCCGTGGGGGGAGACCCGGTGTTGACCCTGGCCGGATCGACCGCGCATGGCCGCCCTCACCTGGCGGGGCTCGGCGGCTTCGCGATCGACGCGGAGCTCGTCGGCCTGATGCTCGTGACGCGCCACCACGATCGGCCGGGGATCGTCGGAGCGGTGGGCACCACCCTCGCGGAGGCCGGCATCAACATCAGCTCGCTGGAGCTTTCGCGCCTCTCCGAGCACGGCGAAGCGATGATGTTCGTCTCCGTCGACGACCCGATCGATGGAACGCTGCTCGAGCGAATCCGAGCCACCGACGGGATCATCGAGGCCACCGTCGTCGAGCTGCCGCTGCGCTAGCTCGACGACCGGACACGCGGCCTATCATCGGTTGCATGCCAAAGCCATTCGCCAGCTCGGCGGACCTGGCCGAGAAGGAGGCCACCCTCGAGCAGCTCGCCGACGGCGTCTTCGCCTACACCGCGCAGGGCGACCCGAACGTCGGATGCATCGTCGGGACCGATGCGATCCTCGCCATCGAGGCGCGCGCCACGCCGGTCATGGCCCGCCGCTGGATCGACGTCATCCGCGCCGAGGTCAGCTCGCTCCCGTTCGGCGACCTTGTCCTCACGCACTACCACGCGGTCCGCACGCTCGGCGCGAGCGCCTTTGACGCCCGCCGCATCGTGGCCCATGCCAGGACGAAGGCACTGATCGACGAGCGCGGAGAGCAGGACTGGGCCAGCGAGCAGGGTCGGATGCCGCGCCTCTTCCTCGGCGCCGAGTCGATCCCGGGGCTCACCGAACCGACGGTCACGTTCGACAATGCCCTTGTGCTCGACCTCGGCAACCGGACCGTCGAGCTGCGCCACCTCGGCCGCGGCCACACCTCGGGCGACCTTGTCGTGTGGCTCCCCGACGAGCGCATCTGCTTCGCCGGCGACCTCGTCGAGGCACAGGCCGCGCCGTACATGGGTGACGCGCACGTCGCCGACTGGTCGACGACCACGCTGGACGAGGTCGCGGCGCTGCGGCCCGCTCAGCTCGTCGGCGGGCGTGGCCCGGTCGTCCGCGACCAGGAGGTCGCCACCGCGATCGAGGACACCCGCGCCTTCCTGCGGACGACGCTCGATGGCACCCGCGCCGTCAAGGACGGCGGCGGCGGCCTCAGGGATGCCTTCGCGTCAGTGCACGCGAAGCTCGCGCCGCGCTACGCGGGCTTCCCGATCTTCGAGCACTGCATGCCGTTCAACGTCCAGCGCACGTGGGACGAGCTGGACGGCATCGACCACCCGCGCATCTGGACGGCGGAGCGCGACCGCGAGGTGTGGGCCGCGCTCCAGGACTAGCTCCGACCGATCAGTAGCCGTAGTCCGGCGTCGGCTCCGCGTCGTCGCTCTCGTCCGCGTCGTCGGACTCCTCAGGGTCATCGGTCTCGTCCGCGTCATCGGTCGGCTCGGCGTCGCCCGACTGGCCGTCCGGGGACGCGATGAACCAGACGTCTCCCACGCCCTCGCCGGTCGCGTCGCCGGGCTCCGCATCGGACGCGTAGAAGTACAGCGGCATGCCGTCGTACGTCACCTGGGACGTGCCGTCGTCGCGCTCGATGATGCCGAGCTCGCCGGTCACGCCGTCGCCGCCTTCGATCTCGGCGCCGGCATCGACCGTCAACGGCGGCCACGCGGCTGCGCAGTCGTCGTTGCAGGTGCTCGTGCCGTCGGTGTCCTGCGTGAAGATGTAGAGCGTCATCCCGTCGGGGCCCACCAGCGAGGGACCGGCGTCGGTTTCGGCAACCACGATGCCGAGCGTCTGGAGGTCGTCGCCGGCGTCGGCGTCGGCGCTCGCGCCGCCGCCAGCGGGCGCGCAGGCCGCGAGCAGCACCACGGCCGCGGTGAGGGTCATGGTCCTGGTAGCGCGTCGCATCTCTGGCTCATCCTCGTCATGCACGAAAGCAGATCGCCACTCTCTACGTGGGCGGTTACCGCCGTGCCGATGCCTATCATGCACGCCGTGTCGGACGTGGCGATCGTCGGAGCCGGCGCGGTCGGCCTGACCCTGGCCGGGCGCCTGGCCCAGCACGGCGTCGGCGTCGACCTCTTCGAGGCGGAGGCTGAGCGCGAGCGGATCGGCTCGAAGGCGATCTGCATGCAGCGCGAGACCCTCGAGATCTGGGCTCGGCTCGGCGTTGGGCAGGCCGTCGCGGACGGCGGCATCCAGTGGCGCGTCGGGCGGACGTATTTCCGCGGCCGCCGGCTGTTCGAGACCCACCTGCCCGGCGACGGCGAGCACTTCCCGCCGTTCGTCAACATCAGCCAGTCCGAGGTCGAGGAGCTGCTCGAGGCCCGCGCCCTTGAGCTCGGCGTGCGCATCCACCGCGGGCACACGTTCGCCGGGCTGACCCAGGACCCCGACGGTGTGGTCGCCACCTTCGACACCGATGCCGGCGCCGTGACGCATCGGTCCAGCTTCCTCGTCGGCAGCGATGGCGCCCACTCGTCCGTGCGCCACGCGCTCGGCATCGGCTTCGACGGCTACAGCTTCGACGACCGCTTCCTCATCGCCGATGTCCGGGCCGAGCTGCCGTTCACGAACGAGCGCCACTTCCACTTCGACCCGCCCTGGAACCCCGGTCGCCAGGTCCTCATCCATCCCCAGCCCGACGGCGTGTGGCGGATCGACTGGCAGGTCCCGCCGGAGACCGATGCGGACCACGAGCGCACGACCGGTGGCCTCGAGCGGCGCATCCGCGCCGTCATCGGTCCCGACGCCGCCTACGAGCTCGTCTGGCTGACGGCCTATCGGTTCAGCCAGCGCCTGGCCGATGCGTTCCGTGCCGGCCGCTGCTTCCTCGCCGGCGACGCCGCCCACGTGATGTCGCCGTTCGGCGCACGCGGCCTCAACTCCGGCGTCGCCGATGCCGAGAACCTCGCCTGGAAGCTCGCCTGGGTCCTGCGCGGCGAGGCCTCGCCGTCGCTGCTCGACTCGTACGGGGCCGAGCGCCGGCCGGTCGCGGAGGAGAACCTTCGCGTCACGAGCGAAACGATGCACTTCATGGCGCCGCATGGCCCGCTGCGCCGCGCCTGGAGGGATCTCGTGCTGCGCATGGCGCCACACAGCGACTGGTTCCGGCGCCGCGTCAACTCTGGCCGTTTGGCGGAGCCGGCGACGTATGCGGTCGCGGGTGCCCGGCCCTCCGACGCCGTGCGACTCGGATCGGTGGCGCCGGATGTGCCGCTGCCCGGGGGCGGGCGCCTGCGGGATCGACTGGGGCGCGGGTTCGTGGCGATCGTGCCGAGCGCGGTTGGGGCCCGCGAGCGCGTCGAGGTCGTGGAGGTCGGCTCGGCGACGATCTACGGGCCGGATCGAGCCTGGCTCGTGCGGCCCGATGGGCATCTGACGGCCAGCGCGTCGTTGGGCGAGGCGAAGACCGGGGCCCTCGAGGCGCTGGTCGCCTCGTCCGTCCGCTAGCGGCGCCAGCCGGCGGTCGGCCGCTCCACGCGGGCGGGCTCCCGGGCGGGCGGCACAAGGCCGAACGCAAACGCCACCAGCCCCAGGCCGATGAGCAGCGGCGCGAGCCAGGCGAACGAGATCGGTGCCTCCAGCGCGGTGTTCGGCTGCCCGCTCTCGTGCGTGGACGGCGCATGGGTGGCGGCGGCCGTCGTGCGCTGCCGCCGCTCGATCGGTCTCGTTCGCGGTCGAGCCGCCCGCCGCGGGCGCTGCAGTGGACGCTGCTTCGACGACGATCGTGGCCTGCATGTCCGGGTGGTACTCGCACAGGTAGGCGTACGTGCCCGGCTCGGTGAACGTGAACGAGAAGCCCACGCCCTCGTCGAGGTTGCCCGAGTCGAAGGCGCCATCGCTCGCGGTGACCGTGTGCGGCCGGTCGTCGGCGTTCCTCCACGTCACGGTGTCGCCGACGGGATCGTCAGCGTGGCCGGCGAGAACGTCGAGTCGGTGATCTGAACCTCGTGCTCGGCACCCCGGACGGGGGCCGGTGCCTCGACGGCAAGGGTGGACGCGACGACGGCGGTGAAGGCGAGTGCCACGGTGATGCGACGAACGGCGGGCATGGGAACTCCAAATGCGATGTGCTTGCTCCCGGTATCGAGCCGCGCGAACCTCGAAAGGTTTCATCCGCGCCATCGAGGCGCTGGTCGCAGCTTCGGTCAGTTGGCTAGCCGTGAGGCCCAACCGCTCAGCGACTGTTATCGCGAACGAGCGGCTTCAGCAGGCCCAAAACCGGCCCTCGGTTCGTGGTTTGAGCCGCCCAGCGGGTGGAACCGTGAGCGAACCAGGCGCCGGCGGGCCCCGTTCGCGTTAACAGTCGCTCAGCGACTGACGCCGGAAGCCGCGCCCGTTACTCCCGCGGACGTCTCGCGATCACCAGGAGCCCGGCGCCGCCCAGCAGCAGGAGCCCGGTCGCGACGAGGGCGCTGGTCTGCCACCCGGCCGGCATCGCGACGTTGGGGATCGGCCCGCCACCGCCCGCGGGAGTTGCCGCCGGCGCCGCCGCTACCACGACGATCTGCCCGGTCATGTCGGGGTGCGGCGTGCACAGGTACGTGTACGTGCCCGGCGTCGTAAACGTGAAGCTGAACGACGCGCCCTGCGCCAGGTCGCCGGAGTCGAACGCGCCGGCCGTGCTCGTCGCGGTGTGCGCGACCGCGTCCTCATTCGTCCACGTCACGGTGTCGCCGGCGGTGATCGTGAGCATCGGCGGGGAGAAGGCGAAGTCGGCGATCGTCACCGCGTGCGTTGCCGCCCGCGCCATCTCGATCGACCCGAGCACGAACAGGATCAATGCCGCCAGCAACAGGGCCAGCGCGCCGCGCCGGGCAGTGGATGCGGCCATCGGTCGGGTCACCTCGCTCGGGACGGGATGTGGATAACTCGGTCAGATGCTAGCCAACTCGTGGACAACGGGGGTTGTCTTCGCGCGCACCCATCGGCGATCCTCTTCACGTCCCGAAGGGGCAGCTGGCCGATCCGAGATCACCTCAACGATCGCCGCGGTTCCTTCGGGACACTTCGTTGCCCGGCTCAGAACGCCCACTGGCCGGCACCGAACCGCCACGCGAAGTACGCCATCGCCATCGCCGATCCCGTCGCCAGCACCCAGCCGGCCACACGCCAGCGCTCGGCGATGATCGCTCCCCAGACCATGATCCCGAACAGCGCGAGGCTGTAGCGCGGCACGCTGAGCACGAACCCGGTGCTCACGCTGAGGAGCCAGTTCCCGGCCATCCACACCGCCCAGGTCGGTCGCAGCCAGATCGCGGTCGCCACCGTCGCCACCAGCCCGATCCCGATGAACAGCAGCTCCATCCCGCCGTACATGAAGGCGGAGTCCGGACTGGGGTCGCCGAACCAGGCCAGCACGCCGCCAATTCCCTCCCACGGCCACGTCAGCTCCTTGTCCCAGTGGCCGCGCTGGATGTCGCTGAACGCCATCAGGTCGCCGTACACGACCTGGTTGACCGCCAGGTAGATCCCGAAGCCGATGCCGACGCCGGCGATCGCCAGCCACTCGACCCGCAGCCGCCGGCCAGGGTCCACGCGCCACTGGAGCCATGCCTCCACCGCCAGGGCCGGGGCGAGGATCAGCCCGTTCACGCGCGTGAGGGCCGCCAGGAGGGCAAGGAGGCCGGCCAGCCACCATCGGTTCGTCCGAGCCAGCCACAGCGAGCCGAAGGCGAGCGCCAGGAAGAGGCTCTCGGTGTAGCCGATGTGCAGGAAGTACGCGGTCGGAAAGACGAGCAGCAGCCCGGCCGACCAGAGGCCGATGCGGTGCCCGAGGTCCACCTTCACGAGCCGATACAGGACGGGTGCCACGAACAGCGATGCGACCGTCGCGACGACGAAGGCGGAGACGACCGGGTCCCGGACCGCCGCATTGACCGCCGCCACCAGCCACGGGAACAGCGGGAAGAAGACGATGTACAGGTCGAGCTCGCCGGGGTAGACCTGCTGGTAGCCGGGCGCGCTCAGGTTGCCCGGGTCGTCGGCCATGTAGCCGAACACGGCGATGTCGGTGTAGTGCGGTGCGTCCCATCGGTCCCACGGTTCGAGCAGCCCGCCGGGCGCGCCACCGGTCGCCACCCACAGCGCCACGTAGCCGATCGCCAGGACGCCGACCTTCGTGAGGAGCGTCCAGGCCAGCAGCTGCGCATCGGTCCGGTCGAGGAATCGCGACAACATCCGCGCGTACGATACGTGTCAGGCACGTTGGACCGGGCTGGGGTCGCCTGCTAGGATGGCCGCTCGGTCGGGGCGTGGCGCAGCCTGGTAGCGCGCGTCGTTCGGGACGACGAAGTCGGAGGTTCAAATCCTCTCGCCCCGACCATCCCCACCCTTCGGTCACACTGCGTGCGCGTAGACTCGCACGATGGCCGAAGAGATGCGCCCCGAGGAACCGTTCGGTCTCCAGGGTGCCAACGAGAACATCTGGCACATCGCGCGGGCGGAGCGCTGGAGCGACGGCGGGCTGATCGGCCATCGAACGTACTGCGGACGCAACTACTCCGCGTCGGTCGAGCAGCGCGATCTCGACGGCCTCGACCAGGTCTGCTCGGACTGCAGCGCCCAGGTGACCGAGAGCCACTGAGCGCCCCGGACGCAACAATCGCCCCGGCAGCGAGCCGGGGCGATCGATGTGGGCTGGTCCCGGGAGCCGGCGGGTAGGCCGACCGGCCGCGAGGACTGCCAGGAACGGGATCTAGGCGGCGACCGGGGCGCCACGGAAGAGCGCCAGGCTGCCGACGGTGCTGGTCATCAGGCGAACGTGGTCGGAGAGATTCTCCTTGACCCAGCTCGCGGCGATGAGGGCCGACTTCTCGGCTGCCTCGCGGGTCTCCCAGATGCTGATCGAGACGACCTTGTGGTCACCGATGTCGACCAGTCCGTAGTTCACGAAGCCCTGCTCGCGCTCGAAGGTCGGCAGGATGCCCTTCTCGACGATGCCGGTCAGCTCGTCGAAGGTGCCCTTGGTCATTTCGTAGGTCGAGATTCGGGTGTAACGCATAGGTACTCCTCTGCCCCCATTGCGGCCAAGTCGATACGAAGCGGATACGCGATGGCTCTCCGTCGATCGAGGGGCCAGAGGAATCTTTCGCAGCCTTGCAGCCGGTGGACGCAGTCTAGCACAGGTCGGCCTGTGATATATTCGCGCCGAATCTGTTACGTAGATGTACAGGACATTACATAGTGCCGAGAGTCGAGTTCGAGGCCGATACCGAGGACGAGCTCATCGCGTTGGCATGGCGCTGGGTCATGGGACCCCAGCGTCAGCCCGGTGCCGCCGCGAGCGGGCAGACGGCCGACCAGGAGGACCTCCGCCGGCGGCAGCTCGGCGAGGTGCTCAACGCCATCCGCGGGATCGACAGCCGTCGCCTGCTGCGCGAGGTGGCGGAGCTCTCAACGCGCAATGCCGCGCTGGTCCTCGACGCCGACCTGGCGCAGCGGTATGGCAAGCGCACCGGCACGGCCTTCGCGGGAATCGTGGCCGGCCCGAACAAGGTCATGCGACGGGTGGCGAGGCGAGACCTGATCAGCTGGGACGCCGACGCTCGCGGGTATCGCATGGACCCGTCGGATGCCGAGGTTGTCCTGGAGCGCTGGCCCGGATCCTGACACCACCTGCCATCAGTGGGGAATCCGGTATCCGGCGCCGACCGCCTCCTCCAGGCGCAGCGGCGGAAAGCCATCCGCGAGCTCCGGCGCGAGCAGCTGGTAGATGTCGTGCTCGTCGGGGATGCCGCGAAGGCGGTGCGTTCCGAGATGGCGCATCTCGTACACGGACGCATCGGCCACGGCAGCGTGCACGGCGCGCGACAGCAGGATCTGCCCTCCGTGGCCGCAGGCGCACAGGCGCGCGGTCGCGTTCACGCTGATGCCCTCGTAGCCGGTCGCGGTGCGCGTCGGACGCCCGGTGTGGAGGCCGATCCGAACCCGAACCGAGCGGCCATCGGGCCAGGCGTGGGAGGCCATCGCGCGCTGGACCTGGACCGCGGCCTCGACGGCGGCGGTCGCCGAGGGGAAGACCGCGAAGAACTCGTCGGCGCGGGCATCGACCTCGAAGCCGCCGCCGGTGCGCACGGCCGCGCGCTCGATGCGGCGGACGGCATTGAGCATCGGTCCGTATCGGTCCTCGAGCTCGGCGAGGTGAAGGCTCGAGCCCTCGACATCGGCGAAGAGCAGCGTGAGCTGGCCCGTCGGCAGCTTCGGGCGGATCTGGCCGTCGATGAACCCGACCGGTAGGATGCCGTGGCGCTTGGCCGCCTTCAGCAGCCGTGTCCGGGCGCGATCACGGGACGCGTCGTCCTCGAACAGGACGCGGTTGAACCGGGCCAGGGCATTGCGGACATGGGCCTCGTCGTGGATCGGGAGGCGGCGCTTGCCTGCGGAGTCGATGTAGGCGAAGGCGCTGTCGGGGAGCTTGGCCCGTTCGCGCTGGCGGAGGTCGGCCATACCGGCCAATGATCGCTCAGACGGCGGTGGCCCGCCTCCGCCCCTCCATCCCCAGCGACGAGCTCCGAGCATCCGACCGCAGGCGGAGCAGCAGCTGGCGCCCGGCCAGGTATGAACCGATGCCGACCGCGAACACGAGGCCGTCCAGTGGCACGACGCCGGAGACGTCGAGCGCGCCGAAGATGATCGCCAGGCCGATCCCGAGGCCGGACTCCATGAGCTGCGTCGGGATCCGTCTCGCCCCGACCCGGCGGTCGGACGACCAGACGCCCCATCGCGAGGTCGTGCAGCGCCCCGCACAGCAGCCGGTGAAGAAGCATCCGAGCCGGCCGATGCCGACGCCGACGAAGAACGCCGGCGCCGCGGCGTCGAGGAAGGGCAGGACCGGCAGTCCGAGCGCCAGCATCGCGACCACCGCGGCGATCGGCGCCGCACCGATTGACCCGTCGATCGACCAGCCCTCGCTGAGCGATCGTCGCCACTGTCGTGGCCGCAGGACGATGTACCACAGCTTCGCCCCGGCGATCCCGCCGAGGACGCCGACCACCGCGACGACCAGGGCCGGTCCGGGAGCGATGCCCTCGAAGGAGAGGAACCACAGCAGCGCGAGGATCCCGACGACGATCCCGATCGCGCAGAGCGCCGTCCAGCTGCCGTGGATGACGGCCGGCATCGGCGTCAGGCGCACGAGCGGGCTCCAGCGCGTGTGGACCGGCCCGAAGGGGGCGTCGGTGAGGCGCCAGCGGAGCCACGACCAGCGAGCGCGGGGGAGCGTCTGGCCGCCCCTGGCGGAGGTCGCCCGCGTGGGACCGGCGCCAGGCGCCCGGATGAGCTCGGCGGTCACGGTCCAGTCGCCGGGGTTGAGACCGAAGACGTGGGTCGTCACCGACACCGGCCCGCTGCCCGGCACGACGCGCTCGACCCGCTCGTCGACGCTGAACGTGTCGCCCGGCCGCGGCTTCCCGTTGATGGCCTCGCGCCGACCGCGGAAGCGGACGGTCGCGGCAAACGCCTGGCCCTGCGCGCCGGGGTCGAACCGGTGGCTGACCGCGAGGCCCTCGTGCCGGGCGTCGGCCGCGAGCTCGGCCTGGGTCCGTCCGGCCTGGACCGCATCGGTCGACGGGCGTGCCTTCACCGCTCGTTGGCGGGGCCGAAACCCGCGCCGGCGGCTCATCGTGGATCCTCGGTCATGCGCCAGCACATGATGGCAGAGCGCGGGCAGGACGCTAGCATCGGGCCATGCCCGAGCACCTCACCCTGCGCGACGTCCCCGGCCTGCGGGTCGGCCACTGGACCGATGCGATCGCGCTGACCGGCTGCACGGTCGTCCTGGCGCCGGATGACGGGGCCGTCGCGGGCGTCGACGTGCGCGGCTCGGCGCCGGGCACCCGCGAGACCGATCTCCTGCGCCCCACCGCGCTGGTCGAACGCATCAACGCCATCTGCCTCGCCGGCGGCTCCGCCTTCGGGCTGGCCGCCGCCGATGGCGTCATGCGCCGGCTTGCGGAGCGGGGGATCGGGTTCGCGACCGGCGTGCGCCCGGTACCGATCGTCCCCTCGGCGATCCTCTTCGACCTCGGCGTGGGCGACCCGCTCGCGTTCCCCGATGCCGATGCCGGCCACGCCGCCACCCTTGCCGCGGAGGCCAACGACGGTCAGCTCGAGGGTCGCATCGGTGCCGGAACGGGCGCCACCGTTGCCAAGCTGGGCGGGCCGACAGGGCGCTCGGCCCGGCGGCATCGGCAGCGCGGCCCGTCGCCTCCCCGATGGCTCCACCGTCGGTGCGCTCGTTGCCACCAACGCACTGGGAAACGTGCACGCCCGCGATGGGCGGCCGCTGGCGGTTGCCACGGGCGCCGCCGAACCGCCGGTCGGCAACACGACGCTCGTCGTGATCGGGACCGATGCGAACCTCGACCGCGCCCAGTGCCGCAAGATCGCCGAGCTCGGCCACGACGCGCTGGCGATCGGCATTCGCCCGACCCACACGCCCTTCGACGGCGACGTCGTCTTCACGATGAGCACCGGCGACGGCTCGCGGCTCTCCCTCGAGGCGCTCACGGCACTCGGGCTCGCGGCCGTCGACGCGGTGGGCGAGGCGATCGAGCGCAGCGTCGCCGGCTAGGGGTCGAGCGACTCCTCGAAGGCGCGCAGCTCCTCGGCATTGATCTTGTACACGTGCTCGTCGGCGGGGTAGGCGCCGGAGCGGACCTCGGCGGCGAAGGCCTCGAGCCCGCGGCGCATCTCGCCGGCGACGTCGGCGTAGCGCTTCACGAAGCGCGGGGCGACGCCCTCGTTGATGCCGAGCAGGTCGTGCCAGACGAGCACCTGGCCATCGGTTCCCGGCCCGGCGCCGATGCCGATCGTCGGAATGCCCAGCGCCTCGCTCACGTGCGTCCCGATCCGCGCCGGCACCGATTCGAGGACCAGCGAGAAGATCCCGGCCGACTCGAGCTCGCGCGCGTCGGCGAGGAGCTGCCGCGCGGCTTCGGCCGTCTGGCCCTGCGCCTTCATCCCGCCCAGCTTCGTGGCCGACTGCGGCGTGAGGCCGAGGTGGCCCATGACCGGAATCCCGGCACCGACGATGGCGCTGACCCGCGGGACCATCGGCCCGGCGCCCTCGAGCTTGACCGCATCGGCCCCGGCCTTGATGAAGCGCACGGCGTTGGCGACGGCCTCGGCGTCCGACGGCTGGAACGACCCGAACGGCATGTCACCGATGACCAGCGCGCGCGGCCGCGCGCGCGCCACGGCCGCGGTCAGCATGACGGCCTCGTCCATCGTCACCGGCACCGTCGAGTCGTAACCGAGGACGTTGTTGCCGGCCGAGTCGCCGACGAGGATGAGGTCGACCCCGGCCTCCGAGGCGAGCCGTGCCGACGGATGGTCGTAGGCGGTGACCATCACGATCTTCGTGCCGGCCGCCTTCATGGCGGCGACCTCCGGAAGCGTGAGCGGCTCGCGGGCGCGCAGGTCGGTCATCGGCGAAGCGTCCACCCGACCGCTCCGCTTGTCAACGCGAGCGGGTCGGCCCTCAGCCCAGCACCACGTTGTCGATGAGCCGCGTCGCTCCCACGCGCACCGCGGCGACCAGGGTGGGCGCTCCGAAGTCGGCGACCGCAACATAGTCGACCGACAGCCCGCGCTCGACGTCGAGGACCGAGCGCGCCGCGGCCAGCGGTTCGGCCCCGCCGGCATGCGCGGCAGCGGCGGCCTCCAGCGCCCGCGGCAACGCCAGCGCAACCTCGCGCTCAGCCGCAGAGAGGAAGACGTTCCGCGACGACAGCGCCAGCCCGTCCGGATCGCGGACCGTCGGCAGCACCTCGATCGACACGGGCACGTTCAGGTCCGCCACGACCCGGCGCACGACCGCCACCTGTTGCGCGTCCTTCTGCCCGAACCACGCGGCGTCCGGCTCGACGATCGCGAACAGCTTCGCGCACACCGTCGCCACGCCCCGAAAGTGCCCGGGCCGTGCGGCGCCCTCGAGCTCCGTGGCCAGCGCACCGGGCTCCACCCAGGTGTCGAACCCCGGCGGGTAGAGCTCGTCTGCGGATGGCGCGAAGAGCATGTCGACGCCGGCGGCCCCCGCGACGGATGCATCCGCCGCTTCGTCGCGGGGGTAGCGCGCCAGGTCCTCGGCCGCGTTGAACTGCGACGGGTTGACGAACAGGCTGACGACCACGACGTCGGAGCCCTCCCGCGCCGCGCGCATCAATGCGACGTGACCGGCATGGAAGGCGCCCATCGTCGGCACCAGGCCGATGCGCTCGCCACGCCCCCGCGGCTCGCGAAGGGCCTCGCGCACCTCGGCGACGGTGCGCACGACCCTCACGGCCGCGTCGCCTCCGCCAGCGCGCGGTACAGCGGCACGAGATCCGGATCGCGCTCCTCGAGGGCAGCCAGGTGGGCCTCGACGGTGGTCCAGTCGCCTCGCGCGATCGGCCCGGTCAGGTCGAAGCCGTTCTCGATCGTGCGGGTCATGAGCGGCACGATCGCCTCCGGCGGCGCCCCCACCTGCTCGAGCAGCCGCGTCGCGACGCGCCACAGCGTGACGAGATAGTTGCCGCCGATGACGGCCGCGGCGTGGTACAGGGTGCGGTCCGCATCGGCCACCTCGAAGGGGCGCAGGCCGAGGGTGGTGGCCAGCCAGCGCGCGCCCGCGAGGGCGTCATCGGTCTCGGCGCTGATGGCGCCCCACGAGCCGCCCAGCTGCTCCGGTCCGCGCTCGCGGGTGAGCGTCTGCAACGGGTGGACGCTGAAGCGCCGCTCGTGCGGGTCGAGGGCGCTCAACCGGGTCGCCCCGCTGACGTGGGCGACCCATGGACCGATGGTGACCCCCGCCGCCACCTCGCCGATCACGTGGTCCGGCACGCACAGCAGCACAAGCTCGGCGCCGGGGTCGACCTCGCGACCGTCGGTGACGACCAGGCCGCGTTCCAGCAGCTTCCCGCGGATCGCGCCGCCGGCCCGCCCGGTGCCGATGACGTGCACGCGCTCGAACATGGGCCGCAGTCTACGGCTCGCGGCGCTCCCACTCGGCCTGGCGCGGGCGGCCCATCGCCTCCCATGCCTCCGCCTCGGGACCGAGGCGCAGGGCGTGGACGACCTGGCGGGCCGCAAGTCCGACGATCGAGGTGAAGGTCGGGTAGGCGAACTCGACCTCGGCGAGGCGCTCGACCGGCATCTCGGCGGCCATCGCGGCCGCGGCGATCTGGACGACCTCCACCGCCTGCTCGCCGACAACGTGCGCGCCGACGACGCGACGGCTGGGCCGATCCACCACCAGCTTGCAGAAGCCCTCGGTTCGCCGATCGATGACCGCCCGATCGAGGTCGGCGTAGGCAACGTGACCGATGACCGCGGCGGCGGGCGCATCGGCCTCGGTGACGCCGACGCTGCCGTACTCCGGATCGGTGAAGCCACCATGCGCGACGATCCCGTGGTGCAGCGCCCGGTCGGACGAGCCGAGTGCGTTCTCGGCGGCGATGCGGCCCTCGTACGTGGCGCTCTGGACCAGCATCATCCGGCCGGTCACGTCCCCGGCGGCCCAGACGTGGGGCACCGAGGTGCGGAGCGTGTCGTCGACGGTCACGTAGCCGCGCGCGGTCTCGACGCCGGCGGCCTCCAACCCGAGGCCCTCGAGGTTCCCGGGCCATCCCACCGCCATGACCACCGCGTCGGCCAACGTCTCGCGGGCATCGTCGCCGACGCGATGGCGGACCGCGAGGCCGCGATCGGTCCGGCGGATCTCGTCGACCCCGCCGATCCCCGTCGTCACCGCGATCCCATTGGCCGCGAACGCCTCGGCGAGCGCGGCCGAGATGTCGAGGTCCTCGCCCGGCACGATGCGCGGGGCCATCTCGAGCACGGTCACCTCCGAGCCGAAGGCGGCGAAGATCGACGCGAGCTGCAGCCCGGTCGCGGCACCACCGACGATGCAGAGCCGGGCGGGCACCGCGGTGAGCGCCCAGACGTCGCTGTGGGTGAGCGCGAGCTCGCTGCCCGGGAAGGCGAGCCGCCGCGCATGCCCGCCGCAGGCGATGATCACGCGCTCGGCGCGCAGGCTCGTCCCGTCCAGCTCCAGCCGATGCGGGTCGACGAAGCGGGCCGGTCCCTCGCGACGCACCGTGCGCACGCCGGCGCCCTCGAGGTGGCCGACGAGCTGCTTCTTCTCGTGCAGCTCGTAGATCGTGCGCTGCGTCGCGGCCATCAGCGCGGCGAGGTCGAGCGTCGGCGGCGGCGCGCTCAGCCCGTAGTCGGCGAGCTGCTCGGCGTCGCGGACCAGGCGCGCGGCCTTGGCCAGCACGCGGGTCGGCGCGCAGCCGTCATCGGTGCAGGTGCCGCCGGGCCGGTCCCGCTCGACCAGCGCCACGCGCGCGCCAAGCTCGGCGCCTCGCAGCGCTGCGGTCACGCCGGCCGGTCCGCCGCCGATGACGACCAGCTCGAAGCTCTCCGACGACGATCCGGCCATGCGAGCATGGTACGCATGGCAGCCGGTCCGCTCATCCTCGTCGGTGGCACGGAATTCATGCCCGGCAATGAGCCACACGACCGCCTCTTCGCCGATGCGGCCGGCGCCGGCCCCGCGTACGTGATCGCCACGGCCGCGGTGCGTCAGGATCCCGACCGCGCCGTGGCAACCGCGCGTCGATGGTTCGCCGGCCTCGGCCTCGAGGTCACCGAGCTTCGGCTCAGAGGCCGGCGCGAGGCGGCCGATCCTGCGACCGTCGAGGCGGCGCGAGCCGGGCGCGGCTTCTACCTGTGCGGCGGTGATCCCGGGCTCGTCGTGAAGCTCCTCGCGGGGACGCCGGCCTGGGACGCGATCGTCGATGCGTGGCGAACCGAGGGCGCCGCACTGGCCGGATCGTCGGCCGGCGCGATGGCCCTCGGGGAGTGGACCCTCATCCGGGCCGGCAAGTCGCACGCTCGTCGCAGGTTCGCGCCGGCGCTCGGGGTCGTGCCAGGTGTTGCCGTCGTCCCGCACTTCGAGGAGTTCGGCGAAGGCTGGCTGCCGTCGATCGATGCCACGACGCATGGGGCGACGCTGCTCGGCATCGACACGCGGACCGCCGCCCTCTGGCGGCCCGGCGTCGGCTGGCGGGCGATCGGATCCGGCCGCGTGGTCGTCATCAGCGACGAGGGCCGGAACGTCCGGACCGACGGCGGCCGGCCGACCGGCATCGGGCGGCCGGCCGTTAGGCCAATGACGTTGGCGCGACCGCTGGGACCACGCTCATGATCGGCGTCAGTCGAAGGTGACCTCCACGAGCGGCGCGGACTCCACCATGGGCGCCAGCTCGTAGCCCCAGCTCGCGGCGATCGGCGGAAGCACGCGCTCGCGCTCCTCGCGATCGAGGATGACACGACCGGTCGCCGGCACGTCGGCCCGCGCGATCGGTCCCTTCAGGTGAAACGTCATCGCGGGATTCGCGCGCAGGTTCGCGATCCAGCCCCGCGGCCAGCCAGGGCGGCCGCTGATGTAGATCCGCCCCTCGATGTTGTGGAAGACGAGCTCGATCCGCCGCGGCCGCCCGCTCTTGCGCCCGGTGGTGGTGATGTCGATCCGGTGGCCGCGCTCCAGCGCGCGGCGCACCGTTTCGTCGACGGCGGCGGTCACGGGGTGACCGTGACCGTCCGCTCCTCCGTGCCGCGGACGAGCGTCAGCTCCAGCGGCCCATCGCCGGCGAGCGCCTCGAACAGGTCGTCGGCACCGCCGATCTCCTTGCCGCCGATCGCCACCAGCAGGTCGCCCTCGGCGATGCCGGCCTTCGCGGCGGGGGAGTCGTCCTCCACCTCGCGGACGAGCAGCCCTTCGCGCTCCGGCAGGCCGACCGCGCGCCGCAGCTGCTTCGCGACGTGCGACGGCGCGAGGCCGACGCCGAGCCGGCGCCGCTTCGGCGACTCGCCGCGCCCGAGGGCGGTGACGCGCTCGGCGAGGGTCGCATCGGTGGCAATCGCCAGGTAGAAGCCGTTGCCCAGCCGGTTCGTATTGATGCCGAGCAGGTTGCCGTCGAGGTCGACCACGGGCCCGCCGGACGAACCCGGCATGAGCGGCGCCGTGTGCTCGACCGCCCCGGCCACGCGACGTCCGCGGGGTCCGCGGAACGACCGGCCCGTGCCGCTCACGAAGCCAAATGTGACGCGCGGGCCGTGTCCGTTCGGGTTGCCGAGCGCGACGACCGGCGTGCCCACGCCGGGCGCATCGGTGCCGAGCGCCAGCGCGGTGGCGCCCTCCGTGGGAGCCTCCAGGACGGCCAGGTCGCCGTCACCGTCGACGCCGGCGACGGTCGCCTCGGCAGTTCGTCCATCGGCGAAGGTGACCGTCACCTCGTCGCCGTGCAGGTTGTGGGCATTCGTCAGGATCCGGTTCTCGGCGATCACCACGCCCGAGCCGCCGCGCCATCGGTTGCCGATGCCGACCACCGACGGTCCCACGCGCTCCGCGATCGCACCGATCTCCCGACCCACGTCAGACAGGGTTGCCATGGTTGCTTGCTCTCCGCTGGTAAGGTGTGACTTGCAATGCGCAAGTTACTACTTCGACAGCCGGTGTCAAGACCGATGCCCTACGATCGGCCCGTGGCAGCCACCTCACCCCTCGCGGCAGCCCTCGAGCGCGTCGGTGATCGATGGAGCCTGCTGCTCATCGAGGCCCTCCTCGAAGGCCCACGGCGCTTCGGCGAGCTCTCGGAAGCTGTGTCCGGCATCGCGCCGAATATCCTGGCCGACCGCCTGCGCCGCCTGGAGGGGGAGCGGATCGTCCGCGCGACGCCGTACTCGGAGCGCCCGCCACGCTTCACCTACGCGCTGACCGATGAGGGCCACGAGCTCGCCGGCGTCCTCCGCCTGCTGGCCGACTGGGGCTCTCGTGGCTCCGCCAACGCCGAACCGATGCGCCACGCCCTGTGCGGCACGCCCGTCGAGGCCCGCCTCTGGTGCCCGACCTGCGCCCGCTCCCTCGACGAGCCCGAGACCGACGCCCTGCGGCATTCGTCTGAGTCCGGTGGCGTGCGGCTGGCGCTCGACGCGCCAGGCGCGGACCGGCTCGCGCGGTAATGCGGGCCTATGAGCCGGGCCAGGCCCGAGCCTCCATGAGGGGCACGCCGGCCAGGACGAGGCCGTCGGAGGTGCACCGAGCAGGGTCGCGCTCACCGACGAGCGATCTCGCCCGGACCGGCGACGCCGAGCGGCCGGGATCCGAGGTTACGTGGTGTCGCCGAACGCGGTGAATGTGCGCCGGCCCGCGGCGACCAGAGCGCTGCCGACGAACGCCGCGCCCGCTGTTGATTGCGATCGCGGCTGGAAGCTCGCGCGGCGTCGGCCTCCGGAGTGTCGCTGGGTGCTCAGGGGCTTCGATCGCATCGAGCGAGACCGACCGCCGCGCGTGCGGCCGCGCAGAAGACGCAGTTCGCGCGTGTCAAGGCCCAGCAGGCCAGGGTGATCGCCCGGGCCGGCCAGCTCGACGCCACGGCCAGCGTGCTCGGCAGCGCCCAGCGAGCGCTGAACGCGGCATGATCGGGATGGACGCCGAGGAGCGTTGAAGATGGCGAGCAGCCGACGCGAGCATCGCCGGTAAAGTTCTCGATGAGAGCCGTCCTCGGGACGCGGCAACGACCGGCACGGCGAAGGCGAGAAGACCGCGTTGAGCAGCTCGACAAAAGCCTCCGTCGGCGGGTATGGCGCGGTCGCGTACGAGGGAGGTGAATCCGGAGAGATCCGCGAAGAGCACGGTCACTCGGCTCCTCGCCGCTGCTCGTCCCGACCGCCTCCGCATCGGCCTTGCTCGGTCGGCGAACTGCATTGGCAGTACGGCCGGAAGAGCTCGACGACGATCGACGCGGCGCAGTTCGCAGAAGATCGCGGCCGCGACGGCCCGTCTCTGAGGTGGCGGCGACGGCTCCCCCGTCGTCGACATCAACGCCGGCACTGCGGGCGATCGAGCGATGCCGAGCGAACGCCGTGAAGTCTGCCGCCGGTGCGAGGTCGAGCAGCGGCGTCGCGCTCATCCAGGGCATGGACTTCGCCGTCGATCCGAACGGCGACGGCAGCACGAACGACGCCGTCGCCATCATCAAATGCCGCTCGGGTGCTCGGACAGGTCGTGGCCCCCGAACGTCGCCGGTGATCGAGAACGCGTCAGCGGTCGATACTCGACCGGCGGCGCCCCCAATGCGACCGACAGCCGAAGGCGACGGGACGCCAGCAGGGCGAGTGCCACTCGTCCCCCATGACAGGTGCCAGTCACGGCTGAAGACGACCGCCACCATGGCCTCGGCCAGGAGGACGAGGGCGACGACGAAGGCGAGCAGCAGCGGGCGGCCGCGTCGCGCCAGCAGGCGCAGGAAGTCGGCCACGCCGCGGGGAATGCGTCGAGGGCGCCGCGATCGCGGCAGGATCGCCGGCGAGGGGGAGCGAGCGGTCGACCGGGGCGCCGCACTCACCCTGAAGGCCATGAACGTCGGCGATGCCGGGGGCGTGGCCCGGGCTGATCGCCGGGCGACGTTCACGGCGCCGATGGCGGCGATGGGCCGATCACGATCCCGGGCTTCATGTCAGCCAGGCCGACTCGAACACGCTCAAGAGCGGCTCGACGGGTGTCACCATCCGCTTCGATCCTGCGGAGGGCATCCCGCTGGCGGCAGAGGGTCGGAGCGACCTCGCGCGGCCCGACTATGCCAGAACGGAGCCGGGATCCCCAGGATCGAGGCTGCGCCCCATGCCCCGATGGCCGCCAGAAGGGCGGCGCGCAGGGTTCCGGCGTGACGGAGGACGAGCTCGCCGCGCGGCCCGCCGAGCGGCAGCGCAGCGGCCGCGGCCAGGACCGCGGCGATCGTCAACCCCACTGGCGTGGCGATCACGAACCCGAGGTTCGGACCTGGCAGCAGCACGCCGGGCGTCGCGAGGGCGTGGAGCCCGAGGAATCCGGCGCTCGAGCCGAATGCGAGCGAGATCAGGAGGAGTCGAGCGTCGCGGCGGCGATGTGGTCGTGGGTAGGTAGGCGAGCGGGAGGTTGACGGTGGGGAATCCGCGCCGGAATGAGAGATCAGGAAGAGTCGAGCGTCGCGGCGGCGCATCGCGGCTTCGTTGGTCAGGTAGGCGAGCGCCACATTGATCGCCGCCACGATTAGGACCAGCCAGAAGTGGCTGGGTTGATGGCGCCACTCCAGGTCGAGCTCGGGGCGCGCGATCAGGACCGCCAGTCCGACCATCGGCAGCGCGAGGAGCGCCAGCCAGGCCAGCGGGGGGTGCGGTCGTTCCGCGGCACGGATGGTTGACATCGGTCGTGCGCTTCTCGGCGGTCCTCCATTGTCGCCGGGAGCGCAAACGCCAGCGTGGCTGGAGATCAGCGATCCCGTCCGCGAGGGCGTCCGCTGATCGACGGCAGAAGGAAGTCGGGGGGGGGGTACGGACCTACGCAGGCTCCCAATGGAAGTCGCCGGTGAAGAGCCCATCCACGAAACCGATCTGATAGGCCAGGTAGAGGCCGAATCCGAGTGACAGCAGTCCCGAACCGATCATCAGCCACCGGTTGATCTGGGCCGATCGCGCCTTGGCGACCCAGAAGGGGAGACCGATAACCGTCGTGAGCACGGCCATGCCAATCGCGACGCCGGCGCAGAAGATGACGAGGTAGAGGAGCGCCGCGCCGGTGTCCTCGATCGTGGCGAGGACGAGGAGCGCGACGGCCGCCGATCCGGCGAGGCCGTGGACCAGCCCCACCGCGACCGGGCGAATGAGCTGGTACCAGCCGAAGGTCTCGACGATGCTCAGCGCGGCATCGGTGCCGTGCCCGTGGAGGTGGGCATGGCGGTGTCCATGCTCCTCTTCGGCGTCGTGCGCGTGGAGGTGTGCGTGCGGATGGCCATGCATCGGCGCCGGCGGCGTCAGGCGATCCGTGAGCTGGCGCAGGCCGCCGGTGAGGTTGAGGATGCCGAGGGCGATGAGCATGAGCGCCACGGCGAACTCCATCGCCAGGCCCACCGATGGGGGGATCACGACGTTGAAGACGATGATCGCGATGCCGACGAGGACCACGGTGATCGTGTGACCCAGCCCCCACAGGACTCCGATCAGCGTCATGTGCGCGAACCGGCGGCTGCGGTTCAGGATCGTGGTCACCGCGATGACGTGGTCGGCATCGGTCGCGTGGCGCATACCGAGCAGGAAGCCGAATCCCGCCAGGGCCAGGAACTGGGTCACGATCGGTCTCCGTTGTGTTATTGCAACACGTTGCAATTACCGTGCGCACCATACACTACGGACGATGAGCGAGCGCACATCATGGGAATCGGTCGGCGATGTGCTGCGGAACCGCGGACTGCGCTGGACGCCGCAGCGCCAGACTGTGGTCGAGGTGCTCTCCGCGTCCAACGGGCATATCACCGGCGCCGAGCTGATCGAACGATGCCGGGCGCGTGACGCCGGGACAACGCCGTCGACGGTGTATCGCACGCTGGATCTCCTCGAGAAGATCGGGCTCGTTCGCCACGGGCACGGCGCCGATGGGCGGGAGGAGTTCCACGTCCTCCCCGCCGGCCAGCACGGCCACCTGCACTGCTCGACGTGCGGCTCGACCTGGGAGATCGACGAGCGGCGCGGCGAGGCCGTGGCCGCGGTCCTCCGCGCGGCGGATGGCTTCGAGCTCGACGTCGGACACGTGACCCTCGTCGGGCGATGCCGTCGCTGCGCGGCCGCGGCAACCGACTGACCGCTGCTAGCCTTCGGCGCGTGCGACTGAACGCTCCGACGTCAGGCTTCCTCGGCGCCTCGATCGAGACCGATCCGAACCGCATCGACGCCGACGTCGTCATCCTCGGCGTGCCACACGGCTGGCCGTACCCGCGAACGGGCAGCACCGCCGGCTGCGCCGAGGCGCCGGCGGCGATCCGGCGGCGCGCGGAACGCCTGGCCGGCTTCCGCGGCAACTGGGACTTCGACCTCGATGGACCGATGCTCTCCGCGGACGCGTCGCCGCGGATCGTGGATGCCGGCGACGTCCCGGGCGATCCCGGTGACGGGGCGGCCAACGCGGCCGCGACGACGGCGGCGGTCGCGGCGATCCTCGAACGGGGTGCGGTGCCGGTGTGCATCGGCGGGGACGACTCGGTGCCGATCCCGATCCTGCGTGCGTTCGCCAGCCGAGGCCCGATCACCGTCCTCCAGGTCGATGCGCACCTCGACTTCCGCGACGAGGTGCAGGGCGTCCGCGAGGGCTACTCGTCGCCGATGCGCCGCGCGACGGAGATGGAGCACGTGTCGCGCGTCGTGCAGGTCGGGCTGCGCGGCGTCGGATCGGCCCGACCGTCCGACGTGGACGACGCTCGCGCGGCCGGCAACGTCCTGATCACGGTGCGCGAGCTGCGTGAGCGCGGCGTCGACTGGGTGTTCGACCAGCTGCCGCCGGACGCATCGGTCTTCCTTTCGCTCGACTGTGACGGGCTCGATCCGTCGGTGTTCCCCGCGGTGTCCGCGCTGGCGCCCGGCGGGCTGAGCGATGGCGAGGTGACCGCGCTGGTGGGTGGCATCGGTCAGCGGCTGGCGGGCGCCGTCGTGACCGAGTACGTGCCGTCGCTCGACGTGTCCGGAGCATCGGCGGCGGTGGCGGTGCGGCTGCTCGTCCGCCTCGTCGCGGGGCTGGCCTGATGGTCAGCCGGAGGGGCGCCCGCCGCTTTCGCAGAGCTTGAAGCCGCCCTGCGCGGATACGCGGTAGTCGAACTCCTCGCCCTCGGCCGCCAAGATGACGTGGTACCCGTCGACGAGCGCCATCGTGTAGCTCATTCCCGGCTCGGGGCAGCCGAGCGAGCCATCGTTCCAGGTCACGTTCTCCGCCTGCAGCACCTCGATCGCCTCGGGGTCGACGCCGGCGCGATCGGCGGCATCGGCGCGGAGGGCGGCCATGATCGGGGCCGGGATCTCGCCGATCACCGGTGCCGCCGAGGGCGACACCGTTCCGAGATCTGGAGCGCTGTCAGCTGGCGGCGGCGGTTCGGGGGTGCTCTCAGCTGGCGGCGTCGGGTCGGGTGTGCTGGCATCGGCGGAGCTTCCGAGCTGGGCCGCGCAGGCGGCCAGCAGGAACAAGGGCGCGAGCAGGACAGGGGCATGTCTCGATCGTCTCATCGGTCACAAGGACGTCCGATCGTGCGTGCTGGGTTCCCCGGAGCTCAGCCCGCGGGGTCGGGCTCGTCGCGCGGTGCACCGAGCGGTGGCTGATCCGCCCCCGGGGCTTGCTGCTCCGGATCGGCGGGGGTGTCGATCGGGGTGGGCTCCGGCATCGGCGTCGGATCGGTGTCTGGCAGCGGCGGCGGGATGTCGTCGTTGGGTGGGTGCTGGATGGTCATGCGGCCAGCCATTGCATCGGTCGTGCCGGGCTCAGAACCAGTCGTTGCGCCAGAACCAGGTGACGGCCACGATGACTGCGCTCGCCATGAGTCCGAGCGCGAAGGCGTAGCCGAGCGGCCAGGTCAGCTCGGGCATGTACTCGAAGTTCATGCCGTAGATCCCCGCGATCAGCGTCGGCACCATCAGGATCACGGTGAACGCGGTGAGCCGCTTCATGATCGCGCTCAGGCTGTTGCTGGCGACGGTCATGCGGGCGTCGACGACCGTCGCGAGCAGGTCGCGGTAGAGGTCGAGCTGGTCGAGCACCCGGACGAGGTGGTCGTACAGGTCCTGGTAGTACGGAGTGGCCCGGTCGCTGACGATGTCGATGTCGCGACGCAGCAGCGCGTTGGCCATGTCACGCGTCGGCGCCAGGACGCGGCGCAGCTCGAGCAGCCGGCGCTTCAGCTCGAGGAGCTCGCCCAGGCCACGTCGGTCGGCATCGCCGGCGAGGACCCGGTCCTCCATCGCGTCGATGCGGTCTGACAGGCGATCGAGCTCGGGGAAGTAGCTGTCGATGACGGCGTCGAGGACGAGATACACGAGCATGTCGACGGAGTCGCCCATGGCGGGACTGCCGGCCGCGAACCGGCGCAGCGCCGCGTCGACCATCGGCATCGGCCCGAACTGGACGGTCAGCACCCACTCCTTGGCGAAGAACAGATGCATCTCCGACAGGTCGGTCGGCTCCTCGGGCACCGCCTCGTAGGCGACCAGCATGTGCTGGGTCTCGTAGCTGTCGAGCTTCGGGCGCTGGTTCCGCTTGCGCAGGTCCTCGACGGCGAGCGGGTGAAGCCCGAACTCGCGCTGGAGGTCGGAGATGAGCACGGCGCTGGGATTGGAGACACAAACCCACACGAGCGTCCCGGGCATGGCAATCAGCGCGTCGATCTCGTCGATCCGCTCGACGGTGACCTGCTCGACCGACCCATCGGCGTGACGCGCGAGGATCGACAGCGAGCCGTCAGCGGCACTCATGGCGGGCCGAGTGTAGTCCGCCGACGGGGTCGCTCATCGTGCTGGCGACGAAATGGGCTATACTGCGGTAACACGTTATCGCCGAACACTGGAGACCATCATGGGATGGCTACCGGCCCCCGTCGAGCAGCTGCTCGAGGTGGCGCTGGTGGGCGAGCTGACCGTCGTGGGACGCGACGGACGGCCCATCACCCACCCGCTCATTCCGCTCTACCACGACGGGCGCATCTACCTGCACTCGTCGACCCTGTTCAGCAAGAAGCTCGAGCACATCAAGCGCGACCCACGCGTGTCGCTCGCCATCACCGATCCGGTCGCCACGAAGGGCAACCCCGACCGCGCCACGATCCAGGGCACCGCGCGGCTCATCGAGGACGACCCGCACGCCGACTGGGAGCGCCTGATCCTCGACCTCTGGCGACGCAAGGAGCCACTCATCGACGACTTCCTCAAGGTGCGCGTGGCACTGCCACTCTTCTTCGAGCGATCGGTCATCGAGATCACCCCGACCCGCTGCCTGTACTGGCCCGGCGGACGGACCGATGCGCCCCCGGCCGAGACGCGGGCGCCGTCGCAGGAGGCAGCCTGATGGCCGTCGCCGCGCCCGCCCTCACCCGGTCCGGCACCGGCTCCGCTCACTCGCCGACGGCCGACGACCTGCGCCGGCTGGCGGAGTACCCGCACGTCGTCGTCAGCTGGATCGACGACGACGGCTTCCCGACGAGCGTCGCCACCAGTCTCGAGACCGATACCGAGCCTGGGGTCGTGCGCCTCGCCGCACCGGCGGGGATGCCGATGCCCGGCGACCGCGAGGTGAGCGTCGTCGGTAGCCACATCCACCCGACGACCGGCGGTTACGACGAGCGCCGCTACCTCCAGCTGTGGGGGAGGGTGACCGGTGGCGTGCAGTTCGCGCCGACCCGTGCGTGGGGCTGGGACGAGACGGAGATGCCGTTCTTCGAGTACTCGGAGCGCTCCGTGCCGCAGTCGCGGCGCTACCTGACCGCGCTGTCGGTGGAAAAGGGGCGCACGATTCGCCCGCGGCTGAGCCCGTTCTGGCTGGCCCTGCGCACGACCCGGCTGCCGTTCCTCTCGGCCACCGCCGTGCCGGTGCTGCTCGGGCTCGCGGTCGCCGCCAGCCACGGCGCGTTCACGTGGTGGACGGCGCTGCTGACCGTGGTGGGAGCCGCATTCGCGCACCTGGCCATCAACGTCACCAACGACATCTTCGACACGCTGTCGGGCGCCGACGACGCCAACCCGACGCCGACCCAGTTCTCGGGCGGCTCGCGGGTCGCGATCTACGACCTCGTCTCGGTGCGCGGGCTCGCGGTGCTGGCCGGAGCACTGTTCGCGGCCGCCGCCGCGATCGGCCTGCTGCTGGTCGTGGTCACCGGGTCGACGACGCTGCTGTGGATCGGGATCGCCGGGATCGCGCTCGGGATCGCCTACACCGCGCCGCCGCTCAAGCTCGTGTACCGCGGGCTCGGGGAGGTGGCGGTGGCGATCGGCTTCGGCCCGATCATGCTGCTCGGCGCGTACGTCGTGCAGACCGGGCGGATCGACCCGGAGGCCGTGCTCCTGTCGCTCGTCCCGGGAATCCTCATCGCGCTCATCCTGTTCGTGAACGAGATCCCGGACCGCGTGAGCGACGCGCAGACCGGCAAGCGAACCCTGCCGACACGGTTCTCGCCATCGGTCATCCTCGGGGCGTACCTCGTCGCCGGGTTCGGGGCGTTCGGGATTATCGTCGTCGGCGTCGTCGCGGGGCTGCTGCCGTGGCCGACGCTGATCGCGCTCGCCGCGGTGCCGCTGATCCTCCGGGTCCATGCCGGGCTGCGCGCCAACTACGACAGCCCGTACGCGCTGATGGCGACGATGGGCCTGAACGTCAACGTCAACCTCGTCGTCGGCGGGCTGCTGCTCCTCGCGTACGTCGCGACCATCGTGGCGTCACAGATCCTCTGACCGATCTCTCGCTGAGCGTCGGAGGCCCGGTGCCCGCGGTGCGGTAGCCCGTCAGCCGCGCTCGACCGCGATCAGTGCGGCGACCCGGTCGCGCTCGCCGGTCCGCGCAAAGAGGAAGGTCGCGTCGACGTTCTCGGCGCGGACGATCAGTGCCGGCACCGACTCGGTTGCGGTGTAGACGTTGCCGACGCGCCCGCTCGTCCAGCCTCCACCGATCGAGACCGGCTGCGGAGCGGGGCCGTCGTCGTCGGAGAGTGGCTGTGCGGTGAGAACGTTTCCCTTCGGGCCGGGCCGCACGACCAGCAGCGCCGCACCCGGATCGCCGAGGTCGCGCTCGATCGAGCCGAGGCGCCCACCCCACGCCGCAGGCAGACGCTCGCCCGGGCCGAGCGGAGTCGAGAGGACGTCGACCTCGGTCGTCGGCCGGAAGATCGGATAGCCGACGCTGGCGCCGATGATCAGCAGGACAGCGAACACCAGCGGCAGGATCGACAGCGGCCACCAGGTGGCGCGCTCCGGTTTCGCGAAGCCGTCGAGCTCGACAATGCGGTCGACAACGACCTCCGGCGGCGCGCCGAACACCGTGGCCTCGAACGGCACCTCCTCGACGATTGCGATCGCCGGCACGATATGGCCGGTGACGATCGTCGACTCGTCGGCCGCGAGCCGATCGTCGGCGGTCAGGACGATGGCCTGGAGTGTGTCGGCCTCGTCGACCAGCAGCGCGTACTCGCCGGGCTCGTCCGTCGGGGACGCGGGCAGCGGCACGACCTCGCCGCGCAGGCGCACCCATCCGGTCGCCTCCGTCACGAGGTTGTCGATGACGTCCTGAACGGTGGACTCCTGCGGCTGCGGGTCGAGCATCGGGACCACGATCGGGGCCGCTGCCAACGCAACGAGGATGAAGGCGAGGGCGAAGGGAGCAGCACGACTCAGGCCGGTGGACCGGCGGAACGGACCCCGCACCTGCCACGCCAGCCACCCGCAGATCGCCATAAGCCGGCCGAACACAGGCGCATGATGCACGTCGGCGCTGGTTCCGCGCCGGTACCATCGGCCGATGGACCGTTGGCGCACGATCATCGAGCCATTCCGGATCAAGAGCGTCGAGCCGATCCGGATGACGACGGTGGCCGAGCGCGAGGCTCACCTGCGTGAGGCCGGCTACAACCTCTTCAACCTCCATGCCGACGACGTCCTCATCGACCTGCTCACCGATTCGGGCACCGGCGCGATGAGCGCGGAGCAGTGGGCCGGCATCCAGCGTGGCGACGAGTCCTATGCCGGGTCGCCGTCGTGGTTCCGCTTCCTCGACGCGGTGACCGAGCTCTTCCCGTTTCGCCACGTCATCCCGACGCACCAGGGACGGGCCGCCGAGAAGATCCTCTTCCACACGGTCGCCGGGCCTGGGAAGGTCGTGCCCTCGAACACGCACTTCGACACAACGCGCGCCAACGTCGAGTTCACCGGCGCCGAGGCCGTCGACCTCGTCATCGCCGAGGGAGCGGTCACCCTCGGCGATCCATCCATTCAAGGGCAACATGGACACCGATGCGCTCGACGCCCTGATCGGAGCGCGCGGCGCCGAGAATGTCCCGGTCGTCTTCGTGACGATCACGAACAACTCCGGCGGTGGGCAACCGGTGAGCCTGGCCAACCTGCGCGCCGTGCGCGCCGTCTGTGACCGATACGGGCTGCCGCTGTTCCTCGACGCCTGCCGCTTCGCGGAGAACGCGTGGTTCATCAAGCAGCGCGAGGACGGCTACGCGGACGCATCGGTCCCCGACATCGTGCGTGAGATGGCCTCGCTGGCCGATGGGATGACGATGTCGGGCAAGAAGGACGCCCTCGCCAACATCGGTGGCTGGCTCGCCATGAACGATGACGCCTGGGCCGAGGCCTGCCGCAATCTGCTGATCCTGACCGAGGGCTTCCCGACCTACGGCGGCCTCGCCGGGCGTGACCTCGAGGCCATGGCCGCCGGGCTGCGCGAGGTGGTGCAGGACGATTACCTGCGCTACCGCGTGCGTTCGACCGCCTATCTCGGCGAGGCGCTGGTCGAGGCCGGGGTGCCGTGCATCCAGCCGATCGGCGGCCACGCCGTCTATCTCGACGCCGCAGCCCTGCTGCCGCACATCCCGCCGCTCGAGTACCCGGGCCAGGCGCTGGCGTGCGCCCTCTACCGCGAGGGCGGCATCCGCGGCTGCGAGATCGGCACGGTGATGTTCGGCCGCCATCCAGATGGCTCGGAGACGCCCGCGTCGATGGAGCTCGTCCGCCTCGCCATCCCGCGCCGGGTCTACACCCAGTCCCACGTCGACTACGTCATCGAGGTCATCCGCGGGGTTGCCGAACGCGCGGGCGAGCTGCGGGGGATGCGAATCGTCGAGCAGCCCTCGGTGCTGCGCCATTTCACCGCGCGATTCGAGCCGCTGGCGTGACGGAGCGCCTCCCGATCGGCGTCTGCCTGCGGACCATCGGCTCCGAGCCTGGATGGTGGCTCGAGAGCGCCCGGCGGCTCGAGGCGGGTGGGTATGCGGGGCTCTGGGGCTGGGACCACCTCCAGGGCCAGCGCGACATGACGGTCCCCGTCGTGGAAGGGTGGACGGCGCTCTCGATGGCCGCCGCCGCGACGACCCGCGTGACGATCGCGCCGTTCGTGCTCAACGTGATGAACCGCCATCCGGCGCTCGTCGCTCGGATGGCGTCCACGCTCCAGGCCGCGAGCGGCGGCCGCGTCATCCTCGGCATGGGCATCGGTGGTGCCGAAGTCGAGCACCGCGCGTACGGGATCGACTTTCCGGCGGCCCCCGAGCGTGTGAGGCGGCTCGAGGAGGCGGTCGCGGTCATTCGCGCGCTGTGGACCGGTGGCCCGGTGACCCGTCCATCGCCGTTCTACCCGCTCCACGAGGCATGGGCGCACCCGGTCCCCGATCCACGCCCGCCGATCCTCATCGGCGGGCAGACGGTGGCCGGCGCGCGTCTCGCGGCGCGGATCGGCGATGGCTGGAGTGCCCACGATGACAACTTCGAGGAGAACCTGCCGCGCTACCTCGAGACGCTCGCGGCGGAGGGCCGTCGACGCGAGGACCAGCTCGTCCTCGTCGGCTTCGAGGGCGACTGGCTGGGCGACGAGCGGTTCCGCGACACGCCGTGGTTCCACGATCCGCGAGGATCCTGGGAACGCTGGAAGGCGGCCGGCGCCGATGGAGCGATCGTTCTCGCCCGGACGACAGACGACGTCGACGCGATGATCGAAGCCGTGGACCGCTGGCCGTAGCCGTCAGGTCACGTCGATCGCCGCGACCCACTTGATCCAGTCCAGGCCGCGGCGCTGCGGCGCGACGAGCCGGACGGGCGCGCCGTTCGCGTCGGGCAGCGGCGATCCGGCAACGTGCGTCGCGAGCAGGGCGTCGTCGAGCTCGCCGCGCTCGAGGTTGACGATCCAGCCGGTGACGGAGCGAACCCTTACAAACGGGGCCGACGCATCGGCGCCGGCCGCGTCGAGGACGGCACGCAGCGGCGTGCCCCGCCACGCCGTCGTCATCACCCAGCCCGACGTGCAGTCGAGGGTGGCATTGCGCTCGACGCTGCCGAGCGACGCCAGGCCGGCGAGGTCGAGGTCGAGCGACCGCTCGACGCGTCCGCCGACGCGCAGCCGCCAGGATGCGAGGTCCACGGCCGGCGTGCCCTCGCCGTAGAAGGTCGTCGGCGGCGGGATCCCGCCCGACGGCAGCCAGCGGGAGCCGGTGAAGCGGCGCGTGCCGCCCATCACGACGTCCAGCACGTTCGACGCTCCCCATGCCACCGCGCCGAGCAGCACGAGCCCACCCGCGGCCAGGAACGTCCGGCGGCTCATTCGCGGGACCCGGGCCGGTGGACGCAGCAGGCGGAATCGGCGGGGCAGCAGGTGGACGAGCACGACCGGGATGAGCGCCAGCGCGGCCCAGATGTGGAGGGTGAGGATCGTCCATGGGCCGATCGACAGGATCCGGCCGCTCGCCACCCACGTGAAGCCGCCGGCGAGCGCCGCCGCCACGAGCAGCGCCAGGAGCGCGCCCAGCGCCAGCCGTCGCCATCGGCGCCTGCGGATCGCCGGCCCGACGCTGCGACGCAGCTTCTCCGCCGCCGCGATGAGCAGCACGCCGCCGACGAGCCCGTGGAACCAGAACAGCGGCGCCGTCGCCGGGACGCCGGAGCGGAGCGTGAGGAGGCCGCTCGCCAGCTGCGCGACGAGCAGGATCGCCAGCAGCCGGTCGAGCGCGGCGCTGCTCATCGGTCCACGCTACGCCCGCCTCGGTCGCTCGGCAATCGAGGCACCTCCGCTACGATCGCCCGGTGAGCCAGCGAACGGCCGTCCTGATCGCCGCGATCCTCGGATCGGCCATCGTCTTCCTGGACGCGACGATCGTGAACGTCGCCCTCGAGACGATCGGGCGCGAGCTGCCGGCCACCTTCGTCGCGCGGCTCGAAGGGCTGACGTACGTCAACAGCGCCTACTTCGCGGTGCTCGCCGCGCTGCTGATCCTGGCCGGCGCGATCAGCGACTACTACGGGCGGCGGCGGGTGTTCCGCATCGGCCTCATCGGCTTCGGCGCGGCCTCGGTCGCCTGCGGCCTGGCCCCGACGCTGGACGTGCTCATCCTCGCGCGGATCCTCCAGGGCGCCTTCGGCGCGATCCTCGTCCCGGGCAGCCTGGCGATCATCACCGCGGCGTTCGAGGGGGAGGAGCGCGGCCGCGCCATCGGTCTCTGGGCGGCCGGCACGTCGGCGACCTCGATCATCGGTCCGCTGCTCGGCGGCGTGCTCGTCCAGGGGCTGACCTGGCGTCTCGCGTTCCTCATCAACGTGCCGCTCGTCCTCTTCGCGCTGTGGGCGACGACACGGGTCCCGGAGAGCCGCGACACCGAGGCCACCGGCGACTTCGACTGGCTCGGCGCCGCCGTCATCGCGATCGGCGTCGGCGGGCTCGCCTTCGGCGCGACGCGCGGCCAGGAGCAGAACTGGCAGGACCCGCTCGCGTGGGCCGCGCTCGTCATCGGCTTCGCGGCGGTCGTCGCCGTGCCGATCCTCATGCTGACCCGCCCGCGGCCGCTCATCCCGCCCTCGCTCTTCAGGTCGCGCAACTTCACGATCGTCAACCTGTCGACGTTCCTGATCTACGGCGCGCTGTACGTGTCGTTCGCGTTCGAGGGCCTCTTCTTCCAGGGAACGCTCGGCTACACGCCGCTCGCGGCCGGTGCCGCCGGCCTGCCGATCGCGATCCTGCTCACGACGCTGTCGACGCCGGCGGGAGCGCTATCGGCGCGGATCGGTCCGCGCGTGTTCATGGCCGTCGGTCCGGCGATCATGGCCGTCGGCCTGCTGTGGCTGGCACGGATTCCACCCGACTCCGAGGCGTGGGCCGCAGACCTCGGCGATCCGTCGTCGCTCGTGCCGCCGTTCGCGACGTTCGTCGACGTCATCCTGCCACTCGTCGTCTTCGGCCTCGGCATCGCGCTGCTTGTCGCGCCCCTGACGACGGCCCTCATGAGCTCGGTTCCGGTGCGCAACGCGGGGCTCGGCTCGGCGATCAACAACGCGGTCAGCCGGGCCGGCTCGCCGCTCGTCAGTGCGGTGCTGTTCATCGCGATCACCGCGACGTTCTACCCGTCGCTGGCGAGCCTGGTCCCGGGCGTCGACGTGAACGACCCCGCCCTGCGCGAGCAGGTTCAGCCGCTCACCAGCGTGCCCGACGAGGTCGATCCCGAGATCGCAGCCGCGGCGACGCAGGCAAGTACCGATGCCTTCCGCCTCGCGATGATCGTGTCCGCCGTCCTCCTGCTGGCCGGCGCGGCGATCAACGGACTCGGGATCCGCAACCCCTCGGCCCAGGAGCTGAAGGCCGCCGCCGAGGCGCCTGTCTCGTCGGGGTAGTGCTTCAGAAGACCTTCGGGCACCACGGTGGGCGCTCGGTCCGAAAGAGCGCATCGGCCCGGGCGATCGCGCCGGGGTCGAGCTCGCGCACGCGGCCGGCATCGGCGAGCTGGCGGAAGCCGAAGGCGCCGAGATATACCGCGCCGATGTCGGTGATGTCACAGGCCAGGCCGGCGGCATCGCTCGTCGGCTGAACGATGGGCACGCCGTTCTCGACGGAAAGCTCCCAGACGCCGTCGTTCCACTCGCAGAACTCGTCGGCAACCTCGAAGACGATGCGGCCGTCGGCCGCGTAGCGTCGACCGGCCAGCGCTGGTGCCACGTCCACGATCCGGGTCCACAAGGCGTCGCCGACGTCCGCCCGCAGCCGGCGCGGCTCGGCCAGGTTGAGCAGGAGCGGATCGTCGACGGCCAGGTTCCACGTCTCGATGCGGGCCATCAGGTCGATGTCGATGAGGAAGCGCCACAGATCGAGGTGCGCCGATGGGTTCGTCGCCATCAGCTCGACCACCACGACCGCCGACTTCGACCCGGCGGTCTCCCAGTCGTCCCGGATCCGGTACCGGGCGTAGCCGTCGGCGGCACCGGCGACCTCGTGGACGACGTGGAAGGCGGCGCTCGCGCCGCGGCGCCAGTGCTCGGGGTCGGGGAAGAACTCGGAGTCCCAGAAGGCGGGCGAGCGATCGAAGAAGCCCGGTCGGAGGGGCCGGATCGCGTCGTAGACGGGTGGGATGAGGCGCTTGGCCTCGTCGAGCTCGACGAACCGGACCGTGCCGGCCGGCGAGTGCGGCAGCCGGAACGTTCCCCGTTCGCGCTCGAGGTTGATACCCATCCGCAGCGTGCCGAGGCCGTATCCGAATCGCTGGTAGATGCCTCCCTCCGACGCCCAGAGGATCGCCAGGGGCTCGCCGCGCTGGTGGATGGCGTCGAGCTGGAGCCGCATCATCCGGCGCAGGACCCCTCGCCGTCGGTGCGTCGGCTGCACGCCGACGAACGTCACGCCCGCCGCCGGGAGCACGCCACCGGGGATCGTGAGCTCGAAGCTGAAGATGCCCGCGGTGCCGACCACGCGGTTACCGTCGTAGGCGGCGATGGCGCGGTCGGCCTCGAACGGCTTCGCCCAGTTCGCGATCTCCTCGTCGCGAGGCCGCTCGCCGAAGGCCAGGCCGCCGGCCTCGAAGAACTCCCGTGGCTCGCCCTCGAAGGCGCGGACGTCGATTTCCATGCGCGGATTATGGCGCGGGACCTGCTCTATGCTTCGGCCGATGTTCCCGATCGGCGACGAGAACGAGCGGGGCCACGGGCCTGCCTTCGTCAGCCTGGCGATCATCGGCCTCAACGTCGCGGTCTTCGTGCTGCTCCAGGACGCCGGCGCCAGCCAGGCGGGCGCAGAGTTCACCTACGGCTACAGCGCGGTCCCGTTCGAGATCGTCAACCAGGTCGACCTGACCACGCCACAGCCGATCCTGGTCGACGGCCAGACGGTGCCCGTGCCGCAGGAGCCCGGGCCGAGCCCGATCTGGCTGACGCTGTTCACGAGCATGTTCATGCACGGCGGCTGGCTGCACCTCGCCGGCAACATGCTCTTCCTGTGGGTCTTCGGCGACAACGTCGAGCACCGCATCGGCCACGGGCTGTTCGTTGCCTTCTACCTGCTCGTCGGGCTGGTCGCCACCGTCGCGCAGATTCTCGTCAACCCCGAGTCGGTCATCCCCACCCTCGGCGCCTCGGGCGCGATCTCCGGGGTGCTCGGCGCGTACTTCGTCATGTTCCCGACCAACCGCGTGAACGTCTTCCTCTTTCGCGGCGTCGTGCCGGTGCCGGCGATCGTCGCCATCGGCATGTGGGCCGTCCTCCAGGTCCTCGCGGGCTTCGGCGACCTGAGCGGCGAGGCCGGGGGCGTCGCGTACGCCGCGCACATCGGCGGCTTCCTGGGCGGTGCCGCGGCGGGCCTCCTCTTCCGCGCGATCTTCCACGAGCCGCGCCGTCCGCGGGGCATGCCGGCCTCGGCGTACGGATGAGCGCCGCGGTCGGCGAGGCCGCCGGGCTGTTCGGTCCCGGCAGCGTCGCGTGGCGCGTCGATCGCGAGGTGATCGTCCTCGCCGGGGGTTCCTGCGCGCTGCTCATGCAGGCGGCGCATCCGGTGGTCGCGGCGGGCGTCGTCCAGCACTCGACGTACGCGACCGATCCGTTCGGACGCCTCCGGCGCACCCTGACCAGCAGCTTCGACGTCGTCTTCGGTACTCGCTCGCGGGCCGATGCCGCCATCCGTCGCGTGAATGCCATCCACGCCGCGGTCCGCGGTCGGCTCCCCGACGGCGCGTCGTACACAGCCCGCGATCCGGAGGCGCTGCTGTGGGTGCATGCCACGCTGATCGACACCGCGCTGCGCATCTACTCGCGGTTCGTTCGGCCCCTCTCGCCCGCCGAGGAGCGCGAGTACCTGCTGGAGGCCTCGGAGGTCGCCAGGCGGCTCGGCGTCCTGCCTGCAGACCTTCCCGAGGACGTGCCGGAGCTGCGCGGGTGGATGGCGGGGATGGTCGACGACGGCCGCGTGCGGGTCACGCCGGCCGCGCGGCAGGTCGCCCGCACGGTCCTCTACCCGAGCCGCCTCGTGCCGCGCGTGGCCTGGGACGCCGCGCACCTCATCTCGCTCGCCACCCTGCCCGATCCTGTGCGCCGCCAGTACGGGATCGGCTGGTCCGAGGGGCGGGAGCGCGGCGTCGAGCGACTCGCCGCCGTCACCAGGCGAGCGCTCCCGCTCGTCCCGGCACCGCTGCGCTTCGTGCCGCACGCACGGACCGCGGAGCGCCGCGTGCGCAACGCTCGATGCGGCTGATCAGCCGATCGGTGCGGTGGGATTGATGACCTGGGGGAGCCGCCCACGCCGCATCGGCCGATCGTACTCGCGCGGCTATGATGGGCGGCGCCCGCTCGGCATCGGCCCCAGCCGCAGCGGCCTCGAGGGAATTCCGACGTTGACCCGATTCGCCAAGCTCGCGGTTGCGGCTGCCGTCGCGACCTTCGTCCTCATCGCCGTAGGCGGCCTCGTGCGCGCCACCGACTCGGGGCTCGGCTGCCCGGACTGGCCGCTGTGCTTCGGCGACTGGTTGCCGCCGGCCGATCTCCACGCCTGGATCGAGCACAGCCATCGGCTGATTGCGGCCGCCTTCGTCGGCCCGCTCGTCGCGGCGGTGGGCCTCGTCACTGTCTTCAGCGACCGGCGTCGTGACCACCCCCTCCTTGCCGCCGCGGTCATTGCCGGCGTGCTCGTCATCGTCCAGTCCGCGCTGGGCGCCGCGGTCGTGCTCGAGCAGCTCCAGGCCGAGCTCGTCACCGCCCACCTTGCGATGGCCCTCACTGTCTTGGCGGCGGTCATCTTCATCGCCGAGCGCGCCGCGAACGGACCGATGCCGGCCGCACACGCGCGTCCCGTGCTGACCCGCCTCGTCGCCGTCACCGCGGTCGCGCTCTTCGCCCAGATGCTGCTCGGATCGTGGGTCACCGGCCAGGGTGCCGGGCTGGCCTACGCCGACGTCCCGCTGATGGACGGCGCGTTCGTCCCGGCCATCTCCACCGACACGCAGGCGATCCACGCCGCCCACCGCGGGCTGAGCGTGGTCGTCGCGATCCTCGTGGCGTGGACCGCGGTCGCCATCCACCGCTCGACCGACGCGCCGGGCCCGAGGCGCCTCGCGATCATCCTCGCCGCGCTCGTGGTGGTGCAGATCGTGCTCGGCCTGCTGAACGTGGCGTCACGGCTGTCCGCCCTCTTCGTCGTCCCGCACCTGGCAACCGGCGCCGCCCTGTGGGGCGCATCGGTCTGGCTGCTCCTGACGGCCCGCCGCCTGCGCCCGGCCGAGCTGCGCGTGACAGCCGCCAAGGCCGAGCCCGGACCGATGGGCACCGTGCGCTCCTACATCGCGCTCACGAAGCCGCGGATCATCGAGCTGCTGCTGGTGACGACGATCCCGACGATGGTCCTCGCGGCCGGCGGCCTGCCGTCGCCGTGGCTGATGGCCGCGGTGATCCTGGGCGGCACGCTCGCGGCCGGCGGGGCGAACGCGATCAACATGTACGTCGACCGCGATATCGACGACCTCATGCGCCGCACGCGCCACCGGCCACTGCCGCGCCACGCCGTCCAGCCGCGGGCCGCGCTCGCGTTCGGCATCGGTCTCAGCGTCGCCGCCTTCGTCTGGCTGGCGCTGACCGTGAACCTGCTGAGTGCCGTGCTCGCGCTCTCGGCGACCGCGTTCTACATCTTCGTGTACACGCTCTGGCTGAAGCGGAGCACGCCGCAGAACATCGTGATCGGCGGCGCGGCCGGGTGCGTGCCGGTGCTCGTGGCGTGGGCATCGGTCACCGGCGAGGTCGGCCTGCCGGCGCTCGTGCTGTTCGCGATCGTCTTCTATTGGACGCCGCCGCACTTCTGGGCGCTCGCGCTGCGCTACCGCGGGGACTACGCCGCGGCGAAGGTGCCGATGCTCCCCGTCGTGCGCGGCGAGGCGGAGACCGCGCGGCAGATCGTGCTCTACACGATCGCCCTCGTGGCGGTCAGCCTCCTGCTCTTCCCGGCGGCGGGGATGGGGTGGATCTATCTCGCGGCAGCGGTCGTGCTCGGCGTGCTGTTCCTGTGGCGCGCGCTGCGGTTGCGGGCCGATGCCGCCAGCGGGCGCGCCGCGATCGGCCTCTTCCGCTACTCGATCAGCTACCTGACCCTGCTCTTCGCCGCCGTCGCCGTCGACGCGCTCGTCTACCTGCCGGTCTGACCGCGCGGGACGCGGGGCGTCCACTGCTCCTCGCCGCGGGCCGCGCGCTCGGCCGCGAGGCGCTCGTCGAGGCGGGCCGTCTTCCGCTCCTCGGTTCGCACCCAGATCCAGATGACGACGGCCATCCCGACGAGGAAGGCGATGTCCCCGGCGACCCACATGAGGACACCGCCGAGCTGCTGATCCTCGAGTGGAATCGGCCCCCACGTCCGTCCGTTTGTGACGTAGTGCGGGTAGAGGACGGTGCCCGTGCTCAGCAGCGCGACGCCGAGGAACGAGTTCTGGGGCAGCGCCAGGAAGAGGTAGAAGAGGCGGACCGGGTACGGCAGGCGCCATGGCGAGGGGTCGACGCCGGTGATCGGCCACCAGAACAGCAGCGCGGCGGCCAGGAAGGTCGCGTGCTGGACGTAGTGCAGCAGCTGGTTCTCGAGGGCCTCGTCGTAGAGGGTGCTGAAGTGCCAGCCCCAGTTCACCGCGGCGAAGAGGACCCAGGCCACGACCGGGAACGAGATCGCCTTGACGAACGGGCTGTGCAGGACCCACAGGAGCTTGCGCCTGACCGTTGGCGTGCTCACCCGCAGCGTGAGCGTGATCGGTCCGCCGCCCAGCAGCAGCGGCGCGGCGACGAGCATCAGCAGCAGGTGCTGGACCATGTGGACGCTGAACAGGGCGCCCTCGTAGGCCTCGATCGGTGATGCCAGGGCCACACCGATCGCGCCGAGTCCGCCCATGAAGCACCACGTCCGGGTCCGCGGGTGCCGGTTGCGCGGGTGGGCGCGGTTCACCGTCCGGACCGCCCACAGATACGCAGCGGCGGTGGCGACCAGCGGGATCACCACGAGCGGGTCGAAGCGCCAGGCGAGCAGAACCGCCGGGAAGCTCGGCGCTGCCGCCTCCGCGCCGTGCGCGACCACCGCTGCCGGCGTGACGGCGAGCAGCATCAGAGCGAGGGGGAGGGCGGTGCGACGCATCGGTTCCATTGTCGCCTGACTGAGCGGGTATCGGCGAGGAACGGCCATGGAACCGCCGCGCCCGACGTGGCGTCCATGCGGCCATGAATCGAACTGGCCCGGGCTTCCTCGTCGTGCTCCTCGTCCTCCTCGCGGCGTGCACCACACCCGGTGGCTCGCCGGAGGCCTCACAGACCGATGGCGGCGGCTCGTCGCCGCCCCCGCCGAGCGCGTCGGATGGTGACGGAGAGACCGGCGGCATCGAGCACCCCACCGGGGCGGACGAGCCGATCCTCATCGTCGAGGAAATCGGCGGCTTCGCGATGCCGCAGATGATCGCCACGCGCGTGCCCACGTTCGCGCTCTACGGCGACGGCCGCGTGATCGTGCAGGGGGCGCAGACACTCGAGTTCCCCGGCCCGGCGCTGCCCGCGCTCATCGAGCGCACGATGTCAGAGGAAGGCATCCAGGTCGTGCTCGAGGCGGTCGAGGAGACGAACCTCTTCACCGGCGATCTCGAGCTGAATGGCGCGATGAACCAGTGTGCGGACTGCACCGCAACGGCCTTCCGGGCCAACGTGAACGGGGACGATGTGACGGTCAGCGTTTTCGGCCTCGGCATGCTCGACCCGGCCCTTGGCGGGAACCTCGAGGGCATCGAGCAGTCGGAGATCGATGCGCACGCGGTCCTCAGCCAGCTGCGCGACGCGCTCCTGACCATCGACACCTCGATCCCCGCCGACGCATGGGAGGCCGACGGCTGGCAGCCGTACGCGCCGGCGGCGTTTCGTCTCTACGTCCGTGACGTGAGCGGCGAGCCGATCGAGGGCGGAGAGCTGCCCGGGATGGTGCGCGAGTGGCCGACCGACGACGATCCAGCCGCCTTCGGCGAGGAGCTGCCGGTCTTCGGCGACGGCACGCGCTGCGGTGTCGTCGAGGGCGACGCTGGTGCGGTCTGGTTCGAGGACCTCAGTGCCGCGACCCAGAACACGCTGTGGACCTCCGACGGCGAGAACCGATTCACGGTCCTGCCCCGCCCGCTCTTCCCGGGCGACGAGGCGACCTGCGCGCAGGAGATCGTCTCCGGCTGACCCACCTCGGCGCGCGCACGGATGGCGCCGCGCGGATGCCCTTCGCTACAATGCGGTCCGTGTCGCCCGTCAGCCCGCGGGAGCGTGCGTGCCTGACGCGCGAGGCCGACGCCCCCTGTCGATGCTGACCTGAGGAGCTCTCGAGATCGAGCCGACGCACACCACGGCGCCCCGGACCCGGCTGCGGACATCCGCCCGCCGGTTGGCGCCGCTCGTGCTCGTCGTCCTGCTGGCCGGCTGCCTCCTGCCTCCCACGCCGAAGACCGACGCCGGCCAGGACGTCTTCAACCTGTACCTCATCGTGCTCGCCCTGGCGGCGATCGTCTTCGTCGGCGTCGAGGGCTTCATCCTGTACGCGGTCTTCCGCTACCGCCGCCAGCCCGGGGACGAGGTCCTGCCCGAGCAGCTGCACGGCAACAACACGGTCGAGATCATCTGGACGATCATCCCGACGGTCATCGTCTTCGTCCTCTTCTTCTTCAGCATGCTCACCCTCGCCGAGGTGGAGGCCAGCTCGGACGTCCAGGACGCCGAGACGGTCCAGGTGGAGGCGTTCTCGTGGGGCTGGAGGTTCCTGTACGAGAACGGCGCCGAGGCGTCCGGTACGGCGCAGGAGCCGCCCGTGCTCGCGCTGCCGGTGGACGAGCCGGTGCGCCTGGTCCTGACGTCGATCGACGTCAACCACGCCTTCTACGTCCCCGACTTCCTCATCAAGCGCGACGTCATCGACTTCGGCGAAGGACGCGGGACGAACGAGCTGACGTTCACGATCACCGAGGTCGGAACCTATGCCGGCCAATGCGCCGAGTTCTGCGGCACGGGCCACGCCGAGATGGTCTTCACCGTCGATGCCCAGGAGCGCGCCGACTATGACGCCTACGTCGAGGCCCTGGCCTCCGCCGCGCCGCCGCCGGGCGGTGACGCCGAGGACTGCGGCACGACCATCCAGCTCGCGGCGGTCGAGAGCCTCCAGTTCGACACCGATGCGATCGAGGCACCCGCCGGCGAGGCGTTCTGCATCGAGTTCACGAACAACGACACCGTCCCGCACGACGTCGGCATCGCCGAGACCGACTTCGATGGCGAGAACGTGGACCCCGGCGAGTCGATCACCTACGTCATCCCCGCCATGGATGCGGGCACGTTTACGTTCTACTGCACCATCCATCCGGCGATGGAAGGCACCCTCACCGTCAACGAGTAAGGCACGAGAGACCGATGGCGACCACGACCCTCGAACCCCAGACCGGCGCCTCCGCCTACCGGCGATCGTGGGTGATCGACTGGCTGACGACCGTCGACCACAAGAAGATCGGGATCCTGTACATCGTCAACAGCTTCCTCTTCTTCTTCGCCGCCGGGATCCTCGCGCTCGTGGTGCGCAGCGAGCTGGCCGTGCCGGGGCTCCAGATCGTCGACGCCGACACGTTCAACCAGGCGTTCACGATGCACGGGACGATCATGCTGTTCCTGTTCGTCATCCCGGCGCTGAGCGGCTTCGCGAACTACATCGTCCCGCTCATGCTCGGGGCGCCGGACATGGCGTTCCCTCGCATCAACGCCCTCAGCTTCTGGCTCCTGCCGCTCGGTGGGCTGCTGATCTTCAGCGGCTATCTCTTCGGTGGCGCGGCCGCCGAGGGTTGGACGGCCTACACGCCGCTCTCGAACATCAGTGAGGGCGTGGGGACCGACCTCTGGATCATCGGCCTGGCCCTGGTGGGAACCGCATCCATCCTCGGCGCGGTGAACTTCATCACCACGATCTTCAAGATGCGCGCGCCGGGCATGACCCTTTTCCGGATGCCGATCTTCGTGTGGACCGTGCTCGTCACCGCCGTGCTCATCCTGCTCGCCACGCCCGTGCTGACGGCCGGGCTGATCGCGCTCTTCATCGACCGCAACTACGGCGGCTCGTTCTTCGACCCGACCGTTGGCGGCAGCCCGATCCTGTGGCAGCACATCTTCTGGTTCTTCGGCCACCCCGAGGTCTACATCGTCATCCTGCCGGCGATGGGCGTGGTGAGCGAGGTGCTGCCGGTCTTCAGCCGCAAGCCGCTGTTCGGCTACCGGGCATTCGTGTTCGCCACGATCGCCATCGGCCTGCTGAGCTGGACGGTGTGGGCGCACCACATGTTCACGACCGGCTCGGTGTTCCTGCCGTTCTTCAGCTTCATGACCGCCCTCATCGCCATCCCGACCGGCATCAAGATGTTCAACTGGCTCGCGACGCTGTGGCGAGGCAAGATCACGCTCACGACGCCGATGCTGTTCGCGCTCGGCTTCATCAGCATGTTCCTCATCGGCGGCATCAGCGGGGTCATGCTCGCCTCGCCGCCGATCGACTTCCACGTCCAGGACACGTACTTCGTCGTGGCGCATCTGCACTACGTCTTCTTCGGCGGCGCGGTCTTCGGCGTCTTCGCGGCGATGTACTACTGGTTCCCGAAGATGACCGGTCGGATGCTCAACGACCGGCTCGGGAAGGTCCATTTCTGGATCCACTTCATCGGCTTCAACCTCGCCTTCTTCCCGATGCACCAGCTCGGCCTGTCGGGCATGCCGCGGCGGGTCAGCGACTACGCCGATCGGCCGGACTGGGTGATCCTCAACGCCGTCTCGACGGTCGGCGCGTTCATGATCGCGGTGAGCATCATCCCGTTCCTCATCAACGTGATCGCCAGCCTCATCAACGGCGAGCGAGCCGGCGACGATCCGTGGGAGGGCAACACGCTGGAGTGGGCGACGACCAGCCCGCCGCCGCCGTACAACTTCGACCGCCTGCCGCCCATCCACTCCGAGCGGCCGCTCTTCTTCCTGACCCACGGGCACGGGCATGCCGTGGCCCGTGACACCGATCTCGACGAAGAGCACGAGGCGCAGGCATGACCGCGCGCACGATGCAGGCCCATCCGCCCGGCGAGGAGGAGGCTGCCGCCGCCCTGGCGCACGGCGGATCCGGCATGCCGACCCCCCTCGTCGGCATGCTCCTGTTCATCGCCAGCGAGGTGATGTTCTTCGGCGGCCTCTTCGCGGCCTACTTCAACGCGCGTGCCCTGGTCGGGCCGGGCAACTGGCGCCCGCCCGAGGGCTCTCACCTCGACCTGCCGCTGGCGGCGGTGCTCACCGCAATTCTCATCGCCTCGAGCTTCACGATGCAGTTCGGCGTGTGGGCCATCCGGCGCGGCGACACCGGCAAGCTGAAGCTGTGGACCGCGATCACGCTCGGCCTCGGCGTCCTCTTCCTCGCGGGCCAGCTGTACGACTACAGCCAGCTCGGCTTCTCGATCGCCGACAGCTCCTACGGCACGGTCTTCTACACGCTGACCGGCTTCCACGGCGCCCACGTCTTCGGTGGGGCGGTCGGCCTGACGATCATCCTGGCCCGCACGATGCGCGGCCAGTTCAGCGCGCGCAACCATGTCGCGGTCGAGGCGGTCAGCGTGTACTGGCACTTCGTCGACGTGGTCTGGATCGCCGTGTTCAGCACGATCTACCTGCTCGGCTAGGAGTGAACCGATGACCGATACCGCCATCGGCTTCCTCATCGTCGGCATCGCCATGCTCGTCGTGCTGGGCGTGGTGTTCGCGATCTCGTCGAGGCCGCGCCCGGCGAGCGCGAAGCCGGTTCCGCCCGATGGCGTGCACCTGCCGCCGCCGAGCTACCTGCCGGCGGTCGTCTCGCTCGGCGCCGCGCTCATCGGTGCCGGGCTGGCGTTCCGCGCCGAGGACCAGCTGGCCAACCCGTTCCTCGCGATCCCGGGCCTCGTCATCCTCGTGCTCGGCATCCTGTGGTGGGTCCGCGCCGCCAACCGCGAGTGGCGCGAGGTCGAGCACGGTGGTCACGGGTCGCATGCCCCGCACGACGACCACGCCGCGCACTGACCGCCGATGACCGGCGGCCGCCGCGGGGTCGAGCTGCGGCGCCTGCCGCGGTGGGTCCTGGTGCTCGCGGCGGCCCTGCCGGTCGCGATGCTCCTGCTGCTTGCCGCGGCCTTCTACGTCGGCGGCCGGTCGGGATCGCCGACGACGATCGGCAGCACGGCGCCCGACTTCAGCCTCGTCGACCTCGACGGCAACGAGGTGCGTCTTGCCGACCTCCGCGGCAGCCCGGTCGTCGTCAACTTCTGGGCATCGTGGTGCGCGCCGTGCGTCGAGGAATTCCCGCTCCTGCGCGAGGCCGCCGAGGAGCACGTCGACGACGGCCTGGTCGTGCTCGGAATCGTGTACCAGGACCGATCCGAGGCGGCGCGCGCGTTCATGGAGCGCAACGGCGGGAGCTGGCAGGCGCTGATGGATCCTGACGAGCGCGTCGCGACGGCGTATAAGATCTTTGCGCCGCCGGAGACCTACTTCATCGGGCGCGACGGACGGATCGTCGCGCGGCACATCGGCCAGTTCACGGCCGAGTCGCTGGAGGCGAAGGTGGCCGCGATCATTGACGAGGAGTGAGCATGGAGTCGAACCTTCCCGCGACGAGCTCCGAAACCGCGCTGGCGGAGCGCGAGGATGCGCCAGCCGAACCGCTGCCCCGCAATCAGCCGCTGAGCGTCGCCTTCCTGCCGCTCGCGCTCGTCGTCTTCATCCTGCTCGCGTTCATCATCGCCACCTGGACCTTCCTCTCCGCCGGCGCCTGAGGGCGGAGCCGCGTTCCCCCGTGCCGGCCAGCGTGGTTGGCCTTCGCGCCAAATCGGGTCAGCCAGGCGACCGAGGAACCGCTCCACATCGGTCACAAGGCCAACCCGATTGGCGGAGTCGTCAGGCCGTGGTGATCGGCTGTGACCCTGGGCGAAGTGAGCCGAGTGCCGCGCTGAGCAGTCCAGCGGGCGAGCCGTAGAGGCGGACGAGGTCGGCCGCGAGCAGCGCGATGATCGCGACCTCGACGCCCTTCGCCACCCAGCCGAGGCTGAAGTACGGGCCCATGACGAGGTAGGCGACGATCGTGACCGCTGCGTAGCCGGCGAGCCCGACGCGCGGCAGCCACGCGAAACGCCGCACGAACGGATGGGGGACAGCCGAGACGACGAGCGCCGCCGCCAGCGCGGCGTAGCCGATCGCGTTGAGCGTGAACAGCATTCCCCCGAGCGTCAGATGAATGTACGCGGTGATGAGCGCCAGGTCGACGATCGCGATGGTCAGGCCCACCGCCAACGCGGTTGCGGCGCGGCTGTCGTGTGTCGTGGCAGGCATCGGTCTGCACTCCAGATATGTGCTACTTGACGGGAGCAAGTATAGCGCCGCCGTCTCGCGCGCGCAAGGAATAAATGTCCCGGCCGCGCCGGGATCGGTTCGGGAAAGCTGCGCCTCAGGACGGCGTGGCGCTCCCGGGCGTCGGGTACCGGCGCACGACGTAGTCGTCGAGGATGGCGAGGAAGCGCGGCACGATGTCATCGCCGCGCAGCGTCTCGGTCTTCTCGCCGTCCACGAAGACCGGCGCCACCGGCTCCTCGAACGTGCCGGGCAGGCTGATCCCGATGTCGGCGTGCTTCGACTCGCCCGGCCCGTTGACAACGCAGCCCATGACCGCGACCCGCAGCTCCTCGACGCCCGGATGCGCCTCGCGCCAGCGCGGCATCTGCTCGACGAGATAGGCCTGGATGTCCCGGGCCATCTCCTGGAAGAAGGTCGAGGTGGTGCGGCCGCAGCCGGGGCAGGCCGAGACCTGGGGCAGGAACGAGCGCAGGCCCATCGACTGGAGCACCTGCTGCGCGACCTGCACCTCCTGCGTCCGGTCGCCGCCGGGCTCGGGCGTGAGGCTGACGCGGATCGTGTCACCGATCCCGCGCTGGAGCAGGATCGCGAGTCCCGCGGTGGAGGCGATGATGCCCTTGGCGCCCATCCCGGCCTCGGTCAGGCCAAGATGCAGCGGGTAGTCGCACCGATCCGCCAGGCGGTGGTAGACCTCGACGAGGTCCGGCACGCCGGAGACCTTGGCCGACAGGATGATCCGATCGTGGGGCAGGCCGGTCTCCTCGGCGAGGCGGGCGGAGCGCAGCGCCGACTCGACCATCGCCTCGATCATCACGTCGCGGCTGTCCTTCGGATCGGGCGACGCGGCGTTGGCGTCCATCATCTCGGTCAGCAGCTGCTGGTCGAGCGAGCCCCAGTTGACACCGATGCGGACCGGCACCCCGTTGGCGATCGCGACCTCGATGATCTGCGCGAACTGCTCGTCGCGCCGCTTCGTGCCGACGTTGCCCGGGTTGATCCGGTACTTCGCCAGGGCGGCGGCCATCTCCGGGTATTTGGTGAGCAGCAGATGCCCGTTGTAGTGGAAGTCACCGATGAGCGGCACGCCGACCCCCAGCGCGTCGAGCTTGGCGCGAATGGCCGGCACGGCCTGCGCGGCAGCATCGTTGTTGACGGTGACACGGACGAGCTCGGAGCCGGCATGCGCCAGCTGCGCGACCTGGATGGCGGTGGCGTCGGCATCCGCGGTGTCGGTGTTCGTCATCGACTGGACGACGACCGGGTGGTCCGATCCGACGGGAACGCCACCCACCAGGACGGTTGGCGTCGTGCGCCGTGGGGGTACGCTCATCGATGACCATGGTACGTCCAGCCATACCGACGGGCACAGCGCGTGCACGGGGCGCGACGTGACCGAGCACGCGGAGACCGGCGGGGATCAGGCCAGGCACGTCTGGATCGTCGAGGACGATCCGGCGGCGGCGACCCTCGCAGCCGAGCTGTGCGAGGGATGGGGCGCGCAGGTCTCGGTCTTTCGGGCACCGCTGCCGTTCCTCTCCGCGCTCAGGGATCGGCCGCAGCCGACCGCGGTCGTGCTCGACTGGCGGCTCGAGCGCGAGCTGAGCGCCGGGCTGTTCCTCGCGACGCGGCACCGGTACCCGCGCCTGCCGGTCATCTATTGGACCGGGCACGCCGCCGGGGCGCTGCCGTCGATGATCACCGACGACGCGCTGACGACGGTCGTCGACAAGGCCGATGGCACCGGTCCGTTCGAGCGTGCCCTCGACTGGGCGAGCCGCGTCGGGGCCGAGGAGCCCGCGCCCTAGGCGCGGCCGAGCGCCAGGACGGCGTTCATGCCGCCGAACCCGAACGAGTTCGTCACCGCCGCCTCGACGCGCCCGGGTCGCGCACCGACGAGGACGTCGAGGTCGATGGTCGGGTCGAGCGTGCGCAGGTTGCAGGTGCCGGGCAGGATCTCGCGCTGGAGCGCGAGCGCGGTGATGGCCGCCTCGACCGCCCCCGACGCACCGAGGGCGTGGCCATACAGCCCCTTCGTGCCCGACACCGCCAACCCGTCGGCGTTAACGCCGAACGCCGCGCGGATGGCCCGTGCCTCGGCGGGCTCGTTGAGTGGCGTGCTCGAGCCGTGGGCGTTGACGTAGCCGACCTTCTCGGGCGCAAGGGCGGCGTCGGCGAGGGCGTCGCGGATGGCGCGGGCCGCGTCCCGGCCGTCCGGTCGCGGGGCGGTCATGTGGTAGGCGTCGTTGCTGGCACCGAAGCCGAGCACCTCGGCGATGGCGGTCGCACCGCGCGAGCGAGCCGCCTCGAGCTCCTCGAGGACGAGGATGGCGGCCGCCTCGCCCATCACGAAGCCGTCACGGTCGCGGTCGAAGGGCCGCGAGGCGCTCGCCGGGTCGTCGTTGCGGCCGGAGAGGACGCGGATGAGGGCGAAGGCCCCGAAGGTCAACGGCGCGAGTGGCGCCTCGGAGCCGCCGGCCAGGGCGAGGTCGACGGTGCCGTCGCGGATGGCGTGGAAGGCCTGGCCGATGGCCATCGCCCCCGAGGCGCACGAGTTGGCGTTGCCGACCGACGGCCCGGTCAGCCCGAGGTCGAGCGCGACGTTGCTCGCCCCGGCACCGCCGAACACGGCGAGGGCCAGCGTGGCCGAGACGCCGCGCGTCCCCTTCGTCACGTAGGCGGCGTGCTGCTCCTCGCCGTAGGCGACGCCGCCGAGCGCGGAGCCGATCCAGACGCCGGTCCGCGACGCCACGCCGTTGTCGAGCGACAGGCCGGCGTGCTCGACCGCCAGCCGCGCGGCGGTCACGCTGAGGGCGCTGAACCGATCCAGGCGCCGCGCGCGGCGCGCGTCGAGGTGGCTGGCCGGGTCGAAGTCGTCGATCTGCGCGGCGATCCGCGACGGGAACGACGAGGCGTCGAAGCGGTCGATCGGCCGCACCGCCGAGCGGTCGGCGAGGACGCCGCTCCACAGGGCCTCGACGCCCGTGCCGATCGGCGTCACCGCGCCGATGCCGGTGATGACGACGCGCCGCCGGCTCATCGGCCGTTCGCCTCCGCGAGCTCCTTCACCCGGCGCAGCGTGCGCCCGGCGATGGCCTCGATGAACTGTGGGCCGATGACGTGCTCGGCGGCGAAGCCGCCGATGCAGCGGCCAGTCCAGCTCGAGCTCGTGCTCGATGCTCACATCGAGCACGCCGTCGCGCTCCTCGAATTGCCAGGCGACCTCCATCCCGCGCGTCACGCCGCCGGTGTGGATGAACTCGATCCGGCGCTGCTCGGGCAGCGGCCGCTGGATGGCGCGCCAGCTGACCGGGATCGGGCCGCGTCGCGCGCCCATCTCGAAGTGGCGCTCCGCCCGATCGGGCAGGCGGCGGACGTATCGGTAGTGGGGGAGGATCTCCGGCCAGCGCTCGACCTCGGCCGCCAGGTCGAAGACCCGCTCGAACGGCGCGTGCATGACCTGGTGGATCCAGCTTTTCACGGGCGGAGGACCTCGACGAGCGCGTGCGGCGCGAGGGCGTCGGTGGCAGGGCGGCAGTCGCCGAGCGCCGAACCCAGCCGCAGCGCGGCGCTCGGCCGCTCGTCGAGCCTGGCCAGCGCGTGCTCGAGCAGCGGCGGCACGGCCAGGAAGCCCTGGACGAGCCAGCTGAGGGTCGACTTGGCGGCGAAGGCCGCGCGGCGCTCGCGCCGGTAGGCGGCCGACGGATCGCCTTCGCCGATGATGGCGTCTGTCGCCGCTCGCGCGGAACGGAGCGCGCGATGGATGCCCTCGCCGGTGAACGGGTCGACGAAGCCGGCCGCATCGCCGACCAGCATCCAGCCCGGACCGGCAACGTCCGAGACGCGATGCCCGATCGGCGACGCGCCACGGATCGGCGTCAGGCGGTCACGTCCGGCGAGCCGCGCCGCGACGGCGGGGAGGCCGGCGAGCGCCGCGGCGAAGCGCTCGGCCGCCGGCGTGCGGCCGTTCATCGGCAGCGCCATCCCGACGTTGAGCTGGCCGTCCGGCAGTGGCGCGAGCCCGACGTAGTAGCCGCGGCCGACGTGCATCTCGCCGTGGTCGGCCAGCTCCGGATCGCCGGCGTGGTGCGCGACGAGCCCCAGGCGGCGTGGGAATCGCACCGGGCGCTCGACGCCGGTCAGCCGGGCGACCGTGGAGCGGACGCCGTCGGCGCCGACGACGAGATCGGCGTTGATCGTGCGGGCTGTGCCGTCGCCGGATCGCACCGTGGCGCCGGTCACGCGCCCGCCGGCGACCTCGAGCGCGGCGAGGCGGGTGCCCTCGACCAGCTCGGCGCCACTGTCCGCGGCGTGGGCCGCGAGGCGCGCGTCGAAGCGGGTCCGGTCCAGGCCCCACGCCGTGCGCGCGCCGCCGCGATCGGCGTAGGTGATCATCGCGCTCCGCCGACCCGCCACCATCCGCATCCCGGTCAAGGGGATCGCGTCCGCCTGCCACGCCTCGGGTGCGAGCCCGATGCGGGCGAGCTCCTCGACGATCCGCGGGCTCGCGTACTCGGCGCAGGCCTTCGGGCGCGGATGGTGGGCAGCCTCGAGCAGGATGACGCTCGCCCCGGATCGCGCCAGCCCGGCGGCCAGCGCCGACCCGGCTGGGCCTGCCCCGGCGATCAGGACGTCGCAGCGGGTCATCGGGTCGCCGCGGTGACGACGCGCGGCAGCCAGCCCGGCGAGCGCCAGCGCGGCGTCAGCCCGGCCTCGGCGAGCAGGCCGTCGAGCTCGGGCACCGTGTAGGCGCGCCGGGCGGAGGCCATGCCGTCGACCCGGGTGACCGAGCTGCGCCCGAGGGCCATGACCGACACCCACGTCGCTGCCAGGGGCAGGGGCCCGCGCCGGAGGTCGTTCACCACCACGCCGTGGCGGGACACGCGGCGCAGCTCGCGCAGGGCCGTGACGGCCGCATCCGGCGCGAAGTGATGGACGAGGAGCGAGCAATGGGCCACGTCGACGACGCCGTCCTCGAGCGGCAGCGCGAGGGCATCGGCATCCAGGACCTCGACGTTCGGGACGCGCGCCAGGCGGTCGCGCGCAACAGCGAGCACGGCGGGGTTGCTGTCTGCCGCGACGACGTGCCAGCCGCGGCGCGCGAAGGCGACCGGCATGTCGCCGGCCCCGGTGCCCACGTCGAGGATCCGGGTCGCGTCGCGACCTGCCACCAAAGTCGAGATCGCGCGGACGCTCGCATCGGTCCCGCCCGGCAGGCGATTCAGGCGCGCGAGATCGGCGAGGTTGGCTTCGACCTCCGATCGCGACAGGCGACCGGAGTCCAGCAGCTCGGCCGCATCGGTCCGGGCGCCGAGTGCGAGAAGTCGGCGCATGCCGATGGCCATCTGGGGTGCGCACCTCGTCGTGGGAGGCCCATCTTCGATGCCGCACGCGGAATCCGCAACGCGGGCTCCGGCGTACACTGAGCCCCGATGACCGCGACCGCACCACCGGGCACGGATGTGCCCGATCACGACCAGACCGATACCCGCCGCCGCACGGTGGTGATCATCGGCTCCGGTCCCGCCGGGCTCACCGCGGCGATCTACGCGGCGCGTGCCAACCTCGAGCCGCTCGTGATCGCCGGCAATGTGCCGATGGGCCAGCTCATGATCACCTCGGACGTCGAGAACTACCCCGGCTTCCCCGACGGGATCCAGGGTCCGGAGTTGATGCAGAAGTTCCGCGACCAGGCCGCCCGCTTCGGCGCCACGATCCTCGACCGCGACGCGACGCGCGTCGACTTCGGGTCGCGGCCGTTCGGGATCTGGGTCGGGGAGGACGAGTACCGCGCCGATGCCGTCATCGTCGCCACCGGCGCATCGGCCCTCTGGCTTGGCTTGCCGACCGAGGAGGAGTTCCGGGGGCGCGGCGTCAGTGCCTGCGCGACGTGCGACGGCTTCTTCTTCCGCGGTCGCGAGGTGGCCGTCGTCGGCGGAGGCGACACCGCGCTCGAGGAGGCGACGTTCCTGACCCGGTTCGCGGACAAGGTGACCATGCTCGTTCGCCGCGACGAGTTCCGCGGCAGCAAGATCATGCAGGACCGCGCGAGCCGCGACCCGAAGATCGAGATCCTCTTCAACAAGGAGGTCACCGAGGTCCGCGGCGAGATGACCGTCAGCGCGCTCCAGGTGCGCGACACGGCCACCGGCGAGGAGAGCGAGCTCGCGGTGCAGGGGATGTTCGTCGCGATCGGCTACAAGCCGAACACCGACCTCTTCACCGGGCAGCTCGATATCGGTGAGGGAGGCTACCTCGAGGTGGTCGGGGAAACGGGCTCGAAGGTCGAGGGCGTCTTCATCGCCGGCGACGTCCACGACCATCACTACCGCCAGGCCGTGACCGCCGCCGGTGACGGCTGCAAGGCGGCGATCGACGCCGAGCGCTGGCTCGCGTCGGTCGGCGAGATCGAGGCCTCGACCGCGACGAACTGGTAGGCGGGCACCGACCGTCCTGCCCCGTGCAGGGACTTTCCTCCTACTGACCCATCGGTGATCTAAAGGTCTACTGCGCGCCGAGGCGGAGGGCCCCGCGCATGCCCCTTCATTTGGTTCTCCGGCCCGCAGTGGGGGAACGCTGCGACCAGGAGAACTATTTCCATGCGCCTTCAGACTGATGCTGCCCCTCGTCGGCGTCGACGCCAGCTCTATGCGCTTGCCGCGCTCGCCGCAATCGGCCTCGGCACCGGCCAGATGAGCCTGGCCCTCTTCACCGACCAGGAGACCGTCGACGGCACGTTCAGCACCGGCTCGATCGTCCTCGACGACGTCAAGATCGACGCGCTGACCCTGTCGACCGGCGCGATGATGCCCGGCGACAGCGTCACCGATGACGTGGTCGTCGAGAACGACGGGACCGCGCAGCTGCGCTACGCGATGACCACGGCGAGCACGAATCCCGATGCAAAGGCACTGCGCGACGTCCTGACGTTGACGGTGAAGACCCTCGACGTGACGACGCCGGGCACCCCGTGCGACAACTTCGACGGGAGCAATGTGCTGGCCGCCACCGTGCTCGGCGCCAGCGGTGCGTCCTTCGGCAGCCCCGCGGCTGGCGCGCAGGCTGGTGATCGCGCACTCAACGGCGGCGCGAACGAGACGCTCTGCTTCCGCGTGACGCTGCCGTCGGGGACAGGGAACGCCTACCAGTCGTCGACGACGACCACGACGTTCACCTTCGACGCCGAGCAGACCGCGAGCAACCCGTAAGGCCGGGACCGGCGGGCGGCGGCCGCGTGGCCGGCGTCAGCGGAACGGTGGATCGATGGCCTCGCTGATGACCCACGCGATCCGGTGGGCACGGCGGCTCCTGTCGCTCGTCTGGCTCGCTGCCATGGTGGTCGTCGTCGCGCTGGCGGCGTGGTCTCACCTGGCGGGCCTTATCGTCGTGGCTGGCGACTCGATGGCCCCGGCGATTCCTCGCGGAAGCCTGATCCAGGTCGCGGCGATCGAGGCGGATGCGATCCGGGTCGGTGACGTCGTCACGGTGCAGGCCGACAACGGCGTCCTCGTCACGCACCGCGTGGTGCGTCTCGCCGAGCTGCCGGACGGCAAGCACCTCGAGCTACGAGGTGACGCGAACCCTGCGCCGGATCCCGTCCTCGTCCCGGCAGATGCCGTGGTCGGCCGAGTCGCGCTCAGCCTGCCGTTGGCCGGATACCTCATTGCGATGCTGGCCGGCGTTCCGGGCCTGCTGTCCATCGCATCGTCGTTGGCCGCCCTGCTGGTTGCGATCTGGCTCCTCGAGGACATCGAGGCGGCGACCGCGTCATGGTCAGGGACGACGGTGGCGCGCCTTGCCTAGGGACGTCGTGCGGCGGGGTAGACAAGGGGTCGCGGTGATCGTCCTCGTCCTGACCTCGCACGTCGTCGCCGGCGGCGAAATGACCCGCGCCATTCTCGGCGACCAGGAGACCGATGCATCGGTCCTTGCCACCGCCGCCACGTTCCCCGACGTGACCGCGCCAGTTGTCTCAGCCAGCGTGATCTCGAAGACCGTGCCGTACATCCCCGGCCACATCCGACAGAGCGCGACGTACCACGTGTACACGAACGTGACCGACACCGGGAGCGGTGTGGCGACCGATCGAGCCAACGTGAGCACCGTCACGACGGGCCAAACGGCGGTCCCGCTCGTCGCCGGGTCGTTCACCATCGGCGGTGTCGCCTACGGCTACCGGAGCGCATCCGTCACGGCGAACGCGACGCTCGCGGCCGGCGCGAAGGCGTACACGATCGCGGCCACCGACGTAGCCACCAACGCGGTGACCCAGGGCGGGTTCTCCGTCAACGTCGACAACACCCGGCCGACCGGTTCCGCGATCGCAACGACGAACGGCGGCACGATCGTTGGGCGACCTGAGCTCAACGACACGATCACTTTCACGTTCTCCGAGGTCATTGATCCGAACAGCGTGCTCGCCGGCTGGACCGGCGGGGCGACATCAGTCGTCGTGCGGATCGCGAACGGCGCGGGCGGCGATAGCCTCACGGTCCGGAACGCCGCGAATACCGCCCTGCTCCCGCTCGGGTCCACGAATCTGGGCGGCACTGGCTACGTCACCGCCCAACGCGACTTCGGCGCGACCGCGACGTCCTCGACCATGGTTCAGAGCGGCTCGTCGATCACGATCACGCTCGGGACGCCATCGGGCGCCACTACCAGCCAAGCCGGCACGACGAGCATGACCTGGACACCGGCGGTCGGCGCCACCGACCGCGCCGGCAACACCTGCATGACAACGGCGGTCACGGAGGCCGTGCCCGCGGACGTCGAGTTCTGATCCCGTCATCGGTGGCTTGACTAGACTGGCGGCCCACCCTCCACAGAGGCACTACCGCCGATGGCCCGCGCCCCGCGCCCCGAGGACCTCTACGACCTGCGCATTCCGACCGACCTCGACCTGTCGCCCGACGGGCGCTTCGTTGCGTTCAGCGTCAAGGGCGTGGCACCCGGCAAGGACGGCTACCGCACCTCGCTGTGGCTCGCGCCGACCGATGGCAGCGCTCCCGCACGCCAGCTGACCGTCGGCAGCCGGAGCGACACGACTCCGCGCTGGTCGCCGGATGGATCTCGTCTGGCCTTCCTCTCCGATCGCGGTGCCGTGCTCCAGGCCGGCGGCGGCGGCGCCAAGGCCGGCAAGCCCGAGGCGCCGAAGGAGGGCGGGACCCAGGTCTGGATCCTTCCCTTCGCCGATGGCGGCGAGGCGCGCCAGCTCACCGATCTGCCAAAGGACGTCGAGGGCCTGGACTGGGCGCCGGACGGCAAGCGGCTGGCGGTCGTCAGCACGGCCGACTCGACCGATCCGGCCAAGAAGCCCGAGCGAAAGCCGGAGGACGGCCCGGCGCCGGACACCAGGCTGATCGACACGCTGAGCTACCAGTTCAACGGCGCCGGCTTCGTCCACGAGCGGTTCACGCGCATCTGGCTCGTCGACGCCGAGGCCGGCGGGGCCGAGCTCCTCACCCGCGGCAACCACCACGACGCCGATCCGCAGTGGTCGCCGGACGGGCGCCAGATCGCGTTCGTCTCGGATCGCCACCCGAACGCGGACCTCGGCTGGCGCAGCGACATCTACCTCGTCGACGTCCGCGGTGGCGCGGTGCGGCAGCTGTCGCCCGGTCGCGGCCGGCAGGGCTGGGGCGCGCCGTCCTGGTCGCCCGACGGCCGGTGGGTGGCCGCGATCGGGACGCGTGACTGGCGGCGCGGCGATCTGCTGCAGGCATCGGTCTGGCGCTTCCGCGTTCGCGACGGTGAGGCGGAGAACCTGCTGCCGGACGCCGATCTCGAGGCGGCCGCCGGCATGAACAGCGACCTCATTGGCGGGTGGCCGGCGCGCCCGGCGTGGATGGCCGACGGCCGCTGGGTCGTCTTCACCGCGCCCGTCGACGGCTCATTCGAGCTCTGGCGTGTCGAGATCGACGGCGGACGGATCGAGCGCCTGACCCGCGACCGGCACTACCTCGCGCGGCCGAAAATCGTGGCTCTGCCGCGCGGTGGTGCGCGCGCGGCAATGGTGCGCACGACCGCGACCCGCGCGCCGGAGATCGCGGTCGGCGACGTCCCCGCGGGGCGCCTGAGCGGGACCGATCGGATCGAGCTGCGCGAGGTCAGCGATCTCATGCGCGCCTGGTCCGACGTCCGGCTGGTGGCACCGGTCGAACGCTGGCACGAGGTCGACGGTCGCCGCGTCCAGGGCTGGTTCATCTCCTCCCCGGCGAACACGAAGCGCAACCCGGCGCCGGTCGTGCTCGAGATCCACGGCGGGCCGGCCACGCTCTACGGCTGGTCGCTGATGTGGGAGTGGCAGCTGCTCGCCGCCAACGGGATCAGCGTCTACGCCTGCAACCCGCGCGGGTCGCAGGGCTACGGATTCGACTTCCTGAACGCGAACGTCAAGGACTGGGGCGACGGACCGATGCGCGACGTCATGGCCGGGCTCGACGCGCTCATCGAGGATGGCCTCGTCGACGGCGATCGGATGGGGGTCACCGGCGGCTCGTACGGCGGCTACCTCACCTCCTGGATCGTCGGCCACACCGATCGGTTCAAGGCCGCGGTCACCTGCCGGTCGGTCAACGACATGATCAGCCAGATGCTGTCGGGCGACATCGGTGGCCCGGTCTTCGGCCTCTTCGTCTACGGCGTCCACCCGTGGGAGGACTGGGATCTCTACCACCGCCACTCGCCGCTGACGCACGCCACCGAGGTGACGACGCCGCTCCTCATCCAGCACGCGGAGAAGGACCTGCGCTGCACGATCACCCAGGCCGAGGAGCTCTTCGCCGTCCTGCGCTCCCTGCGCAAGACGGTGCGGCTGATGCGCACGCCCGACGAGACGCACGAGCTGACCCGCTCCGGCACGCCGTTCCGCCGCGTCGACAACCTGCGCCTCATCGACGAGTGGTTCCGTCACTTCCTCATCGACGGGAAGACGCGTCTCCCGAAGATCGACCCCAACCGCGGCTGACTCTCGGTCCATCGAGGGGAATTCGCACGAGCGCTCGCCCATAGATGAACCGCGGATTCGCAACGCGGCAACGGCATCGGGTGAACCTCCCGCGATGTGTCGAGGCAGGCGCCGCACCGCCCTCTACACTCCGGGCTGATGTCCACCGACTTCGACGCCACCCTGAACGACGCATACGGGTTCGACGCGCCGGGCGTGACGTTCGGGGCAGCGATGCGCGGCGACGAGGCTGTCCCCGCGGTGCAGGTCCGTGTGCCGCTCGCGATGATGAACCGCCACGGGCTCGTCGCCGGCGCCACCGGCACCGGCAAGACGAAGACGCTGCAGGTGCTCGCCGAGCAGCTGTCCGACGCCGGCGTGCCGGTCTTCATCAGCGACATCAAGGGCGACATCTCGGGGCTCGGCGCGCCGGCGGAGGTCAACGACAAGCTCACAACCCGCGCCACCGCCATCGGCTTCGCCGACTACGCGCCGAAGGCGTTCCCGGTCGAGTTCCTCACCCTGGACCGCGACGGGAAGGGCGTGCGCCTGCGCGCATCGGTCTCGAGCTTTGGGCCGATCCTGCTGGCCAAGGTCCTCGACCTGAACGACACCCAGCAATCGGTGCTGGCGCTGACGTTCAAGTACGCCGACGACAAGCAGCTGCCGCTCGTGAACCTCGAGGACCTACGCGCGCTGCTCAACCACCTGAACTCCGACGAGGGCAAAGCGGAGATGGCGGAGTACGGCGGGATCGCGACCGCCACCGCCGGCGTGATCATCCGCAAGATCGTCGAGCTCGAGCAGCAGGAGGCCGACGCGTTCTTCGGCGCGCCGGAGTTCGACGTCGAGCACTTCCTGCGCCTGACCGATGACGGCCGCGGCATCGTCAGCGTCCTCGAGCTGGCCGACATGCAGGACCGCCCGGCGCTGTTCAGCACGTTCATGATGTGGCTCCTCGCCAGCCTCTACGAGTCCCTGCCGGAAGTCGGCGACCCGGAGAAGCCAAAGCTCGTCTTCTTCTTCGACGAGGCGCACCTGCTGTTCCGCGACGCCAACAAGACGTTCATGCAGCAGATCGAGCTGGTGGCGCGCCTCATCCGCTCCAAGGGCGTCGGCGTCTACTTCGTCACCCACTCGCCGTCCGACGTCCCGGCCGAGGTGCTCGGCCAGCTCGGCAACCGCGTCCAGCACGCGCTCCGCGCCTTCACGCCCGATGACCTGGAGGTCGTGCGTGCGACCGCCGAGACCTTCCCGACCACTGAGCTCTATGACGTGGAGGAGGAGCTCACCGCGCTCGGTACCGGCGAGGCGCTGATCACCGCCCTCGACCTCAAGGGCCGGCCGATGCCGACCGCGCGGACGATGATGCGCCCGCCGATGTCGCTGATGGCGCAGGTCGACCCGACGGTCGTCGACGCGGCCGTGGCGGCCTCGGCGATCGCAGCGACCTACGCCACCGACTCCGACCCCGAGTCGGCCAAGGAGCTGCTCGCGGCGCGGCTGGCGCGCGCGACCGAGGCGGCGAAGGAGCCGATGGAGGGCGTCGAGGACCCGGAATCGCCGGCCGAGCGCAAGATGCGGCCGACCCGCGCGCCCGAGCGCGGCGTCGACTGGGGCGACGTGGCGCAGGAGGGAGCGCGCATCGCGCGGTCGGGGACGTTCAACACGATCCTGCGCAGCATCCTCGGCGTCCTCAAGCGCCGCTAGGCGCTCCGACTGGCCGCCGACTCGGTCATGGAGCAGACTGGTCCGGTGAGCGCGATGCGCCGCATCGGTCCTGGCTGGTCCTGGCTCCTGCTAAGTGCCGTGGCCCTGACCGCGTGCAGCCCGGAGGTCGCATCTCCCAGCGCCCAGGCTGCTCTCCCGACGCTGCCACAGGGCAGCGCTACGGTCGACCTCGAGCCGGCATCGTTCTCGACCGAGATCACGAACCGATTCTGGCCGATGGCGCCGGGCACGCGGTGGACCTACCGCGAGATCGACGAGGAAGGCAGTGCGCTGGTCGTGGTCGTCACGGTCAGCTCGGAGACGAGGGAGATTGCAAACGGCGTGACGGCGCTCATCGTCCGTGACACGGTGACCGAGGAAGGCGAGCTCATCGAGGACACGGTCGACTGGTATGCGCAGGATGCGGAGGGCAACGTCTGGTACCTCGGGGAGGACACCGCGGAGTTCGAGGGTGGCGAGGTCGCCACGACCGAGGGATCGTGGGAGGCCGGCGTCGACGGCGCCCTACCCGGGGTCATCGTGCCGGCGAATCCGACCGACGGGATGCGCTACCGGCAGGAGTACTACGCCGGCGAGGCCGAGGACAACGGCGAGGTCCTGAGCATCGACGAGCAGGCGGAGGTCCCGCACGGCCACTTCACCGACGTCCTGCTGACCAAGGACACCAGCACGATCCAACCCGAGGTGCTCGAGTACAAGCTCTACGCTCCCGACATCGGTCCGGTGCTCATCTTCGGCGTTTCCGGCGGCGGCGGGCGCGAGGAGCTGGTCTCCGTCGAGACGGTCGACGCCGAAACCGCGCGAATGGCCGGCACGACCCCGCTCGGCGAACCCTATCCCTGAGCGGAGAGGCTGGCACACGGCAGTACACTCTCATCCTGGCTGGCCGGACCTCGTCGGCCGCTGTCCACGGACCGATGGCCGAGCCGGCGCTTCGATGGGAGGTGGTTGCGTGCGCGCGTTCATCGTGAAGCTCGAGAACCGGCCGGGGACGCTGGCCGATCTCGGCGAAGCGCTCGGGGAGCGGGGAATCAACATCACCGGGCTGTCGGGGACGAGCTGGGACGGCGAGGGTGCGCTCGCGGTGATCACGAACGACGACGCCGGCGCCCGAGCCGTGCTCGAGAATCGCGACTTCACCTACCGCGACTGCGAGATCGTCTCCGCGAGTCTCGAGGACAAGCCCGGCACGCTCGGCGCGGTCGCCCGGCGGCTGGCCGAGCGAGGCGTGAACGTCGAGCTCGTCATGACGACCGGCGTCCAGGGCACGCGGCTGACCGTCGCGCTCGGCGTCGATGACCCGTCGGGAGCTCGGGAGGCGCTCGGCGAGCTGGCGGCAACGGGCACTCTGCCGATCTAGGTCCGACCCAGCGTCTCCGCGGCGAGGTCGGGGACGTCGGTGACGAATCCCCACAGACCGATGTCGGCGAGAAACTTCATCCGCGCGGGATCGTTGACCACGTAGCAGCCAACCTCGAGCCCCAGGAGGTTCGCGTTCGCCAGGAGTGCCAGCGGGTCGTCGCCGAGGTCGCGCTCCCAGGGGTGAACGCCCGCGTGCCCGCGGCCGGACGCCCACGCAAGGGCGTCGTCGATCGGCTGCCCCGGGGCGACGAGGTAGCCGGTTCGCAGCGCGGGGTCGAGCTCGCGCACGCGGTCGATCGCCGCCTCGTCGAAGCTGATCACCGAGAGGCGGCCCTCGGTTTGGACCGGGCGACCGTCAACGGCCGCGACGACGGCATCGGCGGCGGCGCGGGCCTTGATCTCGATCACCAGCCCGCTGGTGGTTGGGAGCCAGTCGAGCACCTCGGGCAGCGCGGGTACCCGCAGGTCACGTCCTGCGTAGGGGAAGCCCGAGTCGTCGGGCCGCGCGAAGCGCGCGCCCGCATCGGCCTCGCGAATCTCGTCCATCGTCAGGCTCGCGACCTCGCCGGTGCGATCGGTCGTGCGGTCCAGGGTGCCGTCGTGGATGACCGCCAGCTGGCCGTCGGCGGTGAGGTGGACGTCGAGCTCGATCGCATCGGCCCCCGCTTCGATGCCGAGACGGAAGGCCTCCATCGTGTTTTCGGGTGCCTGGGCCGACGCGCCGCGGTGGGCGACGATGATCGTCATCGAATCGCCTCCCCGGGCGGGACGATCGCCGGCTCGATGGCCGCCGCCAGCGTCGAGATCATCGGTGGGATCTTCTCCGGGGGGCACGCCGATCACGAACACGACGCCGATGCCGAGCAGCACGAGGAGGCTGGCGATCGCGATCTGATAGGCGCCGTCGCCGAGGCTGGGCTCGAGGCCGGCGACGATGCTCGTGTAGACCACTGGGCCGATCACCGCGCTCAGCTTGCCGACCAGTCCGTACACGCCGAGGGTCTCGCCGATCCGTGCCGGCGGGGTGAGCCGCAGCACGAGCAGCCGATCCGTCACCCCGACGCCGCCGAGCCCGGCGCCGAGGAGCGCTCCGGCAACGAGAAACGGGATCGGCTCGAGCGTGACGGTCAGCATGAGCAGCCCGACGGCCCACGTCGCGAGCACGACCAGCAGCGTGCGCTTCGGACCGATGTTGTCGTTGAGCCATCCCCAGCCGAACGAGGCGATCACCGCGACCACGGTCAGCAGCAGGAGGATGTTCAGCGCCTCGGCCTGCGTGAAGCCGACGGCGTAGACGGCAAAGGCGCTCATCACGACGATCGCGGTGTTCACCGGGTCGGTGTAGAAGAAGCGGCCGACGAGGAACCGCAGCAGGCCGGGCGTCTCGCGCGCGTGGCGGATGCTCGTGCCGAGCTGCGACCAGCTGCGGACCGCGTCGATGGCCCGAAACGGTTCGCCGGCCGGCCCGCGCTCCCGGACGATCAGGAACAGCGGCACGGCGAAGATCGCAAACAGCGACGCGATGAGCAGGAAGCTGGCGGCGGTGCTGTTGCCGTCCGCATCGGTCGTGAACCTGAAGAGGAGGCCGGAGACGATCGTCCCCAGGTAGCCGAGGCCGACGCCGATGCCGGACAGCTTCCCGCGCTTGGTGGCCCGCGCGACCTCCGGCAGCAGCGCGTCGTAGTAGATGAGCGCGGCCTGGTACGCGAAGTTGGCGAGGGCGAACGCCAGGAGGCCGAGGCCGATGTCGACGAGGCCGATGAGGGCGGTCGGCACGATCGTCAGGATCGTGAAGAAGAGCAGGAACGGCTTGCGGCGGCCGGTCCGGTCGCTCATCGCGCCGAGGATGGGAGAGACGACCGCGTTGACGAGCACCGAGGCGCTCACGGCGATCCCGAACCAGCGCTGGCCCTCCGTCTCGCCGAGGAAGCTGATCGCCCACAGGCTCATCGCGAAGCTGACGATCGCGAAGCTGAAGATCGTGTTCGCGAAGTCGTAGAGGGCCCAGGCCAGGCCCTCGCCGGCGCTGCCCGATCGGGTCATGCCGCCGAGCCCGCGCCACCAGGTGGCCGGCGCCAGGACGGTCACGGCTGCTCGGCTCGACGGGTCATCTGCGGCCGATCATACGCGGCGGTCTAGCGGCGCATCACCGGGTCGAGGAGGGCGTTGACCGAGCGCTGGACGAGGTCGGCGTCGAAGCGGTCGCCGTTCTCGGCGTGGTGGGCGATCACCCCGTCCATGAGCATCGCCGTCGCCAGGCTGAGCTCCTCCACGTCGACCTCGGCGGCGACCTCGCCGCGGGCCATCGACTCGCGCAGGAACATCGCCGCGAACGCGCGGATCTGGTCGCAACGGCGGCGCAGGACGTCGCGCAGGGCCGGGCGCACGTCGGCCTCGGCCCAGCCGGTCGTTACGATCGCGCCCCAGCCCTCTGCCTCGAGGCTCTCGACGAAGTGGCGGACGGCGGCCGCCACGCGCTCGCGCGGGTCGGAGATCGTGCCGAGGTGGGCGGCAAGCTCGTCGAGCTGCGCCTGCGTCACGCCCTCGCACATCGCGAGGTAGAGCTCCTCCTTGCTGTCGAAGTACCGATACAGCAGGCCGACGCTGACATCGGACTCGGCGGCGATCGCCGGCATCGTCGTGCCCCGGTAGCCGCCGGCGAGCATGGCCCGATAGGCGCCGTCGAGGATGCGCCCTCGCATCTCGGTGGCATGGGCGGCGCTCGTTCGTGGCACGCGGCAGACCCTCGTTTCGTGATGAACTCTTATTCATTGTGCGGGTTGACCGATGCGTAACGCAAGCGGTAATCTCAACCGACGAGCCTGAACAAGCATTCATCGGTACCGATGCGTCGACCCCTGATCCTCGGAGCCATCCTGGCGGGCGTCACCGCCGCACTCCTCGCCATCCGCGGCATCCGCGAGCCGCTCGACCCGCCGCCCGGAATCCCCGAGGCGCCCGAGCCTCCGCCTCCCGCCGCCCCGCCCACCCCGCCGCCGCCCGACGACCGAATCGCGCACAACGGCATCTTCGCCGCGCTCGGGCGCGCCACGTACCGGCACCGTCGGTGGCTCCCGATCGCCGGCATCGCGCTCGTGGTCGGCGTGAACGTCTGGGCCGCGACCGCCGGGGATCAGCTCAGCCAGGGCGGCTGGCAGATCGAAGGCTCCGAGGCCGCACGCGCCGAAGCGTTGGTGGCCGATCGGTTCGGCGAGCAGGCAACGAGCCTCATCGTGATCCTGACCGATCCCGATGGCGACGCGGCCTCCCCCGAGTTCCAGGCGACCGTCGCCGAGACGGTGGCGCCACTCGCCGAAGACGCGCTCGTCAGCGAGATCCTCACGTACGCCGATGTCGGCGACCCGTCCTTCCTGAGCCGTGACGGGACGAAGACCTTCGCACTCGTCCGCATCGACGAGGAGGTCGAGGAGGCCGTCGACGACGCGGAGCACCTCGCGGGCCTCGTCGACGCGCCGGACGGCGTCGAAACGATCGTCACCGGCATCCCGCTCGTGCAGCACGAGTTCAACCAGGCGATCGAGGAGGACCTCTTCCGCGCCGAGATCATCAGCCTGCCGATCGCGCTGCTCATCCTGCTCGCGGTGTTCGGCACCGTCGTCGGCGCCGTGCTGCCGGTGATCATCGCGCTGATGGCGCTGCCGACCGCGATGGCGATCATCGGCCTCCTCGCGGGCGTGACCGAGATGAGCATCTTCGTCACGAACGTGGCGACGATGATCGGCCTGGCGCTGTCGATCGACTACTCCCTCTTCACGGTCAGCCGCTTCCGCGAGGAACTCCGGCATCGGTCCGTCGCCGATGCGGTCGAGCACACGATGGCAACCGTCGGCAAGGCGGTCGCGATCAGCGGGATCGCGGTGGCCATCGGTCTGTCCAGCCTGATCGTCTTCGAGTCCGCAGCCCTGCGCAGCATGGGCATCGGCGGCGTCGCGACGGTGCTCTCGACGCTCGTCTTCGGCCTCACCGTCCTGCCGGCGCTGCTCGGCATGCTCGGACCGCGGGTCAACCGACTGCGCGTGCCGCTGCCGAAGAGCCTTCGCCTGATCGAGGACGACCCCGAGGCGGCCGATGCGCGACAGGGCCAGGGCTACTGGGCCCGCGTCGCCCGGCTCGTCATGCGCCACCCGGTCGCGATCGCGACGCCGGTGCTCATCGTCCTCATCGTCGCCGGCCTGCCGTTCTTCGGCATCCAGCTATCGACCGGCGGCAACCTCGACGACCTCCCGCCGTCGGGGAGCGTGACCGGCTTCCGCGTGCTCGAGGACGAGTTCCCCGGCGGCGGCTCCGACCCGATCGAGGTCGCCGTGCGGTACGACGAGCCGATCGCGCCCGACGGCGCGTTGGACCCGGCCTGGGTCACCGAGCTCGAGGCCTACGAGGCCGATCTGGCCGAGGTCGAGCACGTCAACGAGATCTCGAGCGTCCTCGATCCGCCGGCCGGGATGGACGCGACCGTCTACCGCCAGCTCATCTCGCTGCCCGAGGAGGAGCGACCGGCCGAGGCGGCCGGGCTGTCGGCCTGGATCGACCAGTGGGTCCGCGAGGACGTCAACCGGCTCGAGGTGTTCAGCACGGCGCTGCCCGACTCCAGCGAGGGGCGCGCGGTCGTCGACGAGGTCCGCGCCACGCCCGCGCCAGAGGGAGCCGAGGAGGTCCTGACCGGCGGCCTCTCGTCGCGCTCGCACGACTTCATGGCCAGCTTCACCGAGTCGGTCCCGTACGCGATCGCGATCGTGGTGGGCGTGACCGCCATCGTCCTGTTCCTCACGTTCGGATCGGTCTTCCTGCCGATCAAGGCCGTGTTGATGAGCCTGCTCAGCATCACCGCCAGCTTCGGCGCACTGATCTGGATCTTCCAGGAGGGCAACCTGTCGTGGCTGCTCGACTTCGATCCATCGGGAACGATCGTGGCCTCGACGCCGATCCTCATGTTCGCGATCCTCTTCGGCCTCTCGATGGACTACGAGGTGCTGCTCCTGTCGCGCATCCGCGAGCGCTATCTCGCGACCGGCGACAACACCCGGGCCGTGGCCGAGGGGATCGGCATGACCGGCGGGATCATCACCGGGGCGGCGCTGATCATGGTCGCCGTCTTCGGCGCCTTCGCGCTCTCGTCGGTGATGGTCATCAAGTCGCTCGGCTTCGCGATGGCGCTGGCGGTGCTCATCGACGCGACGATCGTGCGCGGCATCCTCGTGCCGGCCTTCATGCGCGTCATGGGCTCGCTCAACTGGTGGGCCCCGCGATGGATGCAGCGCGGCGTCGCCAAGCTGGGGCTGTACGAGGGTGCGCCCGAGCCGCCGGCGCCGGAGCCTGCCGCCGCCTGAGCGGCGCCTGGTCTCGAATCGATCGAGGCACGTTCACCGGAGGCATCGCGCGCGTGCGATTCCCGCGGTGGAACGAGGGCGAGAACGCATGAGCAGCGCGCGGGCGGGCCGCTCGTGCGCATCGGTCCTCGATGGATCGCGGAAACGCAGCGCGGGAACCCCTTCGTGTGAAACTCCCTCGACGTACCGCGGGCTGCGGCCCCGGAAATCGCCGTCTGCCCTCATCGAGTCATCGCCCTGATCGGGTAGGCTCGCGCGATGGAGCGGCGAAGCCTCGAGGAGCTGACGGACCGATGGCGCGCGCGCCACGACGCTCGCGCATCGACTGACCGTCCGCCCGCCGAGCCGGAGCGCGAGGAGCTCGCCAGGCGCGCGTTCCCGTTCCGTGAGACCACGCCGGCCGCGTACGTGGCCGAGCACGGCGCCGACATGGTCGGCTTCACCTACGACGAGGCGAGCTACGCTGATCCGGACCTCGACGCCTGGCTGCTCGAGGTCGGCCGGCTGCTGCGCTCGCGCCGATGAGGGCGCCGGCCTGGGCACACGAGCTCGTGTCCGTCGTCTGCGTCGAGGCGGCGGTCGCCGCGCCGAGACTGCTGTGGCGCGAACGCCGAAGCGGCCCGTCGACCGGGGTCGCGCGCCGCTCGGAGGGGACGATCTCGGTCCGCGCCGGCAGTGACCCGCTCGACCAGCGGTTGACGCTGCTCCACGAGCTTGCCCACTGGATCGCACCGGTTGCGCGCCGCCGGGGCCGCCGAACGGTTCATCACGGTCGCGCCTTCTACGCCGTCGCCTTCGATCTCTATCGGCGCCACGGCCTCGCCGACGCCGACGCGCTGCGGCTCGAGTCTGCGCGCTACCGATCGTCGCTTGGCCATGCCGTCGCCCTCGGCGTTGAGGGGGCGGTGGTCGCGCTGGCGGAGCATCGGTCTCGGCTGCGCGATCGGCCGCGCCGGCGCTGGCGCGTGCTCGTCGCGGAGCATGCGATCCGCCTCGAGCGCGACGGCCGCTGGTCGGTGTGCGGGGTCTGCCGGCAGCGGGTCGTCGGGCCGAACCTGCGGCGCGTGCGGCACGCCCGGCGGCCCGTGCGCCACGTGCTGATGACCGCCGCCGCGTCCTAGGCTGGTCAGACGGCCGCGGGCGCTCCGAGGCGGTCACGCGCGAGGGCGGCCACCGATGCCAGGCGGCGCACGCTGCCGGCGTTGCGCGGATAGACGTGCGCGATGAGGTGCGAGATGCCCAGCTCGGCATAGCCGGCGAGGGCGTCCGCCATCTCGTCGGGGGTGCCGCGGATCGCGCGCTCCGGTGCGTCCGGCTTCGCGTCCTCGAAGACGACCGAGATGCCGGCGGTGAGGACCAGGGTCGCCGGGTCCCGACCGGCGTCGTCGAGCGCCCGACGGAGGTCCGCGAGGCGCGTGCGCAGGACGTCCGCCTCGTCGGGGACGCCGTACCACGCGCTGTTCCATAGAGTCGGCGTGCTTCGCGACCAGACCGAGCATGCGCGGCTGCTTGCCGGCAATGAGGATTGGCGGGCCACCGGCGCGGATCGGCCGCGGCAGGAGCTCGAGGTCCTCCGCACGGTGGTATCGGCCCTCGAAGCTCACGCGCTCGCCGCGCAGGAGCGGCACGAGGATCGCGCACGCTTCCTCGAAGCGACCGACGCGGTGGTCGAAGGGGTAGCCGAAGGCGTCGAACTCGGGCTCGTGCCACCCGCAGCCGATGCCGAGAATCAGGCGCCCGCCACTGACCTCGTCGAGCTGCGCCGCCATCTTCGCCGTCAGCGCCGGGTTGCGGAAGGGAAGCGCGAGCACGAGCGGCCCGATCTCGACGCGCGTGGTGATCGCCGCGACGGCGGTGAGGACGGTCCACGACTCGTGGATGCCGGTGGTCGTGCCGTCCATGCGGATGATGAGGTGGTCGGCACCCCACACCGAGTCGAGGCCACCCATCTCGGCCGCGAGCGCCATCTCGCGCAGCTCGTCGAATCCGCGCGTCTCGTCCGCGCCCAGCGGCAGCATCAGTCCGATCTTCATGCCGCTCATGCTAGCGGCGCGCGTGCCAGCCGGCCGTCTACTCTCCGAGCATGACCGACCTGCCGCTCGACGGGATCCGGGTGATCGACCTCAGCCGTGTCCTGGCGGGGCCGTTCGCGACGATGCTCCTCGCCGACCTCGGGGCCGACGTCATCAAGGTCGAGGCCCCATCCGGCGACGAGACCCGCTCCTGGGGACCGCCGTGGTGGGGCGACCCGGCCGACCGCCGCAGCGCCTACTTCGCATCGGTCAATCGCAACAAGCGCTCCGTCGTCCTCGACCTCCAGACCGATGCCGGCCGCGCCTCCTGCGACCGCCTCCTGGCCGGCGCCGACCTGCTCGTGCACAACTATCGTCCGGCCACCGCCGCGCGCCTCGGGCTGGCGACCGATGAGCTGCGCGAGCGCCATCCACGGCTCGTCGTGGCTTCGGTGGGCGGGTTCGCCGGCGCCGATGCCGATCGTCCCGCCTACGACCTGCTGGCGCAGGCCGTCTCGGGGTTGATGTCGATCACCGGCGAGCCTTCCGGGCCGCCGACGAAGGTCGGCGTGGCGCTGCTCGACCTCATCGCCGGGCTGGAGTGCGCGGTCGGGGCGCTCGCGGCGCTCGTCGGCCGGCGGAGCCAATCGGTCAGCGTCAATCTCGTGGAGGCCGGCGTGACCTCGCTGATCAACGTGCTCGGCGGCTACCTTGCCACGGGTGTCGAGCCGGGACGCCACGGCAACGCGCATCCGAATATCGCGCCGTACCAGGCGTTTGAGGCGCTCGACGGGCATCTCGTCGTCGCAGTCGGCAACGACGCCCAGTTCGAGCGGCTGCTGCGTGTGCTCGGACTGAACGATGCCGACGGCCGCTTCGCGACGAACGAGCTGCGCGTAGCCGCACGCGAGGAGCTGGCGGACTGGCTCGGCAGCGCCATCGGTCAGTGGGATCGGGCTCCATTGGTGGCGGCCCTGGCCGATGCCGACGTGCCGGCCGGGCCGGTCAACAGCGTCCCCGATGCGCTGGCCGCGATGGGCGACGGTTGGGTGCGGGAGCTCGACGAGGTGCGGATGGCGCCAGGTCCGCTGCGCGTCGAGGGTCAGCTCACGCCGCTGAAGCGGCCGCCGCCGCGGCTCGGCGAGCACACCGACGAGGTTCTCGCAGAGATCGGGTGAAGCGGGATTGGAGCGGGAGACGGGGATCGAACCCGCGACATGCAGCTTGGAAGGCTGCCGCTCTGCCAACTGAGCTACTCCCGCGCGTTTCCGAGCCTACCAGATCGGTAGTCAAGCGAAGGTCAGGCGTCCTTCTCATCCAAGCGGAGCTCGCGTTTGGCCATCGGCCGAGCGATCTGACCGACCTCTGCTAGCCGTGCAGAGTCCAGGACGTCGATCCTCTTCCGTCCGAGGCTTACGAGACCATCGCGTGCCAGCCGGTTAAGTGCCCGAGTGACTGCTTCCCGGCTGGAGCCCACGAGGTCCGCCATCGCCCCGTGACTCAGGCTTGCCCCGATTGGGTGAAGTCCATCGTCGTCGTATGGATCTCCCACCAATTCGCGCGCGAGCCGTTGATAGAGGCTCCCTTCGGCGCGCAGGAGGAGTTCTTCCTCCAGGTCGCCAACCATTCGCCGGGCTTCGGCGGCGAGCGCCAGCGCAACCGTAGGGTCGCTGGCTGACAACCGAGTCATGACACGCCGGCTGAGAACTGCAAACTCGGCGGGCGTAACGATCTCAACCCACCTCTCATCGTCCTCGTGATCGACCGCTAGCGGGACGCTCGCGCATGCGTGAACTCTCCACGATACGAGGGCAACACCGTGGGTGCGCTGGCGACAGATACGCGCATGGCCATCAACCAGAACGGCCCATGCGGGGTCGGATGTGTCTGTAGCGAGTCGCTGGCCGGCTGTGACATGGACCCATTCGATTGACTGGCGCAGTACGGCCCGGCTGCCTGGTGAGACGGCCTCAAGCAAGCTCCCGCTGAGAGCCCTTATCCGTTGTGCCTGGAGCCGTTCGCTGGTCCGACCGTCAGAGCGCATCCCGGCGTTCCTCCCTTTGGGAACTCACGCCGAAGCGTTGTAGCACGGTGCCGCTTACTGGCCGCTTACTGGGCGTCTACCCGTGATTGACGGCTGGTTCGGTGATGGTGATCACTGACGATCCAACAGCAGCCAACCACCTTCCTATCGGGCGAGTCGGCCCAAATGCAAGCAAGATGGAGGGACATGGATGCGTACATTCAGTCGGGCCATACGAGTATCGGTAGCGCTCGCCGTTGTGTTCTCGGTGGGAGCAAACCAGGTGTCGGGGAGTGGGCCGGTTCCCGATCGTATGCCTGGGCTGGCTTCCAGCGAGACGCTGGACGGCACCGTGGTTGCGGCTGGCCGCATGGTTGACGCACGCGGTCGAGGCGTCGCGGGCCGAGTCACGCTCGTGGCGTGGCCACCGGCCGACGTCCTGGCGAACGCGCAGGACGGAGAGTCAGTGAGGCTTCTACCGGTCGGGAAGGCAATTGCCGCAGCAGACGGCTCATTCTCGGTGCGGATTGATCCAAGTGCGCCCATCGGGGAGTTCGCTGACTCCGAAGGCAACATCAACTTCGATCTCCTCGCTGAAAGCTCCAGTGCCACAGGCACGCTCGCGTTTTCCGGACGGCTTTCCAGCGCCGCAGGCAGTCGGGCCAACTTGGCAAGCCCAGGTACGGCAGAGCTCTCCCTCACCGTGCCGCTTGGCGGCCCGCCTCCCGCCCCGGGCGTCCCGGAGCCGGCGGAAGACAAGCTCCCGGTCTGCGTTTCGACCGTCAAAGCCACCTGGAACGGGATTCTCAACTTCATCGGCGAGGTGTACACAGGCCCGAATACCAACGGTGATCTCCGGTACCTCTCCGGAGCTGACAGCACGGTGGGTGTGGGCTATTCGGTCAGCGGCACGTATGGGAGCTGGAGTCAGAGCGGGACAACAACTACCAGTTCGACTTCCGAGGTCGGCTTCCCAACCCAAGGCGTCAACAAGCTGACAGTCTTTAGATCGACCTTCGGGTGGAAGAAGACCCAGCTGGTTTGCGCCGGTCAGGTCAGCTACTCGGCACGCCCCTATCAGTTCCAGGGTGGAACCTATTCGTACACCGCTTCGGCAGCTCCGTCCGCAACGTATTGCACGTCGTATCTCGACGGATCGACCTATTCGAAGCAAGGGGCGACGGCGATAACGATCTCCAACGGTGTGAAGTTGGGCTCTGTAGCCGGCATCGATCTGTCAACGCGAACAGGGTTCAACACCGAGACACGGATCTCATTCACGTTCGTTAACAACGGGAAGCTCTGCGGAAGCAACGGCTACCCACCGCAGGCTGCAAGGGTGGTTGGGAAGTAACCTGCGTGCCAGTGACTCGCCCATGGTTGATTGCGATTGCCGGACTCCTCGTGCTCGGGGGGTTCGGCATCGCCTTATTCGCGCTGACAACTCCTTCTACCGATGGGCCGATTCAGGCGCGGGAGGAAATCGAAATCGAAATGCCATTGCCCTCCGGCGAGAGCGGCACGTGGGGGATGGTGCTGCCCACGAATCCGACGTCATCGCCAATCGTGATTGAGTCAATCGAGGCCGTCGATCCAGTGGGTCTCACGATCATTGGCATCGTCGTAAATGACCCGGATGTTGATGGCGGAATTGGGACGGCGCTCGGGTATCCCCCTGACGGCGCGACAATTCGCTCTCCGGTTGGTGCGGTCTTGCAGCCAGCCGGCAGTGATTCGCCTAATGTCCAAGTACTCGTGGGGGTGGAGCGCGAGGGGACGGGCGAGGGCAGAATCGGGGCGCTGAGAGTCGAATACACGCTCGACGGGACCCGATACGAAGAGACCCTTCCTTACTCGCTAGTGCTCCCATAGGCGACCATGCTCGCCCGCGTGCTTCTCGCGGCCGCCCTCGCTGTGGTAACAACAGCTGGCGGATCCGATGTTGAACCTCCCTCGGCGCGGGAGCTTGTCGGCATGCCGATGCCAGGTGTCGTTGTCCTCGTCGATGCAGACGCGGATCGGTCCGAGCTCTACCACGGGGTGTTCTGCGGCGGCGTCGTCGTCGGACCGAGCCAGGTTCTTACAGCCGCTCATTGCGTGGACGGCAGACGGCCCAGCTCGATGGACGTCTTGATAGGCGCGAACGACCTCTGTGATGACCGAGCCGACACGGCAACGCGGGCTGCCGTCCGAAGCATCCGCATTCATCCAGAGTATCGAGAACTGACGGCGGCCTATGACCTCGCCGTTCTCGAGCTTCGGATCGAATCGTCCAACGCCATTCCCATCGCAATCACCGACGAAGATGCTCTGCCAGAGCAAGCTGTCGCCTATGGGTGGGGTCCGCCATCGATCGGTGCGTCGATGTCCTGTCGACTCTCCAAGGTGTCCCTAGTAGTCATGAACGAGGCTACGTGCCGCGCTCTCGTGAGCACTGATGAGTTCCGGGCGTTTCACAGGCGCTCGATGTTGTGCGCGACAAGAACGTCGGAGGGCGACACGTGCAGTGGCGATAGCGGCGGACCGCTCCTGATCGACACGGACGGCGGTCCTCGGGTGCTCGGCATCATCAGCTGGGGACGCGGCTGCGGGGGGGAACCCGGCGTATATGCTCGCGCCGACCAGTCCGCGGCGATTGTTACCGGCATCGACCGAGGAAACTGAGCGGGTAGGTCCGCGCCGCCCTGCACGGTCCGATCCACTCGAATCACCTGTCGTCAGCTCTTCACGGGGCGGCGAATGCGCGCGATGAGTGCGTCGGGGCGTCCGAATTCACGGCGCGTGTGAAGTCGGTCCGCTCGAAGGGGGTCTGGCGCGCGTAATGGTCACCTCGCGTGAATCGGGACCGCCCAGCGGCGCACCTCAGGCTCCTGGGTTGCCGATCAGTCGGCCAATCCACGCGTGAGAGCGGCCTCCGGTGAAGGACGCCCACTCATCGGTCATCCCCGCGACCGACACGGTTCGGATGATTGACAACGACCCTAGGATTACGCCGCGGCCCGGGACATGAGCCCGGCGGGAAGGTTCATGGACCCAACCGTTCGGGGGGCACACCGGAGGAGGATTGGCACGTGACAGCTACCGCTCAGTCCCAAGACCCCGCGTCCCCGACGCTCGCGCGCAACGCGATCGGCCTGCCCGAAGTGCTCTTCCAATCGATCACGCACATGGCACCGGCCGTCGCGACCGCCCTGTCGATCGGCGCCGCGACCACGTTCGCCGGCGGCATCACGCCGCTGGCGGTGCTCTTCGCGATGATCGCCGTGCTGTTCACCGCCTTCTCGATGGCGGAGCTGGCACGGCACCTTCCGTCCGCCGGCGGGATGTACACCTACGTCGGACAGGGCCTCGGCTCGTTCTTCGGCTGGCTCGTGGCCTGGGGCTTCGCCCTCGCCGAGCCATTGGTGATGCCGCTCCTGCTCGGCGGCTTCGGCTTCTACGGGGCGATCTTTCTCTCGTCGTACCTCGGCATCGAGTTCGAGTTCGCCTGGGTCGGCCTTGCGATCCTGTGCGGCCTCGTCGTGTGGTTGCTGAACTACCGCGGCATCGCACTCTCGACGCGGACGGGCGTCGCGCTCGGCATCATCGAGATCGCGATCTTCCTGCTGATCTCGGCGCTGTTGATCGTCAACGCCGAGGAGAACACCCTGAGCGTCTTCATCCCCGGCGACGAGGGCGTGCAGCCGGCGTTCCAGGGCATGATCTTCTGCCTGCTGGCGTTTATCGGCTTCGAAGCCGCAGCGCCACTTGGCGAGGAGACTGCCGAGCCGCGGCGGGCCATCCCGCGGGCGCTGATCTGGTCGGCGATCCTCGTCGGCCTGTTCTATGTCTTCAACTACTACGCCGCAACGGTGTTCTTCGGTCCCGAGCGGATGACCGAGTTCTACGCGTTCAACGAGGGCGACCCGTGGGGCTTCATGGCCGAGGAGGTGCTTCCCAACATCGGCGGGCTCCTCATCGTCTTCGCGATCCTCAACAGCTCGCTGGCCAATGCCAACGCCGGGGCGACGGCGGCAACCCGCTCGCTGTTCGCCATGGGCCGCGCGTCGCTGCTGCCGCGGTTCTTCGCGACGGTGCATCCGGAGACCCGCGCTCCGGTGAACGCGGTCCACTTCCAGGCCATCACCGCGCTGATCATCGCAGTCGCGCTCGGCTTCCTGCTCGGGAACGATCCCTATCCGGCCGGGCTCAACGTGTACGTCTTCCTGGGAACGATGCTCGGCCTCCTGTTTGCCGGCATCTACATCCTGGTGAATGTTGCGTGCATCGGCTACTTCTGGCGCAAGCGGCGTGACGAATTCAACGTGCTCAAGCATGGCCTCGTGCCCGTCCTCGGCGTGATCGCGATGATCCCGGCCGCCCTGGCGGTCATTGGCGGCGTCACGATTCCGATCCTGGACGTCACCCTCGACCCGTACACCAACTACCTGCGCTTCACGGCGCCGATCGTCGGCGTCTGGGTGCTGCTCGGCATCGTCATCTACGTCGGGCTCTGGTTCATGAACCGGGACGCGCTCGATCGCGTGGACGACGTCTACGGCGGCGAGGAAGCCGCGGACCAGGCCTAGACCGATGCGGGCCGGCGGCGACGCCGGCCCGTCTCCCTTCAGCCGAAGATGCCCAGCGGACAGTGGGCGGTGACGACGAAGTTCGGCACGTCCACGATCTCGCTGATCCGCAGGTCGACGGCCACGGAGCAGAGCAGGTAGGCCTGCATGGGCTCCAGGCCATGCTCGCGTCCGAGCCACTCGATCATCCGGCGTACGGCATCCTGGGCGGCGCCCATGAGGTCGGGACCGATGCCGTCGGTCGCGTAGCGCGGCCCGTTGCGCAGGACGGCGTGCGGGTCGGGCGCGGCGACGAACTCCGGCCCGGTGACGTGCAGGTCCTTGCGGACGATCAGTCGCACGACTGCGCGCATCGGCGTCTCGATGGCCGTGCCGGACACCTCGCCATCGCCCTGCGTGGCGTGCCCGTCGCCGGCCGAGAAGCGGGCGCCGGCATGGAAGACCGGCAGGAAGAGCGTCGAACCGGCCACGAGATGCCGGGTGTCCATGTTGCCGCCGTGGAGGTCGGGTGGGATCGTCGAGAGCGGCCCCTCCTTCGGCGCCACGCCGAGCTCGCCGCAGAACGGCGCCATCGGCAGGCGGATGCCCGGCCAGAACTCGATCGGGCCCTCGCTCGGCAGTCGCGTGATCTTCAGGTGCTGGTCGGGGAAGTCGTCGGCGAGCAGCCCGAAGCCGGCGATCGATGCCGTCCAGCCCCAGTCGGCCGGCTCGAACTCGAGGAGGTCGACCTGCAGCGTGTCGCCCGGCTCGGCGCCGGCGACCTCGACGGGACCGGTGACCTGGTCGACGCTGGCGAAGTCGAGGGTGCTCGAGCGCCTCGGTCGTCGAGGTGGCGGTGATCTGCCCGTTCGATGCGTCCAGGCAGTCGAGCTCGACGAGGTCGCCCGATCCGACCGTTGCGACCGGCGGGATCGCGGGGTCCCAGGCGAGGTGGTTCTGGTCGCGGGCGATCCGGGTCGCCGGGGAGGTGGCGCCCATCGCTACTCGACCTCGATCTTCTCGTGCGCGGCCGCGACGGCGCGTCGCCGGGCTCGCCGGCGCGCCGGACTCGTCGAGGCCGGCGATCCATCGGTCCAGGTAGACGCGCGCGGCCATCAGCTGCTCCTTGGTCGCGGCCTTCAGGTGGCGGCGGGCTTCCTCCGGAAAGACCGAGTGCGTGACGGCCCAGAAGGCCTCCTCCAGGCCGGATCTGCTCTGCTCCATCATGGCGCGCGGGGTGCGGCGCTCCAGCTCGGCGATGCGGCGCTCGAGGTCGGCGGTGCGGTCGCCGTTTTCGGGGCTGGTCGGATCGGTCATGTTCGGGCTCCTTCGCGTTCGGGGACTCCAAAGCGGACCTTGAGCGTGCCGTCCTCGAAGCGCGCGCCCTCGGTAGGGGCGTCGACGAGGATCCGGGGCAGGACGAGCGTCCGGCGCCAGGTGCCGAGGTCGATGACGAGCTCGTCGGCGCGGCGGGAGAGGTTGATCTGGCGCTTCTCGGTGAACGGCAGGTCGACCGAGAGCATGAAGGAGCCGTTCTCGCGGCTGACCTCGTAGGGCCGGCCGCGGTAGAAGAAGCTCGTCGGGTCGTCGTCGCCGTACAGCGCGCCCGCCAGCTCACGCAGGAGGTCGATCCCGACCATCTCGCGGTCGAAGAAGGGCGCCTTGCGGACCGGGATCGGGTGGAACGTGTTGTCGACGAGCGGCCCGTAGCGCTGCTGAGCCTCGTACCAGCCGCGGAAGTACTCGCCGACCTCGTCGGGCAGGACGCGGTTGGCGATGACGAGGTCCGTCGGGTAGCCGTACAGGTGGAAGTACGTGAACGAACGCTGCGCCTCGGCGATGACGACCTGCTCGAGGGTGAGCACGACCCGGATCGAGGTCGTATCCGGATCGGTCAGGAGCCGATGGAGGTCCTCGAGGCGCGCGAACAGCGCCTCGCCGGCGTTGAAGACGTCGTCGCCGGGCATCGGCATGCCGACGACGCGCTGGACGATCGGCCCGGTGAGCTTCGTGATGCGCCGCCCCAGCGGCTCGACCTTCTGCATCCACCAGCGCCCAGCCTCCGGCAGGCTGAGCAGGCGCAGCGTCTCGCCGGTCGGGGCGGCGTCGACGACGACGACGTCGTACGCGCCCGAGTCGTGGTGGTCGGCGATCCACAGCAGCGAGCCGACCTCGTCCATGCCCGGCAGGACCGTCATCTCCTCGGCCATCACGTCATCGAGGCCGCGCCAGCGCAGGACCGATGCGGCGTACTCCTGGATCCTGCCCCAGTAGCGGCTGACGTTGAAGAAGACGTCCGACTCCTGCGCCCACAGGTTCGGGCTGATCTCGAGCGGCTCCGGACCGAGCTCGCGCGCGAACGCGTCTCCCAGCGAGTGCGCGATGTCGGTCGAGATGATGATCGTGCGGTAGCCGCGATCGGCGCACGCGAGCGCGGTCGCCGCGGCGACGCTCGTCTTGCCGACGCCGCCCTTGCCGGTGTACACGAGGATGCGGGCACTCACGGGGGTGGATTCTAGCCCGCGTCGGGTCCGCCCTCGCGTGCTGCTCGGGGCATGTGGTTTGCGGCCGTTAGTCGCTGAGCGGCTCTTATCGCGAACGAAGGGCGGTAGCGTGCGATCCGTGCTCGGTGTCAGTCGGTGAGCGCTTGAAACCCAGCGCGAAACCTCGTCGTCGGCCGTCTCGCTCGCGTTATCAGTCGCTGAGCGGCTGCCACTGGCAGCTCAGCCGCTGGGCGGCGCTTATCGCGAACGAACGGGCCGGAGCCTGCGATCCGGGCTCGGTATCGGTCGCTGAGCGCTTGAAACGCAGCGCGAGAACCTCGTCGTCGGCGTGTCGTTCGCGGTATCAGTCGCTGAGCGGCGGGCCAAGGTGGACCGATGCCAGGATCCGCCCCATCACGTGCCCGCCAGGCGCTCGACGACCGGATCCAGCTCGCCGAGGGCGCCGACCATGATCGAGCTGATCCCGAGCTCCTCGCGGTGCCGTTGCAGCTTCTCGACGAAGCCGTCGACCGTGTTGATGAAGATGTGCGGCGAGTCGAGCAGCTCCTCGGCGGAGACCGCGATCCCGCTGCGCTCGCGCAGCCGCTCCGCCACCTCGCCCGCCTCGCGCAGCGGGTCCGCGGTGATGCTGACGCCGGTCATCGAGGGGTAGATGTTGAGCTCGAGCTCGTCGAACCGGTCACCGGCGGCCTCGCGCACCCATCCGATCTTCTCGCGCGTTCCCGCGAACGTGACCGAGCGCGGGTCGGGCGCCCGGGACGGCAGGATGCGCGGCGCGAGGCCGACGATCTGCGCCTCCCGCCCCGCGAGCGACAGGGTCCGCCGGCCGCCGCCACCGATGAGGAAGGGCGGATGCGGCCGCTGCACCGGCTTGGGCTGCGCGTCGTAGTCGGTGATCGTGTAGTGCTCGCCGGCGAAGCTGAACGGGCCGTCAGCGAAGCATCCCTTCAGCACGGCCACCGTCTCCGCCAGGCGCGCCTGGCGGACCGGCGTCGGGTCGAAGGCCAGGCCGATGGCGGTGTACTCGGCCAGGTTCCAGCCCGCGCCGATCGCCACGTCCAGACGCCCCTCGGACAGCACGTCGAGGCTGGCGAGCTCCTGTGCCAGTACCGCGGGATGGCGCAGGTCGTTGTTGAGCACGAAGCCGCCGATCCGGAGCCGGTCGCTGACCGCGGCGATCGCCGCCATCGCCGGCACCGGCGCCAGCTGCTGGATGAGGTGGTCGGGCACGACCAGCGTGTCGATGCCGATCGCCTCGGCGCGACGCGCCGTCTCGGTCAGCTCGCGGATCGTGGCGATCTCGCGCGCATCGGCGAGGAAGCGGAAGGGCCTTGGCATGGCCCCATTGTGGCCGACGACGGGCCGCCTAGTGGCCGTCCTCGCCTGCCTCGGCGCGCGCCGGCTGGTGGACGAACGTGCCCTCGTGGCCGGCGTCGTCGGTTGCCTCGGTGGCGGCCGGCATCATCGGCGAGAGCGGGGCGGCGGCCCGGATCGGTGCCGTGCCACGCTCCGCACCGATCACGTGCATGACCGCGTTGATCAGCGCGAGATGGGTGAACGCCTGGGGGAAGTTGCCGAGGTGGCGGCCGGTGTCGGGGTCGAGCTCCTCCCCGTACAGGCCGAGCGAGCTGGCGTAGCTGAGGAGCTTCTCGCACAACCGATGCGCGCGCCGGGTCTCGCCGATCTCGACGAGGGCCGAGACGAGCCAGAACGAGCAGATCGTGAACGTGCCCTCCGCGCCGGAGAGCCCATCGTCGGTCGTCTCGGTGCGGTAGCGCAGGACGAGGCCGTCATCGGTCAGCTCCTCGGCGACCGCCAGCACCGTGCGCCGGATGCGCTCGTCTGTCGGCGGCAGGAAGCGCACGAGTGGCATCAGCAGGACCGATGCGTCGAGCGCATCGGTGCCGTAGTGCTGGGTGAAGACGCCACGGCGGTCGAGGGCGTTGGCGCAAATGTCGGCGTGGATCTCGTCCGCGGCGGCCTGCCACTCGTCGGCGCGCTCGTTCTCGTCGCGCAGGCGGGCGAGGCGCGCGCCGCGGTCGACGGCGACCCAGCACATGAGCTTCGAGCTGGTGAAGTGCTGCGGCTCGCCGCGGACCTCCCAGATGCCGCGGTCCCGCTCGCGCCAGTTGGCGAGGGCCGCCTCGACCTGGCGGACGAGGATCGGCCACAGGCGCTCGTCGAGATGGTCGCGCGACTTCGTATGGAGGTAGACGGCGTCGAGCACGGCGCCCCACACGTCGTGCTGGCGCTGACCGTAGGCGTCGTTGCCGATGCGGACCGGGTGCGCCCCCTCGTACCCGGAGAGGTGGTCGAGGGTCTGCTCCGGCAGCGCGCGCTCGCCGTCGACGCCGTACATGACCTGGAGTACCTCGTCGCGCTCGGCCACGTCGGTGATGAAGTGGAGGTAGTCGTTCGCCTCCCAGTCGAAGCCGAGCGTTCCGAGCCCCCACAGCGCGAAGGTCGAGTCGCGGATCCAGCTGTACCGGTAATCCCAGTTTCGCTCGCCACCTGGCGTCTCGGGCAGCGAGGTCGTCGGCGCGGCGACGATCGCGCCGCTGGGCGCGTACGTGAGGCCCTTCAGCGTCAGCGCCGAGCGCTCGAGATGCGAGCGCCAGGGATGGTCGGGGAACGTTCCGCGGGCCAGCCAGTGCTGCCAGTGGTGCGCCGTCCACACGAGCCGCTTGTACGCGTCCTCGACGCTCCGTGGCGCGGCGGCCTGGTTCCAGGTGAGGGCGCAGAAGCGCTGCTCGCCCTCCTTGATGAGGGTTCGCGCGACCGCGCGGGGCCCCTCGAAGCCGATGTTCATGTCGCTCGTGAGGACCAGCTCGACGTCCGACCGGTCGCTGACGCATCGGCCCTGGCGGTAGCCATCCTCGGAGTAGCTCCAGGTGCCGCGGCCGGCGCCGTAGTCGAAGACCGGCTCGCAGTCGAGGCTCAGCTGCATCTCGCCGTTCACGCAGCGAACCATCCGCAGCAGGACGTGGCTGGCGTCGTAGTCGGTCGGCGGCCGGCGCTGGGTGTGCGAGCGCTCGTCGGCATGCCGCCATGGGCCGATGAGCAGCACGTCGCGGACGATGACCCAGCCCGTCTGCGTGCCCCAGCTCGTCTCGAGGACCATCGTGCCCGGCAGGTAGCGGCGCGCGGTCGGGACGCTGATATCGGCCGGGCCGAAGCGGAAGCCGCCGGCGTCGCGGTCGAGGACCGCGCCGAACACGCTCGGGGAGTCGAGACGCGGCAGGCACAGCCACTCGACGTTGCCGGAGGGTGCGACCAGCGCCGTCGTCTCGCAGTCGGAGAGGAAGGCGTACTCGCCGATCGGTGCGAATGGCGAGCTGCCGAACGGCCGATCGTGCGCGTTCGGCCCCGGTGACTGCGGCCGTCCGTTCGTGCTCATCTTCGCCATCCCGCGTGCGGGGGCGACAGTCTCACACGTTCGCGTGCCCGCGCCAAGCCCCTCAGAGGTCCGCGTTGAAGGTGTCGCATCCGTCGAGCGAGCCTGCCTCCAGGCCGTTGGCGAACCACTCCCGCCGCAGCTCCGACGATCCGTGCGTCCAGGTTTCCGGGTTGACCTGCCCCTGCGTCTGCTCCTGGATGCGGTCGTCACCGATGGCCGACGCCGCGTCGAGCGCCTGGTTGATCTGCTCGCGGGTCAGCGGCTCGAGGAAGCCGGTCTCGACGGCGTTGCCGCCCCACAGCCCGGCGAAGCAGTCGGCCTGGAGCTCGGTGCGCACCGCGCCGCCCTCCGCGCCCGGATCGCGGCCCTGGTCGAGGAGCCCGAGCAGGTTCTGGATGTGGTGCCCGTACTCGTGGGCGACGACGTACATCTCCGCGAACGGACCGCCCTCGGCGCCGAAGCGGCTCTCGAGGTCACCGAAGAAGCCGAGGTCGAGGTAGATCGTCTGGTCGAGCGGGCAGTAGAACGGACCGACCGCGCTCGAGGCGGCGCCGCACTGCGTGCTGACCTGGCCGCTGAAGATTTCGACGCCCGGCTGCTGGAGCTGCTCGCCGGACGCTTCGAAGGTCTCGCCCCAGTAGGCGTCGAGGCTCTGGACGGCGCCCACCAGCCGGCAGTCCTGCCGCTCGTTGGCGTCCGCGCCGGTCTCGCACTCGGCGATCAGCTGGCTGCCGACAGGGCCCTCGGCCGGCGCGGCGCCGAGCCCGCCGATGACGTCGCCGAGGTCGCCGCCCGACAGCAGGATGATCGCGGCGACCAGGAGTAGGCCCCCCATGCCGCCGCCGACGGCGAGCCCGCCGCCGCGCAGGCGGCGCCCGCGTGAGTCGCGCACACGCCCGGGATCGAGGTCGACATCAGGTCTGAAGGTCATTGTCGGAAGTAGCTCCGCGTGGAAGTCTGGTTGCTCGGCCGCCGAGCGGCCTCGGGACCAGACGATAGCGAGTGGCGTGCCAGCCGCCGCCGGCGCCTACCCGGGAGCGGCCGCGAGCCGCTCCGCGAGCCAACCGATGGCCGGCGGGTAGCGCCACTCGATCCCGCCGTGCGTGCCGTCGAAGAGCTCGAAGCGCAGCTCCGGCTCGCCGACCCCGAGCGCCGTGAGCTCGGAGACGAACGCCTGCGCGCCGAGGTCGAGGAAGTACTCGTCGCTCCTGCCGGCGTCGACCCAGATTGCGCGCAGCCCGCGCAAGGCGTCGGCGTGCCCGGCGGCCATGCGTACCGGGTCCCACGCCAGCCAACGCTCCCAGGTCTCGGGCACCAGGCGGCCGGTGGCGGAGTCGAACGGGAGCCGGACGGTGCCGTCCGCATCGGTCGAGTAGCAGGCGGCCATCGCCCATTCGTTGACGAGGGCCGGGTCGGCGGGCTTCGAGCGCCCCGGCCGCGAGCGGAAGTCGGCCCAGAAGGCCTCGAACGAGCCGTCGTAGTGGTCGCGCAGGGCCCGCGCCGCCTGCGGGAACTCTGGGAGGTAGCAGGCTTCGAAGAGGGCATCGCCGGCGTGCGTGGCGAGCCCGCCGAAGAGGTCCGGGCGCAGCATCGGGGTCACCATCGCCCCGTAGCCGCCGCTCGACTTCCCTGCGATGCCGCGATGGGCCGCATCGGCCAGGGTGCGGTAGGTCGCGTCGACGAACGGCACGACTTCGTCACACAGGTAGGTGTGGTAGCGGCCGGTCCCGGGCGAGTCGAGAAACTGCGAGCCGCCGTAGCTGGTCCACGCGTCGACGAAGACGACGATCGCCGGAGTCGCTTCCGGCTGCGCGAACCAGGCGTCGATCGCCTCGACGACCGAGGGCGAGAAGGCCTTCCGGTTGCGCCACATGTCGAGCTGGCCGGTCATGCCCTGGATGAGATAGACCGATGGGTAGCGCCGATCGCCGTCGTCGTACCCGGGCGGGGTGTAGACCCAGACCGGGCGCACGTGCGGGTCGCCGAGCGGGTTGCCGGTGAGCGCCTCGGAATCGAGCACGTGCTCGTCGAGGCGGCCCGCCCAGTCGCGTCCCCAGGGCGGTGGGAGGTCGGTCATGCGGTCTCTCCCCGCAGCTCGACCGTCTCGAGCCGCCGAACGGCCAGGACGGCGGCACCGATCGTGACGAGCACGAACGCTCCGATGGCGACCTCGAGCGTCAGCTCCGCGATGCCGGCCGCGTCGGAGCCGCCGAGCGCCTCGGCCACCGACAGGACGTGCTGGCTCACGCTGAGCGACCGCGTGCCGGCAAAGAGGCCGGCCACCACGCCCTCCCAGATGACGACGTAGGCGAGGCCGACGATGAGCGCCCGCGAGGTGATGAGCGACAGCGCCACGAATACCGCCGTGTATTCGAGCGCGCCAACGACCGTGGCCAGTGCGAAGCCGATCGCCAGAGCCGGGTCATCCTGGCCGATGAGGCCCGCCACGAGCGTCGCCGGTGCCACGAGGAGCGTCACCACCAGCCACGCCACGAGGAGCTTGACGACGACGATCCGCCACCGAGGAACCGGCCGTGCCAGGAGGTAGACGATCGTGCCGTCATCGAGCTCGGAGCCGATGACGGCCGTCCCGACGATGACGGCAACGAGCGGGAGCAGCACGCCGATGGCGAGGCTGCGGAGCAGCTCGCGCGTCACCTCGAGCGCCTGGTCGGCGGGCGGGTCGCTGAGGCGGAAGAGGCCGACGATCGCGACGAGCACCACGCCAAGGAGGGCGAGCAGGATCGTGCGGCGCCGGTTGAGGAGGGCGCGCAACGTGATCGAGACGAGTGCGGTGGTCATCGGCGCACCAGGTAGCTGAAGACTGACTCGAGCGACTCGTCGGCGGGGCGCAGCTCGAGGAGCGAGACGCCGGCGCGCTGCGCGGCTGGTCCGACGTTTCGGGTCAACGCACCGTAGTCGCGGGTGCTGACGGTGAGGATGCCGTCGTGCATGTCGACCGCGTCGACCTCGGGCGTGGCAAGGAGCTCGCGGGCCAGGCGCCGGTCGTCGCTCGAGCGCAACGTGAAGCTGTGCGGGCGATCGGTCATCAGGCGGCGGATGCGCCGGAAGTCGCCGGACGCCGCGAGACGGCCCGCGACGACGACGAGCACGCGATCGCTGAGCCGCTCGACCTCCTCGAGGATGTGGCTGCTGAACAGGATCGTCCGGCCCTCGGCGGACATCTCGCGCAGGAGGTCCATCATGTGCAGCCGCTGGCGCGGGTCCATGCCGTTGAACGGCTCGTCGAGGATGAGCACCGCCGGGTCGTGGACGAGCGCGGCGGCGACCTTCACCCGCTGGCGCATCCCCTTCGAGTATCCGCCGATCGCCCGCCCGGCGGCGTCGCGCAGGTCGACGAGGCCGATCGCTCGATCCGCCGCGCCGGCCGGGTCGTCGAGCTGATGGAGTCGGGCCGTGGCGGTGACGAACTGCAGGCCGGTCAGGAATCCGTACACCGCCTCACGCTCCGGGACGAACCCCACGCGCCGGTAGAGCTCGGGATGCCGCCACGTGGGCACGTCGTCGAGACGGACGGTGCCACCGCTCGGGCGCAGGAAGCCCGCCATCATGTGCAGGAGGGTCGTCTTGCCGGCGCCGTTCGGCCCGAGCAGGCCGGTGATGCCGGCCCCGACCTCGAACGTCACGTCGTTGACGGCCACCACGTTGCCGTACCAGCGCGAGGCGGCCTCGAGCCGCAGGACGCTGCTCATACGGTGATCCGCCGATAGCGGAGCGCCAAGACCAGCCACGACCCGAGCGTGAGCAGGGCAGCGGCCAGGCCGAAGACCGGCAGCGGGACGTCGCTCGATCCGACCGGCGACTCGGCCACCTCGACGCCGAAGAGCCATTGGCGGGCGCCGTCGATGATGGCCAACGGATTGGTGAACGGCGCCCAGTCGTCGAACGCGTCGAGCGCATTGCCGCTGAGCGCCTCACTGATCACGCCGCCGACGAGGAACACCGCCAGCACCGCGGCGGCGGCGAAAGCGCGCCGCGATGCGAGGGAGCTGATGGCGAGGCCGATGCTCGCGAGCACCACCGCGTGGAGGATCCCGTTGCCGATGATGCTCGGCAGAAACCCGATCTCGTCGCCAAGCGCCGCCAGCAGGTCATCGGTCGCGAGCACGCGTCCGACAAAGAGGACGAGGACCGGCACGAGCGTGAGCGCGAGGAGCCCGATCGCGAGCGCACCGAGCTTCGAGGCGACGTAGTCGACCCGGCTCATCGGCCGGCTGAAGTAGAGCGGCAGGACGCGGTAGCGGATGTCGTTGACGACGAGCTCCGGCGCCTGGGCGGCGAGGAAGATCCCGAACAGCCCGCCGATCTGCCAGAGGTAGTTCTCGTAGTTGTACAGCCCGGAGATGAGGTCGCCGGCCAGGACGCGCACCGCGACCGCAATGACGGCCGGCAGGATCGCCAGGACCACGGCGCCCCACGGGATGATCTTCGACCGCCCGGAGCGCCCGAGGCCGAAGACGGCGCGCAGGCCCGCTTCCACGACCGCGCCGATGGCTCCCCCGCGACCCAGGCGCGGCCCGTCGTAGCGGCGGTAGCCGATGTCGTAGATCGTGCCGGTGGTCTCCGTCTGGGCGGTCATGCCACGACCTCGTCGCGGAACAGATCCTCGAGCTGGTGACGGCGGTGCTCGATCCGCACGATCGGCATCCCGAGCGCGACCGCGTCGTCGCGGACGGCGTCGTAGACGTCGAAGTCCCCGCCGCCGGCCGAGGCGATCTCGACGAGCAGCAATCGCCCGGTCGCGGTGGCCGCGAAGCCGCGGGCCACGAGCCGCTCGGCCAGCGCATCGGCGGCGTCCTCGGTTTCGACCACGAGCTGGCCGGTCCGCTCGGTGAAGCTCGTCAGCGGCGCCGTCCGCAGCAGCCGGCCGGCATCGATGGCCACGAGCCAGCCGGCCACACGCTCGATCTCGCCGAGAAGGTGGCTGGCGACGACGACGGTGATCCCGAAGTCGCGGCCGATGCGCTCGATGAGCCCGAGCATCTCGTCGCGCCCGGCGGGATCGAGGCCGTTCGTCGGCTCGTCGAGGAACAGCAGCCGCGGGTCGTGGACGAGCGACTGGGCGAGCTTCACGCGCTGCTTCATGCCGGTCGAGTAGCCGCCGATCGGCCGGTAGCGCTCCTCGTAGAGGCCGACGTGGCGCAGGACGTCGGCGGTCCGCTCGCGTGCCGCGCCGGCAGGGAGCCCGGAGACGCGCGCCATGTGGCTGACGAACTCGGTGGCGCTGACGTCCGGTGGCAGGCAATCGTGCTCGGGCATGTAGCCGACGAGCTCACGGATGCGGGCACCATCGGTTCGGGTGTCGAGGTCGAGGACGGTGGCCTCGCCATCGGTCGGCTCGAGCAGCCCGAGCAGGATCTTGATCAGCGTGCTCTTGCCGGCTCCGTTGGCGCCGACGAGGCCGATGACGCCCTCGCCGATCTCGACGGACATCCCGTCGAGCGCGGTGACGCCGCCGGGGTAGCGCTTCGTCAGCGCCCGGGTGCTGATGAGGGCCATCGGAGGGAGTCTACCCGCGTGGCCGCCCTCGGTGTCCCGCGGCCAAGTGGCCGAGGAATGTCGCTACATGTGCGGCTGGTAGTCGGGGTCGAAGTACTTCGCGGGGTCCTCGTCGAAGTCGAGCTTGCAGCCCTTGCCGCAGAAGAAGTACGTCTCGCCCGCGTGCTCGCTGCTCAGCCCCTGGGCAGTGGCGATCTCGGGGTTCACCTGCATGCCGCAGACGGGATCGACGGCGGTGGTCGTCATCGGTGCATCGGTCTCCACTTCGAGTGCGTTCGTTCAGGCGGCGCGGAAGGCCCGCAGCCGCAGGGAGTTGAGGACGACGCTGACGCTCGAGAGCGCCATCGCGCCGGCCGCGAGGGCGGGGGTCAGCAGGAGGCCTGCCAGCGGGTAGAGGAGGCCGGCCGCGACGGGAATGAGCAGCACGTTGTAGCCGAATGCCCACGCGAGGTTCTGGCGGATCGTCCGCATCGTCGCGCGCGACAGCCGCACGGCCGAGGGCACCGCGCCGAGGTCGTCCCGGACGAGGGTGACGTCCGATGCCTGCACCGCGACGTCGGCGCCGGTGCCGATGGCGATGCCGAGGTCGGCCTGCGCCAACGCGGGCGCGTCGTTGATGCCATCGCCGACCATCGCGACGATCGCACCCTCGCGCTGCAGCCGCTCGACGGCCGCCGCCTTGTCCGCCGGCAGCACCTCGGCCACGATCCGCTCCGGACCGATGCCGACCTGCGTGCCGATGGCCTCCGCGGTCGCGCGCCGGTCGCCGGTCAGCATCCAGACCTCGATGCCGGCCCGCGTCAGCCGCTCGATGGCCTCGGCCGCGCCGGGCTTGACGGTGTCGGCGAGGCCGATGACGCCGATGGCGCTCCCGTCGCGGGCGACCCACGCGCCGGTCGCGGTGCCGAGATCGATCGACTCGAGCGCCCTCGTGTCGATGCCCGCCTCGGCCAGGAAGGCCGGCGTGCCGACGAGGACGCTCGCGCCGTCGACGGTGGCCCGCACGCCGCGGCCGGCGATGGCCTCGAAGGCCGTGGCGTCGGAGATGGCGACTCCGCGGTCGGTGGCGTGTCGCACGATCGCCGCCGCCAGCGGATGCTCGCTGCCGCGTTCGGCGGATGCGGCCACGCGGAGCAGGTCGTCATCGGTCGCGCCGGCCAGCGGACGGACGGTGGTGACGACAGGGCGGCCGTGCGTGATCGTGCCGGTCTTGTCGAGCACGACGGCGGTGACCCGTTGCGCGTCCTCGAGTGCCGCACCGTCACGGATGAGGATGCCGTGCTCGGCGCCCTTGCCGGTGCCGACCATGATCGCGGTCGGCGTTGCCAGGCCCATCGCGCAGGGGCACGCGATGATGAGCACGGCGATCGCCGTCGAGAGGGCGAACGGCAGGCTCGGCTCCGGCCCGAGGAGGAGCCAGACGACGAACGTGAGCGCGGCGATGCCGAGGACGGCGGGCACGAACCAGCCGGTGACGCGATCCGCCAGGCGCTGGATCGGCGCCTTCGAGCCCTGCGCGCGCTCGACGAGGCTCACGATCTGGGCGAGGGTGGTGTCCGGCCCGACCCGCTCGGCGCGCATGACGAACGAGCCATTCGTGTTGAGCGTCGCACCGATGACGCCGTCGCCGGCCGCCTTGTCGACCGGGATCGGCTCGCCGGTCAGCATCGACTCGTCGACGGCCGAGGCACCGTCGATCAGCACTCCGTCGACGGGGATCCGTTCGCCGGGCCGGACGCGCAGCAGGTCGCCGGGGACGACCTCGGTCACCGGCACCTCGCGCTCACCACCCGGGCGCAGCACCCGAGCGGTGGGCGGGCGCAGCTCGAGAAGGCCACGGACCGCGCCGGCGGCCTGCCCCTTGGCGCGGGCCTCGAGCCAGCGGCCGAGCAGGACGAGACCGATGATGACGGCCGCCGAGTCGAAGTACGTCTCGTGACCGAGCCCCGCGGCCATCACCGTGTCGGGCAGGAGCGTGACGACCACGGAGTAGGTGTAGGCGGCCAGCGTCCCGATCGCGACGAGCGTGTTCATGTTCGCCTCGCCGTGGCGGGCGCCGCGGGCGGCGGCGACCAGGAATCGGCGGCCGAAGACGAACTGGACGATCGTGGCCGGGATGAGGAACCAGCGGTTGACGTCCATCATCGGCCACGGCGTACCGCCGGGCCAGAACATGATCGCCATCATCACGCCGCCGATGGCGAGCGACGCCAGGGCCTGGAACAGCAGCTCGCGGCGCTCGGCCTCGCGCTCGACCTCCGCCGCGTCGACGTCCGTCGCCTCGTCACCGGTGGCGTCCCGTCCGACCTCGTACCCGGCGGCCTCGATGGCGGCGACGATCCCGGTCCGGTCGATCAGCGCCGGGTCGAATCGAACGGTCGCGCGCTCGGTGGCCAGGTTGACGTTCGCCTCGGCAACGCCGTCGGCGCGCGAGAGGTAGCGCTCGATGCGATTGACACAGCTGGCGCAGGTCATGCCGACGACCGGCACGCTGAGCTCGGCGGGCGCGGCGACGGCGGTTGGAGTGCTCATCGGTGCCTCCAAGGATACTACAGGGGAGTATCCGGAGCATGGTCGGCCCGGCGACTCACCGCTTCCGTGGACAGGTCAAAGCCTGACGGACGGCTTCAGGCATTTCGCGCCGTGCGCATCACCGATTCCGCAAACCCCGGAACGGCCGGCAGGCACGCGCATTGCAGGAGTACGTCTTCACATAGATTCGGGGGTCGTTCAGCGTGCAGAGCACGGAAAGCACAGCGACGGGTACCGGCGCGCATCGGCCGTCGGGCGACGGCAATGCCGCACAGCCCGTCCTCTTCGCGGTGGAGGACGATCCCTCGACGCTCGAGTTGCTCCGCGACGTGGCCGCGCATGCCGGGTGGACGCTCCGCGGCTTCACGCAGCTCGCCGACTTCGAGCGAGCGGTCGCCCATCGCGTGCCCGACCTCGTGATCCTCGACGACGACCTTCCCGATGGCCGCGGCGGCGACCGGGCGCGCGACCTGCGCCGCGACAGACGCCTCGGCGACGTGCCGGTCCTCGTCTGCACCGCGGCCCCGCCGAAGCGCCGTGCGGAGATCGGCGCCTGGGCTCTGGTCGTGAGCAAGCCGTTCGCACTGGGTGAGATCGAGCGCGTCCTGCACGACGCCGCGCAGCGGCGGGGTCTGGAGGCGCACCCGGCGGGCGGGTAGTCTGAGCGCGTGCGCGCGCTCATCCTGACGAACGAGTTCCCGCCCGAGGTCTACGGTGGGGCCGGGATCCACGTCGACGAGCTCACCCGCCACCTGCGATCGCTCATCGATCTCGACGTGCGCAGCTTCGGCAGCCGCTCCGAGGACGCCGACGGTTGGCGCGTGCGCGGCAACGCCCCCGGACACGATGTCTCGGCGCTCGACCCCCGTCTGCGGCCGATGCTCGAGGCGCTCTCGCGTGACCTCAGCATGCTGACCGATCCGGTCCGCGCCGACGTCGTCCACGTCCACACCTGGTACACGCACCTCGCCGGAATCCTCGTGCGGATGGCCTACGGCATCCCGCTCGCGCTGACCGTCCACTCGCTCGAGCCGTTACGCCCGTGGAAGCGCGAGCAGCTCGGCGGCGGGTACGACGTCAGCAGCTGGCTCGAGCGCACGGCCATCGAGTCGGCCGATGCCGTCATCGCCGTCAGCCGCGGCACGCGAGACGACGTCCTCCGTCTCTTCGACGTGCCGGAGGAGCGCGTTCACGTCATCCACAACGGCATCGACGCCGAGTTCTACCACCCCGACCCCGCCACGAACTTCCTCGAGCAGCGCGGAATCGACCCGACCGTGCCGTACGTCCTCTTCGTCGGGCGCGTCACCCGCCAGAAGGGGATCGTCCACCTCGTCCGCGCCATCCACCACCTTGCCCCCGGGATCGGCGTCGTGCTGTGCGCCGGACAGCCCGATACGCCGGAGATCGCGCGCGAGATGGCAGCGGGCGTGCGCGCAGCGCAGGCCGAGCGGCGGAACGTGGTCTGGATCGGTGAGATGGTCAGCCGCGAAGAGGTCCGCCAGCTGTACTCGCACGCCGCCGTGTTCTGCTGCCCATCGGTGTACGAGCCGTTCGGGATCATCAACCTCGAGGCCGCCGCCTGCGAGACGCCGGTCGTCGCCTCGGCCGTGGGCGGCATTCCCGAGGTCGTTGTCGACGGCGAGACCGGCCTCCTCGTGCCCGTCGAGCTGTCGCCGGGCGACCCGATGAGCCCGATCGATCCGGACCGGTTCGAGCGCAACCTCGCCGGCGCGATCAACGCGCTGATGGCCGATCCGCGCGCCAGGGCGGTGATGGGTCGCGCGGCCCGGCGGCGCGCGCTGAAGCAGTTCAGCTGGGATTCGATCGCGCGGCAGACCGTCACCCTCTACCGAAAGCTCGCCGGCTGATACGCCGGGGCCGCGAAGCGCCTCGATGGATTGCGGAAATGTCACCGGACGGCTGCGCCGCGTGCGATTCCCGCGCTCCACCGAGAGCAGGCATGCAGGAGGTGCGCGCCGGCGTGCCGCTCGTGCGTCCCCAGCCTCGATCCAGCGCGGGAACTGCACGCAGCGCGCCCCTCACGTGAATTCGCCTCGATGAATCGAGGCACGCACGGACCGATCCCCGATAGGATGCGCTCCGTGACCGATCCCGCGACACCACCGATTGCCGCATCGCCGGCCATCGGTGCACCGATCATCACCGTCAGCGACCTTCGCAAGACCTACGGCAGCCTCACCGCCGTCGACGGCGTGAGCTTCGAGGTCGGCGAGGGCGAGGTGTTCGGCATCCTCGGGCCGAACGGCGCGGGCAAGACGACGACCCTCGAGATGATCGAGGGCATGCGTCCGATCGACGCCGGCGAGGCGATCATCGACGGCATCGACGTGAAGGCCGACCCGCGCGAGGTGAAGCGGCGCATCGGCATCCAGCTCCAGGCGTCGGCCTTCTTCGACGAGCTGACCCTCGTCGAGATCCTCGACCTCTTCGGCCGGCTCTACGAGCGCGACGTGGATGCGATGGCGCTCCTCGCGCTGGTCGACCTGACCGAGAAGGCGAAGAGCCAGGTGCGGACGCTGTCAGGGGGGCAGAAGCAGCGTTTCAGCATCGCATCGGCGCTCGTCAACGACCCGCGCGTCCTCTTCCTCGACGAGCCGACGACCGGCCTCGACCCGCAGGCGCGGCGCCACCTGTGGGGCCTTGTCCGCACGATCCGCGAGAGCGGCCACACCGTGGTGCTGACCACGCACTACATGGAGGAGGCGGAGGAGCTCTGCGACCGTGTCGCGATCATGGATCGCGGCCGGATCATCGCGCTCGACACGCCGCAGGCGCTCGTCGACGCGCTCGTCGGCCGCGGGTTCCGCAAGTCGCGCGTCGAGCGGCTCGCGAACCTCGAGGACGTCTTCATCGACATGACCGGCCACGAGCTGCGGGAGGGGGACTGACCGATGCGACTCGGCGTGCTCTGGGCCCTCTTCATCGCCAGCGGGAAGATGTTCATCCGCAACCGCGCGGCCGTCTTCTTCAGCCTCTTCCTGCCCCTGATCATCATGCTGATCTTCGGCGTCCTGAACTTCGAGGGCGCCACCGAGATCCAGCTCGGCGTCGTCGACGAGGCCGATAACGACGCGAGCGCCGACTTCGTCGAGAGCCTCGGAGCGTACGAGTACCTCATCCTCTTCCCCGGCGAGCGCGAGGCCGAGATGGCCGAGCTGGCGGAGGGAGACCGGGACTTCGTGCTCGTGATCCCGACCGGCTGGACCGTGCCGCCACCGGGCGTCGAGACCGGCCTCGTCGCGTACGCCGGCAGCGGCGATCCCGCCCAGGCGCAGGTTGCGCAGGGCCTCTTCCAGCAGGCGGTCGCCCAGGCGCTGTACGCGCCCGCCGGCGGTGGTGGCGAGCCTGCGGCGTTCGCGCCCCCGGTCGAGTTCGAGTCGGTCGAGTCGCGCGATCTCGGGTACATCGACTTCCTGGTGCCGGGGATCGTGGGCATGACGATCATGCAGCTCGGCATCTTCGGCGTCGCCTTCGGGTTCGTGCAGCTGAAGCGCACCGGGGCGCTGCGCCGCCTCTTCGCCACGCCGACTTCGCCGAGCTACTTCCTCTCGGCCCAGGTGCTGTCGCGCCTCATCATCGGTCTCGTGCAGGTCGCCATCCTGTTCGCCGTCGGGATCTGGTTCGGGCTCCAGATGTTCGGCGACTACATGACCCTGTTCATCGTCGTCATCATCGGCTCAGCGATCTTCCTGGCGCTCGGCTTCGGGATCGCCGGCTGGGCGAAGAACGAGGACCAGGCGGCACCCGTGGCCAACCTCGTCAGCCTGCCGATGATGTTCCTGTCTGGCGTCTTCTTCCCGCGCGATGCAATGCCCGAGTTCCTCGCCGCGATCACCGCGTTCCTGCCGCTCACCTACGTGATCGAGGCGCTGCGGGCGATCGTCAACGAGGGCGCGAACATGATGGCGCTCGGACCACAGCTGCTCGGCATGGCGGTGTGGGTGGTGATCAGCTTCGTCATCGCCGTGCGCCTCTTCCGCTGGGAGTAGGGCCGATAATGCGGCGATGCACGAGCACCCGGCCCCGATCAGCCGGCGTCGCCTGCTCCAGCTCGGGGCGACGGCATCGGCTGCCGGCCTGGCAGCATGCGCCGCGCCGCTGCCGTCGCTGACACCGCTGCTCACCGGGAGCGCCTCGCCAAGCGCGAGGCCCACCGCGACCCCGACGCCTGCACCGACCCCGAGCCCCACCCCCCGGCCGGTGACCGGCCGCGTGCTCTACCGCGACGGTGCGCTCGCCGATGGTCGCGAGGCGTCGCTCCGGCACCACCTCAGCATCCTCGTGGAGGACGGACGGATCGCGTGGATCCGACCCGCGGACGGGGAGGAGGACGCGTCGGGCGCGACCGTGGTCGACTGCGTCAGGCGCGACCTTCGTCCCGGGCATGGTCGACTGCCACAGCCACGTCACCGGTCCGGGCGGGGCGAACTGGATCGCGCGCTTCAACGACCCACCGGAGACGCTGCTGGCGGTCGCCGAGGACAACGCGCGGATCGCCCTCGCCGCGGGCGTGCGCTGGATGCGCGACGTCGGCTCGCCGATCGGCGCGAGCCCGGACGACGGTCGCGTGCGGGCGCTGGCGCTGGCCGTGCGCGACCGATGGACCGACCGCCGCGACCGTCCCTACCTGCGCGCCGCCGGGTCGTGGCTGTTCAAGACCGGCACCGCGCCGATGAACGGGGTCATCGAGGCTGCGAACGCCGACGAGCTGCTCGGCGCCGCCATCGGTCAGCTCGACGACGGCGCGGACCTCGTGAAGCTCTACATGGACGGGCCGGACGTGAACGTGTCGCCGTGGACCGCGAACGAGGTCGGACGAGTCGTGGGCGCCGCCCACGAGCGAGGCGCGCGGGTCGCCGCGCACTCCGGGCGCCTCAACGGGGCGCGGGAGGCGGTGCTCGGCGGCGTCGACTCGATCGAGCATGGATTCGACCTCGACGCGGCGGTCGCGGCGGAGATGGCGTCGCGCGGCACGACCCTGGTCTCGACGCTGGCCGTCCAGCGCTCATGGCTGACCTTCGGCTCCACGACGACGATGGACCGATTCGCGAGCGACGCCGGCCGCAACGCGATCGCCGCGCGGCTCGAGCAGGGCGAGGCATCGGTGCGGGCCGCGCGTGATGCGGGTGTGCGGATCGCGACCGGCAGCGACTTCGGCGGCGGCTCGCTGCGCGCGAACCAGCTGGCGTGGGAGGTGACGAGCCTCGTCGCTGCCGGGCTCGAGCCGGTCGACGCGCTGGCGGCGGCGACCTGGCGCGGCGGCGAGCTCCTCGGCGAGGAGGAGGCGGGCGTCATCCGCGAGGGCGGGCCGGCGGACTTCTTCTGCGTCCACGGCGACCCGCTCACCGACCCCGAGTCGCTGTGGCGAGTGTGGCGCACGGCCTACGCGTTGCCCGCCTAGCGCGATCCTGCTCAGACCTCGGCGGGAGGCTCCTCGTCGCCGCGCGGCGCTTCGACGTCTCGCTCCACGACGATCGTGCATCGGGTCGCGAGCGCGGCGGCCGCACCGATCGCGGCGAGCACGGGCATCAGCGCGACGCCGACCAGACCGATCGTCAACGGCACCTCGAGCATCGTGCGGCCGTCGTCGTTCTTGATGATGATGCGGCGGACGTTGCCCTCGTGGATCAGCTCCTTGACCTTGTGGACGACTTCGTCGCCGTTGATCGTGAATTCCTGAGTTCGGGGTCGCTCCTGGTTCATCGGTCCAGCGTACTCCGAACGGTTCCGACATCGGTCAATCGACCGAGCAAGGTCGCGGCGAAAGACCGATGAACTTCCGCGGCCTCCGCGGTCTCATAGGCGACAACCATTGCCGAGGCCCCGATGTTCAGCACGACCCACCTCGATCCCACGAGCGTTCCGACGTCGCGATCCGTTCCCAGCCTGGACGCCGCCCTGCGCCTGATCGCGCGCCTCGGTGGATCGGTCGCGTCCGAGGTGCGGACCGCGCCGGGCATCGGCTCGTGGGCGCTCGTCACCGACGCCCATGGCAACGACCTGGTGCTGTGGGAGGACGCCGCTCCGGCCTGACGGGCGGCTGACCCTGGGCTTCTCGCCTTGCCACTGGCGCGACCGGGCCGGATGCGCGACGCTGTGCGTCCACACGCGGCACCCGAGAGGAGCTCACCCATGATCGAGAACGTGACCACTTCGGCGACGAAGGAGGTGCGCGCGGAGGGCCAGCCGGTTCAGATCGACCGCAGCGCGGTCGGCGTCGTCCGCGGCAAGGACGTCGAAGCCGGCATGGCGGTCGTCGGCCTGGTGATCGCCGATGGCGACGTCTCCGTCACGCAGGGCGGCGGCCGGGCCTTCGTCGCCGGCGGCGACCTGCGCATCCACCAGGGCGGCGGCGGCACGCTCATCGCGGCCGGCGATGCATCGATCAGCCAGGGCGGGGCGGGAAGTCTCCTGACGCTCGGTGCGGTGAGCGTCGAGCAGGGCGGCATCGGGATGGCGCTCGCGCGCGAGGTCAAGGTCGGAGGCGGCGGGATCCTCGGCATCGCGCTCGCTCCACGGGTCGCGGTCGAGCCGGGCGGGAAGGTCATGCTCGGCCTGCCGCAGGCGGCGGCCGCGGGCGCGGCGATCGGCGTCGTCGCCGGTGTCGTCGTGGCGCTGGCCCAGGCAGCGCGGAGTCGCTCGAAGTAGCCGCCGGAGCGAGGAGAACCTGACACGTCGTGGCGGGAATCGGTGCCATCCTGAGGGACCGATAGACTCCTCGCAGGCATGACGACCGCCACCCACGCCGACCCCCTCGCGCCCTTCAGCGAGCCGACCCGCACCTGGTTCCGGGAGGCGTTCGCCGCGCCGACGCGTGCCCAGGAACTCGGCTGGGACGCGATCAGCGGCGGGAAGCACGCCCTCATCCACGCGCCGACCGGCAGCGGCAAGACCCTCGCCGCCTTCCTGTGGTGCCTCGACCGGCTCATGGCCGAGCCGGCTCGCGCGAAGCCCACGGTCCGCGTCCTCTACGTCAGCCCGCTGAAGGCGCTCACCTACGACGTCGAGCGCAACCTGCGCACGCCGCTCGCCGGCATCCGCCGCACCGCCGAGCGCCTCGGGCAAGAGCTGCCCGAGATCAGCGTCGCCAGCCGGACCGGCGACACCCCGGCCGACGCGCGTCGCGCGCTCGTCCGCCACCCGCCGGACATCCTCGTCACCACGCCCGAGAGCCTCTACCTGCTGCTGACGAGCCAGGCCCGCGAGATCCTGCGCGGCGTCGAGCACGTCATCGTCGACGAGGTCCACGCCATCGCCGCCACGAAGCGCGGCTCGCACCTCGCCCTCTCCCTCGAGCGCCTCAGCCACCTGGCCGATGCCGACCCGCAGCGCATCGGCCTGTCGGCGACGCAGCGTCCGCTCTCGGCGATCGCGGCGTTCCTGGGCGGCACTGATCGCGACGTCGAGATCGTCGACGCGGGGGCACGCAAGGAGCTCGACCTCGAGATCGTCGTGCCGGTCGAGGACATGGCCCGCATGGGCGAGGCGATGGAGCTCGACGAGGCGCCCGGCGGCCCGGCCGCCGGACCGGAGGCCAAGCATTCCATCTGGCCGTCGATCCATCCGCGTCTGCTCGAGCTGATCCGGGCGCATCGGTCCACGCTCATCTTCGTGAACAGCCGGCGGCTGGCCGAGCGGCTGGCGGCACGCCTGAACGAGCTGGCCGGGGAGGAGCTCGTGCGCGCCCACCACGGCAGCGTCGCCCGCGAGCAGCGGCTGCAGATCGAGGAGGACCTGAAGCAGGGGCGGCTGCCGGCGCTGGTGGCGACGTCGAGCCTCGAGCTCGGGATCGACATGGGGGCGATCGACCTCGTCGTCCAGATCGAGGCGCCGCCGTCGGTCGCGTCCGGGATGCAGCGCATCGGCCGCGCCGGCCATTCCGTCGGCGAGCCGAGCGTCGGCAAGATCTTCCCGAAGTACCGCGGCGACCTCGTCGAGGCGGCGGTCGTCGTCGAGCGGATGAAGGCCGCGGCGATCGAGGAGACCCGCATCCCGCGCCACCCGCTCGACGTCCTCGCCCAGCAGCTCGTCGCCATCTGCGCCTTCGACCGCTGGACGGTGAGCGACCTGCATCGGCTCGTGACCCGGGCGGAGTCGTTCCGCGACCTGTCGCGCGAGCAGCTGGAGGGCGTGCTCGACATGCTGTCCGGCCGCTACCCATCCGACGAGTTCGCCGACCTCAAGCCACGCGTGGTCTGGGACCGCCAGACCGATGAGGTCACCTCGCGCAACGACGCCCGGGTCGTGGCGATCACCTCGGGCGGCACGATCCCGGACCGCGGCCTCTTCGGCGTCTTCCTGCCCGGCGACGATGCCGGCCGCGGCGGCCGCCGAGTCGGCGAGCTCGACGAGGAGATGGTCTACGAGTCGCGGGTGGGGGAGACGTTCCTGCTCGGCGCCTCGACCTGGCGCATCGAGGAGATCCGGCCCGACCGGGTGATCGTGACGCCGGCGCCGGGCGAGCCGGGCAAGATGCCGTTCTGGCACGGCGACGCCATCGGTCGACCGATCGAGCTCGGGCGGGCGATCGGTTCGTTCCTCCGTGAGCTGGAGCCGATGAAGCCGGCCGACGCCGTGGCGCGCCTCCGCGACGCCCACGCGATGGACGAGCTGGCGGCGAAGAACCTCGTCGCCTACCTCGGCGATCAGGTGCAGGTGACCGGCGTGCTGCCGACGGACCGCACGATCGTCGTCGAGCGCTTCCGCGACGAGCTCGGCGACTGGCGGGTCGTGCTCCTCACGCCGTTCGGCGGGCGCGTCCACGCGCCGTGGTCGATGGCGATCGAGGCGCGCCTCCGGGAGCAGCACGGGCTCGAGGTGCAGTCGATCTGGTCCGACGACGGGATCGCCGTCCGTCTCCCCGAGGGCGTCGAGAGCGACGGTTCGACGATCGAGGGTGCGCTGCTGTTCGAGCCCGACGAGATCGAGGACCGGCTGATGGCCGACCTCGGCTCGTCGGCGCTGTTCGCGGCGCGCTTCCGCGAGAACGCCGCCCGCGCCCTGCTCCTGCCGCGCCGCCGGCCGGGGCAGCGCACGCCGCTGTGGATGCAGCGCCAGCGCTCGGCCGATCTCCTCGCGGTGGCCAGCCAGTACGGGTCGTTCCCGATCATCCTCGAGACGTACCGCGAGGTCCTGCGCGACGTCTTCGATATGCCCGCGCTGCGCGACCTGCTCGCCGACGTCCGCGCGCGGCGCATCCGCGTCGTGAGCGTCGAGTCGCGCTCGGCCTCGCCGTTCGCCTGCTCGCTGCTGTTCGACTACGTCGGCTCGTTCATGTACGAGGGCGACGCTCCGCTCGCCGAGCGCCGCGCGCAGGCGCTCGCCCTCGACCGCGAGCTGCTGGCCGAGCTGCTCGGCAGCGAGGAGCTGCGCGAGCTCATCGACCCCGAGGCGGTCGCGGACCTGGAGCTGGAGCTCCAGGCGCTCGCGCCGAATCGCCAGGCGCGGACGCTCGACGGGGTCGCCGACCTCCTTCGCCGGCTCGGTGACCTGCGGACCGATGAGGTCGAGCCGCGCGAGTCAATGGCGTTGACGCGGCGCCGGCGCTGGCGGAGCTGGAGGGGACGCGGCGCGCGCTGCGGGTCCGGATCGGCGGCGAGGAGCGCTGGATCGCGGTCGAGGACGCGGCCCGCTATCGCGACGCGGTCGGCGCTTCGCCCCCGCCGGGCGTTGCAGACACGTTCCTCGCGCCGGTGGATCGCCCGCTCGACCTGCTGCTTGCGCGCTGGGCGCGGACGCACGCGCCATTCACCGCCGACGCGCCGGCGACGCGCTGGGGCGTCGCCCGCGACACCGTCGAGGATCGGCTGCGAACGATGGCTGCGGCGGGCGAGCTGCTCGAGGGCGCGTTCCGCCCCGGCGGTGCGGCGCACGAGTTCACCGATCCCGACGTCCTGCGCCAGCTGCGTCGCCGGTCCCTCGCCCGCCTGCGCCGCGAGGTCGAGCCGGTCGAGCCCGACGTGCTCGCCCGCTTCCTCCCGGCCTGGCAGGGGATCGGCTCGACGGCCGGCGGCCTCGGGCGCCTCATCGAGGCCGTCGCGCAGCTCGAGGGCGTGCCGCTGCCGGCGTCGGTGCTCGAGCGCGACGTGCTCCCGGCGAGGGTCGCCGGCTACACGCCGCGGCTGCTCGACGAGCTCGGCGCGGCCGGCGAGGTGGTGTGGATCGGGCGCGGCTCACTCGGCCGCGACGACGGCCGAGTGGCGCTGTTCCGGCGCGATCGCGTCGACCTGCTGGCCTCAGCCGGGCTCCGTCGACGAGCGCCCGTCCGGACCGATCCACGACGCCGTCCGCCAGCACCTCCAGCGGCGCGGGGCGTCGTTCTTCCCACAGCTGCGAGCCGCGGGCGCCGACGCTCGCAACGACGAGGAGCTGCTCGACGCGCTCTGGGACCTCGTCTGGGCCGGCGAGGTCACGAACGACACATTCGCGCCCCTGCGGGCACTGTCGCTGCCCCGGTCGCGCTCGAAGGCGCGGCCGCGTCCCGGACGGCTGACGGCCCTCGGTCCGCCACGCGCCGCCGGACGCTGGTCGCTGGTGGCCGATCTCGTCGGCGAGGAGCGCTCGCCAACCGAACGCGGACATGCGCTTGCCACCGCGCTGCTCGAGCGCCATGGCGTCGTGACCCGCGAGGCGGTTGTCGCCGAGGGGATCGCCGGCGGGTACGCATCGGTCTATCCGGTGCTGCGCGCGATGGAGGAGTCGGGTCGGGCGCGCCGCGGCTACTTCGTGGCAGGGCTCGGGGCGGCGCAGTTCGCGCTGCCCGGCGCCGTTGACCGATTGCGCGCGATCCGCGACGACGAGCCGACCGTCCGCGTCCTGGCGGCCACGGACCCCGCCCAGCCATACGGCGCGGCCCTGCCATGGCCTCGCGGAGCCGACGACGAACGGCTGCCGCTCCAGCGCGCTGCCGGCGCGTACGTCGTGCTGGTCGACGGCCTCGCGGTGCTCTACCTCGAGCGTGGCGGGCGCAGCCTGGTCAGCCTGCCGGCCGCCTCAGATCCGGAACGGCGCGACCGCGCCGTTGCCGCGCTTCCGAGCCTCGTTGCGCCCGCTGGGCCGATGCGCGAGCTGCGCATCGAGCGTGTCGACCGCGGTCCCGTCGCCGAGTCGGCGCTGGCCGATGCGCTCCGAGAGGTCGGGTTCCGCCCGAGCTATCGCGGATTCGTGCTGGGGCGCCCGTAGGACGACGGTCAGGGGCCGTCGACGGCCTGGGCCGCCTCGAGGACGGCCTCGGCACGGCAGTTGAGCACGAGCTGCTCGGGCGGCGTCTCGTCGCCCCCGGTCGCCGCGGAATCCTCGTCGCACGACTGGGCATCGGGGTCGTCAAGGTGGACGCGGACCTCGACCCACGTGCCTCGCTCGGGCATCGTCACGCCCGACTCGGGGTCGATCGAGACCGTGATGCCGATGCCGAACATGTCCTCGCCGTCGTCGATGACGATGTTGTTGTAGTTGATGTGCTGGCACAGCAGCCAGCCGCTCGGCTCGTCCTGCTCGGGGCACGCGCCCCCGAGCCCGGCGTCCTCGGGGATCTCGGGCCAGTACCCGCGGAACGTGAACGGCTCGGGGCCGAAGCACGCCAGGCGCTCGATGCTGGTCCGACCGATGCTGATCGTCTCGGCGGTGTGCGGCGCCTGCGGGCAGGCGAGCTCGTGCGCGACCAGCCACGGCTCGCCGGACTCGCTCGCGGCGGCCACCCAGCCGAACCAGAACGGGCAGTTGTACGGCTCGGTCTCGGCGGGGCCGGCGCAGCCGGTGTTCGGTGGCAGCCCGAGCCCGGACACGAGGTACCAGCGGAAGCCGTCGGCATCGGTCGGTCCGCCGGTCAGGAACGACAGCGCCCCGCTTTCGAGGGTGCCGAGCCGCTCGCCGTCGAGGCCGGGCGCCGCGCGCACGGTGAGGTTCTCGACGGTCGTCGCCACGACCGTGTCCACGGCGAGGTCGGGCTGTGCGGGCGCATCCCCGGAGGCCGTGGCGGCGGCACTGGGGCTGGCTGACGCCGCCACCGATCCAGATGCCGACGGGTCGGCGCTGGGCGACGGCGTCGGGGACGGAGACTCAGACGCGGTTCCGTCACCGCGCGTCAACACCAGGGCGAGGAGGATCAGCGCGAACACGCCGAGCACGGCGACGCCGATGATCACCGGCCAGGGCGGACGGCTCTCCGGGGACGGGGCGGATGCCTGGTCCGTCATCGTGGTCTCGCCCGGGTGCGCGTTCGCCGCACACAGAAACGTCCCGAAGGAACCACGAAACCCGTTGATGCAATCTCTGGGTCACGGACTCCTCCGGGACAGGAATGAGAATAGCGGGTCGCGGCGCTCCCCGCCAAGGGGGTTTGTCCACGGATTCCGAAGGTCATCGGCCGGTTATCCACGCCGTTTCCACATCGGTACTGAAGTCTACGCGTCAGAGACGGCCGGCCTCGATGATTCGCTGCAGAAATGCGCGCGTTCGCGGCTCGGTCGGGTCGCGGAAGATGCGGTCGGGCGGCCCCTCCTCGAGGACGAGCCCTTCGTCGAGGAACACGACCCGGTCGGCGATGTCCCGCGCGAAGCCCATCTCGTGCGTCGCGATGACCATCGTCATCCCCTCGGCGGCGAGCTCGCGGACGACATTGAGCACCTCGCCGATGAGCTCGGGGTCGAGCGCGCTGGTGACCTCGTCGAGCAGGAGCAGGTCGGGGTCCATGGCGAGGGCGCGGACGATCGCGACCCGTTGCTGCTGCCCGCCCGAGAGGCGGTCGGGATAGTCGTCGCGCTTGTCGGCGAGCCCGAAGCGCGCCAGCAGCGCATCGGCCCGCTTCTCCGCCTCTGCGCGTTGCAGGCGCAGGACGCGGCGTGGCGCGAGAGTCACGTTGTCGAGCACCGACATGTGCGGGAAGAGGTTGAAGTTCTGGAAGACGATGCCGATGTGGCGCCGAATGCGGTCGACGTCGACGTCTTCGGCGGTGATCTCCTCGCCGCCCACCACGATGCGCCCGGCGTCGATCGGTTCGAGCAGGTTGATGCAGCGCAGGAGCGTCGACTTGCCCGAGCCGGATGCACCGATGAGGCACACGACCTCGTGCTCGTCCACGGCGAGATCGACGCCACGGAGCACCTCGAGCTCGCCGAACGACTTGTGCAGGCCCTCGGCGCGCAGCGCGGTCGTCGCCATGGTCATCGGCCCGGCCCGAGCAGGCGGCCGCGGCGGGCCGCCGTCGCTCCGGCCGCGACGGAGGCGGCGTAGCGGCGGTCGCGCTCGCGAGCGATCAGCCAATCTGTGAGGCGCGCCAGCGGGATCGTCACGGCCAGGAAGATGAGCGCGGTCACGAGGAACGGGGTGAAGTTGAAGGTCGCCTGCTGGCGGATGACGGTCTGCCGAAACACCTCGACGACACCGATGAACGAGACGAGCACGGTGTCCTTCTGGAGACCGATGAAGTCGTTGAGGAGCGGTGGGATGACGCGGCGCACGGCCTGCGGCAGCACGACGTGGCGCAGCGCCTGGCCGTGCGTCAGGCCAAGCGATCGGGCGGCGGCGGCCTGGCTGGGGTGGACCGAGTCGATGCCGGCCCGGTACACCTCCGAGACGTACGCCGAGTACAGCAGCGTCAGGGCGACGATGCCCCAGAAGAACGGGTCGTTCGGCACGCCCGGGAGGCGCAGCCCGGGAATGCCGAAGCCCAGGACGAAGATGACGAGCACGCCGGGCAGCGCGCGGAACAGGTCGACGTAGATCGTCGCCATCAGCCGCAGCGGGAACAGCACCGGGCCGGGCAGGCTGCGCATGACCGCGAGCACCAGCCCGAACACGAGGATCAACAACTCGGCGGAGAGAAAGAGGGCGATGTTGACCGGGAACTTGCCGATGATCCCGGGAGCCGACTCGGCGAAGTTATCCCAGTCGAAGAACGCGCTCTGCACGCGCTCCCACCCCGGTGCATTCACGACGACCACGGCGAGCGCCGCGAAGAACACCACCGTCGAGATGGCGGCGACGAGCAGCGCGCCGCCACGCGTGCGCAGCCGCGGCCGCCGCGACCGGCCCGGGGCCGGCGGCGGCAGCTCAGCCGAGGTCTGGTCGAGCGGCCCGGTCAAGGCCGGCAGTCGTCATTCGGTGATCTGGGGCGCGTCCACGTAGTCGGCCAGCCACTCCGCGGCGATCGAGTCGAGCTCTCCGTTCTCGCCCATCGTCAGGATCGCCTCGTCGACGCAGTCGGTCAGCGGGCTGTCGAGGTCGAGCACGAAGCTGAAGTGCTCCTGATCCTCGGGATCCGACGGGAACTGCCCGACCACGACGCCGTCCTCCATCTCGACGTTGACGATGTAGAAGGCGGTCGCCAGGTCGAACACCGCGCCGTCGATCTGCCCGGCCTCGAGCCCCGACTTCACCCCGGTGTTGTCCTCGTACACCCGCGCCTCCTGCGTGGGCTGGATCCGCTCCTCGATGTAGGTGAGGCTCGTCGTGTTGCCCGCGGCACCGAGCTGGAACCCGGCCACCTCTTCCAGGGTCGTGGCGCCCGCGAGCTCGGAGCCTGCCAAGGTCACCAGCGCCTGGTTGCTGAAGAAGTAGCCCTCGCTCAGATCGACGGCCTGGGTGCGCTCCTCGGTGAAGGAGACCTGGGCGAGGTACACGTCGAAGTCCTTCGGGCCGGGGGCGATCGAGTTGTTGAACGGCACCGGGATCCAGGTCACCTGGTCCTCGGCGTAACCGAGCTGCTCGGCCAGCGCGTAGGCGATTGCGCTCTCGAAGCCGCGGCCGTTCGTCGGATCGCCGAACTCCCACGGGTCGGTGGCTTCCTCACCCTCGGCCGGCTCGCTGAAGTACGGCGGGAAGGCCGGGTTGTCGGTGCCCACGGTCAGCGTCCCCGCAGTCTTCGTGGCCAGCTGCTCGGGCGTGCACGCGCTCGCGGCTTCGGTTGGCGCCGGGGTGGCGCTCGCGGCAGCGCTCGCGGTGGCGGTCGCGCTCGCCGATGCCGATGCGCTCGGCGAGGCCGCGGTGCCGTCCTCTTCGGGCCGGAAGACGAAGAAGATAACCAGGATCACGACGAAAGCGATCCCGGCAATGGCCAGGGTGGCTCGGGTCATATTGTTGGACATCGAGGAGCCGCTCCTTCGGTGCGTCGAACGATCGAGTGAGTGTATCCCGTCGGGGAACGGGCTCGATCAGCGCCGCTCGAAGGCCACCGGCGCTCCGGCCCGGGCGCCTGTGCGGTCGGCCAGGTCGCCCCGGTTGACGGCCAGCGCGAGGTCGCCGGTCGAGTCCACGTACAGCACGGTCGCGCCGTCCGCCACGTGGCCGAAGCTGGGGACGAATGCCACGTCGGCGGGATCGCCGGCGCCGATCCGGACACGGATGCCGCGCGATGGATCGAACGCGCCGAATGCGGCGGCCAGATCGTCGGGTCCGGCGCCGAGGCGCAGGTTGCCGAAGCTGTCGACGTAGGTCACCTCGGTCTCGAGGATGCCATCGGCGGCCCGGGTGCGCGCTGCCGGGAGCCGGACGAGTTGCTCGACCGGGATTGTTGGGCCGACATCGTCGAACGCCGCATCGCCAGCGGCCAGGTGCGCGGCGACCGGGGCGAAGAGGTCGCGGCCGTGGAACGTGGAGCTGACGACCGGCAGCCACAACTCGCGGTTCACCAGCTCGCGTGCCTCGACAGCGCCGCCGAGGACATCGGCCGCCGCCAGCAGGAGTCCGTTGTCCGGGCCGATCAGCACGTCACCGCGCTCGACGCGGACGGCGATCGGACGTCGGGCGGTGCCTACGCCGGGGTCGACGACCGCAACATGGACGCCGACCGGCACGTAGGGGAGCGTCGCCCGGAGGATGAATGCGCCATCGCGGACGGCGTACTTCCGCACCGCGTGGCTGACGTCGACGATTTGGGCGTCGGGGCAGATCGAGAGCATGACGCCACGGCACGCCGCGGCCGCACCGTCGAGCCCGAAGTCGGTCAGGAAGCCGATGACCGGTGAGGGCATGCTACGGGCTCAGGCCAGGGTCACCGTCTCGCGGTGCTTCGCGACGTGAGCGTCCATGCCCAATCCGGCGCGGATGCGTCCGGCGAAGGCATCGGCCGCCTCGGGGTCACCGTGGACGATGAATGCGGACTTCGGCCGCCCGTCGGTCCCGTCCCCGGAACGACCGAAGTGCGCGAGCCAGGCCTCGAGCTCGTGCTGGTCTGCGTGGGCGCTGAAGCCGCTCACCGATCGGACGCGGCAGCGGACCGGGAACTCCTGCCCGTCGATCCGCGCCGTCTTGCCGCCCTCCTGGAGGTGTCGCCCGAGCGTGCCCTCGCCCTGGTAGCCGATGAACAGCAGCGTGCACGCCGGGTCGGGGAGGAAGTCCTTGAGGTGATGCATGATCCGGCCGCCGGTGAGCATGCCGGAGCTGGCGACGACCATGATCGGCCGGTTGGCATGCCGGATCGCCTTCGAGTCCTCGACCGAGTCGGTGAACTGCTGGCCGGGGTACTTGAGCGGCGAGTCGCCCGATCGCAGCAGCTGCGCGGTCTCGTCGTCGTACGTCTCCGGGTGGTCGTGGTAGACCGTCGGTCGCCTTCGACGCCATCGGTGAGTCGAGGTACAGCGGCACCCGCGGGATGCGCCCCGACCGCACGAGGTCGTCGAGGACCCAGATGACCTCCTGCGTGCGACCGATGGCGAAGGCCGGCATGAGCAGCACGCCCGCGTCGGCGGCGACCTCGCCGATGGCGGTCACGAGCTCGTCGATGGCCTCCGCATGCGGATCGTGCTCGCGGTTGCCGTACGTCGACTCGACCACGACGTAGTCGGCGTGGCTGATCGGCGTCGGGTCGCGGACGATCGGCGTGTCGGTGCGGCCGAGGTCGCCCGAGAAGACCACCGTGCGGCGCGCGTCGCCATCGGTCAGGCGCAGCTCGATGATCGCCGAGCCGAGGATGTGGCCGGCGTCGTGGAAGACGGCGGTGATGCCATCGGTGACGGCCACCTCGTCGCCGTAGTCGCAGCCCCTGGTTTGGGTCATGGCGCGGTCGACGTCGTGCTCGTCGTAGAGCGGCTCGCGGGTCTCGGTGCGGCCTTCGGGCTGGGCCGTGCGCAGGCGCTCGGGGAGCGTCGGGTCGTCGGTCTCTTTGTCGGCGGCGACGGCCTCGGTCTCGGCCTCGGCGGCAGCCGACTCGGCCTTCTTCGCGTGGTGGCGATTCCAGCGGTTGGCGAACTCGACCTGGAGCTTGGCGGAGTCGCGCAGGACGATCTCGGCCAGGTCGACGGTGGCGCGCGTGGCGTGGATCGGTCCGGTGAAGCCCGCCCGGGTCAGCGCCGGGAGGCGGCCGCAGTGGTCGAGATGGGCGTGCGTCAGCAGGACGGCGTCGAGCGCCGAAGCCTCGAAGGCGAACGGCATCCGGTTGCGGGCGGTCTCCTCGGGCGAGCCCTGGAACATGCCGCAGTCGACGAGCACGCGCCGATCGCCGACGGTGACGAGGAACTGCGAGCCGGTGACGCAGCCGGCGGCACCGAGGAACTGGATCGTGATCGCCACGGTCGTCGGAGTATCGCAAGAACTCGACCGGGCGGTGCGTATCATCGGTCCATGTCCCTTCCGTTCGATCCGCCCCTGGAGCCGATGCTCGCCAAGCCGACGCCGGAGATTCCGACCGGCGAGGGGTGGACCTACGAGCCGAAGTGGGACGGCTTCCGGGCCCTCGTGTTCCGCGACGGGTCGACGGTCTATCTCCAGTCGCGCGACCGAAAGCCGCTGAACCGATACTTCCCCGAGCTCGAGGAGCCCCTGCTGGCCCTCTCCGGGGCCGACGCGCGCTTCGTCCTGGACGGCGAGGTCGTCATCGCGCGGCCGGACGGCGGCCTCGACTTCGATTCGCTGCTCATCCGCATTCACCCCGCCGCGTCGCGCGTGCGGATGCTGGCCGAGGCCTCGCCCGCCTCGTTCGTCGCCTTCGACTGCCTGGCCGATGGCGACGACGACCTCCGCGACCGACCGTTCACGGAGCGCCGTTCGCGACTGGAGCGCCTGGCCGCCGACCCGCCCGCATCGGTGCACCTCACCCCGTCGACCACCGACCCGGCGATGGCCCGGCGCTGGTTTGACGTCTTCGAGGGCGCCGGGCTGGACGGGGTGATCGCCAAGCGCGCGGACTCGGCCTACGAGCCGGGCAAGCGCACGATGGCGAAGATCAAGCACGTCCGCACCGCCGACTGCGTGGTCGCCGGCTTCCGCTGGCACAAGAACGGGCCGGGGACGCTCATCGGATCCCTGCTGCTGGGCCTCTGGAACGCGGAGGGCCAGCTCCAGCACGTGGGCGTCACCTCGTCGTTCACGATGGCGAAGCGCGCCGAGCTCGTCGAGTTCCTCGAGCCGTACCGCGGCGGCGCGATGGACGACCATCCCTGGCGCGAGTGGGCGCTGGCCGAGGCCGCAGCGGCCGAGCAGGGGCGGCGCATGCCGGGCGCGACGTCGCGCTGGAATCGCGGCAAGGACCTCTCGTGGGAGCCGGTCCGTCCCGAGCTGGTGTGCGAGGTCGCGTTCGACCATCTCCAGGGCGATCGGTTCCGGCATGCCTCCACGTTCAAGCGGTGGCGGCCTGACCGATCGCCCGCCGACTGTCGCTACGATCAGCTGGAGGAGACGCCTCCGGCCCTGCTGGCCGACCTGTTCGGGACCTGATCTCGCGGGCGCTTTACACTGGCGCGGTGCCCGCCCAACGCGCTTAGGAGTGTGCCCGTCCATGTCCGTCGCTCTCGATCCGAATGCCGCCGTCAACGATCTTGCCGACCGATTCTGGGAAGCCATCCTCGACCGGGACCCGATGTGGGCCACCGTGCTCGGCGACGAGCGGTACAACGACCGCTGGCCCGATCTCGGCGCTGATGGGCGTGCAGCGGAAGAAGCCGCCTTGCGGGCCGCGCTGGCCGAGGCACACGAGATCCCGGTCGACGGCCTCGAGCCCGAGCAGGTCATCACCCGCGACCTGATCATCCTCGTGTCCGAGAACCAGCTCGCCGCGCTGGACCAGAAGCAGTACCAGCTCGCGCTCGACCATATGTCCGGCCCGCAGGTGTGGCCGGCCGAGATGGCGCAGTACCAGCCGGCCGATACGCCCGAGCGCCTCGAGAAGCTGCTCGCGCGCTACGCCACCTTCCCCGAGCTGATCGAGCAGAACATCGGCACCCTCGAGGAGGGGGTGGCGGACGGACGGACGGCGGCGATCACGCCCGTGCGACGGGCCATCGAACAGATCGACCGACTGCTGGCCATGGCCCCGGCGGACCATCCCGCCACGTCGATGGCGCAGGTCGCCGATGACGACCGCGATCGTCTCGCCGCATCGGTCGAGGAGCACATCTACCCGGCCCTGCGGCGGCTGCGCGACTACCTCGTGCAGGGCTACGAGCATCACGCCCGCCCCGAGCCCGGGCTGAGCACCACGCCCGGCGGCGAGGAGGCCTACCGGCTCGCCATCCGCACCCAGACGTCGCTCGACGCGACCGCCGAGGAGGTGCATGCCTTCGGCCTCGCCGACCTCGAGGCGATCGAGGCCGAGAAGGACGAGATCGCGCGGCGGCTCGGGCACGCCGACCGCCACGCGCTGCGCGAGGCGCTGCTCGCCGACCCGGCCAACCACACCGACGATCCGGACGCCATCGTGCGCCTGGCCCAGCAGCAGACCGATCGCGCCTATGCCGAGGCGCCGAAGTACTTCGGCCGCCTGCCCAGCGCGAACTGCTACGTGAAGGCGGTCGAGGCGTACCGGGAGGCCGAGTCGCCGCCCGCCTTCTATATGCCGCCGACCCTCGACGGCAGCCGCCAGGCGCAGTACTACATCAACACCTACCAGCCGGCGGAGCGGCAGCTCCACAAGATCGCGTCGATCACCTTCCACGAGGCCACGCCGGGCCATCACTTCCAGATCGGCATCGAGATGGAGCTGAAGGGCCTGCCCGCCTTCCGCACCCTCGGCGCCCGGCTCGCCGGCGGCGCCTATGTCGAGGGCTGGGGCCTGTACACCGAGCGCCTGGCCGATGAGATGGGCCTCTACGCCGACGACCGCGAGCGGCTCGGCATGCTCGACGCTCAGTCGTTCCGGGCCGCGCGGCTCGTCGTCGACTCAGGCATGCACGCCATGGGCTGGACGCGCCAGCGGGCAATCGACTTCATGCACGACCGAGGCTCGTTGCCGATGGTGGACGCCGAGATCGAGGTCGACCGCTACACGGTCTGGCCGGCGCAGGCCCTCTCGTACAAGCTCGGCCAGCGCGAGATCGAGCGCGCCCGCGCCGCGGTCTCTCAGCAGATGGGTGACCGATTCGACCTGCGCGCCTTCCACGACGAGGTGCTCGGCCATGGCTCGCTGCCGCTCGCGACCCTGACGCGCGAGATCGGCACCTGGGTGGAGGCCGCCGTAAGCGCCTAGCTGCCGCCCTCGGTCCAGGGGTCGTAGTCGGGGTCGGGTGGTTCGGCGGCGGGGCGCAGCTCCTCCGGGACGTTGCGAAGGTTGACCCGGATCCGCCACCACACCTTGTACCGCCCGCGCATCCCGTCCACCAGCACGTCCTCGGGGTCGCGGACGTGCGTGGCGGCCTCGGGGTGGCGTGCGCGCCAGCGATCGAGGCCGGCGAGGGCATCGGCCTTGTCGGCGGCCTGGGAGATGACGAGCAGGGGTTGCGTGGAGCGACGACGGCCCGTGGGCGGCACCGTGCCGTCGGGGTTGCGCGCCGGGGCCGAGGGAAGCGACGGCGCCACGGAGCCTGCACGCCCGCGAGGCGCCGAGGGGTCCGTCGGCGTCAGCTCGGCGGGGTCGGGCATGCGGCGACGCGACGGCTGGACGCGCGGCGGCTCGCCGGGCTGCTTGGCGTAGTTCGGCGGCCACGGGGCATCGCCCTCGCCCTCGGCCTCCTGGCGCGCAACGAGCTCGAGAAGCGGCTCGAGGGAGTGCGCCACGGCGTCGATCCCGGCGCCGACGTCGCCGACCCGCGCGAAGCGATCAGGCACCGTGTGCAGCGTGAAGTCCTCGAGCTCGGCGTCGGGCACCTCGTCCCAGGTCAGCGGCGCCGACACGGTGGCCGAGGGACGCGGCCGCACGGAGTAGACCGAGGCGACGGTGCGGTCCTTGGCGTTCTGGTTGTAGTCGAGGAAGACGCCGTGGCGCTCCTCCTTCCACCACTTCGAGGTCGCGATGGTGGGGGCGCGGCGCTCGACCTCGCGGGCCAGTGCCAGCGCGGCGCGGCGGACCTCCGAGAAGCCCCAGCGGGGCTCGAGCCTGACGTAGACGTGGATGCCGCGCGAGCCCGACGTCTTCGGCCAGGCCGTGTAGCCCAGCTCGGTGAGCACCTCGCGCACGACGAGCGCAACCGACCGCACATCCGCCCACGGCACGCCGGGGCCGGGATCGAGGTCGACGCGCAGCTCGTCGGGGTGGTCGAGGTCGCCCGAGCGGACCGGGTGCGGGTTCAGGTCGATGCAGCCGAGGTTGACGACCCACGCCAGCGCGGCCGCGTTGTCGACGACCACCTCGTCGGCGGTGCGGCCGGACGGGAAGGACAGCTCGACGGTCCGGACGAAGGCGGGAACGGACTTCGGGGCGCGCTTCTGGAAGAATGCGTCACCATCGGCGCCGTCGACGAAGCGCTTGAGGGCCATCGGTCGGTCGCGGACGCCGACGAGGGCGCCATCGGCCACGGCGAGGTAGTAGCGAACGAGGTCGAGCTTGGTGATGCCGGCATCGGCGAAGAAGACCTTGCCGGGGTTGGAGATCGTGACCTCGTGCCCGTCGAGGGACAGGGTCTCGGACTCGGCGCGTGCCATCGGTCCAGAGGGTAGACGGTTCGCTCAAGCGGCACGGCGCGTGCGATCCGCGGAGGACCGATGATGGACCGCGTGAAGGGCCTGATCGGCCGACTCGACGCGTGGACGACGCGCCGCCGCCTGCCGCGGATCACGCGGCGGGCGATCTTCGGGTTCCTCGAGCACGACGCCCTCACGTACGCGGGCAGCATGGCGTACTTCGGCGTCCTCTCGCTGTTCCAGCTCCTGGTGCTGGGCATCGTCGTCCTCTCCCACCTGCTCGGCGAGGGGGCGGCGCGCGAGTTCGTCATCGAGCAGGTCGTGCAGGGGACCCCGCTCGACGCGGAGACGGTCGCGGCGGTCATCGACTCGACGATCGAGGCGCGCGGCACGATGACGATCGTCAGCTTCGGCTTCCTGCTGTTCGGCGCGCTCGGCATCTTCTCGGCGCTCGCCAACGGCATCAGTCTCGCGTTCGAGAACGTGCCACGGCGGCCATTCCTCCAGCACCAGCTCGTCGGCCTGCTGCTCATCGGCCTGACCGGGCTGCTGGCGCTGGCGTCCTTCGCGATCGGGATCCTCACCGGCATCCTGCAGTCGACCACCAGCGACATCGCGGCTGAGGTGCCGGGGCGCGAGACGGCCGTGTGGCTCGTCGGACTCGTGGCGCCCATCCTCCTCATCTTCGTCGCCTTCTGGGTCATCTACCGCGTCGCCCCGAACCGGAAGGTCGGCTGGGGCGAGGTGCTCCCGGGCGCGATCGTGGCGACCGTGCTGTGGACCGTGCTGCGCTTCGGGTTCACCTGGTACGCGACGAGCATCGCCAACTACGACTCGGCGTTCGGTCCGCTCTCGGCCGGCATCACGCTCATCGTGTTCATGTACTTCGGCAGCGTCATCGTCCTGCTGGGGGCCGAGTTCGCGCGTGCCCGCACGATCGACGACGACGTCGCCCATCTCGAGAAGGCCGATCCGCGCCTCCTCCCGGTGCCGATCGATGCGCTTCCGGCGGCAGCGCCGGCATCGGCCCGGCGGAGGAACCGATGGGTGCCGGTCGCGCTCGCGGCCGTGCTCGGCGTGATCGCCGGCCGCCTGAGCAAGCGCGAGGACTGACCTCTCGGTCCTGGTCCGGGTACTGGACGCGTGTAGTACCTTTGGCCGGTTCCGGCGCCACAAGGCGTCGGTCACCATCTGGCCCCGCACTTCTTTCCGCTACGGGGCAAAGGGCAAATTGCATATCCGGATCACCGCTCGATGAGGCGGCGGTCACATCTCTTCGTCGCCTTCGTAGCCCTGGCGGCGGTCGGATGGAACGTCGTCACAACTCAGCCAAGCGGCTCGGCCCTTGCCGCGGATCCACAGGCACAACTCGAACGCACCCGCGCGCAGCTCGCCGATGCGAGGTCAGCGCAGCAGGCGCTGACGGCTACCCTCGACCGGCAGCGTTCCGAGCTCTCATCGCTCCAGCGCCAATCCGCGGAGCTCGGCACCGCCCTCGACGTCGCCCGTGCCGAGCTCGCCGCCGTCACCGCCGAGTACGAGCGCGTGCGCGAGCTGCTCGGACAGGTCAGGGAGCAGGTCGACGAGATCGAGCGGCACCTCGCCGAGCTGAGGCGCCAGATCCAGAAGCTCAATGGCCAGCTCGAGCGCATCGCCGCGGCGATCGAGCACCGCAACGCGGAGCTCAAGGAACGCGAGGCGCTGCTCGAGGATCACCTCCGATCCGCCTACGAGCGCTCGCAGACCTCGATGCTGGAGATCCTCCTCTCGGCCGACTCGCTCGACGAGGTCACCCGGCAGTTCGGCTACCTGATCACCGTCTCGGACCAGGACGCGATCCTGGCCGACGAGGTCCGCTCCATCCGCGCGGAGCTCGAGACGCGGCGCGAGACGCTCGCCGAAGGCCGTCGCGTGGTGCGCGAGGCTCGAGCCCTCGCCAGGGAGGAGGAGAAGCGGCTCACGGCCCGTCGCGCCGAGCTGACCGCCCTCGAGAAGGACCTCGCCGCCCTCCGCGTCGCGGCCGATGTCAAGCGCGCGGAGCAGGAGTCAGCGCTCAACGCCTCGCTCCAGGCCGCGGGCAACGTCAAGCGCAAGATCGCCGACAACGAGCGCGCAGCCGAGGAGATGGCGAACCTGGCCGCGCCGGCTCCGGCAGCAGGCGTCGGCCCAGGAGGCCGCGATCGAGGAGGCACGGCGCCGCGCCGCCGAGGAGGCACGTCGCGCCGCCGCGGCGAACCAACCGCCCCCGCCCTCGGCGTCGGCCTACGGCTTCCGGTGGCCGGAGCGCTCGTTCCGGATCACCCAGGAGTGGGGCCCGACATCGTTCCAGCTCGAGCCGCCGTACAACTACAAGGGCACCTACTACCCGCACTTCCACGCGGGGATCGACTTCGCCAACGGTTGCGGCACGCCGATCTACTCGACCGGGGCGGGCGTCGTCGTCGCATCGGGCCAGCCGCTCATGCCGTGGGACTCCGGGTTCGGCGTGGTCGTCGACCACGGCGGCGGCATCCAGACCTGGTACTGGCACATGCAGCCGAACGTGGTCGTCAGCCCCGGCACGATCGTGACGAGCAACTCGGTCATCGGCTACGAGGGCACGACGGGCATGTCGACCGGGTGCCACGTCCACTTCGCCGTGAACCACAACGGCTGGTGGGAGAACCCGCGCAACTACCTGCCCTGAGGGCGGTCAGGCCTCGACGGGCGTCCGGACGGCGGGCAGGTAGAGCCGGTCGACGTACTCGGTGAGCATGCGGGCGGTGCTGAACTGCCACAGCGCCGATCCGATCGAGGCCCGCATCACGCTCAGCCACCCGGCCGGCAGGCCATCGGTCCGCTCGAAGAAGCGCGGCACGATCTCCTCCTCCAGGAGCCGATAGATCTCGTTGGCGTCGGCGGCATCCTGCTCCGCGTCGTCGCCGTCGGCGCGGCGGTCGCCGATGGCCCAGCCGTTCTCGCCGGAGTAGCCCTCGTCCCACCAGCCGTCGAGGATCGAGATCGATGGCACGCCATTGATCGCCGCCTTCATCCCGGACGTCCCCGACGCCTCGAGCGGGCGGCGCGGGTTGTTGAGCCACAGGTCGACGCCGCCGACGAGGAAGCGGGCGATGCGCACGTCGTAGTCCTCGATCACGAACACGTGGCCGCGCAGGCGATCCGAGCGCGACAGCTCGAAGATGCGCTGGATGACCTGCTGACCGGGCCGATCGGCGGGATGCGCCTTCCCGGCCATCACGATCTGCACCGGGCGATCCGCGGACGAGAGGATCGCGCTCAGCCGCTCCTCGTCGCGGAAGAGGAGATCGGCGCGCTTGTAGGTCGCGAAGCGCCGCGCGAAGCCGATGACGAGGGCGTCCGGATCGAGGACGCTGCGAACCTCGCGCAGGGTCGTCGGTGACTCGCCGTGGCGCGCCAGCTGGCGGGCCAGGCGTCCCTCGAGGAAGCCGACCATCTCGCGCTTCTGCTGCTGGTGCGCGCTCCACAGCTCGTCGTCGTCGAGCTGGTCCAGGGTCGGCGAGCGCCTCCGGCCCGCCGAGGTCGACGTCGAGCGGCGTGCCGATGGCGCCGCGGATGACGCGCCGCACCGGACGGCCGAGCCAGGTCGGGACGTGGACGCCGTTCGTGATCGCGTCGATCGGGTGACCGGCCAGCTCCTGCCAGGTCTGCGTCGCGGTCTCGCCGTGCAGCTGCGACACCGCGTTCGCGTTGCTGGCGTGGCGCAGGACGAAGGCGGTCATGTCGAACGGCGCGTCGGGCTCGTCGGTCGGGCCGCGTCCGCGCTCGAGCAGCTCGTCCGGCTCCATGCGCGCTGCCGTCAGCCACGATTGCAGCGCCGGTGCGACCAGCTGTCGCGCGAAGACCTCGTTCCCGGCCGGCACCGGCGTGTGGATGGTGAAGACGGCGTCGCGGCCGACGCGGCGCAGCGCCTCCCCGGCGGCGAGGCCAGGATCGGTCGCCAGCAGCTCGCGGGCGCGCTCGATGAGCAGGAACGCCGAATGGCCCTCGTTGAGATGCCAGACGGACGGCTCGATGCCGAGCGCGCGCAGCGCACGCACCCCGCCGATCCCGAGCACGAGCTCCTGGCACAGCCGCATCTCGCGGCCGCGCACGTAGAGGATGTGGGTGATCGGCCGATCGGCCTTGTCGTTGGCCGGCACGTCGGTGTCGAGCAGGAGGATCGGCACGCGCCCGACCTGCGCGACCCACACCGCGGCGTGCACCGACCGATCGGCCACCTCGACGCTGACGTCAAGCGGGGCGCCGTTCAGGCCGCGCGCCCGACGCAGTGGCAGCTGCGACGGGTCGAGGTCGGGCTGGGCGTGCTCCTGGTGCCCATCGGCGTCGATCTGCTGGCGAAAGTAGCCGCGCCGGTAGAGCAGCCCGATGCCGATGAACGGGAGCGCCGCGTCGGAGGCCGACTTGCAATGGTCGCCGGCCAGGATGCCGAGGCCGCCCGAGTAGATCTGGAGGGACTCGTGGATGCCGAACTCGGCGCAGAAGTAGGCAATTGGCCCGGGGAGCGCGCGCTCCGGGCTGGATCGGTACCAGGAGTCCTCACCGTTGCGCATGTAGCGGTTGAACTCGTCGAGGACCCGGCTGGCATCGACCATGAAGTCCTCGTCGGCGGTCAGCTCCGCCCAGCGCGCGTGGTCGGAGTAGCGCAGCACCGCGATCGAGTTGCGGTGGCGTGCCCACGCGCTCGGGTCGATGCGGCTGAAGAGCGCCTGCGCCCGCGGGTTCCAGGTCCACCACAGGTTGTAGGCAAGCTCGCCGAGGCCGGCGAGGTCTGTCGGCAGGTTGAAGTCGTGACCGGCAATCGTCGGCACGGAAAGGGAGGGGGTCGTCACGCCGGCCGATGATAGCGGGATGGGTCCCTTGAATGACGCGCTACCCTAGCGGCCGATGATGGGATATTCGGTCACCGAGGCGGCATCGGTCCTGGGCGTGCCCACCGAGCGCGTCTGGGAGCTAGCTCGCGCGCGGCGTGCTCGTCGGGGAGCCCGAGGGAGAGACCGGGATGCGCGTCTTTCTCCAGCCGCGCCCGGCTGCGCCGGTCGCCCACGCCGACGACACGATCACCGCACGCTCGAACGGTCCCGAGCGCGAGCTCTCGCCGTTTCGCGAGCTGCTCACCGAGTTCCGCAGCCTGACCGAGCGCTACGGGCAGGCGCTGCTGGCCCTCGGCGAGTCGCGCGGCGAGGTCGCGTCCTTGCGCTCTCGGGTGGACCTGCTCGAGGCGCGCATCGACCTCCGTCTGCCGATGGGCCAGCCGGCCGCGGCGCCGTGGCCGGCGCCGTCGCTGCCGGCCGGTGAGGCCGCCCCCGCCCCGCGCGCCGATGCTCCCGTCGAGTTTGCGCCCGAGCCGGAGCCCGTGCCCGAGGAGGACGTCCATCGCCCGCGTCGCCGCGGCGCGCGACGCGCCACCGAGGGCTTCGCCCAGGCGCTGGCCCGAGCCGAGGACCCCAGCCTCTCCGACCTCGCCGGCGCCACCGATGCGGATGCCCTGGCCGCCTTCCGGTCCGAGGCCGATGGCAGCGACGTCGCAGCGGCCGATGCCGAACGAGTCCTGCCGCGCGAGGTGCTCCCCGCCGAGCCGGTGCCGGTGGCCGACGAGACGGTGGAGCCGGGGGAGCCCGCAGCCCTGGAGCCGGTCGCCGAAGAGATCACGGTCTCCGAGCCCGAGCCCGAGCCCGAGCCGCTGGCCGTCGAGCCCGAGCGTGTCGACGCCTGGGCCGAGCCCGATGACGCCCTCACCACGCCGGATGTCGGACCGGAACCCGTCGACGTCGAGCCGGAACTCGAGGTGGCCGCGCCGGAGGAGCCCGTCGCCGCACCGGAGGTCACCGAAGACGCGTGGCTGGCGTCCCCGCCGGCGGCTGAGCCGGAGCCGTGGCCGGAGTTCGAAGTCGCCGGCGAGACCACCGACGGTGAGGATGACCGACCAGCGCCGGTGACGCCCGAGCCGGAACCGATCGAGGCCGCGGCGGAGGTCGAGTCGGCCGAGTTCGACGCGCAGCGCTACACGTCGGCGATCGAGCAGCCCGACTGGTTCGAGGCCGAGGCCGACGATCCGTGGCGAGTGGGAGGTCCGGGCCACGAGACGCCCGCGGACGTCGCCGAGCCGATCGAGACCTCGGATCCCACATCGGCGGCGGAGCTCGAGGCGCCTGAGGAGACCGGAGCCGACTCGGCTCCCGCCGAGCCGGCCGACGACCCCGCGGCGTGGGGCGAGCCGGAGGGCGGAGATGTCGGAGCCGACGAGATGGAGATGGCCGGGGGCGGCCACGGCGGTGCATCGGTCCCGCCTGAGCCAGTGGTCGAGCCCGAGCCAGTGGTCGAGCCCGCGCCAGCGCTCGCTGAGGAGCCGGCGTCCGAGACTTGGCCTGTACCGGAGCCTCTCGCCGGACCGGAGCCCGTGGCCGAACCCGAACCGGGCCCGGCGCTCCCCGGCTCGCGCGAGCTCGACGAGGCGCTCGATGCGTTCGGTGACCTCGGCAGGGACGCTCCGGCGACCGGCCGCGAGGACGAGTGGCCGCCGGCGACGGGCGGCATGGATCGCATCGCGCCGTCGGCGGAGCGCGTCGGCGGGTCTGTCTCGGGCGCGCCCCGGCAGCCGTACGTGACGCCGAACGGCCCGGCCACGCGGGCGTATCGGCGCCTGCGTCGGATCTTCCCGACCTGAGGCCGTGGAAGCCGGCGCTCCGGTTCGACCCATCGACCGCCCTCATCGTCGTCGACCTGCAGAACGACTTCGCCGACCCGGCTGGCTCGCTGGCCGTCGTCGGGAGCCGATGCGCGTGATCGCCGCGGTCGAACGACGCCGTGACCGAGGCCGTCGAGGCCGGCGCAGCGGTCGCCGCGACCCAGGACTGGCACCCGGAGTCGACGCCGCACTTCGCGAAGGACGGGGGCATCTGGCCGGTCCACTGCGTGGCCGGTACATGGGGCGCGGAGCTGCATCCGGCGTTCGCGGTGCCGGCCGACGCGCTACGCGTGCGCAAGGGCGAGCACGGCGAGGACGGCTACTCCGGCTTCACGGATGCGCGACCTCGTCACCGGCGACGAGATGCCCGACGGAGCTCGAGGCGCTGCTCCGCGAGACGGCGATCGAGCGCGTCGTCGTCTGCGGCCTGGCGACCGACTACTGCGTGAAGGCGACGGCGCTCGATGCGGTGCGGCTCGGGTTCGCCACCGAGCTGCTGTCGGGCGCGGTCGCCGCCGTGAACCTCGAACCGGAGGACGGTGAGCGGGCGCTGGCCGAGATGGCGGACGCCGGCGTCCGCATCGGTTAGGCGCTCACGCGCTCCGGCGTCCCCACCACACGAGCACGCCCCCGGCCATCACGGCGATCGCGCCGATGACGATCCACGTCCGGTCTGCGGTCATGAAGCTGCGTGGCGCGAACGGCAGGTTGAGGCCCTGGGCGACCCACACCAGCCCACCGAGGATGAGCAGCGACTGCCGACGGCGACGACGAGGATGCGCACGTGCCGATCGTACTCGTCGAAATGTACTTGCGGTCGGATGCCGCTTTGGCGATACTCCGCGCGTCGAAGCCGCAAACGAGCGGCGCCACGCCTTCGCTTCCTCTCCCCTCCACGTCCAACCGTCGGCCCGGGGCAGCGGCAAGAACCCGGGCCAGGCGCCACGTGACGCGGGATCGACGTGGTTCCAACTAACAGTCTTGGGAGGGGTCATTCAGTGACCTACACCGATCAGGTGATCACCTGTTCCGACTGCGGGATCGACTTCGTGTTCTCCGCATCGGAGCAGGAGTTCTTCGCGGAGAAGGGCTTCTCGTCCGCTCCGAAGCGATGCTCCTCGTGCCGCGCCCAGCGACGCGCCTCCGGCGGCGGCGCCAGCAGCTACGGCAACGGCGGGGGCTACAGTGGCTCGCAGGGCCCGCGCGAGATGCACGACGCCGTGTGCGCTCGCTGCGGCAACGAGACCCAGGTGCCGTTCCGCCCAACCGGCGCGCGCCCGGTCTACTGCTCGGACTGCTTCCGGATGATGCGCGGCTAGCCCACGCTCACTTCGCGAGACCGATGCGGGCGGCTCCTTCGGGAGCCGCCCGTTCGCGTTGCGCGGTCGTTCGTTGGCCCCGCACAATCTGCAAGTCGAGATCGCTCGATCGCTGGTCGCTCGGGTCGCGAGCGGCCGCATCGGTTCATGCAGCCCTATCATTGATGGCGCACGCTCACCTTCGGCAGACAACTTGCGGAGCACCAGCACATGACCTCCCAGCACGACGCGTTGCGAGAGCTCGGGCAACAGTTGCGCGTCGACTCGATCCGGTCCTCGAGCGCGGCGGGGAGCGGTCATCCGACGTCGTCGATGTCTGCGGCCGACTTGATGGCCGTGCTCATGTCGAAGTACCTGCGCTACGACTTCGGAACTCCCGACGACCCCCGCAACGACCACCTGATCTTCAGCAAGGGCCACGCGTCGCCGCTGCTGTACGCGATGTACAAGGCTGCCGGCGCCATCGGCGACGACGAGATGCTCACGTTCCGTCGCTTCGGCAGCCGCATCGAGGGCCATCCGACCCCGGTCCTGCCATGGGTCGACGTCGCCACGGGAAGCCTGGGCCAGGGGCTGCCGATCAGCGTCGGCGTGGCCCTCGCCGGCAAGCGCCTGGATCGGCTCCCGTACCGCGTCTGGTGCCTGTGCGGCGACTCCGAGATGGCGGAGGGCTCGATGTGGGAGGCCTTCGAGCAGGCCGGCTTCCACGGCCTCGACAACCTGACCGCCATCATCGACGTCAACCGCCTCGGCCAGACCGGCCCGACGATGCACGAGTGGGACACCGATGCCTACCGTCGTCGCGCGAAGGCGTTCGGCTGGAAGGCGATCGAGATCGACGGGCACGACATCGCCGCCATCGACCGTGCCCTCGCGCGCGCCCTCGAGACGACCGGCCGGCCCACGGTCATCATCGCGCGCACCGAGAAGGGGCACGGTGTGAAGGCGGTCGCCAACCAGCCGGGTCGCCACGGCAAGCCGCTGGACGACCCCGACGCCGCCATCGAGGAGCTCGGCGGCATCCGCGACATCCACGTCGACGTCACCAAGCCCGAGATCACCGGCGAGCCGCATCGGTTTCCGACCGGCGCGCTGACGCTCCCGTCGTACGAGCCGGGCACGAAGGAGGCGACGCGGAAGGCGTTCGGCGATGCGCTCGTGGCGCTGGGCAAGGCGCACGGCGAGGTCGTCGCAATCGACGGTGAGGTCGGCAACAGCACGTACACCGAGGAGTTCGCGAACGAGCTGCCGGACCGATTCTTCCAGGCCTACATCGCCGAGCAGCAGATGATCGCGACCGCCGTCGGGCTCCAGGTCCGCGGCTGGAAGCCGTTCGCGGCGACCTTCGCGGCGTTCCTGTCCCGCGCCTACGACTTCGTGCGCATGGCCGCCGTGAGCCGCGCGAACATCGTGGTGGCCGGGTCGCACGCCGGCGTCAGCATCGGTGAGGACGGCCCGTCGCAGATGGCGCTCGAGGACCTCGCCGCATTCCGAGCCGTCCACGGCTCGACGGTGTTGTACCCGAGCGACCCGAACCAGACTGCGGCGCTCGTGCCGCAGATGGCCGACCGCACCGGCATCGTCTTCATGCGCACGACGCGCGAGAAGACTCCGATCCTCTACGCGCCCGGCGAGGACTTCCACATTGGCGGCAGTCGGGTCGTGCGCCGGACCGATGACGACGCCGTGACCCTCATCGGTGCCGGCATCACGCTCCACGAGGCGGTCGCGGCCGCGGACCAGCTGGCCGGCGAGGGGGTCAACGCGCGGGTGATCGACCTCTACAGCGTCAAGCCCGTCGACGTCGAGACGGTGCGCGCCGCCGGGCGGGAGACCGGAGCGATCGTCACCGTCGAGGACCACTGGCCGGAGGGTGGGATCGGCGACGCGGTGCTCGACGCACTGGCGGCCGAGCAGCCGCACCCGGTGGTCGTGAAGCTGGCAGTGCGCGCGATGCCAGGCTCGGGCACGCCGGCCGAGCTGCTGGCGGCGGCCGGCATCGACGCGGCCCATATCGCCGACGCGGCGCGCGAGCTGGCGGGCCGCGCGGCCGCCCGCGGCCGCCCCAAGGCCGAAGTCGGCTCCGGACGACGAGAGTGAGCAAGGAGGCAACGCAGATGACCGGAGCGGAGCAGGACCGTCGCGAGGCCGCGACCACCGACCAGGACCGCGAGGCTGAGCACGTGGTCCGCGACGGCTCGAACGCGTTGCATCGGCTCCATGCCGAGCAGGACCAGAGTCCCTGGATCGACTTCATCGACCGCGAGCTGATTGCCACCGGCAAGCTCGAGCAGATGGTGACCGACGGCATCCGCGGCCTGACGAGCAACCCGACGATCTTCGCCAAGGCCGTCGCCACCGGCCAGTACGACGAGCTCATTCGGCGCGAGATCGACGCCGGCGATGGCGCGCGCCAGATCTACGAGGCGATCGCGGTGGCCGATGTCGGCGACGCCGCCGACGTCCTGCGACGGGTCTACGACGACGCGGACGGGGCCGATGGCTTCGCCAGCATCGAGGTCGAGCCCGACCTGGCCGAGGACGCCGACGCGACGCAGGCTCGCGCCCGTGAGCTGTGGGCCCGCCTCGACCGGCCGAACGTGTTCATCAAGATCCCGGCGACCGAGGCCGGCATCCCGGCCATCGAGAACGCGATCGCCGAGGGCATCAACGTCAACGTCACGCTGATGTTCAGCGTCGACATCTACAAGCGCGTCGCGCGGGCATACGTCGCCGGGCTCCGGCGCCGCCACGAGCGTGGCGAGGACGTGAGCCGCGTCGCCAGCGTGGCCTCGTTCTTCGTGAGCCGCGTCGACACGAAGGTCGACGCGTACCTCGATGAGATCGGCACCGACCCGGCCCTCGCGGCTCGGGGAAAGGCGGCGATCGCGAACGCGAAGCTGGCCTACGCGGCCTTCGGCGAGATCTTCGGCGGCGACGAGTTCGCCGATCTGCGCGCCGCCGGCGCGCGGGTGCAGCGCTGCCTGTGGGCCAGCACGAGCACGAAGAACCCCGACTACCGCGACGTCCTGTACGTCGAGGAGCTGATCGGTCCCGAGACGGTCGACACGATGCCGCTCGAGACGATCACCGCCTTCCTCGACCACGGCGACGTGCAGCGCACGCTCGACCGCGACCTCGACGCGGCCCGCCAGGCGATCCGCGAGGTCGAGGCCAACGGCATCACGATGCGGCGGGTCACCGACGAGCTCATCGCCGAGGGCGTCGCCAGCTTCGCGAAGAGCTTCGACGAGCTGATCGACACGATCGAGTCGAAGCGCGAGGAGCTCGCCCCGGCATGAGCGACCTCGACGCCGCGATTCGTTCGCGGCTGGAGGGGTTCCGCGCCGATCGCGTCGCCGAGCGCCTGTGGGCGAAGGACGGCTCGCTGTGGGGCGCGCCTCGGGCAAGGCGCCGGACGAGGTCGCGCGGTGGCTCGGCTGGCTCGACCTGCCGGAAGCGATGAGCGCACGCGTCTCCGAGCTCGAGCATCTGGCCCGTGACGTCCGCGAGGACGGCTACCGACGCGCGGCCGTGCTCGGCATGGGCGGCTCCAGCCTGGCGCCCGAGCTCTTCAGCCGGGTCTTCGGCTGGGCCGGCGGCCCGGGCGGCACCGGGGCGGCCTCCGCCGACGGCCTCGAGCTGCGCATCCTCGACTCGACGCACCCCGACGCGGTGCGCGGCTTTCGCTCCTGGGCCTCGGAGCAGCGCACGCTGTTCCTCGTCAGCTCGAAGTCCGGCTCGACCACCGAGCCGCTCGCCTTCCACGCGGCGATGGGCGAGATCGCGCCGGCCCTCGACTTCATCGCGATCACCGATCCGGACACGCCGCTCGCGGACCTCGCCCGTGCGCAGGAGTTCCGCGCCATCGTCGCCGCGCCGCCCGACGTCGGCGGGCGCTACTCGGCGCTCAGCGTCTTCGGGCTCGTCCCGGCGGCGCTCCATGGAGTCGACGTGGGCGCGCTCCTGGGCCGAGCTCAGGCCATGGCTGATGACTGCCGAGCCGTGGACGCGGCGTCGAACCCTGGCCTGCGACTCGGCGCATTCCTCGGCGAGGCCGCCGTCGCCGGACGGGACAAGCTCACGATCCTCACCGGCGAGCGGCTCGCGCCGTTCGGCGACTGGGCCGAGCAGCTCGTCGCCGAGTCGACGGGCAAGGCGGGCATGGGGATCGTCCCGATCGTCGGCGAGGCCGCGCTCGACCCTGATGCGTACGGCGACGACCGCGCCTTCGTCCGCATCCGGCTGGCCGGCGAGCACGAGCCGGCGGTCGACGCACTCGCGGATGCACTCGCCGCTCGCGGCCACCCGGTTGAGCGCCTCGACCTCGCCGACCCGCTCGACGTCGGTGCCGAGTTCGTGCGCTGGGAGGTGGCGACGGCCGCGGCCGGGATCGTCCTCGGCATCGACCCGTTCGACCAGCCCAACGTGCAGGAGAGCAAGGACGCGACGACCACCCTGCTGGAGACGTTCCGCGAGCGCGGCGTCCTGTCGCAGCCGATGCCGCTGCTGAGCGAGCCGGGGGTCGCGGTCAGCGCCGACCCCGCGGCCATCGGCGACGCGCCGGTCAGCGTCGACGGCGCGGTGAGCCAGCTGCTCGGCCTCGCCCGCCCAGGGATCGACTACGTTGCGATCCTCGCCTACCTGCCGCAGGACCGGGACATCGAGGCGCGGCTGCAGTCGATCCGCGCCCGCATCGGCGAGGCGACCGGCGCGGCCACGACGCTCGGCTTCGGCCCGCGCTTCCTCCACTCGACCGGGCAGCTGCACAAGGGCGGGCCGGACACGGGGGTCTTCCTGCAGCTCACCGCCGAGCCGTCGAAGGACCTGCCGATCCCCGGCTGGGACATCACGTTCGGTACCCTCATCGCCGCGCAGGCGCTCGGCGATCTCGCCTCGCTCCAGAAGCGCGGGCGGCGGGCGATGCGCCTCCACGTCAACGACGTTCATGCGGGGCTGAGCCGGCTCGAGGGGATGGTCGGCGCGGCGCTATCGGTCTGAGGGCAGGAGAAGGAGCACCATGCAGGTCGCCATAGCCGGACTCGGGAGGATGGGCGCCGGAATGGCGCGTCGTGCGGCGCGCGGCGGCCATGACGTCGTCGCCTGGAATCGGACGGAGTCGGTGACGGCGGAGGTCGCCGCCGAGCCCGAGAACGAGGGCCGGGTCTCGGTTGCCGAGCCGCTCGAGCGGCTGGTCGAGCTGATGGCGGCACCGCGCCACGTCGTCATCAGCGTGCCGTCCGGCGAGGCGACCGACGCGATGATCGAGCAGCTGGCCGCCGTGCTCGAGCCGGGCGACGTGATCGTCGACGCCGGCAACAGCCGCTTCCACGACTCGAAGCGCCACGCCGCGGAGCTCGAGGAGCGGGGCATCGAGTGGCTCGACATGGGCGTCTCGGGCGGCATCTGGGGCCTGGAGGTCGGGTTCTGCGCGATGCTCGGCGGCAAGCGCGAGGTCTTCGAGCGCTTCGAGCCGGTGGTGAAGACGCTGGCGCCCGAGGGCGGGTACCTGTACTGCGGGGCCGCCGGTGCGGGCCACTACACGAAGATGGTCCACAACGGCATCGAGTACGGGATCATGCAGGCCTACGGCGAGGGGTTCGACATCCTCCACGCCTCCGACTACGACCTCGACCTGTCGGCGATCGCCACGATGTGGAACCACGGGTCGGTCATCCGATCGTGGCTGCTCGAGCTCGCCGCGCGCGCCTTCGAGCGCGAGGGCAACGACCTCGAGTCGATCAGCGGCTGGGTCGCCGACTCCGGCGAGGGGCGCTGGACGGTCGCCGAGGCCATCGACCACGACGTGCCGGCACCGGTCATCACCCTGAGCCTCATCGAGCGCTTCCGGAGCCGCCGCGGCCCCGACTCCTACACCGATCGCGTCCTCGCCGCCCTCCGCAACGAGTTCGGTGGCCACGCGATCAAGGCGCGCGAGTAGGACCGATGGCGACGCGCACCACCGAGGCCCCGCCCGCCCCCGCGCATCCGTCGCACGACGGGGGATCTGCCGGCGCGCAGCGGAACCCGCTGCGCGAGGGGCTGCGCCACGAGCGAATGGCCGAGCCGTGCACGATGATCATCTGCGGCGCAACGGGCGATCTCACCGAGCGCAAGCTCGCGCCCGCCCTCTACAACACGTTCCTCGGCGGCAACCTGCCGCCCGAGTTCACCGGCGTGGGCTTCGCGCGCCGTGACTGGACCGATGCGGAGTTCCGCGACCACCTGCTGGCCGGGATCAACAAGTACAGCCGCAACAAGCCGGTGAAGCCTGCCATCTGGGACTCGATCGCCGACACGATCGAGTACCAGCGCGGCGACTTCAATGACCCGGCCGCCTACGCCGAGCTCGCGAAGCGGCTCGATCGCATCGACCGCGACCGCGGCACCGCCGGCAACCGGCTCTTCTACCTGGCCGTGCCGCCGAGCCTCTACCCCGAGATCGTCAACCAGCTCGACCGCGCCGGCCTGGCGGCGAGCGGCGAGCACCGCAGCGACCGGGTCGAAGCGGGGCTGGACGCGCGTCATCGTCGAGAAGCCGTTCGGCTACGACCTCGAGTCGGCGCGGACCCTGAACCGCGAGTTCGCCGAGGTCTTCGCCGAGGACCAGGTCTACCGGATCGACCACTACCTCGGCAAGGAGACCGTCCAGAACCTGGCGGTGTTCCGCTTCGGCAACGGGCTGTTCGAGCCGATCTGGAACCGCCGCTACATCGATTCGGTGCAGATCACGGTGGCCGAGACCGTCGGCGTCGAGGGCCGTGGCGAGTTCTACGACCATACCGGCGCACTCCGGGACGTGGTCCAGAACCACGGCCTCCAGCTGATGGCGATCTTCGCCTCGGAGCCGCCCGTCGAGTTCTCACCCGAGGACCTGCGCGACGAGAAGCTCAAGGTGCTGCGCGCCGTCAAGCCGATGGCGCCGTCGGATGTCGCCGCCAACGTGATCCGCGGCCAGTACGTCTCCGGCTGGGTCGAGGGTGAGCGACTCACCTCCTACCGCGACGCGGCCGAGGTGCCGCCCGACTCCGAGACGGAGACGTTCGTGGCGCTGAAGCTGGCGATCGATTCCTGGCGCTGGGCCGGCGTGCCGTTCTACATCCGCACGGGCAAGGGGCTCCCGAGCCGGGTGACCGAGATCGCGGTCCAGTTCCGGCGCGCCCCGCTCGCGCTCTTCTCGCGGGCCGGCGTGAGCCAGGTCGATCCGAACGTGCTCGCGATTCGCGTGCAGCCCGACGAGGGCATCCTCCTGCGCTTCGGCGCCAAGGTGCCCGGGCAGGGGCTCCAGATCCGGACCGTGAACATGGACTTCCGCTACGGATCATCGTTTGCGGTCGACTCGCCCGACGCGTACGAGACGCTCCTGGTCGACGCGATGACCGGAGACAACAGCCTCTTCACCCGCAACGACGAGGTCGAGCGCGCGTGGGAGATCCTCGACCCGATCCTGCGGGCCTGGGAGGCCGGCGAGGGCGGGCCGCTGCACTTCTACGGTGCCGGGAGCTGGGGGCCGCCCGCGGCCGACGAGCTGCTCGAGCGCGACGGGCGTTCGTGGCGCAAGCCATGACCATCGGGCCGTCCCACATCGTCCACGAGGAGCAGGCCGTCCATCGGCGGCTCATGCGCTTCGGCGAGCACGAAAGCCTGGCAACGCCGGCCTGGGAGGAGCGCGACACGAGCGTGCGGGCCATCGCCGCCTACCTCGCTTCGCTGTGGGACCCGCCGGGCCGGCTGGACGCGAATGGCGACCAGGTCGTCACCGAGAAGGGACTGCCGCACGCTCGCGCATCGGTCCTCAACCTGATCGTGACCGTGGTCGACGACTGCGGCCGCCGACCGGATCGTTGGAACGCTGCTCGACCTCGGCATCCGCCACCCGTCACGCGCGATCGTGCTCGTTCCCGAGCCGGGCCCCGGGGTGCGGCCGCTCGACGCCCGGATCAGCACCCACTGCCACGACACCACCGGCGATGGCGACCGCGTCTGCCACGAAGAGGTCGTCCTGACGGTGCGCGGCGAAGCGGCAGAGCACCTGTCCGGCGTCGTCGCGCCGCTGCTCATCCACGACCTGCCCACGCACGTCTGGTGGCCTGGCGACCCGCCGTTCGACGGCCCGGTCTTCGAGCAGCTGGTCGAGATGGGGGACCGGGTCCTGTTCGACTCGTCCGACTTCGGCGACCTCCTCGGCGGCCTGCGCCGGGTGGGCAGCCTGCGGCACGCCAGCGGGGTCGGCGACCTGAGCTGGGAGCGCCTGGCGTGGTGGCAGGAGCTGACCGCGCAGTTCTTCGATGCGCCGCGCTTCCGGCGCTACCTGCCGAACCTGAGCCGGCTGCTCATCAGCTACGCCGTCGCGCCGGCGGGCGCCCCCGGGACCGATGACGACGCGGACGAGTCCAGGCCCGGCGTCTCGTCGCCGATGGCCCAGGCGGTGCTCTACGCGGGCTGGATCGCGACCCGTCTCGGCTGGAGGCGGCACCGCACGATCGAGCCGCTGGCGGACGGCGCATTCCGGCTTCGGCTCGAAGGACGGCACGAGATGGTCGAGCTCGCCCTGCGACCCGAGGCGACGTCCACCGTGCGACCGGGCGACCTCACCAGCGTCCGGCTCCGCTCGCTCGGCGAGACGGGAGCGTCGGAGTTCATCATCGATCGCGACGGCGAGGACGCGGTCGTCGCCACGAACGCCGACGGGATGACCGCGCTCCTGCGGCGGGTGGCGATGGAGTCGCCCCGCGAGGCCGATCTGCTCAGCGCCCAGCTCACCGGCGAGGTCGTCGACCCGGTCTACGAGGACGCGATGCGTGCCGCCGCCATCCTCCTCGCATCGGCCCGCGAGGCCCCGGGGTGATCGACCTCGACGTGCGAGACAGCGCCGACGCGGTCTGCCGCGAGGCGGCCAACCGGTTCGTCTCGATCGTCGCCGACGCCATCGCGGATCGAGGGGTCGCGCGCGTGGCGCTCTCGGGTGGCAGCGCCCCGAAGACGGTGTACCCGCTCCTGCTCGAGCCGGCGCGCCGCGACGCGCTCGACTGGTCGGCGGTCGAGTTCTTCTGGGGCGACGAGCGGGCCGTCCCGCCCGACCACCCCGAGTCGAACTTCGGCGTGGCGTACGGGATGCTCATCAGCCAGCTGCCGGGGGTGCGCCCGGATCGGGTCCACCGCATGCAGGCCGAGGCGCCCGACATCGACGCCGCGGCCCTCGCCTACGAGACCGAGCTGCGGCTCGCCTTCGGCGCACGCGGCGACACGCCGCCCGCCTTCGACCTCGTCTGGTTGGGGATGGGCCCCGACGGCCACACCGCCAGCCTCTTCCCGGGCACCGCGGCGCTCGACGAGACGCAGCGCTGGGCGGTCGCGAACTGGGTGCCGGCAATGGACGCCTGGCGGATGACCCTGACCTTCCCGGTCCTGAACGCCGCGCGCGAGACGATCTTCGTCGTCCATGGCGCGAACAAGGCCGATGTCCTGGCGCGTATCCGCTCCGGCGACGCGGAGCTGCCCGCGGCCCGCGTCACCGGCCCGGCGGTGCGCTGGATCGTCGACGCGGCCGCAGCGGCCCAGGTGGCCTGAGACGTGCCGCCGCTCGCCTGGCTGGTCGTCGCCGCCGCCGCTGCCGTGGCGGCCTACCTGGTCGCGTGGCCGGCATGGCAGGCGTACCGGGCACGCGACGCGCGCGACACGAACACGGAGCGCTACCTGGCCTGGCGCGGCCGCGCCCCGCGCGGGCAGGCGAGCGTGCGCGAGGGGATGACCGGCGAGGAGCGTCGGCGCATCTACGTCGGCGCCGCGCTCGGCGTGCTGGCCGTCGTCGCGCTGGTCGCGTTCTTCGCCACCAGCTGACCGATGCGGGTCGAGCTGCTCTACGCCGACGGCGACCCGGCCGCCATGCCGGCTCGCCAGAACCTGGTCGAGGTCCTCACCGAGGACGCCTTCGAGACCCCGATCCAGATGGTGGTGGTCTCGTCAGCCGACGACGCGGTCCTGCTCGAGATGCACGGCTCGCCCTCGATCCGGATCGACGGGGTGGACATCGACCCGGGACGGGAGGGACCGGTCGGCCTCTCGCCGCGTGACTACGGCGACGGCCCCGTGCCGCCGAAGGACGTCATCCGGCGCGCGGTGGAGCGTGCCCGCGGGTGGGCACACGGGCGCCGGTGAGAAGGGCGGGCCGCGCCTGACGCACGGCCCGCCCTCACTCACTCGAAGTCGGGCCGGTGCGTGACGAAGATCGCCGAGATCATCGGCACGTCTCCCTGCTGCCCGGAGAACCGGACGTTCAGGGTGCCGTCGCGCACCCTTGCGTTGAACGTGAAGTTCAGCGCGCGTCGTGCGCCGACGCTCCGGTGGACATCGAGATTGACGAGCACCGGCCTGCCCTCCACGAAGACCGTGAAGACGCGTCGCCCGTTCTGCCTGTGCTCGATCTCCGCGAACCGCAGCTGGACGCTGTAGACGCCATCGACCGGGACATCGAAGCGGTACACCCGCATCCCCGCGCGCATCGACTGGTACAGCGGATCGTCCTTCGTGCCGCGGATGGCGCGTGCCGTCGTGACCCTGGCACTCGAGCCGGAGTAGCCGTAGCTGCCGTCCTCGTAGACCCGGTCGCGACGGAATCGGATCCCGCTGGCCACGGTCGCAGGCCCACCGGCGTTGACACCCAGCTGGTACGCCGGCACCACGAGTGACACCAGCACGGTCACGGACCGATTATCCGGGTCGCTCGTCTGCACGATCGCCGCTGCTCGGTACACCCCGGGCGCGAGGCCCGAGGAGTCGGCCGTCAGGCTGACGCTGGCCGTCGAGTCCGCCTCGACCGTGCCTTCGAGCGGGTCGACCGTCAACCAGCTAGCGTCGCTGGTGAACCCGAACTCGATGCCCGAGATCAGGTTCACCCATAGCTCGACGCCGTCCATGACGCCGTCGTCGTCGAGATCGGCGCTGTTCTGGGCGTCGAGGAAGCCGCGGAACACCGTCGTCCGCGAGGGACCGATGACGAGCGCCGCCTCGCCCGGATCCGGACCGGGGATCGTGTACCCGGCGATCGGATCGCCGCCCCCGCCGTCGACGCGCTGGCCATACGCCAGGAATTCAAGCGGGTCGAGCGCGACCAATTCCGGCACGGACTCCGGCACAGAGAATGCCGGATGGCTCGGCTGCCACCAGAAGACTGGGTCCGGCGGCTCGACATCGTCACTGACGTGAGCGACGCCCATGAGCGACCAGAGCGGATGGTCGGCCACCTCGCCCATCACCCAACTGTGCGCGATGAGCTTCCCGCCGCCCTCGACATAGGCCTGGAGCGCGTCAAACGTCGACGTCGGCGGGCCCCAGTTGTCATTCGCGAAGATCACGACGTCCCACGTCCCCGACGCGAGGTCCGCCTCGAACCCGCCGAAGTCCGCGTCGTAGTACGCGGTGTAGGCAGTGCCGAGTTGCTGAAGCGCCTGGTCAATGAACGTGTCGGGCGCCGGATGGATCGGATCGTCGGCGTACACGAGCACCGAGAGGTCGTTCGTGGCGTTGTCCGGCGTCCACCGGAACTGCGACGGCTGGGCTGACGTGGCGCCGGTGTTCGCACGGCCTTCGGTCGTTGCCTCTGGCGGCGATACCCATGAGCCGACGCCACCGATCGGCTCTTCGGCCACCGGCGGGGTCAGGTCGACCTCCGCGACGGTGAAGTCGAGCGGCAGATGCCCTTCGGGGTTGCCGATGACGATCGACCGGCTGGTCGTGCGGTTCGGCCGCATGACGATGGTGAACGGACCGCCGTCGACCACGGCGTGCGCCTGCTCGCGATGCAGGTAGAGATCCTGCCCCCGCGTCATCGCGCCGGAACTGATCGTGACCGTGCCCGAGGCTGCAAGGTATCCGTCGAGCGTGGCCGTCACTGGCCACGTGCCGGCAGGTCCGAAGGCCTCCCAGTTGCCGTCATCGCCGGCCGTGACTTCGATCGGATACGGCGTGGCTCCGTCCTCGGCCTCGATCAGGATCGTGGCCGGCAGCGGCTCGCCGGAGTGGGCTTCCCACACGTTGCCGCTGGCGCCGCCGAACGTCGCGGGCAGCCCGACCTCGAGGGACAGCTCAACTGGGTGAGTCGGGGCCTTCGGGTCGCTCGTGATGAACACGAGGAGGCCGTCGTAGGTGCCGGCGCCCACGTCCTCGCCGCCGAGCGTGACCGTCACCTCGGTGCTATCGCCGGCCGCGACCGTGCCGCTCTCCGGCGACTCCGAGACCCATGGCGCGTCGCTGAACGGCTCGATCGTGCCGTGCCCGGCGTCGGGTGCCCAGTCGGTCGGCTGGAAGAAGTCACCCGTCACGAGCGCGGTATTCACGAATCCGTCGTCACCGCCGATCGCTGCGAGCGGCACGTCGAAGCCGAGCGTATCCCCCTCGACCCGTGCCTCGGTCTCCGCCACGACCTCGAAGGTCAGGGCGTCGATGATGAAGACCACCGGCTCGGCCTCGTGCGCCAGGAACAGGTCCACGAAGTACTCAAGGCCGACATCCTGCGCCGGATCACCGGCGAAGAACTCTGCAGGTTCTCCGGTCTCCGGATCCTGGTCGACGTCGAGGAAGACGTACCCGGCAGCCTGCTCGGCGTCGGCGTCGGAGGCGTAGATCAGCTCCATCGTGATCTCGGTCGAGTCGGCGCCGGCGCGGACGCTGACGAGGTCAACGGCTCCACCGTCGCCTTCCGGATCGGTGATGATCTCGGAGAGCTGGTCTGTTGGAATTGTGGTCGTTCGCGCCTGAGGCAGGTCGGCCGGCACCGACGGCTTCTCCCAACTGGGAATCCGCGTTACCGAGCCGGGGATCTCCGGCAGATCGGGCGGCTCTTCACTTGTTGGACGCTCCATGACCAGCCAGTCGAGCGGTCCGGTGCCAGTATTCGAAACCGTCATCGTCATGTCGGTCGAATCGCCCAACTCGACCGACTCGTCGATCGTCGGGGGTGTGACCGCCGCGATCGGCGCCCCGAGCGCAGCGTCGACCGTGAGCACGTCGTCGTCAGCCAGCGAGATCGCCTCGGTGTGGGAGGTGTACCCGTCGGACTGGATCTCGAGGTCGTACGCGCCGGGCAGCAGCCGCAGCTCGTACGTCCCGTCTGCCGCGGTCTCCGTTGATCGGCCGCTCGTCAGCGCCTCGACGACGGCGCCCTCGATCGGCTCGCCATCGTTGAGGTCGGTCACCGTGCCGGAGACGAGGCCGCTCGGCACAGTGGTGAATCGGAATGCGGCCTCGTCGGTCAGCACGTCGCTGAGGAAGCCGAATTGGAGCGCATCGGCCCCGTCGGCGTCCTCGATCCCGATGCCCGCATCGTCACCGGTACCTGCATCGGCATAGAGCAGGTCGATGTCGCCGTTCTCCCACAGCTTGACCTCGAACGTCACGGCGGTCGAGCCGGCCGTCACGTTCTCGTACTCGATGACGAACGCCTGGTCCGGGGATGTCCCGACCGTCTCGAACTTGATGGCCCCGTCCGAGCCCACGCTGAGGTCCCGCCACAGGGCATAGATGGCCGCGTTGGGATCCGACTCGGACGGAATCTCGACGGGGAACCCGTTGAACTGATCCGGCCCGAGGAAGTTCAGGTAGCCGTTATCGCTGAGCCAGACCTCGTCGTACGTCTCGCCGTAGTAGGGGAATGCGAACGGCAGGTTGAGGCGTCCGACGAATTCGTCGCCGAACAGCGGCGTCGTCGTAGCGGCGTCGACCCAGTCGAATGCGATCGCGGAACAGCCGTGCCCGAAGTCGTCGAGCTTGCGCGCGATCGAGAAGTCGGCCACCACGTCGGCGTTGACGATCTCGACCTCGGCGAAGCCCTGCTCGGTGCAGCCGCCGGCTGTGGCGCGAATGGTGTAGCTGCCAATGGGCAGGTTCAGCGTGTACGCACCGCCGGCGTCTGTGATCGCCTGATCAACCGGCGTGCCGATGGCCTTGACGGTGGCGCCCTCGACCGGCGCGCCGTCGGAGGCCGCGGTCACGATGCCGCTGACGTCGAAACGCGGCAGCGCGTCGAGCTGAATGTCCTGTGTCGTGGTCAGGTCGGTCTGGATGGTGGCGACCGCTGCCGCGGACTGCGCGTAGCCGAAGGCGACCGCCGACACGGCGTAGTCGCCGGCGGCGAGGAACATCTCGTACGTGCCGTCGGAGGCGGTCGTGACGCTGAAGTCGCGCCCACCTGCACTCGCCGTCACCGTCGCCCCGCCAATCAGGTCGAGGGTGTCGAGATCGGTGACCGTGCCGGCCAGTGTGCCGCCGGTCGCGACGAGCGCTACTGCCGCAGCGGCGTCGATCCGGCCGTCCCCGTAGACGTTGTTCGGGTCGCCGTCCTCGGCGCCGCCGCACTGGTCGTCGAGGATGTCCATGGCTGTGTCACGCAGCGCCAACGTAGCGCCTTCGAAGTCGCCAATCAGGGCGAGCTCGGCGGACAGCATGAGCGCGAGGGTTCCGGCGACGTGGGGCGCCGCCATGGAGGTCCCATCGAACTCGGCGTATTGATCGGTGGGCACGGAGGACGAGACCGCCACGCCGGGCGCAGAAACGTCCGGGTTGACCTTGCCGAAGACGGATGGGCCGCGCGACGAGAAGTCGGCGATCTCGTCGTCGATATCGGTCGCGCCGGCCGAGAAGGACTCGAGGAAGTCACCCGGGGATCCGCCGGAGTCGCAGCCGGGGCCGGAGTTGCCGGCGGAGAAGACGGGGATGATGCCGGCGGCGCGCCAGGCCTCGACGACATCGCGGTAGAACTCGTCACCGGGGCCGCTGCCCCACGAGTTGTTGACGATGTCCGGCCGCTTCGTCGGGTCGGCGTTGTTCCCGTCGACGTCGGTCGGGGCCAGGATGAACTGACCGGATGACAGAAGAGCGACGTCCGAGCAGCCGAAGTCCTCGCAGCCCTTGGCCGCGATCCAGCTCGCTCCGGGCGCGACACCGATGTCGGGCGTGAACAGTCCGGGGCCGTCGCCGCCGACCATCGTGCCCATTGTGTGCGTGCCGTGGCCGGCGTTGTCGCACGGCTCGTCGCCGCAGATGCCGGTCGGGTCCCACCAGTTGTAGTTGTGGTCGAAGCCATCCGTGCCGAGGTTGCCGCGGTACTGCTCCACGAGCGCCGGATGGTCGTACTGCACGCCGGTGTCGACGTTCGCGACGACGATGCCGCTGCCGAGGATGCCCTGGGCCCAGACGTCATCGGCGCCGATCTTCTCCACGCCCCATGTCGGCTCGGCTGCGAGGATTGCCGCCTGCGTCTCGACGGGCTTCACGAGCGGATAGATCTTCTCCGCACGCACGACCTTGACGCCGGGCAGCTTCGCGATCGCGCGCGCCAGCGGCGCGCCGCCGTACACGACCAGCGTGTTGCGCAGCCAGAAGCTCTCGGCGCTCGCGCCGGGCGTCGCCTCCACGAGGGCGATCGCCGCATCCTGCGCATCGGTCGCCCGCTTGAGCTCCTTCACCACGAAGACGCCGCGCCGCTCGTGGTCGTTGATGCTTGCCGCGCGGGAGAGGTTCGCCTCCGCGCTGAACTCGACGACGAATCGCTCGAGGTCACCGGATCGCAGCTGATCCAGCAGTCCGGCCTGGATCGGCGCGGCCTCGGCGTCCGTGCTGGGCGGGGCATCGGGCAGCGGTGCGCCCTGGGATGCCGCGACCGGCGTGGTCAGCAGGGAGAGGACGGTGAGGGCGACGATGAACCGGGTCGCGGGGCGCGCGGAAGCAGGCAGCACGGAACGTGACATGGCGAGAACGGACCTCCTCGGGGCTCGGATGAGGCAAGGCTCCAACGAGCGTGGGCCGCGTCCCCCACGGAGGCGCAACGAAAGCCGAACGCCCGCTCAGCCGGATTGTCCTCTCGGTGTCAAGCGGGTTACGACCGCGAGTCGGCGGCGCCGTGGCGCCGTGCCCGCGGATGGCCGTAGGCGCCGGTGACGCGGGTTCGGCGGCATCGGCGTAGACTGGCTCGCCACAAGCCATGTCCGCCACGAAACGGCCGAGCACCTCGAGTCTCCGCCGCTATCTCACATCACGCCCATACATCGCGGTTGCCGACATTCGCCGACGGTTCGGCCTCGAGGCCGATGCGATGAGCCACATCGCGCGCAACGGAACCTCGGCGTTCATCGGTCTGCCCGAGCGCGAGGCGATGAAGCTCCAGGACCTCTGGCAGCGCGATGAGGTCGGCATCGAGCTATCGGTCGAGGTCCGCGCGCCGGTGGTCGTCGGCATCTACCCGATGCGGATCGCTCGATTCATCCTCGATCAGACAGGCGCTGCCAGCGTCAATGGCAGTGACGTGCAAGCACCAGGCGACGCCGCCCAGATCGCATCGGAGCCGGCCGTCGACCCCGCTTGATGAAGGTCGCTGCGGTCGTCACCGATATGATGCTCTACAGCCGGATCGAGTCTGCCTCGCGCATCGCCGATGTCGAGCTCGCCCGCGTCGATGTTCCGGACGACATCCCGCCGGACGCGGAGCTCGTTCTCGTCGACTGGTCATCGCGCGGGTCGGGCTGGGCCGAGGTGCTATCGTCCGCGTCCGGCCGCGTCATTCTCTTCGGCCCGCACACCGATCTCACGGCGCACGCCGCTGCGCGCTCCGCCGGCCTCGGACCGATGTGGGCTCGGTCGCGCCTCCTGCGTGACCTGCCCGAGGTCCTGACTGACCGGTCCCCGTAGCGTCGGTGGCTGCTCCCTCGGCTCGGTAAGCCGGCAAGGGCGCGGGGCCGACCGTTGACGTGATGCAACGCCATCCCGGCTCAGGGCCGTCGGATCCCTTGCGGTACTGGTACTGAAGTACTAGCCTTATTGACCCTATCGACCCAGGGCCGCGCGGTGTGCCACCGCGATCCCAACGCGAATCCTCTGCCGGATCTCGCGCGGGTCGTCGCCTGTACCTGGGGGACACTCATGGCCCGAGCCAAGACATCCGTCATCATCCCAACCCTTAACGAGCAGGACAACCTACCTCACGTACTTCCCAGGATCCCGTCGGACGTGGACGAGGTCATTCTTGTTGATGGGCGCTCGACCGACCGAACGGTCGAGGTCGCGCGGGAGCTGATGCCCACGATCCGGGTCGTCATGGAGGCCAGGCCCGGGAAGGGCGCTGCACTGCGCGCTGGCTTCGCCGCGGCGACGGGCGACATCATTGTGATGCTTGATGCCGACGGGTCGACTGACCCGGGTGAGATCCCGACCTTCCTGGCGGCACTGCACGGGGGCGCGGACTTCGTCAAGGGATCACGGTTCCTGCCGGGCGGCGGAACCATCGACATGCCCTTCTACCGGCGCGCGGGCAACGAGGCATTCATCCTGTGCGTTCGAGTCTTGTTCGGTGCGAGGTTCACGGATCTCTGTTACGGCTACAACGCGTTCTGGCGCGACGTCCTCCCTATCCTCGACCTCGACGGCGACGGCTTTGAGATCGAAACGATGATGAATGTTCGCGCGCTGCGAGCCGGCTTCCTCGTCACGGAGGTCCCGAGCTACGAAGCGGCTCGCGTGCACGGCCAGAGCCGGTTGCGGACCATTCCCGATGGATGGCGCGTTCTGCGAACGATCCTCCGAGAGCGACGGCGGCCGATGCCGGCCGTCGTCCGGGAGGCCCATGTCATGGGACGGCAGCTAACGCCAATCCCGATCGTGGTCGAAACGGAGCTCCAGGGAATTGAGGAGACACGGGCAAGGTCCCTCACCTAAGATGCCGCGTGACATGATCCTTGGGGTAGGACGGCCGCGCGGTGCGGCGCGAATCAGGACGGGGCGCGGCGAGATGGAGCGCCAATGAAGGCCGTCATCCTCGCGGGCGGATATGGCACGCGCATCAGCGAAGAGACCGGCCTCCGGCCGAAGCCGATGGTCGAGATCGGTGGCCGCCCGATCCTTTGGCACATCATGAAGCTCTACTCGGCCTACGGAGTCAACGAGTTCGTGATCCTGTGCGGCTACAAGGGCTACGCCATCAAGGAGTACTTCGCGAACTACTCGCTCACGCACGGGAATGTCACCATCGACCTGCGTCAGAACCGAGTTCGGATCGAGTCTGCTAAGGTCGAGCCGTGGCAGGTCCACCTCGTCGAGACGGGCGAGCACGCGATGACGGGTGGGCGGCTGAAGGTCGCTGCAGCGTCCATCGGGGACGACACGTTCTTTCTCACCTATGGCGACTGCGTGTCCAACGTGAACCTGACGGACCTGCTCGACTTTCATCGGAGTCAGGCAGCGCTGGTCACCCTGACCGCCGTGCAGCCCCCGGGGCGTTTTGGGGCTCTGTCCCTGCACCCGGATGAGAATCTCGTGAGCCACTTCAAGGAAAAGCCGGACGGCGACGGCGTCTGGATCAACGGTGGGTTCTTCGTGGTGGAGCCTGGCGCCCTCGACTACGTCGCAGACGAGATGACCACGTGGGAGGGGGAGCCGCTCGAGTCGATGGCGACGGAAGGAAAGCTGGCGGCATATCGCCACAACGGGTACTGGCAAAACATGGACACGCTGCGCGACAAGATGATCCTGGAGCAGCAATGGTCTTCAGGTGAGGCGCCGTGGGTCGTGTGGTGAGCGCCGGCGGGTCGACAATGGAGCGGATTCTGATCACGGGCAACATGGGGTACGTCGGTCCTGAGGTGGTCCGTCGCCTGCGAACAAGCCGCCCCGAAGCTGAGATCATCGGGCTCGATCAGGGCTTCTTCGCTCACTGCCTCTCCCGTACTGGTCCGCTCCCCGAGTCCCTTCTGGACATTCAACGCTTCGGCGACGTTCGGCGTGTGACGGCACGCGACCTCGAGGGCATCGATGCCGTCATCCACCTGGCGGCCGTGTCGAACGACCCAATCGGTGCAGCGTTCGAAGGAGCGACAGACGACATCAACCACCGCGCGTCGGTCCAGCTGGCTGCCGAAGCGAAGCGGGCCGGCGTGCGCAGCTTCGTGTTCGCGTCGAGTTGCAGCATCTACGGGCTCGCTGACGACGAGCCGCGGACGGAGTCGTCCGAGCTCAATCCGCTGACCGCCTACGCGCGGTCGAAGTTGGATGCCGAGCGTGGCCTCGAGCCCCTCGCGGACGAGCGCTTCAACGTGACCAGCCTGCGGTTCGCGACTGCCTGCGGGATGGGCCACCGCCTGCGTCTCGACCTGGTATTGAACGATCTCGTTGCCGGCGCGATCACCAGCGGCACCGTGACGCTCCTGAGCGATGGGACGCCTTGGCGGCCGCTCATCCACGTCGCGGACATGGCCCGCGCGCTCGACTGGGCGATCGATGGTCCGAGTGACTCGCTCTCGCCGTTCACGGCGCTGAACGCGGGTTCTGACGAATGGAACTTCCAGATGAGGGATCTGGCTTCGGCAGTCGCCGCATGCGTGAAGGGTGCCGAGGTGCGGATCGCCGATGGAGCTGGCCCCGATCCGCGATCCTATCGCGTCAGCTTCGCCGGGTTTCGCGCGGCCGCCCCCGATCACCAGCCGGAGGTCAGCCTCGAGGCGGCGATCCACGGCCTCGCCAACGAGATTGCGGTGCTGCCCGAACTCGATGCCGACTACCGCCAGTCGAAGTTCGTACGGCTGAAGGTGCTCCGCGACTACCTCGACCGCGGCGACATCAGCGAATCCTTGGAGTGGATGCCGCGCAACGAGGGCACGCTCGCTGCCCCGGCCGCCGCAGCCCTGTGAGGTTCCGTCCGACGCCGATCGCGGGAGTCACCGTCGTCGAGCCTGAGCATCGGTCCGACGAACGAGGCTCATTCGCTCGGCTCTGGTGCGCCCGGGAACTTGCAGACCAAGGGCTCACTGCGCGGCTCGCACAGGTGAACCTTGCTCGCAACGCCCTCCGTGGGACGCTGAGAGGGCTCCATTACCAGGCATCGCCGCACGCGGAGGCGAAGCTCGTCCGCTGCGTCCGCGGCGCGATCTTCGACGTCGCCGTGGACGTGCGTCCGGACTCTGCCACCCACAAGCAATGGTTCGGGCTCGAGCTCAGCCCGGAGAATGACCGGATGCTTTTCGTGCCGGAAGGGTGCGCGCACGGCTATCAGGTTCTGGCCGACGCCAGCGAGGTGATCTACCTCTCGTCGGAGTTCTACGCGCCCGCAGCCGAGCGCGGGGCTCGCTACGACGATCCGGCATTCTCGATCGCGTGGCCCCTCACCGAAGCCCCGATTCTTTCGCCCAAAGATGCGTCCTGGTCTGACTACTCCGCCGGTGAGACCGCGTGATCCTCGTCGACCGCGCGCTCGAGGAGCGACACGGTAATGGACGGCCAATTCGGGTCGGCATGTTCGGGGCGGGGTTCATGGCGCGGGGCGTGGCACTGCAGATCCTGACGGCCACACGCGGCATGGAGCTGAGCGTGATCTGCAACCGCAATGTCGATCATGCCGAGCGAGCGTATCGGGAGGCCGGTGCGACGGACATCGTCAGGGTCACCACCTCCGATGAACTGGCCGCGGCCATTCGGCGGGGCGTGCCGGCGGTGACCGACGATCCCCAGGTCGTCCTGGACACCGAGGGCGTCGAGGCGCTGCTCGAGGTAACCGGGACCATCGAGTACGGGGCCAATGTCGCAGCCGGCGCGATCGCGCGCGGCAAGCACATCGTGCTCATGAATGCGGAGCTTGACGGCACCGTCGGCCCGATCCTGAAGCGGAAGGCCGATGCGGCCGGGGTGATCATCAGCAACGCCGATGGCGACCAGCCCGGCGTCACGATGAACCTCTACCGCTTCGTGTCGGGAATCGGAGTTCGCCCCGTCCTGTGCGGCAACATCAAGGGGCTCCACGATCCGTATCGGACGCCGACGACCCAGGAAGCATTCGCCCGGACGTGGGGCCAGAGCCCGCACATGGTGACGTCGTTCGCGGATGGCACGAAGATCTCCTACGAGCAGGCGATCATCGCCAACGCGACCGGAATGCGCGTCGCACGCCGCGGCATGTATGGGCCAACCGTCTCCGCTGGGACCTCGATCGACGAAGCCGTCAGCTGGTATCCGTCAGACGTCCTGCTCGACGGCCCTGGCATCGTCGATTACGTCGTCGGCGCGAAGCCGAGCCCCGGTGTCTTCGTCCTGGGCGTGCACGAGCACCCGCAGCAGCAGCACTACCTCAACCTCTACAAGTTGGGCGAGGGTCCCCTCTACTGCTTCTACACGCCTTACCACCTCTGCCACTTCGAGGTGCCGACCAGCCTCGCTCGGGCCGTCCTTTTCCACGACGCGGCCATTGCGCCACAGGGCGCTCCTCGGGTGGAGGTGGTGGCGACCGCGAAGCGCGACCTGAAGACGGGCGAGACGGTCGATCGAATCGGCGGCTACATGGCCTACGGCCTCTGCGAAAACGCCGACGTCGCCGCCGCCGAGGGGCTGATGCCGATGGGCCTGGTCGAGGGATGCCGTCTCGTCCGCGACGTGCCCGTGGATCAGGTGCTGACCTACGGAGACGTGACGCTGCCGGACGGTCGCCTCGTCGATCGGCTTCGCGCCGAGCAGGACATGGCCTTCCCAGAGGTGAGTGCCGCGCGGCATGTGACGTGACCGGGGGCCTGGGGAGCGTTCCGGCTTCGAGCCGCCAAGGGGACCGTCGCGCTCCGGTCCGTGTTCTCATGGTCACCCCGCAGTTCTTTCCGCATCAAGGTGGTGTCGAGTCGCACGTCTGGGAGGTCGCCAGGCGTCTCATCCACCAGCATCGGTTCGAGCTCGAGGTGCTCACGACGAACCCGGGCGGGCTGCCGGCGCGGGAGATCGTCGATGGCATTCGAGTTCGTCGCGTGGCGGCCTGGCCGCGGCGTGGTGACCTCTTCTTCTCGCCAGCGATCTACCGCGCGATCCGCCGCAGCCGCGTCGACCTGCTCCACTGCCAGAGCTACCACACCCTGGTCCCGCCGCTGGCCTTGAGCGCTGCGCGCCACGCCGACCTCCCGTACGTCGTGACGATCCATTCCGGCGGGCACTCTTCTCGGCTAAGAACCGCCATTCGGCCGCTCCAGGCGCTTCTGCTGCGGCCATTGCTGTCCGCTGCGAGCGCCCTGATCGCTGTCTCCGAGTACGAGGCCCAGTTGTTCGCGCGGCGCCTCCGGCTTCCCACGGAGTCGTTCACCGTCATTCGGAATGGCGCCGACCTCCCCGCTTCGGCTGCCCGTGCGGACGACACCGTCACGATGCGTCCGCCGCTCATCGTCTCCGTCGGGCGACTGGAGCGATACAAGGGCCACCATCGGCTCATTGAGGCGCTTCCGATCATCCGACGCACCCATCCCGAGGTCCGGCTGCTGATCCTTGGCCAAGGCCCGCACGCATCATCCCTTCAGCGACTCGCATACCGGAAGGGGGTGAGCGACGGCGTTGACATCACGAGCGCACCGCGCCGAGAGGTCCAGCACGTCCTGCGACAGGCGTCGGTCGTCGCCCTGATGAGCGAATACGAGTCGCAGGGTCTCGCCGCCTTCGAAGCACTCGCGCTTGGCATCCGCCTCGTGGTAGCAGACAGTTCCGCGCTCAGCGAGCTCGTGGGCCTCGAGCAGGTTGTCGGAGTGGATCCGCGGGCGAGTGCGCAGGTGCTGGCGGAAAGGCTCACCGAGCAGATCGACGCTCCCGCGCTCGGTCAAACGGAGCTTGCTCTCCCAACGTGGGACGAGTGCGCCGCCCAGCTCGCCGACGTCTACCGCAAGGTTGTGGGCGCACAGTGACCTGCATCTCTGCCGGCTGAACGCCCCTAGCGGTGGCGCGAGACGAGCCTTCGCTTCGCAACCTCCAGGACGCTGCGCGGCGCGATCAGCGCCGCCAGCCCGTAGGCGAGATGGTACGGATGCACGAGTGTCGTCGGGCTCCAGCGGGCGGCCGCCAGCACGTCCGCCCACGCTGCTAGCCGCCCTCGTCCATCCGGCAGCACGCGATGCTGACCGGCGCGCTGCAGGTGTGATCGTGCGATCGCGGCGTGCGCCTGCCGGCGCTCGCGGCCGGAAAGACCACGCCGGTGGCGATGGACGTCCATGGCGGGAATGAGTGCGGCCTCGATCGGCGTGCGATCGTCAGCGGACGACCGGTTCTGCCAGAGTCGGATCGAGCTGTCCGCATCGGAACGGACCATGAAGTCCAGGAGCGGTTCGTCGATGTAGGCCACCTTCCCGTAGGCAGCTGCCCGCAGTGAGAGCTCGACGTCGCTCGACAGCCCGACCTCCGGGCGAAAGAACCCACCCGACTCGTTCAGCACACTCTGGGCGATGAGTACGGATCCAACGTTCCACGGTGGATGACCGTCGGTCATGTGGATCTGGTACCACTGCGCGGCGTCGTACACACCGGCGTCGACGCGAATCTTGGGCTTGGACCCGTACCAGATCTCATCTGCGGATTCGCCTCGCTCGTTCACCCGGCGACACGCCGTGAGCACCATCGAGAGCCGGTCGCCACCAGCTGGCCATTGCTCGATGACCTCGGCCATCCGCTCCATGCAGGGCGGTCGGATCCGGTCGTCGGCGCACAACAACTGAACCCATGGGTTCGTTGTCAGCGCGGCCGTCCGGTTGAAGTTCTCTTCGATGCCCACATGAGCGTCCCATCGGTGGTACCGGATCCGCTCGTCGCCGTAGCGCCTCACGATCGGCTCGAGGTCCTCGGTCGAGGCGTTGTCACCGACGACGAGCTCCCAGTCCTGGTGGGACTGGGCAAGGACGCTCTCGATCGCTCCGGGGAGCCACCTCGAGTCGTTGTAGACGGGAATGAACACTGAGATTGGAATAGCCATGGCAGCGCTTCGGTCGGGATTCGCCGGCAGTGTAGCGCCACATGCGCCGAGGGCGGCCACTGGCTGCAGCCGAAGACCGGTTCATCCGACCCGCCTCTCTTTGTCCCTACCGTACGGCCTGCGGCAGGACGGCCGTACCACGTTCGGCCGCCGCGTGGTGTGGTCCGGGCCGGTTAGGTGTCGAAATGCAACGGGGTCGTCGGCACCTGCCCAGCTGGCCAATGGACGAACGAGTCAGTGACAGGCGCTGGAGGCCGTCGCTACGGTTCACCGCCCGACTCGCGGGAACCGTAATGAGGTCCGCCCAGTGCGCTTCAAGGCAACGCCGCTCAGTGTCAGGGGGAGTTCGCGCGAAACCGCGCGGCCGCAGCCGGAACCATCAGCATCTGGTAGGACCAGGGCGGCCGTCGTGATCCTGACGATCGCCGCGGTCCTGGCCCCCGTCGCTTTCTGGGACTCGGTACGGACGATCGGCCTTCCATCTGGAGCCGCGGTCGAGGCGAACAACGGGCGAGCGGGAACCGGTGGCGGGCAGGGCGGCAATCGTCCGTCGGAACCGCCCGGCCAGTCCCGTGGCAACGAGTCGCCGTCCCCGACCCCCTCATCGGCCCCGCCCTCCGCGACAGCTGTTCCCTCGGTGACGCCATCGCCGTCGGCTCCTCCGTCGACCCCGGCCCCGACCCCGGCGCCGACCCCCGTTTCCTCGAGCCCGACCCCCACCCCCAGTGCAGTCGCGCCGACACCCGCCCCGACTGTGGGAGGCATCCACGTCTTCCCCGGCCAGAATCTTCAGGCCAAGATCGACGCCGCGCCGGTCGGCGCAACCCTCTTGCTCCATGCGGGGACGTACCAGTCCTTCGACATGCGCGCCAACCGAACGGTGCAGGCGGCCGGGGATGGCGCTGTCGTGGTCACCGGAGGGACTGGCTCATGGGACGCCGGCATCTGGGTCAAGGACGCTCCCAACGTGACGATCCGCGGCCTCACGATCCGCGGCAACACCCTGGGAATCTTCTTGCGCAACTCGCCGGGCGCGATCGTCGAAGGCAACGTCATCACTGACAATGCGTTTGGCCTGGAGATCCACGCGACGACCACCGGCACGGTGATCCGCGGCAACCGAATCGTCCAGAACGACCGATTCCTCGACAGCTCGCGCAAAGCGGGCGGGATGAACTTGATGGACACGTCCGGCGGGATCACGGTGGTCGGCAACACGATCCTCGGCAACGACGCTGTCGGCATCGAGATCTACGGCATGGATGACGCGGTCATCGACTCGAACATCATCGGTGGGTCGGCCGACGCCATCGAGACGGGCACCCGTTCGGGCGGGGACTGCAAGAACAACAAGATCCTCCGCAACGTGATCTATCAGACCAATACGCGCGCCGAGGAACGAGGGATGTGGCTCCGCTGCATGAGCCAGTCGCTCGTGGCGCACAACGTCATCGACTCGATGGACAAGTTCGGCATCGGAGTAGTCGCCTCAGGCAACTTCTCCGGCCCTGTCACGAACCTGAGGATCGTGAACAACGTCGTCGTGAACGGCCGAGGCTTCTGGCTTGGCACGGGCCTGCCCTCCAGTGTGGTAATCGATTACAACGATGTCGTCCCGTGCACCAGCGGTACGTGCGAGGCGTTCGGGAACCAGTTCGCTGCAGTGGGCTCCACGATCTACCTCAACTTGAGCTCGTTCAGGACGGCGACGGGCCACATGGCACATGGGCTCTCCGCGTCGCCAGCGTTCGTGAATGCCGGGGCCCGCGATTACCGGCTGACGGACGGCTCGCCACTCATCGACCGGGGGGTCGGTCTGGGGCTGCAGTACGCCGGATCGGCACCCGACATCGGTCGGCACGAGCGGTAGCGCCCGAGATCTTTACCGGCCGACCATCCGGATGACGGGCATCGGTATGTGCCCGAGGAAGTAGCGTAGACTCCTCGGCCACGAGCCGCCCAGGAGCCTGCGCCGAGACCGGGGGCCGAAGGCCGCTCGCCGTGCCGCATGCGGGAGGCCTGCACTGGACGACTCACTGCACCCCCTTCTCGACGACGTCTTCCGAGCCTTCGGCCGAGCCGGCCTGCCGTGGGCACTCATGCGGGAGCCGTCCGCCCTTGATCGACCGACAGGTGACGTTGACCTGCTCGTCACGCCGAGCCAGTCTGGGACGGCCCGTGAGATCGCTGTGGCGTCTGGCTTCGTGCCCGTCGCCCGCCGAGGGACCGGCAGCTCGCTGGTGGCGTACGACGCCCTCACCACCACCTGGATCCACCTCGACATCGCGACGGGCGTGGCGTCCGGCGCGTGGGACCTCCCCGCGGCCCTGACGGCCGAGTGCCTATCGCGGCGAATTGGAGAGCAACTCGCTCGCCTCCACCCGTCCGACCGCTTCTGGTGCCTGATCCTGCATCTTGCCGATGAGCGACGGCAGCCGGTCGGAAGGCATCGCGAGCAGCTGCTCGCCGACGCCTCCGCAGCCGCCGTCGAGGACGCGATCCCTTCGTTCATCGGACAGCGCATTCCCGCCGCGGCCGCAACGCTCGACGAGCTGCGGGCCGCGATCGTGGCCCAAGCCTGGGAGCAGGTCGCCGATGGCCTTGTCCGGCTGAGAGCGATTCGTGACCGCCGGGATCGCGCCCGCGGCTGGACGCGCCGGCCACTCGACCGCGTGCTCAGCACGTACCGGGCGTGGGCATATCGTGGCGTGAGCGTCGCGCTGTTGGGCCCCGATGGTGCCGGCAAGTCAACGTTGGCCGCCGCGCTCCATTCCCGGGTGTTCTTCCCCGTGCGCGTCGTCTACATGGGGACCGGATCAGGCGGGGCGACGGATCAACGGCCCCGTGCGCTTCGACTTCTGCGAGGCCCGGGCCTCTATTTCATCGGTGGCGTCACGACACAGTGGGTCCGGTACCTCTCGGCACTCGCCGCGCGCGTGCGCGGACACATCGTCGTGTTTGATCGGTACAGCGAGGAGGCGCTGCTGCCGGCTCGCTCGTCCGATCCACCGTGGCGCCGCCTCTCCCGACGGCTCCGGCGCCTCCTGGTGTGCCCGCCACCTGAGCTCGCCATCGTGCTCGATGCCCCAGGCGCGGTGATGTTCGGGCGCAAGGGCGAGCACAGCGAGGCGCTGCTCGACGATGAGCGACGCCGGTACCTCTCGCTGTCGAAGCGCCTCGCGAACGTCCAGATTCTGGACGCGGAGCGCAGCAGCGAGGAACTGAGGGACGAGGCCGTCGAACACATCTGGACGACCTATGCGCGACGCGTGCGACCGACGGCCACGATTCGCAGACCCCTGGAGCTGACCCGCCGATGAGGCGCGGCGCGCGGTTGACGATCGTGACGATCGTCGCGATCCTCGTCGTCATGTCGGCGGCGGTCGTCGTCAGCCGCCGATCGGGCGATCAGGCCAGCGGGGCCCCACGCGCTTCCACGGTCGCAGTCGAGGCTCCATCGAGCCCGGACCCCGGGCTCCCCACGGAGTATCACGTCGCGATCGACGGGGCCGACGATGGTGACGGTACCGAGGCTGATCCGTTCGCAACGCTCGAACGGGCGCTCCAAGTCGCGTCTCCGGACGCGACCATCCACCTTGGTGAGGGTCGATTCCATGGGACGGGGATCCGCGCCAGCGGCCTCACACTCGAGGGTGCCCCGGGCCACGGCACGATCGTCGAGGGGCCGCTCGAAGTGCGTGCCTCGCGCGACATCACCATCGAGGGGATCGTGATCGAGGGCGTGACGGAGACCTACGGCGCCGGCTTGTCGATCAGCGAGTCCGAGGGAATCCGCATCGTCGGTAACCTCGTGCGCGGCAACAGCTTCGGCATCCACCTCACGGACGTGACGGAGGTCCTCATCGAGCGAAACGAGGTCACCGACAACGCGTTCGGCATCGAGGTCCACCACGGTGCGGCGGGGACGGTCATTCGCGATAACGACATCCATGCGAACAACCGTGAGCTCGACGAAGTGAGGCGGCGCGGCGGGGTGAATTTCTTCTACACGACCGGTGGAGTCACGCTCGCCGACAACCGGTTGATCGACAATCTGTCGGTGGGCATCGAGATCTTCGGCGCCAGTGACCTGGTGATCACCGGCAACGTGATGACCGGTAGTGCCGATCTGATCGAGACCGGCACGGGGGACGGAACACCATGCGCGAACCTCACGATCACCCGGAACGTGGCCTATAACTCTTCCAGGCGCGACGGCGACGAGCGCGGCTTCTACCTCAGGTGCGCCTCCGACAGCCTGGTCGCTCACAACACGCTCGATGGGCTCGACAAGTTCGCCATCGGCGTGAACCACGAGGCCCCCAACTTCGGGGGCGCGGTGGATGGCCTGCGGATCGTAAACAACATCCTCGTCAACGGACGTGCCTTCAGCATCGACTCGGAGCTGCCGTCCGACGTCGTCATCGACCACAACCTGGTCTGGCCATCTGCGGGGGCGCGTCATGGCAGCCAGGTGGCCTTCTATGAGCCGGTGGGTCGCGGCACGGCCGACGCGAGTCAATTTCGTGCGTGGAGCGGCTACCAGGAGCACGGGGTGACGGCCGAGCCGGGCTTCGTCAGCCGCAATGATCGGGACTACCGGCTCGAGGCGACCTCGGCCGCCATCGACGCAGGCGTCTCGCTTTCGCTCCCTGGCGACGTCGTGATCCACGCCAACCCTGACCTCGGCCGATTCGAACATCGGCCATGACGGCCGGAGAGGAAAGACCGATTCGGTCGGATCGGGAGCCGCGCCACAGCCTTCGTCGCGTCTATGTCGTGGGTGGCGAGGCGAGCGGAAAGACGACGCTGGCGCTCACCATCGGCGGACGGCTCGACGTGCCGGTCCATCACCTGGACAGCGTCGCGTGGCGCGGAGTGACGGGGCCGGATCGACCGGTGTTCGACCCGCGCTTTCAACCAACCGATGAGCTCGTCCCGCGGGACCTCGCCGAACGGTTGGCCATCGTCGCGAAGATGGCCGCCGCGGACGGTTGGATCGCCGAGGGCAAGCACATCGGATGGACGTCGGAGCTGCTCGAGGCGGCCCAGCTCGTTGTGTGGCTCGATCACGTTCCACTTCGGATCGCGGCCTCGCGTGTCGTCCAGCGCGCGCTGAGGAGCGGCAGCAGGACGATGCGCGCACTCCCCAGTCGAGGCCGGCTGAGGCGTATCGCGGGCTATTTCGGGCGCGCTCGAGAGCTGATCGCTCAATTGAGGCAGCTCCGGGCCTACTACCGATCGAATGACGTCCGAGTCATCGACGCCGATCCTGCGGCCGTCACTCGCGTTGCTACCGAAGCGTTTCTCCATCCACACCGGGAGAAGCTCCGGCACATCCGGTCCGATGCCGACCTGCGTCGGCTGCTCGACGCACTCCCGCCGGTTGGTTCGCCGGGTCTCGCCCTCAGCCCTCAGGCACCGTGGACGCCGCCGGTCGGCCCGAGGCGCGACCCAGCAGATAGCCAGCGACGGTGAATCCGAGGCCGGCTGCGATTGCTGCCGCGCGACGCCAGGGATCGAAGCTCCGTTCAGGAAGGGCTCGGGTAATGCTCCGCAGGAAGGCGGTGGGAAGTACCCGGGTGGCGTAGCGCGCCTCCGACGCGAGTCCGCTTCGCGATCCGACCATCCGTCCGATCGTCGCCTTCGAGCGTCCCTCGCCGATGCAGCGAGACCGGAAGTACGTCCACGTCCCGCGGGCGGCTGGGACGTGGTGGCGAACTCGAGCCGCCGGATCGTAGATCAGGGATGCGTCGGGCATGTGCCGAAGGAGCCGAATACAGAACTCGGTCTCTTCCGCGCCGACGGGTCGCCGGCCGATCCGCCCGACGGCCGCATCGAACCCCCCGACCAGCTCGAAGGCCTCGCGCCGGAACGACATATTGCAGCCCATCAGGTTGCGGATCGTGGAGCGCTGCAGCGGAAGGCCGCGGTAGCTGCATCCCACAACCCAATCGAACTCGACGGGGAACCATGCAGGTCGGCCAGCCTCCCAGACCGGCTCGGCGCTGCCGCCGGCACCGATGACGCCGTCGTCGCGGTAGGCCGTCGCCAGCACGGCGAGCCAATCCGGCTCGGCCGCCGCATCGTCGTCCAGGAAGGCGATGACCGACCCGGATGCGGCCGCCACGCCGGTGTTGCGCGCGCCCGACAGGCCGCGGCTCGACGCTGTGGAGGCGATCGCCGTGACCGGAAGGGATCGGACTCGGGCGAGCAGCGACGGATTATGGTCGACCACAACGATCGTCTCGAGGGCGGGATGGCTCTGGGCCGCGACGGAGCGAATCGATGCGACCAGATCGTCCCAGCGTTCCTCGGTGTACGCGCAGATCACGACGGAGAAGGTCGTTTCCGACGAATCGGCTGGTCCTGAAGGGAGGTTGCGGAGCGTCACCCGTTCAATCGCCCGCTGCCACCCGGAGCGGGCTGACATCCGCTCGAGCCGACCGCAGGACGGTCGGACCCACCACGATCGTCTCGATGACCAAGGCGGCGAGCCAGCCGATGGAGAGGCCGAGGAGCCCGGCCTGTTGCGCGCCGATGACCGCGAACGCGACCTGGAGGACAACGCCTGCCCAGCTCAGCAGCGCGGCTGTCCCCACGCCGCGCTCGACTCGCTTGATCGCGATCCAGTGATCCTTGACGAGGAGGGGAAAGGCCCGGAGGGTCAGGATCGCGATGGCAGGGTAGCCCGCCGCCGCGTACGCGGGGCCGAAGAGTTCGAGCACCTGCCGGCCAGCGAGCGCGAGGGCAGCCGATCCGATCACCGCTGAGACCACGGACACCGTCATCGTGACGCGTAGCTGGCGGGACAGCTGATCCGGCGCTCGAGCGCCGACGGCGTACAGGGTCAAGGTGGCCGACTGCCCGACGACATTCACATAGTTCGCGATCATGAGCGAGATGAACAGTGCTGCTCCGTCAGCTGGCGACAGGATCGCCGCCGCCGCGATGGGCATCAGCGAGGCAGGAGCAAATCGGGCGATGTTGAGAGCGTGGTGAGCGCTTGCTCCCCACGCCAGTGATCTGAGCCTGCCCCAGGCCAGTGGCAGGATTGCGTCCATGACCCCCGATCGCCATCCGACTGCCCCCATCGCCGCGAGGGAGACCGCGATTCCGGCCGTCCAGGCCGAATACACGACGACTGGGTCATCGAGCAGCCAGAGGCCGGCGAGGGTGAGCGCGGCGAGCTTTGCCACCGAGAAGATGAGATTCCGGATCAGCTGCAGGCCGTCGCGCAGCAGACCGATGAGCACCTGATCCACGATCGTCGCAATCGCGGTGAGCGCCACACCGACTGCGAAGATCCAGATCGCCGACACGCTGGCGGTCATCGGCGTGAGTTCCGGAGCCAGGAGCGGGACCACGAGGGCGAAGGCGCCGGCGAGGGCGACCCCCACACAGCCGGACGCGATCAGCGCAGTCAGGATGAGGGAGGCTCGAGCTGAAGGCATCCGCGGGAGCTCGCCGATCAACGCCATGCCCAGTCCGAGCACGGCGATGCGGCCGAGAAGCACCATCGCCGAGACGGCGGCTGCGGCGATGCCGACGGCGGCCGGCTCGAAGTACTGGGTTGCCAGCCACCAGAAGAGGAAGCCGACGAGCGCGTTGAGCAGCGAAACCGCGACGAGCGAGCCGGTCATCCGCAGCACGAGGCGGGAGTCGATCGCCTGTCGCGGCTCCTCATCACCGAGCTGCGGCACCGCGTCGATGGCGCTGACGGCCTGGCTTCTCAGGCGCGGCCGGAGCTGCCCGAACAGGCTCACGCGCCTACGCCACGCTGGATGTTGCGGTCGCTGTCCAATGCCGAAGGTCGCGGCCGATCAGCTCGCCAAGGCGGTGCACCTCTGGCGCGAGCTCCGCCGTGAGCTGGCGACGAAGCTCCGGATCCATCGGGGCGCGCTTGGCCTTGCGGGAGTTGACCGCGAGAATCGCCGACCGCACCCTATGCGCGATCGGATACCGCCGCAGATGAGGAATGAGGTCGCGGAACGGTGGCGGCGGGTGGACGACCAGGTCCTGCAGGGGCCCGAAGCGCGGGTGCTTGCTCTCGTTCGCCGGCTCGAGCCGAGGAGTGAACGACAGGTCGACGTCAAGGAATCGAAGCGTCTCTGCGTACACGCTCGGCGCGTCCGAGCGTAGATCATCAAAGAGCAGGACCTTCACCTGATCGCTCGGGAACGTGGCGAGGTAGCGCTCGAGCTGATCCGCGAACTGCACCGCCTCTCGATACAGCAGCGTTTCGATGCGGCGCACGCCGCGCGGGGTCCGCCGGCCCCGCTTGCGGTCCGGCTCAGCCTCGAGCGCTGACCCGAAGTCGTAAATGTCCTCTGCGCGATAGAAGACCATCTCACGGTGCAGCGAGTGCATGACGTCGACCGGGTTGCGCAGCATGACGATGATGCGCGCGTTCGCAGTGAACTGCCTGATTTCGCGCGCTGCGGTGCGTGAGTACAGGTACCAGGTCGACGCCTCCCCCAGGCGCTGTCCTGGAGCGGCGTCTCGGAAGAGGCGAAGGTAGTCCGCTTCGGTCAGCCGACCGTGACGATGATTGAGGTCGTCACCGAAGAAGTTTGGCTCCTTGTGTTCGGGCATGAACACCTGCGGATGAAGACGCAGATACTCATACATCGCCGTCGTCCCGCAGCGCGGCGCGCCGACGATGAAAAATTCCGGCTTGCGCATGGTCAACCCTTTCGGCAGAGCAGGGTAGCGTTTCCGGGACGATCGTACTAGGCTGGCGCAGACCACCCGTTGCCCGGTGGCAACCGTCAGGGGACCTCTTTGATTCATTCGTCCATGTCCCGAGCATCGCGCCCGGCCGGGGCCCAAGGCCGGTCGCGCTCATTCGGCCGACGTGCCGTCAGGCCCATCGCCGCGCTTCTCGCCGGTCTCGTGGCCATCGGCGTCTTCATCGGAACCACGGCACCGTCGCCTGTGCAAGCGCTCGACGAGCCGGTGGTCGTCGCCGCGGCCGCCGACGCATACGTGGACGAGGCACGGCCGAACTCGAAGTTCGGAACCACCGCGCAGCTCCAGTCGGATGCCGACACTGGCGCCGGCCTCGATCGCCACGCGTACGTCCGGTTCAATGTGACCGGCGTGACCGGCGCCGTGGCTTCGGCGGTGCTGCGCCTGTGGGTCACGAACCCAACGGACGACGGTCCCACCGTCCTCGGAACGTCGGCGACGTGGAACGAGGGGACGATCACCTGGCGGATCAAGCCACCCGCACTGACGTCGGCGCTCGACGACGCCGGAGCTTTGGCTGCGGGCACGTTCGTCGAATACGACGTGACGACGCACGTCACCGGAAACGGGGCGTTCAGCTTCGTGCTCCTGCCGGAGTCGGCCGATGGGCTCCTGGTGTCGTCACGCGAGGGAACGGTCGTCCCGGAGCTTGTCGTCACTCCAACCGGTGGTTCGACGCCGACGCCGACGCCGATGCCGCCCGGGGACCCGGTGCTGGTCGGCGCGGGAGACATCGCGGACTGCAACTCCACCGGCGACGAGGCCACGGCCCTGCTCCTCGACAGCATTCCAGGGACGGTCTTCACCGTCGGCGACAACGTCTACGAGAACGGGACAGCGGCTGAATTTGCCAACTGCTACGGGCCAAGCTGGGGCCGTCACAAGGCCAGGACGCGGCCGGCCGTGGGGAACCACGAGTACAACACTCCGGACGCCTCGGGGTACTTCGGCTACTTCGGGAGCGCAGCGGGTGCGCCGACGGAAGGGTTCTACAGCTACGACGTCGGAACCTGGCATATCGTCGTGCTCAACAGCGAGTGCAGCGAGGTGCCGTGCGGGGCCGGCTCGGTCCAAGAGGAATGGCTGCGGGAAGACCTCGCCGCCGCGGGAACGAACAACATCCTCGCCTACTGGCATCACCCTCGATACACCTCGGGCCTGCAGCACGGCAATGACCTGGCCGTCCAGCCGTTCTGGGAGGCGCTCTACGAATTCGGCGCGGATGTGGTGATTGCCGGTCACGAGCATTCCTACGAGCGCTTCGCCCCCCAGGACCCGTGGGGCAATGCGGACGCTGCGACCGGGATTCGACAGTTTGTCGCCGGGATGGGAGGACGTAGCCACCATAACGTGGGTCCTCCGATCGCCAACAGCCAGGTTCGGAACGCGGACACCTTCGGGGTGCTCAAGCTAACGCTTCACGCGAGCTCCTACAGCTGGCAGTTCGTGCCCGTGGCGGGGAAGACATTCACCGACTCCGGGACGACCGCGACCCACGGTCCACCGTCACTATCCGAGCTCAGCTTCGTCGCAACCCACGACGCCTATGTCGACGAGGCACAGCCCAACGCGAACTTCGGGGCGAACGCTGCGCTGCTCGTCGACAGTGACACCGGCACGGGGCTGGACTACGAGTCGTACCTGCGGTTCTCGGTGAACGGCGTCACCGGCTCGATTCGAAGCGCGATCCTGCGCATGTCGGTGACGAACGGGAGCACCAACGGCCCGGCCGCGTACCGTGCTGCGGACGGCTGGACCGAGTCCCAGGTCACCTGGAACACGCGACCGGCGGTGATCGGCACGGAGCTTGACGACGTCGCATCCGTAGCGGCCGGCACATCCGTCGACTTCGACGTGACGAACGCGGTCACCGGAGACGGCTCATACAGCTTCGGGCTGCTGCCAACGTCGATCGATGGTCTTGACGTCCGGTCGGCCGAAGCCGGCGTGGCGCCGCCGCAGCTGATCATCAACTTCGATTCCGCGGGCCCAACGCCGACGCCGACTCCCACGCCGACCCCAACGCCCACGCCGACGCCGACTCCCACGCCGACCCCAACGCCCACGCCGACCCCAACGCCCACGCCGACCCCACCGGAAGGCTTTGTGATGGGCATCAACCTCAACGGCGCGGCCGTGACGGTCGGAGGGAATCAGTGGCGCTCGTACAGCACCGCCCTCTCCAACGGTCTGTCCGTGACGAGCCCCAAGCTCGCCTCGAGCTCGCTGACCCCGTCGCCGCCTGTGGATGCCGATACGAGGGCCATGCTCAACACTGGAATCTGGCGCGGGGACAGTCTGAGCCTGGCACAGACACTGCCAAATGGCGGCTACAGCGTCTACCTCTGGGTGCTCGAGAACTATCGATCGAATCATCGGTCTTTCGACCTCGCGGTCGAGGGTGCGACGATCGACACCGGCCTTGGTGTCCTGGCGTTCCAGGCCTGGGAGCGCTACGGGCCCTACTCGGTCACGGTCGGCGATGGCTCCCTGAGCATCGTCCTCGTCGACCGGCTGGGCGAGCCGCACCTCATGGGCCTCGAGATCCATTCGGCTTCAGGGGGCCCGTGATCGATGCTCGCAGCGCGTCGCGCGGCATTGTTAGCCGCATTGAGAACGGGCATGTCCCGGTCTGAGGCGACTCAGCACGCGCACGTCAGCCGGCAGGAGTTCTATGCCGAGCTGCAACGAACGCCTTCCTTCCGTCGGGAGGTTGCCGAGGCGATGCAATCCGGCGATTCGAAGATCCGCCGCGCCGCGGCTTGGCCGCTGCCCAGAATGACCCTCCGGTCGGTGCTCGTGGTTGCAGGCCCGGCCCTCCTGGCCGCGACCCTCATCCTGCTCGGGGTCGACCTTGGTAACGCCAGACTCGCATGGTGAGCGGCCCCAGCCCGGCTGATCACGCCGGAGTGCCTGTGCGCGACGTTGAGCCTTCGAGGGCGTCGGACCGCGTCACTGTGGTCAACATCTCCGGTTACAGCCGCAGTGGAAGCACCCTTCTGAGCCGGATGCTCGGCGAGCTGCCGGGATGCGTGGCGGCTGGCGAGGTCTGGCATATCTGGCGTCGCAGCTTCGGGCAGGACGAGCGATGCGGATGCGGTCGCCCGTTCCGCGCCTGCGAGTTCTGGGTCGAGGTGGTCCGCCAGGCGTTCGGCGGCATTGACGGCGTGGATGCGGAGCGGATTGCGGTGCTGCAGGCATCGCTCCAGTTCCAGGCGCGACCGCTCGCGAGCCTGTTGCCGGCGCTGCGGTCGGAGTCCTTCCGCACCCGACTCGCCGAGTATGAATCGGCGGTCATCTCGCTCTACGACGCCATTCGTCGCATCTCCGGCGCGCGCGTGATCGTTGACTCGACCAAGATTCCGTCCAACGCGCTTCTGCTCGCCGAGATGAACGGGATCGACCTCCGCGTCGTGCACCTCATCCGTGACAGCCGAGCGACCGCGCACTCGTGGCAGCGCGCCAAGATCCAACCCTCCCTCTCACCGCGGCAGGTGGCTCTCGGGTGGATGGGATCCAACTTGCTGATCGGGCAGCTCCGGCGACGCTTCGAGACGTACCAGGTGCTTCGCTATGAAGACTTCGTGCGCGCCCCGGACGCGACGATCGTCAACATCGCGTCACGGCTCGGGATCTCCACCAGCGCGCCCCAGGGACGTGGCGCTCGGACCGGTACGGTCGAGCTCCCGGTGCATCACACGATCTCGGGCAATCCCAATCGGTTCGCGACCGGTGAAGTCGTCATCGCGCCTGACGACGAGTGGAGGACGGAGATGCCGGGCGGCCAGAAGGGGCTCGTCCTCGCCGTCACTTGGCCGCTGCTCTGGAGATACGGATATCTGGCCAAGCCACCCATCGCCCACGCCGATCGCCGGACGGCGCGCTGAAGTCGACTCGGATCCGGGCGCCCTGGCCTACCGAGTCAGCGCGGGAGCGACGATGCCGCCCATCAGGATCAGGCCATGTCCGATGGTCACGCCGATCAGCGACGAGCCGCGGTGCACCGCCCACGCAAAGATTGCGCCGGCAGCCGCCATGAGCGCGATCAGCGTGATGGAGTAGGAGCTGATGAAGAGCGTGGCATAGATGATCGTGATGATCACGGGTCCGGCAGGTGTCGAGATGTCCGCAGCAAGTCGCTGCAGCAGGCCGCGGAAGAGGAGCTCCTCGAGGAACGCCACGAAAATCATGAGCACGGTGACTGTCACGATGAGGTCTCCCGCGTCCGCGATCGGCTGAGCCCCGAGCGAGGCCCGGTAGGCGATCCACCCCAGTGGGATGCCGCTGGCAGCTGCCATCAGGTCCGCCCATGGCGTGCGGGGCAACCGGAGCCCCAGGGTCCCCGGGCTCAGGCGGAGCGCTCTCGCGGTCAGCGCGATGGCCAACAGCACCGGCACGCCAGCGAGGACATACCAGGCGATCCGGGGGACATCCTCGATCGGCATGACGAGGCTCTGGATCCTCAGCAGTGGAACCAGGGCCAGCGCCGGGAGGATGCCGCGGCCAGGGCTCGTGGGCCGAGAGGCGTACTGGGTCAGCGCGACGATGAGGATCCCGGCATACAGGACGATGCCGAGCAGGGGATCCAGGAAGGCGAACACGAACTCGGCGCCGGCGATGGCAGCTGCGTATCGCGGCAGGATCTCCGCCAATCGGGCATCGACGCGGGCGCTCTGGTCGTCGGCCGCGGTGGCCGCGCTTCGCATCAGGCCCGCAGGAGGTCGACGAGGCGCAGGATCACGATCAGCGCCCAGCTCAGCGCGAGCGGCACGGCAAAGGCCAGGAGCGCGCGGGCCGCGAGCCCGAGCTCGGGCGAGCCGTATGCCGCGATCATCTCGCGCTCGACGAGGACCACCACAAGGACGATGACCGCGACAAAGCCAACCGTGGTCGAAAGCGCGTCGTAGCTGTTCGACGAAATCGTCCGGGTCGTGAGCTCGGTGATGGTGGTGCTCATGGGCAGGTCGGGTGACAATATCAAACGGACCGCCGATGCGGGTGACGAGCTCCACTCCTTCAGCGGACGCTTGAAACCGGTCCGCCTCAGAGCTGTGCTACCGTCGGTGGCGTGGGCGGCAACCGTTGCTCGCCGCGCTGAGGATGAAGCTCTTGCTGCCTGCCTTCAACAGATCGGCCGACGTCCGCGATGCGGCGAGCCCGGGAGGCACCGACCGGGCCGCGAGCTCGGCGCTGGGCGCGCTCGTGGTGGCGTCCGTCCTGCTCGCTGCGATCGGCGCCTGGGCTATCTCGCTTCCGGCGATCGACCTCCGCGAGCTCAACGATCTCGGACTCGTTTCCGTGATGCCACTGACGTTCTACGCGTCCCTGGGGCTGGCAAGCCTCGGCCTCGTGCTGGCGTTGCGGCTGCAGCCGATCTCCCAGGCCGTGTGCCTTGCAGCGGTCGCCACGATCGTCGTCGTCCTGTATGGCACGATCCCGGTGCTCGCCGAAGTGATGACCTTCCCGACAGCGTGGCTGCACGTCGGGTTCATCGACACGATTGCGCGCACGGGGGAGCTGCTGCCGCAGCGAGACGCTCGATTCGATTGGCCGGGCTTCTTCGTGTACGGCGCCTTTGTCACGAGCGTGACCGGAATTGACAATCCCGTCGACGTGGGAGGATGGGCGCCGCTCATCCTGAGTGCGCTCTACCTGCCACCACTACTTGTCATCGCGCGCTCGGTGACGACCGACGCGCGGCGCGTATGGCTCGCGGTTGCCATCTTCTACATCACGAACTGGGTCGGGCAGGACTATCTCTCACCCCAGGGCTTCAACATCCTGCTCTATCTCACGATCTTTGCGGTCGTGCTGTCGGTGTTCCCGGCGTCATCGCGACGCCCGTGGACCGGCTGGCTGCATCGGTCCGGCCTGCACCAGCGAGAGCGGCCCGAGACGGATGATGAGCGGGCGGCGGTACCCGAGGGTCGGACCCGGGCGGGCCTCGTCGTCGTTCTGGCGGTGATCTTCGCCGTGGTCGCGTCGAGCCACCAGTTGACCCCGTTTGCCGCCATCGGTGGCATGACGGCCCTGGTCGTCTTTGGCCGGACGAGCCTGCGTGGGCTGCCCGTGATCATGGTCGTCATTGTCGGAACCTGGATCAGCTACATGACGGTCACCTACCTGGCGGGGCATGTCGAGGGTATCCTCGCCGACCTCGGCCAGGCGGAACAGATCGCAGCGAGCACCATCGTGGCCCGCGTTCGAGGGAGCGCTGATCACCAATCGATCGTGGTCTTTCGGTTGGTGTTCAGCCTCGCTGTCTGGCTGCTCGCCGCGGCGGGCGCAGTGCTCCGCCTTCGGGCTGGGCAGCTCGACCTCGCCGTCCTGCTGCTCGCGGCCGCCCCCTTCGGCCTCTTGGGCCTCCAGGCGTACGGGGGCGAGATGCTGCTTCGCGTGTATCTCTTCTCCCTGCCATTCGTGGCCCTGCTGGTTGCGGCGGCGTTCTATCGGTCCCCCCGGGCGCGGCCGCTGCGCCACGGCTTCATCTTGCTCGCCACGGTCTTCGTGCTCATGTCGGGGTTCATGGTTGCCCGCTACGGCAATGCGCGGGTCGATGTCATGACCGGGGCTGAGCGGGACGCCGCGGAGGCGCTCTACCGGCTCGCCCCGCCGGACTCGTTGATCGCCGTTGCGAGCAACAGCACGCCGCTGCGCCACACCAACTGGGAACAGTATCGATATGGAATCGTGCGCGAGGCGCTTCTGTCGGGGGACGTCGACGACGTGGTCGCGTCGCTCGCCGCCCGCGATGCCGAGGAGCGGTACCTCTTCCTGACCCGCAGCCAGAGCGCGTTCCTCGAGATCTTCCTCGGCATCGAGGAAGGCCGCTGGGACGAGATCCTCGACGACCTTCGTTCAGCGCCGGAGTTCGAGCGCGTTTACGAGAATGCCGACGCCATCGTCTTCAGGCTTCGGGATGAGGCAGCCGCCGGGACGCCATGAGCATCGACCGTCGACTCAGGCAGGGGATCGTCATCGGGCTCGCGCTGGCCGCGCTGGCCGGGGTGGCGTTGGACCCGTCCCAGCCGCTGCGTTCGTTCGCCGTCCTTCCGTTTGTCGTGATCGGACCGGGCTTGGCACTCACTGGCCTGCTCCGGCTGTCTGACCCTCTCCTTGAAGTGACCCTTGTCGTGGCGCTCAGCTTCGCCGTGCAAACGCTCGTTGGGATGATCACGGTGTACGGGGGTCTATGGTCACCCGAGCTGGTGCTGGTCATCTCCATGGCCATCGTCTTCGGGGCGCTGGTTGCGGCGCGGGGCGCCCAAAGCTCGACCGGCTGAAACCGGCCGGCGCCGCGGCGGTCGAGCCGGTGAATTGGTGGTGCGCCGGAGCACCAACCCCCTTGGGGGACTCGTATAGTACGAGTGGGTCCCACACAACGCTCAGACGGACCCTTCGCTACCGGCTGGTGACCTGTGCCCGAGCACCCCAGGTCCCTCACGGCTCGCCTTGCCGTTGTCGGGACCACGGCGTCCATCATCGGCGCCCTTCTCGCGCCGCGATTGGCGGCGCCCGTTGCCGCCGCGACCGTCGTCGAGCCGGGGTTCCAGGTGACGACCGTGCTCTCCGGATTTGATCTTCCGACCGCGGTGGCGTTCGCACCCGACGGACGCGTCTTCATCGCCGAGCGCGCGGGAATCCTCAAGGCGTTCGACTCCCTTGCGGACCAGACACCGACGACGGTCGCCGACCTCTCGACCAACGTGCATGCCTCCGGTGACCGCGGCCTCCTGGGTCTGGCCATCCATCCACAGTTTCCAAGTCAGCCCTACGTCTACGTCGCCTATACCGTGGATGCCCCGCCGGGTGGCACCCCTCCCTTCTATCACGACACGTGCCCGAGGTCTCCGAACAACGTCGCGGATGGGTGTCCGGCCACGGCCAGGGTTTCACGGCTGCAGGTCGACGCTGACAGCGCGCTCGTGGGTGGAGAGCACGTCCTCGTCGGCGGGAGCACCTGGTGCTATCAGCACCAGGCGCACGCTCTCGACCACCTGGCCTTCGGACCTGACGGAGCCCTGTACGTGAGCTCTGGCGACGGTGGGTCGCCCAACTATGTCGACTACGGGCAGCACAGCGGGCACACGGAGGCGAGCGCGCCGGCCAATGCATGCGGCGACCCGCCATCCGCCACCGGGGAGCAGCTGACCCTTCCCACCAGCGAGGGCGGTGCGCTCCGGTCGCAGGATCTCGTGACGTCCGCGGATCCGGTGAATGCAGCGGGATCGATCCTGCGGATCGATGCCGCCACCGGGGCCGCGCGTTCGAATAACCCGCTCGTCGGGAACGGGATCCCCGGCGACGACCGCCACATCGCCTACGGACTGCGAAATCCGTTTCGCTTCACGTTCCGGCCCGGTACCGACGAGATCTGGATTGGCGACGTCGGATGGAACGAGCGCGAGGAACTGGATCGGATTCCCGATGCCAACGATTCGACGGTCGAGAACTTCGGATGGCCCTGCTACGAAGGTGTTCCGCGGCAGCCAGGCTACGACGGCGTGAACCTCAATTTGTGCGAGCAGCTCTATGCCGCTCAGCCAAGCCGCGTGACTCCGCCATTCTGGGGCTATCGTCATTCGGTCTCACCGGATCCGGTGCGCTGCGGGAACCTCGGATCTGCAATCTCGGCGCTCGCCTTCGCACAGGGTGGCCGCTATCCCGCTCCGTACACCAGCGCGCTGTTCGTCGGCGACTACGTCAAGGGCTGCATCTGGGCGCTCCTGCCGCGGGCTGACGGGTTGCCTGACGCCACCACGGTTCACACCATCGTCGCGGACGCCCAGCCGGTTGCGATGTCGATCGGGCCGGACAACCGCATCTATTACGTCGACATCGCCGCTGGAACGCTCAGCCGGCTCGACTACTTCGCGGGCAACGCACCCCCGGTGGTGACGGCCGTCGCGACCCCACCACATGGCCAGGTCCCGCTGGCCGTCGCGTTCGATGCCTCCGCGACGACGGACGACGGCCCGGCGTCCCAGCTGACCTATACGTGGGACCTTGACGGGGACGGCGCCTATGACGACGCCACCGGGGTCACCGCCAGCCGGACCTACACGGCCTCGGCCAATGTCGACGTCGGCCTGCTCGTCCGCGACGGCGCGGGAGCGTCGACGACGACCGTGATCCAGATCCAGCCCGGGAACACCCCTCCGAACGCCACCATCGACATCCCGGATGTCGGCACCGCCTGGGCTGCCGGCGATCCGATCGCGTATGCGGGAACGGTGTCCGACGAGGAGGAGTCGCTCGGACCGTCCGACATGACCTGGACTGTCATCCTCCATCACTGCGCCAGTCCTATCGACTGTCATGAGCACCCGCAGCAGACGATCGCGGGGGTCGCCAGCGGCACGTTTGTGGCGCCCGATCACGAGTATCCGGCACGACTCGAGTTCCGCCTCGAGGTGATCGATGGTCGCGGCCTGAAGGATGAGACCACCGTAGTGATCGACCCGCAAACGGTGCAGCTCACGTTGCTGACCGAGCCCGCCGGGCTCGGGGTCGTCAGTGGCGGGAACGCCCATCAAACCCCGGCTTCGATCACATCCATCGTGGGATCCCGGCTCCAAATCTCCGCGCCGACACCGCAGACGCTGGGAGGGACGGCATATGCATTCAGCAGCTGGTCCGATGGCGGTGCGGCGACGCACGACATCATCGTCGGGACTCGCGACGCTTCGTTCACGGCCAGCTTCGTCGAGGCTCCGACCACGTTCGCGCGTGGCGTCAACCTCAATGGCGCAGCGGTCACGATCGATGGCAACGCGTGGCTGTCGCATGCCGCCGCGCTGGCCGATGGGTTGAGCGTGGGGTCCGCCTCGCTCTCCACCAGCTCGCTGACGCCGATGCCGGCCGTCGACGCCGCCACGCGGACGATGCTCAACAGCGGAGTGTGGCAGCGCACCGGCAACCTGCGCCTGTCGCAGTCACTGCCGCCCGGCGACTACAGCATCTACCTCTGGGTGATGGAGAACTACAAGTCGAACGTCCGGTCGTTCAACGTCGCCATCGAGGGCGCGACCGTGGCGACCGGCGTCGGCCAGCTGGCCAAGTCGGCCTGGCAGCGCTATGGGCCCTATCCAGCGACCGTTGCCGACGGCGCCCTCACCCTCGACCTGATCCGCGTCGTGGGCCAGCCGCACCTCATGGGTCTGGAGATTCACGGGGATGCGCCGCCTCCTCCGCCTCCGACCACGTTCGCGCGTGGCGTCAACCTCAATGGCGCAGCGGTCACGATCGATGGCAACGCGTGGCTGTCGCATGCCGCCGCGCTGGCCGATGGGTTGAGCGTGGGGTCCGCCTCGCTCTCCACCAGCTCGCTGACGCCGATGCCGGCCGTCGACGCCGCCACGCGGACGATGCTCAACAGCGGAGTGTGGCAGCGCACCGGCAACCTGCGCCTGTCGCAGTCACTGCCGCCCGGCGACTACAGCATCTACCTCTGGGTGATGGAGAACTACAAGTCGAACGTCCGGTCGTTCAACGTCGCCATCGAGGGCGCGACCGTGGCGACCGGCGTCGGCCAGCTGGCCAAGTCGGCCTGGCAGCGCTATGGGCCCTATCCAGCGACCGTTGCCGACGGCGCCCTCACCCTCGACCTGATCCGCGTCGTGGGCCAGCCGCACCTCATGGGTCTGGAGATTCACGGGGAGTAGGCCACCTGTCGTCCGAGGGCGATGAAGTCCCAGATTCGGCACCGTACGATCGTCGCGGTCGGAGTGGGACAGTCCGGGCCTGTCGCGATGGGTTGGGTGTCGTAAGGTTTGGGCACCAAGTTCTGAGCAACTGCATGCGATTCCGCCTACCCCATCGCGGCGCGCGCACCCTGCCGCGATTGCCATCACATCGGCCCGGTTCAACGGCGTTCCTGGCGCTCACGGCCACCATCGTGCTGGTCCTCGGACTTGCGCTCAGGCCATCCCAGGCGCCCGAAGATGAAGTGAGCCTCGACCCGTCGCCGTCACCATCGCAGCCGTCCGTGGTTCCGCTCCCGAGCACCAATCCGATGCGGACTCGCTCCGACTCCTTCGATGAGCAGGCGGCGGTTACGGCTGCGCTGAGAGTGGGACCGAGCGAACCGGGTTCTTCGGCCTCATCGGCTGAGGGTCGCCGGGCCACCAGGCCCGATGCGACGGCTCCCGCCGATCCCGCGAACCCCACGCCGCCTTCGCCCTCCTCCTCGCCAGCGCCTCCATCCGCATCACCGACACCCCGTCCGGCCGCACCCGCTCCGGTCGCAGGACCGAGCTCCTGCGGTCCCCCTCCCGGCCCTGCTGGGTGGAACCGGCGCCTCGCAAGCAGCTTCGATGAGGCGACGCCATTGGGAAGCTGGCCCGGGCCGATCGCATCGCAATCGTGGAAGAATCGAGCTCCGGGTCCAGACACCAGCGGCCGCGGACGATACGACTCCTCGCGGACGGTGAGCGAGCACGACGGCCTTCTCGACGTCTGGATCCACTCGGAGGGCGGCATCCGCTATGTCGCCGCCCCGGTCTCCAGGCTGGGTGGGACGCTCGGAGCGCGGGTTTCCGTCTGCATGCGAGCCGACGCGATCCCGGGCTACAAGATCGCATTTCTCCTGTGGCCGACCCAGGGAGTGGGCAACACGCTCGGCGAGATCGACTTTCCAGAGGGCCACCTGACGCAGTCGACGGCGTATGCGTTCATGCATTACGCGCCCAAGCCGGCCACGAACCCGAAGCAGGATGCCTACAACAGCGGCGCTTCACTGCAGCAGTGGCATGTGTACACGATCGAGTGGAATCCGTTGGCCGCGCAGCCTTACGTCGACTTCTTCGTTGACGGATCCCGCATCGGGCACTCCGTCTCGCACATTCCCGCGGTTCCGATGTTCTACGTGATGCAGATGGAGACACAACTCGACAGCGGTCCCCTCCCGCCGCCGGCGGAGGGCCACGTCCACATCGACTGGCTCACGATCGACGTACCCTGATCCTGGTCATCATTGGCGGCCGGTGATCACGACGTCCGCCAGAAACGCGGCGAGGTCCCGTTCATCGCCCCGCGGCGTGAACGTCGACGACGCGGCCGGCTCGCGTGGGTCCAATCTGGCCAACGTCCGTGAGACGAGCCAGCCGGCCGCGCCGCCCAGCCCCAGTCCCATGCTCCGCGTCAGCAGCAGGCTCGGCGTCGTCAGCCTGCCTCGGGCACTCTCCCATGGCGAAACGGCGTCGACGAGTCGCATGACGGCGCGATAGCCTCGCGGGAGCAGCCGCCGCGGTATCTGGTCGGGGATCGGGGCACCGAGCACTGTCCTTGCGCGTTGCAGCATGAACCCGACCGGCGTCCCGACACCCCACGCCTCGGCGCGCGCGGCGAGCGCGTCCCAGTCCGGTGGCCGCCGTGACGCCGCAAGGGCGACGTCTTTCATCCAGCGCAGCCGATCGCCCCCGGAAAGGGTTGCGTGAAGGGCAAGGTGGATCATCGTGTCGGTCGGGTCGAGCGTGGGTGCCACCACGCCACCGAGGTTGGCTCGGACGGCACGGTCGAGAAGCTCGTGCGCCTCGATGCGAATGCGTCCCCGATACATGTTCACCACGTTCCAGTGGAGGTCGAGAGGCGTCCCGCCCGGCAGCCTCAGGTGCAGCTCGCCAAGGCGATCGCGCCGGATGACCGTCCAGTTCCGATCGAGCAGCTGGGAGCCGTGCTCCTGCAGCCTCGTCAGCACCTCGTCGAACCGCGCCGGCTCGACGAGGACGTCGATGTCTCCGTATGGCCGGACCCCGGGAGAGGGATAGATCAGCTCGACCACTGCCATTCCCTTGATGACCACCCAGCGAACCGCGTCCGCGTCCAGAATCGGCGCAAGACTGGCCAGCTCCCACGTCGCGCGCAGGTGCCCTCGAACGGCATCGTCATAGCGATCGCGGAGCTCGCCGACGAGGTCGTCTGACGCGTCAGGTAGCACGCGCAGCCGGTCGTACGCCCAGCCGCTCACGCCGTGGTACGCGGCAGCAGCCAGGAGATCGGTTGGAGTGGTCGCCGACAGCAGGCGCGAGGCTCGTTCGAGATCGAAGGGTTCGTCTTCACGCACGCATGCAATCAACAGCGCGATCGCGGCGTCCCGTCGAGGGCCGTTGCGGCTCATGTGGAGGTCGAAGCGTTCAGCACCGCCTCATACTGCCATTGCCTCCTCCCGGCCTGCCCAGCACGTGGCACCGGCGAAGTGGTGCTCACGTGCAACGTAGAACCCCAATCCAGCCGGCGCATGGCTTGACCCGTGCCTCGACGACTAGTACTCTCAGCGAAAGTCCGTGGGACTATAGTGAGGCAGTGATGAAGTTCGAGTACGAGGCTCCCGCGATCACCGACTACGGGTCCATCGCGGACAACACCTTCGACAACCCGGGGAAGGGTGACAAGTCGCCTGACGACACCCTCGAGACCGACAAGTACACCGAGTTCTCGCATCCGTTCGCCGCGAGCTGAATCGCGCGCGACCTCGGATCACTGACCGGGCCTACGGGCCCGGTCATTCGTATCCCCTGATACTGCGGTAGGCGCGTCGTGGGAGCGATCGCCATCTTTCTTGCTGCGTCTGGCACTCCTCCAACGGCAACGGTGGAGGAGATGAGCGCGGCAGCCCCGCACCGCGGAACCTGCGTGGAGACCCTCACGTACGGGCGGTGCGCGATTTCGTGCGCGCACGCAGAGGACCTGCACGACGCCGTGATCGGGTGCGTGGACGGCATCGCCTCGGCGTTCACCGGGAGCCTGGACAACACGGCCGAAATCGCGCGTGACCTCAAGTCTCGCGGGGTCATGTTGGGCGATCGGTCCCTGCCTACTTTGCTGGCGGCGTGTTGGCGGGCATTCGGCGAGGAGATGCCCCGTCGATTCCGCGGCGTCTTTGCCGGCGCCGTCACGGACGGGGAGCGGGTCTACTGCTTCCGTGATCACCTCGGGTACCGGCCCCTCTTCTATCGGTCCGACGGGCGAGGCTTCTATGCGGCCAGTGAGGTCAAGCAGGTCGTTGCCGGCGCGGGGATCCCGAAGGAGCCGGACCTCGATGTCGTCGTGCGCATCTTCCGGCGCGACATTGACGACGACACCCCGTGCGCGCTGCGTGGCGTGCGGCGCCTGCCGAAGGCGTCGGGCATCCTCACCGACGGCGTCGAGGTTCGCCGGCTCCGCTACTGGCATCCCGAGCCTCTGCTGGAGACCGCTCATTACGCCGCCGATGAACTCAAGGAGCGCTTCGACACGCTGATGGACCAGGCCGTGACTCGCTGCCTGACCGGCCGGGACGTCGTTTCGCTGAGCGGCGGAATCGACTCGCCGGCAATTGCCGCCTTCGCGGCTCCCAGGCACCGGCAGAGGACCGGCCGCCCATTGCCCGCGCTATCGGTCGTCTACCCGGAGTACCCGTCAGTCGACGAGCGCGGGTACATCGAGATCGTGGCGGGCCACCTGGGCATTGAGCTGCATATGTACGAGCAGAAGGCCAACCCGGTTGCGGACGTGGAACGCTGGGTCCGACTCGCCGACACCCCATTCCCGGCGGCTTCGATGGCGTTGTACGAGGAGGACTACGGGCGTGCCCGTGCGCTTGGCTTCCGAAACGTCCTCAGTGGAGAGCATGCGGAGTTCGTGATGGCCATGCAGTGGCACCTGATCGAGCATTTCATTACGCATGGTAGGTTCGGCGCGGCGCGCCGTGAGCTCGCGTACCGGCGAGCCAAGGGGCGGTCGTGGCCGTCGCTCGCCTTCCTCCTCGCTCAGTCGCTCGCGCCTGATCCGCTGATCGATGCACGCCGGGCGCTTCGGCACGATCGGTCGGTGTCGCGGCCGGCCTGGGTCGAGAAGCATGAGGCTTCATCCCACGACGCCGTCCCGGTCAGGGAGCGATGGCGACGCCTTCAGCTGAGCGGCTTCATCGGCCCCGGCATCTCGGTCGAAGCTGAGGAGGTCTGCCAGGCGGTAACGGGCGTGACCTCGCGGAAGCCGTGGACGGACGTCGACCTGTGGGAGTTCTTCCTCAGCCTGCGAGCCGAACAGAAGTTCCCGGACACGCGCCCGAAAAGCCTCGTACGTAATATCCTTCGCGGACGCGTGCCGGACGCGATCCTCGATCGCCAGGACAAGACCGTATTCGACGAGGCGGTGCTCGCCGAGATCGACTACGCGACGTTGCGGCGCCTTCTCCTGGAGTCCGATCACCGGCTTCCCGGCATCGATTACCGTTTGCTCGGCGAGCGCCTGAACGCGGAGGATCTTGGAACAATGGAGTACGCCTGGGCCCGGAACCTCGCGGGCTCGCATGCGTTTCTTGCACAGTGGTGAGCCCCGTGGGTCCGGGCTCGAGGCTCAAGCAGAATCCCGACGTCGTCGCGCGCGAACTGGCGGCCGGCGAGGGCGCCGTCCTGCTCCACCTCAAGACAGGCGCCTATCACGGCATGAATCGAGTCGGTCTCGCGGTTTGGGAGCTGCTGGATGGCGAACGCACCGTGGAAGACGTCATGGAGGCGGTGCGCACGCGCGTCGACGGCGCCCCGCAAAGCCTTGAGGCCGATGTCACCGCCTTCCTGAACGGCGCGCTGGAGCGCGATCTCGTCGCGATCGTGCGTCAGGACGACGAAGGGTCGATCGAGCGTCGTGGCGGAGCCGGATAGCGCGTCAGCTCCAGGTATCCGCGGCCGCCGGGCAACGGGCCGATGTCGCGGCCCTCGAGCTCGACCCAGGCGTGGGCGTCGGACGACGAGGCCTGCTCCTTCAGGCCGATGACGAGCTCGGCCGGGTCCCCCTGCTTTCGCAGGAGGTCGTAGAGGACCATGCTCCTGATGAGACAGCGCGGCTGCCAGGACCCGACGCGCAGGCCGCGGGAAACTGCGCGACTCAGCAGCGGAACCGGGTGACGCGCTCGCGTCGCGGCCGAGTCCTCGAGCTTCGCGATCGCGCTAGGCATGCCATGCCGCCGCAGCGCGACCTGGACGCGGAGTGCCGTTTTCCAGACATCCAGCAGGAGCACCGCCTTTCGTAGCGGCGAGATGCCCGAGCTGGCAGGCGCTCCATGGCGCTCGACCGGGGTGACCACGCCTGCATGGTCGCATGTCCCGCACTGGCTCGCCATAGCCGTTGCGGTCGCTGCAACGATGACGAATGCGCGCTGCGAGAATAGGCCCAGATCCACCGTGGTCCCTGGCACGGGTTGCGGTCCGATGGAGACGAACATGTACAGCCTCGCGGATCACTGGAAGATGCTGGCCGACCATGTGCGGGGTGCCGCGTACGAGGAGGCGCTCCGCCGATCCGTTGGCAGCCGGTCGACTGTCCTCGACATCGGCACCGGAACAGGTGCGTTTGCGCTGCTTGCCTGTGCTTTCGGTGCCCGGCACGTCTACGCCATCGAGTACGACGAAAGCATCGAGGTCGCTCGGACACTTGCGCGCGAGAACGGGGTGATCGACAGGATCACCTTTATCCGGGGGCTATCGACGGACGTCAGCCTGCCCGAGAGCGTCGACGTGATCGTCTCAGATCTCAGGGGCGTTCTCCCCTTGCATGGCCACCACATCCCGTCGGTCGCGGATGCGCGACGGCGCTTCCTCAAGCCCGGCGGCGTGCTGATCCCGCGAAGCGACACGATCTGGGCCGCGCTGCTCCAGTCGCCGGATACCTACCGCGGGCTCGTCGCCCCATGGCCGGAGGGCGGCAGGTTCGACCTCGAGCCGGCCAGGCAACTCGCAGTCAACCGGTGGAGCAAGATTCGCGCGCTGCCCGACCAGCTGCTGAGCGCGCCGCAGGCATTGGTGACACTCGACTATCGGCGGATTGACGAGTCGAACGTCGCCGGAGACCTTCAGGTCACTGTACAGACGCCCGGCAGCGCGCACGGGTGGTGCCTGTGGTTCGAATCGACTCTGGTTGACGGCGTGGGATTCTCGTCGGCCCCTGGACAACCCGACCTCATCTACGGGAACGGGTTCTTTCCACTGACCGATCCCGTGGCGGTCGACGCAGGGGACGTCGTTTCGCTGAGCCTCCAGGCGAATCTCGTCGGCAACGAGTACGTGTGGCGGTGGGCGACCCGCATCAGCGAGGGTGGCGAGTCCGGCGCGACGAAAGCGGTGTTCAGTCAGTCAAACTTTCGGGCGGCTCCGCTCAACGTCGATGAGCTGAGTCGAGGGAGCACTGATGCGATCCCCACGCTGAGTGAGGAGGGACGTGTCGACCAAGCCATTCTCTCGCTGATGAGCGGCGAGCTCTCGATCGGCGCCATCGCCGAGCGCGTGGCCGCCACCTTCCCGGCTCGATTTCCTGCAGGACGCGACGCACTGCCTCGTGTGCGCGAGATCGCCCGGAGGTCCGGCGCCTGACGCGGCACTTCAGCCCGAGGACGCGATGTGGCGTTCGACCAACGTCACCACGTCGGCGAGCGACTCGATGCTGAGCTTGCGCTGAAGCCGGAGCACCTCCACGCCGCCAATCAGGTCTGTGACTCGGGCGAACACGGCTGCCCGTTGCCCTTCGGACGGTAGCCGGAATGCGAGCGCGAGGACATCACGAACCGCCTCCGCGGCGGTGACCGGTGCCAGTCGTGGCCCTGGGCCTTCGTCCAGGAGCACGATTGCCTTGAGCGGGACTGCCGCGCCGTCGCCGCGCGCGGCCTGGTCGATGAGGACCGGCACGCGATTCTCTCCGGGCGCCGGCGGTGCAGGAATGCCAGCGACCGGAAGCTGCCGAGCGATATCGGGTCGCAGGCGCAGCACCGCGGGGCCAGGAAAGACCCTCGGCCATGGATCGACCGAGCACCGGGACGTGTCCTCCGACAGCAGCCGGTGTCCGGCCCGTGCGAATGCCGCGGCGAGCGTCGTCTTCCCGTATCTCCCGGGGCCGGCGAAGAGCACGCCGTGGCCCGCGATGTCCACCCCGGATGCGTGGACCGACACGTCTCCCTGCTCGAGCGTGCAGATCGAGGTCGGAACCCCGAGGAGCCTCAGCTCGCGACGTAGGGCGTCGGCTCCGCTCGACACGAGGACGGCCGAGCGGACGGGATCGATGACGTACCAGCCCGCGTCGCTCGTCCAGAACGCGTAGTGGCTCCCGTCCCTGAGGAGCCGACCGTGAAAGGGGTTGTCGGGACGAGCGTGCCAGATGGCCACGAGCTCGCCTTCGGGCGCGAGGTCATCACGCTCGCCGACGTAGAGCGCTGTCCCGCCGCCGGACCGCAGGGAACGGAACGCGAGCCCCGAGCGAATCTCGAACCCGTGGCAGCTGCCGCGCGGCGTGGTATCGGGGATGTCGCCAGCCATAGTCGCCCTAGTACTCGGAGAGGGTGCCGTCGGTCTGCGCGATGCGGACGGCGCGACCGCACGCCCACAGGCCGATCGGCACGTAGATCACCGAGAGTGTGACGAGCCAGGCCAACGGTACGGCGAGCGTTGCGATCCCCTCTCCGTCAAGCATCGACCGTCGGAGCAGCTCGAGCGCGTGGGTCAGGGGCAGGACCATGCCGATCGTCTGCAGCCAATCCGGGAGGACGCTGGTGGGATACAGCACCCCTGCGAGCAGGACCGACGCCATGCCGACGAGCAGGCTCACCGGGTTGCCCTGCTTGATGACGATCACGATGCTGGCCGAGATGAGCCCCAGGCCGGTAAAGGCGACCATCGCGACGATCAGGGAGAGGCCAGCCGCCGGTAGGTTGGCGCGGCTGAGGTCCATTCCGAGCAGGACGCCGGCCAGTAGGTGGAGCGTCAGGGCGACGGTCGCGAAGGCCAGGTTCCACAGCGTCGAGCTGATGAGGAGGGTCCCCAGCCGGTTGGGGCTGAGGAGCATCAGCTCGAGCGTTCCCATCATCTGGCCTTCCCGGATCCGCGATGCGACGCCCGTCAGCCCGACGGCCATAAAGCTCGTGAATGCAACACCAATGACCGCAAACCCGAAGTATTGATCGCCATATCGCTCCATCGGCTCCGCGGTGGCCGCTCCGAAAGCACGGCTGAGGAAGAAGACGCCAAGGATGTTGAAGAGTGCGCCGAGCGCCGAGAGCGCGAAACCGGTCCGGTAGCTGCTCGCAGTCAACAGGTCGCGGATGAACGTCGCGCGCGCAACTTCCAGCCAGCCGAACATCGTCCGCTCAGGCCTCCGCGTGCGCGGCGCGGTAGACGTCGTCCAAGGTCGGCCGCCGCATCGCGCTCGACTCGATCGGCGCGCCCGACTGGAGCACGGTCTCGAGCAGGGGATTGAGAACGCCATCCCGGGCCGTGATCCCCACCTCGACCCGGGAGCCACCGCCGAGGTCCGTGACGGAGACCGTCGACACGCCGGGTACCGCGAGGATCGCCTCCCTCAGGTGGTCAGCTTGTCCGCCGATGACGACCTCGAATACGTCGCCGAGGCGCATCCGCCGGGTCAGCTCCTCCATGGATCCGGAGGCAACGATCCGTCCGTGCCGGATGATCGCCACCCGCGGACAGATGGCCTCGGCTTCGGCGAGGCTGTGTGTCGCGACGAGGGCCGTATACCCGAGTCGTCCGACGATCTGGTCGGCCACGTAGTGCCGCAGCTCGTCGGCGGCGATCGGATCGAGCGCGCGCGTCGGCTCGTCGAGGAAAAGGATGCGGGCTTCCGTGAGGAGGCCCCGCGCGATCGCGAACCTCTGCTTGATGCCCGTCGAGTACGTGCTGAAGCGCCGATCGGCGTAGGGGGCAACGCCGAGGGTCATGAGGAGATCGTCGATCCGTCGCGTCACCGCCCGCGGCGCCACGTGGTAGAGGGCAGCAAAGTACTCGAGGTTCTGGCGCCCGGTCAGGCGCCAATAGAAGCTTCGCTCATCCCCGCTGACGAGACCGATCGACCGCCGCACGGCGGGGGCGTCGTGAACGATGTCATGGCCGGCAACCCTGGCGTGGCCCGAGGTTGGCAGCAAGGTCGTGCTGAGCATCCGGATGAGGGTCGTTTTGCCGGCCCCGTTCTCCCCGAGCAGCCCGAAGAGCTCGCCCTCGCCAACGCTCAGCGACACGCCGTCCACCGCGATGTCCGTCGGCCGGCGCCACGGATACCGCACCAGGTCACGGTACCCGCGCAGCTGACGAAAGCGTTTCGTCAGCTCCTCTGTCTCGATTGCGATCATGCAGGACTCCGGACGTGGTTGGTTGCCATGCGGCTTGCGGATTGGGCGCGATGGTAGGGGTTCGGCCGGATGCTCGCCGCAGACGTGCTGCTTCAGCCTCACGATATCCACTGAGCGGTCAGGCCGTGCCAAGTTGTGGATAACCGCATAGGCAGCGGCGACAAGTGCGCGTACGTTGGCATTCGTCCATCGACGCACAGCGGGGGTAGATGGAGGCAAGCCCGTGCCCGACCCAGCAGGCCTTCGGGGCGTCACTCCTCGCGAACGTCAGATCCTCGAGCTCGCCGCGCTCGGCATGAGCAACCGGCAAATCGGCACGCAGCTCGCCATCGCCGAGCAGACGGTGAAGAACCACCTGTTCAGCGCCATGAAGAAGCTCTCCTTGCACGATCGCACGCAGGCCGTGGTCCTGGCTCTGAACGAGGGCTGGATCTCGGTGCCGATCGCCGAGGGTGCGGAGCGTTCACCCGCAGAGGTGGCAGCGACGGGTGAGGTTCATGGCACTGCCGGGTGAGTGCGGCCCGGCCCGATCAAGCGTTCCCTGAAGCAGCCGTCTTCTCGTACGCTGCGCTCAACCGGCGAGGACCGACGGGCCGCAGGCGCGGCCTCTCTTCATCCGCGGCGGACCGTTGTCACGGGGCCGTCCGGAGTGTCTCGCACTTCGACGCCCATTGCGGCCAGCTCATCGCGCAGCGCGTCGGAGGCCGCGAAGTCGCGCACGGCCCGGCCTCGGCGCGGCCGCGCGAGCAGCTCGGCCGCGCCATCGGCGAGGGCCCGATTCCGATGCCCGTTCGTGATGACCATCCCGAATCAGGCCCGCGGTCGTCATCGCAATCGAGCGTGGGTGGACCCCGATCCCCATCGAGGTGGAACGGGAGACCGCGCTGCCGCGAGCGCCCGAGGCATCCTGACCGGCGGTCACCGCCTCCAGCCCCACGCGAATCGCACGTCGATATCGGTGCCCGCACGCAACGGGACATCGAAGTGCCCACCCTGGAGCGAACGTCGACCCTCTTGACCTGCTAGTACGGAAGTACTAGTCTCCGCCGGCCGGGCATCCGAGCTGCCCTCAGCACCCCGGCCCGACGCGCGCTCCGAGCGCCGGCGTCGACGTGCCAATGGTGGTGCTGCCACGCCTCCACATTCATGGAGCGCTCGTGCCCTGTCGCGCACCATCACCCCGATGGCCGGCCGCACCCGCGCCCCTCCGCGCCGCGCCCTTGAAGCGTGGATGCGGCGGAGCTGCACATCCGAAGCAGTGCAGCGGTGCCGTCGCCGATCGACGGAGCAATAACTGTGCGGGTGAGTTGCGGCCAGTGGCGCCACGGCTGTAAAGCCGGGTCGTCCCGTCGCACGGCCCCGCAAGATTCGCTCACGGAGGACTCCATTCAGTGACTCTGCGAAAGACTGCACCACGCGCCACGCAGCGCTGGGGCATCCTGCTGGCCATCGTGGCCACATTTACGCTGGTGTTTGGCGCGATCGTCGTCAACGCTGCCAGCTCTCACCGGCAGCCAATTCGAAATCGACGCCGATGCGGACCTGATTGTCGACGACGGCGGCATCGACTGGCTGACCGGCGGGACCGGTACCAACTTCCGGACCGGCGTTGTCGTCAAGGCCGATGAGGCCACCGGAACCAACGACAACTCGTTCGGCCAGGGCTCCAAGGAAGACACTGCGGTTCCGACCGTCGTCTCGGGCTCGATCCCGCCGAACAAGAGTGACCTCAAGAACTTCGGCGTCTATACCGAGAGCAACGCCAACGGGGACTTCCTGAACCTCTTCTGGACTCGCGTCCAGGACCCGAGCGGCACGACCAACATGGACTTCGAGTTCAACCACAACGCGTGCGTTGCTGGAGCGACCGGGAACGTCTGCTCGGCCAACAACGTCACCCCGGTTCGGACCGAAGGCGACCTCCTGATCCAGTACGACCTGTCGCAGGGTGGAACGACGGCCACCATCACGAAGCGTGAGTGGACTGGGTCGGAGTGGAGCGATGCCATCCCACTTGGCACCAACGCGCTGGGCACCATCAACACCAGCGCAATCCCGGCCAACCAGGCTGGAACGAGTCCCGCACTCGGATCGCTGAGCCCGCGAACCTTCGGCGAGGCATCCATCAACCTGGCCAGCCTCTTCGAAGAGGGTCAGTGCGAGGCGTTCGGCTCGGCATACCTCAAGAGCCGGTCGTCAGACACCTTCAACTCAGCGCTGAAGGACTTCATTGCCCCCGCGGCCGTGAACATCTCGAACTGCGGCAGCATCACGATCATCAAGAACGCGGACCCGAATGCGCTCCAGGACTTCGGGTACACCACGACCGGCACGGGCCTGTCGGCCTTTAGTCTGGACGACGACGCCGGCGTCGCCGGCGCATCGACGACCCTGTCCACCACCAAGGTGTTCGGCAGCTTGAACGCCGGCTCGTACAGCGTGACCGAGACGGATGTCAATGGCTGGAGCCTCGGTAGCATCTCGTGCACGGGCACCGGGTGGGCGGTCGATGGAGACGACCCCAACAAGGTGAATATCACCTTGGCTGCCAAGCAGAACATCACGTGCACGTTCACGAACAACGAGGACCTCTTCAAGGTGCTCGTTCTGACATGCACAGCGGATGGGGCACTCGTCAACAGCTCGCTGGAGCTCGACGACGCCGCGACCTCGTCCACCGGGACAACGGCTGACACCGCTCTATCCGTCACCGAAGCGCAGATCTGCGCGCTCGCCAACTTCAGTGGCGTGACCGCAGGCCAGCACAAGGTCGACGTTGGAGTGAACGCTCCGTAATCCGAGGAAGATCGGTCCCAACTGACGCTTCTCTTGGAAGATGCACGCGAGAGCCCGGCTCCGGCCGGGCTCTCGTCATGCTTGCGGGTATCGGTCAGCCGCCGGCGGTGCAGGTCGAGAAGACGGTGTACTTCGTCCCATTCGGACCCCACGTCCGGCTGGCGAACTCGTACGTCGTCGGCCCATCGCGGTCGGGAACGGTCACCCTCCAGGTGGCAGCATCGCCGGCGAAGCCGAGGACCCAGCCCCACGTGGACCCGTCCTCGGTCACCATGAAGTTGAGCACCTGATCGGCCGGCAGGCCGGAGCCGGTAACGACATTGCCATCGACGGTGCACGTGCTCACGCTTCGATGCGGGCTGCTGCCGTTTCCGCCCTTGGCAGCCAGCGCGGTCCCCGCAATGAGCCCGAACATGAGGAGAGTGATGAGTGCTGCCTCAGCGCTCGCGCCGAGCAGCCGACGGCCGGTGCGGCCTCGCGCTCTTCGCGGCGGAGGTGGTCCCTCGGGGATCCAGCTGTTGCCGTCCCAATACGTCATGAGCTCTTCCTTTCGGCGGCCCGGCTGACTGATACCTCCCCGCTGACATCAGTCCCGTGGCTTTGCGTCCCCGGCTCACGCCGGGTTTGCCTTTTCGAGGCCGCCTCCATGGCGGCTCGGTGAGCCTGAGGCCTGGCGCGCGTGCGCACCATTCCCCGGACGTACCTCCAGCGTCGCGAATCCGTACGAATCGCAACCGGCCCGCACCCCTCCGGAGCGCTGCGAACCAGCGGTCACTCCCGCAGACCGCCCAGGGTTACGGTCGGCGGACCGAGGTCTCCTGGCCGTCGGGGGTGTCGCGCACCTCGACGCCGAGGGCGGCGAGCTCGTCGCGGAGCGCGTCGGAGGCGCCGAAGTCGCGAGCCGCGCGTGCGGCCGCGCGGCGCTCGAGCAGCTCGGCAGCGCCATCGGGCAGCGGCGCTTCGACCTCTGCCGGCAGCTCCAGCGACAGCCCCAGGACGCGGTCGAAGTCGAGCAGCAGCGCGCGGCGCTGCGCATCGGTCACCGACGTGTCGGCCGCGACCTCGTGGGCGATCGCCAGCGCGCGTGGGGTGGCGAGGTCGTCGGCGACCGCATCGGTGAAGCGCTGGCGATAGGCGCGCATCGGCTCTGCCGAGAGGTCCACCGGCTCGTCCGGACCGGCAGCCGCACGACGAAGCCGCGCCAGGCCGGAGGTCGCGGCGTGCATCGCGTCATCGGTGAAGTCGAGCTTGGACCGGTAGTGCGCCATCAGCGCCAGGTAGCGGAAGGCGAGCGGCTCGTAGCCCTTCTCGGGCAGGTCGGCGACCCGGATGATGTTCCCGGCGCTCTTCGCCATCTTGGCGTCGTCCATCGTCAGGAATTCGCCGTGCATCCACACGCTGACGACCGGGTGCCCGAGCGCGCCCTCGGACTGGGCGATCTCGTCCTCGTGGTGCGGGAACTTCAGGTCGATCCCGCCGGTGTGGACGTCGAACCGCTCGCCGAGGTGCTTCAACGACATCGCCGAGCACTCGATGTGCCAGCCCGGGAAGCCGTCGCCCCACGGTGACGGCCACTTCATCAGGCGCCGCTCGCCGGCGCGCTTCCAGAGCGCGAAGTCGGCCGGGTCGCGCTTGTCGGACTCGACCTCCACGCGATGGCCGGCGTGCGTCTCCTCCACCTTCTGTCCGGACAGCTGGCCATACGCGGGAAAGGCGGAGACGTCGAAGTAGATCGTGCCATCGACCTCGTAGGCGAGGCCGTTGGCGACCAGCCGCTCCGTCAGCGAGATCATCTCGGCGACGTGGTCGGTCGCCTTCGGCATGACGTCGGCCGGCAGGATGTTGATGAGCGCTTCGTCCTCGAGCCAGGCGCGGGTATAGAAGTCGGCGATATCCGCCGGCGACTTGCCCTCGGTCTCCGCGGCGCGCTCGATCTTGTCCTCGCCCTCGATCGCGTCGAGCTGGTCGTCGCGCATGTGGCCGACGTCGGTGATGTTCTTGACGTAGCGCACCTCGTAGCCGAGGTACTCGAGGGTCCGGTGCAGGAGGTCGCCGAACAGGTACGTCCGCAGGTTGCCGATGTGCGCGTACTTGTAGACCGTGCTGCCGCAGGTGTAGACGGTCACCAGCCCCGGCTCGAGCGGCACGAGCGGCTCGGTGCTGCGGGTCAGCGAGTTGTGGAGGCGAATCGTCGGCAGGGCGGCCATGCGCCGATTCTACCGAGCCGGCGACGGTATATACGTATATACGGTCTACCATGAGACCGATGCCGTCCATGGACCCCGCAGGCGCCTACCCGCTCACCCTTGGCGAGGAGCCCCGCTTCTGCCCGGCCTGCGGCCGTGCGGTCGAGCAGCGCGTGCTGGAAGCGGACCACCGTCCGCGGCTCGTGTGCGCCGAGGGCCACGTCACGTGGCGCAACCCGCGGGTCGTCGTCGGCACGCTGCCGATCGACGGCGGGCGGGTGTACCTCGCGCGTCGCGCCATCGAGCCGGCAGTGGGTCGGTGGGGAAACCCGAGCGGCTTCCTCGAGCTTGGCGAGTCGGCCCAGGAAGGCGCCCGACGCGAGACCGAGGAGGAGACCGAGCTGCGGGTGGAGGTCGGGCGGCTGATCGGCGTGTACTCGCGGCCGCACGCGGGGATCGTGACGATCGCGTTCGAGGCGACCGTGGTCGGCGGACGGCCCGAGCCCGCCGCCGAGACGAGCGAGGTCCGCGCCTTCGGGCCCGACGAGATCCCCTGGGACGAGATCGCGTTCAGCACGGCCGAGAGCGCGTTGCGGGATTGGGTCGCGGGCCTCCCGGGCCGGCGGTCCGCCTTCGAGCCGGAGCTCTACGTCGAAGGCGACCCGGACGGGTAGGTCACCTCGCCGCGCACCGGAGTCCCGACACCGAGGAGGACGCCGTAGCCGATCGTCGCGATGATCGGGACGATCTCGGCTGCCAGGACCGCCACGCCGAGGCCCGCCAGGCCGGCGCTGATGAGCGCCCAGGCCAGCAGGGCAACCACGAGCGCCGCCGTAGCCAGCGTGGCGCGGACCGTGAAAAAGCGGGCGAAGAAATAGGCGAAGCACATGCCCACGAGGGCACCACCTGCCTGGACGGCGGCCAAGCCGAGGACGAAGGCCAGTTCCGGCGACTCGGCGATGGGCGAGATCGCGTTGGCCAGCGGGCGAAGGGGACGAAGCGCGTCGCCGTGGATCACGGCAGCGAGCAGCATCGCGATCGCCGCCCAGACGTAGGCGCCCGCGAGGCCGGTCACGAAGCCACGGTAGGCCAACCGCAGACCCATCACCTCGGTCATGTTCGGCAGCGTAGAGCCCGACACCCGGATCGGTGAGCGTGCCGAAGGTCCGGTCCCGGTCGGTACCTCGGCCGGGAGGTCAGGTCGGACGGGTGAAGGCGGCGACCGCGTTCTGGCCGCCGAACCCGAAGCCGTTGACGAGGACCACGTCGAGGTCGGCGCGACGCGCGACGTTCGGCACGTAGTCCAGGTCGCAGTCGGGGTCGGGCGTCTCCTGGTTGATCGTGGGCGGCAGCGACGCCGTCGCGGATGGCGAGCACCGCGGCGAGCGACGAGATCGCACCGGCCGCACCGAGCGTGTGGCCGACCATGCTCTTGTTGCTCGTCACCGCCAGGCGGCCGGCGTGGTCGCCGAAGGCGGCGCGGATCGCGCGCGTCTCGGTCGCGTCGTTGAGCGGCGTCGAGGTCCCGTGCGCCATGATCGCCTGCACCTGCTCCGGCTCGAGATGCGCGTCGCGCACCGCGCGCTGCATCGCGAGCGTGGCGCCGTGGCCGGATGGCTCGGGCGCCGAGATGTGGAACGCGTCGGCGGTCAGCGCCCCGCCCGCAAGCTCGGCGATGATTCGGGCGCCGCGGGCCTCGGCGTGGTCGATGGCCTCGACCACGAGGACCACGGCCGCCTCGCCGAACACGAAGCCGTCGCGATCGCCGTCGAAGGGCCGCGAGGCGCGGGCGGGATCGTCGTTGCGCTTCGAGAGCGCGCCCATGTTGCCGAGCGCGGCAAACGCGACCGGCAGGATCGCGGCCTCGGTGCCGCCGGCCACGACGACGTCGACGTCGCCGTGCTCGATGAGGCGCTGGGCGTCGACGAAGGCCTGCACCCCGGCGGCGCAGGCCGCCACCGACGTGATGACCGGGCCGGTGATGCCGTTCTGGATGCTGATCTGGCAGGCCGCCATCGACGGCGACATCATCGGCACGGTGAAGGGGCTGACGCGGGCGGGGCCCTTCGCGATGAGCGTGTTCTCGCCGTTCGTCACCTCGTCCAGCCCACCGCCGCCGGTGTTGACGACCACGGCCACGTCGTCGCGGTTGTGCTCGTTGATGGCGATGCCCGCGTCGTCGATCGCCTGGCGCGCGGCCGCGACCGCCAGCTGGCTGAACCGGGCCATCCGGCGCGCCTGCTTGAAGTCCATCCAGTCGCGCGGGTCGAAGCCCTTCACCTCGGCGGCGATGCGCACGTCGTGCTCGCTCGGGTCGAACTGGGTGATCGGCCCCGCGCCGGAGACGCCGTCGGTCAGGTTGCGCCAGAAGGTGGCGACGTCGTTGCCGATCGGCGTGATCGCGCCGAGGCCGGTGACGACGGCGCGCCTGGCCGGATCGCGCGGCGGAGGCGGTCTCATCGGTGGACGGGTAGTGCGTATATACGCATATACCCGCGCGCCGTCGCCGAGCTATTCATCCCAGCGGCGGAAGATGACCGTGCTGTTGTGTCCGCCCAGCCCCATCGAGTTCGAGAGGGTCACGCGGGCGTCGGACGCACGCGCCTCGTTGGGCACGTAGTCCAGCGTCAGCTCCGGGTCCGGGTGGCGGTAGTTGATCGTCGGCGGGATGCAGCCGGTGGCCAGCACCTTCACGCAGACGAAGGCCTCGATCGCGCCGGCCGCGCCCATGGCGTGGCCGGTCATCGACTTCGTGCTCGACACGGCGAGGCGGTCGGCGTGCTCGCCGAAGACGTCGCGGATGGCCATCGTCTCGTATCGGTCGTTCAGGGGGGTGCTCGTGCCGTGTGCGTTGATGTAGTCGACCTCGTCCGGACCGATGCCGCCGCGCTTCAGCGCCGCGCGCATCGCGCGCTGGTTGCCCTCGCCGCGCTCCGCCGGCGCCGCCATGTCGTACGCATCCGCGGCAGACCCGTAGCCGATGACCTCGGCGATCGGCCGTGCGCCGCGCGCGAGCGCGTGTCCGAGCTCTTCCAGGACGAGCACCGCGGAGCCCTCGGACACGACGAAGCCGTTGCGCGTCGCGTCGAACGGGCGAGAGGCGATGGCCGGGTTGTACTCGCCGGTGTCGGGGTCGATCGGCGTGCCGAGCGCGCGCATCTGCCCGAAGCCGGCGAACGCAAGGGGCAGCAGCGGCGCCTCGGTTCCGGCGCCGAGCATGATGTCCGCCTCGCCGCGCACGATCACCTCCATCGCCTCGCCGATGGCGTGCCCGCCGGTCGCGCAGGCGCTCACGACCGCCGTGTTCGGCCCGCGGATGCCGAACTCGATCGCGACCTGCCCGGACGGGGAGTCGGGAAGCATGTGCGGCAGCATGAACGGGCTCACCCGGCGCGGGCCGCGCTCGAGGAGGGTCTTGTGGCCGTCGAGCAGGAGGCCGATGCCGCCGATCCCGGTGCCGAAGACCATGCCGAAGCGGTCCGCGTCGACGTCGCGGGTCACGTGTCCGTCGTCGCCGAGCAGGCCCGCGTCTCGCAGCGCCTCGCCGGTCGCCGCGACCGCGAAGTGGGTGCTGCGATCATGGCGCCGCGCGTCCTTGGCATCCATGTAGTCGGTCGCCTCGAAGCCCTTCACCTCGCCGGCGACGTCGATCTCGAACGGCGTCGTGTCGAAGTGGGTGATCCGATCGATCCCCGACGTCCCGGCCACGAGGGCGTCCCAGGTGGCCTCCGAGCCGATCCCGACCGGCGAGACGACGCCCAGGCCGGTCACGACCGCGCGGCGGTCTGTCACGCCGGCGACTCGCGGAAGGCGTTCAGCCACGCGCGCGGATCCGGCAGGTCGACCGCGTGGGTCACGACGTCGGGGTTGATGCGGCGAATGAGCCCCGAGAGGACGCGACCCGGGCCGACCTCGACGAAGTCGGTGACCCCGCCGGCGGCCATGCGTCGCACGCTGGCGGTCCACTGCACGCCATGGACGAGGTGCTCGGTCAGCTCGCTGCGCAGCCCATCGGCGGTGCTGATGACGGTCGCGTGCACGTTGCCGAGCATCGGGACCTGCGGGTCGCGGAACGGGACGCGCGCCAGGATGCGCCCGAACTCGTCGCGTGCGCGGCGCATGAGCGGGGAGTGGCTGGCGACGCTGACGGTGAGGCGCACGGCCTTGCGTGCACCGACCGTCCGGCTCATCTCGAGCGCGAACACGAGGGCCGGGACGACGCCCGACAGCACGACCTGCCCCGGAGCGTTCTGGTTGGCCACGGCGATCTCGCCGTGCTCGCTCGCGGCGTCGAGGATCTCGTCGACCTGCTCGTCGGAGAGGCCGATGACGGCGCCCATGCCGCCGTCGATCCCGCGTTCCTGCATGATCCGGCCGCGCTCGCGGACGAGGCGGAGGGCATCGGCGTAGTCGATGGCGTTGGCCGCGACCGCCGCCGCGTACTGCCCGGCCGAATGCCCGGCCAGCGACTGCGGCGCGATCTCGATGCCGGCCTCCGCCGCCTCCTCGCGCATCGCCTCCAGGAAGGCGTAGCTCGTCGCGAGGAGGGCGGGCTGGGCATTGACGGTGAGGTCGAGCTCCTCTGCGGGCCCCTCGAGGATCAGCCGGGACAGCGGGATGCCGAGCGCCTCGTCGGCACGCTCGTAGGCGGCCGCCGCGGCCGGAGATCGCTTCACGAGATCGGCACCCATCCCCACGTACTGGGAGCCCTGCCCGGGGAAGACGAGAGCGACGGTCCGCCGTCGAGGAGCGTCGGCGGTGTCGCGCGTCTGCGTGGTCATGCGCGTACTTCGAATCGGTTACATGCGGGGAGTTGCGCGCGAGTATAGCCGAGCGTGCACGAATGGCCGAATGACACGCCCTTAACGAATCGCGTAGTGCGCCACGACGTCGGCCAGCACCGGGAGCCCGAAGGCGAGCGCCGAGACCGGCACGCGCTCGTCGTGGCCGTGGAAGAGGCTCAGGAACGGCATGTCGGCGTCGAGGCGGAGCGGAGCGAAGCCGTAGCACGGGATCCCGAGCTGCGCGAGGGCCTTCGCATCGGTGCCCGGCGTGATCATCATCGGCACCGGGGTCGCGTCGGGATCCGCGGCGCGCAGCGACGCCTCCATGAGCCGGACGATCTCGGCGTCCGCCGGCCACTCGACCGGGGGCAGAGCGACGACCGACTCGACGGTGGCGTCGTCGCCGACCACCGACTGGAGCCGCGACAGCAGCGCGGCCTGGTCGGTGCCGGGGAGCGTGCGCACGTCCACCTCCGCCTCCCCGGAGCCGGGGATGACGTTCACCTTCTTCCCGGCGCGCAGGACGGTGGGGGTGACGGTGTCGCGCAGCATCGCGTCGATCGAGCGGCGCAGGACCGGGTCCGTCACGCGGTCCTCGAGGGCCGAGCGTGCGGCGGCCGGATCGGACGCGGCCAGGTCGGCGACGACGCCGAGGCCGAGCGCGCGCAGGAAGCCGTCGACCACCGGAATCACCCGTGCCGGCCGCTCGGCCTGATCGGCGGCGATGGCCGACGCCGCCCGTGCCAGGCGAATCGCGGCGTTGGTGTCATCCGGCATCGAGCCATGGCCGGGGGTGCCGGTCGTCCGCAGGCGCGTCCACGCGATCCCCTTCTCGGCGACCTGGATCGTGTAGAAGCGGCGCTCGCCGAGGGTCATCGAGTAGCCGCCGACCTCGTTGAGCGCCGCTGCCGCCGGTCGGCCGGCGGCGTCGTGGAAGAGCTCGGGCCGCTGCTCGACGAGCCCGCGCGCGCCGTGCTCGCCACCGGCCTCCTCGTCGGCCACGGCCGCGAAGATCACGTCCCGCCGCAGCTCCGCTCCCGATCGGCGCAGCGCCAGCATCACCGCCAGCTCCATGGCGACCATGTCCTTCATGTCCACCGCGCCGCGGCCCCAGACCACCCCGTCGACGAGCTCCCCGCCGAACGGGTCGCGCGTCCATGCCTCCGCGTCGACCGGGACGACGTCGATGTGGCCGAGCAGGATGAGCGGCGGCTCGGTGGCCTCGCCGGTCGCGGGCAGGCGAGCGACGCACGAGCCGCGTCCCGGCGTCAGCTCGATCACCTCGGCGGCGATCCCGGCGCCGTCGAGGACCTCGGCGCAGTAGCGCGCGGCCGCCGCCTCCCCGCCGTGCGGGTCGCGTCCCGCGGCAAGGTCCGGCCCGCCGTCAGGCGGATTGACCGACGGGATCCGGATCAGCCCACGCAGGTGCTCGACGCAGCCGTCGAGGTCCAGGAACGGTCCGAGGTCACTCATGCGCTGAGGGTAGCGGCCGTGGCCGGTACGCGACCATCGCGGCGCCGGCCACGAGGGGTGCGATCACGCCGACCATCATGCCGGCCACGATGCCGACCTGCTCCCACAGCTGGGCGGCGGCAATCGAGCCGGCCACGATCCCGAGGGTCGACAGCGCATTGATGATCCCGAACGTGCGGCCGAGGCGACGCTCCGATGCGGTGTCGGCCAGCAGCGCGTACCACGAGGCGCTGAACGCGGTCAGGCCGCCGCCGGCGAGCACGGCCAGCCCGTACACGGCCGCCATCGGGAGGCCGATGACGAGCCCCAGCCCGAAGCCCGTGAGGGCGATCGGCGCCAGGATCGCCACCGGGCGCCGGCCGAACCGATCGGCGAGGTGGGCCAGCGCCGGCCCGAGCAGGATGCTGCCGGCGCCGAAGAACGAGAAGGCGATCCCGACCTCGAAGATCTCCCAGCCCAGCTCGCCCGTCGCCAGCGGTGCGTAGGTCGTGATGAACGCGCCATAGGAGGCGAGCAGCGCGAGGTTGGCGACCAGGAGCGCCGCCAGGGCGCCGACCCGGACCGGCTCCTCGGGCTCGCCATCGGCCTCGGCCGGTGCGGTGTAGCGCGCGCGGGCGGGCAGGAAGAGCGTGCCCACCAGGGCGACCGCGCTCGTCACCGCAACGATCACGAACGGCGCCCGCAGCCCACCGATCGCCGCCGCGAACCCACCGAACGCCGGACCGGCCACCGTCCCGGCCGACTGCGCCGCCGAGATGATGCCGTTGGCGAACGCCCGGCGAGCCGGCTCGATCGACTGGGCGAGGTAGATGCGCTCGGAGACGATCATCGCCCCGCCGCCGAGGCCGGCAGTCGTGCGCCACGTGAGCAGCCACGCCGCGGTGGCGGCGGTGGCGATGAGCGCGTTCATCGCCCCGTACAGTGCGAGCCCGGCGGTCAGCAGCCGTCGAGCCCCCCAGCGCTCGGAGAGGAACCCCGCGCCGAGCTGCCCGAAGGCGTTGGTGACGGCGAAGGCGCTCGTCAGCAGCCCGAGCACGATCGGCGGCGCGCCGAGCTCGGTGGCGTACAGCGGCAGGAGCGGGAGCATGACGCTGATCCCGACCTGGCTGACGAAGCCGATGGCGGCGAGCAGCCCGAGCGCCGGATCGACGGCGCCGGCCATCCGCTGCAGGCGTGAGCCCGCGACCCGATCCGACACGCGCACGATGGTAGCGCGGTCGAGCTCAGGCCTCGGGAAGGGCCTCCCGCACCGGTGGCCGATGCGGCACCGCGCTCGCGTGGCGACGCTCGGTGAGCAGCGCCAGCGGCACCTCCGCCGCGATCATGACGAGCGAGATCACGAGCAGGATCGGCGCGGTCTGCGCGAGGCCGAGCCAGAAGAGGGCGATGAGGAAGAAGCCGTGGATCGCGAAGCGGATGACGAACGCGATGCGCAGGTCGACGATCGCCACCGACGCGCCGTTCGGACGGCCGCGGTCCGGGCCGAATACGCCCAGCCACGAGATTGCCAGGAACGCGGCGAACGTCAACCCGAAGAGCACGAGCCCACCGCCGGGGGAGGGGTCAACGAACGGGAGGGCGAGGGCGAACGGGATGATGCAGGCGACGAGGAACACGAACGCGGGGATCGGGACCAGCAGCTGGAGCCACTCGAGTGCCGGCCGCTCACGGGCGGCGTCGCGCAGGTGGCGGGTGAAGAGGCTGAAGCCGAGGGTGACGAACAGCCACGAGTAGAAGTTGCCCGCCGGGACGCCGAACCAGCCGTCGGCGAGGCCGACCTCGCGCCACGTCCAGAGGCCCATCCGGATCGCGACCGCGTCGAAGGCGAGGTCGAGCATCAGGGCCAGCACGCTGTCGACGAATGGGGCGTACCGGCGTCGTACCCCGAGCGCATCGGTGATGCGCATGGCGCCGGCGATGATGAGCGCCCACGTCAGGCCGATGACGACCGGTGCCCGGTCGATGGCGAGGATCCAGTCCGCGGCGTACTCGTAGGTCTCGAAGATCAGCTGGTCGCCCTCCTCAAGGAGGATCCCGAAGGCCGCCGCGCTGATCAGCTCGAGGAACGGGAGGCGGCCGCGACGCAGGGCGAGGATCGCGAGGATGACGAAGAAGGTCGTCGCCCCGAGCTCGAGCACGACGTACAGCGGGTTCATGCGCCCCCATCGTAGCAAGTTTCTGCGGCAGGGGGAGAGGACCGTCAGACGGGCTGGGTCACCGTTCGCGGACGGGCAGCCGGCGCCGGCGGCGAACTGCGGCGCGGCAGCGACGGCAGCCGTCCGCCCTGGACCAGCCAGATCCCGGCGAGCACGACCACGGCACCGATGACGGCGGTGCCCGCGACCCGTTCGCCGAGCACGAGCACTGCCTGCAGCATTCCGAAGACCGGGATCATGAGAGCAACGGTGGCCGATCGCGACACGCCGAGCCGGCGCATGCCCTCGTTGAGGAGCACGAACGCGGCGACCGTCGCGAGCACGGAGAGCTGGCCGATGGCGAGCCACGTCTGCGGGCCGGCGTCGAGCAGCGTCGCCGGTCCGCCCTCGGCGATCGCCAGCGGCACGAGGATGAGGGCCGCCCCCGTGGCGCCGTAGAGGCTGACGCTGATCGGGCTGAAGCGGGCGCCGGCGACGCGGCTGATGAGGAAGTACGAGCCAAACAGGATCGCGCAGCCGACGAAGAGCGCATCGCCGATGAGGCGATCGGTGCTGACCGTGCCCGACGGGTCCACGACCAGGAGGACGCCGGCAGCCGCGACCACCAGTCCGACCAGGGCCGTGCGCTTCGGCCGGTCGCCAAGCACCACCGCTGCGAGCACCATGCTGACGATCGGGACCATGCCCGGGATGATCATCGAGGCGTCGGTGGCCGGGGCCAGCCGCAGCCCGTTGAAGAAGAGGATGTTGTAGCCGGCGCTGGCACTGAGGGCCAGCCCGGCAATGATCGGCAGGTCGGCGAAGCGAGGTCGGGCCGAGCCACGATCGAGTGACGGCCATGCGCGGCGCAGTGCGAAGAGCAGGACCGCCGCGATCGCGAACCGCGTCGCCGCGACGGTGAACGGCGGCACCTCGGCCACCGCGACCTTGCCGGCCACCATCGCCCCGCCGAAGAAGAAGGCCGTGGCGGTGAGCATCGCGAGGCCAGTCGCGCGCCGCGCGGCGTCCGGCGAGAGCGGCGCGAACCTGGGGAGCGGGACGGCGATCATGCAGCGCAGCATGGGGACAGAGGCGGGTGGTGCCATCGGGCGAGAGACCCCGCGCATGTACGTCGTTCGTCCCGCCGTAGAATCTTGGCCATGACCACCCAGGTTCGAGCGCCGAGCGTCCCGATCTATCTCGCCGGCGAGTTCGTCGAGGCCGGCGCGCCGCTCGAGGTGCGCAACCCCGCGACTGACGAGATCGTGGCGACGACGTTCCAGGCCGGGACCGCGGAGCTCGAGCGCGCCGTCGCCGCGGCGGTCGATGCGTTCGAGGAGACGAAGCGCCTGGCCAGCTACGAGCGGCGCGATGCCCTCGCGCACGTGGCGGCCTGCATCGAGCGCGACGCCGACGAGCTCGCGACGCTTCTCAGCCGCGAGTCGGGCAAGCCGATCCGCGACGCTCGCGGCGAGGTCGCGCGTGGGGCGCTCACGTTCCGCACCGCGGCCGAGGAGGCGCTGCGCATCAACGGGGAGTGGCTGCCGCTCGACTGGGCGCCGGCCAACAAGGGGCGCCACGGGATCGTGCGCCGCTATCCCATCGGTCCGGTGGCCGGCATCAGCCCCTTCAACTTCCCGCTCAACCTGGCCGCCCACAAGGTCGCCCCGGCGATCGCGGCCGGCTGCAGCATCGTCCTCAAGCCGCCGTCGAAGGATCCGCTGGTGATGCTGCGCATCGCCGGCTACCTGGCGGAGACCGAACTTCCGAAGGGCGCGGTGAGCATCCTGCCGATGGATCGGCCGACCGGCGACCGGATGGTCTCCGACGATCGGTTCAAGCTGCTCAGCTTCACCGGCAGCCCGAGCGTGGGCTGGAAGATGAAGGCCGAGGCCGGGAAGAAGAAGGTCGTCCTCGAGCTCGGCGGCAACGCCGGAGCGATCGTCGACGAGACCGCCGACCTCGACTGGGCCGTCGAGCGCCTCGTGTACGGCTCGTTCGCCTACGCCGGGCAGGTGTGCATCAGCGTCCAGCGCATCTACGTCGTGCGCGCGGTCTACGACGAGTTCGCGCGCCGCTTCGTCGAGCGCGTCGAGCGCGTCAAGGTCGGCGACCCCCTCGATCCCGACACCGAGCTCGGACCGATGGTCGACGAGAAGGCGGTCGAGCGCACCCATGGATGGGTGACCGATGCGATCCGCGACGGCGCCCGCGCCCTCGTGTCCGGCGAGCCCGACGGCCGCTGGTATCCGCCGACCGTGCTCGTCGACGTGCCGCGCGACGCGATGATCTGCTCCGAGGAGGCCTTCGCGCCGGTCGTCAACCTCTTCCCCGTCGACTCCTTCGCCGATGCGCTGGCCGCGATCAACGACAGCCGCTTCGGCCTCCAGTGCGGCATCTTCACCGCGTCGCTCGACCACACGCTGCTCGCCCACGACGAGCTCGAGGTCGGCGGGATCATCGTCAATGACGTGCCGACCTGGCGCACCGACGCGATGCCGTACGGCGGCGTCAAGGACTCGGGCCTCGGGCGCGAGGGCCTGCGCTGGAGCATCGAGGACATGACCGAGCCGCGGCTGCTGGCCTTCGCGCGTCCGCCGGCATCGTGACCGTCTCCTCCCCGCGCTACGCACGCATCCTGCGCGCCGACGAGCTGCGCGACGGCGAGCTCATCCCGGTCGAGATCGACGGCACGCCGGTCGTCCTCGTCCGCCACGCCGGCGAGTTCTTCGCGGTGCAGAACAACTGCTCGCACAAGGACTTCCCGCTCAGCGAGGCGGGCTTCGACCCGCGCGACGGGGTGCTCGTGTGCGCGTGGCACGGGGGCTGTTTCGACGTGCGCACCGGCGATGCGGTCGTGCCGCCGGCCAGCGAGCCGGTCGAGACGTTCCCGGTGCGCGTCACCGAGGGCTGGGTCGAGCTCGGCCTCACCGGCAGCCTGGCTCCCGGCCAGGGCGCCGCGTAGCGTCAGAGCCGATGCGCATCGAGGCCATCCTCTTCGTCAACTGGATCTTCTGGGCCGCCCTCGCGGCCGGAACCCTGCTCGTCGTCGGCGTCACCGAGCGGCTGGGCGGCACGACCCGCGGCTACCGCCTCTTCATGGCCTGGCTGCTCGTCGCGTTCGCCGCCGTCCTCGTCGCCAGCGATCTCGCGCTGCCGGCCGGCGTCGCGGCGTCAGCCACCGCCGAGCTGCGTCGCCCGCTGACGCTCGCGTTCGCCGCCGGCGCCGGCGCCTACCTCGTCGCCTCGCTGGCCGGCTGGCCGCGGAGCGGGCTGGCGATCGGCTCGGGTCTCATCGGCCTCGCTGCGCTCGTCGTGCTCGCGGCGGCGGGTGGAACCGACAACGCCGCGCTCTTCGCCTGGCAGCTCGTGCTCGCCGCGCTTGCGCTCGGCGCGGTGAATGCCGGGATGCTGCTCGGCCACTGGTACCTCGTCACGCCGAAGCTGTCGCCGGCGCCGCTGCGGCGGATGATGTGGCTGCTGGTGGGGTGCCTCGTGCTCCAGGGGATCGCATTCGTCGTCGCGGTCGCCACCGGTCCGCAGGCGCTCGAGGGCGGGCTGGGCCTGCTCACCTGGCTGCGCCTGGCGGTCGGCATCCTCCTCCCGCTCGTTGCGGCCGGGCTGGCGATCGCGGCTTCGTCGGCCGCGTCGCTGCAGGCGTCGACCGGGTTGCTGTACATCGGCCTGGCGCTCGTCATGGCCGGCTCGATCGCCGGTGCCAGCATCGCCTACCTGACCGGCGTGCCGGTCTAGTGCGGATGCGGATCACGGCGCGCACGTTCGCCTCGCTGCGCGAGCTGTCGGTGGACCGATGCGAGCTCGACCTCGATGCTGGCGCGACGGTCGACGACGCGTGGAGCGCGCTGGCGGTCCTGCACCCCGGCCTGGATCCGCAGCGCCCCTACGTGCGCGCGGCGCGCAACGGCGCCTACGTGCCCTGGGACGAGCCGGTCGCCGACGGCGACGTCGTCGCCTTCCTGCCGCCGGTGAGCGGCGGATCGTCGTCGCTGACCGACGCGCCGATCGACGTGGCCGCGCTCGAGCGGTCGGTGGCTGGCCCGGGGATGGGGGCGATCGTCACGTTCGTCGGCCGCGCGCGGGACGTCGCCGACGACGAGCGGACCGTCGTCGAGCTCGAGTACGAGGCCTACGCCGAGATGGCCGCATCGGTCCTCGACGAGATCCGCGCCGAGGCCGAGCGGCGCTTCGGCGTGGCGTGCGCCGTCGTCCATCGGTCCGGGGTCGTGCCGATCGGGGAGGCGGCGGTGGCGATCGTCACCGCCTCGCGCCACCGAGCCGAGGCGTACGAGGCCAATCGGTTCGTCATCGAGGCGATCAAGGAGCGGCTGCCGATCTGGAAGCGCGAGCGCTTCGCCGACGGCAGCGAGTGGAAGCGGCCCGGCGCCTAGAGCGCACCCGCGTCGCGTGCACGCACCGGCCGTGACGGGCACAATGCTCCGGATATGGCGACCCCCAAGCCGGGTGAGATCCGTTGCCCGACCTGCCTCCGATCGACGGCGCCCGCCAGCTTCTGCACCCAGTGCGGCTCGGCGATTCCGCCCGACGCCCGCGCCCGGCCACGCGGCATGGACCGCGACGAGCTGCAGGACCGCATCCGCGCGCGGCGGTCCGGCGGAGACCCCTACCGGCGCGGCGGGACCGTGGACGACCAAACCGGCGGATACCAGCCGTACGAGCCCGATCCGATCGACACCCAGGCTCGACGCCCCGATGCCGGGCCGCAGACGCGCGAGGACTACCTCGACGAGGGCGCGGCGGCCGCCGCGGCTGTCGGGATGGCCGCCGGGGACGTGACCGTGGACCGTGACGACTGGGCCAGACCCGGCTCGGCGCCGACGCCGGCGGCGGCCCCGCCGGGCGACGAATGGGCGCCGCCGCCCTCGGACGTGCCAGTGGCCGATGCCTACCAAGCCGAGTACGTCGACAACTTCGACGACGCCGCCTACGACCAGGAGCCCTACGCCTACGCGTACGACGACTGGCGGGAGCCGCGCGAGCGCCGTGCGGGCCTCGGCGCCGTGGCCATCCTCGGCTTCCTGGCGCTCGGCGTCCTCGCGCTGCTCGGCGGCGCCGTGCTGGCCGGCATCTTCAGCACCGATCCGGGGGTCGGAGGGGGGATCGCGACGCCGTCACCGACCGCGGCCGTGACCGTGGAGCCGACCGCGTCGGCGAGCGCCGACCCCGGCGAGACGCCGGCCGCCAGCGAGACGCCGATACCGAGCGGCGAGCCGGTGACGTTCCCCGACGGCTTCACCGCCTCGGCGCAGCCCTGCATCCGCGGCAGCTGGACCGCGGACGGCTGCGACTCGAACGGCGCGAGCAACGCGGGCTCGGTCGACATCTGGATCGGCTTCGAGAACGGGACGAGCAACGACGTTGTCGGTGCGACGCTGGTAGCGCCGGATGGGACGGAGACCGATGCCTCGATTGACCTGGCCGACATCGGCTGCACGGCGTCGTGCAACGGCTACACGTACTTCCCCTTCGACGGGCTCGATCCGGGCACGTACGAGGTCCGCGTCACCCGCAACGGTGAGCTGGCCAGCGTGACGACCTTCGAGGTCTCGTAGGAGACAGGTCTGGCGCGCGGCATGCAAGATCCCGACGAGCCGATGACTCAGCCGACGTTCGAGCAGCTTCGCATTCCGGCTGCCCTGGTCCTCATCCTCGTCGCCGTCTTCGTCTTCCTGCCACGTGGCGACAAGGACCCGACCACGACCGCCGGTAACGGCGCCGACTCGACGGCGACGGCCGGCCAGCCCGGCGGGGCGGTGCTCGCCACGCCCGCACCGACGCCGATGGCGACCGCGACCGACACACTTGCCCTCGGGCCGACCGCGACCCCGGATCCGACCCCGGAGCCGACGCAGGCCGTCGCAGACACCTTCCAGGCCGAGGTGCTGGCCTGCCGCTTGATCGCGGGCTCCAACTGCATCGGCCGGCTTGGCACTCTCTCCTCGAGGGCCGGCAACCTGACCGCGCTCGTTCGATTCAGCGACGCGAACGCCGGCGACGCGATCGCGGTGTCGATGAGCGGACCGGGCGGAACGATCGCGGGAGGCCCGTTCACGCTCCAGGGCGGCGGGGACGGCTACTACTACTCGACCTTCCCCGCCGGCGGACTGCCGAATGGCGAGTACACGCTGGTCGCCACCCGCAACGGGACCGAGGTCGCCCAGACCACGTTCCGCCGCGGCCGCTGAGGCTCAGCCGCCGCCCGAGGACTCGCTCCCCGCGCCGAGGTGCGCGATCGGCTCCCCGCCGGCGTCGCGTCGTCGTGCGGCCATGGCGCTGATCGCCTCGAGGACGCAGCGGTGGGCGGCCGCCGCGGTCACCTCGGCGTGGTCGAACGGCGGTGCGACCTCCACGACGTCCATCGCCGCCAGCTCGACGCTGCCGACCACCTGGCGGACCGCCCGCAGCAGCTCGCGGGTCAGCATGCCGCCGGGCTCGGGCGTGCCGGTGCCGGGCGCCATTCCGGGGTCGATGACGTCGATGTCGACCGACAGGTAGATGACCTCCGGCCCGTCGAGCGCCTCGGCGATCGCGTCGGCGATGACCGCCTCGGCACCGCGCTCCTCGATCTCGGTCATGAGGTGCCAGCGCAGGCCCTGCGCACGCATCCACTCCAGCGTCTCCGGCCCCGGCCAGTAGCCGCGCAGCCCGACCTGGACGAAATTGCGCCCGGCGACCGCGCCGGACTCGATGAGGCGGCGCATCGGCGTGCCGTGGGAGCGCAGGTTGCCCCACGTCGCGTTGGCGGCGTCGGCGTGCGCGTCGAAGTGCACGATCCCGAGCCGCTTCGGCGCCACCGCCCGCGCCACCGCCGTGGCCGACGGATAGGTGATCGAGTGGTCGCCGCCGAGGATGATCGGCACCGCGCCGGTCCGCGCGACCTCCCACACCTTGCGCTCGATGACCGCGTGCGCGCGATCGATGTCCATCGGCGTGACCGGTGCGTCGCCCGCATCGACGACGTTGAGCCAGTCATAGGGCTCGATGTCGAGCTGCAGCGAGTTGATCGCGCCCGCGTGGTAGCTCGCCTGCCGGATCGCGCGCGGCCCGAACCGCGCCCCCGGCCGGTGGCTGACCGAGTCGTCGTACGGGGCGCCGACGATCGCGACGTCCGGTCGCTCGCGCGCCAGGGCGTCCGCATCGGCCACCCACGGGAGCTTCTGGAAGCTCGGCAGGCCGACATAGGCGGGGAGGTTGAAGTCGTCGTAGGCGGTGTACGGATCGGCGCCGGGAGGCGCCTCGTCGTTGATGCCGTTCGCGTCGCGGCGATCGTCGTCGGCCATGGCGCCTCAGCGTCACCTCCGGCGGTCGGCGGGCGCCGTCGCGTCGCGGAGCAGGCCCGTCGAGTGGCCGATGCTAGCACTACCATCGGCCTCCGCATGGCCACGCAGGTGACGTACACGGTGGAGGAAGCGCGGGCGCTCGTGCCCGTCGCGCGCTCGGCGCTGCTCCAGCTGGCCGTCGAGCGTCGGCGGCCGGAGCCGGACATCGACGTCATGCGCGCGCTCCTCGAGCACCTCGAATCGCTCGCGATCGTCGTGCGCGACCTCGACGAGGGCCTGATCGACTTCCCGACGTTGCGCGACGGCGAGCGCGCGTGGCTGTGCTGGAAGCTGTCGGACGGCGACCTCGGCTACTGGCACACGACGCGCGAGGGGTTCGCTTCGCGCCAGCCGCTCTAGCCGCGGATGATCACGGTGATCGGAGACGCGCTCCTCGACGTCCACGTCGTCCCGGCGCAGGCACCGCGGGCCGGCGGCGACGTGCCCGCCGAAATCCGGCTCGAGCCCGGCGGCCAGGGCGCCAACGTGGCGGTACGCCTCGCTCGCCAGGGCCTTCGCGTCCGCCTTGCGTGCGCGATCGGGACCGATCCGGCCGGCGACCTGCTCCGCGACCGCCTGGGCGCCGACGACGTCGAGCTGGTCGAGCTGGCCACCCCGGCTACCGGCGCGGTCGTCGTGCTGCTGGACGACCGCCGCGAGCGGACGATGCTCAGCCAGCGCGTCCCGCTCGCGCGGGGCATCGCCCAGCTCGCCCCGCCGACCGACGGCTGGCTCGTCGTCTCGGGCTACGTCCTGCTCGAGCCCGACGCCGGCGTGCCGGGCTCCGGGGAGTCGCCACGTCGGGTGCTGCTCGGATGCTCGCTCGATCCAGCGGACGCGACCGGATGGCTCGAGCGGGCGCGGTCGCTGGCGCCGCACCTCGTCGTCCTGAACGCGGACGAGGCGCGTGTCATCGGTGTGGACGAAGGGACGCCCGCGGAGCTCGCGCTCGTGCTCGCCGCCCGGCTGGCTGCCATCGTCGTCGTGACCCATCCCGCCGGCGCGACGGCCGCGCTCGACGGTCAGTCGCTCGAGGTCGGTGCGAGGTCGTCGGGGCCGGTCGTCGACGCCACCGGCGCCGGAGACGCGTTCTCCGCCCGGTTGATCGCCGCCATGGCCGCCGAGCCGTGGCCGCCGAGCCGTGAACGCCTCGATCGGGCGATGGCGTCGGCCGTGAGCCTGGCGGCCGCCGTGGCGCGCGTGCCCGGAGCGCAGACCCGGGTCGACGAGGAGCCGGCATGACCGCGGACCTCCTCACGATTTCCGATGAGGTGCGCGTCGCGCTCGACGCGGGCCGCGGCGTCGTCGCCCTCGAGTCGAGCCTCATCGCGCAGGGCCTCCCGGTGCCCCACAACCTCGAGACGGCACTGGCGGCCGAGGCCGCGGTGCGCGAGGCAGGCTCGATCCCGGCCACGGTCGCGGTGGAAGACGGACGGATCGTCGTCGGCGCGGACCGGGCGCTCCTCGAGCGTCTCGCGGACCCGGAACGGACGATCGCCAAGGCCGGCTCGCGCGACCTCGGGCCGCTCCTCGCCAGCGGGGCCATTGCCTCGACGACGGTGAGCGCCACGATGCGCGCCGCCCACCTCGCCGGGATCGCGACATTCGCGACCGGCGGGATCGGCGGTGTCCACCGCGGGGCCGCGTCGACCTTCGACGTCTCCAGCGACATCGACGAGCTGGCGGCCACGCCGGTCGCGGTCGTCTGCTCCGGCGCGAAATCGATCCTCGACCTGCCCGCCACGCTCGAGCTGCTCGAGACGCGCCGCGTGCCGGTCGTCGGCTACGGCACCGATGAGCTGCCCGCCTTCTACAGCACGACCTCCGGGCTCCGCCTGCCGCACCGCGTCGACGGCCCGGCCGCGGCCGCCGCCGCGATCGCGGCGCATCGGTCCATCCCGGGCGCCGGCGGCATCCTCATCGTCCAGCCACCGCCCGCCGACCTCGCCATCGAACCCGCCGAGGTGGAGGCCTGGATCGAGGCGGCGACGGACGACGCCGACCGCACGGGGATCCGCGCCGGAGCCCTCACGCCGCACCTGCTCGGGTCGCTCGCGCGGGCGTCGGGAGGGCGCACGCTGCGCGTCAACATCGGTCTGATCGTCGCCAATGCGCGCACCGCGGGTTCGATCGCGGCAGTCTTGACCTGACCGCCGGCGGCGCTATGCTCGCGCGGACGTGCGCATCTACGAAGGCAGCCCGCGCCAACAGTGGGAAGAGGTCCTGCGCAGCATCGGCGCGTTCGCCGACCGCGAGGCGCTCAAGGAGCTGCTCCTCCTCGAGATGGAGGTCGGCTTCGTGCTCCAGGGCATCGGCCTCCAATCCGGTGGCGCCGACTCGGATAGCTTCGGATCGGCGGTGAAGCGCACGTACGAGCTGACCGACGACCAGGTCGGCGAGCTCATCGACGCCAGGGAGTCCGACCGCGGAACCTCGCCCGAGAACCTCCCGCACGCGGACATCACGAACTACTACGAGCACGCCATGCGGGTGCTCGGGCGCTGGATCGACTCGCAGAAGGCGCACGACGTCTTCCTCTTCGAGCAGGACGGCTCGTTCGTGCTGCGGCTCTTCGGCGTTGCCGGGTCACCGGTGGGCCACCAGCTGGCCGAATTCACGCGAGACGAGATCTTGGCTATGATCGAGGCCGCACCCGAGCAGCGACAGCACTCCGCGCCGAAGCCCGCCGGCGCACCCTAGAAGGGGACTCCGAATGAAGGCGATCAAGGTCTTGCTCATCGGCATCGCCGCCGTCGTCGCCGCGATGATCGTCATCCCGCTCACCATCCTCGCCGGCCTGTTCGTGTGGCTGAAGCTCACCGAAGAGACCGATGAGGACGTGATGGAGCTCGACGACACGATCTAGCTCTCCTTCGGTCCGCCCTCGGACCGATCCGGACCTCGCTGAACCGCGTCGCGTTCGACCGCGGTTCGCGCCGGATTCTGACGGTGGCCTTTCCGGACTCGCGTCGAGTCCGTCAGGCGGTGGCGAGCGCCCACGGCGGCCGTCCAGCACACCGCCGCGACGAGCATCCCGCCCCACAACGCGTCGGGTCCGCGCACACCCTGGGCCACCGCCAGCAGACCGATGATGCCGAGCGCCACGGCGGGCAGGGCCACCGGTCCGGCGACCACGCAGCCACGCACCGACGATCACCCCGACCCCAAGCGCGAGCGCCCATGCCACTCGCAATGCACGCTCGCGGCCGAGAAGCTGGGCGAGGTTGCGCGAGCCGAGCGCGGCATCGGCGTCGAAATCGCGGACCGCGTTGGCGAGGTGGGCGGCCGCCGCGAATGGTGCGACAAGAAGGGGCGCCGCCGCCACGCGCGCCGGATCGACGCCGACGCCGACGGCGATCCAGATGGGCAGGATCCCGAAGCTCACGAGATAGGGGACGACCGAGAGCGGCGTGCGCGACAGCCACAGGTTGTAGGCGAACGCCGACCCGGTGGCCGCGAGCCCGAGCAGCAGGAAGGTCCCGCCAAGGCGCAGCGACGCCGCGAACAGCACGGCCAGGCCGAACGAGGCGACCCAGACCGCCGTTCCGGGCGAGAGCGCCCCGGCGGCGAGTGGCTTGTCGAGACGCGCCGAGGCGGTGTCTCGGTTCCGATCGACGAGGTCGTTCGTGGCGCCGACGAAGATCTGCGACCCCGCGACGGCGGCCACGGTGGCGAGCCACGAGGCGTCGATCGGCCGGCCGGCCTGCGCCAGCAGGATGGCGCCCAGCGCGCCGGACAGGACCGTGACCGCGATGGCGGGAGCGGGGTGAACGAGGCGAACGGCGCTCGCCACCGCGGCGACGCCCGACATCGCGCGCCCGCCCTCAGCCACCGGCTGGCGGCATCGGTCGCTCGCGCCAGTACGTCCCGTTCCTTCGACCCAGGTAGCCGTGGTCGACGAGCAGGCGGCGCAGGGTCGCCGGATCGGGCGCGTCGTCGGCCAGGAGCTCGTTCACCTCGTGCTCATCGTAGAGGTGGTCGCGCTCGAAGCGCTCGGCCAGCATCGCCAGGGCGGCGAGGCGGTAGCTCGACCGGCTCGGGAGCGAGGTGAGGCGGCCGTCGCTGAAGAAGGTGAGGCGGACGTGCGTGGCAGGGTCACGCCGATCTGGCATGACCCCAAGGATATCGGCCGGCTACTTGGACGAATAGAACCCGATGACGGTGTAGTCGTTGCCGCTCACTGCACCGATATAGGTGCAGGTCACGGTCGCCTCCGCGGCAAAGCCCTGCAGGCCTCGGGTCAGCACGCCGCTCTCGCCGGTGGGCGTCACGAACTGGATCTCCTTCCAGATGTAGAGGCCACCGTTGTCGAGGTGGAAGGCGACGGGTCCGCCGTTGAAGCTGGCCTGGTAGACGTTGCCGTCATCGCACGTCAGCTCGAAGTGCAGCGTCTTCGTGTTGTCGGGCGCTGCCGACGCCGGTGCGGCCAGGACGACCGCCAGCGCAGCGGCGGCGAGCAGTGCAACGAGAGATCGACGCATGGATCGCTCCTGTGGCGTGAATGAATGGCCGTGCCGCAGGTTCCATGCCCGCCCAGCCGTCGCGATGCGCTATGATTTCGTCCCGAGCAGATCACACGGCGTCCCTGCTCGCGTGTCGCGCTTCCGCCACGCCCAGCCGCACGCGGAGGACCTACCCGATGCCCAAGTACGTCTTCGTGACGGGTGGCGTCACCAGCTCGCTCGGCAAGGGCATCACGGCGGCCAGCATCGGTCGCATCCTCAAGGCCCGAGGCGTGCCGGTCAGCATCCTCAAGCTCGACCCGTACATCAACATCGACCCCGGAACGATGTCGCCGTACCAGCACGGCGAAGTGTTCGTCACCGATGACGGCGCCGAGACCGATCTCGACCTCGGCCACTACGAGCGCTTCATCGACGAGAACCTGTCGCAGGCCTCGAACGTCACCACGGGGCGCATCTACCAGAGCGTCATCGCCAAGGAACGGCGCGGCGACTACCTCGGCGGCACCGTGCAGGTCATCCCGCACATCACGAACGAGATCAAGGAGCGGATCGCGCGCGTGGCGCGCGAGGGCACCGGCAGCGTGGCGGCCAGCGGGCTGGCGGCGCACGGCGTCGTCATCGTCGAGGTCGGCGGCACGGTCGGCGACATCGAGTCGCTGCCGTTCCTCGAGGCCATCCGCCAGATGCGCAAGGACGTCGGTCGTCGCAACGTGCTGTACGTCCACGTCACCTGGCTGCCGTCGATCGGCGCAACCGGCGAGCTGAAGACGAAGCCGACGCAGCACTCGGTCAGCACGCTGCGTGGCATCGGCATCCAGCCCGACATCATCATCCTGCGCAGCGACGAGGCGATCGACGAAGAGATCCTCGACAAGGTCAGCCTCTTCACCGATGTCGACGTCCACGCCGTCGTTCCGCTGCGCACCGCGCGGAGCATCTACGAGGTGCCGATCCAGCTCGAGCGCGCCGGCCTCGGCAAGCTGATCACGCGTGAGCTGGAGCTGCCGAGCGGCGAGCCGGACCTGGCCGACTGGCAGGAGCTCGTGAACCGCATCCGCGCCCCGCGCCCGCCGCTCGAGATCGCGATCGTCGGCAAGTACACCGAGCTGCCCGACGCCTACATCAGCGTCGGCGAGGCGCTCAAGCACGCCGCGCTTCACCACAACGTCGATGTCACCGTGCGCTGGATCCGCTCCGAGCACCTCGAGCGCATCGAGCCGGCCCAGGTTGCCGACGAGCTATCCGGCGTCGCCGGCATCATCGTGCCCGGCGGCTTCGGCTACCGCGGCGTCGAGGGGAAGATCCGCGCCATCCGGTGGGCGCGCCGCAACAACGTCCCGTTCCTCGGCCTCTGCCTCGGCCTGCAATGCGCGGTCATCGAGTTCGCGCGCGAGGCGCTCGGCACGGAGGATGCGAACTCGAGCGAGTTCAACGTCTTCACGGAGCACCCGGTCATCGACCTCATGCCCGACCAGGCCGACGTCACCGACAAGGGCGGCACGATGCGCCTCGGCCTCTACCCGGCACGCCTCGAGGACGGGTCGAGAGTGCGCGACGCCTACGGCACCGAGATCGCCTACGAGCGCCACCGGCATCGGTTCGAGGTCAACAACACGTACCGCGAGCGCCTCGACGCTGCCGGCATGCGCTTCAGCGGCGTCTCGCCAGACGGCCGGCTGGTGGAGTACGTCGAGCTGCGCGACCACCCGTGGTTCGTCGCCACCCAGGCGCACCCAGAGCTGAAGAGCCGCCCGAACCGGCCACATCCGCTGTTCCGCGACTTCGTCGGCGCGGCCGCCGGGATTCCGGCCGGCGCCAAGTCCGCGCCGACGCCGCGCCGGCGCGCCACGACCGAGCCGGTCGAGACGACCACGTGACGTCGCCCGCCCCGGCTCGCCGGCGCACATCGGCGACCGCCGATCTCGACGAACGCATTGCCGAGGCCCGTGCGCGCACGGTCGTTGCCTGGCGCGGCGAGCGGGTGACCGTGGACGCATTGCCCGAGCGGGCGGCGCGCCTCGACGACCGGATGGCGCGCGAGCAGGCCTACGCCCTCTACACCGACGCGCTCGACGCGCTCAACCCGCTCTATGTCCAGCGCCTCGACGCCTGGCGCGCTGCCGGCGACCCCGTGGCCCTGGCGGCGAAGGAGGGAACCGACCCGGCCGCCATGCTCGCCAGCCTCGAGCGCTTCTCGTTCAACGTCGAGACCCCGTACTACGCGGCACTCCGGCGCTACCTCGCGCTCATCGGAATCGAGCAGGGCGACGCCGGCGAGGCCGACCTCTGGTACGTCGAGCGCGGCAGCTCGTGGTCGAGCTGGTTCGGCGCGCGCGAGGTCGGGCGCGCCCTGGAGGCCGCACGGCGCACGCCCCTCGAGGTTTCCGAGGTCGACGGCTGGCGCGCGGTTGCCGCACAGCTGCGCGGCGAGTCGAGCGACGTCTTCGGTACGAGCGTGGTCGGCGCCGCCTACGAGACACTCGTCGCCGACCCCGACTGGCTCACCGCCGAGATCGAGATGGCCCCCGACGAGGTGGCTGCCTTCGTCGACTTCGCCACCTTCGTGCGCCTCATGCACCTGCGGCGCGCGCAGGCGGAGCTCACCTACGAGCTGCGGCTCTACGCCGCGACCGATGCCGCGCTCCAGCGCGCCTACTACACCGGCATCGTCGGGCACCACATCGGCGCGAACGTGACCGAGGCCGCCTACCTGGCCGACATCGGTCAGCCGTTCGGATCGGTGCGCCGGCTCGAGACGGCCCTGCTGGGATCGATGCTGGTCGAGGTCCTCGAGGAGCGGCACGGGCAGCACTGGTGGAGCGAAGAGCCCGCCGTCGCGCTCCTGGACCGCGTCGGGGGCGCGACGTCGATGCCGGACGCGCTTGCCGAACTCGGGTATGATGCCCTGGACTGGAGACCCGTCCTGCGTCAGATCCGGACGCGGCTCATCGGCGAGATGAGCGGATACGGCGGGCCCAACATCACCACCCGTGCCGGGACCCGCAAGGTCTGATCCTTTGACCGCACGCGATCCCGAACCTCACTGCCCGACCGTCGGTCGTGTCCGCCCGGAGGTCGTCCCCTTCCATGACCGATCCTGACGCCGGACCTCCGGCCGAGCAGGACGGTGCACCCCAAGCACATCGAGGTCTGATCCCCCAATGAAGCACCGCTGGCTGGCGAGGCGCACATGAACGACGACGCACGGCCGCAGCAGCAGCGTCGCCGATCGCGACGCGGCGCCAACAATGCCCCTCGCCGTCAGGGCGGGAACCAGCGCGGGTTCAGCCAACGCCGCCGCAACGACTACGCGTCGGGGCAGTACTCCTCCATCTTCACCGGTCCCTTCCCGACCGATGCCGACGAGGACGGCCTGAACCTCACCGACCTCCAGGCGAAGCCGATCGACGAGCTGCGCGAGCTGGCGGCCGAGCACGACATCGAGGGCTCCGAGGAACTGGAGCACTCCGACCTCGTGCTCAAGCTGCTCGACGTCATCCCGCTGGCCCCGAGTCAGCCGCGCGACCGCAACGGGCAGCCGGGGGTCGCCGAGGGGATCCTCGAGATCGTCGACGAGGGCTTCGGGTTCCTGCGCGTGAACGGCGTGATGCCCTCGCCCCAGGACATCTACGTGTCCACGTCGCAGGTCCGCCGCTTCGGGCTGCGCACGGGCGATCGCGTCACCGGCCAGACCCGCCAGCCGAAGGACCAGGAGAAGTACTGGGGCCTGCTGCGCGTCGACACGGTGAACGGCGTCGAACCCGAGGTCGCCAAGCGCCGGCCGTACTTCGACTCGCTGGTGCCGGTCTTCCCCGACGAGATGTTCGACCTGGAGACCGACCAGAAGAACCTGACCCAGCGTCTCATCAACCTCATCAGCCCGGTGGGCAAGGGCCAGCGTGGCCTCATCCTGTCGCCGGCCAAGGCCGGCAAGACGACGGTGCTCAAGCACATCGCGGCGGGCATCACCGACAACTCGCCCGAAGCGCTGCTCATGGTCGCCCTCATCGGCGAGCGGCCGGAGGAGGTCACCGACATGGAGCGCTCGGTGAAGGGCGAGATCTACTCGAGCACCTTCGACGAGCCGACCGAGAACCACACCCGCGTCGCGGAGATGTGCCTCGAGATCGCCAAGCGGCAGGTCGAGACCGGGCGCGACGTCGTCATCCTGCTCGACTCGATCACGCGCCTGGCGCGGGCATACAACCTGGCCCTGCCGGCCTCGGGCAAGACCCTCTCCGGCGGCGTGGATCCGGTCGCGCTGTACCCACCGAAGCGCTTCTTCGGCGCGGCGCGCAACATCGAGCACGGCGGCTCGCTGACGATCATCGCCACCTGCCTGGTCGACACCGGCTCGCGCATGGACGACGTGATCTACGAGGAGTTCAAGGGCACCGGCAACATGGAGCTGGCCCTCGACCGCAAGCTGTCCGAGAAGCGGATCTTCCCGGCCATCGACGTCCTGCGCTCCGGCACCCGGCGCGAGGAGCTGCTGCTCGACGAGAACGAGCTGCGGATGGTCTGGACGATGCGCCGGATGCTGTCCGCGGTCGGCCCGAACGAGGGCATCGAGCTGCTCATGCAGCGGCTCGGCAAGACCGCCAACAACGCCGAGTTCCTGGTCTCGCTCTCGAAGAGCGTCGAGGCCTCCGAGCGACCGTAGTCTCGACCTCGCGCTGACCCACATGCGGCATGCTTGAGCCGATGCGCGCCATGCGCCGACTCGCCGCCCTCGCCATGGCGCTCGTCCTGCTCGCGGCCTGCGACGCAGGGACCGCCTCCGACACCCCGTCACCGTCGGCGAGCCCGCCGTCCGCCGCCACGGCCGAGCCGTCCGCCAGTCCCGTCACCGGGGCGGTGGAGCCGGCGCCCGGCTCCGACAGCGAGGTGTACGCGCCGAATCCCGGCGCGATCGTCGTTGCCATCGACGCTGGCCATGGCGGATGCCTCGACTGGGGCGTCCCCGACCCCTCGCAGCGCGGCGTGGAGCTGGCCGAGAAGACGATGACCCTGCTGATGGCGCAGCGCCTTCGGGATCGGCTCACTGCCGACGGGATCGGCGTGCTGATGATCCGCGACGGCGACGTCGCGCTGGCCGGCGACCTCGAGCCGGACTTCGGCTGCGATGGGCCTCCATGGCGCGACGTCGATGGCGACGGGAACGCCGGCTTCGAGGAGAGCGGTCGGATCCGCACGCGCGACGAGCTCCAGGCCCGCATCGACATGGCCAACCTCGCCGCGGCCGATGCGTTCGTCAGCATCCACGTCAACTCGCCGACGGAGGGCGGCCAGGTGATCGAGATCGCTTTCGGCCAGACCTTCTACGATGACGAGACACCGTGGGGCCCAGCTGCGAGCTCGAGCCTGGCCAATGAGATCCAGCGCGGCGCCGTCGCCGCCATCGACCCGCTGACGACCTACACGCGCCAGGACCGCGGCACCGAGGCGGTCGCCTACTACGCGATCAGCCGCACCTGGGAGGGCGGGGACACGTGCGAGCGCGAGGGCGACGAATTCTGCAAGCCGCAGCGAGGGCTCCTCATGCCATCCGCGCTTGCCGAGGTCGGCTCGATCACGCTCCGCGCCGAGCACGACCTCCTTGCCTCCACGGCGGGCCAGGATGCCGTTGCCGACGGCCTCTTCGACGGACTCGTCGAGTTCTTCGCCGCCCGGCCGCTGGCCGGGCGCATCGGCCTGGCAGACGCGCCGGTCGGCGCCGCTCCGGAATCGGTCCCCGGTGTGGGGCCACCCTTCTGGCCGCCGCCCGCGCCCGACGGCTCGGTCGCGCTGCGGCTCACGAACACCGGGACCGAGGCATGGGCCGCCGGCTCGGTGCTCGTCGCCGGATGGGAGGTCACCGATGCGCCCTACCTTGCCGATGCACCCGAGAACCTCGCTGCGCTCGACGCCGAGATTCCGGCACTCGGGCCCGGCGAATCGGCCGTCGTCGGGGTCGATCTGCCCCCGGCCCCGACCGGGGGCCGCGCCGTGGCATGGATCTCGCTGTCGGTCGGGCGTGCATCCCTGGCCGACGGGGGGTCGGTCGCGCTTCAGCTCTCCAGCGAAGCGCCCTGATGTGCTGCCTACCGCACCAAACCGCATGACCCGCAGGTACCGTCCTGCCCTGGCGCGGAATCCGGTTGCCGGTCCGTTTTCACGCTGCTACCATGCGCCGAGCATGAGATCCGGCCATCGGCCACCGGCGGGAACGCTGACCTCCCGGTCGGACCGACAGGAGATTCATGCGACAGCGTTGACCCTTCAACCCGTGTAGGCGGAGCTGAGTTTCGTATTGCCTGATCCGCGCCGGCGCCTTCGGCGTCTAACGAATTGGAGTCTGCCGACACGGGTGATTGCTCACCTCTCCGTCGCCAGCCTCGTCGCCGCCGCCGGCTTCGCCGGACTCTCGGGGACCGCCGAGACAGGCGCCGACGGCGACCACTTCGCCGGATCAGCCCCCTTCGTCACGACCGTCTACGGCAACACCGCTCCGAGCGAGCGCTCCGCGACGAGCCAGTACGACACCCGCGACGGCGCCAACGAGAAGGCCGCCATCCTCGACCGCAGCGCACGCGCCGAGCCCCCCGCGCCGAGCGGCCCGCTGCCACAGCCCGTGGCGGTCGATCCCGATGCCACGCCACTCCCGGCGCCCGGCAGCGTCGGGTCCGCGTCGACCTCCATCGGTGGCACCACGACGTCGGTCCGCGCCCCGAACGCCGCGCCCGCTGCCCTCGTGTGGCCGGTGCCGGCGGGCTCGATCAGCCAGTTCTATCACGCAGGGCACCTGGCACTCGACATCGCGGCGTCGTACGGCGCGCAGGTGTCGGCAGCCCAGGCCGGCGTCGTCACCACGGCCGGCTGGCGGAACAACGGCGGCGGCAACGTGATCTCGATCGATCACGGCAACGGGATGGTCACCGTCTACAACCACCTCGGCTCGATCTGGGTCTCTCCCGGTCAGTACGTGTCCGCCGGGCAGGGGATCGGTGGAGTCGGCTGCACGGGCATGTGCACCGGGCCGCACGTTCACTTCGAGGTGATCGTGAACGGCATCATCGACAACCCCCTCCGCTATCTGTAGACCGCGCCACACGGCGTCCGTCGACCCTGCCGCCACTGCCACCCGCGCCGATCGCAGGCGTATGCTCCGCCCCTGATGCCCGGCTTCGCTGACCGCGCGCGCATCCTCGTCGCCGGTGGCGCCGGCGGCGCCGGCGCCAGCACCTTCCGACGCGAGGCGCACGTGCCCCGTGGCGGCCCGGACGGCGGAGACGGCGGCAGGGGCGGCAGCGTGATCCTCGTCGTCGAGGCCGGCCAGACGACGCTCGGCGACTTCCAGCGCAAGCGACACTTCCGCGCCCTTCCCGGCGGCCGCGGCACCGGCCGCAAGGCGCACGGCCGCAATGCCGCCGATGTCGTCGTCCGCGTCCCGCCCGGCACCGTCGTGCGCACCCATCCCGACGGCGAGCGCATCGGCGAGCTGCTCGAGAGCGACGCCCGGCTCGTCGTGGCGCGCGGCGGACGCGGCGGGCGGGGGAACGCGCGCTTCGCGACGCCGACGAACCGGGCACCACGCCACGCCGAGAAGGGCACGCCGGGCGAGGAGCGCTGGATCGAGCTCGAGCTGAAGCTCATCGCCGACATCGGCCTCGTCGGCGCGCCGAATGCCGGCAAGTCGACCCTGCTGGCGGCGCTCACCGAGGCCCGCCCGGAGGTCGGTGCCTACCCCTTCACGACGGTGAGCCCGAACCTCGGCGTGCTCGCGCTGGACGAGGACGGGGAGCGCTTCGCGGTCATCGCCGACGTCCCCGGCCTCATCGAGGGCGCCCACGAGGGCAAGGGGCTGGGCCACCAGTTCCTGCGCCACGTCGAGCGCACGCGGGTGCTGGTCGGTGTCGTCGACGGTGCGGCGCGCGAGCCGGTGCCCGAGTGGGAGGCCGTCGCCGAGGAGCTGCGCCTGCACGACCCGGCGCTCGTTGAGCGACCGATGCCGCTCGTCGTCACCAAGCTCGACCTGCCCGAGGTGCGCGACCGCTGGCCGGAGATCCGCGACCAGCTGGCCGGGGCGATCGGCGTGAGCGCCCACGACGGCACCGGGCTCGACGAGCTGCGCGCGCGCCTGGCGACCGCCCTCGACGAGGCCGAGGCCACCGCATCGGTCGAGCTGTCCGACGAGGACCGCATCGTCCATCGCTTCGACCCGCTGGCCGAGGGCTGGCAGGTCGTCGCGGAGGGCGACGGACTCAGGGTGCAGGGCCGGCGCATCGAGACCGCCGCCGCGCGCACGGACTTCGAGAACGACGAGTCGCGCGACCGCTTCTGGCGTCTCCTCGAGCGGCTCGGGATCGACGAGGAGCTCCGGAAGCGCGGCGCCGGACCGGGCACCACCGTCCACATCGGTCCAGCCGAGCTCGAATGGGGCGAGGACGAGTGACGATCGACCTCTTCGCCGCGCCGAGGACGCAGCGCGCCCCCGAGCAGACGGCCGAGGGCCCGAGGCGGATCGGGATTCTGGGCGGCACGTTCGACCCGCCGCACGTCGGGCACCTGTGGCTGGCGACGCTGGCGGCGGACGCCATCGGCCTCGACCGGGTGCTGTTCATGCCGGCCGCACAGCCGCCGCACAAGCCCGGCGACGTGATCGCGAGCGCGGCCGATCGACTGCTGATGACGCGCCTGGCGATCGCCGCCGACGAGTCCTTCGACCTGACGCTCATCGAGATGGAGCGCTCCGGGCCGTCGTACACGATCGACAGCGTCGTCGAGCTGCGGGGCCTCTACGGCGACGACGCCGAGCTGTTCCTGCTCATGGCCGCCGACTCGCTGGCGCAGATCGACACGTGGCGCCAGCCCGACGAGCTGCTCGAGCGGATCGAGTGGGTGGTCGGGCCGCGGCCGGGCGTGGCGCTGCCGGATCGGTCGGCGCTGGAGGATCGGTTCGGCGAGAACGCTGCGCGCATCCACCTGCTCGACGGCCCGTCGCTCGACGTGAGCAGCACCGCGGTCCGCGAGCGAGTGGCGGCCGGGCACGCCATCCGCTACCTTGTGCCGCGCGGCGTCGAGGAGCTGATCGTCGATCGCGGGCTCTACCGCCGCGAGCGAAGGAGTGGCCCGTCCTGACCGATCCCGACCGCGTGGAGATCCCGTCCGATGCCGCCGAGCTCGCGCACCGGATCGTCGAGATCGCGTCCGACAAGAAGGGCAACGACATCGTCCTGCTGCGGACCGCCGAGCTCACCACCATGGCCGACTTCTTCGTGATCGCGTCGGGCCGCTCCGATCGCCAGGTCCAGGCGCTGGCCGGCGCGATCGTTGACGAGCTGCGCGACGAGGGGATTCGCCCGCTGGGCGTCGAGGGCAAGTCCTCCGCGCGCTGGGTGCTGCTGGACTACGGGAGCGTCATCGTGCACGTCTTCGCGCCCGAGGAGCGCGAGTACTACGGCCTCGAGCGGCTGTGGGGCAAGGCTGCCCAGGTCGTGCGCGTCGTCTGACGCTACGACCTGGCGTCGTTGCGCGCGAGCGCGACGAGAACGAGCACGAAGATGGTTGCGACCGTGAGGCCGATGATGAGCATGAGGCGCATCCTCGTGGCGGCGCATAAGAGGATCGGCAGATTCGGGTGAAGAAGTTCTCATCACCGGAAGTACCGGGTGGGTCCCGAAGGGGTGGCCCATCGGTCCCATTGAGAGGGACTGCCCGGATTCCCATGCTCGGCGCCATGACCGCCCAGGCGCGACGTTCGCGACCGATCGAGACCTGCCGCTTCTGCGACGGGGCGCTGCTGACGTCGGTGTTCGACACCGTCTTCCGCGACCCCGCGGCCGATGAGCGCCTCTTCTTCGCCATCCCCGGCGCGCTGTGCGTGCCGTGCCGCCAGCTCTACGTCGACCAGCAGCTGATCGGCATCCTCGGCCTCGACGGCGCGCGCTGCACGTTCGCGATCGAGTCCGATCGCGTCCTCCAGACCGGCTCGGCGGGGCAGGCTCCCGCCGCCTAGGCGCGTCGCGCCAGCAGGTGCTCGCCGAGCCAGGCGGCGAGGGCGGGCTGCTCCTCCATCACGTTCGACTTGATCGCCAGGTCGGCCTCCCACAGGCCGATGAGCATCGCCTCGAGCTCCTCGCCGCGATAGCGCCTGGCGGCATCCACCAGCCGTTCGGCCACGCGCGCGTTGCCCCGTGCCACGCGCTTCGCGATCTCGGTCGGCGGCGTCTTCCGCGCCGCGAGGTCGCGCGCCACGATCAGGTCGCTCACCCGACCCGCCAGTGAGGCGAGGATCCGCAACCCGGGCTGGCCCTCGTCCAACGCGCGTTGCAGCGCCGCCGCCGCTGCGGCGGGCTCGCGCCGGTCGACGGCGTTCGTGATCGCGAAGACCGATGCGGGCCGCGTGTCCGCGGTCAGCGCCTCGACGTCGTCTGCGCTGATCGGCCGCTCGCCGGCGTAGGTGGCCAGCTTGCGCAGCTCCGAGTCGGCGATGCGCGTCATCTCGCCGCGCTCGACATCGGTCTCCCAGATCCCGCCGCCGATGCGCTCGGCGAGCACGTGCGCCGCCCGCGTCTCGACCTTCACGCCGATGCGCGCCGCGTGCGCGGTGATCCACCCGCGCAGCTCGCCGCGGCGCGGGGCGGCGTGCTCCTCGACGCGGCCGCCACGGGCCTTCACCGCTTCGGCCAGGCGCTTCAGCAGGGCCGGCGGCTTCGTGATGTCGCGTGACGGGCCGCTCCTCGAGCAGCGCCAGCGCCGAGCCGTCGGGCAGGTCGGTCACGAGCGCCAGCAGCTTGTCGGCCATCGCGGTCGAGCGGCCGGCGGCCTTGAGCGGCTGGCGGAGGACCGCCAGGTGCGAGCCGAAGAGGCTCATCGTGCCCGCCTCGAGCCGGGCGCGATCGATCGCGCCGTCGGGTGCCGATCCGGCGTTGACCTCGACGACGTCGGTCGCGTCGACCGAGGCCGCGAAGTCGCGGACCGCGGCGTCGAGGCCGAAGCCGTCGTCGCCGTGGACGAGGAGCAGCGAAACGCTCATGCGCCAGCGTCCCAGGCCGCGCGCAGGCGAGCGACGAGGTCGTCGACCGACAGCTCGGTCGCCTCGGCCAGCTGCTCGTGAGGGCGTGTGCGGGCCGCCGCGCCGTCTCGATCGACTCGGCGTGCTCGGGATGCCGGACCTTCATGTCGTCCAGGCGCTCGTCGACGGTCATGAACGCCTGGCCCACGTGCCGGTCGGCGACGGCCACGAGGACCGACGGCCAGCCGATGGGATGGCGATCGTCGTCGAGGAGCGCATGTAGCGGATGGGAGGCGACCGGCATCGCGAGCTCGGGGTAGCCGAGCGTCTCGAGCCGCAGCGCCCCGACGATGCCGTGCTCGCCGCCGGTGCGGCGGACCTCGACCTTGTCGATGTCGTGGAGGAGTGCGGCCGCCTCGACCAGCGCGCCGTCCACCGGGATCGAGGCCTCGGCCACCAGCCCGGCGGCCGCCACGGCGACGCGCGCCACGCCCTCGGAGTGGACGACGATGCCGTGTGGCAACCCAGCGTCGGCCAGCAGCCGTCGGGCGGTGTCTCGGTCGGGGATGGCCACGGACCGATGCTACCGGTGCTTGGCGGCCAATGCACCGACACCGAACCAGTCCAGCCGGCATCGGTCCGGACGCGGAGGGTGGTGCCGTCGCTCACGACCTCGACGTCGCCATCCAGGTCGGTCCGGAACACCGTGATCCGCGAGTGCGCCGCGAGCGTGGCCAGCGTCTCGGGCGCGGGATGGCCGTACTCGTTGCCCTCGCCGGACGAGATGACCGCGACCGATGGCCGGATCGCTTCGACGAGTCCGGGTGTGGTCGATGAGTTCGAGCCGTGGTGGCCGACCTTCAGGACGTCCACCGATCCGAGCACGCCGCGCGAGACGAGCGCGGTCTCGACCGGCGCCTCGGCGTCGCCGGTCAGCAACGCATCGAAGCCGCCCATCTCGACGAGCAGGACCACCGAGCCGTTGTTGATGTCGCCCTCGGGCAGTGGGGCGTCGGCGTCGGCCTGCGTGGGATAGAGGACGGTGGCTATGGTGCCCGCCCCGAGATCGAGCCGCTGGCCCGCCCGAGCCAGCACGGTCGGGATCGCGGCATGGGCCGCATCGGTCAGAAGGCGGTCGTTCGCAGGGTTCTCGAACGGGATGCCGGCGTGCAGCAGCGCGCCGATGCGGTGGCGGTCGAGGACGTCGACGAGCCCGGCGACATGGTCCTGGTGCGGATGGCTGAGCACGAGCAGGTCGATCCGGCGGGCGAAGAACGGCAGGTTCGCGCCCAGGCGCCGCAGCGTCAGCTCGGGATCGGGCCCGCCGTCGACGAGCGTCGTCGTGCCGTCCGGCGCCTCGATGAGGATCGCGTCCCCCTGACCGATGTCGAGCACGGTCAGGTGCAGCAGCCCGTCCGGGCGCGACGCGATCGTGATCGCCAGGAGGACGGCCACGAGCGACGCGCCGATCGGCAGTGGGCGCGCGGTTCGCCGCAGGATCGCGCCGAGCCGGCTCGGTGAGTCGTCGGGAGCCGGCGTCGCCGGCGGCGCATCGGCCTCGCGGATCGCCCAGTTCGCGAGCGCCAGCATCGGCAGCCAGGCGACGGCCAACGGCGGCGGGACCGTCACGTCGACCGCCGCATGCGGCACCGATGCGACCGTCGTTCCGAGCACGACGATCACCCGCAGCACGAGCCACGCGGCACCACCGGCGAACCAGGTCAGGACCGTGCCGACGACCGGAAGCGGGAAGATCGCGTCGACGACCCCGGCGATCGAGGCGATCGCGCTGAACAGCATCGCCACCGGCACGAAGGGAACGACGAGCACGTTCGCGATCGGCGCCACGAGGGAGAGGCGCTCGAAGTTGACGAGGATGACCGGCAGCGTCGTCAGCTGCGCGGCGAGCGTCAGCGCGACCGGCTCGCGGATCCAGCCCGGCCATCGGTGCAGGCGGCGCTCGATCGGTGCGCCGAACCAGACGAGCCCCGCCGTCGCCAGCAGGGACAGCTGGAAGCCGACGTCCCACAGCACCGGCGGCGCGGCCAGCAGCATGACGAGCGCAGCGAGCGCCAGGGCCGAGGCGGCGTGCGCGCGCGACCCGCCGAGCCGGGCGACGAGCATGGCGGCGGCCATGAGCGCGGCCCGCACGACCGATGGGCTCGCGCCGGTGAGGAGGACGTACCCGCCAACGGTCGCGGCGGCGACGGCAGCCGTCGTCCACCGGCCTCCGGGGCGGCGAGCCAACGGCTGGACGGTGGCCGCGACCAGCGCGGCCACGATCGCGATGTTCCAGCCCGAGATGGCGACGACGTGGGTGAGGCCCGCGGTCGCGAACGCGTCGTTGATCTCCGGCGCGATTGCGCTGCGGACGCCGAGCAGGATCCCGGCGCCGAGCGCGGCCTCCGGCTCGGGGACGAGGTCGTTGAGCCCACCGAGCAGCGTCCCGCGTAGCCCGGCCAGGAGCGCGGCCGGTCCGGATGCCTCGGTCACGACCTCGGCCGAGCGGGCGCGCGCGATCGCGCCGACGCCCTGGCGCGCCAGGTATTCGCGGTAGGCGAAGCCGTCGAAGTCCTCCGCCAGCTCCACGCGCGACCTCACGAGGAGCTGGTCGCCCGCTCCGGCATCGACGCCCCGCGGCAGCCACACGAGGAGCCGGTCGCCGAGCCGATGCACCGCACCGTCCCGGGCGACCGCCAGGTTGCCGAGCACGAGCTGCATCCGATCCTCGCGCGGCCGTGGGTCGTCGACGACCGTGCCGAGGATCTCGACCTCGCCGCCGCCGACGAGCATCGCGACCGACGTCTCGAGCACGGGCTCGGCAGCTTCGCCTCGCCACGCGCCGATCCCGAAGGCGGCCAGCCCGACGCCCACGAGGAGCGCGGATCGCCAGCGTCCCGCCACGCCGACGGCGACGAGTCCGATCCCGCCGCCGGCCAGCGGGAGCACCGGCAGGCTTGCCGCATCGGCGGCGAGGATGCCGGCCGCGACGCCGCCGAGGATGGCCGGCAGGACGAAGGTGGCGCCGCTCATCGCTCAGCCCGCGGTCGCCACCCCCTGGATGTCCTCGAGCTGGCCGCGGTGGATGACGCCGCGGTCCACGGCGTCCTGGAGCGACGCGAACGGCTGCTCCTGGCGAGCGGCCACGATCTTCTGGACGGTGACGGCGCCGATGCCGGGCAACGCCTCGAGCTCCTCCGGCGTGGCGGTGTTCAGGTTGACCAGCCCGGTCGTGGCGCCGCCCGCGGTCCCGTCACCCGAACCCCCGCCGCCGGCCACGGCGGGCGTCGACGGCACCGGTCCCGGTGGCGTTTCACCGATCCGCGGCACCTGCACCTGCTCCCCGTCGCCGAGCGGCTGGGCGAGGTTGATGGCCGTTGCGGCCGCCTCGAGGTCGGCGTCGGATGCGTAGCCGCCGGCGGCCGCGATCGCGTCGGCAATCCGTGATCCGGCGGGCAGCTCCCGGATCCCGGGCTCGGCGACCGCGCCCTCGACGTCGACGAAGATCGCCCCGCCCGAGGGCGGCGGCTGATTCGAGGTCGAAGGTGGCTCGGCCGATGGCGTCCCGACGAGCAGGCCGACGCCAGGATCGGTCGTCGGCGCGGGCGAGGGAGCCGCGACGGGCACGAGGAGGATGACGACGGCCAGGGCGGCCAGCACGACGGCGGCGCCGCCCGCGGCGACCAGGATGCGATCGGATCGGGACACAGCTCGCCTCCAGCGCGGAGGCGAGAATCGGTCCAGAAGATCTGCGTCCGAAGTCCGGCACCCGGGCACTCGGCGCCGGGCTCCGGAAGCAGGTGGGCAGCCTACGCCGATGCCGCTTACCGCACGGTTATCGGCGCCTTACCGCGGCCTCAGTCGCGCGGCGTCACCACGTTCACGAGTCGCCCAGGAATCTGGACCACGCGCGCCGGCGCGCGGCCGGCGAGGTAGCGCTGGACGTGCTCCGACGCGAGCGCCATGCGCTCGATCTCGTCGGCCGGGGTGTCCGGGGTCACGACCAGGCGGTCGCGCAGCTTGCCGTCGACCTGGACCGGCAGCTCGATCGTCTCGGCGGCGACGAGCTCCGGATCGGCCTCCGGCCAGGGACCGTGGTGGATCGAGTACGGGTGGCCGCGGCGCTCCCACAGCTCCTCCGCCACGTGCGGCGCGATCGGCGCCAGCAGCTTCAGCAGGATGTCGACCGCCTCCCCGTAGGCCGGTGACCCGGCGAGGCCGGTCTCGCGGGCGCGAATGATCGCGTTCGTCAGCTCCATCAGCTTGCTGATCGCGGTGTTGAAGTGGAGCTCGTCGATGTCCTCGCCGACGGCGTCGATCGTCACGTGCGCCGCCCGCCGCAGCGCCCGAGTCAGCTCCTCGGCGGACCCGAGCATCTCGTCCGCGCGCGGGCCACCGGATCCCAGGATCTCGCCGGCGATGTTCGGCGAGGGCATCGGCCGCTGCGCATCGGCAGCCGAGGGCAGCGCGGCGCCCCAGACCCGGCTCAGCCAGCGCTGGATGCCGTCGATGCCGGTCGGGTTCCACGGCCCGCCCTGGTCCCACGGGCCGATGAACATCAGGAAGGCGCGGACGGTGTCGGCCCCGTAGCGGGCGACGAGCTCGTCGGGCGCCTGGACGTTGCCGCGCGACTTGCTCATCCGGTTGTGGTCGGCGCCGAGGATCTGGCCCTGGTTGCGCAGCTTCAGCGTCGGCTCGTCGAACTCGAGATGCCCGAGGTCGCGCAGCGCCTTCACGAAGAAGCGGTAGTAGAGCAGGTGCAGCACGCCGTGCTCCGCGCCGCCGGTGTAGAGGTGCATCGGCATCCAGGCACGCACCTCCTCGGGGTCCCAGGCGACGTCGGCGTTGGTGGGGGAGCAGTAGCGCAGGAAATACCAGGCCGAGTCGATGAACGTGTCGAGCGTGTCGGTCTCGCGCCGCGCCGGTCCGTCGCACACCGGGCAGGAGGCGGCCAGCCACTCCGCGTTGTTCTGTAACGGCGAGACGCCGGTCGGCGCGAAGGCGACGTGCTCCGGCAGCGTGACCGGCAGCTGCGACTCCGGCACCGGCTGCGCGCCATGCTCGTCGCAGTACACGATCGGGATCGGCGCACCCCAGTAGCGCTGGCGGCTCACCAGCCAGTCGCGCTGGCGGTACGTGACCGCGAACCGCCCCTGCCCGCGCTCCTCGAGCGCCTTCGTGATCGCGCCGATGGCCTCGGCGGCCCGGCGACCCGTGAACTCGCCGGAGTCGACCAGCACCTCGTCGTCGGTGTGCGCCATGAACGCCTCGCCATCGGAGACCGATCCGCCCGCCGGCGCGACCACGAACCGGATCGGCAGGTCGTACTGCTGCGCGAACGCGAAGTCGCGCTCGTCGTGGGCGGGGACGGCCATGATCGCGCCGGTGCCGTAGCCGGGCAGCACGTAGTCGGCGATCCAGATCGGGATGCGCTCGCTCGTCATCGGGTTGATGGCATGGGCACCGATGAAGACGCCGGTCTTGGGGCGCTCGGTGCTCATGCGCTCGATCTCGGTCTCGCGCCGCGCGCTGGTGACGTAGGCGTCGACATCGGCCTTGCGGTCGTCCGTCGTCAGGACCGCTACGAGCGGATGCTCGGGTGCCAGGACCATGAACGTCGCGCCGAACACGGTGTCGGGGCGGGTGGTGAAGACCCGGATCGGCTCGACGTCATCGGCCTCGACCGCGAAGTCGATCTCCGCACCCTCGGATCGGCCGATCCAGTTCGTCTGCACCAGTCGGATCGGCTCGGGGTAGTCGAGCCCGGTGTAGTCGAGCAGCTCGTCGGAGTAGTTCGTGATCCGGAACCACCACTGCTCGAGGTCGCGCTTGATGACCGGCGTGTTGCAGCGCCAGCAGCGCCGGTCCGTGCCGAGCACCTGCTCGCGGGCCAGCGTGACCTGGTCCTTCGGGCACCAGTCGACCGCGCCCATGGCCCGGTAGGCGAGCCCGGCCTCGTAGAACTTCAGGAAGATCCACTGGGTCCAGCGGTAGTAGTCCGGGTCGCTCGTGGCGAGCTCGCGCGACCAGTCGAACATCGCGCCCATCGTCCGGAACTGGGTCCGCATGCGCTCGATGTTCGCGTTCGTCCACTCCGCGGGATCCAGGCCGCGGTCGATCGCCGCGTTCTCGGCCGGCAGCCCGAAGCTGTCGAAGCCCATCGGGAACATCACGTTGTAGCCGCGCATGCGGTGCATCCGCGCCACGATGTCCGGCCCGGTCGCGGCATACCAGTGACCGATGTGCAGGTCACCGGACGGGTACGGGTACATCGTCAGGATGTAGCGCTTCGGGCGCGGGTCGTCGTCGCGGGCGACGTACAGCTCGTCGGCCTCCCAGCGGTCGCGCCACTTCTGCTCGAAGCTGCCGGGGTCGAAGCGGTCGGGGCGGGTGCGGGTGGGGGACTCGGTCGTCATCGGTCCTGTGCCTCCTGGGGGAACCAGGCCATCAGCACCTCGTCGCGGAATGCGTCGCCGGATCGGTACTGCATGCGGCGCATGCCCTCACGGACGAAGCCGCGCTTCTCGTACACCGCGATCGCGCGCTCGTTGTCGGGGAAGACGCCCAGCGACAGCTTGCGCAGGCCGCGGTCGAACGCCCAGCGCTGGGCGGACTCGACCAGCACGGAACCGATGCCGACGTCGCGCCACGCCTCCGCGATCGTGATGGAGAGGGTGCCGATGTGCTCGGTGGCGACCCCGCGGTCGACGCTGACGAGGACGTTGCCGACGACCTCGCCGCCGGCCTCCGCAACCAGCACGAGGTGCTCGTCGGCGCGGATCATCTCGCTGATCCAGAAGCTCTCCGACGGCTCGCTCACCGCGCCCGGTGCGGTGATCAGCCAACGGCCTTCCTTGCGCACGTCGGAGAAGAGGCGCGCGAGGCCACTCCCGTCGGTCGGCCGGGCCGGGCGCAGGGTCCAGCGCCGCCCATCTCGGGCGGTCCTCGCCTCGCCTGTGCCGGTCGCGATCATCTGCGTGCCTCTGTGCGTGCCTCTCCGGAGAACAACGAACCCCTCCGTCTGTCAGGACGAAGGGGTGCTTCGCGGTACCACCTGAGCTTGACCGATCGAGGGAGTGGTGGAGCTGGGGGGACTCGAACCCCCGACCCCCTGCATGCCATGCAGGTGCTCTCCCAGCTGAGCTACAACCCCACGCGAACGTTTCCGTGGTCGGTCCACTCGTCGGCGCTCTATCGGTCGCCATCCGGCCCGGTTTCTGGGCTGCTCTCGGGCGAGTTCCGCGCTCCTCGTTCGCCGGCTTCCACCCTCCCGGCTCGCTCGTGAACGAGGTGCAGCGCGTACGTGCTCCCGCGTCAACGCATCGATTTCGAGGATAGCACAGGCGTTCGGTCACCCTCAATCAGGCCGAGGATGCGTCAGTCGGCGGCCACGATCGACTCGGCGAGCGCGATGAACCCTGCCGCGAACCGGGCGCCCGGCGGGATCTCTTCAACAGCCGCCGCCGCGCTTGACACGAGTCCTATATTCACAATATGACTCGTATCGTCAATCACTCCACTCGGCCCTATCGCAGCGAGCTCCGGGCCGAACAGACCGAGGAGACGCGCGGACGGATCCTCGACGCCGCCGGGCGGGTCATGGCCACCGGCGTGGCGAGCCTCTCGGTCCCGGCCGTCGCGCGCGAGGCCGGGGTGTCGGTCCCGACGGTGTATCGGCACTTTGGAACGAAGGCCGAGCTCGTGGCTGAGCTGTTCCCCCACGCCGCGCGACGTGCCGGCCTGGACGGATTGCCCGATCCGTCCACCGTCGGCGACGTCCGGAGCTTCGTGCGCGCGGTGTTCGAGCGGCTCGACGCTCTCGACGACGTGAGCCGCGCGGCATTCGCCAGCCCGATTGCCGACAAGGTGCGCCACGCGACGATGCCGTCGCGTATCGAGCGTGTCCGCGCAATCGGCAGGTCGGTCGAGCCGCCGCTGGCGAAGGCCGACCTCGACCGGATCACCCGGATCCTGGTGATCCTCATCTCCTCGTCGTCGCTTCGGACCTGGCGCGACCACCTGGGGGCATCGCCCGAGCAGGCGGCCGACGACATCGACTGGATCCTGCGCGCCGCGATCGCCGCGGCGACCCGCGAGGTGGCGGAATGAGCGCGAACGCCATCCGCCGCCTTCGCGACGTCCGGTTGACCGATGCGGCCGAGGTCGGCGGCAAGGCCGCCAGCCTGGGTGAGCTCCTGGCGTCTGGCGTCCGCGTCCCCGAAGGCGTCGTCGTGACCGTGGCCGGGGCCGAGCTGCCGACGCAGGAGCGGGTTTGGCAGCTGGGCGCCGGATCGTGGGAGATGGGCGCGGGGCCGTTCGCGGTCCGGTCGAGCGGTGTCGCCGAAGATGGCGTCGACCGCTCGTATGCGGGCATGTACGAAACCGTGCTCGAGGTCGCGCCAGACGATCTGGGTGAGGCCGTCGAACGTTGCCTGGCCAGCGCGCTCGGCACGCGAGTCGCCGGGTACGAGCCCGGCACCAACGGTCGGATGGCCGTGATCATCCAGCGCATGGTTCGGCCCGCGGCGGCCGGCGTGGCCCTCACCGCGGATCCGATCACCGGCGATCGTGAGACGACCACCGTCACCGCCGTCCGCGGCATCGGGGACCGATTGGTCGCCGGGGAGGCGGTGGGCGATGAGTGGGTCGTCGTCGACGGGAAGGCGACGGCACGCCGTCGGCCGGAGGAGGCCATCGGTCCGGCGCAGGCCGTCCAGGTTGCGACCGAGGCTCGGCGCGTTGCGGCGGTGCGGGGCGCACCGCAGGACGTCGAGTGGGCGATCGACGGGGGCGGCACCCTGTGGATCCTCCAGGCCAGGCCGATGACGGCGCTTCCGCCTGACGTGTCGTGGACGCCGCCGGCGGGTGGCGCCTTCACCCGCCAGCTCAGGTTGGGCGAGTGGATCGGCGAGCCGGTGACCCCGCTCTTCGAGTCGTGGCTGCTGAGCGCGATGGAGGAGCGGATGCACGCCTGGTTCTTCGAAGAGATCGGGCAGCGCGCGCCCCGGCCGCTCCACGTCGTGGTCAACGGCTGGTACTTCTACTCGCTCAACTGGTTTGGGCCGAAGGCCCTCATCAGCAACCTGCCGCGGATGCTCTGGCACCTGGCGCGACACCCACGGCGCCTGGCGGGCATCAACCCGTCGACCGTGCGGCACAGCTTCCCGATCGTCGAGCGGGAGTGGCGCGCGGAGTTCCGCCCGCGATATCGGGCCGCAGTGCGCGAGGCCGAGGCACGGGTCGAGACGGTGGCGGTGACGGAGCTGCCCGCCCTGATCGACGAGCAGGCCGAACTGGCCGGCGAGGCCTTCGGGTGGCTCGCGGCCCTTGCCGGCGCCGCGTACAAGATGGAGCTCAACCTTGCCGGGTTCTACGGGCGGCACCTGCGCGGGACCCTGGGCGGCAGCCACCTGCCGCTGCTCACTGGCTTCGTGGCCCCGCGTGAGCAGGCCGCCCATGAAGTCGTCTCGCTGGACTGGTGGTATCCCATGGGCCCGACGGCATCGGCAACGCCGAAAGCCAGCGACCATGAATCGCTTGTCGACGCCAGGCACCGGGCCGAGGAGGCCGCTTTCAGCGCCCTCGCCTCGTCGCCGCGCCGCCTGTCGGCGTTCCGACGCCTGCTCGCCGACGCGCAGCACCTGGTCCCGATCCGCGAGGAGCAGACCGGCGAGCTGACCATCGGCTGGCCGGTCATGCGGCGCGCGGTGGAGCGGATCGGCGAGGCACTCGTCGACCGCGGCCTCATCGCCGAGGCCGACGACGTCTTCTTCCTCGCCCGCCATGAGGCCCTGGGTGCCCTGACGGACGGTCGCCTGGACGCCGCGGTGGACGTTGCCGAGCGGCGGGCCAACCGCGAGGAGCGGGCTCGGCTCGTGCCGCCGCTGCTCATCGGCCGGCTGAACCCGGTCGTCCAGCGGATGTGGGACGGCTTCCCGCGAGTGCTCGGCGCGACGCCATCGGAGACTGCGCTGGTCAGCGGGTCACCTGCCTCGGCTGGCCGCGCGACCGGGTCGGTGCGGGTCATCCGTAGCCCGGACGAGTTCGACGAGCTCCAGCCCGGCGAGATCCTGGTGGCGCCGATGACCGCGCCGGCCTGGACACCGCTCTTCAGCCGTGCCGCCGCGGTGGTGACCGATGTGGGAAGCCCTGCCGCGCACGCCTCGATCATCGCCCGTGAGTACGGAATCCCGGCCGTCGTCGGCTGCGGCGACGCGACGGCCCGGCTTCGAACCGGGATGCGCGTCACGGTCGACGGAAGCACGGGCAACGTCGAGCTCGACTCATCGGTCGGCACTAACGCCGCTTGACCCTCACGTAGCGTTAGGCTCTAGCCTCTCGCGGATGGACGAACCGTTGAGCCACACGGTCGGCGCCGTCGCCCGCATGAGCGGCGTGACGGTGCGGACGCTGCACCACTACGACGAGATCGGGCTGCTGCATCCCAGCGGCCGGTCCGAGAACGGCTACCGCCGCTACGCCGATGCCGATCTCGAGCGGCTGCAGCGCATCCTCTTCTACCGCGAGCTCGGGTTCGGCCTCGACGACATCAACACGGTCATGACCGATGGCGACGCCGATGCGATCGGCCACCTCCGCCGCCAGCACGCGATGCTGCGCGACCGGATCGGCCGGCTCGAGCGCATGGCGGCATCGGTCGAGAAGGCGATGGAGGCACAGACGATGGGAATCTCGCTCACGCCGGAGGAGCGCCTGGAGGTCTTCGGCGACCACGACCCGGATCAGTACGCCGCCGAGGCGGAGGAGCGCTGGGGCAAGACCGATGCGTTCCGCGAGTCACAGCGGCGCGTGTCGCGCTACACGAAGGCCGACTGGCTCCAGCTGAAGGCCGAATCCGAGGCCTACGGCGGGCGGCTGGTGGACGCGATGCGCTCCGGCGCCGCTCCCGACTCGGAAGCGGCGATGGATGCCGCGGAGGAGCATCGGCAGCATATCAGCCGCTGGTTCTACGACTGCTCGTACGAGATCCACGTGGGGCTCGGTCAGATGTACGTCGACGATCCGCGGTTCACCGCGACGTACGAGGCGATCGCGCCGGGGCTGGCCGCGTACCTCAACGACGCGATCCAGGCGAACGCCGCGCGGCGCGGATAGCCCCACGGACCCCGCAAGGGCGGTTTGACAGGCGGTATGTCGATATTGTTGACTATGTTAGTCAACAAGCCGCATCGACAGAGGCGCCAATGCTCCGCCACGTCACCGTCGCCCTCGTGGGGCTCATCCTGCTCGCATCCTGCTCGCCCAGCTCCGGAGCCGAGGGCGAAGGCGGTACGACGCTGAGGCTCGGGTACTTCCCGAACGTCACGCACGCCCCCGCGCTCGTCGGGCTCGAGGAGGGGATCTTTGCAGAGGCGCTCGGCGACGTGGAGCTCCAGGCGCAGGCATTCAACGCCGGGCCGGACGTGGTGGAGGCGATCTTCAACGGGGCGCTCGACGCGAGCTATATCGGGCCCAACCCGGCCATCAACGCGTTCTCCCAGTCCGAGGGCCAGGCCATCCGCATCGTCGCGGGCACGACGTCGGGAGGGGCGGCGCTCATCGTGAACCCGGAGATCACCTCGCCCGACCAGCTGGCCGGCACCGTCCTCGCCACGCCGCAGCTCGGCAACACGCAGGACGTCGCGCTGCGGGCCTGGCTGCTCGAGCAGGGATACGAGACCGACCTCGAGGGCGGCGGCGACGTGTCGATCATGCCGCAGGCCAATGCCCAGGCGCTCGAGGCCTTCATCGCCGGCGACATCGACGGGGCCTGGGTCCCTGAGCCGTGGGCCACGCGCATGGTCGAGGAGGGCGGCGGCTCCGTGCTCGTCGACGAGGCGGACCTGTGGCCGGACGGCCAGTTCGTGACCACGCACCTCATCGTCGCCACCGAGTTCCTCGAGGAGCATCCGGACGTCGTGCAGGCGCTGCTCACCGGCCACGTGGAGGCGGTGGCGTTCGCCAACGAGCAGACCGATGCGGCCCAGGCGGCGGTCATCGCCCAGATCGAGGCCGTCACCGGCAGCGGGCTGTCGCCGGAGATCCTTGCCACCGCGTGGGAGAACCTCGAGTTCACGGTCGACCCGATCGCGTCGTCGCTGGCGACGTCGGCCGAGCACGCCACGGAGCTCGGGCTGCTCGATCCCACCGACCTCGAGGGTATCTACGACCTCGCGCTGCTCAACGAGGTGCTCGGGGAGGCCGGCGAACCGGAGATCCCCGCCCCGTGACGGCCGTTGCCGCCGTCCGCGAGCCGCGCGTCGTGCCGGCCGTGGAGCCGGCCGCGGAGCCGACCGCGATCGATGTCCGCGGCCTCCACAAGGTCTATGGGCCGCGCGGCAACCATGTCCTCGCGCTTCGCGACGTCACGATGTCGGTCCGGCGGGGCGAGTTCGTCTGCCTGGTCGGGGCATCGGGATGCGGCAAGAGCACCCTGCTCAACCTGCTCGCCGGCCTCGACCGCGTCCAGGCGGGCTCGGTCGAGGTCAACGGCCGCGTCAGCCTCCTCTTCCAGGAGTCCGCGCTCTTCCCGTGGCTGACGGCACGCGAGAACGTCGAGCTGCCGATGCGTCTCGCCGGCGAGCGCTCCGCACCCCGCCGTGAGCGCGCGGAGGCGCTCCTCTCGACGGTTCGCCTCGACGGCTTCGCCGACAAGCGGCCGCACGAGCTGTCCGGCGGGATGCGACAGCGCGTCGCGCTGGCCAGGGCGCTCGCCCAGGGCGCCGACATCCTGCTCATGGACGAGCCGTTCGGCGCCCTCGACGCGATGACCCGCGACATCCTCCACGACGAGCTCGAGCGGATCTGGGCCGAGGGCGGCCTGACCGGCGTCTTCGTGACCCACGACGTCCGCGAGGCGGTGCGCCTCGGCGACCGGGTGATCGTGCTGACCAGCCGGCCCGGCACGGTCGCCGAGGAGTTCGAGGTGCCGCTGCCGCGACCCCGCCAGCACGGTGGCGGCGAGATCGCGCGGCTGACCGACGCGATCACCGCGCGGCTCCGAGCCGAGGTGCGCAGTCACGCGAATGACTGAGGCCGCCCGCCGCCTCGAGGCCGATGAGCTCAGCGGGCTCGACCGCCTCGAGCTCCCGATCGCTTCCCACCCGTCCTGGGCCAGCCGGGCATGGGCATCGACGTGGCCGCAGCTGGCGGCCATCGCAATCCTGCTCGGCCTCTGGCAGCTGGTGGTGACGCTCGAGCTGAAGGATCCGTGGGTCCTGCCCGGGCCGGCCACGGTCATCCCGAGGCTCTTCGACGACCTCGGCGGGAACCTTCCGTCCGCGATCGCGACGACGCTGCGACGCGCGTCGATCGGCTATCTCCTCGCGCTCGGCATCGGGATGGCGGTCGGCCTGGCGATCGTCCGCTGGCGAGTCCTGCGGACCGCGGTTGCCTCGCTCATCACCGGCCTGCAGACGATGCCCTCGATCGCCTGGTTCCCGTTCGCCATCCTCCTCTTCGGCCTGACCGAGACCGCGATCATGTTCGTCATCATCCTCGGCGCGGCGCCCTCGATCGCGAACGGCCTGATCAACGGCGTCGACCACATCCCTCGCATCCTGCTTCGCGCCGGCGACGTGCTCGGCGCGCGGGGCATCAACCGCTATCGGTTCGTGGTGCTGCCGGCCGCGCTGCCGGCGTTCGTCGGCGGCATGAAGCAGGCGTGGGCCTTCGCCTGGCGCAGCCTGATGGCCGGCGAGCTGCTCGTCATCATCGCCCAGCAGCCGTCACTCGGCGCGCAGCTCCAGCTTCAGCGAGACCTCGCCGACGCCGAGGGCCTGCTGGCGACGATGATCGTCATCCTCGTGATCGGCATCCTCGTCGACCTGGTCGTGTTCGGCACGGTCGAGCGGCGCATCCGCGCTCGACGCGGCCTCGCCGACCCCGCCTGACGGCGCGCCGGCGCGCTATCCCCGTCGCGCCGCGTTCCGGCGGCGCGGCGCGGCGGTCTTGAACGGCGTCGGGCCCCGCACCCGGCCGAGCGAGATCCAGGCGTCGGGAGCGGCGGTCAGGCGCTCGACCTCCTCCGACAGGTTGCCGTCGACGAGGTCCTGGAGCGACATCCCCTCGAGGATCTCGCGCAGGCCGGCACGGACGGCGATCCAGACGCGCTGGAGGTGCTGAGCCGGGCCTGGGTACTCGATTCGCTCCGGGCGGTCGCCGCGGACGTCGGCGATCGGTCCGTCGACGGCGCGGATGACGTCGGCGAGGCTGACCTCCGCCGGGGGCCGCGCCAACCGGAAGCCACCCGACGCCCCGCGCTGGCTCTGCACGATCCCGGCGTGCTTGAGGTCGAGCAGCACGCTCTCGAGGAACTCGACGGGGATGTTCTGCCGGGCGGCGAGCGCGTCCCGCTTCAGCCGTCCCTCGGGACCGGCCATGGCCAGCTCGGCGGCGGCGCGCAGTGCGTAGTCGGCCCGTGCCGATACCCTCATGCGTCGATTCTGGCACGCGCTGGCCACCGCGAACGCCGCCGCCTATGCTCACCGGCGGTGACCGATCCCGATCGCGACTGCTGCTCGGCCGGTGCCGACCCACGCATCGCCCGCGACTTCGACGCGCGCTACGAGGGGTGGACGCCGGAGGAGGGCTTTCCCGAGCTCGTCGACGTCTCCGGCGCGATCCTCGATCTCCTGCGCGACACCGCGCTCCGCCGTCCGAGCGTCATCGACCTCGGCTGCGGCACCGGAGCGCTGGGCGTGGCGCTGCTCGAGATGGGCGCCGCGCGCCTCACCGGCGTCGACCTGTCGCCGGCGAGCATCGACCTGGCCCGGCGACGCGCCGACGACGCCGGGTTCGGCGGCGTCAGCGCCTTCGAGGTCGGCAACGGGGCCGAGACCCACGCGGCGCCGCACGACTGGGTCGTCCTCGACCGCGTGATCTGCTGCTACGGCGACGTCGACGGCCTCGTCGGGCGTGCGATCGACCTCGCACAGGAGCGGATCGCGATCGCCGTGCCGGAGTCGCGCGGCTGGCGCGGCCTCGTCAACCGCCCGCTGTGGTTCGCCGAGTTCGCCTGGGATCGCCTGCAGGGCGGCTGCCGTGGCTACGTCCACGACCTGCGGCGGATCGAGCGCCGCCTGGCTGCTGCCGGGTTCGTGCCGGCCGGCAGCGACCGCATCGGCCTCTGGCACATCGGCATCTATGACCGGCCGAACACCTCGGCCAGCCCGGACTCGAGGTCGCGCGGCGCGTAGCCGAGCTCGCGGCGCGCCTTCGCATCGGTGGCCCAGTAGCTCACGCCGGCGCTGGCGCTGACGAGCTCGCCCAGGTCGGGACCGATGCGCCGCACGAGCGGCGCAGCCGCGCGCAGCATCCAGGTCGGGGTCGCCAGCCGCGGCGGCCGATGGCCGCCGATCGCCGCGACACGCCGCACGAGCTCGGCAAGCGTCGTGAGCTCCCCGCCGAGGACGTACGACTCGCCGGCTCGCCCGCGGCCGCCGACGAGCGCGATGCCGGCCGCGATGTCCTCCACGTGCGCCATGTTCATCCCGAGGTCGCCGAACGTGATCGCTCGCAGCCGCCCCTCCGCGGCCTCGGCCAGCACGCCGCCGAGCGACGAGTGGTCGCCGGGACCGTAGACCCCGCCCGGCATGGCGATGAGCACCGGCGCCCCGGCGGCGATCCGCTCGGCCGCGAGCAGGTGCGCCCGGTGCTTCGTCTCGTCGTAGACGCTGACGTACCGATACGGACGCGGCCGATCGTAGGTCTCGTCCACGACCCGGTAGCCGGTGTCGCCGAAGGCGTTGACCGTCGAAACGTGGACGATGCGGCCGACGCCGGCCGCCATCGCCGCGTCGAGCACCGTCGCGGTCGCGGTCACATTGGCCGCCTCCATCGCCGGGCGGTCGGCGGCCCGGATGCCGACCCGGTAGTCGCCGGCGAGGTGGTAGGCGACGTCGCAGCCGCGCAGCGCATCGGTCACGGCCGAGGCGTCGAGCACGTCGCCGACGATGACCTCGCAGCCGGCATCGCGCAGCGCGGCGGCGGAGCGTTCGGAGCGGGCGATGGCCCGCACGTCGACGCCCGAGGCACGCAGCCGGGTGACGAGCGAGCGCCCGATGAAGCCGCCGCCGCCGGTGACGAAGGCGCGCACCGGGCTAGGTGGCGGCGAAGCGCGCGCGGAGCCGCTCGAGGGTCGCGTCGATCTCGCCGCCCGCGGCGCCGGCGATCATCGGCTCCATGAAGCGGGTCAGCATCGAGCCGCGGATCTCCATCCCGAAGCGCAGGTCCGTCTCGGCCCCGGCCTCGGCGAGGTCGAGCGAGGCGGCGACGTTCACGCCCGAGACCTCGCTGGTGATCACGAGGTGGCGCGGCGGGTCGTACTCGGCGACGGTGAGCGGAGCCTCGACCCGCTGCGAGCCGAGCGCGCGGACGACACGGGCCGTGGATCCGGCACCGAGCTCGCCGCCCGAGGTGACCTCGGCGCTCACGATGCCCGCCATCCACTCGTCGAGGTTGTCGAGATCGGCGAGGTACGCGAAGAGGGCGCCGGGCGGCGCAGCGATCCGTGACTCGCGCTCGACCCGCTTCATCGGTCAGGCATCGGCGGCCGGCGCCTGCTCGCCGGCGAGCGGAGGCGTCGGTCCGGATCGGTCCTCATCGGTCAGGTGGTAGGGGTCCCGCAGGTGGACCGGCTTCGTGTCGTGCCGCCCGCGGATCCGGAGATTGATGAGCTCGACGAAGACGCTGAAGGCCATCGCGAAGTAGATGTAGCCCTTCGGGATGTGGAAGTCGAGGCCCTCGGCCACCAATGACATGCCGATGAGCAGCAGGAAGCTCAGCGCCAGGATCTTCACCGTCGGGTGGCGGTTCACGAAGTTGCTGATCGCGCCGGAGCTGATGAGCATCACGCCGACGGCGATGACGACCGCGGTGACCATGACCCACAGGTCCTCGGCCATCCCGACCGCGGTGATGACCGAGTCGAGGCTGAACACGATGTCGAGCAGCAGGATCTGCGCGATCACGCTCGAGAACGCGGCCGTCCCCGCCGCGACCGCGCCCGGAGCGTGCTCGGCGCCCTCGAGCCGGTCGTGGATCTCGAACGTCGCCTTGCCGAGCAGGAACAGCCCACCACCGATGAGGATGATGTCTCGCCCGCTGATGTCCATGCCGAGGATGTTGAAGAGCGGAGCGGTCAGGCCGATGACCCACTGGATGGTGAACAGCAGGCCGATGCGCATGAACATCGCCAGGCTGAGGCCGATGATCCGTGCCCGATCCTGCTGCTCGCGCGGCAGCTTCCCGACGAGGATGCTGATGAACACGATGTTGTCGATGCCGAGCACGATCTCGAGCACCGTCAGGGTGAGCAGGGCGACCGCCCAGGTTCCCGGGTCGCCGAGGAAGTCGAACACGTCGTGGCTCGCTAGCGGGGATTCGCGGCGTCAGCGCTTCGCACGAAGCGTACCGCGCCCGCGCCGACGTCGCCGAATGACCATCCTCAATGGAGAATCTGGGACAGGAAGCGCTTCGTGCGCTCGTGCTGTGGCGCCTCGAAGATCTGCTGCGGCGGTCCCTGCTCGACGATCACGCCCTCGTCGAAGAAGACCATCCGGTCCGCGACCGCGCGCGCGAATCCCATCTCATGGGTGACGCAGATCATCGTCATGCCGGCGTCTCGGGCGAGCGACTGCATGACGTCGAGCACCTCACTGATCATCTCCGGGTCGAGGGCCGACGTGGGCTCGTCGAAGAGCATGATCTTCGGGCTCATGGCCAGGGCGCGCGCGATCGCGACGCGTTGCTGCTGTCCACCCGAAAGCTGCGCGGGGTACTTGTGCGCCTGCTCCGGGATGCCGACCCGTTCGAGGAGCTTCATGCCGACCGCTTCCGCATCGGCGCGCGCGTACCGCCGCACCCGCATCGGCGCGAGCACGAGGTTCTCGAGCACGGTGAGGTGCGGGAACAGGTTGAATGACTGGAAGACCATGCCGATCTCGCTGCGAATGGCGGCGATGTTGCGCACGTCGTTCGAGAGCTCGATGCCGTCGACGATGATCTCGCCGCGCTGGTGCTCCTCGAGGCGGTTGATCGTGCGGATGAAGGTCGACTTGCCGGAGCCCGACGCGCCGAAGATCACGACCACCTCGCCGGTCTTCACCGTGAGGTCGATGCCGCGCAGCACGTGGAGCTGGTCGAACCACTTGTGGACGTCGCGGCAGACGATGATGTCGTCGCGCTCCGCATCGGTCCTGCGCTCATCGGTCATCAGCGCACCCCCACGCCGAGCTGGCGCTCGAGCCGGTAGCTCGCCTGGCTCATGGCGTAGCAGAGGACGAAGAAGACGGCGGCGATGAACACGTAGACCTCCATCTGGGCCCCGAAGGATTCCGGCTGCGCCAGGACCGCACGGCTGATGCCGAGCAGCTCCAGCAGACCGATGATCGTGACGAGCGTCGTGTCCTTGAGCAGGCTGATGAAGAGGCCGACGTTGGCCGGGATGACCGCTCGCAATGCCTGCGGAAGGACGATGAACCGATTGGTCGAGATGCCGCTGAGCCCGAGCGCCTGGGCCGCCTCGACCTGGCCGCTCGGGATGGCCTGCAGCCCGCCGCGCACGTTCTCGGCGACGTACGCCGCCGAGAAGAGGGTGATGCCGCCGATCGCCCGCGCCACACGGTCGAGGCGCCACTCCCCGGGCAGGAACAGCGGCAGGATGATGTCGGCCATGAAGAGGATCGTGACGAGCGGGACGCCGCGGATGAGCTCGATGTAGCCGGTGCTCAGGATCCGCACCACCGGCAGCTTGCTGCGGCGGCCGAGCGCCAGCAGTACGCCCAGCGGGAACGACAGGAGGATCCCCGTCACCGCCAGCACGACCGTCAGCAGCAGCCCGCCCCACAGGTTGGAGCTGACCGATGGCAGCGCCGTCGTGCCGAAGCCGCTGATCAGCGCGAAGGCGACCGGCAGCGAGATCAGCCAGGCCCAGGTCAGCGCGCGGCGCGAGACGAGGCGGCGCAGGCCGATCGCGTAGGCGACCCAGATCAGCGCGGTGTTCAGCGCGAGCGCGCCCGCGGCGATGACGCCGAGCGGCGAGACGAGCATGAGCACGGCGAGCATGAGCTGCGCGGCCGAGAGGGTGATCGCGAGCGCTCGCATGGCGCGGCCGAAGACGCCGGCGGAGAGGCCGCTCAGGACGGAGACGATCGCCAGCTCGAGCCAGATGCGCCACGCCTCGTCGGCCGGGTACTGGCCGATGAGGAAGATGCGCAGGTTGTTCGTGATCACGCTCCAGCGCGCCTCGGTCACCGCCCATTGGCCGATCGTGATGACGAGCCACACGAGGACGCCCACGATGACGACGGTGACGACCGAGCTGATCGGCCCGCTGAAGAGGTTTGCGCGCAGCCAGGCGACCGGACCGATCGTGTCGCGCGGTGGCGGGAGCGTCTCGACGGTCATCGCTCGAGCACCTGGACGCGGCGGTTGTAGAGGTTCATGAGGAAGCTGGTGAAGAGGCTGATCGCGAGGTACGTGCTCATGACGAGGACGATCACCGGGACCGGCTGGCCGGTCTGGTTGGCCATCGTCTGGCCGACCTTGAAGAGGTCGGGGTAGCCGATCGCGATCGCCAGGCTCGAGTTCTTCGTCAGGTTCAGGTACTGGCTGGTGAGGGGCGGGACGATGATCCGCAGCGCCTGCGGGAAGATGATCAGCCGCAGCGTCTCGCGTTCGCTCAGGCCGAGGGCGCGCGCCGCCTCGACCTGGCCCGTTCGCACCGCCTGGATGCCACCCCGGACGACCTCACCGATGAACGCGGCGGTGTAGAGCACCAGCCCGACCAGCAGTGCGGCGAACTCCGGCGAGAGTCCCATGCCGCCGTTGAAGTTGAACCGCTCGCGCACCGGGACGTCGAACGCGACCGGGGCTGTGAGGACCCATCCGAGCGCGGCGATCGCGAACAACGCGAGCCAGCCGAGCGCGCGCAGCCCGCGAATCGGCCGCCCGGCGTCCTCGCGGCTGCGCGCGGTGCGGCGGACGACGACGAGCACCACGACCCCGACCGCGACGAAGGCCAGCCAGGCGAGGAGCCCCGACGTGACCTGGGGCGCGGGCAGGAAGACGCCGCGCTGGCTGACGAAGATCGAGCCGGGGAGGCTGATCGCCTCGGCGACGGCCGGCAGCGCCAGGAAGACGGCGAAGTAGAGGATGAAGAGCTGCACGAGGAGCGGCGTGTTGCGGATGACCTCGACGTACCACGAGGCGATGCGCCGGACGAGCCAGTTCGGCGACAGCCGCGCCACGCCGACGATGACCCCGAGGATCGTCGACAGGATGATGCCGAGCACGCTGACGATGAGGGTATTCAGCAGACCGACCAGGAACGCGCGGGCGTAGGTATCGGTCGGGGAGTAGGGGATCAGCGTCTCGCTGATGTCGAACCCGGCGCTGCGGCCCAGGAAGCTGAACCCGAACCCGAGCCCGCGCTCGGCCATGGCGGCGGTGAAGTTCGCGACCATGAACGCCGCCAGCGCGGCGACGACGAGCACGGCGACGGCCTGTGCCGCGAGGCGCAGGACGCGGACGTCCCGCCACGGCGGCACGCCGGGCGCGCTGGACGGGCGTGGCGCCGCCGTCATCGGGGCTGGTGGGGAGTGCCGGGGCCGGCCGGAGCCGGCCCCGAGCGCTCAGGTCCTATCGGAACGGAGGTGCGTAGAGCAGGCCGCCCTCGGTCCACAGGCTGTTCAGCCCGCGCTCGAGCGCGAACGGCGTGCCCGGTCCGAGGTTGCGGTCGTAGATCTCGCCGTAGTTGCCGACGGCGCCGATCATTGTCACGACCCAGTCGTCCTCGAGGCCGAGGCCGGAATCGAAGGGGTCGGCGCCCTCCGGCAGGACGCCCAGCAGGCGCTGGACGACCGGGTCCTCGCTGGTCTCGGCCATCTCCACGACATTGTCCTGGGTGATCCCGAGCTCCTCCGCCTCGATCGTGGCGAAGACGACCCACTTCACGATGTTGAACCACTGGTCGTCGCCCAGCGGGGCGACCGGGCCGAGCGGCTCCTTGCTCATGACCTCCTCGAGGATGAGGTGGTCGTCCGGGTTCGCGAACGCTGTCCGCCGGGCGACCAGCTGCGATCGGTCGCTGGTGACCGCGTCACAGCGTCCCTCCTCGTAGGCGCCGTAGGTCGGGTCGATGTCGGGGAAGACGAGCGGCTCAATGCTGTCACCGAGCCGGTCCGCGAGGTTGAGCTCGGTCGTCGTGCCCGACTGGACACAGACCGTCGCGCCCTCGAGCTCATCGATCGTCGTTGCATCGGTCAGGGTCGAGTTCACCATGATCGCCTGGCCGTCATAGAAGGTCGTCGGCGCGAAGAGGCCCCACGTCGTGTCGCGGCTGACGGTCCACGTCGTGTTGCGGATGAGGACGTCGACCTCGCCGGTCTGAAGCGCCGGGCCGCGCTGGTCGGTGTTGAGCGCGCGGAACTCCACGGCCTCCGGGTCGCCGAGCACGGCGGCCGCGAGGGCGCGGCAGAAGTCGGCGTCGAACCCGGTGTTCTCGCCGTTCTCGTCGATGAAGCTGAACCCGGGCAGTGCACCGTTCACGCCGCAGATGAGCTGCCCGCGCTCCTGGACGGTGGCGAGCCGGCCACCCTCGGCCGACGGTTCGTCGGTTGCTTCGGCCGGTGTCTCCTCGGCCGCGCCGGTCTCCGCGGGTGTCTCCTCGGCCCCGGTCGCGTCCGGGCTCGGTGCCTGGTCGCCGCAGCCGGCCAGGGCGAGGACGAGCACGAGCATGCCGAAGATGGTCCAGATGGATCTGGTCACAGGTCTTCCTCCCACTGCGATGCACAAGCCGGTCCTCTCGGAAGGACCGCAGCCTCAAGCCTCCGCGAAGTGCGCATCATGCCCTGTTCAGGACGGCGGGGTCCAGCGAATCGGCGCGGTTTCACCGGTGGAAGTAACGGTGAAGATCAGTCCGCAGGAGGCCTCTGGAGGGTCGTTCCGATCACCGGGTGCAAGCGGCGGCCAAGATGGAGCCCGAAGTTGGCCGAAAGCGTCGTCCGGTGAAATGTCGACCTGGGGAGGGAAGTGGTGGAGATGAGGGGACTCGAACCCCTGACCCCCGCGATGCGAACGCGGTGCTCTCCCAGCTGAGCTACATCCCCACGGGCCGGCGCGAAGTATACCCGCTTCCCTGATTCGAACATTCGTTCTATATTGGCGGTCCAATGCCACGGACCGATGTCGCCGCTTCGCCGTCCCTGGCGAACGCCCTCGAGAGCCTCCGCGCTCGGGGCCTCGGGCTGCGTCGCGGCAGCGAGCCGGAGCCGCTGGAAGCCTCCCGGCCGGCCATCCCGAGTGGCCACCCCGCGCTCGATGCGGCACTGGCTGGCGGGCGGGGGAGCACCGGCGGCTGGCCGCGCGGCGCGCTCGCGCTGCTCGACGCACCCGTCGGCGGCGGGGCGACGACGCTGGCGCTGAGCGCGGTGGCGGCGACCCAGGCGGTCGGTGGGCTGGCGGCCTGGCTCGACCTCGACGGCACCTTCGACCCGGCCGTCGCCGCGTGCGGTGAGGTCTGCCTCGACTGGCTCCTCGTGGCGAGCCCGCGCGACCCAGCCGAGGCGATCGAGCTCGCGGCCTGGCTCGGCCGCTCGGGGCTCATCGACGCGCTCGTCCTCGACCTCGGGGAGCGGGGCGTGCCGGATCGGCGGGCGCTGGACCGGCTCGGTTCGCTGCTGGCCCGCTCCGCGACGACCTCCGCGCTCGTCGTCGCGCCGGCCGGCCGCGTCGTCGCCGGGGCGGTGGCCGGCGTGCGGGTGGCACTGCATCGGTCCGCCTGGCTGGCGGTCGGGCGCGACCTCGTCGGGCAGCGCGTCCGGGCCACCGTCGAGCGGCATCGCTGGGCGCTGGCCGGCGGCACCGCGGAGCTCGACCTGTGGTTCGCGGAGGGGCGACGCATCGGTCCACTGCTGCGTGCGGTGGCCGAGCCACGCCCGATCGAGTCGGCGGAGGAGCGCCCGGCGCTCCAGGTGGTCGGGGCGTGACGCAGCGCCTGCTCGCCCTCGTCTGGCCCGAGCTGCGCGAGGCCGATGCCGACGCGGACCCCTTCGATCGCATCCTCGACGCGCTCGACGACCTCTCGCCGCGGGTCGAGGCGGTCGACGTCGGCGTGGCGCTCGTCGACATCACCGGCCTGGAGGCACTGGTTGGCCCGGAACGGAGAGTCGCGGCACGGGCCGTGATGCTGGCGCGGGGCGTGGCGCCGCTCGCCGTCCGCTGCGGGGTCGGCGACAACCGCTGGCTGGCGACGCTGGCCGCCCGGCTGGCACGCTTCGAGCGCGACGGCGCGCCGGCCGCGTTCCGCACCCTCGAGCGCGCGGAGCTGAGCGACCTGCCGCTGACCCTCCTGCCGGTCGATCCGGCCACGCGCCAGCGCCTCGCGCTCTTCGGCCTGACGACGATGGCCCAGCTCGCCGGTCTGCCGCGCTCGTCGGTCGGCGCCCAGTTCGGCGCGGTCGGCGAACGGCTCCAGGACCTGGCGCGCGGGCACGACCCACGGCCGATCGTGCCGCGCCGGCGTCCCGAGCGGCTCGAGGCCGGCGCCATCTTCGAGACGCCGATCGACGGGGTCGGCGCCGCGGGGCTCACCCTGCGTCGCCTGGCCGGCGACCTGTGCGATCGGCTTCGCGAGCGCCACCTGGCCCCGGGCCGCGCCGTGCTGGAGCTGCGCTTCGAGGACGCGCCCGACCTGCGCGTCGCCCAGCCCTTCCCGCAGCCGGTCCTCGAGCCGGACTGGATCGCGCGGCTGCTCCTCTCGCGCCTCGAGGCTGCCGCCCGGATGCGGTTCACCTCAATCACCACGGTGGGCGGTGAATCGCAGGAGCCGCGAGACGAGCCACGGGTCGCATCGGTCCATCTGACGTTCGATCGCCTGGCGGACCCCGCAACGCGCCAGCTCCCCGCCTTCGAGGCGCGTGCCGGACGCTGGGAGGAGCTGCGCTGGTCACTGGAGCGGATCCGGCATCGGTTCGGCGCCGGCCGCCTGTGGCGGGCGACTGCCGAGCGGCCGACCGCGGCGCTGCCGGAGCATCGGTCGCGGCTGGTGGGACTCAACGAGTGACCCGGCGCTACCTCGACCACCCGCTCGTGCAGGTCGAGACCGATGCCGACGGCACGCCCGTGCGACTGCGCCTGGACGGGACCGATCACGGCGAGGTCGGCATCTGCAACCGCTGGCGGGTCGACGACGGCTGGTGGCGGGAGCCGGTCGCCCGCGCCTGCTACAAGGTCGTCACCCGCTCCGGCCTGCTGTGCACGATCTTCCTCGACGAGATCCGCGGCACCTGGCACCTCGAGCGCGTCTTCGATTGACGCCCGGCCCATACTCGAACAGAGCCCGTGCCACCGTGCCCCAACGCTGGCACTGCTCGTGCTGGAGGCCACACCGATGAATTCCGGCACGACCGCCGACCAGCCCGCGGCCTCCGAGCTCGACCTTCCCGGTCCCGACGATCCGGTGGCCTGGAACTACGTGCAGGCCGAGACACTCGTGGTCGGGCCAGATGGCGAGGACCTGGGCCGCGTCGCGGCCATGCTCGGCACCGAGACCGAGGGGATCTTCCACGGCGTGGCAGTGACCCCGTACGCCGACGGCACGACCCGGGTCGTGCCGGCCGATGCGGTCACCGGCCTCACCTCGTCGCGCGTGCAGATCGCGTGGGACGCCGACCAGCTGACCGCCGCCGAGGCCTTCCAGCCGGTCGGGTAGGATCGGCCGCGTGACCGATCCCGCGCACCGCGTCGACCGGCTCTGGCCGGATCCCGTCGCAGACCTTCTCCTCGACGATGCGATGGCCGGCTTCACGCTGCCGGCGCCGCCCGGGGACCGCCCGCTCGTGGGCGTGAACATGGTCACCAGCATCGACGGCCGCGCGCAGCTGGAGGGCACGGCCGAGGGCCTCGCAGGCCGCGCCGATCGGCGGCTCATGCGCCACTACCGCGCCGCCTACGACGCCGTCGGCAGCGGCGCCGGCACTCTGCGCGCGGCCGGCCTGTGGCTGCGGGTCGGCGACGACCTCGCGACGCGACGCGCGGCCGAGGGTCGTCGCGCCCAACCCGGTCGGGGTGGTGATCGCGGGGGACGAGGCGGTGCCGCTCGACGCGCGCTGGTTCGACGGCGACGAGCGCCGCATCCTCGTCGTCGGCCGCTCCAATCCCATCGAGGCGGCCCCCGTCGGGACCGAGCTCGTTCGGGCCTCCGACGCGCGGCCGGCCCCCGCCTGGATCCTGGCGAGCCTCGCGGCGCGCGGCATCCGCACCCTCCTGCTCGAGGGCGGGCCGCACCTGAACGCCGCCTTCCTGGCGGCCGGGCTCATCGACGAGCTGTACTGGACGGTCGGCGCGCACCTGCTGGGAACCGACGCGCTGCCGATGATCGCGCCGATCCCCGGCGGTTCGCCGTACGCCACCGAGCCGCATCGCGGTCGGCTGGTCAGCATCCTGCGCCACGACGACGAGCTCTTCCTGCGCTACCGGTTCGATCCCGGCGGATGAGCGCAGGTAGCATCGGTCCGTGACCTCCGTCGAACTCGGGCGCATCGGTGCCTGGGGCCATCTCGATACGCTCTCGATCCCCGAGGCCCGCGCGTACGCGGCTCGCGTCGAGGCGCTCGGCTACGGCAGCCTCTGGGTGCCGGAGACGGTCGGTCGCGAACCGTTCGCACTGCTTGCCCTGCTGGCGGGCGAGACCTCGCGGCTCGTCCTCGGGACGAGCATCGTGAACATCTGGGGCCGCGACGCCCAGGCCACGCGGATGGGCGCGAAGACGCTGGCCGAGGCGACCGCCGGCCGGTTCGTCCTCGGCCTCGGCGTCAGCCATCCGCACCTCGCGGGCAAGCTGCGTGGCCATCACTTCGAGCGTCCGTTGTCGAAGATGCGCGAGTACCTCGCCGCCTACCACGCCGCGATCTATCGCGGCCCGCCCGACGACGGCCACGAGCCGCCGGTCCTCGTCGCCGCGCTTCGTGAGCGGATGACAGACCTCGCCGCCACCGACGCCGACGGCGCCTTCCCGTACCTCGTCACGCCCGAGCGGGTGGCCTGGATGCGTGCGCGCCTCGACGGCGCGGCCGACGGCGCCCGACCGATCCTGGCGGTGACCCTGCCGGTGTCGCTGAGCGGAGCCGATGCCGCGCGCGCCTACCTCAAGCCCTACCTGCGCACGCCCACGTACCAGGCATCGTGGGAGCTCCAGGGCTTCACCGCCGACGACTGGGAGGCGCCGGGCAGCGACCGGCTCGTGTCGGCGATGGTCATCACCGGCTCCATCGCCGACGCCCGCGCGCGCCTGGACGCCCTGCATGCCGCCGGCGCCGACCACGTTGCGATCGTTCCGGTCGCGCCGGACGGGACCGATGACCACCTGCCGACGCTGGAGGCACTGGCTTGACCCAGCCGCCGGCCGTCGCCCGTGCCATGGTCACCGCGGCCGCCATCCCGGCCGCGGACCTGCCGCGGCTGCGCAGGCGCATGCGCTGGGTGCTCTTCGGGGTCGCGGCCCTCGGGAGCACCGGCTATATCGCTGCGGTCACCGTCGGCACGCTCGTCGCCGCGGAGCTCTCGGGCGGAGCGGCGCTCGGTGGCCTGCCGACCACGCTGACTACGATCGGTACCGCCGTCGCCGCCAGCCTCATCGCGATGGTCATGCTGCGCGCCGGCCGGCGGCTCGGCCTGCTGCTCGGGCTGGCAGTCGGCGTCCTCGGCGGTGGCGTGGTGTTCGTCTCCGTGCTCACCGGCTCGATCCCGCTCCTGCTGCTCGGCAGCGCGTTCACCGGCTTCGCCAACGCCGCCGGCAACCTCGGCCGCTACATCGCCGCCGACATGGCCACTCCCGATCGCCGCGCCTCGGCGTTGGGACTCGTCGTGTGGGGCACGACGATCGGCGCGGTGATCGGGCCCAACCTCACCGCGCCGGCCGGCGACGCCGCCATCGCGCTCGGCCTTCCGGAGCTGGCGGGGCCGTACCTGCTGACGGTCGTCTTCATCGGACTGGCGTGGATCATGTCGGCGATCCTGCTCAGGCCGGAGCCATACGCGCTCGCCGATCCATCGGCCCTGCCCAGCGCGACGGAGCCGCCACGCGAGGCGCCTGCGCTGCGCGTGATCGTGGCGCGGCCGTCGGTCGCTGTCGCGCTCGTCTCGCTGGTGGCCGCGCAGGTCGTGATGGTGCTGATCATGACGATGACCCCGATCCACCTGACCGATCACGGCCACGGGCTCGCGACGGTCGGTCTCGTCCTCTCGGCGCACACGTTCGGCATGTTCGGCCTCTCGCCGATCACCGGGCGCCTCACCGATCGCTTCGGCGGCCCGCCGGTCATCGCCGCCGGCCTCCTCGGCCTCGCCGCGGCCGCCCTGCTCGCCGCGCTGGCGCCGGCCGATGGTGGGTTCCCGCTGACGTTCGCCCTCTTCCTGCTCGGCTATGGCTGGAACCTGTGCTTCGTGGCCGCCTCGTCGATGCTCAGCCACGGCCTGCAGCTCGCGGAGCGGACGCGGATCCAGGGCATCGCCGACACGCTGACGTGGGGCACCGCCGCGCTCGCCAGCCTCTCGTCGGGGCTGGTCGTGGCCGCCGCGTCGTACACCGTGCTCGGCTTTATCGGCGTCGGGCTGACGTTCATCCCGGCCGCGTTCCTCGCGCTCCAGGGCCGCAACCTCCGCCCCGTCGCCACCGCGTGATCCGCACCGATCGGCTCCTCCTGCGCCGCTGGACCGATGCGGATCTCGCCCCGTTCGCGGCCATGAACGCCGACCCGGTCGTGATGCAGCACATGCAGGGGCTGATGTCGCATGAGGCCTCCGACGCGTCCGCCAATCGCATCGAGCGGCACTGGGAGGAGCACGGCTGGGGACTGTGGGCCGTCGAGGTGCCCGGCGTCGCGCCGTTCGTCGGCTACGTCGGGCTCTGGCCCGCCGACGACGTCGCCGATGGCATGGTCGTGGTCGGCTGGCGCCTGGCGAGCGCCCACTGGGGGAACGGCTATGCCACCGAGGCCGCCCGCGAGGCGCTCCGTTTCGGCTTCACCGACGTCGGCCTGGACGAGATCGTGTCGTTCACCGTGCCGCAGGACGTCCGTTCGCGGCGGGTCATGGAGCGGATCGGGCTCGTGCGCGACCCCGCGCGCGACTTCGACCATCCCCGCGTCGACCCGATCGCCTACCCGCATCTCGTGGCGCACGTGTTCTACCGCCTGTCCGGCGCCGACTGGCGAGCTCGAGACGCCAACTTCCCGGAATAGAACATCCGTTCTATCATGAGTGTCCGATGGGCACGCCGGACGACTACTGCGAGCTCCACGCGCACACGAACTTCAGCTTCCTCGATGGTGCGTCGCATCCCGAGGAGCTGATCGCTCGCGCCGCGCAGCTCGGCATGCCGGCGCTGGCCATCACCGACCACGCCGGCCTGTATTCCGCCGTGCGTGCCTGGAAGGCGGCGCAGGAGACCGAGACCGATGCCGCCCACGCGGCGGGGCTGTCGCCGGTGCGCCCGATCATCGGCCTCGAGATCACCATCCCGCGCACCGATGACGAGCTGCGCCTCGCCCACCGCGGGCGGAAGCTGAACGAGCCGCTGCGAGGAGCGCGCGCGAGCCGCGGCTGGCCCGGCGAGTTCCACGCCGGACCGATGCCGGGCGACCACCTCGTCCTGCTCGCGCGAGACGTCGACGGCTACACCGCCCTCAGCCGCCTGGTGAGCCGTGGCCACCTGGCGGGCGAGAAGCAGTTCCCGGTCTTCGAGCGCGGGCAGGTCACCGCCATCCTCGACGAGGCGCGCGGCCACCTCTTCGGCCTCTCCGGCTGCCGCAACGGCGAGGTGCCGCGGCACCTGCTGGCCGGCGACCGCGATGCGGCGCTCGACGCCGCCCGTCGCTGGGCGGGCCGCTTCGCCACCGACGACTTCGCCGTCGAGCTGTCGCATCACCTGCAACCCGACGACGACTGGCTGGTCGCCCAGCTGGCGGCGCTCGCCGACGAGCTCGGCCTGCCGACGGTCGTCACCAACGAGGTCCACTACGCCGATCCCGACGGGCACCGGCTCCAGGACGTCCTCGTCTGCATCCGCCATGGCGCGACGCTCAGCCGAGGCGCGCGAGCTGCTGCTGCCCAACGCCGAGTACCGGCTCAAGACCGGGGCGGAGCTGGCGGGCATCGGCGCCGGGCTGCCGGACGAGCGCAGCCGCCGTGCCTGGGCCGACGGCCTGGCGCGCAGCGCCGCCATCGGTGAAGCGTGCCGGCTGGAGCTCGGCTTCGAGCGCTATCGGTTTCCGGGCTTCAGCGTGCCCGAGGGGGAGACCGCGTTCTCATATCTCTACCAGCTTGCACACGACGGCTTACTGCGCCGTTACCGGCCGGTTACCACGCGGGCGCTGAAGCAGCTGGCGCACGAGCTCGACGTCATCGAGCGCACGAACCTCGCCGAGTTCTTCCTGATCGTGTGGGACCTGATGGAGTTCGCGCGGCGCGGCAAGATCATCGGCCAGGGGCGGGGGAGCGCCGGCGACTCGATCGTGGCCTACTGCCTCGGCATCACCAAGGTCGACCCGATCGCGCACAAGCTCCTGTTCGAGCGCTTCATCAACGAGGCGCGCGCGTTGCCGGACATCGACATCGACTTCGACGTCAACCGGCGCGAGGAGGTCATCCAGTACCTCTACGAGCGGTACGGCGCCGATCACGCCGCCATGGTCTGCACGATCGTGACGTACCGCGCCCGGAGCGCCGTGCGCGAGGTGGCCAAGGCGCTCGGCTTCCCGCTCGAGGGGATCGACGCACTGGCCAAGGCGCTCGACACGCGCGAGGCCGGGGACGTGGCGCGGGACCTGGCGCTGGACGGGAGCTTTGCGTGGCTGTTCGACGAGCTCGGGATCGACATGGCCGCGGCCGCCGTCCCACCGGGCCGAGACGGTCGTGCCGACCCCGGCCTCGTGCGCAAGTCGTCGGACTCGTCGTGGAACCACCGGCCGCGGCCGATGCTCGATCCGCAGCCGGTCGGCCAGGGCCACTGGTCGCCGCCGCGCAAGCCGCGGGTGCTCGACGCATCGGTCACGACCGTGCGCCACGAGTCGGAGTCGACGAAGCGGTACGCGCGAAGCGGCGAGCTGGCCGGCGCGGAGCTGCGCGTGCCCGTGCCTCGCGACAACGGCTCGCCGGGGCCGTCGAGCGGGCGGCCGTCGCTGGTGCGCGTCGACCCGGAGTCGGGGATGCCGGTGGAGCCGCGGCGTCGCGTGCGGGTCGTGCCGGAGGTGCCGTGGGAGGGAGCGCAGGCCGACGGCATATCGCCACTAGTGGTAACGGGCAGCCAAAGTGGCGCCAAAGGGGGCCAGGGAAAGGGATTGGCGTCAGATTCCGCACCGGAACCGGGTCAGAAGCTGTGGAAATCTCAGCCTTCAGATGCTGCTGAGGACGCAGCGGCGCCCATTCAGGTGCTACCTAACACTAGTGGCGATATCGCGGCGAGCAACGCCGCCACCGCCGCCACGCACGCTCCGAAGAACCGATGGCAGTGGCTGCTCCAGCTGTGTGCCGAGATCGACGGCTTCCCGCGCCACCTCGGCATCCACGTCGGCGGCATGCTCGTCACGAGGACCCCGCTCATCGAGCTCGTGCCGATCGAGCGCGCCACGATGCCGAACCGCGTCGTCACCCAGTACGACAAGGAGGACGTCGAGCAGCTCGGCCTCGTGAAGATCGACATCCTCAGCCTGCGCACGCTGGGCGTGGTGAGCGACGCCCTCGACCGGATCGAGCGCGACACCGGACAACGCATCGACCTCGACAGCCTCCCGCACGACGACCCCGAGGTGTACCGCGACATCCAGGCCGCCGACACGGTCGGCATGTTCCAGATCGAGAGCCGCGCCCAGATGCAGGCGCTGCCGAAGGCGCGGCCCGAGCGCTTCGAGGACCTCGTCGTGCAGGTCGCGATCATCCGCCCCGGCCCGGTGCAGGGCAACGCCGTCCACCCGTACCTCAGAAGGCGGGCCGGCGAGGAAGCGGTCACGTACGCCCACCCCGCACTGCAGCCCATCCTGGAGGACACCCTCGGCGTGATCCTCTACCAGGAGCAGGTCATGCAGGTCGCGATCGAGGTGTGCGGCTACACCGCGGTCGAGGCCGACATCTTCCGCAAGGCGATGGGCTCTCACCGCAGCCACGCGAAGATGCAGGCCGAGCGCCCGCGCTTCATCGGTGGCGCCATGGCAACCGGCCTGACCGAGGAGCAGGCCGAGGAGCTCTTCCAGAAGTGCAGTCAGCCTTCGCCGAGTTCGGCTTCGCCCGCGCCCATGCCGCGGCCTTCGCGAAGATCGCCTACGACACCGCCTGGCTGAAGCGCTACTACCCCGCGCACTACACCGTCGGCGTGCTCAACAACCAGCCGATGGGCTTCTACAGCCCGGCGGTCGTCATCAACGACGCGAAGCGCCACGGCATCGCGGTGCTGCCGATCGACGTCAACGAGTCGGCCTGGGAGCACGACACGCGTCGCATCGGCGACGCGTGGGCCATTCGCCTGGGACTGCGCCAGGTGAAGGGCATCGACGAGCGCGCGCGCGAGGTCCTCGAAGCGGAGCGCCGACGCGGTCCGTATCGGTCCGTTCGCGACTTCGTGGCCAGAACCCGCCTTGGCGAGCAGGTCGTCGAGCGGTTGATCAGCATCGGTGCCTTCGACTGGACCGATGCGCCCCGCCGCGAGCTGCTCTGGCAGCTGCGCACCACCCTGGCCGATGCCGACCCCGAGCATCCCGCGTTGGGCCTGACCGATGACGCCCAGCGCGCGCTCGGCGCGTCGCTGCCGCCGATGACGGCGGCCGAGCGGGTCGCCGCCGACTACCGCGACACCGGCGTCGCCCCGAACCTCCACGCCGTCGAGCTGTTCCGCGAGCGCCTGACGGCGCGCGGGGTGATCTCGATCGGCGAGGCGGCCCGGCGGCGCGATCGGTCCGTCATCCGGCTGGCCGGCCTGGCGGTCAGCGTCCAGCATCCGATGACGGCCAAGGGCTTCGTGTTCATCGCGCTCGAGGACGAGACCGGGATGATGAACGTGACCCTGCGACCGAACGTGTACCAGGCGCACCGGGCGCTGCTGCACCGCCATCCGCTGCTCGTCATCGACGGGCGGCTCCAGGTCGAGGGGAAGGTGCTCAACGTCGTCGCGATGCGGCTGCGTTCCGTGGACGAGGCGCTCGACGGTCCGTCCGAACAGCTGCCGCTGGCCAAGCAGCAGCGAATGTTCCGCTAGCGTACGCGTGTGGTCAGTGCAATGAAGGCCGAGCTCCTCGCATTCGCCCTGACCCTGCCCGAGGCCTGGGAGGACCACCCATGGGGCGAGTCGGTGGCCAAAGTTGGCAAGAAGGTCTTCGTCTTCTTCAGCGTCGACGCACCGGAGTACGAGCGAAGCTTCACGGTCAAGCTGCGTGACTCGCACGAGGAAGCCAGCGCCCTGGGCTGGACCGCCGATCCGGGCTACGGCCTCGGCCGCGGCGGCTGGCTGACCGTCACCGCGCCCGATGACGCGCCGATGGAGCTCCTCCAGGCCTGGATCGTCGAGAGCTACCGCGCCGTCGCGCCGAAGCGGCTGGTCGCGCTTCTCCCGGACGCGTAGCGGTCGCCGTCCCAGCACAGTCGCTGAGCGGTTGTAGCCAGCCGTGCACGAGGAACCGATCCCGGACCGGGGCGTCCAACTCCGCAACGACGCTGCGCAGCATCGATCCGACGCCCCGCCTCACAAGGAGGACGGTCGATGCGACGTCCCTGGCTCTCGCTCCTCGCGGCAACCGCCGCGCTGCTCATCACCGCCGCGCCCACGCTGGCGTGCGGCGGCCTCATCGGTCCCAATGGGGCCGTCAACCTGCTGCGGACAACGACCTTCGCCGGCTACCACGACGGCGTCGAGCACTACGTCACCAGCTTCGAGTTCGCCGGTGGCGGCGGGGCATTCGGCTCGATCACGCCCCTCCCCGACATCCCGACCACGGTCGAGCGCGGCGGCGACTGGACCCTCCAGCGCCTGATCCTCGAGACGCAACCTGCGGACCTCTTCGCCCTGCGCAAGACACGGCCGACTCGGCTCGGCTCTCCGTCGGCGAGGCCGAGGTCCTGCTCGAGACGACCGTCGACGCGCTCGACATCACGATCCTGCGCGGTGGCGGCGACGAGGTCGGGCTGTGGGCCAAGAATCACGGCTTCCGCCTGCCGCCCGACGCCCCCGAGGTGCTCGACTTCTACGCCGAGCGCTCGCCGATCTTCATGGCCGCGGCCTTCGACGCCGATCGCGCTGCCGAGCTCGGCCAGGCACTCGGCGACGGCACGCCGATCCACCTCACGATCCCGACCGACAACCCGTGGGTGCCGCTCCGCATCCTGGCCCTCGGCAAGTCCGCCGCCGAGACGGTGCAGGCCGACGTCTTCCTGCTCACCGACGAGAAGCCGGCGCTACTGCCCAAGGCGGGCGCGCCCTTCGGCGAGTCGGCGGGCCTGATCCTCGATCACAGCGCGGCCGCGACCGACGGCCTCCTCGCCGACCTGCGATCCGACGCCGGCATGGAGTGGGTGCCCGACGAGGCATGGCTGACGAAGGTCGTCGTCGACGCGAACGCCGACGAGCTGAACTTCGACCTGGCCATCGACGTCTCCGGCGCGGGCAAGCCGTCCGCCGTGGATGCCGGCTTCGCGCCATTCGGGCCGGCCCCGGTGCCTCGCGCGCCGATCGCCCTCTTCCTCGGCCTCGCGGCGGTGCTCGTCATCGGGCTGCCGATCGCGCTCAACCGGGCGCGGCGCTCGACCGGCTCGCCGCCGTGGGCCGGCGCATGAGCCATCGGTCTCGCCTGGCGGTCGCCGCGCTGCTCGTCACCGCGACGGCGACCGCCGGGTGCGCCGCCGGCCCGGTGACGGTCACGATCACGATCCACCACTCGGCCTTCGACCTCACCGAGGTGAGCGTGCCGGCCGGCGTGCCGGTCACCTTCGTCCTCGTCAACGAGGACCCGATCGACCACGAGTGGCTGATCGGCGACGCCGCGTTCCACGACGCGCACCGCACCGGGACGCACGCCTCGCACGGCGACGTGCCGACCGAGGTCACGATTCCCGCGCTCGAGACGGCGCGCACGACGATCACATTCGACGAGGCGGGAACGCTCGCCTACATCTGCCACCTGCCCGCCCACGAGTCCTACGGCATGGTCGGAACGCTCACCGTCGAGGGCTGACCGGCCGCGAAGCTAAGAGGCCGCCTCGGGGGCACCGAGCAGGCCCGGCAGGACGCTGCCGAAGAAGTAGCCGGCCACGCCGGCGACCGCGCCGATGGCGAGGATCTCGAGTCCGGACGTCCACCAGGACCGATGCGTCCATCGGCTCTTCACGACCCCGATCCCGAACAGCACGGCCAGCGTGAGGGCGACGGACGCGACGACCGCGGCCGTGTCGCTGAGGAACAGGTGCGGCAGGATCGGCACGATGCTGCCGAGGCCGAAGGCGGCGCCCATGACGAGCGCGCCCTGCATCGGCGATCCGTACGGCTCGTCGACCGCGAGGCTGAGCTCCTTCTCGACCATCGTCTTCAACAATGCATCGGGGTGCTCGGCCATGATCCGCGCCACCTCGCGGGCCCGTTTCGGGCGGCAGGCCGTCCTCGGCGAACATGTACGCCAGCTCGGCCTCGGCCTCGCCGGGCCGCTCGTGGACCTCGTCCCGCTCGTCGACGATCTGCGCGTCGAAGATCTCGCGCTGGCTCTTGCTGCTGATGTACTCGCCGGCCGCCATGCTGAAGATCCCGCCGAGCGCGGCGGCGAAGCCGGCCACGAGCACGTAGTACGCGTCCTGGGATGCACCGGCCACGAAGTTCACGACGGCGACCGTGCTGATCAGGCCGTCCTGAGCGCCGAAGATCGCCTCGCGGACCTCGCCCAGCAGCGCCGCCTTGCGGCGCTCATCGGTCAGGTGGGCCCGAAGGAAGTCGCTGTCGAACTCCCCGGCGGCCATCGAGGCGCGCAGGTCCTCATCGGCGAGGAGCGCCGCGGTCCGCTCATCCATGAACCGATGCTAGCCGCTGGCCGTATCCGAGGTGAGGGAACGTTCGACCGCCCCGCGGCGTCCGGACGGCACACCGAACGGGAGGGACGACCCATGATCCGGCACTCAGCACTGCATCGGCCGTTGGTGCCGATGCTCACCGTCCTGCTGCTCGCGCTCCTTGCCACCGCCTGCGCTTCGGGGGCGGGATCGGCCTTGGTCGGCGGCGATGCCGCCGAGCCTCAGGCATCCGAGGCCCCGGACGCCGCACTGGGGGCATCGGGAGGCGAGGGAGGCGAAGGCGACGGATCCGAGCCGCGCGGCAACGTCGCGCCGATCGAGCAGCGCATCGTGAAGACCGGCGAGGTCGGGCTGCTCGCCGACGACGTCGCGGTCATCGTGGCGCAGGTCCGCGCCCTCGCCGTCGAGCTGGACGGCTACGTCGGCGGGTCCGAGGCCGGAACGTCGGCTGAGACGGCGACTGTGACGCTCCGCGTGCCCGCCGCGCGCTTCGACGAGCTCCTCACCCGGCTCGGCGACCTCGCCAACGTGGAGGTCGTCGCGACGTCGACGCGCGAGCAGGACGTGACCGGCCAGGTCGTCGATCTGGAGGCCCGCATCCGCAACCTCGAGGCGTCGGAGGCGTCGTATCGCGTGCTCTTCGAACGGGCCGAGCGGATCGAGGACGTCCTCACCGTCCAGCAGAGGCTCGACGAGGTTCGCGGCGAGATCGAGCAGCTGGAGGGCCAGCTCGCCGCGATCGAGGCGCAGGCCGCGCTATCGACGCTGACCGTGACCATCATCCCGCGCGACGAGCCGGTCGCCGACGTCCAGGCCGGCTGGGATCCCGGCGCCCAGGCCAAGAACGCCGTCGCCGCGCTCGTCGGGCTGGGGCAGGGCCTCTTCGACGCGCTCACCTGGATCGTGATCGTGATCCTGCCGATCGTGCTGATCGGCGGCCTCGTCACGCTCGGGGCGCTGCGGCTCTTCCCGGAGCTGCGGCGGAGAGTGACGCCCGTCGAGACGGACGCGTCCGGAGAGCAGCCGGCGGGTTGAGCTGAAGCTCAGTCGCGCTCGCCGGCCACACGCCATGCCAGGGGCAGCAGCAGGGCGGCGAGCGCGACCTTGGCGAGGTCCGACGGCAGGAAGACGAGGGCGCCGACCTCGATGGCGGTCGCCGCCGGCAGGTCGGCGACGATCGCGAGGACCGGGACACCGATGGCGTACACGATGAGCGTCCCGATCAGCATCAGGCCCGCCGCGCGCGGGAAGGTCCGATCCCATCCGGCCTCCGCCAACCGGCCCACGACGGCGGCGGCCACGACGAAGCCGACGAGGTAGCCGCCGGTGGCGCCGATGAGGTGAGCGGAACCGCCATCCCCTTCGGCGAACACCCCAAGGCCGAGCGCGCCGGCCAGGACGTACACGAGCATCGACAGCGCGCCCCGCCACATGCCCAGTGCCGTGCCGACCAGCAGGACGGCACCGGTCTGGAGCGTGTACGGCACCGGCGTCCAGGGAACCGTGAACGCGACCTGGGCGGACAGCGCGGTGAGCGCCGCGCCGGCGACGATCAGCGCGGCGTCGCGGACGAGAGGCGCGAGGCGCTCGAGCGGCAAGAGGTCGGCGAGGGTGGCCGGGCGTCGCAGGGTGGCGGTGGTGCTCATCGGCGCCGATTCTAGACTCGCCGGCGGTCAGCGGCGACCGAGCAGGTCGATGAGAAGCGCCTCCTGGACGTATCGGCGGTTCTCGGCCTGCTCCAGCGCCAGCGACCGCGGCCCATCGAGCACCGCCGCGCTGATCTCCTCACCGCGGTGGGCCGGCATGCAGTGCATCGCCATGACGTGGGGCGCGGCGCCGGCCAGCAGCGCCTCGGTGACCTGGAAGCCGGCGAAGCGCGCGCGGCGCTCGTCGGCCTCGGCCTCGCGGCCCATGCTGGCCCACACGTCGGTGTAGACCGCGTCGGCGCCGGCCACGGCGGCGGCCGGGTCGGTGCCGATGCTGACCCGCGCGCGGTGTCGTCCTGCGAGCGTCCGGGCGCGGGCGACGACGGCCGGGTCCGGCGCGTAGCCCGGCGGCGTGGCCACGCGCAGGTCGATGCCTGCCAGGGCGCCGGCGAGCAGCAGCGAGTGCGCGACGTTGTTCCCGTCGCCGACGTAGGCGAGGGACAGGCCGGCGAGGCGGCCGAATCGCCGGCGAAGCGTGAGCAGGTCGGCCAGCGCCTGGCACGGATGCTCCGCATCGGTCAGCGCGTTGACGACCGGGACGGTGGCGGCGGCCGCCATCTCGAGCAGGGTCTCGTGGGCGAACGTGCGCAGGACGATCGCGTCGACGAGCCGCGACAGGTTGCGGGCAACGTCGGCCGGCAGCTCGCGCCGGCCGAGGCCGACCTCGTCGGGACCGAGCGCGATCGCGTCTCCGCCGAGCGAGGTGACGGCGACCTCGAAGCTCACCCGCGTCCGCAGGGAGGGCTTCTCGAACAGGAGCGCCACCTGGCGGCCAGCGAGCGGCCGCAGCGGGAGCGAGGCTCGATCGCTGCGCAGCTGCTCGGCACGGTCGAGAAGGCGGGCGAGGCCAAGGCCCTCCAGGTCCTCGGCACCGAGCAGGTGGCGAGCCGGCAGCGCGGCCCCGCGGGCAGGGCTCGACGGTGCGACGCGGGTCGTCATGCGGCGGCCGCCTCGCCGAGCGCGGCACCGATCCGTTCCAGCGCCATCTCCACCTCCGTCGCGCTGATGACGAGCGGCGGGACGAGGCGCAGGGTCGTATCGCCGGTGGCGTTCACGAGCAGCCGGTGACGGTCGCGGGCGATGGCGACCGCCTGCCGCGCGATCGGTCCGGCCGTCTCGACGCCGATCATCAGGCCACGCCCGCGGATCGCGGTCGCCAGGCCGGCGGTCACGAGGCGCTCGAGGCCGGTCGCCAGCTGCTCGCCGCGCTCGCGGGCGTTGGCCATCACGTCGCCCTCGTCGATGGCGCGCAGCGTCGCCAGCGCGGCGGCGCACGACAGCGGGTTGCCGCCCAGCGTCGTGCCGTGGTCGCCGACCTCGAAGGCGGCCGCCGACTCGCGAACGAGCAGGGCTCCGATCGGGACCCCGCCGGCAAGGCCCTTGGCCAGCGTGACCGCGTCGGGAACGATCGGCGACTGCTCGAAGGCGAAGAACGTGCCGGTGCGGCCGACGCCGGTCTGGATCTCGTCGAGGATCAGCAGCGCGCCGACGCGGTCGCAGGCCGCTCGCGCGGCGATGAGGAACTCGTCGGTCAGTGGGTGGATGCCGCCCTCTCCGAGGATCGGCTCCAGGAGCACGGCACAGGTGGCATCGGTCACGGCGCGCTCGAGCGCAGCCACGTCGTTCGCCGCCACGTGGCTGAAGCCGCCCGGCAGGGGAGCGAATGGCTCCTGGTACTTCGGCTGGCCGGTGGCGGCCAGCGACCCGAGGGTGCGCCCGTGGAACGAGCCGACGAGGCTGACGACCTCGTGCGCGCCGCGCTCGCCACCGTGACGCCGGGCGAGCTTGATCGCCGCCTCGTTGGCCTCGGTGCCGGAGTTCGTGAAGAAGGCGCGGTCGAACGGCGAGCGCGCGACCAGGGCCTCGGCGAGCTCGAGCTGCGGCAGGGTGTAGTAGAGGTTCGAGACCTGGAGCAGCGTCGCCGCCTGGCGGGCCACCGCGGTGGCAACCGCCGGGTTGGCGTGCCCGAGGACGTCGACCGCGATCCCGGCCACGAGGTCGAGGTACTCGACGCCGGCGTCATCGGTCACCCAGCAGCCACGGCCGGAGATCAGCGTCAACGGCTGGCGGGCGTACGTCTGGAGGTGGACCCTGGCCTCGCGCTCCGCGACATCCGAGGTCGGCGACACGGCGCTCACAGGTCCAGGGCCATCGCGTGGCCGACGCCCGAGCGGGCCGGCCACGGGACGCGGTCGGCGTGCAGGATCTCGGGAAGGTCGCCCATCGGCAGCTCCGTGAACCCGTGACGGGCGAAGTAGCCAGGATTGCGGGTGACCGCGAAGAGACGGCCGATGCCGTGCTTGCGCGCGTCGCGCACCACGGCGTGGACGAGTGCCTCCCCGAGGCCCAGTCCGTGCGCCTCCGGCGTCACGCTGAGCGATCGCAGCTCACCGATGTTGTCGCCGAAGTCCCGCAACGTGGCGCAACCGACCACCTCGTCGTTGAACTGGGCCACCCACCACGTGTCGATCGCCTCCGTCACCTCCTCCCGCGTCCGCGGCAGGAGGACGTGGGCCGCGACGTAGATGTCGATGACCTGGAGGATGCGGTCGACGTCGGCGATCCGCGCGCGCCGCACGTACGACGCGCCCGCGGTGAGCGGCGAGATCGTGCCGACAGTCCGGAGGTCGTTCCGGCGCGTCATCGGACCGCCTCCGCCGGATCCGGAGCAGCGTCCGCGCGGTCCGCGCCGAGCTCCGCGAGCAGCGAGCGCGTGCCCTCGACGCCATCGCGGGCGGCGGCCTGCGTCCGCACCGGCAGGCCCCAGATGGCGATGAAGCCGACCGCGGAGGCATGGTCGAACCGGTCGCCGGTGTCGTAGGTGGCGAGGCCGACGTCGTACAGCGAGTGCGGGGACCGACGCCCGGTCACGGCCAGGCTGCCGGCCGTCAGCCGCACGCGCACGTCGCCGCTGACGAAGCGCTGGGTGTGCGACACGAAGGCGCGCAGCGCGACGCCGAGCTCGCTGAGCCACAGGCCGTCGTAGGCGAGGGTCGCGAGCCGATCGCCGACGGAGCGCTTGTAGGCGAGAAGCTCGCGCGACAGGGTCAGCTGCTCGAGCGCCGCGTGCGCGGCGTGCAGCACCACCGCTGCCGGCGCCTCGTAGATCTCGCGGCTCTTGATGCCGATGAGCCGATCCTCGACGTGGTCGATCCGCCCCACGCCGTAGGCTCCGGCCTCGCGGTTCAGGGTCTCGATCAGGCGGACCCCGTCGAGCGCCTCGCCGTCGAGCGAGACCGGCACGCCGGCCTCGAAGCCGATGACCAGCTCGCGCGCCGCTCGCGGTGCCTCGGCCGGGTCGGCCGTCCACTCGAACGCCTCCGGCGGCGGGGCGACCCACGGGTCCTCGAGCACGCCGGCCTCGATCGACCGGCCCCACAGGTTGGCATCGATGCTGAACGGCGAGCTCGGCCCGCTCGGGACGTCGATGCCGCGCTCGCGCGCGTAGGCGAGCTCCTCGTCGCGGGTCATCCCCATCCCGACGCGCATCGGGGCGATGACGCGCAGGCTCGGGTCGAGTGCCGCGACGGCGACATCGAAGCGCACCTGGTCGTTGCCCTTGCCAGTGCAGCCGTGCGCCACGAGGCCGGCGCCTGACTCGTGTGCGGCATCGACGAGCAGCCGCGCGATGAGGGGGCGGGCGAGAGCGGTGGCCAGCGGGTACTGGCCCTGGTACACCGCCCCGGCCTGGAGCGCGGGCCAGACGTACTCCGTGACGAAGGCCGCTCGCGCGTCGACGACGATCGCCCGGCGCGCCCCGCCGGCCAGTGCGCGGCGCTGCACCGCGGCGGCATCGACGCCGCCACCGACGTCGGCGGTCAGGGTGACGACGCCGAGGCCGTGCGTCTCGCGCAGCCACGGCACGGCGACCGAGGTGTCCAGGCCGCCGGAGTAGGCGAGGACGACGGTCTCGCTCATCGCTCGACCTCCGCCGTGACGGTGGCGCGGGCGGCATCGGCGACGATCGCCTCGAGCCGTTCGCGGAACCGCCGCATCGCGCCGGCGTCGGCGCAGGCAACGAAGATCGTGTCGTCGCCGGCGATCGTGCCGACGACCTCGTCCCACGCCGACAGGTCGACCGACGAGGCGATGGCGTTCGCCGCGCCCGGCGACGTGCGCAGCACGACGAGCGGGGGCGCCTCGGCGATCGTGAGCGGCAGGTCGGCCAGCAGCCGTCGGAGCCGGTTCTCGGCGGCCGCCGCCGCGCCCTCGGTGACGTCGTCGGGGAGCAGGTAGGTGAGGCGTCCGCCGCGCACCCCGCGCACCACCCCGAGACCGGCGAGGTCGCGCGAGACCGTTGCCTGGGTGACGTCCATCCCGCGCTCGGCGAGCGCGGAGACGAGATCGGCCTGGGTGCGGATCGTGCCGGTCGCGATCAGCCGTCGGACGAGATCGCGCCGCTCGAAAGTGCTCATCGGTTCGTCTTCCTCTCGGTCAGGTACTTCCGGCGCGCGCCACCCGCGCGCCCGTCACGGTGGTCCCGGTCATCGCGCCGTCCAGCGCATCGCGCACGGCCGCCGGGTCGGTGCCGTCCACGATCGAGACCGAGCAGCCGGCCGTCGCCGCGGCGAGCGCGGCGCGCAGCTTGGGGATCATCCCGCCCGACGCCGAACCGTCTGCGAGCATCGCCTCGGCCTCGTCGGCGCCGAGCGTGGCGAGGAGGCGGTCGCCACGGAGCACGCCGCGCACGTCGGTCAGCAGCACGAGCCGGCCGCCGCGGGCCGCCGCGATCGCGCCGGCCACCTCGTCGGCATTGACGTTCAGCAGCTCGCCGTCGGTGGACAGCGCGATCGGCGCGACGACCGGCACCAGCCCCGCGGCGGCGAGCGCGGCGAGGAGCCCCGTGTCGACACGCGTGATCCGCCCGACGGCGCCGAGCCGCGGGTCGAAGCGCTCGGCGGTCAGGAGGCCGCCGTCGGCACCGCCCAGCCCGATGGCCGGCACGCCGGCGGCCACCAGCCTCGCGACGAGCCGCGCGTTCGCCAGCCCGCGGAGGACCGCGATCGCCACCTCGAGGGTCCCCGGATCGGTCACACGCAGGCCGTCAATCGTCGCCGGCTCGTGGCCGAGGCGGCGCGACCAGTCGGCGACGTCGTTGCCGCCACCGTGGATCACGACCCACCCCGCCGCGGCGCGGGCGGCGAGCTCATCAATCGACGCGGTGTGCGCGCCGGCCACGCCGCCGAGCTTGATCGTCAGCGGACCGTCGCTCATGTCGTGTACTCGCTGTTGATGGCCACGTACTCGGCCGACAGGTCGCAGCCCCAGGCGGTCCCGCGCCCGGGACCGCCGCCGAGGTCGAGCGCGAGCGTGACGACGTCCGCGCGGAGGGCCGCCTCGGCGCCGGGCGCGTCGAACTCGACCGGCCCCGCGTCGTAGACCGCCACGTCACCGATGCGGATCCGCAGCCGGTCGGGATCCAGGGGCACCCCGCTCCGCCCGGCGGCGGCCGCGATGCGACCCCAGTTCGGGTCCCCGCCGTGGACCGCGGACTTCACGAGCGGCGAGCTTGCCACGGTGCGCGCCGCCGTCCGTGCCGCGGCATCGTCGGGGGCGCCGGCGACGGTCACCTCGATCAGGTGCTGCGCGCCCTCGCCGTCGGCCGCGATCGCGATCGCGAGCTCGCGGCACACGTCCTCGAGGGCCGCATCGAATCGATCCAGGTCATCTCCGCGCTCGAGCGGCGCGGAACCGGCGGCGCCGTTGGCGAGCACGAAGACCGCGTCGTTCGTCGAGGTGTCGCCGTCGACGGTGACCTGGTTGAACGTGCGGTCGACGATCGGCCCGAGCCGCGCCTGGAGCACGGCCGAGGTGATCGGTGCATCGGTCGTGAGGAAGGCGAGCATCGTCGCCATCTGCGGATGGATCATCCCCGCCCCCTTGGCCATGCCACCCACCCGCAGCGCCGTGCCGTCCGCGAGCGTCGCGGTGGCGGCGGCCTCCTTCGGACGCGTGTCCGTCGTCATGATCGCCCGAGCCGCGGCTGTCCCGGCCGCCGGCGACGCCTCGACCGCGAGGGCCCCGATTGCCTCGCGCATTGCGTCGACCGGCAACGTCGAGCCGATGAGTCCCGTGGAGGCGGGGAGCACCTCGTCCGGCGCGCATCCGACGCGCTCCGCGACCGCAGCGACCACCGCTCGCGCGTCGGCGATCCCGCCGCTGCCGGTGCCCGCGTTCGCGCTGCCGGCGTTGACGACGACGGCCCGCGCCACCCCGCCCGACGCCGCGAGCGCCGCCTCCGCCACGAGAACCGGTGCGGCCCGGAACCGGTTCGTCGTGAACGTCGCGGCCGCGCTGGCGGGCCCGTCGGACACGAGCAGCACGAGGTCCGGCCCGCCCGAGGCGCGGATCCCGGCTTCGGCCACGCCCACGGCGAAGCCGTGCGCCGCCGTCACGCTCACGGGTGCACCCCCAGCGACGACAGGCCGGCGGTCTCGTCGAGGCCGAGGACGGCGTTCATGTTCTGGATCGCCTGGCCCGCGGCGCCCTTGCCGAGGTTGTCGATGACCGAGACGACCACCGCCCGCCGATCACCGACCGCCCTGGCGTGGACGAAGGCGTGGTTTGAGCCGGTCGCCTGCTTGGTGGCGGGCGGCGCATCGGTCACGTGGACGAACGGCTCGGGGTCGTATGCGTCGTGGAGCACGCCGGCGAGCGCGGCGTCGTCGAGATTGTCGCGCAGCGACAGGTAGCAGGTCGCGTGCAGGCCACGCGACTGCGGGACGAGGTGCGGCACGAACGTGACCGGCGTCCCGGCGGCGCCGGCATCGGCCAGGCCCTGCTCGATCTCGGGGCGGTGGCGGTGGCCGCCGAGCGCGTACGCGCGGGTCGACTCGGTCAGCTCGGTGAACAGGTAATCGGCCCCGGCGTTGCGGCCCGCGCCGCTGATGCCGGACTTCGCGTCGACCACGACCTCTCCGTCGAGCGCGCCGCAGCGCGCGAACGGCGCGAGCGCGAGCAGCGCGGCGGTCGGGTAGCAGCCGGGGTTCGCGACGAGCGACGCGCCGCCCAGGTTCTCGCGGGCCCACTCGGTGAGGCCGTACACCGCGCCCTCGAGCAGCTCGGGTGCCGGATGCGGGCCGCCGTACCACGTCGCGTAGGCGTCCGGGTCACGGAGGCGGAAGTCGGCGCCGATGTCGATGACCGTCACGCCGCGATCGAGCAGTCGCGCGGCGAGGGGCGCCGAGGCGCCGTGCGGGAGGGCCAGGAACGCGACGTCGACGTCGCCCGGCTCCTCGTCGTCGACGGCGAGGTCCAGCGGCGCGAGGTGGGGATGGTCCTCCGCCAGTGACCGGCCGTGGCGCTCCCGCGCATGGACCGATGCGATCCGCGCCCGCGGATGGCCCGCCAGCAGGCGAACGAGCTCGCCACCGGCATACCCGCCGGCGCCGACCACCGCGACCCGGATCGGGGCGGTCATGGCGCGAGCCGTTGTCGCGCGACCGCGAGCGCGGCGCGAACCCGGGTCGGCGCGGTCCCGCCGTGGACGTCGGCGGCGGCGACGGCCTCCTCGAGGGTCGGCCGGACGGCGCCGTCGAGCTCGGGAAGTGCCGCGCGCAGGTCGTCCTCGGGCAGGTCGGACAGGTCGAGCCCGCGCCCTTCGGCATCGGCCACCAGGCGGCCCACGCGGCGGTGCGCGTCGCGGAACGGGACGCCCCGCGCGACGAGGCGGTCGGCCAGCACGATCGCACCGGTGTGGCCGGTCGCCGCGGCGGCGCGCATCCGCTCGCGATCGAAGGCGACGCCGGCGACGACGCCGGTCATCACCTCGAGGCAGAGGCGCGCCGAGGCGAGGGCCTCGAGCATCGGTCGCCGCGTCTCCTGGAGGTCGCGGTGGTAGGCGAGGGGCAGGCCGCGCGGGACCGTGAGGATGACGAGCAGGTCGCCCTCGACCCGTGCGGCTCGGGCGCGGACGAGCTCCGCGGCGTCGGGGTTCCGCTTGTTCGGCAGCATCGAGCTGCCGCTCGAATAGGCATCGGCGAGGCGGGCGAATCCGACGTACGGCGTCGCCCACAGGACCAGCTCCCCGGCGAGCCGCGAGAGGTGGCCGAGCAGGATCGCGACGGCGGCGACGGTCTCGGCCGCGTAGTCGCGATCGGAGACCGCATCGATCGAGTTGTCGGTCACGCCGCCGAACCCCAGCGCGGCCGCGACCCGAGCGCGGTCGATCGCGAGCCCGGAGCCCGCCACCGCGCCCGACCCCGCCGGGCTGCGGTCGGCGCGGCGGGCGGCATCGGCCAGGCGGCCCGCGTCGCGCTCGAGCATCTCGACGTAGGCGAGCAGGTGATGCGCGAGCAGGACCGGCTGCGCGGGCTGCGTGTGGGTGTGGGCGGGCACGATCACGTCTGCCTCGGCCTCGGCGCGATCGACGAGCGTCAGCTGCAGTGAGCGGATCCCTTCCTGAAGGTCCGCCACGGCCGCGGCCAGCCAGCGCCGCTCGTCGGTCACGACCTCCTCGTTCCGGCTGCGACCGGCCTGGAGCATCCCGCCGAGCTCCGGGCCGACGGCGTCGATCACGGCCGCCTCGACGTTCATGTGGATGTCCTCGTGCTCGACACGCCACGCGAACGTGCCGGCCGCGATCCGGCTCGCGGCTTCGTCGAGCGCGGCGTCGAGGCGGGCGGACTCGGCGGCGTCGATCAGCCCGAGGCGCTCGAGCTCCGTGACGTGGACCCGGCTGGCGGCGACGTCGGCCGCGGCGAGCGGGAGGTCGACCTCGAGCGTGCCGCTCAGTGCCAGGGCGGCATCGGCGGCTGCGTCGCGGAATCGGCCTTCCCACAGGGGAGCCTGGCGGGGTGAGGGAGTCATCGAGTTGAGTATTCATACACTCTCGTGCATCATCATGCAACCGAGCGGCCGTCCGCGACGCGAATGGGCGGACGCTCCGACGCGCGCGGACCGGCGTGCGCGCCGACGAATCGACTACACTCACGGCGGTCCTTTAAGACCGGCACCGTGATGCCGGAAAGGAGCGAGGTCCGTGCAGACGATCATCCCCGCCACGGGGCGCGAGGCACCTGCCGCAACGCGGCTGGCTGCCGGCTTGGCGGATGGCGTCGAACGCCCACCGGACGGCCTGCTTGCCCTCGCACGCGGACTCGTGCTGCGCGGCTCGCTCCGCGGCGATCCGGTTGCGGCCGAAGGCGACCTCATCTTCACCACCGCCGCCACCGGCTGGGGCGAGATCCTCACCGATCCGTCATACGCCGGCCAGATCGTCGTCCTGACGCACCCGATGGCGGGGAGCTACCGGATCGCAGACGACGAGCTGGAGTCGGCCCGTGTCCACGCGCGAGCGCTCGTCTGCACCCGGCTGGTCACCCCGCCGCCCGGTCCAGGTCGCGCCCTCGAGGACGTCCTCGTCGAGGCCGGCATCCCGGCCGTGACCGGGGTCGACACGCGTGCACTGACCCTGGAGCTCCGCAGCGGCGGCGAGCGGCGGGCGGTCGTGCTGCCCGCCGGCCCGAGCGACGACGAGGCGGTCGGCGCCGCTCGCGAGGTCGTGGCCTGGGAGGCGGTCGATCACGTTGCCGGAGTCGCCACGCGGCGGCCCTACACGGTCGCGCCCACCGGCGAACGGCGGGCGCGGGCGACGCTCGTCGACTACGGCGTGAAGCGCTCGCTCCTCACCGCGCTCGCGGGGCGAGGGCTCGAGATCACCGTCCTGCCGCACGACGCGAGCGCCGCCGACGTCTCCGCGACCGGGGCCGACCTCATCGTGCTCTCGCCGGGACCCGGCGACCCATCGCGGATGGAGCCGCAGATCGCCACCGTCGACGAGCTGGCGCGGAGCGCGGCGGCCGGCGGGACGCCGGTCCTCGGCGTCTGTCTCGGCCACCAGCTCCTCGCCCTGGCCGCCGGGGCGGAGACGCGGCGGCTGGCCGTCGGCCACCACGGCGGCAACCACGCCGTGCTGGAGGCGGTGACCGGACGCGTCGACATCGGCGCCCACAACCACGAGGTCGAGGTCGTCGACGGACCCGAGCTGGCCGCGGCCGGCTACGCGGTCAGCCATCGCGACCTGAACGACGGCACCGTCGAGGGCCTGGTCCATGTGAGCGGCCGGATCGCATCGGTCCAGTTCCATCCGGAGGGCGCGCCCGGACCGACCGACGCGACTCGCGTCTTCGACCTGGCCATCGCGGCAGCCCTCGGGTGAGCCCACCGCGCAAGGTCCTCGTCATCGGCTCGGGACCGATCCTCATCGGGCAGGCGGCAGAGTTCGACTACGCCGGCGTGCAGGCCTGCCTGGCGCTGCGCGAGGCGGGCGTCGAGACGATCCTCGTCAATTCCAACCCGGCGACGGTGATGACCGATCCGGACGTCGGCGGCACCGTGATCCTGGCGCCGCTGACGCTCGAGCGCGTGACGCGCGTCATCGAGGAGCACCGGCCCGATGCCCTGCTCCCGACGCTCGGCGGCCAGACCGGGCTGAACCTCGCGGTCGCGCTCGACGATGCCGGCGTCCTGGACCGATGCGGCGTCCGTGTCCTCGGCACGCCGCTCGACGCGGTGCGCGCCGCGGAGGACCGCGGTGGGTTCCGGTCGCTGGTGACCGGGATCGGCGAGCCCGTGCCCGAGTCGGCGGTCGTGGAGTCGGTCGACGACGGCCTGGACTTCGTGCGCATGCTCGGCGCACCGATCGTCGTGCGACCGGCGTTCACGCTCGGCGGCGGCGGCGGCGGCTTCGCGGCGACGCCGGAGGAGGCTCGGGAGCGGATCGCGGCCGGCATCGCGGCCAGCCCGATCGGCCAGGTCCTCGTCGAGCGTTCGCTGCTGGGCTGGTACGAGATCGAGTTCGAGGTCCTGCGCGACGCCTCGGACACGACGATCGCGATCTGCGGGATGGAGAACCTCGACCCGATGGGCGTTCACACCGGCGACTCGATCGTCGTCGCGCCGATCCAGACCCTGCCGGACCCCGTCGTCCAGCGCCTGCGGCGCTGCGCGCTGAAGATCGTTCGCGCGCTGAAGCTGGAGGGCGGCTGCAACGTTCAGCTGGCGGTGGCGCCCGACGGCTCGGACTACCGGGTCATCGAGGTCAACCCGCGCGTCTCGCGCTCCTCCGCCCTGGCGTCGAAGGCCACCGGCTACCCGATCGCGCGGATCGCGGCGCTCATCGCGCTCGGCCACCGGCTCCACGAGATGCCGAACCCCGCGACCGGCGGCAACAGCGCGGCGTTCGAGCCCGCGGTCGACTACGTCGTCGTCAAGCTCCCGCGCTGGCCGTTCGACAAGTTCCCGCTGGCCGACCGCAGCCTCGGGGTGCAGATGAAGGCCACCGGCGAGGCGATGGCCATCGATCGCGAGTTCGGCCCGGCGCTGCTGAAGGCGGTCCGCTCGCTCGAGCCGCGCGGCCGCGGCTGGCTGTGGGAGGACCCGGCCTGGGGCCTCGCCGACCGCCCGCCGGACGACCTCGTCGCCTTCCTGTCGCCATCGGACACGCGGCTGTGGCGGATGGTCGCCCTCCTGCGCCATGGCTGGACCGATGCGGCCGCCATCGCGGCCGCCACCGGCATCGCCCCCTGGTTCACCGATCGGCTCGCCGAGGTCGTCGACGCCGAGCGGCGGGTCGTCGGGTCGCCGCTGGACGAGGCGAAGCGGGCCGGCTTCGGCGATGCCGAGATCGCGACGCTCTCCGGGGTGCCGGCGGTGGCGGTCCGGCGTGCCCGCGTGCGCGCCGGCATCGGTCCGTCCTACCGCCGGGTCGACACCTGCGCCGGCGAGTTCCCGGCCGAGACGCCGTACTTCTACTCCTCCTACGCCGATCCCGAGGTGCGACCACCGGCCGAGCGGCGCAGCGTGATCGTCGTCGGGTCGGGACCGATCCGCATCGGCCAGGGGATCGAGTTCGACTACTGCTCGGTGCGCGCCGCGTGGGCGATCCGCGAGATGGGCCTCGACGCGGTCGTCATCAACAACAACCCCGAGACGGTGTCGACCGATTACGACGCCTGCACGCGCCTCTACTTCGAGCCGCTCGACACCGAGTCGGTGCTCGACGTCATCGACCACGAGCGGGCGCTGACCGGGACGCCGCCGTCGGTGGTGCTCACCTTCGGCGGTCAGACGGCGATCGACCTCGCCAAGGACCTCGCGTACGCCGACGTGCCGATCGCAGGACTGACGGCCGAGGCGATCGAGATCACCGAGGACCGCGAGCGATTCGCCGGCCTGCTCGACGAGCTCCGGCTGGACGGGCCGCGCGGCTCGCTGGCCGCCGACGCGGACGAGCTTCGCGCCTCCATCGCCGCACTCGGCGGGCTGCCGGTGATCGTGCGGCCCTCGTGGGTCATCGGCGGACGGGGGATCGCCGTTCTGCGCTCGCCGGCGGATCTCGCCGCCTACCTCGAGACCGATGTCGGCTGGCCGCTTCGCGTCGACGAGCTGGTCGCCGGGATCGAACTCGACGTCGACGCCATCAGCGACGGCGACGCGTGGTGCGTGCCCGGGATCCTCGAGCAGATCGATCCGCCGGGGGTCCACTCCGGCGACAGCGTCGCGGTCCTCCCGCCGCAGCGGCTGTCGCGCGCGGTCCAGGAACGCGCGGCGGAGGCGGCCGGGCGGATCGCCCTCGGACTCGGGGTCCGCGGCATCCTCAACGTTCAGATGATCGTGACGGGGGAGCGGGTTGTCGTCATCGAAGCCAACCCGCGCGCGAGCCGCACGGTCCCGATCGTGGCCAAGGCGACCGGCTTCGACGTCGTCGCCGCGGCCGTGCGCTGCGCGCTCGGAGCCTCGCTGTCCGAGGTCGGCCTGCGCGCCGGACTGGCCGTGGACGGACCGCTCGTCGCGGTGAAGGCGCCGGTCGGCTCGCTGTGGCGGCTGCCCGGGGTCACCGCCGAGCTCGGTCCCGAGATGCGATCGACCGGCGAGGTGATGGGCCTGGCACCAGATGCCGCCGACGCGCATCGGCTGGCGGACGAGGCGGTCGCCGCGCATGCCGTGGGTGGTGGCTGACGCCGTCTTCGGGGCATGAAGAGGGGCCGTCGGCTCCAGTACGGAGGGTCCTGGAACGCGACGGCCCCGAGAAGACTCGAGAGCGAGTCATCGCGAACGGGCGAAACCGCAGAATGTCGCGTCAGGCCCGAGCTTCCGTCGGCGACGGGTCACGCCTGGGCGTCCGCTGACGGCCCGTACTCTCTCGTGTCTTACGCCCCCTACCCTAGCAAGTCCCGTGCCGATTGTCAGTCGGCCCGACGACGGAGGAGCCGCGAGGGCGCCGCCACGTCAGCGGCGGCGGGTCGTCCGGGCGCGATCGCTGCTGAGCTGCGTCTGGCGTCGGCGCAGGTAGCCGCCGTACCAGCCGCCCAGGAAGCCGAGCCCGGCCTGGTAGATGCCCTGGAGGACGAGGCTGGTCGCCACCTGTTCGGGCGGCCCGAAGGCGTCCGGCGTGATGCCCAGCGCCGCCGACGTGGCGACGACGGCGAGGGCGACGAGGACGAAGCTCAGGATCGCCGCGGCGGTGCCGTACAGCGGCGGGCGCTGCCAGCCGAACCAGCCGGCGGCGATGAGCGCGCCGAACATCGCGAACGTGCCGGCCAGCGACAGGGGATCGGTCGGGCCGAGCCGAACCGATGCGTAGTAGCCCGCGGCCGCGATGAGCCCGGTCACGACCCACGCTGCCAGGTTGCGACGGAGGAGGAAGGCCCGGACACGGATCGGGCGCAGCGGTCCCGACTCGTCGAAGCCCGCGAGCGGCGGCGGCTTGTTGGGGAGTGGCGGCGCCGGCGGGAAGATGCGGCTGAGCAAGCTCCCTCTCGGCTCGGTCGCGGTCTCCTCGGTCGCCTCGGGGTCGGTGTCGGGCAGATCGCCGCGGGCGGCGAGCCGCGCGCGGCGGCGGGCTTCGGCGCGCGTGGTGGCGCGGTCGTCATGTTGGGTGGACATCGGCCGCCGATTGTACTGTCAGCGCGCGGTAAGCGACCGGTAAGCGTCCGATAATCCCGCGTCGGCCATCCTGTCGAGGCCCGCACGCCTCCGTCGAAGAGGTGTGCCGTGCCCGTCGCCAGCTCCGTTTCCCTCCAGCGCCGCCTGCTCGTGCTGGCGGTCATCGCCACGATCCTTGCGCCGATGGCGACGACCCTCCAGGCGGTGCGCGGTGTCGGCCTGGCATCGGTCGACCATCTCGTGATCAGCGAGGTCGTCACCGGTGGCGCATCGGCCTCGGACGAGCTCATCGAGCTGTACAACCCGACGAGCGCACCGTTGCCGCTCGAGGGACTCGAGGTCATCTACGTGACCTCGACCGGCGCGACGATCACGCGACGTGCGACGTGGGAGCTCGGCGCGCCGGGCGTGCCGGCCGGCGGCCACGTCCTGATCGCGAACGCATCCGGCACCTACGCCTCGATCGCCGATGCCACGTACGCGTCGGGCATGGCCGCCACCGGCGGCAGCGTCGCAGTCCGCATCCTTGGCGCGACCACGGCGATCGACGCCGTCGGCTGGGGCGCTGCGGCCAGCACCTGGATGGAGGGGTCGCCGGCCGTCGCGCCGGCGTCGGGCGCGAGCATCGAGCGCCTGCCGGGTGGCGCCCTCGGTTCGAGCTCGGACACCGGCGACAACCTCGTCGACTTCGTCGAGCGCCCCGTGCCCGAACCGCAGAACCTCGGATCTCCGCCGACCCCGGATCCGGCGGCCGCGACCCCCAGCCCGGGGCCGTCGACGATGCCGGAGCCGCCTGTGACACCTGAGCCGACGCCCGAACCGACGCCGCCGCCATCGTCGACGCCGCATCCGACCCCGACTCCGACGTCGGCGGTCGCGGTCGCGGCGGCTCGCGCGGCGCCCGACGGCGCGATCGTCACGATCGAGGCCGTCGCGCTCACCGACTCCGGGTTCCACGATGGAGGCGGCTTCGTCGCCGATGCCACCGGCGGCATCGCGGTGCTCCTCGCCGATGGCACCTTCGCGCGCGGCCAGCGCTTGCGGATCACCGGCGAGCTCGACGACCGCTTCTCCCAGCGCACGCTCCGCGCGGACTCGGCGGCCAGCCTTGGCACGGCGCCGGAGCCGGAGCCGATGACGACGACCACCGGCGCGGTCGGCGAGCACCTCGAGGGTCGCCTGGTCGGCACGAGCGGCGCGATCGTCGGCAGCCCGACGGTGCTCAGCTCGGGGCTGGCCTTCGACGTGGACGACGGCAGCGGCGCGACCCGCGTCCTGGTCGGTGCCTCCACCGGCATCGTCACGTCGGCGTGGCTGCCGGGGATGAGCGTGGCCATCGTCGGCGTGGCCGGCCAGCGAGACTCGACGGGATCGGGCGCCGACGGCTACCGGGTGATGCTCCGCGACGCCGCCGACGTCCGCTCGCTCACCCCGCCGGGGGAAGCGTCGCCGTCGCCTGGCGATGGCGGTGATGGCGTGTCCACCATCGCTGAGGCGCGTCGCGCGGACCGCGACACGAGCCTGACCATCCGCGGCACCGTGACCCTCCCGAGCGGCCTCGTGGACGACGATACGGCCGTCATCCAGGATGCGACCGGCGCGATCCTCCTCCGCCTCGGCGACGACGGCGGCCGCCTGAACCTCGGCGCTCGCGTGGAGGTCAGCGGCACGCGCTCGACCCTGAGCGGAATGGAGTCACTCCGCGTCTCCGGACCGATCGAGACCCTCGGCAACGGACCCGAGCCGGCGGCTCGCCGGGTGCGGACCGGCGGTGTCCGCGAGGCCGACGAGGCGACGCTGGTCGTCGCGAGCGGGGCACTCGTGACGTCGGCGCGGAGGTTCTCGAGCGGGACGGTCTCGTTCGAGATCGACGACGGCAGCGGGCCTCTCCGGGTCAGCCTCGCAGCGGCGCTCCGAGCGGATCGCGACTCGCTCTCCGCCGGCACGTGGGTGGAGGTGCGCGGCGTCCTTGGCCAGGAGACGAGCCTCGCACAGCCGGACGAGGGCTATCGGATCTGGCCGCGCACGTCGGCCGAGGTGCGGGTGACGGCACCGGCGTCCGGCGACGACAACGGATCAGGCGGCGAAGGACCCGACGACGGCGGCTCGGGAGGTGAGTCCTCGGCGCCGATCGGCTCACTCGACGACCTCGGCGCTGCGGACCTCGCTCACCTGCGCATCGCCGCCACCCTCGTCGCCGGTCGCTGGAAGGAGCTCGGCCTCGGCGGCCTGCTGTGGGACGGTGCTCGCCTCGTCGCCGTCCACGCATCGTCCCGCGACGTCGTCGCTCGCCTGACGCGCGATCGACGTCCACCGCTCGCCGTCGACCTCGGTGGGCTACAGGCCGCGGGCACCGACCGCGCCATGGGCGTGCCGGCGGTGAGGCTCGCCTCCGGTCCGGGCCAGACGATGGCGGTCGACGCTCCGCCCGCCCCGCCGCGCTCAACGCTCCGAGGCGATCTTCCGGCGTGGGTGGCCGTCGTCGGGCACCTGTCGGGTTCCGGCTCGCGCCGCCTCCTGACCGTGGACGGCGAACGCGTCGCGCTGCATGCGCGGTGCGAGCAGGACGATGAGGATGACGACGAGGGCCGCCGACGTCGCGGCCTCGTCTCGGTCACCGGCGTCGCGCTCGGCGATCCGGTCCGGCTGCTCGTTCCGTGCGGCGGCCTGCGTTCTGCGCCGAGCATCGCCGGCGGCGCGGCGCTCGCCGCCACGGACGGGAAGGCGGGTGCTCCCGGCCCGGCAGCGATCCCGATGGTCGAGAGCGCCCCGAGCGATTCGCGTCGACCGATCGCGGCGGGCCTCCTGATGGCTGCGGCAGCCGTGCTCGTGGGTGGTGCGGCGCTTCGTCGCAAGCGCGGATCGATGGGCGAGGAGCCCGTCGCGCAGGACGATGCGGACGACCCCGCGGAGTCCGGGCCGCGCCTGACGCTCGTGCGCGTGCCGCACGAGGGCGGTCCGTGAGCGTGAGCGCGGCGTATACTCCCGCGCGTTCATCGACCGAGCGCACGCACGAAGGGAGGCGCCGCCGCGTTGACCGACCTCAGCCGGGCCGACGCTCCTCGCACTGGGGCGCGTCAGTACCACATCGGTCTCGAACGGGGAGAGCTGGCCGAGTACGTCCTGCTCGTCGGCGACCCCGGTCGAGTGGCCAGGGTCGCCTCGCGCTGGGACGCGATCGAGGTCGAGCGCTCGAACCGTGAGATCACGACGGCGACCGGGACCCACCAGGGCATGCGGCTCAGCTGCATGTCCACCGGCATGGGCACCGACAACGTCGAGATCGTGCTGGCCGAGGTCATGGAGATCACCGACGCGGCCACGTTCATTCGCATCGGGTCGTCCGGCGCGCTGCAGCCGGAGATCGCCCTCGGCGATCTGATCATCTCGACCGGAGCCGTCCGGCTGGAGAACACGACCGACTACTACGTGCACCCCGGATTCCCGGCCGTGGCCCATCGCGACGTCGTGTGGGCCCTGGAAGCGGCCTGTCGACAGCTCGAGATCCGACCCCACGTGGGACTGACGGCGACGGCGAGCGGCTTCTACGCTCCGCAGGGACGGCAGATGCGCACGCTCCCCGTTCGCTATCCTGAGCTCGCAGAGGAGCTTCGCCGCCAGCGTGTGGCGAATCTCGAGATGGAGTCGTCGGCACTTTTCGTGCTGGCTCATCTTGCGGGACTGCGGTCCGGCACCATCTGCGCGGCATACGCGCAGCGGACGGACGGCACGTTCCTCGAAGGCGCGGCGAAGGAGGCCGCGGAGGCACGTTGCATCGATGCCGGATTGGCCGGCATCCACCTGCTGTGGCAGGTCGACACCGGAGGCGGCGATACGCTCGCCGCACGAGGGATCCAGGTCGGCAGCCAGGCGGGGTGGTCACAAGGAACGTCCGGCGACGATGCCGGCCACTAGGAGGCAATGATCACCAATGGCGACCGAGGCCTACTGCGTCAAGTGCAAGGCAAAGCGTGAGATGCAGAATGCAACGAAGATCACCATGAAGAACGGCAAGCCGGCGACCCAGGGCACCTGCCCGGTCTGCGGCACGAAGATGTTCAGGATCGGCGGCTGATCCGCCCGCTCCGGATAACCTGACGGGCGCGCCCACGCGGCGCGCCCGTTTTCGTGCCCGTCGGTCGTGGTGGGCACGCCCGGCCGGTAGAATTCGCGCGGTGGAGCGCAGAGCCGAGCGGCCGATCCTCGCGATCGACATCGGCGGCACCCAGATCCGCGCGGCCCTCGTCACTTCAGATCGCACCGTTCACTGCCGCCGCGCAGTGCCGACCGCCGACGAAGAGGGCGTGGAAGCCGTCCTGCACCGGATCATCGAGGTCGCCGCCGCGGTCCGGGACGAGGCCGCCCTCGACGGCCTGCCGGCCCCGATCGGCGTCGGCATCTCCTCTCCGGGGCCGCTCGACCCCTGGCGCGGGATCGTGCGCGCCGCGCCGAACCTCGAGGGCTGGACGAACATTCCCCTCGGTCCCAGGGTCGCCGCCGGGCTCGGGATGCCGACCTTCCTCGAGCGCGACACGAACGTCGCGATCATGGGCGAGTGGCGCTACGGCGCCGCTCGCGGCGCGGACAACGCGATCTACATCACGGTCTCGACCGGCATCGGCGGCGGCCTGGTCATCGACGGCCGCCCGATCCGGGGCTCGAACGGCACCGCCGGCGAGGTCGGCCACGTCGTCGTCGAGCTCGACGGCCCGAGGTGCGGCTGCGGCGGCATCGGCCACGTCGAGGCCATCGGATCCGGGACGGCGCTCGCCCGCGAGGGTCGCGCGCTCGTGCGCGAGCACCCCGACTCGCCGCTGGCGCGCCTCGCCGCGGATGCCCCCGAGGTCGACGCCCAGCTCGTGGCGAAGGCCGCGGAGAACGGCGACGAGCGCGCGGCTGCATTGCTCGAGCGGGCGTGGGTCGCCGTCGGCGCCCTCGTCGCGTCGCTGGTGAACCTGCTCGACCCCGAGGTCATCGTCATCGGCGGCAGCATCGCCGCCAACCACCCACGCCTCTTCGACGTCGTCGGGGTCGAGATGGAGCGTCGCGCCTTCCCGATCCTCCTCGATAAGGTACGGATCGTGCCTGCCGCGCTGGGCGGGGACGTGTCCCTCATCGGCTCGCTGCCGATCGTCAACGACCGCATCGACGACCCGGCCTATGCGCCGGGCTCGGCCCCAACGCAGCAAGGAGCTCCGATTTCGTGACCACCCGCATCGGTATCAATGGCTTCGGGCGTATCGGCCGCCAGACGCTCAAGGCCATGCTCGAGCGTCATCCCGATCAGCTCGAGGTGGTCGCCGTCAACGACCTCGCCGACGACGAGACGAACGCGCACCTGTTCAAGTACGACTCGACCTACGGCCGCTATGCCGGCGAGGTGCGCGCGGGCACCAACGAGATCGTCGTCGACGGCCGCAGCATCCGCTCCTTCAGCGAACGTGATCCCGCGGCGCTGCCGTGGGGCGACCTCGGCGTCGACATCGTGGTCGAGTCGACCGGCATCTTCACCGATGCCACCAAGGCGAGCGCGCACCGTGACGCCGGCGCGAAGAAGGTGATCATCAGCGCCCCGGCCAGGAACGAGGACATCACGCTCGTGCTCGGGGTGAACGAGGACCGGTACGACCCGGCGCAGCATCACATCGTCAGCAATGCCAGCTGCACGACGAACGGGCTCGCGCTGCCGGCCAAGGTCATCTTCGACAGCTTCGGCATCGAGCGCGGCCTGATGACGACGATCCACAGCTACACGAACGACCAGAACGTGCTCGACGTCTTCCACAAGGACCTGCGCCGCGCGCGCAGCGCCGGGCAGAACATCATCCCCACCACCACCGGCGCGGCGAAGGCGCTGGCGCTGGTGATCCCCGAGCTGAAGGGCAAGTTCGACGGGTTCTCGCTGCGGGTGCCGACCCCGACGGTCAGCGTCATCGACTTCGTTGCCATCACCGAGCGTCCGGTGACCGCCGAGGCGGCCAACGACGCGCTTCGCGCGGCGGCGGACGGACCGATGCGAGGGCTGCTCGGTGTCGTCGACGAGGAGCTGGTCAGCATGGACTTCAAGGGCGACGAGCGATCGAGCATCGTCGACGCCCCGTCCACGATGGTCACCGGCGACAACCTCCTCAAGGTCATCGCCTGGTACGACAACGAGTGGGGCTACTCGTGCCGCGTCGCCGACCTCGCCGCCTTCATGGCCGAGCGGCTCTGAGCCGCGCGCAGCCGATGGACGCCAAGACAATCCGAGACGTCGACGTCGGCGGACGCCGGGTCTTCGTCCGTGCCGATCTCAACGTGCCGCTCGAGGACGGGCGCGTCACCGATGACACGCGCATCCGAGCCAGCCTGCCGACGATCGTCAACCTGCTCGAGCGGGGCGCATCGGTCATCCTCGCCAGCCACCTCGGCCGGCCGAAGGGCAAGATCGCCGATCCGCTGCGCCTGCGCCCCGTCGCCGAGCGGTCTGAGCCAGCTGCTCGGCCGGCCGGTGCGGATGACCGGCGACGCCCTCGGCCCCGGCGTCCAGGTCGCCGTCGACAAGCTCCGCCCCGGCGACCTGCTGCTGCTCGAGAACCTGCGCTTCCACGCCGCCGAGGAGGCCAACGACGCCGCCTTCGCCGAGTCGCTCGCCGGCCTCGCCGACCTGTACGTCAACGACGCCTTCGGTGCCGCGCACCGCGCCCACGCCTCGACCGAGGGGATCACCCACTACCTGCCGGCCGTGGCCGGGCTGCTCATGGAACGCGAGGTCGATGCCCTCACGAAGCTGCTGCGCAAGCCGGCGCGGCCGTTCCACGCGGTCATCGGCGGGGCGAAGGTGTCGGGGAAGCTCGAGGTGCTGGGCGCCCTGCTGGCGCGCTGCCAGGCGGTCCTGCTCGGGGGCGGCATGGCGAACACGTTCCTCGCCGCCAAGGGGCATGTCCTGGGCAAGAGCCTCGTCGAGGCCGAACAGCTCGACAACGCCCAGAGGATCATGGAGGAGGCCCGCCGCAAGCGGGTCCGCCTCATGCTCCCGGTCGACGCGGTCGTGGCGCCCCAGATCCACCACCGGGCCAAGACGCGGGTCGTGGCGATCGACGAGGTGCCGAAGGACCAGATGGTCGTCGACATCGGTCCGGCGACGGTCAAGGCGTACACCGAGCACCTGTCGAAGGCGAAGACGGTGTTCTGGAACGGGCCGATGGGCGTGTTCGAGATGCACCAGATGGCCGATGGCACGAATGCCATCGCCAAGCTCCTCGCCAGGCGATCGCGGGCCGGCGTGGTCACGATCGTCGGCGGCGGCGACTCGGTGGCCGCGGTGGAACGCCTCGGGCTCACCGACCGGATGACGCACGTCAGCACCGGGGGCGGCGCGTCGCTCGAGTTCCTCGAGGGCAAGATCCTGCCGGGGGTCGCCGCGCTGCTGCCGGCCGACGCCGAGATCAACCTGGACAAGGAGGACGCGTGACCACCACGCTCATCGAGGACGTCATCGGTCGCGAGATCCTCGACTCGCGCGGGAATCCGACGGTCGAGGTCGACGTCTTCCTCGACGACGGCGCCGTCGGGACCGCCCTCGTGCCGTCCGGCGCCTCGACCGGGGCCCACGAGGCGGTCGAGCTGCGTGACGGCGACCCGGAGCGGTACGGCGGCAAGGGCGTGCTGACCGCCGTGCGTCACGTGAACGAGACGCTGCGTCCGGAGCTGCTCGGCATCGACGCGCTCGACCAGGTCGGCCTCGATCGGCTCCTCATCAGCCTCGACGGCACCGACAACAAGTCGAAGCTCGGCGCCAACGCGCTGCTCGGCGTGAGCCTCGCGGTCGCGCACGCCGCGGCCGAGTCGCTCGGGCTGCCGCTGTACCGATATCTCGGCGGGACCGGCGCCCGCCGCCTGCCGGTGCCGCTGGTGAACATCCTCAACGGCGGCAAGCACGCGATCGACTCGACCGACTTCCAGGAGTTCATGATCGTGCCGCTCGGTGCGCCGAGCTTCCGCGAGGGGCTGCGCTGGGCGGCCGAGACGTTCCATGCCCTCGGGACGCTGCTCCACGACGAGGGCTTCGCGACGACCGTCGGCGACGAGGGCGGCTACGCGCCCAGCCTTGGCAGCAACGAGGACGCCATCGCCGCTGTCCTCACTGCCATCGAGCGGGCCGGCTACGCGCCGGGCGAGCAGATCGCGATCGCGCTCGACCCCGCCACGACCGAGCTGTACGGCGACGGCCGCTACACGCTGGCCCGCGAGAACCGCGCGCTGACCGGCGCCGAGCTGACCGACTTCTGGGCCGACTGGGCCGATCGGTACCCGATCGTGAGCATCGAGGACGGCCTGGCCGAGGACGACTGGGAGGGCTGGGTCGCGCTCACCGCGCGCCTCGGCGACCGGATCCAGCTCGTGGGCGACGATCTGCTCGTCACGAATACGCGGCGCCTGGAGCGGGCGATCCGCGAGCGCGCGGCGAACAGCATCCTCGTCAAGCTCAACCAGATCGGCACCCTGACCGAGACGGTCGAGGCGGTCGAGATGGCCCAGCGGGCAGGGTGGACGGCGATCATCAGCCACCGCTCCGGGGAGACCGAGGACACGACGATCGCCGACCTTTCAGTCGCCCTCAACGCCGGGCAGATCAAGACCGGCTCGATCAGCCGATCCGAGCGGATCGCCAAGTACAACCGGCTGCTGCGCATCGAGGAGGAGCTCGGCGACGCGGCCGAGTACGCGGGTGCCGGCGCCTTCGGCGCGCGTCGTGGCTGACGAGTTCTCCTGGTCGCCGGCGCGGGGGACCGGAGGCTAGGCCTCGTCCCCGTCGGAGTCCTTGGCGCGGCGACGTGCGGCGGCCGACTCGCGGCTGGCGCGGGTGACGGCGACCTTCGCCTTGCCGGCGGCGGTGCGCGGCCGATCTGCGGCCTTGCCTGCCGCGGCCTTCGACGCCTTTGCGGCGGCGACCTTCTTGCGCTGCGCCGTCTTGCTCGCGGCGGTCCGCTTCTTCGGGGCCGCTGCCCCTCCCTCGACATCGTCGAAGAGGTGGGCCTCGTTGACCTTGGACATCAGGCGGCTCTTGCGGCGCGCCGCGTTGTTCGGGTGGATGATGCCCTTCTCGGCGGCCTTGTCGAGGGCGCTGATCGCCGCGGTCACGGCGATCACGCCGTCACCGTCGGATCGGCCGAGCGCGATGTCGGACGCCTGCTGGACGAGCGTCTTCGCCTCGCTTCGCGTGCGGCGGTTCACGGTGCGGCGGCGGAGCGACTGGCGCGAGCGCTTCAGGGCGGAGGGCGTGCGGGCGCCCTTCCAGGTGCGGGCCGTTCTTGCCACGTGGGATCCTCAATGACTGTATTCGTGCCGCACACGCTCACGCACGGGAAGCGCGCCGACGGAGCCGGGAGTATAGCAGCGGGCCGCCGGACGGGCCACTCGACAGGCGGGCGCGCAGCGGCGACAATCCGCACGACCGACGGAGGTGCACTGCCCGTTCGCCGACGGCACGGTCCACAGCGGAGACAACCGAGCCAGGGGAGACGCCCGCCACCCTCGCACCGAGCGGTGCAGGCGCCAGGTGGTGCAACGCCGGCGCGTGCTCCACCGTCTACGACCCCGAACGCCCATGACGACCGCCACCCTGTCCCGCCGACTCATCCGCCCCATGGCCACCCGACCGGCCCGTCGCTCGATGCTGGTCGGGTTCGGCGTGACCCTCGTCGTGGGCCTGCTCCTGCTCGCCGCCTCCTCGATCGCGGTCGGGCTCGCGGCCGGTTCGAACGTCCTCAACGGCGTGAACGTCGCCGGGGTGCAGCTCACCGGCCTCGATCGCTCGGCGGCCGCCGAGCGGCTGGCTGACGAGCTCCCCGCGCTCGACACCGGCACGGCGGTCGTGGCCATCGGTGAGACCGAGATCGCCGTCCCGTACGCCGACCTCGGGCGAGGCTACGAGACCGACGCGATGCTCGACGCCGCGCTCGCCGTCGGCCGCAGCGGCAACCCCCTCGCCGACGGCATCGAGCGGCTCCGCAGCCTGATCCACCCAACGACGCTCCCGGTCGTCGTCCATGCCTACGATCCCGATGCGCTCGCGAGCATCGCGGGCACGGTCGCCGCGGAGGTCAGCCACCCGCCGCGCGAGGCGGCCGTGCTGCGCGACGGCGCGACCTTCACCGTGCGCGAGAGCGCGGAGGGCCGGGGCCTCGCCGGTGCCGACGTCGCGGCCGCGCTCGGCGCCGCAATCGACACCACCGATCCGGCCGACGTCCGCGTCGAGCTGCATGCCGCCACCCTCGCGCCGGTCGTCGACACTGCCACCGCCGAGGCGGCCGCCGCGGCCGCAACCGCCATGGCTGCCCGGCTCGCGCTGACGATCCCCGGCGCGGACGAGGGCGAGCGGCTCGTCGTCAAGCCCGGGACGATCGCCGCCGCGATCTCGTTCGGGCCCGAGGGCGCGGAGGCCTACGCGGCGCGCATCGATCCGGCGGCCGTCACCGCCGCCGTCCAGGCACTCGCCGCCGACGTGAACCAGACGCCGGTGAGCGCGCGCATCGCGGTTGCCGCGGGCGGCGGGCTGGGCGGCGTCATCGCCGGCCAGGACGGCCGCCAGCTCGACGTCGCGGGCTCCGCGGATGGCGTCCTCGGCGCGCTCGCCCGTCGCGCGGGTGGCGCGAGCGTCGGGTCGCTGGCGCTCGTGGTGAACGTCACCGAGCCGGCGCTGACGACCGCGCAGGCGGAGGCGATCCTCCCGCAGATGCAGATGGTCTCGACCTGGACCACGAACTACGTTCCGGGCGAGGGCAACGGGTTCGGCAACAACATCAACATCGGGGCGTTCGACATCGACGGGCGCAACATGGCTCCGGGCGAGTGGTTCAGCTTCTGGGACAGCATCGGCCCGGTCACCGAGGAGCGTGGGTACCAGTACGGCGGCGTGATCATCGGCGGCCGGAGCGTGGCGGGCGGCGCCATCGGCGGCGGCATCTGCTCGACCTCGACGACGATCTTCAACGCGGCGCTGCGGATGGGCCTCGAGATGGGCATCCGCGCCAACCACTTCTACTACATCGACCGCTACCCCGACGGCCTCGACGCGACGGTGTACATGGACGACAACTTCGTCCAGGACATGACGTTCCGCAACGACACCGAGTACCCCCTCGTCATCCGCGGTTTCGGCGGCAACGGCTTCGTCACGTTCCAGATCTGGTCGGTGCCGACCGGGCGCTCGGTGGTCATCACCGATCCGGCCACGAGCAACCACCGAACCGCCACGGAGACGACGGTCGTCGACCCGAGCATGGCGCCGGGTTCCTCCAAGCGTGTCGAGTTCCCGCACGACGGCCACGACGTCACCCGGACGCGCTTCGTGTACGACGCGGACGGCACCCTCATCCACCAGAACACGTACTTCAGCTCGTACCGCACCGTGAACGGCATCACCGCCGTCGGGCCGACCGCCGCGGCGCCCCCCGACGAGGGCGAGGGCGGCACCGCCGGCGACGGAGACGGCGACACTCCCTAGGCGACCCGGAGGCCGCATCGGTTCTTCGCTAGACTCCCGCGGGTGATCCCCCCGGAGCGCATCCGCAACTTCAGCATCGTCGCGCACATCGACCACGGGAAGTCGACTCTTGCCGACCGCCTGCTCGAAGTGACGCACACGATCGACAAGCGGCAGATGACCTCCCAGGTGCTCGACTCGATGGACCTCGAGCGCGAGAAGGGGATCACGATCAAGGCCCGCGCCGTGCGCCTCCACTACGACGCCGCCGACGGCCAGACCTATGTGCTCAACCTCATCGACACCCCCGGCCACGTCGACTTCACGTACGAGGTGAGCCGATCGCTCCAGGCCTGTGAGGGCGCGATCCTCGTCATCGACGCCAGCCAGGGGATCGAGGCCCAGACCCTCGCCAACGTCCATCTGGCGATGGCCCAGAACCTGACGATCATCCCGGTCATCAACAAGATCGATCTGCCCTCGGCCGACCCCGAGATGGTGATGGGCGAGCTCGAGGAGACGCTCGCCATCCCGCGCGAGGACGTCCTCCTGGCCAGCGCCAAGGACGGCACCGGCGTGACCGATGTGCTCGAGGCGATCGTCCACCGCGTCCCGCCCCCGGGCGCGGACACCGCCGCGCCCCTCCGGGCGCTCGTGTTCGACAGCCACTACGACCCGTACAAGGGCGTCGTCGCCTACGTCCGCCTCGCGTCGGGAACGCTCCGCGACCACCAGCGCGTCCGCTTCATGGCCACCGGCGCCGAGTCCGAGATCCTCGAGCTCGGCTACTTCCGCCCGCAGCCGGTGCCCACCGAGCGGCTCGTGGCCGGCGAGGTCGGCTACGTCGCCAGCGGCCTGAAGAGCATCCGCGAGGCCCAGGTCGGCGACACCCTCACGACCGCCGATGCGCACGGGGCCGATGCGCCCCTGCCGGGCTACCAGGAGCCGTTGCCGCTCGTCTTCGCCGGCATCTACCCGTTACGCGGCGACGACTACCCCGAGCTCCGCGACGCGCTCGACAAGCTCCACCTCAACGACGCCGGCTTCGTGTACGAGCCGGAGTCGTCGGCGGCGTTGGGCTTCGGGTTCCGCTGCGGGTTCCTCGGCCTGCTGCACATGGAGATCACGCAGGAGCGCCTCGAGCGCGAGTTCGGGCTCGACCTCATCGCCTCGGCGCCGAGCGTCGAGTACCGAGTCAAGGTGCTGCACCGCGCCGACGAGCTCGTGGTCGACAACCCCGCGCAGATGCCGAGCGCCGGCGACATCGAGTCGATCGGCGAGCCGTGGGTCGCGACCCAGGTCATCACCCCGACCGACTACATCGGTCCCGCTCATGGAGCTGGCAACCCAGCGCCGCGGCGAGTTCCAGAACATGGAGTACCTCGACCCGACGCGGGTCAACCTCCACTTCGAGATGCCGCTGGGCGAGCTGATCATCGACTTCTACGACCTGCTGAAGAGCCGATCGAGCGGCTACGCCAGCCTCGACTACAGCTACATCGGCTACCGGCCGGGCGACCTCGTCAAGCTCGACGTGCTCGTCGGCGGCGAGCCGGTCGATGCGCTCAGCCTGATCGTGCATCGGTCCAACGCCTACCGCCAGGGCAAGGCGCTCGTCGACAAGCTCAAGGAGCTGATCCCGCGCCAGATGTTCGAGGTGCCGGTCCAGGCGGCCATCGGCTCGCATATCATCAGCCGCGAGACGATCCGGGCGATGCGCAAGAACGTGCTGGCCAAGTGCTACGGCGGCGACGTCACGCGCAAGCGCAAGCTGCTCGAGAAGCAGAAGGAGGGAAAGCAGCGGATGAAGCGGATCGGCTCGGTCGAGATTCCGCAGGAGGCGTTCCTGGCCGTGCTCCGCATGAATGAGGACTCGCCCTAGGTGCCGCGTATATACATATATACTCTCGCGCCGATGGAGGCCTGATGGACTTCCTCGACTCGCTGCGTCTCGCGATCGCCCTCGGGTTGACGCTCTTCCTCGTCCTCCTCCGCTTCGACGCCGAGCGGATCACGCGCAGCGACTACTTCCGCTACCGCACGCCGTGGATGGGGCCGGTCAGCTACTACGTCCTCGTCATCGGCTTCGCGATCGGCATCGCCATCATCCTGCCGTCGGGGCGCGCGCAGCTGTTCCTGACCGGCGGCGAGACCGACGAGATGCTGCCGGTCATGCTCCTGTTCGTGACCGTGGCGCTGCTCAACGCGGTGGCGCTCGCGTTCCTGCGCTACGGGAGCATCCTGCCGCTGCCGATCGAGCTGCTGCCGTCGCGGGTGCTCGGCGCCGCCGCCAACGCCGTGAGCGAGGAGATCCAGTTCCGCTCGATCGTGCTCGGCCTGCTCCTCTTCGCCGGCGTGCCGGTGGGCTGGGCGATCGGCTTCCAGGCGCTCGTCTACGGCCTCGCCCACCGGCGCCTGTGGCGCGACCGCGACTGGTACTTCCTTGCCGGCTCGGTGCTGCTCGGCTGGGCGGCCGGCGTCGCCACCGTCGAGACCGGCTCGGTCATCCCGGCCATCGTCGGTCACTTCGCGGTGACGATGGCGCTGTTCGGATTCGCCGGAGGGCGCCTGCGGCAGCGACCGATCTGACCGGTGGGGGGCGCTGAGAGGCGGCTCCGCCCAGCCCGCCGGGCAGGCCGGCGGGACCGGCTGCGCCGCCCAACCGTGACCCACATTGGCATCTGAACGGTCATTGCCCGGGTTGGCCTGGGACCGCACCTCGTCGGTGGCTCACCGCTGGAGCGAGACCGCTCCTAGACTTGGCGCGATGCACGACGAGCCACATCACCTCTACGCCCACGTGCCGTTCTGCCGGCTGGTGTGCGCGTACTGCGACTTCGTGACCGTCGGCGGGAGGGCGGACGACCTGCCGCGCTACGTCGATGCGCTCCTCGCCGAGCTGGCGATCCGGCCGGCGCCGGGCGAGCTGCGCACGATCTCGTTCGGCGGTGGCACGCCGTCGCTGCTGAGTCCGGAGCAGATCGGCCGCGTCGTCGCGGCGGCTCGGGACCGATGGGAGCGCGTGGCGGTCGAGGAGGTCGCGCTTGAGGCGAACCCGAGCCGGCGCGAGGCGCCCGACTGGGGCGGCCTGCGGGCGGCGGGCGTGACCCGCGTCAGCCTCGGGGTGCAGTCACTGCGCGACGAGGAGCTGCGGGCGCTGGCGCGAGGTCACAGCGCCGCCGAGGCGCGCGAGGCGTTCGCAGCGATCCGGGCGGCCGGGTTCGACAACGTCAGCATCGACCTCATCTACGGCATCCCCGGCCAGGCGACGGCGGACTGGCGAGCCGGCCTGGCGGCAGCGATCGGGCTTGGCCCCGACCACGTGAGCTGCTACGCCCTCCAGCTCGCGCTCGCGCCCGACGAGTGGGCCGCGCCGCCCCGGCCCGGCGCGCTGCGCTGGCGCGAGCGGATGGCGCCGCTCCAGGACGACGGGCTCGCCGCCGAGCAGTACGCCATCGCCGAGGAGCTGCTTGCGGCCGCCGGCTACCGGCACTACGAGCTGAGCTCGTGGGCGCTCCCCGGGCGGGAGTCGCGGCACAACGCCGCGTACTGGGCACGACGTCCGTACACCGGCATCGGTGCGGGGGCGCACTCGTACGACGGCACCGACGAGCGGTCGTGGAACGTCCGCGACCTCGACGAGTACCTCACCGCCGTGGAGGGTGGCCGCCGGCCGGTTGCGGGCGTCGACCGCCTCGACGAGGGCGCGCGCGCCTTCGAGGCGATGGCCCTCGGCCTGCGACGCATCGACGGGGTCGAGCGCGCCGCCTTCGCCGCCGAGTTCGGCGCCGATCCGGTCGACCGATACGCTGACGGTGTGGCGGAGCAGGACACGCTCATCGGGGTCGACGCCGACCGGCTGTGGCTCACACCCACGGGCCGGCTGCTCGCCTCGGAGGCCTGCCTCGCGTTCCTGCCGGCCTGATGCTGTTCCGCCCGTCGACGCTGAAGGGGATCGCCGAGGGAACGGTGACCCGAGCCTACCGCACCTGGGATCGGCCGCGCGTGCGAGCCGGCGGCAAGCAGCGGACGCCCGCCGGGGTCGTCGCCTTCGACGCGGTCGAGCCGGTTGCCCGAGAGTCCCTGACCGATGCAGACGCGCACTCGGCCGGGCTCGCGGACCTCGACGAGCTGCTCGGCCTCGTCGACCGCCGCACGGGCACGATCTACCGGATCGACCTCCACCTGGCCGGTCCGGACCCGCGGGTGGCGCTGCGCGAGTCGACGCCCAGCGAGCCAGAAGTTGGCGAGGTCATCGGCCGCCTCGAGCGGCTCGACCGTGCCAGCCACCACGGGCCGTGGACGGCGCAGGTGCTGCGCGGCATCGCCGACAACCCCGGACTGCGCGCCACCGAACTCGCCGCATTGCTCGGCCGGACGCGCGACCCGTTCAAGCTCGACGTCCGCAAGCTGAAGGAGCTCGGCCTCACCGAAAGCCTGCGGCCGGGGTATCGCCTATCACCGCGCGGGCGCGCCGTCCTGCGTTCAATGCCCGCGGCTCCACAGGCGGTGCGCGATCCCGGCGTAGACAACTGAGCCGGCCGCTCCGGCCAGCAGATCGGTGACCGTATCCGACATGCCTCGGACATTGCGCAGGCCGACCAGCACGTCGCTGTAGTACTCCTGCGCCTCGAGACCGACGTGACCGACCTGGGCCACGCCGATGCTGGTCAGGAGCGGCCGCCGCATGAGGACAGCGATCACCACGGTGGCCGCCCCGGTGCCGTGGAAGTGGGGAATGAGGTCGAAATGCTCGTACCGGTCGTAGAGATCGGCGAAGTTTCCGGCCAGGTCGAGCGCGGAGATCGACAGATACAGGTTGTCGGTGGCGAGCGGGTAGCGCTCGCGACGGCGCGCTGTCAGCTGCAGCGCAGGTACCAGCGCGCTGCCAGCGACGAGTACGAGTCCACGAGTTCCGATCGCCTTTCCGGCGTAGCGCGGGTCATCCTTGTGAAGCAGTGCGTGGCCGACGACGCCGGCGATAACGAGGCGCATCGCGAGGTTGAGCCCCATCCCGAGAACGGCACCAGCACACCGGGCGCGCATGGGCTACAGCCCCGCAAGCGGAGTACCGCGCGCGTTGACACGCGCTGTTGGCGAGGCGTACCATGCCCGCCAGCACACCTTTAGCACTCTCGGCGTGAGAGTGCCAACCACCGGAAACAGAGGCAAGATGGCGGAAGCACGGACCGCGCGAGAGCGTGCCGCCCATCGGCCGGCGATCGAGCTGACCGAGCGGCAGCGATCGGTGCTGCGCGCCGTCGTGGAGGACTACGTGCTCAGCGCCGTTCCGGTGGGCTCGAAGGCGCTCGTCACGCGCTACGGGCTCGCCGTCTCGCCGGCCACCGTGCGCAGCGCGATGGCCGAGCTCGAGGCGCTGGGCCTGCTCACGCACCCGCACACGAGCGCCGGGCGCGTGCCCTCGGACCTCGGCTACCGGCTCTACGTCGAGTCGCTCATGCGCGAGGCGGAGATCGACTCGACCGACCAGCTCATGATCCGCCACCAGTTCAGCCAGGTGCCGCTGACGAGCAACGAGTGGCTGCGTCTGGCGGCGAGCATCCTGGCGGGCAGCACGCGGGCCGCATCGGTCGTGACGCCGGCCCGATCGCGCCGCGCGCGCTTCGGGCACGCCCAGCTCGTCGCGCTCGCGGATGGCACACGACTGCTCGTCCTCGTCCTCGCCGACGGCAACGTCCACCAGCGCCGGCTCGATCGCACCACGCTCGAGCGCCAGCTGCCGGAGGAGCCGATCGACCAGGCGGCGCTCGACGCGGCCGCGGCCGCGCTGAACGCAGAGCTTGCCGGCATGACGGCACCGCAGGCGCGACGGCGATCGGCGAAGCTCGGGCCGCTGGCGGCCCGCATCGGTACGGTCGTCGCGACGATGCTCGAGGGCGCGGACTCCGTCGTGGTCGAGGAGGTCTTCACCGACGGGATCGGTCACGTCCTCGAGCAGCCCGAGTTCGCCGAGGGATCGAAGCTGCGGCCGATCCTCGAGATCCTGCAGCGCTCGGACTTCCTCCAGCAGCTGGTCCCTGTCCTCACCCGGAGCGGCGGCGTGCACGTGATCATCGGCCGCGAGAACACGAACGACGCGATGCACGAGGTCAGCCTCGTCTTCGCTCCCTACGGAACCCCGGACCAGGCACTCGGCCTGCTGGGGGTCCTGGGTCCGACGCGCATGCGCTACCCGCGCGCGATTCCAACCGTGCGGTACCTGTCCACCCTCATGAACGAGCTGATCAGCAGCGAGTACGGCGAGACGCAATGACCGATCACCCGACCAACGGCGGCCCGAAGCCGCCGACGAGGACGCGCGGCCAGGAGCGTGCCGACGCGATCAAGACGCCGAGCCGGCTCGAGCTGGCGGAGCGCGTCGAGCTGCTCGAGCGCGAGCTGACGGAGGCCCGCGCCAAGAGCGAGGAGCACCTCTACAACTGGCAGCGCTCGGCGGCCGACTTCAGCAACTTCAAGCGTCGGACCGACGAGGAGCGTGCGACGGTCGGGCAGTTCAGCAATGCGCTGCTCATCAACAAGCTGCTCGGCGTCCTCGACGACTTCGACCGCGCCCTCGAGAGCGTTCCGCCCGAGGCGCACGACGCGTGGATCGAGGGCGTCAAGCTCACCGAGCGCAAGCTGCGCTCGGTCCTCGAGGCCGAGGGCGTGACCGCGATCGAGGCGGTCGGCCATCCATTCGATCCCAACCTCCACGAGGCGGTCGCCCACGAGGAAACCGCCGACCATCCCGACAACGAAGTGATCGGCGAGGTGCAGCGCGGCTACCGGCTGCACGACCGGGTGATCCGGCCGAGCCTCGTCCGCGTCGCGAACAACCCGAAGGAGCACTGACGAACCAATGGGCAAGATCATCGGCATCGACCTGGGCACGACGAACTCGGTCGTGGCCGTCATGGAAGGCGGCGAGCCACAGGTCATCACGAACGCGGAGGGGGGCCGCATCACCCCATCGGTCGTCGCCTTCGCCAAGAGCGGGGAGCGGCTGGTCGGCCAGGTCGCCAAGCGGCAGGCCATCACCAACCCCGAGAACACGATCTTCAGCATCAAGCGCTTCATGGGGCGCCGCAACGACGACCCCGAGGTCCAGCGCAGCACGGGCCTCGTCCCGTACGACGTCAAGAAGGACCCGAAGTCGGACGGCATCGTCGTCGAGCTGGCCAACGGCAAGCACTTCAGCCCGCCCGAGATCAGCGCGATGATCCTCCAGAAGCTGAAGGGCGACGCCGAGGCGTACCTGGGCGAGAAGATCACCGAGGCGGTCATCACCGTCCCGGCCTACTTCGACGACACCCAGCGCCAGGCGACGAAGGACGCCGGGCGGATCGCCGGGCTCGACGTCAAGCGCATCGTCAACGAGCCGACCGCATCGGCCCTCGCCTACGGGCTCGACAAGCAGAAGGACGAGAAGATCGCCGTCTACGACCTCGGCGGCGGCACGTTCGACATCAGCATCCTCGAGCTGAGCGAGGGCGTCTTCGAAGTGCGCTCGACGAACGGCGACACCCACCTCGGCGGCGACGACTTCGACCAGCGCGTCATCGACTGGCTCAGCGAGGAGTTCAAGAAGTCCGAGGGGATCGACCTGAGCAAGGATCGGATCGCGCTGCAGCGCCTCAAGGAGGCGGCGGAGAAGGCGAAGATCGAGCTGTCGAGCACGACCTCGACCGAGATCAACCTGCCCTTCATCAGCGCCGATGCCTCCGGGCCGAAGCACCTGGTCATGTCGCTGACCCGCGCCAAGCTCGAGGACCTCGTCGCCGACCTCATCAACCGCACCGCCGACCCGGTGAAGAAGGCGCTGGCCGATGCCGGCCATGCAGCCCGGCGACATCGACGAGATCATCCTCGTCGGCGGCATGACCCGCATGCCGGCTCGGTGGTCGAGGCCGTCAAGAAGATGTTCAACGGCAAGGAGCCGCACAAGGGCGTCAACCCCGACGAGGTGGTGGCGGTCGGCGCGGCGATCCAGGCCGGCGTCCTCGGCGGCGAGGTCAAGGACGTCCTCCTCCTCGACGTCACCCCGCTGTCGCTCGGCATCGAGACGATGGGCGGCGTGGCGACGAAGATGATCAACCGCAACACGACGATCCCGACGTCGCACACGCAGATCTTCTCGACCGCGTCGGACAACCAGCCGTCGGTCGACATCGTCGTGCTCCAGGGCGAGCGCGAGATGGCCGCCGACAACAAGAAGCTGGCGACGTTCCGCCTCGACGGCATCCCGCCGGCGCCGCGCGGCGTGCCGCAGATCGAGGTCACCTTCGACATCGACGCCAACGGCATCCTCAACGTGACCGCCAAGGACAAGGCCACGAACAAGGAGCAGAAGGTGGCGATCACCGCGTCGTCGATGCTCGCCAAGGAGGACGTGGACCAGATGGTCCGCGAGGCCGCCGAGCACGCAGAGGAGGACCGCGCCCGTCGCGCGGCGACCGAGTCGCGCAACGAGGCCGATGCCCTCGTCTACCAGGGCGAGCGGCTGCTCAAGGACCTCGACGACAAGCTGTCGGACGAGGACAAGGCCGAGGTCACCGCGCGCATCGAGGCGGTCCGCGAGGCGCTGAAGGGCGACGACCAGGGTGCCGTCGACTCGACCAAGGGTCAGCTGGCCGAGGTGCTTCAGCGGGTCGGCACGAAGGCCTACCAGGCGACCGAGGGCGGCGGCGACGGCAACGGCACCGACGGCTCAGGCGGTCCGGAGGGCGGCGAGGGTGCCGCGGCCGGCGAGGGCGAGGGCGAGGCCGAGGGAGAGGGAGAGACGATCGAGGGCGAGTACAAGGAGGTGTAGCACCTCCGATCGCTCCCGCGTCAACGAACCAGGAGGCCGGGCGGCTGTGGCCCGGCCTCTTCGTGTGCTCAGGTCTCGCGCCACACGGCGCGGGTCATGCAGGTCGGCCCTCCGCCACCGTTCAGGCCGGTCTCGGCAGCCGGATACGTCTGGACCTCGCAGCCCGCCGCGGCCAGTGCGGCGGCCGTCACCGGGTTTCCCTCCGCCATGACCACGACGCGCGGTCGCACGGCGAGGACGTTGCAGCCCATCGTCGCGTATTCGTGCTCCGGCACCTCCACGGTGCGAGTGCCGAGCGCGCCGAGCAGCTCCCACAGGCCGGCCGGGAGCAGCGGCGGATAGACCACGGCGAGGTCGTCGGCCACCGGGGAGATGACCGACATCAGGTGCACGAGCTCGTCCGGGCCGCGCCAGTAGGGAAGGTCGAAGATGCGCGCGTCACCACCGACCAGCTCGGCGAGCTGCCGAGCACCCGCGTCGTTCGTGCGCAGCGTGCGGCCGATGCACAGCACGTCGGGCCGCAGCCAGACCGCGTCGCCACCCTCGATCGTGCCGGGTGCCTCGATGCGTCCCACGGTCGGGATGCCGGCCGACGCGGTCCAGGCCTCCATCACCGCCGGTTCCGGCCGTCGCGTCGGCTTGCCGGGCCGGAGCGCGATGGCGCCGGCATCGGTGATGAGCAGCGGGTCGTAGGTGTAGACGAGGTCGGCGTGATCGGGCTCATCGGCCAGGGCGTGAACCCGTACGCCCAGGGCCGTCAGCAGCCCGGTGAAGGCATCGTGCTCGCGCTGCGCGGCCGCGAGGTCGACCGGGTGGTGGAAGCCGATGGCAGGGTCGTCGAACGCCGCGCCGAAAGCAGGCCCGGGCCGCTTGACGAGGACGTCGCGCAGCGGCGCGGTTGCGCTCTGGCCGCCGTACCGGATGCCGTCCGTCCGCACCCGCCGAGCATAGACCGACGGTTGCGCCTACGCGGCCGCGGCTGCGGGCTCCTCTGCGACGACCGGCTCGGCCGCGGGTCGACGGCGGGCGAAGAACTTGACGATCTCCATCACCCACAGGATCACCGATCCGGCCGCAGCGCAGACGACCCACTGCTCGACGTTCAGCGGGACCGTGTTGAGCAGGCGGTTCAGCAGGTCCAGGTGGACGCCGATGATGATGAAGCCGAGCGAGATGAGGCTCATCTGCAGGAGCTTCGCGTTCGCTAGCAGCGCGTGGCTGAACACGGAAGCCCTCTGATCGTTGCATGCCAGCCCGTAGAAGAGATTGCCGAACGAGAACGTCACGAGTCCCATCGTGCGAGCCAGATCGTCGTCGCCGGTATTGACGCTGACCCACTGGATCACGACGAGCGTCGCGGCGGCCATGATCGCACCGAAGATCGCCAGTCGGATGCCGAGGGGCAACGGCATCACCTGCTCGTCCGCCTTGCGCGGTGGGCGCTCCATGAGGCCCTCGGTCGGTTCGCCGAGTCCCAGCCCGATCGACTGCAGGACCTGCGTCGTGAAGTTCACGTAGAGCGTCTGCTGTGGCACGAACGGGACGCCGGCCAGGACGCTGAAGAGGCCTGACCCGAGGAACGTCCAGATCATGCCGAAGAGGACGCCCATCTGGTAGCGGATGTACTTCACGAGGTTGTCGTAGAGGGCACGGCCCTTCTCGACCGCCTTCACGATCGTCGCGAAGTTGTCGTCGGTCAGGATCATGACCGCGGCCTCCTTCGAGACCTCCGTGCCCGTGATGCCCATCGCCACGCCGATGTCGGCCCGCTTGAGCGCCGGCGCGTCGTTCACGCCGTCGCCGGTCATGGCGACGATCCGGCCCTTGCGCTTGAGGATGTCGACGAGGCGGACCTTGTGCTCCGGGGTAACGCGAGCGATGACGCCGATGTCGTCGATGCGACGCAGCGCCTCGTCGTCGCTGTAGTCGCCCCACTCCGCCCCGGTGATCGCCTGGCCTCGGATCCCCAGGTCACCGGCGATGGCCGCGGCGGTGACCGCGTGGTCGCCGGTGATCATCCTGACCTGGATGCCGGCGGCGTGCGCCTCGGCGATCGCCGTCCGCGCCTCGGGCCGAGGCGGGTCGACAATGCCAGCCAAAGCCAGCAGGGTGAGGTCGGAGACGAGTGGCAGCAGGTCGGCGTTCGGGTTGAAGCTCGCCGGGTCGAAGTCGCGGCGAGCGGCGCACATCACCCGCAGCCCGTTCTTGGCGAGCCGCTCGTTCTCGGCGTTGAAGCGCTCGATCATCTCGGCTGCCGGGATCAGCCGCCCGTCCGACGCCAGGGCGTCCTTGGCTCGCGCCAAGAGTTGGTCAGGGGCCCCCTTCACGAATGCCCGGATGACCTCCCGGCCCGAGTCGTCCTTCACGCGGTGGAAGGTCGCCATGAACTTGTACGCCGCGTCGAACGGCAGGACCGCGACGCGCGGGATCGCCTCGCGGGTCGCCTGTGGATCGATGCCGCCCTTGGCGGCCAGGACCACGAGCGCGCCCTCGGTCGGATCGCCGACGAGCTGTCCGTCGCGGACCTCGGCGTCGGCGCAGAGTGCCATCGGCAGCAGATAGGCCGAGATGTCGCCCGTCGGCTCGCCGTCGACGGTCGTGATCTGCCCGGTCGTCGCATAGCCCTCGCCGTTGATCGTGAAGCGGCGGCCCGGGATGGTGAGCTCGACCGCCGTCATCTGGTTGAGGGTCAGCGTGCCGGTCTTGTCCGAGTTGATGGCCGAGGTCGACCCGAGCGTCTCGACCGACCGCAGGCGCTTCACGATGGCACCCGCCTGGGCGAGCGACTTCGTCCCGATCGAGAGCAGGGTCGTGACGACGGCCGGCAGTCCGGTCGGCACGGCGGCCACGGCAAAGGCCACTGCCGAGATGAAGAGCACGTCGAATGGCTGGCTGTAGACGAAGTAGCCGAGCGCGATCGAGGCGACGAGGGCAAGCCCCGCGATGATGATGATCTGGTTCGTCAGCGCATCGAGCTGGCGGGTGAGCGGCGTCTTCTCGTCCTCGGTCGCCTGCAGCATCCCGGAGATGTGCCCGACCTCGGTGTTCATGCCCGTCGCCGTCACCACGAGCTCGCCGGACCCGCGCGTGGCGCTCGTGTTCATGAACGCCATGTCGACGCGGTCGCCCAGCGGGGTCTCCGGGCTGGCGACCGGATCGACCTCCTTCGGCACCGGAGCACTCTCCCCGGTCAGGGCCGACTCGTCGATCTCCAGCGTCGCGGCGTTGATGATCCTGCCGTCCGCCGGGATCCGGTCGCCGGCCTCCACGAGGACGATGTCGCCCGGAACGAGCTGCTCCGCCGGGATCTGCACGAGCGATCCGTCTCGGCGAACGCGTGTCTGGACGATCATCATCTTCTGGAGCGCCGCCACGCTCGCCTCGGCCTTGCCCTCCTGGTTGAGGGACATCACCGCATTGAGCAGGGTTAGACCGAAGAGCAGAAGCGCCGTCCCGCGGTCACCGATCGCGACGATGGTGACCACGGCCGCGCCCAGCAGCACGAGCTGCATCGGGTCGCGGTACTGGCGCACGAACTTGCTCCAGCCCGACTCCTTCTTTGCCTCCGCGAACTTGTTCGAGCCGAACTTGGCCCGCCGTGCCTCGACCTCCGATGCGCTCAGCCCGAGCGCCGGGTCGACACCCTGGCCCGCGATCGCATCGGCCACCGACAGCGTGTGCCATGCGGTCTGCGGCGCACCCTGCTCCGCGCTCGTCTGAGTCGTCATTGCCTATCCCTCGCATTGCAGGTGGGTGGTCGGATCATTGGAGCGCCACGCCCACGGACAGTACCAGCGCCGACAGCACGGCAAGCAGCAACAGCACCGGCCAGACGAACCGCAGCCACGTGCCGTATCCAACGCGGGCGATCGCCAGACCGCCCATGACGACGGCCGAGGTCGGGGTGACGAGGTTGAGCAGCCCGTTCGCCGACTGGTAGGCGGTGACGACGAGCTCGGCCGGCACCTCGGCAAAGCTCGCCAGCGGCGCCATGATCGGCATCGCCACGGTGGCGAGCCCGGACGACGATGGGATCAGGAACGACAGGGGCAGGAAGAGGATGTACATCAGGTTGATGAACAGCACGCCGCCCAGGTCGGCGACAGCCACCTCGGCCCAGTTCAGGACCGTGTCGGTGATCAGGCCGTTGTTCATGATCACGGTGATGCCGCGCGCGATCCCGATGATGAGGGCGACGCCGAGCAGGTCGCGCGCGCCGTCGATGAAGGTCGAGCTCAGCTCACCCTCGCCCATCCGTCCGACGATCCCGATGAGGATCGAGAACAGCAGGAACGAGGCGGTCATCTCGGGGAACCACCACCACAGGGTCGGGATTCCGATGCCGAGGTCCTCCCACGGGATGACGCCATAGATCATCACGGCGAAGGCGGCGCCGAAGAGGCCGAGGACCACCTTCTGGCGGCCCGTCAGGTCGACTGAGGCGGCATCCGCGTCGCCGCCGGCAAGGAACCGGACCTCGTTCTCGGCCTTCATCGAGTACACGAGCGATGCGCTCGGATCCGCCTTCACCTTCGCGGCGTAGCGCATGACGAAGAAGATGCCGATCGCGGTTCCGAGGACCAGGATGACGAGCCGCCCGAGGATGCCATCGGCGAGCGAGGTGCCGGCGAAGCCGGAGGCGATCCCCGTCGCGAACGGGTTGATCGTCGAACCGAGGACCCCGATCCCGCAGCCGAGCAGGATGATCGACGCGCCGACGAGCGCGTCGAAGCCGGCGGCGATCATGACCGTGATGATCAGCACGTAGAACGCGAGGCTCTCCTCCGCCATCCCGAACGTCGTGCCGCCGATGGCGAAGATGATCATCAGGATGGGGATGAGCAGCCCCTCGCGCCCGCGGAGGCGCGAGACGACCCGCGAGATCACGGCCTGGATTGCCCCGGTCTTCATCGTGATGCCCAGGAAGCCGCCGATGACGAGGATGAAGAGCGCGACGTCGATGGCGCCGAACAGCTCGCCACTGTTCCAGACGCTGATCGTGCCCTCTTCGTCCTCGATGCCGTAGAGGCCGTTGATCGGGGCCAGCAGGGAGTCGACCACGATGCGCTGTGGGTTCGGCTCGACCTCCGCATACGTCCCGGGAATCGGCTGGCCGTTCTCGTCGAGCTCGTACGCGCCGGCCGGAATGAGCCAGGTGGCGGCCGCGGTGAGGATGATGAGCGCGAAGAGGATCGTGTAGGCCGAGGGGAGGGAGAATCCGCGGCGTCCCGAGCCGTCGGGAGCGCTCGGGGACTCGGGCGGCGTGGCCGATGCGGGCTGGGCGGTCATCACGATCCTCCTGCGACGGGCTGCGGCGACGAATCCACGACCGGCGGCGACGCCTGGTCCGGCGGGGAGATGCGCTCGATGCGGAACCCGGTGAAGCCGTAGATGAGCGAGATCAGCGGGCTCAGCAGGTTGAAGAAGGCGAAGGGCAGGTAGGCGACGGTGGCGACTCCGAGGACCCCGGCCATGTACGCGCCGCAGCTGTTCCACGGGACGAGCGGCGAGGTGACCGTGCCGGCGTCCTCGACCGTCCGCGACAGCATGCGCGGCGCGATCCCGCGCTTCGCGAACTCGGCGCGGTAGACGCGGCTCGGCATCACGATGGCGACGTACTGGTCGCCGGCGATGACATTCAGCCCGATGGCGGTCCCGACCACGGCGGCGATCAGCCGGCCGGTCGAGTGAGCGGCCGCAAGGATCGGACGGATCAGCCGCTCGAGGAACCCGGCGTGCTCCATGACCGCGGCGAAGGAGAGCGCGCCGAGCACGAGCCAGATCGTGTTGAGCATCGACGCCATGCCGCCGCGTGAGAACAGCGAGTCGATCGTGTCGTTGCCGGTCTGTGACACGAAGCCGGTCGCCAGCGAGGAGTAGATCGCGATCAGCGCGGTCTGGACGGACCCGGCCGTCTCGCCCACGAATGCCGCCACCGCCTCGGGCTGGGTGAAGACCCCGAGCACGGCTGCGAAGATCGCGCTGCCGAAGATGGCGAGGAACGGGGGCGTGCGGCGGATGGACAGCACGACGAGCAGGACCATCGGGACCAGGTTCACGAGCCCGATGTTGAATTCGGCGCCCAGGATGGCCTGCGCGTCGCTCGGGTCGAAGGCGGTGGCCGGCGGCGGTGCCAGCAGGCCGATGAGGGCGAAGCCCAGGATCGAGAGGATGATGGCCGGCCCCGACGTCCACAGCATCGCACCGATGTGCTCCTGGGTCGTCACGCCGCCGACCATCGACGGGACGAGGACCGTCGTCTCGGAGATCGGCGTCATCTTGTCGCCGAAGTAGGCGCCCGAGATCACCGCGCCGGCCGCGATCACCGGGTCCGCGCCGAGGATCGGGGCCAGGGCCACGAACGCGACGCCGAGGGTCGCGGCGGTGGTCCACGAGCTGCCGATGGCCAGTCCCACCAGCCCGCACACGATCGCCGTCGCGGCGTAGAACCACGTGGCGCTCAGCAGCCCGATGCCGTAGTACACGACGGTGGGGATCGTGCCCGCCATGTTCCACGCGCCGATGAGCGACCCGACCGCCAGCAGGATGAAGACGGCCGACAGCGCGGAGGAGATGCCCCCGACCACGGCCTCGCGGACCCGGACGACGGTGTGGCCGTTCTTGAGCGCGACGAAGCCGGCCACCATCGCGCTTGTGAGCAGCGCCACCTGGAGTGGGCCGCCGGTCGCATCGGTCCCGAACAGCCAGATCGTCAGGCCGATGAGCCCGACGAGGGTGACGACCGGAATGATCGCGTCGAGCAGCGAGGGCTCGCGGATCCCGAGCGCCTCCTCGTCGCCGGCCGTGACCTGGTCGTTCATCGGTGCGTCGTCATGCGCTGATGAGGACGACCGCGACCGGGAGCGACGCCCCGGAACGCTCCTGGTCCTCCGGCCCGCGGGCGAACAGGAGGAGGACCACGATGGCTGCCACGATCAGGGCGGCGATCAGCCATCCGACCGCGCCGCCGTCGTCTTGCGCAGGGTGTTCGTGCGTCATGGCGTGTCCCTCACAGTGGGTCGCGGTTGATCGGGCAGGTCATGCAGTGCCCGCCGCCGCGACCCTTGCCGAGCTCGAAGCCCGCGATCTCGACGACCTCGACGCCCGCCTCGCGCATCTTCGAGATCGTGAACGTGTTGCGCTCGTAGGCGACGACCACCCCCGGCTCGAGCGCGACGACATTGTTGCCGTCGTCCCACTGCTCTCGCTCCTGCTGGTACCGGTCGCCTCCGGTCTCGACGATGGTGAGCTTCGGGATGCCCAGCGCATCGGCCACCGCGGAGACGAAGTCGGGGTCCTCGCGCACGTCGAGCGTCCCGGGCTTCGAGCCGGGGCGGAGGCTGATCGAGCGAATGCCTCCGACGACCTGGGGATAGGCCGTCGCCTTGTCGCGGTCGAGCAACGTGAAGACGGTGTCGAGATGCATGTGCGCTCGGTCCTTCGTCATCACGGCCGCGATGACGCGCTCGGCGGCGCCCTTCTCGAACAGCGCGCGGGCGATCTGCTCGATCATCCGTGCCTGGGTGCGCTCGCTGAGGCCGATCGCGACGGTCCCGTTGCCGATGATCTCGACGTCGCCGCCCTCCAGGGAGGCGAGCCCGAAGTCCTCGGTGTTGAAGCGGTCGTCGTCGCCCATCGGCGGGTACCAGTAGTCGAAGCCGCCATCGGCGAACATCGGGTGGGCGCGGTAGATGACGGCCATGTTGTAGGCCTCGCGCCGACGCGCGGGCCAGTACATCGGGTTGATCGAGACGCCGCCGTAGATCCAGCACGACGAGTCGCGCGTGAACAGCGAGTTCGGCAGCGGCGGCAGGACGAAGGTCGCCGGATCGTCGACGGCCGCGGCGATCAGCGACGTTCCCTTCACCGCACCGATATCGAGGCCGGACTCCTCGAGGGTCAGGCCACCGATGAGGTGGCGCGCCAGGACGTCCGGCGCCATCGACGAGAGGATCGCACCGACATCCTCGACGAGGCCGATGCCGACGGTGTACTCGTTCGCAACGCGCTCGATGATCCGCGTGCGGGCGTCGTCGCTGGCGGCCAGCGCCTCGCCGAGCAGGTCCTGGACGTAGAAGACTTCCACGTCGCGCTCGCGCATGCGCGCCACGAACTGGTCGTGCTCCCACTGCGCCCGTTCGACCCACAGCACGTCGTCGAACAGGAGCTCGTCGTGGGTGCCCGGGGTGAGGCGCTTCAGGCTCAGCTCCGGCCGGTGCACGATGACCTGGCGCAGCTTGCCGACCTCGGAGTGGACACCGAAGCCACTCATCGTTCCATCACTCCTTCACTGGCCCGACACGACGTTCGTGCCGGCGGTTCCTGCCACCATGGCGTCGAGCTGCTCGAGCGAGCCGATCACCGCGCGCTTCCCGGTGGCGTCCACGAACTCGGTGGCCGCGTCGACCTTCGGACCCATCGAGCCGGCAGGGAACGGGATCGCCCGCAGCTCGTCGGGGGTCACGCGGTCAAGCCGCCGCTGGTTGGGTGTTCCCCAGTCGACGTACACGCCGTCGACATCGGTGGCCATCACGAACAGGTCCGCGTCGAGCTCCCGCGACAGCAGGCTCGTCGCGAAGTCCTTGTCGATCACCGCCTCGACGCCCACCAGCCGCCGGTCCTCGCCGGGCGCGTACATCGTCGGGATGCCACCGCCGCCGGCGCAGATGACGACCACGCCGCGCTCGATGAGCCAGCGCATCGGCCGGATCTCGAAGATCCGCATCGGCTTCGGGGAGGGAACGACGCGTCGCCAGTGATCGCCATCGGCCTTGACTGTCCAGCCCTTCTCGGCGGCGAACGCCTTGGCCTGCGCCTCCTCGTAGATCGGGCCCACGAACTTCGTCGGGTTCGTGAATGCCGGGTCGTCGGGGTCGACCTCGACCATCGTCAGGATCGTCGCCAGCGGAACCTCGAACGGCAGGAAGTTGCCGAGCTCCTGCTCGACGAGGTAGCCGATCATCCCCTGCGTCTCGGCCCCGAGGATGTCGAACGGGTACGCCTCGACCTCCTCGTACGCGGCCGCCTCCAGCGCCAGCAGGCCGACCTGGGGGCCGTTGCCGTGCGAGATGACGAGCTGATGCTCGCCGGCGATCCGGGCGAGGGCCTCGGCCGCGACCCGCACATTGGCGCGCTGCGCGTCGGCGGTCATCGGCTCGCCGCGCTTGAGCAACGCGTTGCCCCCGAGGGCAACCACGACCTTCATGACGGTCCTCCGCGCGCCATCGTCAGTTGCCGAGGGTGGCGACCATCACCGCCTTGATCGTGTGCATCCGGTTCTCGGCCTGATCCCATACGATCGCGCGCTCGGACTCGAACACGTCGTTCGTGACTTCCAGGCCGTCGAGTCCGAAGCGCTCGAACATCTCCTCGCCGACCTTGGTGTTGCGATCGTGGAACGCGGGCAGGCAGTGCATGAACTTCACGCCCGGGTTCCCGCTGAGCTTCACGAGGTCAGCGTTGACCTGGTAGGGCTTGAGGAGCTCCACTCGCTCATCCCAGACGGACTTGTCCTCGCCCATCGAGACCCAGACATCGGTGTAGAGGTAGTCGACGCCCTTGACGCCCTCGGCCGGATCGTCGGTCAGCGTGACCTTCGCGCCAGTGCTCTCGGCGACGGCCTGGCATTGCTCGACGAGCTCGGTGTCGGGCCAGAGGTGCTTCGGCCCGCAGAGCCGGACGTCCATGCCCATCTTGGCCCCGCCGACGAGCAGCGAGTCGCCCATGTTGTTGCGGGCGTCGCCGAGATAGCAGTAGGAGATGTCGTGCAGGGGCTTATCGCTGAACTCCTGCATGGTGAGGAAGTCGGCCAGGATCTGGGTCGGGTGGAACTCGTCGGTCAGCCCGTTCCAGACCGGCACGCCCGCGAACTGCGCCAGCTCTTCGACGATCTCCTGGCCGAAGCCGCGGTACTCGATCCCGTCGTAGATGCGGCCGAGGACGCGGGCGGTATCCTTCATCGACTCCTTGTGGCCGATCTGCGTGCCGCTCGGCCCCAGGTACGTGACGTGCGCCCCCTGGTCGTAGGCGGCGACCTCGAAGGCGACGCGCGTCCGCGTCGACGTCTTCTCGAAGATGACGGCGATGTTCTTGCCGCGCATGCGTGGCTGCTCATACCCGCCGTACTTGGCGCGTTTCAGGTCTCGCGCCAGGTCCAGCAGGTACCGAATCTCACGTGGACTGAAGTCGAGCAGCTTGGTGAAGTCGCGGTCCCGAAGGTTGTATGCCATGCGATCGTGCCTCGGCTCGGTGGGTGACAGCGAATCCCGATCATCGCCCGCGGACGAGCGTTCCCCGGCATCGTTTCATACGTGGGGACGAACGTCCACGGATGCGGAGGCTATCCTCGAACCCGATGCGACTGGCGACATGGAACGTTAACTCTCTGAAAACCCGCCTCGAGCGAGTGCTGGCCTGGACCGAGCGCCACCAGCCCGACGTGCTCTGCCTGCAGGAGACGAAGCTCACCGACGAGCAGGCGCCGACGATGGACTTCCACGCGCTCGGATACGAGCTCGTCCACCACGGGCCGGGCCGCTGGAACGGCGTCGCCATCGCGTCGCGCATCGGGATCGACGACGTCACCGCCGGCATGCCGACACCCGACGGCTGGACCGATGACGGCGGCCGCTTTCTTGCGGCCACCTGCGGACCGATGCGTGTAGCGACGATCTACGTCCCAAACGGCCGCGTGGTCGACTCGGAGTTCTATCTCGAGAAGCTCGAGTGGCTGGCGCGCCTATCGGTCTGGCTGGACGACAACGATCCGTCCAGCGAGCTCGCCATCTGCGGCGACTTCAACGTGGCACCGACCGACGAGGACGTGTGGGACCCGCTGGCGGTCCACGGCGGCACGCACGTCTCGCCGCGCGAGCGGGCGGCCGTCGAGAAGCTGCGCACGTGGGGGATGGTCGACGTCGTCCGCCAGTTCCATCCCGAGCCGGGCTTCTTCAGCTGGTGGGACTACCGCGCCGGGCACTTCCACAAGAACTTCGGGATGCGGATCGACCACGTCTACGTCTCGCCGCCGCTCGCCGCCCGCGCCACCGCTGCCGAGCGCGACCGCGATGCCCGCAAGCCCTCGACCTACCCCGGCATCCCGTCCGATCACGCACCGCTGATCGTGGACTTCGCGGACCGGTGAGCATCAGCGCGGTTACGCCGTACCTGATCGTCGACGGCGCCGCGGCCGCAATCGACTGGTATCGCGAGATCTTCGGGGCGGAGGAGGTCACGCGGATGACCGGCGGCGCGGGACGGATCGCGCATGCCGAGCTGCGGATCGGCCCGTCGTCGCTCTTCATCGCCGACGAGCACCCGCACTACGAGTCAATCGTCGGACCGGCGAAGGTGGGCGGGACGCCGGTCTACCTCGACCTCGAGACCGATGACGTCGCCGGCCTCCACGACCGCGCCGTCGCCGCCGGCGCGACGAGCATCCGCGCGCCGACCGACCGGTCGATGGCGGTGTGGTCGGCGAAGGTGCGCGACCCGTTCGGGCACATCTGGCTGATCACCCGCTCGCGGGTGGAGTAGGGAGCCGCCTGCGAGCCGGCGTTCCGTGGCTATGCGGCCGTCGGCAGCGTTCTGAGCGCGCGGGCGATGGCGCGGCCGGCGCGGGTGCGCGGCCACGTGATCCGCTCGGCGCCAACGAAGGACCGATATGCCTCGATCGCCTCGGCCAAGGCGGCGAGGAAGCCCGGCGACTCCATCGGCTCGAACCAGGGCTCGAACCAGATGCCGATGATGGCCAGTGACTTCGCCTTGCGATCGAGCCGTGGCTCGATGCGGCCGACGAATCGGTCGCCGAACAGCATCGGCAGGACGTAGTAGCCCCACCGGCGCTTCGCCTCGGGGACGTAGACCTCCCACAGGTAGTCGAACTCGAAGAGGCCGCGGAGGATGCCCTTGCGGTCCCAGATGAGCGGGTCGAGCGGCCCGAGGAAGCTGACGCCCGGCGTCAGCGAGGCGGGATCGGTGGTGCTGTCGAGGATCGGCTCTTCGGAGGCGAGGATGTAGCGCGTCGCCTTCAGGCCCTCGACGTCGACCGGCAGCAGGACGCCGTCGTCGACGAGCTTCGCCGTGCGTCGCACGCGATCGGCCGTCGGCCCGGCGCTGTACATCACCTCCGACTGGGTGCCCGCGGCCGGCATCGTCATGCCGGTGGCGCGGAACCGGCTCAGGAGCCGATGGGTCATCGCCTCCTCTTCGGCCTCCTTGCGCTTCAGCAGCTTGGCCGGCACGAGCCGTTCGATGAGGTCGTAGTAGCGGCGGTTGCCGTCGCGGCGGCTGATCCCGATGCGCCCGGTCACGAACAGCGCCTCCATCACCGCGCGACTGGCGCGCGTCGGCGCCCACCACCAGTCGACCGCGTGGCCGTGCTCGCTGAACGCCGCGGTCGAGAGGGGCCCATCGGTCTTGAGGCGACGCAGAATCGCCTGGGCGACGTCGGCCTGCTTCGTGAGGATGTCGTCGTCGTAGGCCGCGGCGCTGCGCTGCCAGCTGATCCGGTAGTGCGGCAGCTCATCCAACGGCAGCAGGTTGAGGCTCTTGTTGTACAGCTCGATGAGGCGCCGATCCGGTCCGTACAGCCACTGCTCGCACCACTCGCGGCGGTAGCCGGCCACGCGAGCATGGAGGACGAGGTCGTGATTTCGCGCGCCGGGCACCTCGAGCGGGTCGAACTGGAGCAGGCCCATGCGCTCCACCGCCGCGAGCACCGATTCCGGCTCGGCCGGGAGGGCGCGCGGCGGCGCGAGGAGGTGGCGGGTCACGAGGAAGCGTCGCGCATGGTCGGCGCTGATCTGGAGGGTTGTCATTGCTCCCGATGGTAGGGGAGCTTCATGACGGAAACTGTCAGGAACCCGGTGGCGGTCCGGTCCACACGGCTGGCACTCGCCGCCGCTGAGTGCCAATTGGTAGAATCCGCGACCTGATGGCGGTGAAGCGCGACTACTACGACATCCTGGGTGTGCCGAAGGACGCCGACGAGGCGGAGATCAAGCGCGCCTTCCGCCGGCTCGCCCAGCGCCATCACCCCGACATCGACAACGGCGACGGCGCCGAGGAGCGGTTCAAGGAGCTCAACGAGGCGTACCGCGTCCTCTCCGACCGCCAGCGGCGGTCCGCGTACGACATGTTCGGGCATGCCGGCGTGGAGGGGGCGGCCGCCGGCGGCTTCGAGGGCTTCGGTGGAGGCTTCGGGCCGTTCGGCGACATCTTCGACGCGTTCTTCGGCGGCGCCCCCGCCGGCACGAGGCGGCGTCGGCGGGTCGTGCCGGGCGCCGATCTCCGGTACGACCTCACGATCGAGTTCAGCGAGGCCGTCTTCGGCGTGACGAAGGAGATCAACTTTCCGACCCTCGTCGGCTGCACCAGGTGCGAGGGGTCCGGCGGCGAGCCCGGGACGGAGCCGCAGACCTGCCCGGACTGCAACGGCAGCGGTGAGCAACGCCGCGTGGCCCAGACGATCCTCGGCCAGATGGTGAACATCGTGGCCTGCGCCCGCTGTCGCGGCGAGGGCCGGATCATCGCCACGCCGTGCACGGTGTGCGGCGGGGATGGGCGTGTGCGCGAGGAGCGGTCCCTGGAGGTCACCATTCCGGCCGGCATCGACGACGGGCAGCGCATCGCGATCGAGGGCCAGGGCGAGGCCGGTCCGCGCGGCGGCCCGAACGGCGACCTGTATGTCGCCATCCGCGTGCGCGAGCACCCTGAGCTCGTCCGCCGCGGCGCCGAGCTCTACCACGAGCTGCCGATCACCTTTCCGCAGGCCGCGCTCGGCGCGAGCATGACCGTCCCGACGGTCGACGGCAGCGAGGAGGTCGCGATTCCCGCCGGCGTCCAGTCCGGCCATGAGATCAAGCTGCGCGGCCAGGGCGTACCGCGCCTGCGCGGCGCCGGCCGAGGCGACCTTCACGTCGTCGTCAACGTCGTCGTTCCATCGAAGCTCTCGAAGCGCGAGCGCGAGCTCCTCAAGCAGCTCGACGGCGTGAGCGAGCCCGCGGTGCTGCCCAAGGGCGGCCCATCGGTCTTCGACTGGCTGCGCGATCGGCTGTTCGGCTGACCGCCGCACCGATGCGCTGGCGGGAGCTCAGCGTCGAGGCCGATGTCGAGGCCGTCGAGGCAGTCAGCGAGATCCTCGGGCGCGTCGCCGCCGGCACCGCCGTCCATCCGACGCGCCTCGTGCGTGACCCCGCCGACGAGCTCGCGGCGCGCGAGGACCCGACCGCTCCGTTCGTGGTGACCGCGCACGTCGCCGAGGGACCGGATGCCGACGCCGCGGTCGACGCCACCGAGCGCGCTCTCTGGCACCTCCAGGCGTTCGGCCTGCGGCCGATCGGCCAGCTCCAGGTCCGGACGGTCGACGACGCGGACTGGACCGATGCCTGGAAGCGCCACTACGTCCCGCAGCGCATCGGCCGGGTGGTGATCGTGCCCTCATGGGTCTCGCATTCGCCCGCACCCGGCGACGCCGTCATCGCCCTCGACCCGGGGATGGCCTTCGGCACCGGCCTGCACCCGACGACCCGCGCGTGCCTCGGGCTCCTCCAGCAGGTTGCGCCGATGCCGGCCCGCGTCCTCGACGTCGGCTCCGGCTCCGGCATCCTCGCGTTGGCTGCGCTGCGTCTCGGCGCCGAGACGGCCGTCGGCTACGACACCGATCCACTGGCAGTCGACGCCGCCCGCGCCAACGCCGAGCGAAACGGGCTGGGCGAGCGCCTCGAGGTGCGCCCCGGATCGCTGGACGAGGTGGCCGAGGAACGGTTCGCGCTCGTGCTCGCCAACCTGGTCGCGGCGCTGCTCGTCGACCTCGCGCCGCGGCTGGCCGCCCACCTCGCGCCGGGCGGCGTGCTCATCGCGAGCGGCATCATCGCCGAGCGGGCTGGCGAGGTCGTCGAGGCGCTCGGAGCCGCCGGGCTGACGGTGACCGAGCGGCGCGACGACGGCGAGTGGGTCGCCCTCCACGTCGAGGCACCGTCGTGACGCTGCATCGCTTCTTCGTGGATCCGGCCGAGATGGCGGACGACCGGTTCGCCCTGCCTGCGGCGATCGAACGCCAGGTGCGCGCCGTCCTCCGGCTGCGTGACGGGGATCGGCTCGTGGTGCTGCCCGGCGACGGCAGCGAGGCCATCTGCCGACTGGACGCAGGGGAGTGCGTCGTCGAGGAGCGGCGGACCGTTGCGGCGGAGCCGAGCCATCGGCTGACGGTTGTCCAGGCGCTGCTCAAGGGCGACGCGCTCGAGCGGGTCGTCCAGCACGCGACCGAGGTGGGCGTCGCCTCGTTCCGGCTCGTCGTGACCGAGCGCTGCATCGTCCGCGACCTTCCGGAACGCCGCCTCGAGCGGCTGCGCACGATCGCGCGGGAGGCCGCCGAGCAGTCCGAACGCGGCGTCGTGCCGGAGATCGCGCCGCCGGTGCCACTGGCCGATGTGCTGGCGCCAGGATCGGTCCTGCTCTTCGAGCGCCACGATGGGCAGCGGCTTGGTCAGCTGGAGCCTCCGCCGACCACGGTCGTCATCGGTCCGGAGGGGGGCTTCACGCAGGCCGAGGTCCGGGCCGCGCAACGCGTTGCGGGACTCGGCCCGCGGATCCTGCGGTCGGAGAGCGTCGCGGTGGCGGCCGCGGCGGTCATCTTGTCGCGCACCGGCGACTTCGCCTAGGCTCGCACGGCCATGACCGATCGAGACCCCGACTGCCTGTTCTGCAAGATCGTCGCGGGCGAGGTCCCGTCGGATCGCGTGTACGAGGACGACGCGGTCATCGCCTTCCGCGACATCAACCCGCGCGCACCGACGCACATCCTCGTCATCCCGCGCCGCCACGTCCCGGACGCGCAGCACCTGACCGATGCCGACGGCGAGCTCCTCGCGCGCCTCTTCGGCGCGGTCCGGACCCTTGCCGCCGAGGCCGGGCTCGAGAGCGGCTACCGGGTGGTCACCAACGTCGGGCCCGACGCGGGCCAGACGGTGTTCCACCTCCACCTCCACCTGCTCGGTGGCAGATCGATGGGCTGGCCGCCTGGCTGAGCGTCGTCGTCCAGGCCAGATTGAACAGCTAGGCTCCCCCGAACGCTCTTCTAGGTGATCGGTCCACGTCGGGCCGAGCGCCACGAGTACGGAGGGATGGGTGCAGGAGGAGCTGGTCCGCCTGGCGCAGCAGGGCGACGCGGAAGCGTTCGACTCCCTGACGCGCATGGTGGGCGACCGATGCCTGGCGATCGCGGTGCGGATCCTCCGCGAGATCGACCTGGCCGAGGACGCGGTCCAGACCGCCTTGATCACGGCCTGGACCGAGCTCCGAGCCCTGCGCGATCCGTCCCGCTTCGAACCGTGGCTCCACCGCATCCTCACCAACGCGTGCTACGCCGAGGCCAGGCGTCGCAAGCGGTGGTCCGAGGGCCTGAGGATCCTTCCGGTCGCGGGGGCGTACGGCCCCGACGACTACCTGACCGTGGACGACCGCGACCTGCTCGAGCGGGCCTTCCGGAGGCTCACCGTTCGACAGCGCGCCGTCCTGGTCTTCCACCACTACCTCGGGCTGTCGATCTCCGAGGTGGCGGCACGAACTGGAGTTCCCGTCGGGACTGCGAAGTCCCGCTTGCACCACGCCACGCGGGCGCTCCGGGCCAGCATCGAGGCTGACGCCCGGGCAACCCCGCATTCGCAGGAGCGACCGGCATGACCACACCCCGAGATCCCGACCGCCTGATTCGCGAGTTCCTCCTCGAAGGCGAGGAGCAGCTCCAGGACCAGGTCTACGACGTGGTCCGTGCCGAGATTGAACACAAACGACAGCGGGTCGTCATCGGCCCGTGGAGGTTGCCCACCATGAACAAATTCGTCACCTACGGCCTCGCGGCTGCTGCCGTGGTCGCCGTCCTATTCGTTGGCTCTCAGGTGTTCGGCTCGCCGACGGGCGGCGGCCTGGGCACGCAGCCAACCCCCACCGCCACCCCCGAGCCGACCGCCACGGCCGAGCCATCCCCCTCGGTTGCCGGTGGCCTGCCGGAAGGCCCTCACCCCCTCTCGGATGGGTCTGAGGGCGGGGTGCCGACCACCGTCACCATCGCCGCGCCCCTCTGGGAGGGGGAGCCGGACTCGGGCGGCCTGTGCTGGGGCGGCAACGACGAGTGCGCCGGCCCGCCGGATGGTGCGGGGATGATCACTTTCGAAAGTCGCGAGTACTACGTGTATGGCGACGCTTGCCACTATTCGACCACTAGGCCCGACACGCCAGCCACCACGGTCAACGAGCTCGTCGACGCCCTGGCGAACCAGGCGTCGCGGGAGGCATCGGCGCCCGAGGACATCACGCTCGACGGGTACGCCGGGAAGAAGATCATCCTCCAGGAGGCGGATGACGTCGACATTACCGCCTGTGACGAAGGCGGCGACAGCCTCACCCTGTTCGGGCTACCCGGTGATGACCGGGCACGCTACAGCCAAGGCGCGGGACAGATCGAGGAGCTGTGGATCGTGGACGTGGACGGCCTGATCGTGGTCCTCGATGGCCTGTACTACGCGGACACGATGCCGAGCGTCGTGGACGAGCTACGCGCCATCCTCGCATCGGCCACGTTCGAGGTGCCCTGACCCAGCGCAACCTGGCCGACGCGCGGGGTGGCCCAGTGGGCCGCCCCGCTTCTCTTTGGTCGCGCGATAGATTGAACCGATAGGCTGCCCTGGGACTCTCATGTCCGATCACGCTCAGATCGGGCGCGACAAGAACCCTAGGCATGGAGGGGTGGGTGCACGCAGAGCTGGTGGAGCAGGCGAAGCGAGGCGATCGAGAGGCCTTCGATTCCTTGACGCGCCTGACTGGCGACCGATGCATGGCGATCGCGTTCAGGATCCTTCGCGACTTCGCCCTGGCTGACGACGCCGTCCAATCGGCCCTGCTGACCGCCTGGCGCGAACTTCGCACCCTGCGGGACCCCCAGCGCTTCGAGCCGTGGCTCCACCGGATCCTCACCAACGCCTGCTACGCCGAGGCAAGGCGCCGCCGGCAGTGGTCGGAAGGGATCCGGCTCCTCTCCGTCGAGCCCGTGCACGGGCCTGACGATTACGCGACCGTGGACAACCGAGACCAGCTCGAGCGTGCCTTTCGGCGGCTCACCGTCCAGCAGCGCGCCGTCCTGGTCTTCCACCACTACCTCGGGCTTCCGCTGCCAGAGGTGGCGCTTCGCATCGGTATCCCCCTCGGGACGGTGAAGTCCCGCATGCATCACGCCAAGCGGGCGCTCCGGGCCAGCCTCGATGCCGAGGCTCGGACGCCCCCGACATCCCAGGAGCGAATGGCATGACCACGCACGACGACCTCGACCGACAGCTCAACGACTTCCTTCGGGACGGCCCGATCGAGCTGCCCAACGAGTCGTTCGACGCGGTCCGCGATCGCACTGAACAGACAGGACAACGGGTCATCATCGGCCCGTGGAGGCTTCCCGAGATGAACAAGTTTCTCGCCATCGGCCTCGGCGCTGCGGCCGTGGTCGTCGCCGTCTTTGTCGGTGCTCAGCTGTTCGGTTCGCCGAGCGGTGGAGTGGGCTCTCAGCCGACCGCCAGCCCCGAGCCGACCGCCAGCCCCGAGCCGACCGCCACGGCCGAATCATCCCCGTCGCCGGCCCCATCCGCCCCGCCGCTGACCCAGAGCTTCACCTCGACGCTGCACGGGATTTCAGTGTCGTACCCCGAGGGATGGACCGCTGAAACGGCGACAGATCCCTGGACGGACAGCACGCTTTCCCTCCTCTTTGGCGATCCCCACCTCGATTTCCTGTACGACCCGGTCCTGACGGATCACCTGTTCCTGGTCATCGCCTCGCAACCGATCGGCGACTCTACGCCCAACGATTGGGTCGCCGAGCAGTTGGCGAGCGACGAGGGATGCACGGCGACCGAGCCGATCGCGGTGGACGGCGCCGCCGGACTGATCGGGGTCGAGTGCAGCGTGGCGGTCGTCACAGCCGCTGGCCGCGGCTACTGGATCCAGCTCCATACGTCTGACGACGACCCAGTCGTCGTCGCTCCTTACGACAGGGCATGGTTCGAGGAGGTCCTTGCCACCGTGCAATTGCATCCGGAGGACGCCGTCGACTGAGGGCCGTCGCCCTCACCGTAACTCGTCCCTCAGCCACCTTCGAATTGGCCTGATCCAAACCGATGCGCGGGGCGGCCTCGACGGCCGCCCGCTCTCTCGCCCTGATCGGGATTGAACAAACCCGCCCACTGGGACGCTCTCAGTAAGTATCGGTCGGGGCTCCGCGCTGGACGGATCCACGAGCAGCCCGACAGCGGCCGACCATCCTTGCAGGAGGTGCCACATGCTCGCGTCCCGCAGGGGCTTCAGCGCGATGTCAGCGGCACTGTTCGTGCTCGCCCTCGTCACCGGCTGCGTCTTCGCCGGCACGAGCTCCCCGACGTCCCCGTCGTGCTCCGAAGACCAGGCGCCGGCACCGACCACCACCGCTGGCGCGACCCGCTCCGAGGGAGGTGACCTCGTTATCGTCGGCCGGATCGTGACGATGGACGAGCCGGCCGTGGCGGAGGCGCTCCTCATCGAAGAGGGCCTCGTGACCTGTGCGGGCACGCGGGACGAGGTGATGGCCGTGGCCGGCGAGGACGTGCCGGTCGTCGACATCGGTTCGAACGTGGCCTACCCGGGGTTCATCGACGCCCACGCCCACTGGATCGGGGATCGGGACTACTACGGGATCGACTCCGCGGAGGAGGCGATGGATGCCGCCCTCAGCCGCGGTTGGACCTCGATCTCCGAGCAGTGGGTAAACCCGGAGCGCCTCGATGAGCTGGAGACCCTGGCCGCCGACGGTGCCCTGCCGATTCGCGTCGACGCCTACCTCGCCCTGAATTTCGGCGACGAGTTCCTTGGCGACTGGTACACCGGTCACGAGCGGGGGCCGGTAGGCGATCAATTAAGTGTTCAGGGGCTCAAGATCCATCTCGACGACGGACCGGGCGAGATCATCAACTGGGACGCGGACGACCTGACTGCGACCATCGGCCGGGCTGACGAGGCGGGTTGGCAGGTCTCGGTCCACACGGTGAGCACGGAGGCTCAGGGTCTGGTCCTCGACGCGTTCGAAGCAGCGCTCGGCGCGACCGGCCCGAACCTGCTCCACCACCGCATCGAGCACGCCATCGAGGTGAGCGACGAGCAGCTGGCGCGCATGGTCGCCATGGACCTGGTCACCGTCATCCACCCCGACGGCGGCTCGGTCGACTGGGTGCTGTGGAATGACTACATGGGCCAGGGCGCCGACTATCCGCCCGAGCAGATCGGCTGGCTCACCCGATTGCGGGACTTCGTCGATGCCGGTCTGCACGTGGCCGCCGCCACCGATGCGCCCTGGTTCTTCCCGGACCTCGCCCTGACCGATGACATCGGCAGGCCCGTGGACCAGATCGCCGGCGGCATGGATGGCCGCGGTCGAGAGCATCCCGAGACCCCGGACTGGATCCTCGAGCAGCTGCTGACCGCCGAGGAGGGGTTGCGCGCCATGACCCTGGACGCTGCATACGCCCTGGGTGATGAATCCCGCCGCGGCCACCTGGCGCCGGGCACCCTCGGCGACGTCACGATCCTGAGCGGAGATGTCCTCGGCGCCACCCCGGACGAGATCCGAGCCATGACGGTCATCGGGACGATCGTGGACGGCATCGTCGTCTACTGCTCGGATGACGAGGTCTGCGGTAGCCGCTGAGCGCACCAGCTCCGTGCGATCCGCACGGCCAATTGAAAAAAACCGGTCCAGCTCAGCCCATACCGGTTGTAGCGTCGGTCTGAACCGACGCCGCAACCGTTGGAAGGGACATGGACACCGATCTCGTGACCCGTGCACAGGGCGGCGACCAAGAGGCATTTGCCGACCTGGTCGATGCCATCGCGGATCGGTTCCTGGCGGTGTCGCACCGGATCCTGAGTGACATCGACCTGGCCGAGGACGCCGCGCAGCAGGCGCTGCTGAGTGTCTGGCAGAACCTTCCCCAGCTTCGCGATCCGGCCCGCTTCGAGGCCTGGTCGTATCGGCTCCTCGTGCGCGCCTGCTACGCCGAGGGCCGGAAGTCCCGCCGTTGGGCGCCGAACCTGAGACTGCTTTCGGTTGGCGAACCGATGGTGGTCGACGGCTCGAGCGCGGTCGTCGATCGCGACGAGCTCGAGCGTGCCTTCCGGCGTCTCTCCATGAACCATCGGACGGTGGTGGTCCTGCACCACTACCTGGACCTGCCGCTCGACCGGGTGGCCGACATCGTCGGCGCGCCGCTCGGGACGGTTGGATCGAGATTGCATTACGCGACGCGGAAGCTGCGCACGGCGCTCATCGCCGACGCGCAGCCGACGCCCCGGGAGGTGGCTCGATGACCGACTTCAAGACCTCCGACCGGGACGTCAACCGCGCCATCCGGTCGTGGCTCCACGAGGACCGGCACGAGGATGCCTCCCGCGTTGCGGGGGCGGTGCTGAGCCAAGCGGAAGCGACCCCACAGCGCCGCGCCACGTGGTGGCCGGCGCGGAGGTTCCCCGAGATGAACAACGTCACGAAGTTTGGGCTCGCGGCCGCGGCAGTCGTCGCCGTCCTGCTCGTTGGCTCGCAGCTGTTCGGTTCAGCGGGCGGCCTGGGTGCTGGGCCGACCGCTGAGCCGACGGCGACGCCGGAGCCGTCCGCGGCCGAGCCGTCGCCCTCATCTGCGGCAGACCTCGAGGGCCCGTTCGTGCTCGGCGACGAGCTGCCGATCACGGTCACCATCGCGGCCCCTGGCTGGTCCGCGATCGATGAGGAATTTCCCGCCAAGAACGGGACCAACTCCCCTCCGGATGGGGCGGTCGTGGTCGGGCCGTGGCACGGCTTCGACTTCTACGTCCCGGCGGACCCATGCCAGTGGCGATCGACATGGCCCGACGCCCCGGCCACCACCCTCGATGAGATCGTGGCCGCTCTCGCGAGCCAGGTGTCGCGCGATGCCTCGGAGCCGGTGAACGTCACCGTGGACGGGCAACCTGGGAAGTCGATCACGATCCACGTGCCCGAGGACGTCGGCCACGCCGCCGGCGAATTCGACTGCGACGAGGGCAAGTTCTGCACCCTCGGTGATGCGACGGATTGCCAGATGTGGCACGCCCAGGCCCCGGGCGAAATCGACGAGTTGTGGATTGTCGATCTGGACGGTGAACTCGTTGCCGTCACCGGCTTGTATTACCCGGAGACCCCGGCCGGAGACGTTGATGAGCTGCAGGCAATCCTCGCCTCGATGACGTTCGGCGAGTAGACCGATGCACCGGGCGGGCGGCCCCGACCGGGCCGCCCGTTCCGTCGTCGTCAGCGACAGTGAACCGGATCGCTTCCCTGCAGGCCTCGATTGACCCTCTATCGGGGCCGCTGCTACCCTTCGTCGGCTTACGTGCCCGGCGGGTGAGCCCGCCACGTCGAGATGGGGCACGAAATCGAGAGCGGGAAGGAGTTGAGACGTTTGGCAGAAGTTCGCGTGGGCGAGAACGAGACGTTCGAGAGCGCGCTGCGTCGGTTCAACAAGAAGATTCAGCAGTCCGGCATCCTGGCCGAGGCACGACGCCGCGAGCACTACGAGAAGCCCAGCGTGAAGCGCAAGCGCAAGGAAGCCAAGAAGCGCAAGGCAACCTCGCGCGCGTAGCCAGACGCCAGCCCTTCCCAACCCATCCCCGGCGCAGCGGAGGTTTCGACCGTAGACCGATGACGCCGAGGCCGATGCTCCCGTGACCCTCCCGTGACGCTCCATGGGCGGCTCGAAGCCGCCATGCGTGACTCGATGCGCGCGCGCGACGAGCGACGCACGACGACGCTGCGCATGGCGCTGGCCGCTGCCCATAACCAGCGCATCGCGCGCGGCCGCGAGCTGACCGACGAGGAGGTCGTCGAGGTCGTCGGCCGCGAGGTGAAGCAGCGGCGCGAGAGCATCGAGGTCTACCGCAGCGCGGGCCGCGAGGACCGTGCCGTCGCCGAGGAGGCGGAGGTCGCGATCCTCTCCGAGTTCCTGCCCGAGCAGCTGACCGACGACGAGATCACCGCGCTGGCGCGCGCCGCGATCGACGAGTCCGGCGCCTCCGGACCGGCCGACACCGGCAAGGTCATGGGCCGGGTCGCGCCGCAGACGAAGGGTCGCGCCGACGGACGGCGTGTGAGCGACATCGTGCGCGGCCTGCTGGCGGAGCCCTAGGTGTTCATCCCGCGCACGCTGGCCCAGGCGGACCCGAATGCCGGCCGCGGGCTTGCCCGCGCGCTCATCGTCATCGTGCTCGTTGCCTCGGCGCTGTTCATCGTGCTGTCGGCGAACATCACCGTCGGCCAGGAGAACCTGACGCCGGGCGAGATCGCCCCGCGCGACATCCGTGCGCAGCGCGACATGACCTTCACCTCGGACAGCCGGACCGAGGAGCTCCGGGCCCAGGCGGCCGAGGAGGTCACCCCGGTCACCGAGACGATCAAGTCGCCGGCGGACAACCAGGAGGACCAGCTGCTCGCCTACGACACGATGTCGCGGCGGGTCGCCCTGGTGCTCGACCTGCGCGATCGTGGCTCGCTCGAGGGCGCGGAGCTGACCGATCGGCTGGCGAACGACGTGCCCGACATTCCGTTCGCCTGGCGCCAGGTGATTGCCGAGTTCGACGCCGAGCGCTGGGAGGCGGTGGCGCCGGCCGGACGGATGGGGCTCGAGACGATCCTCGCCGACCCGATCGGGGAGGACGACCTGCCCGAAACGCGGACGCGTGTCCACGACCTCGTGACGACCGACCTCGAGGGCACGGAGCGTGAGCTGGCCGGCGCCCTGGCCGCCGCGTACGTCGCGGCCAACGAGCTCATCGACGAGGGCGCCACCGCCGAGCAGATCGCCCAGGCGCGCGCGGAGGTTCCCCCGGTCGAGGTGACCGTGCGGGCTGGGCAGCGCATCGTCAACGAGGGCGACCCGATCACCGAGGAGCAGTTCGAGATGCTCGACGCGCTCGGCCTGACGCGCCCGGCGGTCGAGGTCGGGACGGTCTTCGGGCAGCTGATCGTCGCGCTGCTCATCGCGTCGCTGCTCGTCGGCTATCTGTGGCGCTTCGAGCCGGAGATCTGGTATCGCAATCGGTCCGTCCTGCTCTTCTTCCTCGCCCTCGCGGTCAGCGCGGTCGCGCTGCGGATCGCCGCGGACCGGACGCTGCTCGCCTTCGTCGTGCCGACGACGGCCACGGTGCTGCTGCTCGGCATCCTCCTGCCCGGCGCCGCCGGCGCGGTAATGGCCGTGGCCCTGGCGGTGCTCGCCGGGGTCATGAACCGCGAGGCGCTCGAGCTGACCGTCTATGTCCTCGTCGGCGGCCTGGCGTCACTGCTGGCGATCACCCGCGCGGAGCGCCTCAACGCGTTCGTCCGCGTCTTCTTCGTCGTCGCCGCCGCCAACGTGGCGGTCGTCCTCGCTTTCGGCGCGCAGGAGCAGCGCGACCTGGCCGCCCACGCCCAGCTGGTGGGAGTCGGGCGTCTTCAACGCCCTCCTGTCGGTGGCGCTGGCGGCCGGCACCTTCGCGATCCTGGGCAACGTGTTCGGGATCATGACCGTGTTCCAGATGCTCGAGCTCGCCAACCCCTCGAACCGGCTGCTGCGGCGCCTGCTGCTCGAGACGCCGGGGACGTATCACCACAGCGTGATGGTCGGCAACCTCGCAGAGCGGGCGGCCGAGACGATCGGCGCCGACCCGCTGCTCGCGCGCGTGGCGGCCTACTACCACGACATCGGCAAGATGAAGAACCCGCTGGCCTTCATCGAGAACCAGGCCGGGGCGCACAACATCCACGACGACCTGAACGCCGAGACGAGCGCCCGCATCATCTCGGGCCACATCCGCGACGGGATCGACCTCGGCTACGAGCACGGTCTGCCGGTGCAGGTCATCGGCTTCATCCCGCAGCACCACGGCACGAGCGTGATGAGCTTCTTCCAGGACAAGGCGCTGCGCGAGGCGGGCGGGCGCGAGGACCTCGTCGACCCGCGGATCTATCGGTATCCGGGCCCGAAGCCGCAGTCGCGCGAGGCCGCGATCCTCATGCTCGCCGACGGCGTCGAGGCATCGGTCCGTTCGCTCGACGAGAAGGACGAGGACTCCATCCGCGCCATGGTCAACCGGATCGTCGACGGCCGGGTCGAGGACGGCCAGCTCGACGATGCCGACCTCACGCTCCGCGACATCTCGCAGATCAAGGAGGCCTTCGTCGGCCAGCTGCTCGGGATGTACCACTCGCGGATCAAGTACCCCGACAACGTCGTGCCGATGGAGTCCCACCGGGAGCAGGCCTGAACCCCGACCCCTTGAGTCGTCGCCATCCGGGCGACTACGATGGGCCTGTCATGGGCTGCACGGTCACCTTCCACGACCGCATCGGTCACGACCGCTTCGCGCAGGCGGTCGAGCCGCTGGGGGCCGATGCGGCCCTCGCCCTCATCGAGTCGGCCGTGTGCGAGACGGTCCACGCCGCCGCCGGCAAGGTTCCATCCGAGGTCGAGCTGACCCTGGCCGGCGACACCGAGATGGAACGCCTCAACTTCGACCACATGGGCGAGCGCGGGCCGACCGACGTCCTCTCCTTCCCGCTCCACGAGTGGTCGCTCGACGGCGACCAGCTCTCACACCTGTCCGATGACGACGGCATCTCCCCGCCCGGTCCGCTCCTCCTCGGCGACGTGGTCATCGACATCGACCAGGCGCTGCGGCAGGCGGCCGAGGGCGACTGGGGCGTCGGCGAGGAGGTCGTCCTGCTCGCGATCCACGGCACCCTCCACCTCCTCGGCCATGACCATGCCGAGATCGACGAGGAGGAGCGAATGCGCGCGCTCGAGCACCAGGTGCTCGGCGTCCTGCACCGGCGCCACCGCGATGTGCCCTGGCAGCCGGGCTCCTTCTTCGACCGCGCCGGCCACGCGGTGACGACGGGGAGCTAGAGCCACCTCGAGGAGCGGCACCAGGTCGGGATCCTGGCGAACGACCGGCCTTCGGGCCGAACGGGGGCGGTCGCGGCGCGACGATCCAGGCGACCAGCAGGATCGCGAAGCAGATCAGTGCGGCGATGACCATCGGTTCAGTCCTCCGAGCTACGACTGGTAGGCGATCTCGCCGTGCTGGGCGAGATCCAGGCCGGCCTCCTCGGCCGGGGCGGGGACGCGGATCGGGACGACGAGGTTGACGAGGAAGAGGATCGCGCCGGTCGCGATCGCCGAGTACACGGCCACCACGCCGACGCCGACCGCCTGCACGAGCAGCTGGCCCGGGTTTCCGGCGAGCAGTCCGTCGACGCCCGCGGCATTCACGGCGGTCGTGGCGAAGATGCCCGTGGCCAGCGCGCCGACCGCCCCGCCCACGCCGTGGACGCTGAAGACGTCGAGTGCGTCGTCGACGCGCGACCGGAGCCGCAGGAGCGCGGCGCCATAGCAGACGACCCCCACGCCGAGGCCGATGAGCACCGAAGCGGCCGGCGTGACGTACCCGGCGGCGGGAGTGATCGCGACGAGGCCGGCGATGGCGCCGATCGCCGCGCCGAGCACCGACGGCGTGCCGCGGTGCAGCCACGAGAGGGTGACCCAGGTAAGGGCCGCCATGGCCGCCGCGGTGTTCGTGGTGACGAAGGCCGTCGCGGCAAGGCCGTTCGCGCCGAGCGCGGATCCGGCGTTGAAGCCGAACCAGCCGAACCACAGCAGCCCCGCGCCGAGGACCGTCATCGGCACGTCGTGCGGCTCGGTCGCCGGCTCGATGAGGCCGGCACGTCGACCGATGAACAGCGCAGCCACGAGCGCGGCCACGCCGCTCGACAGGTGGACGACGGTGCCGCCCGCGAAGTCGAGCACCCCGAGGCTGAACAGCCAGCCGTCGGGCGACCAGACCCAGTGCGCGATCGGTGCGTAGACGAGGGTCGCCCACGCGACGGCGAAGAGGACGAAGGCCTTGAAGCGCTTGCGCTCGGCGAAGGCGCCGGTGATGAGGGCCGGGGTGATGATCGCGAACATCATCTGGAAGGCCATGAACGCGAGGTGGGGGACCGTCGTGGCGTAGGTGTCCGAAGGCGCCCCGGTGACGCCCTCGAGGGCAAGCCAGTCGAAGCCGCCGATCAGCCCGAGCCCGGTGTCCGGCCCGAACGCCAGCGTGTAGCCCCACAGCACCCAGGTCACGCTCACCAGCGCGAGGATGAAGAAGCTGTGCATGATCGTGCTGAGCACGTTCTTGCGGCGGACGAGGCCACCGTAGAAGAGCGCGAGGCCCGGCGTCATCAGCATGACGAGGGCGGCGCTCATCAGCACCCAGGCGGTGTCTCCTGCGCTGATCTCGGGCATTCGGGCGGGCTCCTGCATCAGTTCGGGTTGTGCAGGAAGCCTAGAGGCCGATGCGCACCCGAACGACACCCGCAGGGCCCACCCGCGCGCGGGCTCGTGTGCAGGTTGCACAAATCAGATCGGGCGGGACGCCTCGAGCCCGGCGGGCGGCCGCGTGCCGTCGAGGATCGACCGCGCCACGATCGCCGCGGTTGCCGGACCGGTGGAGATGCCCCACGGCCCGTGCCCGGCGCAGACGAAGAGGCCGGCAACCTGCGGCAGCGGACCGATGAACGGGCGTCCGTCGACCGACTGCGGCCGGGCGCACATCCGCCGTCCGACGAGCTCCGCCTCGGTCACCGCCGGCAGGAAGGCGGCCGCGCGACGCAGGAGGAGCGAGCCGATGCGTGCCGGCTCCGGCTCGGCGGGCAGGAACGTCGATCCGAGGGTCGTGATGCCACGGGCCGTCGCCAGGCTGAAGAGCGAGGGTGGGTCCCCGTCGGGATCGTCGACGTCGCCGGCACGGGCGGTGGCAGCCTCGGCGCGGCTCAGGCTGTCGACCTCGTCCTCCTCGACGATGTGGTGCGGCGCGTTGCCCTCGAGGCGGAGCTGAATCGTCACACCCCACGTCGCGTGGATCGGCCGCCAGGTTCCGGTGGGGTCGACGAGTGCCGGCGTCCACGGCCCGGCGGCCACGAGCACCGCGCCGGCATCGATCGTCGACCCATCGGCGAGCACGACCCCGACGGTCCGACCGTCACGCTCCAGCGGCCGGGCAGCCGCGCCGACGACGACGACCGCCCCGCGCTCCTCGGCCAGCGTCGCCCAGGCGGCGGTGGCGGCGTCGGGAGGCACCGGGAACCCCGTTTCCAGGCGGACGGCGGCGGGACCGGGTGCCAGCGAGGGCTCGAGCCGTTGGAGCTCATCGGGCTCGACGAGCCGCGGCTCCAGCTCCGGAAACGCGGCGGCCATGCGCGCGGCCTGTGCCGAGGCCGCGTCGGCGTCGCGGCTGAGGAGCAGCAGCCCGGCCGGCTCGTCCCCGATCGCGAACCCGGACTCGGTGACGCCAGCGAGCGCGCGGTAGCGCGCGAGGCTCTCGACGTACAGCGGCGCGAGGACCGAGTCGAACGGGTGCTGGATCGCCCCGAGGTTGCGGCCGGACGCACCTGCACCGATTGCCGTTCCCTCGACGAGGACGACGGCCGCGCCGCGGTCGGCCATGATCGCCGCGGCGGCACAGCCGATGATGCCGCCACCGATGACGACGACGTCGGCACCCATCGGGGCAGCGGAGGGATCGGTCCAGCGTCGTTCCACCGCGGGAGAATAGCGGCGGCCGACTACCATCGGCCGCGCCATGAAGGTCATCTGCGGGCTGGGCAACCCCGGCGATCGCTACCGGTGGACGCGCCACAACGTCGGCTTCCGGGTGGTCGACCTGCTCGCCGACCGATGGGGCCAGACCGGCCAGGGCCGCGTCCGCGACGGGGCGGCGCTGCTCGAGGTGCGTCGGCCGGAGGATCGGATCCTCCTCGTGAAGCCGATGCGCTTCATGAATGTCTCCGGCTCGCCGCTTCGGGCAGCCATCCGCCAGACCGATGTCGACGTCACCACCGACCTGCTGGTCGTCACGGACGACATCGACCTGCCCATCGGGCGCGTGCGCCTGCGCCGATCCGGGTCGGCCGGCGGCCACAACGGCCTGCGCTCGATCATCGAGGCGCTCGGGACGGATGAGTTCAATCGGCTGCGGATCGGCGTCGGCCGCTCCGGCACGGCTGCGGGGCACGTCCTCGCCACCTTCCGCCCCGACGAGCGCGACCTCGCCACCGAGATGGTGGCCGTCGGAGCGGATGCCGCCGAGCGCTGGATGAGCGACGGGATCGAGGACGCGATGAACGCATTCAACGGCGTCGAGGTCGGGGGCGGCTGATCCCGAGCCGACTACCATTCGGAGCGCATGCCCTCGTCGCGCGGCGGTGATCGCCGCGTCGCAGCGCTCGTCGACGCCCTTCGGCCGCATCTGCCGCAACCGGGCGTCATTCGTGTGCCCGCCGCCGCGCGACCCGTGCATCTCGCCGCCCGTCGCGCGAGCCTGCCGGCGTCGCGGCCGATCGTCGTCGTCGCCCGCACCGACGAGGAGGCACACCGCCTCGCCGACGACCTCGCCGCCTGGATCGGAGGCAGCCACGTGCGAACGCTGCCGGAGCGCGCGGCGCTGCCGCTGGAGCGGGCGCTCCCCGAGCACGACGAGTCGGCCGAGCGGCTGACCGTCCTCGCCGACCTCGGTGGCCGGACGCGGAACCTCGTCGTCATCGGTTCGCTCCTCGCGTTCGTCCAGGGCACGCTGGGCCCGGAGCAGCTGCGCGCCGCGCGCACGAGCGTCAAGGTCGGCGAGCGGATCGGGCAGCGCGTGCTGCTCGAGCGCCTCGTCGCCGGCGGCTACGAGCCGAGCATCGAGGTGACCGGCATCGGCGAGTTCGCGCATCGCGGCGGCCTCGTCGATGTCTGGCCGCCCGGAGCGGCCGACCCGGTGCGCATCGAGCTGTTCGGCGACGAGGTCGAGTCGATCCGCGGCTTCGACGCGATGACCCAGGCCTCACGCCGGCGGCTCGACGCGATCGACCTGGTGCCGGCCTCCGAGTTCATCCCGTCAGAGGACTGGGCGGCGGTCGTGGACCGCGCCGCCGCGACCACGGATCTCCTTCGCGAGGACGCGGCGCGGCTGGGCCAGGGCGAGATCGGCGAGGCCGCCGAGACGTGGGCGGCACTCCTCACCGCCGGGCCGGCCGCCGACCACGTCGGCCAAACCGCTCACGCCGTCCTCACCGACCTCGACGAGCTGCGCGCGCTCGCCGCCGACCTCGATCGGCAGGCCGGCGACCGACTCGACGGTCTGGCTTCGGCGGGCGAGCTCCCGGTGGGATGGCCGGCGCCGTACGCGGCGGCGGCCACGCTCGAGGCACTCGTCGCACGTGCCGCCGAGCGACTCGAGGAGCAGGCGCCAATCGACGCCGGCTTCAGCGCCGCCCCGCCGATCCCGGGCCGCGCGGATCGGGCCGGCGCCTGGCTCGGCGAGCTGGCGACCGACCATGGCGTGCTCGTCACCACCGACCAGGCCAGCCGCGTCGGCGAGCTGCTCGACGAGGCCGGGCGGCCCACGACGCCGGTGGCCGAGCTCCGTGCCGCCCCTGCGCGGGGCGAGGTGGCGCTCGTCCACGGCTCGCTGAGCGCGGGATTCGGCCATGCGCCGAGCGGCCTGCTGCTCCTCACCGACCGCGAGCTGTTCGGCGCGACCCGGGTGCGGCGGCTGACCGGCGCGAAGCGCGTCGTGACGCGCGACCTCATCGGCAAGCTCGAGCCGGGCGACCACGTCGTCCACGTCGACCACGGCATCGCTCGCTACGTCGGGATGACCCAGCGTACGTTCGGCGACGACCTCAGGGAGTATCTCCAGCTCGACTTCGCCGGCACGGACAAGATCTTCCTGCCCGCGGACCAGATCGGCCGCATCACGCGCTACGCGGGCGGGCCGGCGCCGGGGCTGAGCAAGCTCGGCGGGACCGAGTGGGAGCGCACGAAGTCCCGCGTGCGTCGCGCCGTCGGCGACCTGGCCCGCGAGCTCATCGAGATCTACGCCGCGCGCGAATCGGCACCCGGCTTCGCCTTCAGCGCCGACTCGACCTGGCAGCGCGAGCTCGAGGAGAGCTTCCCGTACACCGAGACGCCCGACCAGGCGCGGAGCATCGAGGAGGTCAAGGCCGACATGCTCCGCCGCCGGCCGATGGACCGGCTCGTCGTCGGCGACGTCGGCTACGGCAAGACCGAGGTGGCGCTGCGTGCCGCGTTCAAGGCCGTCCAGGACGGCAAGCAGGTCGCGGTGCTCGTCCCGACGACCGTGCTGGCGCAGCAGCACCTGCTCACCTTCCAGCGCCGACTCGCGGCCTTCCCGCTCGAAGTCGCCATGCTCAGCCGCTTCGTCGCGCGCAAGCGCCAGGACGAGATCGTGGCCAGCGTCGCCGAGGGCGGCGTCGACATCCTCATCGGGACGCATCGGATGCTCTCGAAGGACATCGCGTTCGCCGATCTCGGGCTCCTCGTCGTCGACGAGGAGCAGCGCTTCGGCGTCTCGCACAAGGAGCGCATCAAGGCGATGCGTCGCGAGGTCGACGTGCTCACCCTGAGCGCGACGCCGATCCCGCGCACCCTGCACCTCAGCCTCGTCGGCATCCGCGACCTCAGCGTGATCGAGACGCCACCGGAGGCGCGGCTTCCGATCCAGACCCGGATCGCGGAGGACGACGACGGCCTCGTCCGCGACGCCATCGGCCGCGAGCTCGATCGCGGCGGCCAGGTCTTCTACGTCCACAACCGGGTCGAGACGATCGAGGCGGCCGCCGAGCGGGTTCGCCGCCTCGTGCCCGGGGCGCGGGTCGCCATCGGTCATGGGCAGATGGCGGAGGGGATGCTCGAGCGGGTGATGCTCGACTTCAGCGACGGGAAGTTCGACGTGCTCGTGTGCACGACGATCATCGAGTCGGGCCTCGACATCCCGAACACGAACACGATCATCATCGTCCGTGCCGACACGTTCGGGCTTGCGCAGCTCTATCAGCTCCGCGGGCGCGTGGGCCGGTCCGACCGTCGCGCCCACGCCTACCTCCTCCATCGGCGCGGCCTGCCGCTGTCGCCGGTGGCGCGCAAGCGGCTGCACGCCATCTTCTCGGCCTCGGATCTCGGCGCGGGGTACCAGATCGCGCTGTCGGACCTCGAGATCCGGGGCGCGGGCAACATCCTCGGCGCGGAGCAGCACGGCTTCATGGCCGCCGTCGGCTTCGAGATGTACACCCGCCTGCTGGCCGAGGCGGTCGACATGCTCCGCGGGCGGCGACCGGCTCCCGAGCCGACGCCGGTGCGACTCGACCTGCCCGGATCGGCGTACCTGCCCGACGACTACATCGCCAGCTCCGGGGCGAAGCTCGAGGCCTACCGGCGCTTCGGTGCCGTTCGCTCAGAAGCCGATGCGGACGCGCTGCGCGCGGACCTGCGTGACCGATACGGACCGATCCCGCCGCCGGTCGACGGGCTCTTCACCGCGGTCCGCGTGCGCCTGGCGGCCGAGACGGCCGGCGTGCCCGAGGTGCGCGCCGAGGACCGCAGGGTCACGCTGAAGTGGGCGAGCCTGCCGGATCGCCACGCGGTGAGCGTCGCGCTCCAGGTGGCGGGCCTGCGCCCGGACACGGGTTCGAACCAGGTCCGTCTGCCGGTCGCGCCGGGGAGGGATCCGGTCGAGGTCGCGCTGCTTGCGCTCACGGCGCTGACCGACCGGCGCGAGTCGGCGTAGCGAGGGCCGGCAGGATGACCCTGCCGGCCCTGGACGTGGCGCTGACCGAGACGCTAGGCGCGGCCGAACGCCCGTTGCACGCCTGGCGTGAACAGGTAGTAGGTGATCGCACCGGCGATCGCGATGCTGATCACCGAGCCGAAGTTGCCGTTGATCAGCTGGAAGAGGCCGAGGACGATCGAGACCGCCTGGAGCACGACGCCGAGCGTCCATGCCCATCCCTGGAGGCCCCATGCGCCCCACGCGAACAGGAGGCTGAGGATCGACGAGATCAGGAGGATCGCGCCGACGACAGCCGCGAATCCGCCCAGTGCGGCATTCCCGGTCTGGGCTCCGATGAATGCTCCGCCGCCGATCAGGGCGATGCTGCCGAAGATCCCGAACACGCCGGCGATGGCGGCGAGGACGGCGAGGATGGTGATGCCGGTCGGGCGGCCGCCCGTCGTGCCGGTCGCGCTCGTCTCGCTCGCCGGTGGCGGTGGCATCGCGGCCGGGGCCGGGGGCGGCGGTTCGGCCGGCGCTGGGGGCGGCGGCGCGGACGACGTCGTCGCGGGTGGTGGCGTGGGGTCGGCGGCGGGCTCGCCGCTGGGCTCGCCGCTCCCTGGCTGTGGTCGATCTTGCTCCTGCATGGAGCCAAACCCTCCCTGCGGTCGGCGCGGGCGCGCCGTGTCGCCCCGCACCTTCGGTCATGGGGCGGCCAATCGTCAAGGGTTTTCGGGCGATGCGCGGGCTATACTGCGAGCACCACTCGACCCGCGACGGGCGCACCCGTCCGGCGCCGATCTTCGACCGATGTCGCACTGGCCATCACGGGCAGTTGCGACGACGAAAGGAGGCGACCGTGACGACCCGAGAGACGCTTCGCGTCGGCGAGCGCAGCTTCGAGTTCTTCCCCCTGGCCGCAGCCGGTGTCGGCGATCTCGAACGGCTGCCCTACACCGTCAAGGTGCTGCTCGAGAACCTGCTGCGCGGCGCCGTCACGCAGCCGGACCTCGTCAGCTCCGACGACGTCCGCGCGCTGGCGGCCTGGGACCCGGCCCAGCCGGCCGAGGCCGAGCTGCCGTTCATGCCCGCGCGGGTCATTCTCCAGGACTTCACCGGCGTCCCGTGCGTCGTGGACCTTGCCGCCATGCGCGACGCCATCGCCGAGATGGGCGGCGACCCCTCGAGAATCAACCCGCTCGTGCCGGCGGACCTCGTCATCGACCACTCGGTGCAGGTCGACCAGTTCGGCTCGGACGCGGCGTTCCTGATCAATGTCGAGCGCGAATATGAGCGCAACGGCGAGCGCTACGCGCTCCTGCGCTGGGCGCAGCAGGCGTTCGCCGACTTCCGCGTCGTGCCGCCGGGAACGGGCATCGTCCACCAGGTCAACCTCGAGTTCCTCGCCGACGTGGTGGCCGAGCGCGACGGCGTCCTCATCCCGGACACCCTCGTCGGCACCGACTCGCACACGACGATGATCAACGGGCTCGGCGTTGTCGGCTGGGGCGTCGGCGGGATCGAGGCCGAGGCGGCGCTGCTCGGGCAGCCGCTCTACCAGCCGATGCCGATCGTCGTCGGCTTCCGCCTCGACGGCGCACTGCCGACCGGCTCGACCGCCACCGACCTCGTCCTCTACGTGACCGAGATGCTCCGCGCCCACGGCGTGGTCGGCAAGTTCGTCGAGTTTCACGGCCCGGGGTTGTCGAAGCTGTCGCTCGCCGACCGCGCCACGATCAGCAACATGTCGCCCGAGTTCGGTGCGACCGCCACCCTCTTCCCGGTCGACGACGAGACGCTCCGCTACCTGCGCATGACCGGGCGCCCGGACGAGGTCATCGCCCGTGTCGAGGCCTATGCGAAGGCCCAGGGCCTGTTCCGGACCGATGACTCCCCGGACCCCGTCTTCAACGAGTCGCTCAGTCTCGACCTGTCGACCGTCGCCCCCTCGCTGGCCGGACCGAAGCGGCCGCAGGACCGGGTCGCCCTGCCCGACCTCCGTGACTCGTTCCGCGCGGCCTTCCCCGATGGCCTCCACTCCCACGACGACGGCACGACCCACGAGCACGGTGCCGCGGACGGGGCGCCACCCGGCACCGTCGACGAGGCCAGCGACGAGTCCTTCCCGGCGTCGGACCCGCCGTCGTATACCCGCGACCCGGAGGCGGAGCACCACTCGAGCCCCGACGCGCCGCGCCACGAGCCGCAGGCCGCGCCGGCCGAGGCGCACTACCGCGCGGCGGAGGTGAGGCTCGACGGCAAGACGCACCGACTGCGGACCGGCTCGGTGGTGATCGCGGCGATCACCTCGTGCACGAACACGAGCAACCCGACAGTGATGGTCGCCGCCGGGCTGCTTGCCCGCAACGCCGTTGCGCGCGGCCTCGAGACGAAGCCGTGGGTGAAGACGTCGCTCGCGCCGGGGTCGCGAGCAGTGACCGACTACTTGCAGGCGGCGGACCTCATGGACCCGCTCGAGAAGCTGCGCTTCCACCTCGTCGGGTATGGCTGCACGACCTGCATCGGCAACTCGGGACCCCTCGCCGAGCCGGTGGCGGAAGCGATCGAGGCGAACGACATCGCCGCTGTGGCGGTCCTCTCGGGCAACCGCAACTTCGAGGGCCGCATCCACCCGCTTGCGCGGGCCAGCTACCTCGCCTCGCCGCCCCTCGTCGTCGCCTTCGCGCTTGCCGGGCGCATCGACGTCGACCTGACCACGGAGCCGATCGGGACCGATCGCGACGGCCGGCCGGTCATGCTCGACGAGATCTGGCCGTCGGCGGACGAGGTCGCCTCCGTGGTCCTCAAATCGGTGAGCGGCGAGATCTTCACGCGCAACTACGCATCGGTCTTCGACGGTGACGACCGGTGGCGGAACCTGCCGGTGCCGGCCGGCGACCGATACGCGTGGGACCCGAGCTCGACCTACGTGGCGCGGCCGCCGTTCTTCGAGGGCCTCGCCACCGGGCCGTCTGACCCCGACGACATCGCCGGCGCGCGGGCACTGGCGGTGCTCGGCGACAGCGTCACGACCGACCACATCAGCCCGGCCGGCTCGATCGCGCGCACCTCGCCGGCGGGGGAGTGGTTGGTCGCCCACGGCGTCGACCAGCGCGACTTCAACTCGTACGGTGCCCGCCGCGGCCACCACGAGGTGATGATGCGCGGCACGTTCGCGAACATCCGCCTGCGCAACCTGCTCACGCCGGACGCCGAGGGCAACGTCACCGAGCACCTCCCGACGGGAGAGCGGATGAGCATCTTCGACGCGGCCGAGCGCTACCGCGCCGACGGCACGCCGCTGATCGTGCTGGCCGGCAAGGAATACGGCTCCGGCTCGTCGCGCGACTGGGCCGCCAAGGGACCGCTGCTCCAGGGCGTGCGCGCGGTCATCGCGGAGTCGTACGAGCGGATCCATCGGTCCAACCTCGTCGGCATGGGGATCCTGCCGCTGCAGTTCCTGCCGGGCGACTCGCCCTCGTCGCTGGGGCTGACCGGGCGCGAGACGTTCGACATCATCGGCCTGGCCGACGGGCTGCGCCCCCGGATGGAGGTGACGGTGATCGCTCACGGCGAGGACGGGCGCGAGGTGCGGTTCCGGACCGTGGCGCGCCTCGACGGCGAGATCGACGTGACGTACCTGCGCAACGGCGGCGTGCTCCAGACCGTGCTCAGGCGCCTGGCGTCGGCGTGACCTCGGGTTCCACGGGACCAGGTCACGGCGGCGATCGAGGTGGTCCCGATCCATCGAGGCCGATGCGCGCGACGCGTGCGCCGCGGGCGATTCCCGCGATGGATCGAGGGTGGAGCCGCGTGAGCTTCGCGCGGCCGGGCACCTCGTGCGTGCGCGCCCTCGCTATACCGAGGAAATGCAACGCGAGGAGGTCCTCGCGTGAAATCGCCTCGACCTGTCGAGAGGTTTCACAGCCCCGGCCGACATTGCCCGCGGCGGACGCATCGGTCTAGACTCACCGGGCGCCGTTCGGCGCCGCCGATTTCCAGCAGCAAGGTGCCCCATCCGATCGTGACCGTCACGTCCGTCGATGATCTGCGCGGCCTCATCCGCGAGGTGCCCGACTTCCCGAAGCCGGGCATTCGGTTCTACGACATCACCACCCTCCTCAAGCGACCCGACGCCTTCCGCGAGGTGATCGACCGCATGGCTGAGCAGGTGCGCGGCAAGCAGATCGACCTCGTGGTCGGGATGGAGTCGCGCGGCTTCATCTTCAGCGCCCCGCTCGCCTATCAGCTCGGCGCCGGCTTCGTGCCGGTGCGCAAGCTCGGCAAGCTCCCGGCGGAGACGCTCGAGGTCGAGTACGAGCTCGAGTACGGCACGGCGACGCTCGAGATCCACTCTGACGCGATCGAGCCCGGCCAGCGAGTCCTCATCGTCGACGACCTGCTCGCCACCGGCGGGACGGTGATGGGCACGATCGAGCTCGTGCGGCGGCTGGGAGGCGAGATCGCGGGGCTCTCGTTCATGGTCGAGCTGTCGGCGCTCAATGGGCGCGACAAGCTCGGCGAGTTCGAGATCCACACGCTGCTCAGCTACTGATCGTCGGAGGGGCACCGATGGCGGTCGCGACCACGCAACGGACCCGCGCCCGCGCCGTCGCCGACCGCGGGGAGATCGCCGCCTTCCTGCGCCGCGATCGGCTCTACGCGGCCTACGCCCTCGGCGACCTCGACGGCGCCAACCGTGGTCGTATCGCGTGGGCGATGGCCTACGACGACGCCGGCAGCCCGACCGCGCTCGTCATGCACCACGAGGGCCTCGTCCCGCAGCCGCTGTTCCTGATGGGGGCGCCGGACGGGTGCCGCGCCATCCTCGACGGCGTCCTCAAGCCGCGCGACGCGTACCTCCAGGGCACCGAGCTGCACGGCGCCGCCCTGCGCGAGCTGTACGAGCTCGACGCGCCGACGCTGATGCTCCGGATGGTCGTCGACCGCGAGACGTTCGTGCCCTTCGCCGGCCCCGCCGAACGATTGACGGCCCTCGACGTCGACGACCTCAACCGGCTCTACCAGCTCGGCTTCCGGGCCGGCTTCCCGGCTTCGGTGCTCGACGATGGCGTCTACTACGGCATGCGGGTGCGCGGCCGGCTGGTGAGCGCCGCGGGCACCCACGCCATCAACCCGCGCGAGCACATCGCCGTCGTCGGCAACGTCATGACCCACGCCGACTTCCGCGGCCACGACTTCGCGAAGATGGTCACGAGCGCGGTGACTGCCGAGCTGCTCGACCGAGCCGGCGACGTCGCCCTCAACGTGCACGCCGACAACGAGCCGGCCGTCGCGGCCTACACCCGCCTCGGCTACCGTACCCACTGCCAGCTCACCGAGCGCCTCGTCCACCGACGCGCCGGCGGCTGGGGACTGATGCGACCGATACGAGAGGCAATGCGATTCACGTGGCCACGCGAACCGAGATGAAGGCCGCCGACGTGGCGGACCTGGAGCTGGCCGATGCCGGCAAGCTGAAGATCGAATGGGCGGACCGGCAGATGCCGGTGCTGGCCGGCATCCGCGAGCGGTTCGAGCGCGAGCGACCGCTCGACGGCTGGAGGATCAGCGCCTGCCTGCACGTCACCGCCGAGACGGCGAACCTCATGCGCACGCTGGCGGCAGGCGGGGCCGATGCGGTCCTCTGCTCGTCGAACCCGCTCTCGACGCAGGACGACGTCGCCGCCTCGCTGGTGACCCACTACGAGATCCCGACGTACGCGATCAAGGGCGAGGACCGCGACTCGTACTACGGCCACATCGGCGCGGCGCTCGACCACCATCCGCAGGTGACGATGGACGACGGCGCCGACCTTGTGAACGAGTTGCACACCGCCCGTCGCGAGCTCCTCGACGAGGTCGTCGGCGGCACCGAGGAGACGACCACCGGCGTCATCCGCCTCCGGGCGATGGCGGCCGCCGGCAAGCTCGCCTACCCGGTCGTGGCGGTCAACGAGGCGCTCACGAAGCACCTGTTCGACAACCGCTACGGCACCGGCCAGAGCGCGATCGACGGCGTGCTGCGCGCGACGAACGTGCTGTTCGCCGGCAAGACGGCGGTGATCGGCGGCTATGGCTGGGTCGGGCGCGGGATCGCCTCGCGCGCGCACGGCATGGGCGCCAACGTCGTCGTCGTCGAGGTGGATCCGATCCGTGCCCTCGAAGCCGCGATGGACGGCTTCCGCGTGATGAACGCGGCCGATGCGGCGCGCGCCGGCGACCTCTTCATCAGCGCCACCGGCAACCTGAATGTCTGGGGTCGCGACCACTTCGCGCACATGCCCGACGGCGCCATCCTTGCCAACGCTGGCCACTTCAACGACGAGTTCGAGCTCGGCGCGCTCGAGGAGCAGGCGGCCTCGTCGCGCGAGGTGCGGCCCTTCACCCGCGAGTACCTCATGCCCAGCGGCAAGCGAATCTATGTCCTCGCCGACGGTCGCCTCGTGAACCTCGGCGCCGCCGAGGGCCACCCGGCGCTGGTCATGGACATGAGCTTCGCGAACCAGGCGCTTGGCCTCGAGTGGCTGCGCGCGAACCTCGAAGGCCTCGAGCCGGGCGTCTACGGCATCCCGGAGGACATCGACCGCGAGGTCGCGCGGCTCAAGCTCGAGAGCATGGGCGTGCACATCGAGCCGATGACCGCCGAGCAGAAGGCGTACAGCGAGTCCTGGGAGTCCGGCACCTGAGCGATCCCCGCACGCGCTGGGCGCAGGAAAAATAAAGGTTCTCCAGATGCGGTGCCATCACCTTTAGGCGTACCCTCGGCGCGTGGGCCTGGAAGGGGAGCCAGTCGCCCGGTGACCGGGGCGAAGGGGAGCGCCGGGGGGACCGGTCCGCCTCCGGTTGATCGATGGCTATGATCGACGCCATGCCGCGCGTCTCGAGCCCGGTCTTCGTCGGGCGCACCGCAGAGCTCGACCGTCTGTGCCGAGCTCTCGACCGCGCCAGCTCGCGCCAGCCATCGGTCGTCCTCATCGCCGGCGAGGCGGGTATCGGCAAGACGCGCCTGATCACCGAGTTCTCGCTCCGTGCTCGCGAGGGCGGCGCCCGCGTCCTCATCGGCGCGTCGATGCAGGTCGGGGAGACGGGCCTGCCGTATGCCCCGGTCGTCGGCGCCCTGCGCCCGCTCCTGCGCTCGCTGCCGGCCGAGCGGCTCGACGAGCTGCTGGGCGCCGGGCGCGCCGAGCTGGCGCATCTCGTGCCGGATCTCGGGCCCACCGGGCGCGGGAGCGCTCGCGCCGATGACGGCGCGCTGACGTCCGCCGCCTACCAGGCGCGCCTCTTCGAGGTCCTCCTCGAGCTCATGCGGCGCCTCGCCGAGGAGCGCCCACTCGTGCTCGTGCTCGAGGACATCCATTGGGCCGACGCCGCCAGCCGCGACCTCGTCCGATTCCTCGCACGCAACGCGCGCGGCGCCCGGCTGCTCGTGCTCGCGACGTACCGATCCGACGAGCTGCACCGCCGCCATGCCCTGCTGCCGCTGATCGCCGAGCTCCAGCGCCTCGAGCAGGTGGACGAGTTCGAGCTCGCCGCCTTCGGCGCCGACGAGGTCGCCGCGCAGCTCGCCGGCATCACCGGCGAGCCCGTCGCCGGCGAGCTGGTCGAGACCGTGCTGGCCCGGTCGGGCGGCAACCCGTTCTTCGCCGAGGAGCTGATGGCGACCGGGCAGGCCGGGCTGGCGCTCTCGCGCAGCCTGCGCGACACGCTCGAGGGCCGGCTGCGGAGCCTGGGCGCCCCCGCTCAGCACATCCTGCGCGTGGCCTCGGTGGCGGGCGTGGAGGTCGACCATCGACTGCTCGCGTCGGTCGTCGACGTCCCCGAGCCGGAGCTGGTCGAGGTGTTGCGCGAGGCCGTCGAGCAGCATCTCCTCGTCCCCTCCGCACCCGGCGAGGCGCCGGGGTACGCGTTCCGTCATGCGCTCGTGCACGAGGTCGCCTACGACGGGCTGCTCCCCTCGGAGCGCACCCAGCTGCACGCGGCGTTCGCCCGCTCGATCGAAGCGCACCCGGCTGTGCAGATGGACGACACCGCGCGCACGGCGGCGATGGTCGCGCATCACTGGCTGATGGCCCATGACCTGCCCCGGGCGCTGCGAACGGCCATCGAGGCCGGTCGCGCGGCCACCGCGGGCCTCGCGTTCGCCGAGGCGCGGATCTACCTCGAACGCGCGCTCGAGCTGTGGCCGAAGGTCGGTCCCGAGTCCCTTCCACCCGACGTCGACCGCCGAACGATCGTTCAGGAGGCTGCCGAGGCGGCGGTCCAGGCCGGTGACGCACGGCGGTCGATCGACCTCGTGCGCTCCGCGCTGGCGGAGACCGACGCCGCCTCCGAACCGATGCGGGCAGGGCTCCTCCACCATCGGCTCGCCTGGTACGCCTACGAGGCCGGTGACTGGCAGGCCGGGGTCGCGGCCCTCGAGCGCGCGGCCGAGCTGCTGCCGATCGATCCTCCCACCCCCGCGCGCGCCCACGTCCTGGCGGACCTCGCCCACTCGCTGATGATCCGCGGGCGCTACGGCGAGTCGATGGCCCTGGCGGAGGCCGCGCTCGCCGTCTCACGCGCGGTGCACACGCCGCTGGCCCAGGCGCGCGCCCTCAACGCCCTCGGGCTCAGTCTCGCCTCGCGCTCCGATTTCGAGCGCGCGCTGCCGATCCTCCGCGATGGTCATGCCCGGGCACTCGCCCTCTCGGACCCGATCGCGATCTTCCTGACCGCGGTGGGGTTGGGGTGGACGCTCGACGAGACCGGTCGCCACACCGAGTCTCTCGACCTGGCGATCGCCGCGCGCACGCGGATTGCGCGCGATGGCGCCGACGCTCGGTTCGGGGGTCAGCTCGCGTCAAAGGCCTCGCGCGCCCTCTACGAGCTCGGGCGCTGGGACGAGGCCGTCGCGCTCATCGGCGAGACGCTCGCCGCATCGCCGACACGGTACGCGGTGCGGTGGCTCCTCTCGAACCGCCTCCGCATCCACGCCGGGCGCGGCGATCTCGAGGGCGCCCGCGCCGACCTCGACTCCTACGAGTCGCTGGGCGAGCGGCTGATCGGTCCCGACCCGGACCTGCTGGGGGCGCGTCGTGCCGAGCTGGCGGTCCTCGCCGGCGACGCGACGATCGCGCGGGAAATCGTCCGCGCGACGCTCGGGCAGTTCGTCGAGCCGGAGCTCGACAACGATGCGCGGTCGCTCCTGCTCGTCGGCCTCCGCGCCGAGGCCGTCGAGGCCGAGTCGGCGCGTGCCGCAGGCGACCCGGGCCGCCTGCAGGCGGCAGTCGCTCGCGGCGCGGAGCTGGAGCGCGAGGTCGCGAAGCACTACGCCCGCATCGACCAGCTGGTCGCCGAGCCGGCGACGATCCTCACGGCGGATCGGGACCTCGCGGCGGCGCTCGCCGGCCAGATCCGTGGCGCGGCACATCCCGAGGCGTGGGACAGAGCAGTCGCGGGCAGGCGGCTGGTCGGGCGGCCGTTCGAGGTCGCCTCGGTCCTGGAGCCCGCTGCGATCGGCTGGCTCGCCGCGCGTCGGCGCGACGACGGCATGGCCGCGCTCACCGAGGCGCATGCCATCGCCACCGACCTCGGCGCGCGGCCGCTGCGGACGAGGCTGGAGGCACTCGCGCGCCGGGCGCGCGTCGGCCTCGAGGGCGTCGATACCGCGGACGACACCGCCGATCGGCTGGGCCTGACGCGCCGCGAGCGGGAGGTCCTGGCCCTGCTCGTCGGTGGGCGCAGCAATCGCGAGATCGGCGATCAGCTGTTCATGGCCGAGAGCACGGCCGGCGTCCACGTCAGCAACATCCTTGGCAAGCTCGGGGTGCGGCGCCGGCACGAGGCGGCCGTCGTCGCCCAGCGGATGGGCCTCGGCGGGAGCTGACGGCCACGGGCGTTGCCGCCCCGGTATCCTCGACCCGCACATGCCAGGCTCGTTCACCGGCTCGATCGGGGCATCGCTGCCGTCGGTCGTCATCGGCCTCGCCCTGGTCGCGGCGCTCTGGCTGCTGCCGGATCTCACCCCGTCCGAGGCCATTCCCGTCGTCGGGCAGCGCAGCGACCACGCGGTCATCGTCGAGGACCTCGGCACCGGCGGGCTCGCGCTGCCGCTCTTCCTCGTCGAGATGGACGACGGCGAGCGGATCGAAGCGGTCGTCCAGGACGGCAGCGCGGCCGTGCCCGGTTCGTCGAACCGGGAGCCGTACGAGGTCGGCGACGAGGTCGTCGTCACCCAGTTCACCGGCCCCGCGGCCGGCGACTTCGCCGTGATCGCCGAGCCGTGGCGGATCCCGGTGCTCGGCATCGTGGCCGCGATCTTCTCGGCGGCGGTGATCGTGATCGGTGGATGGCGCGGCGCCCGCTCGCTCGTGGCGCTGGCGCTGACGCTGACGGTGGTCGTCAAGCTGGTCGTGCCGCTCCTCCTGCGTGGCGTCGACCCGATCCTGCTGGCAGTCGGCGGCGGCGTGCTCGTGACGGTGGTGACGTTGCTGCTCACCGAGGGGCCCAGCCGCGTGACCTGGTCGGCGGTCCTCGGCGTCCTCGTCGCGCTCGGGCTCACGGCCGGCCTAGCCGCCACGTTCACCACGGTCGCCGAGTTCACCGCGCTCCAGGGCAACGAGGAGATCGCCTTCCTCATCCCGATCGTCGGCGACCGGATCGACCTCCAGGGCATCCTGCTGGCCGCCACGGTCTTCGGCGCCCTCGGCGTGCTCGACGACGTCACGGTCACGCAGGCGGCGACGGTCGAGCAGCTGCATCGGTCCCGGCCGGACGGTGAGCGGCGCGCCGTCGTCGGTCGCGCGATGCGCGTCGGGCGCGCCCACATCGCCGCCACCGTCAACACCCTGGTCCTCGCCTACCTCGGCGCCAGCCTGCCGCTGCTCCTGCTGTTCGCGCTCAGCGGGGAGTCGACGCTCACGATCCTCAACGGCGAGATCGTGGCGGTCGAGGTCGTCCGGGCGCTCGTCGGCAGCATCGGGATCGTCGCCGCCGTGCCGATCACGACGCTGGTCGCGGCCTGGCTGATCGTGCGCGACGGCCCGACCGAGCTCGCGGACGACGCACATGCCTGACGGCGCTACACTCGCGCCGCGTCCCAACCCCCATCCGCACGGAGCTCCGATGCCAGACGCCACGTCCTCGACCCTGTTCACCTCCGAATCGGTCACCGAGGGCCATCCGGACAAGCTGTGCGACGCGATCGCCGATGCCGTCCTGGACGACGTCCTGGCCCACGACCCCGACGCGAGATGCGCCATCGAGGTGGCGACGACGACCGGGCTCGTGCTCGTGCTCGGGGAGGTCAGCACCACCCACTGGGTCGACGTTCAGGACGTCGTGCGACGCACCGTGCGCGACGTCGGCTACACCGATGCGCGCATCGGCTTCGACTGGGAGACGTGCGGGACGCTGACCGCGATCAAGGAGCAGTCGCCGGACATCGCGCGCGGCGTCGACCACGCCCTCGAGGCGCGCGCCGGCCAAGAGGCGGACGAGCTCGGCGCCGGCGACCAGGGGATGATGTTCGGCTACGCCACCGACGAGTCGGACGCCTTCATGCCGATGCCGATCCTCCTGGCGCACCGCGTCGCGCAGCGCCTGGCCGCCGTCCGCCGCGACGGGACGCTGCCGTTCCTGCGCCCCGACGGCAAGAGCCAGGTCACCGTCGAGTACGACGGCGATGGCCGGCCGCGACGCGTGCACACCGTCCTCGTCAGCGCGCAGCACGACCCGGACGTCGACGCCGGCGAGCTCGCCGATGCGATCCGTCGCGAGGTCGTCGACGCGGCGATCCCGGCCGAGCTGCTCGACGACGACACCCGCCACCTCGTGAACCCGACCGGGCGGTTCGTGATCGGCGGCCCGAAGGGCGACTCGGGCCTCTCCGGGCGCAAGATCATCGTCGACACGTACGGCGGGATGGCTCGGCACGGGGGTGGCTCGTTCAGTGGCAAGGACCCGACGAAGGTGGACCGATCCGGCGCCTACATGGCCCGCTACGTGGCCAAGCACGTCGTCGCCGCCGGGCTCGCGCGGCGCTGCGAGCTGCAGCTGGCGTACGCGATCGGCGTCGCTCACCCGCTCGCCGTCAACGTCCAGACCTGGGGCACCGGGACGCTCGCCGACCACGAGCTGGCGGCGCTCATCGAGCGGAGCTTCGACCTGCGCCCGGGCGCGATCATCGAGACGCTCGATCTGCGGCGGCCGATCTATCGCCCGACCGCCGCCTACGGCCACTTCGGCCGCGACGACCTCGACCTGCCGTGGGAGCGGCTCGACCGCGTCGACGAGCTGCGCGCGGCCGCCGGCTGAGCGGTCCGTGAGCGCCGGCCGAGGACCCGCGCCGGCGTGGGGCGAGCCGCGCCCGTCGCTCTACCGCCGTCTCGTCGACCGAGCCCGCACGACCCTCGGCGTCGCCGGGTCGCGGCGGCCCACCGGCCTGCCCGACCTGCCGCTCGCGCTGCGTCGCGGTGAGCTCGCCGAGGCGTACGTCGCCGCCGAGCGCGCGGACGACCACCGTCGCGCGGCGGCCGGCGCGGTTGCGGCGATGGAGCGGGCCGTCGCGGCCGAGGAGTGGTGGCAGGCCGACGTGTGGGGGCACCGGGCCCTGTGGCACTTCGAGCGCGCCGACCTCACGCTCCAGGCGGCGCGGCAGGCGCGTCGCATCGGTGACCTGCGCTCGGCCGCCGGAGACCCCGGCAGCGCGCGCCGGTACTATGCCGAGGCGATCGACGAATCCCGCGACATCGGTGCCGAGCACGAGCAGGGGCTCGCGACGCTCGGCATGGGACGAGCGCTGCTCGAGCTCGGCGACGTGACCGCCGGGCGCCGCCTCGCCGGCGCGGCGGTCGACCTGCTGGATCGCTCGAGGGCGCCGGCCGGCGAGCTCGAGGCGGCCCGGGCGCTGCTCGGGACCGAGGTCACGGTCGGCGAAGGATCGGAGGAGGACGGCTGATGGCACGACGCACGATGAGGGTCGGCATCGTCGGGGCCGGCGTGATGGCCGAGGCGATCATCGCCGGGCTCGTCGCCGACCGGGCGGTCACCGCCAGCGCCCTCGTCGCCTCCCATCCACGCCGCGAGCGTCGCGACGCGCTCGCCGAGCGCCACGGCATCCAGCCGGTGGCTCGCAACCGCGACGCGCTGGCCGACGCCGAGGTCGTCGTCCTGGCGGTGAAGCCACAGATGCTCGGCCGCGTGATGCGCGAGCTGCGTGGCGAGCTTTCCGCCGAGCAGGTCGTGGTCAGCATCGTCGCCGGTGCCACGATTCGCACCCTCGTCGATGGCCTCCAGCACGCCGCCGTCGTGCGCGCGATGCCGAACACGCCGAGCCAGATCCGGCGCGGCATCAGTGTCTGGGCGGCCTCGGAGGCGTGCACCGCGCGGCAGCGCGACCTGGCGCGGGGTGTCCTCAAGGCGCTCGGCGACGAGCGGCACGTCGACGACGAGTCGTTTGTCGCCATGGCCACGGCGCTCTCGGGCACCGGCCCGACCTACCTGTTCAGCGTCATGGAGGCGCTCATCGACGCCGGCGTCCACCTCGGCTTTCCGCGGGAGCTGGCGCACGACCTCGTGGTCGAGACCCTGATCGGCTCGGCCGAGTTCGCGCTGCGATCGGAGATGCACCCCGCACAGCTGCGCAATGCCGTCACCTCGCCCGGCGGGACGAGCGCCGCGGCGATCTACGAGCTCGAGAAGGGCCGCATCCGCACCGTGTTCAGCGACGCGGTGTGGGCGGCCTACCGTCGCACGCTCGAGTTGGGGGAGCGCCTGGAAGCGGAGGTCGAGCGCGACTGATGTACGCGGTGATCATGGCCGGTGGGTCCGGCACGCGACTCTGGCCGCTGTCGAGGCGCGGCACCCCGAAGCAGCTGCTGGCGCTGACCGGCGAGACGAGCCTGCTCCAGCAGACCGTCGCGCGCCTCGACCCGCTGCTGCGGCCGCACGACATCTTCGTCATCACCAGCCAGGCGCACGTGCGCGCCACCCAGGACCAGCTCCCGCAGCTGCCGCCGGAGAACGTCCTCGGCGAACCGCTGGCACGGTCGACAGCGGTCGCCGCCGCCCTCGCCACCGCCCTGGCGCGGCGGGAGAGCGACGAGGTCGGCATCGTGCTTCCGGCCGACCACTTCGTCGCGGACGATGCCGCGTTCGTCGAGGGCCTGCGTGAGGCCGCGCGGGCCGCGGAGCGCGGGTACCTCGTGACGCTCGGCGTGGTGCCGACGCATCCGGCCACCGGCTACGGCTACATCAAGGCCGGCGCCACCCTGCATCCGGCGAGCCCGACGGCATCGGTCGAGCGCTTCGTCGAGAAGCCCGACTCGGCGACGGCGGCGAAGTTCCTCGACGAGGGCGGGTACCTCTGGAACGCGGGCATCTTCGCGTGGCGCACGTATGCCTTCCGCCAGGCGCTCGAGCGCTTCGAGCCGAAGCTCGCGTCGGCCATCGAGCGCATCGAGGCGATGCACCGGACCCCGGGCTGGATGGCGGACGTCCGCGACTTGCTCGAGCCGATCGACGCGATCACGATCGACACCGGCATCGCCGAGCCGGCCGCCGCCGAGGGCCGGATGGCGGTCGTGCCGCTCGAGGCCGGCTGGTCGGACATCGGCTCGTGGTCGGCGCTGCTCGAGGCGCTCTCGACCGCCACCGGGGCCGATCTCGTCGCCAGCGGACGCCACCTCGACCGCGGCTCGCACCGGGTGCTCGTCCATGGTGGTGATCGGCTCATCGTCACCGTCGGGCTCTCCGACGTGATCATCGTGGACACCCCGGACGCCCTGCTCGTCTGCCACCGCGACCGCGCCGAGGAGATCAAGCCGGTGCTCGACGAGATCGCCGGCACCGCCGGCGACCGCTACCTCTGACGCGCGAGACCGATGCGCCTGCTGGCCGGCCTCATCGGTCGGCTGATGGCCGCCTACGTCCGGCTCGTGGCGGCCACCACCAGGATCGAGGGTCCGCCCGTCAGCCAGGATCAGGCCGTGCTCGCATTCTGGCACGAGTACAACCTCGTGGCCGCCACGGCCGCCTACAAGCTTCGCCGCGCCCGACGGCACGTCAGCTTCAGCACGCAGACGTTCCGTGGCGAGGTGATGAATGCGATGCTCGCCGCCATCGGCGCCGGATCGGTGCCGCTGCCGGCCGAGAACGAGCGAGCCGAGGCCGCCCGCCTCTCGCGTGAGCTGGCACGCCTCGGGCGCGAGGGCGCGACGGTCGCGGTCAGCCCGGACGGGCCGCTCGGGCCGTACCGGCGCGCGAAGCCCGGAGCGCTGATCGTGGCCCGCGAGTCCGGCCTGCCGCTCCAGCCGTGGGCGGTGATCGCGCGGCCCGCATTGCGGCTGAACGGCCGGTGGGACCGCCATATCGTGCCGCTCCCGTTCGGGCGGATGCGCGTCGTCGAGGCCGAGCCGATCGGTGTCGGCGAGCGCGAGCCGATCCGGCCCCTCCTGGCGCGCCTCCAGGCGGCCCTCGACGAGGTCGCCGAGCGCGCCGACGCGGGGTGACTACGGGACGAAGTCGACCTGCTGGACGATCACCGTGCCGGCGATCGGGACCGCGCCCATGCCCGGCACGTCGGCCGCCGGGCACTCGATCGTCAGCTCCACGACGGCGGTCCCCGGCGTGAGCCGGCCAAGCTCGTTGCTCTCGAGAGCGCACGCGCCGGCGGCCAGGTCGGCGTCCTCGCCGTCGCGCTCGACGTTGACCAGTGTCAGCCGGTGGTGCTGAACGTCATAGCTGAATCGGAGCGATGTCCGGGAGCAGTCCGGACCGGGGCAGCCCTCGTCGGTGCCCTCGCGCGCGAGGATCATGTTGTAGTCGTCCTCCCCGGCAACCGCGACAAAGGGGACTGCGAACAGCATCGCCGCGTCGAACTGCCACGTCTCGTCGCCGACGGTGACGCTGCCGCCCGACTCGGGGAGGTCGCTGTCACCGACGAGTGTGAGTGCGACTCCCACCGTGCCGGACACGCTGACCGTCCCGCCGTCGCGGATGTCGACGAGGTCGGTGCACTCGACCTGGGCATAGCCGACGCCGAGCTGATCGTCGAGCTCGCCAGGCGTGATGCTGCAGTCCTCCGGCTCGGGGAAGAACTCGAGCCCGTCCCACGACACCTGAGCGACCGTCGGCGGGTCGCCCTCGAACACCATTCGTGCGTCGTCGCCGACGAGCGAGTACCGCTCATCGTTCGACTCACGCGTGAGCGTGAGCGTTCCCTCGCGCTCGCCGGTGACGGCCAGGTGGCCGCCCACGCCCGCGATCGGCTGCAGCGTCGGGGACGTCGCCGCGTCCCCGTCACCTCCGCCGGCGGCCTGCGGGTCTGCGCCTCCTCCGGGCACAATGACATTCGCCAGGCCGATCGTCACGACCAGTGCGCCGACGAAGGCCATGACCAGCACCGTGACCGATCTGAACCAATCACCCATCGGTGGGGATTGTATGGGTGAGGGACTTCACGCACCGCCACCCGGATCCAACCATGCCCCGATGACGTCCATGGGTCCGGAGCGGTTCAGGGTGAGCGCATGATCGAGGTGGACGTGCAGGAGATGAGCGAACCGCGCGCCAGGGTGCGTGTGCCGTGGTTCGTCTCGTTCCTCGGCCGGCGGCTGGTCTGGGCTCTGGTCACCCTGCTCATCTTCCTGACCGCGGTCTTCTTCTTCGTGCAGGTCTGGGTGCCGTACACGTGGGCCACTCAGTTCCTCGGGCCGGATCGGGGAGCTGCCTACCGCGCGGCCCTCGAGTCGGCCGGCCTGACCCGCCCGCTCGTCGAGCGCTATGCCGACTTCATGACCGGACTCGCCACCGGTGATCTCGGCACCTCCTTCAGCGGGCAGTCGGTCTTCGCGCTGATCGCCGAAGCCCTGCCGGTGACGCTGACGATCTTCATCGTCGGCACGGTCATCGGCTGGATCGTCGGCGAGCTGCTCGGGCGCATCGGCACCTGGAGCCGGCGGCCGTTCAGTGGGGCGGGGCTGTCGGTGCTCGGCATCCTGTCGGCCACGATCTTTCCGCCGTTCCTCGTCTTCGTCCTCGTCCGCTGGCTGCGCGAGCCGCTGCTCGGTGCTCGCGAGGCGATCGGCCTGCCCGTCGACAGCCTCGAGCTGTGGCGCGATGCCGTCACCGGCGTCCCCGGTGCGCTGAGCCCGGCCGACGTCCGCTGGCTCATCGCGCTCGGGTTCTGTGCTGCCCTCGTCGTCGCGCTCGTCGTTCGTGCCCACGGCAGGCGCCAGCAGCTGCCGCTCGTCGAAGGCCTCGCCCTGCCCTTGTCGTTCCTCGGCGTCGGCGTCGGCATCTGGCTCAGCGACCTCGGGCCGCACGCCGTCGACCTCCTCTACCGCTCCGACATTGCCGCAACCACCGGCCGCGGGACGCCGGCACTCGCCATCGTCGGCGTGATCTTCCTGTCGTTCGGGCAGGTGATGCTCGTCATGCACGCCGGCATGGAGGCTGAGAAGTCCGAGGACTACGTCCTCACCGGCCGGGCCAAGGGCCTCACCGAGCGCGCGGTGCGCGACAAGCACGTCGCCCGCAACGTGCTGGCGCCGGTCCTGGCCGGCTCGTTCCTGACCTTCCCGACCGTGCTCGCCGGGATGATCATCGTCGAGTACGAGCTCGAGATGGACGGGCTGTCATCGGTCCTCTTCGACGCGATCGAGTTCCAGGACATTCCGGTGATCATGGGCGTGATCGTCGTGCTCGGCCTCATCGGCGTCGGGTTCCGGCTCGTCACCGACTTCACGATCGCCGTGCTCGATCCCCGCCAGCGGCACGGTCGAGCATGACCGCCGTCTCCGAGCCGCTCGTCGTCGCCACGCCGCGGCTGCGGCGCGCGCGCCTCTCGGTCCTCACCCACCCGAAGATCCTGGCCGGGATTGCGATCCTCGGCTTCTTCGTCCTGCTGACCGTCGCCGGTCCGCTGCTGGACGCGACGCTGTGGGCCGGAAAGAGCAGCATCTACCATCCGCAATTCGGGTTCGACACCGGCGTCGCCCATCCGTCGGCGCCGTCGTTCGAGCACTGGCTGGGGACGAGCTCGCTCGGCCGCGACGTCTTCTCGATGCTCGCCTACGCCGCGCGTCCGACCCTCCTCGTCGCGGTCAGCGCGGCGATCACGATCGCCGTCGTCTCGCTGGTCTTCGGCTCGATCTCGGCGTTTCGCCGCGGCTGGGTCGACGGCTTCGTCAGCCACCTCAGCGATGCGATGGTCCTCCTGCCCGCAATGCTGGCCGTGTTCGTCCTCGGCATCAGCCGTCCCGACGAGCAGTTCGGCGCGCTCCACGTCGGCATCACCTTCGGCGTCATCTACGGGCTCGGACCGGCCACCGCGACCGTGCGCGCAGCGGCGATGACGGTGGTCGCCAGGCCGTTTCTCGACGCCGCGCGCGTGGCCGGCGGCGGCGGCGGCTGGATCATCACCCGCCACGTCCTGCCGCACGTGTACGCCCACGCCGCGGTGCAGGCGATGATCGGGGCGACCGGGGCGGTCATCGCCGATGCGTTCCTCAGCTTCCGCAGCGCCATCGGCGAGGACATCGGCTTCGGGCAGATGGTGTACGACGGGATCGTGTGGTCGGACCTGATGGCCGGCATCGCGCCGATCCCGTGGTGGATCATGCTGGCCGGCGCCGGCGGCATCACCCTGCTGGCGGCGTCGTTCTACCTCATCGGCGTCGGGCTGCGGGAGGCCCTCGACCCGAGGACCCAGGGGGACGTCCGCTGAGAAGTGGGCTCCCGCGTCCGGGGACGCCTCGGCTACCATGGGTGGCCGGTGACGACGATCAAGTTCGGGACCGATGGCTGGCGCGCCGCCATCGCCGAGGACTACACCTTCCATAACGTGCGCCGCTGCGCGCGCGGCGTTGCCGAGCACCTCCAGCGCACCGGTGCGGCGGACCGCGGCGTGGTCGTCTGCCACGACCGGCGCTTCGCGTCCGAGCATTTCGCGCGCGCCTGCGTCGAGGTCCTTGCGGCGCACGACATCCGCAGCTTCACGCCGCCGGAGGCGGTGCCGACCCAGGTCGGCAGCTTCTTCACCCGCGAGCTCGGGGCGGGCGCCGGCATCGTCATCACCGCCAGCCACAACCCGTGGACCGACAACGGCTTCAAGGTCAAGGCCGATACGGGCGGCGCCGCCGCGCCGGAGATGCTCGCCGCCATCGAGGCGACGATGGACGAGCACCCCACCGACGAGCTGCCGCCGCGCCGCGACCACGCCGACGCAGTCGCCGCCGGCCTCGTCGAGACCTTCGACGCCTACCCGCCCTTCCGCGACCAGCTGACGAGCATCGTCGACATCGAGAAGATCCGCGCGGCCGAGCGGCGGGTCCTCGTCGAGAACCTGTACGGGTCCGGTGCCGGCTGGTACACGCGGCTGATCGGGGACGGCCGGCTGACGGTTCGCGAGCTGCACACCGAGCGCAACCCGTTCTTCGGCGGCGTCAACCCGGAGCCGATCCGCCCCAACATCGACGAGTGGCTCGACGAGATCCCGCGCTGGGGCGCCGACATCGGCATCGCCTTCGATGGCGACGCGGACCGCGTCGGCATGGCGACCGAGGAGGGCGTCTTCGTCAACCAGCTCCAGGTCTACGGCCTCCTGTACTGGTACCTGCTCGAGGTGCGCGGGCTCATCGGTCCGGCGGTCTACACCGTCACGACCACGAGCATGGCCAAGCGCCTGGCCGAGATCTACGGCACCCAGGCGCACGAGACCGGCGTCGGCTTCAAGTTCGTGGGGCCCAAGATGACCGAGACGAACGCCGTCATCGGCGGCGAGGAGTCCGGCGGCTTCGGGTTCGGGATGCACATCCCCGAGCGCGACGGCCTTGCCTCCGGCCTCTTCCTCCTCGACCTGTGGCTGACCCGCGGCAAGCGGGCGTCCGAGGTGCTGGCCGAGCTCCAGGCCCTCGCCGGCCCGTCGTACTACGACCGCATCGACATCCGCTTCGCCCGCGAGGGCTACGACGGGGTCAAGGCCGAGACGCTCGCGCGGCTCGCCGTGGAGGCGCCGACCGAGCTGGCCGGCCGCGAGGTCGTCGAGCGCGCCGAGCTCGAGACACGCGACGGCTTCAAGTTCTACCGCGACGACGGCTCCTGGCTGCTCATTCGCTTCAGCGGCACGGAGGCACTGCTGCGCGTCTACGTCGAGGCCCGCTCGCCGGAGGACGTCACGGCACTGCTGGCCGAGGGACGCCGGATCGCCGCCGCGGAGACGCCGCGCGCCGCGGCCGCCTCCTGATGGACGCCCGCGACTTCTTCGGCTACAAGAACCCCGACGAGGAGCCCGGCCACCCCGATCCCGCCGACGTGGCGGAGGACGAGGGGCCGCCGCTGTTCGAGGACGCGGTCACCCTCGACGACCCGGCCACGCTGCGACGGATCGATCCGGAGGACATGCTCGGCCGGGTCGCCGAGATGCCGCGGCAGCTGGCCCAGGCCCGACAGGTCGCCGCCGCCTTCGAGCCCGACGCGCGCCTGCGCGACGTCGACGCCGTCATCGTCCTGGCGATGGGCGGCTCGGCCATCGGCGCCGAGCTGGTGGCCGCCGCGGCGGGGGAGCGGCTGCGCGTGCCGCTCATCGTCCACCGCGACTACGGCCTCCCGGCCGGGGCCGGTCCGCGGACGCTCATCGTCGCCGCGAGCCATTCGGGCGAGACGGCCGAGACGCTCTCCGGCTTCGCCGAGGCCCGCCGCCGCGAGCTGCCGCTCGTCGCGGTGACGACCGGCGGTCGCCTGGCCTCGCAGGCGGACGAGGCCCGGATCCCGGTCCTTCGCTACCGGCCGGGCGGGCAGCCGCGCGCCGCCATCGGCTTCGGCGTCGGCCTCGTCCACGAGCTGCTCGGCCGGCTGGAGCTCGTGACCGAGCCGGACCCCATCGGTCCGGTCGTCGCCTCCCTGGAGGGCGTGCTCGAACGACTCGGTCCATCGGTCGAGACCGATGCGAACCCGGCCAAGCAGCTGGCATGGTCGACCTTCGGCCGCATCCCGGTCGTCTACGGCCACGGGATGATGGCGTCGGTCGCGCACCGCTGGAAGACCCAGCTCAACGAGAACGCCAAGGCCTGGGCGGCGTGGGAGCCGATGCCGGAGGCCAACCACAACGCGATCGAGGGCAGCCTCAACCCGCGTGAGCTGTCGGATGCGCTCTACGTCGTCGAGGTACGCGATCCGGACGAGCCTGCAGAGATCGCCGAGCGCTATCGCGTCGTCGAGGAGCTGCTCGGCGAGCGCGCCACGAACCGATCGACGGTGTGGGCCGAGGGACCGTCGCGGCTGGCCCGGGTGCTCGGCGCGGTCGCCCACGGCGACCTGGCGAGCGTGTATCTCGCGATCCTCTACCAGACCGACCCGACGCCGGTTACACTGCTGGCGATGCTCAAGGAGCGGCTCGCCAGGGCCACCGGATCCAACCAGACGAGCGCCAGGTAAGTAGGGCGCCGGGAGGATCCGGCGCCATGGAGGTACTCGCGACGTGCATTCGAGCATGATCGGCAAGGTCGAGAAGGCGATGCGCTACGCGCACGAGCCCGACCGCGTGAAGCTGACCTCGTTCAGCGCCAGCTTCGCCGGTGACAACGGCACCCACACCGTGTCTCTCGACGCCGAGTCGTGGCAGTGCGACTGTCACCTCTTCGAGTCGGCCGGCGGCTGCACCCACACGCTGGCGATCCAGAAGATGCTCGACCCGATGCTCAGCGATACCGCTCGCGAGACGCCGCTGTACGGCTCCTTCGAGGTCCGCGAGGAGGACGCCGTCCCCGCCTAGGGATGCGGCGCCGGCGTGACGCTTTCGGTGTCCACATCGCCGAGGCGACGACCGTGGACGGCCACAGCACGCTCGCGCCGGTCATGTCGGAACCGACGACCTTGCGGAATCCGCATTGAACCTTTCGGCCGGTGACTGACTAGGTACCGATAGACGGACCGGGCGGGAAGGGTGACGCTGCCCTTCACTCGCTCTCGGCGTGCGTCCGGAGGCTCGGTCTCGGGGCGCCATGCTACCGTTCGGGCCTGGAGCGAGCCGATGCGTAAGGAGGTGGACGCAGAGGGACCATATCGCCGGTTGCCGCGGACCGCATGCTCGCTCGTGTGGAGTACAATCCGCGGAATCTTGGAGGAGAGGGATCACTCTCCGGCATCGCCGGAGCACCGGCGACCCGACGATTCGTGCGCGCTCGTGGCGCATGGTGTTCGTCGCCGATGACTCCGATACAGAGGGAGATCGATGACAGAAGGGAACTTTATGAGTAGGACGACGCCCCAGATGCGTCTCATGGCCCTCCTGGCCGTGCTGGCGATCACGCTCGCAGCGTGCACCAGCGACACGCCAGAGGCGACCACCGACGAGTCGGAACCGCCTTCGGCGTCCGGCTCGGGGGCTCCGACAACGGGGGGTGGTGACCTCGGGACGTACACCCTGGGCATCTTCGAGGACGTGACCACTGACAACCAGTGGGCGTTCAACGACGTGGCGGAAGGCACGGTATGGAACCAGTACTTCCTGTCGCCGACCACCGCCGGGATGTACACGATCGCCTACCCGGGCATTGAGTACGTGCCGGATCTCGCAGACGGCGAGCTCCAGCCGGCAGTCCAGGAAGGCGACACGTGGGTCGGTGAGATCACGCTTCGCGAGGGCCTGCTGTGGTCCGACGGCGAGCCCTTTACCGCCAACGACGTGGCCTTCACGTGGCAGACGGTCGTCGACGTCGGGCTCCAGGGCGGCTGGCTCGACTACACCGACTACGCTGCCAGCGCACTGACCGATCCACCGGACGACGCGACGGACAACGGGCCCGTCACCGCCGTCGAGGCGGTCGATGACACCACCGTGCGTGTCACCTTCAACGCGCAGCCTGGCCTCGCGATCTGGGGTCCCGGCACCGGCGTCACCACGATGCCGATCCAGCCAATGCACTTCTGGCAGCCGGTCGTCGACGAGGCGCTCGCCTCGGATGACCCGGCCCCCACGCTCATGTCTGCGTCCGGCCTCGAGGCTCCCGGCATCGGGCCGACCGTGGTCGAGGACCTGGAGGAAGGCAGCTTCGCTGCCAGCACCACCAATCCTGAGTACTACGACGAGGGCGCCGAGAAGACGTCCGGCGGCGTGACCTGGACCGAAGGCCCGTTTGCCGACGACTTCCAGTACCCGCTGTACGGTGGCCAGGAGGCCGCAGTGCTCGCTCTCGCCGAGGGCGAGGTCGACTACCTGCTCAACCCGCTGGGAATGCAGCGTGGCTTCCAGGACCAGGTCTCGGAGAACCCGGACCTGACCGCGGTCGTCAACCCGACCAACGGCTATCGGTTCATGGCGTTCAACCACTCCCGGGCTCCGATGAGTGACCCGGCCTTCCGCGACGCGCTGACGGCCCTGATCAACAAGGAGTTCGTGACGGAGAACCTGCTCCAGGGCGTGGCCTTCCCGCTCTACGTCATCCTGCCCGAGGGCAACGTGGCGTGGTACAACGAGGAGGTCGCCACTGAGCTGGCAACGGCCGGCTACGCAGGTCTCGAGGACCTCGAGCGCAAGCAGATCGCGATCGACCTGCTGACCGAGGCCGGGTACACGTGGGAGACCGCCCCCGCCATCGCGGACGGCGTCTTCACCGCCGGCACAGGGATCATCGGTCCTGACGGCGAGCCCATTGGGCAGCTCGAGCTGATCACCCCAACGGCCTCGTACGACCCGCTGCGGGCGACGTTCTGCCAGCTACATCTCCGGCGTTGCGCAGGAGATGGGCATCGATCTCGTGGCGATCCCGACGGACTTCACGAAGATCGTGGCCGACGTGTTCACTCTCGACGATGAGAACAACTACACGTCGCCGTTCGACATGTTCATCCTCGGGTACTCGCTCGGCAACGCCGCGTTCCCGACCTTCCATGGTTCGTTCTTCGCCACCGGCGGAGACTCGAACAACACGCAGTACTCCAACGAGGATTACGACGCGCAGTCTGCGGCGTTCGACGCGGCGCAGACGCAGGAAGAGGCGTTCGCGGCAATGTGGGAGATGGAGCGGCTGATCGCGCGCGATAAGCCACATGTCCCGCTGTTCGATACCGGAATCCTGGAGTTCTACAACAACAGGGTCCAGTATCCGTTCGTCGAGACGCTGTCCGGCCTGCAGTTCCTGTTCGGACTGCCGAGCACGGCGGCTGCGGCGCAGTAACCGAAGGTACGTTCACCGTCATGGGGGTCGGTCCGACGGACCGGCCCCCATTCCCCAACATCCCCACCATCGCGTACACTCCCGGCTCTGCGAGTCGGACTTAGCGGAAGGAGCGCCGCTCCGGGATGTTCAAGTTCTTGGCCGGCCGCCTGGTGCAGATGGCGATCCTCTTCGTCATCTTCCTCACCCTGATCTGGTTCCTGCTCCAGGCCATGCCCGGCGACATCAGCGACACGCTGACCGCCAACCCGGAGATTCCGCTCGAGCAACGACTCCTGCTCCGCGAACGGCTCGGGCTCGACCAGCCGCTCCTGCAGCAGTACGTGACCTACATCACGAACTTCTTCCGTGGCGAGATGGGAGTGAGCTTCAGCCGCTATCCAGAGGACGTCTCGGTCATCCTCTTCCAGGCGCTGCCTCGCACGCTCGTCCTCTTCCTGTCTGCAACGCTGTTCGCCTTCTGGCTCGGCTTCAAGGCCGGCAAGTTCATCGCATGGCGCCGCGGCGCGGCCGCCGAGAAGGGCCTGATCGTGTCGGGCATCTTCCTGCAGACGGTCTTCTACCCCTGGTTCGCGATCATCATGCTGTGGCTGTTCGGCTTCTACCTCGGCTGGTTCCCGATCGGTCGCTTCATCACCGCCGACCTCTGGCAGGGAGCGCCGTACAGCGCGAACGATGTCTTCGCACAGATGATCCTGTCGGTGGTCGTCGTAAGCGTGCTGTACGGCATCGGTCGCTGGCTGATCGCGAAGTTCTCCCGCAACCTGGTGACCCAGATCCGGGCCGGGCAGGCGCTCGGCATCCTCGCCGTCGGCTCGCTCCTGCTGTACTGGTGGGTGCGCCCCGAGACGGAGTACGTCGCCGACATCGCCCACCACACGATCCTGCCGGTGATCACGCTTGGCCTGGTCGCCTTCGGCGCGACGATGCTCCTGACCCGCAGCGCGATGCTCGAGACCCTCGGCGAGGACTACGTCCTCACCGCGCGCGCGAAGGGCATTCCCGACTGGATCATCCGGGACAGGCACGCCGCTCGCAACGCGATGCTGCCGGTGACCACCTCGCTCGTCCTGGCGCTCGCGTTCGTCATCGGTGGCGGCATCGTCACCGAGACGATCTTCTCGTGGCCGGGCATGGGACTCGTCTTCCTCCAGGCCATCAGCGTCTCGGACCTTCCGTTGGCCATCGGTGCGCTCGCCATCACCGGCGTGCTGGCCCTCTTCGGTCACCTGATCGCCGATGTTCTCTACGCCGTCCTCGATCCACGAATCCGTGTCGCATGAGCGTGCTGAGATGACTCTTCCCGACAACCAGGCCCAGAACCCCGAGCTGGGGGTCCCGGTCCCCGGCGCCACCGTCCGCCAGCTGACGAAGGGCAGGGACCTCTCCAGCGTCCCGATGTGGCGGATCCGGCTGCGGCTGATGCGCCGATCGTTCGCGACGACGTGGGGCCTCTTCCGCGAGAACCGGCTCGGGATGTTCGGGTTGGCGCTGATCGGTCTCTTCGCCGTGATGGCGATCATCCACCCGATCCTCATGGCCACGGTCTGGGATCCGGCCGTGTACGACCCGGTCGTCGGCTACGACTCGGTCACCACCGAGTTCACGGTCGTGGAGGACGGCACGGTCACCGACCCGGCGACCCAGATCGAGCAGACCGAGGCCCGCCTCGAGCTGAACCCGACCATCGACGCCGGTGACGTCGTCAACATCCCGACCCAGCCCGCGCCGCCATCCTTCTCGGGTGACCACGTGCACGTCCTGGGGACCGATGTCCGCGGGCGCGACATCCTCTCCCAGCTGCTGTTCAGCACGCGCGCCGCCTTCGCGCTCGGCGCGGTCGCCGCGCTGACGACCGTCCTCATCGCGACGACGGTCGGCGCGATCGCGGCCTACTTCGGCGGCTGGATCGACAGCGGGCTGATGCGCTTCGCCGACCTCATCCTGCTGATGCCGCTGCTCCCGGTGCTGATCCTGCTGAGCGCGATGTTCGAGATGACGATGGTGATCCTGGGGATCATGATCGGTGTCCTCTCGGGCTTCGGGGGCGTGGCCATCGTGCTCAAATCCCAGGCGCTGTCGGTCAAGGTCAAGTCGTACATCGACGCGGCGCGCGTCGCCGGCGGGAGCGACTGGCACGTGATCTTCCGGCACATCGTGCCGAACGTCCTGCCGCTGAGCTTCCTGTACATGATGTTCGGCGTGACCGAGGCGATCGCCATCGAGTCCACGCTGTCGTTCTTCGGGCTCCTCAACGTCGACATGACGTGGGGCCTGATGATCGAGAGCGCCCGGACCAGCGGGTACCTGCTCAGCGGGACCAGCTACTGGTGGCTGCTCTTCCCGGCAGGCCTCGCGGTGTCGTTCCTGTGCTTCGCCTTCTTCCTGGTCGGCCGAGGCATGGATGAGGTGATCAACCCTCGGCTCCGCGCTCGAGGATGAGCATCGCGGAGACCGCGGCAGCGGAGTCCCTCGAGGACCTGGAAGCCCGTCAGATCGATCCCACCAAGCCGCTGCTCGAGGTGGATCGACTGATCATGCATTACCGCATCAAGGCCGGCGAGGTCTCGGCCGTCGAGGACGTGTCGTTCACGGTCCACGAGGGCGAGTCGGTCGGCCTGGTCGGCGAGTCGGGCTGTGGCAAGACCTCGATCGCCCTGTCGCTGCTGCGCCTGCTGCCCTCGAACGCCGAGTTCATCTCCGGCGAGATTCGCCTCGACGGCGAGGACCTCCTGTGGCTGAGCCCCGAGGAGATGCGCAAGCGGCGGTGGAAGGACATCGCGATGGTGTTCCAGGGTGCGATGAACTCCTGGAACCCGGTCTACCGGGTCGGCGACCAGATCCGGGAGACCCTCGACACGCATTACCGCGGCGTCATGGACTACGACGAGCAGCGGGCGCACATGGAGAAGCTGTTCACCGCCGTCGGCCTGCCGCCGACGATGCTGGATCGGTATCCGCACGAGTTCTCCGGTGGCATGCGCCAGCGTGCGGTCATCGCCATGGCGCTCGCCTGCAGCCCGAAGCTGATCATCGCCGACGAGCCGACCACGGCGCTGGACGTCATCGTCCAGGACCAGATCCTCAAGGAGCTCAAGCGCATCCAGGCCGAGATGGGGATGTCGATCATCTACATCAGCCACGACATCGCGGTCATCGCCGAGGTGACCGACTCGCTCGGCGTCATGTACGCGGGCAAGCTCGTCGAATACGGCAAGACGGCCGAGATCTTCGCCCGTCCGCGCCATCCATACGCCTACCTGCTGCTTCGCTCGACGCCGTCGATCACGGGGCCGCGCCGCAAGCTCGCCCCGCTCGAGGGTGAGCCGCCCGACCTGTTCCGACCGCCAACGGGCTGTCGCTTCCACCCGCGCTGCCCGTTCGCCACCGAGGTCTGCGCGAGCGAGGAGCCGCCGCTTGCGGACATCGGCGGTGGGCACCGCGTCGCCTGCTGGCACCACGACCAGGTCCCGGAGCTCGAGGAACACCTCCAGCGATGACGACCTCGAGCCCGATTCCCGAGGTCCGCCCGGAGCCGAAGGGGAAGGTCCCGCTGCTCGAGATCACCGACCTCGAGATGCGCTTCCCGATCTCGCGCGGCCTCTTCCGCGCACCGACCGACTTCGTCCACGCCGTCGACGGCATCAGCTTCGAGATCGCCCCGGGCGAGAGCCTCGGCCTCGTCGGCGAGTCCGGCTGCGGCAAGTCGACCACCGGCCGCATGCTCGTGAAGCTCCAGGAGCCGACCGGCGGCAGCGTGATGTTCCGCGACGCCGACTACGAGCGCGACATTGCCACGATCAAGGGGCGGGAGATCAAGGAGTTCCGCCGTCGGGCGCAGATGATCTTCCAGGACCCGTATGAGTCGATGAACCCGCGCCGCACGATCTTCGACACGGTCAGCGAGCCGATGGCCGTGCAGAAGGTGGGCTCGATGCCCGAGCGCGAGGGTCGCGTCCTGGCGCTCCTCCGCCTCGTCGGGCTCGTGCCGCCGGAGAACTTCCTCTTCCGCTATCCGCACGAGCTGTCCGGCGGCCAGCGGCAGCGGATCGCGATCGCCCGCGCGCTGGTCATGAACCCGAGCTTCGTCGTCGCCGACGAGCCGACCTCGATGCTGGACGTCAGCATCCGCATCTCGATCATGGAGCTGATGGCCGGGCTGGCCCGCGAGTTCCGGGTCTCGTACCTCTACATCACCCACGACCTCGCCGTGGCGCGCTACATGTGCGACCGGATCGCGGTCATGTACCTCGGCAAGATCGTCGAGATGGGTCCGACCGAGGAGATCCTCGCGCGACCCAAGCATCCCTACACGAAGGCGCTGCTCTCGGCGGTGCCGGTGCCGGACCCGTCGATCAAGCGCACCCCCGTCCAGATCAAGGGCGGCATCAGCAAGGCGATCAACCCATCGCCGGAGTGCCGGTTCATCCAGCGCTGCCCATTCGCGGCCGAAGTGTGCCGCACGAATCCGCACCCTCCGCTCGAGGAGAAGGGCCCGGGGCATCGCGTCGCGTGCTATCGAGCCGACGAGATCGAGGAGCTGGCGGAGATCGCCGCCGCCGAGGCGGAGGCCGCCACGGCCTAGGCCTCAGGCGTTCGGGTCGCGGACCGGATCGGTCTGGATGTCCACCTGCTCGCTGCCGTCCGCGCCACGCGAACGGGTCACGCGAATGTGCGGGTGCGTCTCGTCGCCGACCTGCTCCTTGGCCACGCTCACCATCACGTGCTCGTCGACGTCGCTGAGGCGCTCCTGGTCGGGGAGTGCCGCGTTGGGCACGGTGCCGAAGAGCGCGTAGCTGACGAAGACCCAGCCGACGGCGATCACCGGGATCCCGAACAGCGCGCCCCACACGCCGGCGACCTGCGCGCCGATGAGCAGCCCGACGAGCACGAGGATCGGGTGCAGCCCGAGGGCGTCACGCATGAGGCGCGGCTGGAGCCAGTTGACGATGACCGTCTGCGCCACCAGCAGGATGATCGCGACCGGCAGCGCGGAGCCGGTGAAGAGCGCCGCGCCGATGATCGGCGGGAGGAGGGCGAGCGGCGGGCCGAAGAACGGGATGAGCATCGCCAGCGCGCTGATCGTGGCCCACAGGAACAGGTACGGGATGCCGAAGACCGTCCCGACCACGGCGACGAGCAGCCCCATGACCACCGCGAGGATCAGCTGCGCGCGGAGGAATCCGCCGAAGGCGCGAACGGTGCTGCGCTCGAAGAGGTTGGCCTCGTCCCGGAAGCGCCGCGGCACGGTCGAGCGAAGCCGCGGAAGGATGCGCCGCGAGTCCATGAGCATGTACAGCGAGAGGAAGATGATCAGCAGCAGCGAGCCGAGCGCGGCGATCGTGATGCCGGCGATCGCCTCCGCCTGGTCGACGATCTGGCGGCCGAGCAGCGCGACCTGCGCCTCGACGCCGGTGTACAGGTCGGTCAGGTCGACGCGCAGCCGTCCAAGCTCCCAGGTGGGCAGGGCATTGACGATGTCGTTGCGGGCCGGTCCGTATGCCCCCGCCAGCTCCGCGACCTGCTGGGTGATGGCCGCGCCGGTGTAGAAGAGCGCGAAGCCGAGCACGACGAGCACGAGCAGGTACGTCGCCACGACCACCGGCCCGCGTGGAGCATCGAGGCGATCCTCGAGCCACGCGACGAGCGGCGACATCACGAACGCCAGCAGCCACGCCAGGAAGAGGATGAGCAGGATCGAGGCAAACCCGCTGAGCACCCCGATCATCCGGTCCGCCAGCAGCAGCCCGAAGTAGAGGCTCCCGAGCGCGAGGAAGACGAGCAGCCAGCGGCGCTCGCGCGGACCGATGCCGCCCGTCCCGACCTCGACCTTCTGCTCGGTCATCGGAGGTCGCGCGGCCCGATGCCGACCGCCGCGCGCACCTCGGCCATCGTGGCGTCCAGGATCGGCCGCACGCTGGCAGCGCCCGCGGCCAGGGTCTCCTCGACCACCGCGGGGTCGGCCGCGAGCTGGAGCCGGCGCTCTCGCATCGGCCGGAAGTGCTCGATGATTCGTTCGGCCAGCAGCTGCTTCGTCTCGACGCAGCCGGTGCGTGCGGTGCGCTCGCCGTCCTGGATCTGGAGGTAGTCGCGCGCCGAAGAACCGATGCAGCTGGCACACGTTGCAGACCTCCGGTCGGCCAGGATCGGTCCGCTTGATGCGCAGCGGGTCGGTGACCATGCTCATCACGAGGCGCCGGATCTCGTCGGGCTCGGCGAAGATCGGGATCGTGTTGCCGGCGCTCTTGCCCATCTTCCGCACGCCATCGGTGCCGAGGACGACCGGGGCGTCGGTGTAGACCGCCTGCGGCTCGGGGAAGATGTCGCCGTAGCGTCGGTTGAAGGCACGAACCACCTCGCGGCTCAGCTCGAGGTGGGCCGCCTGGTCCTTGCCGACTGGCACGCGACTGGCCTTGTAGATGACGATGTCGGCGGCCTGGAGGATCGGGTAGTCGAGCAGGCCGAGGCTGTTCTCCTTGCCCTCTTCGCGGCCCTCCTTGTACGTCGGGTTCCGCTCGGCCCAGGCGACGGGCACGCAGGTGTTGAAGATCCACGCCAGCTCGGTGTGCTCGGGGAAGTCCGACTGCCGGATGAGCGCGCATCGGTTCGGGTCGAGGCCGACCGCGAGCAGGTCGAGCACCATCTCGTGCGTCAGGTCGCGAAGCTGCTGCGGATCGTGGACCGTCGTGAGCGCGTGCAGGTCGACGATGCCGTAGATCGTCTCGTACTCGTCCTGCATGGCGACGTAGTTCACCTGGGCGCCGAGGTAGTTGCCGAGGTGCGACGCGCCCGATGGCTGGATCCCGCTGAAGACGCGCTCGCGGAGCGGTGGTTCAGGGGCGCGCGGAGCGTCGAGCGTCTGGCTCATGGGACCCCGGAGTGTACCGCTAGGTCACGTCGCGCGCCCGAACCACGATGGCGGACACGACGAGGCCGACGACAAGGTAGGCGGCCACGACGAGCGTGGCGACGGCCGGCTCGATGTCGAGCGCCGGCCCGCCGAACTGCGGCGGCAGCTCCGGGCCGAACGAGCCTGCCAGCGCGGCGGCATTGAGGCCGATGAGCCCGCGTGCGATCGCCTCCACCACCGGCGACGCGCCGGACAGCGCGGCGACGAGGGTCTCGATCACGAACGCGTAGGCCAGTCCGAGACCGATGGCGAGGCCCGTGGCGCGGAGGAGGAACCCGAGCGCGAGCCCGATCGATCCCCAGGCGCCGACGATGAGCCAGCCGACGCCGAGGCCTGCTGCCACCTCGTCGATCGGCGGGAGCGCCATCTCGGTGCCCTCGAGCGCGGCGACGAGAACGCTTCCGGCGAGCGCCGCCACGAACGTGGCGACGGTCATCACCGCCAGCACGATCGCGAGGGCTCCCGCCTTCGCCGCGACCATCGCCATGCGTGATCGGCCCTGGACGAGGAGCGTGCCGACGGTTCGCCAGCCGTACTCGCGTGCCGACATCAATGCGCCCAGCACGAGCGCCAGCGCACCGCCCAGACCGGCGAGCATCGCGAGGGCGTTGCCGACCAGCCCCTCAACGCCGAGCGTGGCGAGGAGCGCCGCGCTCGCCGCCTCGTCGAGGCCGCCCTGGTCGGCCGGTGCCTGGAGGACGAGCCAGATCACGAGGTAGCCGAGCAGGAGCTCGACGAGCACCACGATGGCGATGAGGATCGTGGTCGCCCACGAGCGCCAGGCCTTGAGCAGCTCGGCGTTCAGCGGCCCCATCAGCCGAGCTCCCTCCCGTCGGCCGGCTCGCCGGTGAGCTGCATGAACGCCTCTTCCAGCGAGCGCGACGTCTCGCGCAGCTCGACGAGGTCGACCCCGCCCTGGACCAGCGCCCGGGCGATCGCGGGGGCGTTGGCGGGATCGGTCGTCACGTCGAGCCCGTGGTCGGTCACCGTCACGGCCTCCACCCCGTCCACAGTGCGAAGGACCTCGGAGGCGCGATCGACCGGCGAGGCAACGACCCGCAGCCGTCCACCGGCGCCGCGCAGCTCGCCCATCGTCTCTTCGAGGAGGAGCCGGCCATGGTGGATGATGCCGATGCGGTCGCAGACCTGCTCCACCTCGGCAAGGAGGTGGCTCGACAGGAGCACCGTGCGTCCGGAGTCGGCGAGGTCGCGGATGATCCGGCGCATGGCGGCGATGCCGTACGGGTCGAGGCCGTTCGTCGGCTCGTCGAGGAGATAGAGGGCCGGGTCCTTCATGAACGCTGCCGCCAGCCCCAGGCGCTGCCGCATGCCGAGCGAGTAGCCCGACACCTTGTCACGCGCGCGATCGGCGAGGCCGACCCGCTCGAGGGCAGGATCGATCAGCGCCGGATCGGTGCCCGCATACCGCGCCAGGACGACGAGGTTGTTGCGGCCGGACAGGTACGGGTAGAACGCCGGCGCCTCGACGACAGCCCCGACGCGGCGCAGCGCATCGGGGGAGCCGGCCGGTGCGCCGAGGACCGAGGAGCTTCCCTCGGTCGGGCGGATCAGGCCGAGCACCAGCCGCAGGAACGTCGTCTTCCCGGCCCCGTTCGGGCCGATGAGCCCGTACACCTCGCCCGGTCGCAGCTGGAGGTTCACGTGGTCGAGCGCCAGGACGTGCGGACCGTAGCGTCGCGTGAGATCCCTGGTCTCGACGACCGCATCGGTGCCCATCGGTCGCATTGTGCCATCCGGAGCCGGCGGTAGAATCGCCGGCGTTGACGACCCTCGCCGACTTCGCGGAGCGCTGGGCCGATGCGGCGACCCCACACCGGCGGATCGGCCGCGCCCTCGAGGTCGTCCCCGTCATCGGCTCCACCAACGACCGTGCCCGTGAGCTCCTCGTCGAGGCCGACGGGGACGGCGCGGTCGTCGTCGCCGACGAACAGACCGCCGGCCGTGGCCGGCGCGGGCGGACCTGGCAGTCGCCGCCGGGGCGCAACCTGTACCTGAGCGTGGCGATTCGCCCCGCGCTGCCCGCCGCCGATGCCTGGCAGCTCGGGCTCGCGACCGCCCTGGCGGTGGCCGGCGCATGCGAGTCCGTGGCACCCGTCGCCCTCAAGTGGCCGAACGACGTCGTCGCGGCCGGCGACGGGCGCAAGGTCGGTGGGCTGCTGATCGAGACGATCGTCGAGGCCGATCGGCTGCGAGGTGCGGTGCTCGGGATCGGGATCAACGTGAACTGGCGGCGTTCCGAGATGCCGGCCGAGCTCCGGGCGCGAGCGACCTCGCTGGCCGACCTGCGTGACGCATCGGTGGATCGCGAGGAGCTCCTCGGCCACCTCCTCGACGCGCTCGGCACCGAGGTCAGCGCCGTCGAGGCCGGGACATCGCCGCTCGAGCGCTACCGCGCCCGCTGCTCGACGCTCGGCGCGACGGTCGAGGTGCAGACGGCCGACGGCCCGGTCACGGGGCGCGCGCTCGACCTCGACCCGACGGGGGCGCTCGTCGTGGAGGACGCCGGGGGGCGTCGTCATGTCGTCTCGGGCGGCGAGGCGACGCAGGTTCGCGGGGCGGTGCCCGCGTGACCGTCGATCCGCGGCGCGCGCCGCGACGCGGCGAGCCGGATCCGGATCTCGCCGACGTCCGTGCCGCGCAGCTCGATCGTTCCGCATTCGGCGCCCTCTACCGCCGATACGTCGACCGCGTCTACGGATACTGCTTCTATCTGCTCGGCGACCACCACGATGCCGAGGACGTCACCGAGCGCACGTTCGTCGCCGCGCTGGCGGCCATCGACGGCTACCGCGACGTGGGCGCCACGTTCCGCGCCTGGCTGTTCCGGATCGCCCACAACCAGCTGGCCAACGCGCTCCGGTCGCGGCAACGCCAGCGCGCGGCCTCGCTCGAGACCGTGCCCGAACCGGCCACGCGGACGGATCCCGCCGGCCAGTTCGGTCGTGCCGAAGACGCCCGCGGGCTGCGGCGGGCACTCGAGCAGCTGCCGGACGACCGTCGCCAGGTCGTCGTGCTTCGCTTCGTCGACGGCCTCTCGGCGCGCGAGATCGGTGCCGTGCTCGGCCGCAGCGAGGGCGCCGTGCGGGTGCTCCAGCACCGCGCCCTGCGTCAGCTCGCCGAGCTGCTCGCGCATGGAGGCTCGGGCCCGACGGTGTAACGTTTCACGCTTCCCGGTGTTAGCAGAGGCGTGATGACCATTCGTCCGACAACCGCCGAGCGGCTGGACCGCGCGGTCGATGCGGTGCTGGCCGGCGCACCAGCGCCGGTCGCGGCGGCGTCCGCGGGCGTCGAACCGGCCGACCGTGCGCTCGTCGAGGCCGCCGCCACGCTGCGCGCCACCCTCGCGACGTCGATCGTCGCGCCCCGCTTCGAGGCGCGGCTCGGCGCCCGGCTCGCGGGCGTCGACGCGACGCCCTGGGTCCTGCGCCATCCCGGCCGCCTGATCGTGACCGGCGCCGTCGGCTCGGCCGTCGGCGTCGGGGTCACCGCCTACGCCGTGTGGCGCAGCCGCTCCACCCATCGGCTCCTGCATCGGTAGACGGAGGCCCGCTGCATTGCCGATCAAGTTCCCGTTCAGCCGCCGCGCGGCACCGTCCGATGCGTGGACCAAGTGCCCGACCTGCGACGCCCAGGTCTTCAACAAGCAGCTCGAGCGCACCCTGCGACTGTGCCCGTCGTGCGGCCACCACTTCCGGATGTCCATCGGCGAGCGGATCGACATGCTGCTCGACGCGAACACGTTCGAGGAGCGCGACGCCGGGATCGAGTCGGTCGACCGCCTCGGCTTCCACGACGCCCGCCCGTATCCCGACCGGCTCGAGGCGGCGCGGGTGAAGACCGGGCTGCGCGACGCGGTGGTCTGGGGCGTCGGCGAGATCGAGGGGATCCGGGTCGCGATCGCCATCTTCGACTTCCGGTTCATGGGCGGCAGCATGGGCAGCGTCGTCGGCGAGAAGCTGGCGCGCTGCTTCGAGACGGCGCTCGACGAGCGGATCCCGGCCATCGTCGTCAGCGCCTCGGGCGGCGCGCGGATGCAGGAGGGAACGCTGTCGCTCATGCAGCTGTCGAAGACGACCGCGCCCCTCGTCCGCCTGGACGAATCGGGCGTCCCGTTCATCGCCGTCCTGACCGATCCGACCACCGGCGGCGTGCTGGCCAGCTTCGCCAGCCTCGGGGACGTCATCCTCGCCGAGCCGAAGGCGCTCATCGGGTTCGCCGGCGCGCGCGTCGCCTCCGACACCGTCGGCGAGCAGCTGCCGGAGGGCTTCCAGACCGCGGAGTTCCTGCTCGCGCACGGCTTCGTCGACGCGATCGTGCCCCGCTCGGAGCTGCGCGTGGCGCTCGGCCGGCTCCTCCGCCTCCTGCCCGTCCCGGTGGCCGCGGACGCGGCGGCGGACGACGCGGACCGGTCGTGGGGCCCGATCGGCGCCCTCTCCGGGCTCGCCGAGCGCCTGGGCGGCGCGGTGAGCGAGACGATCGGCATCGACGTCGAGCCGCAATCCGGCGGCAACGGCCGCCGCCCGGCCGACGCGACCCCGGAGCCGGCGGTCGCCGACGAGGAGACACGGCCGTGAGCGAGACCGTCGTGCATGCCGACGCGCCGAGTCCGGAGGCGGTCGAGGCCGCCTGGCGGCACGTGCAGCTGGCCAGACACCCGCAGCGGCCGCGCACCCTCGATCTCGTGCCGCAGATCTTCACCGGGTTCTTCGAGCTGCATGGCGACCGGGCATTCGGCGACGACCCGGCCATCGTCGGCGGGCCGGCCCTGCTCGATGGGCGGCCGGTGATGATCGTCGGGCACCAGAAGGGGACCGATACCGAGTCGAATATCGCGCGAAACTTCGGCTCGCCCTACCCGGAGGGCTTCCGCAAGGCCCAGCGGCTCATGCGGCTGGCCGACAAGCTCGGGATCCCGATCGTCACGTTCCTCGACACGGCCGGCGCGTTCCCAGGACCCGCGGCCGAGGAGCGCGGCCAGGCGGAGGCGATCGCCTCGAGCATCAAGCTGATGACCGGGCTCCAGGTCCCGATCGTCGTCGTCGTGCTCGGCGAGGGCGGCTCGGGAGGCGCGCTCGCCATCGGCGTCGGCGACGTGGTCCTCTCGCTCGAGAACGCGGTCTACGCGGTGATCAGCCCCGAGGGCGCGTCGTCGATCCTGTGGCGCTCCCGTGACGAGGCACGGACGGCGGCCGCCGCGATGCGGATGACGGCCGAGGACCAGGTCGAGCTCGGCGTCGTCGACGCGATCATCCCGGAGCCCGGCGAGGGCGCGCACGCCGACCCCGCGGCGACCGCGCGAGCCATCCACGAGGCCATCCTTTCGGCGCTCCGCGACCTCTCCGGGCTCGACACCGCCGAGCTGCTCGCCAGGCGCTATGCTCGGCTGCGCGGCGCGGGCGCCTACCTCGAGACCGGGGCGGCCTCGAGCCGCCCACCGGTGGAGCCGTCGCTGCGCCACCGGATCGGCCGGATCCTCCGTCTGCCCGGCGTCCCGGCCCGGCCGCGCTGGAGCGAGATCTGGCCGAGTGCCGACGACGACTCCGAGAGCGAGAGGGGCGCATGACCGATACCGACCGCGCCCTCGAGGCGATCAGCGCCGCCGCCGAGCGGCTCGTGCCCGAGCTCACCGAGCGTCTGCGCCGCCACGGACTCGGCGAGATCGAGGTCGCGCACGGCGACCTGCGCCTGCGCGTTGCCGCCAGCCCCGGAACCGTGGCGTCGAAGCCCGCCGAGGCGACCGCCGGCGGCGAGGCTCCGGCCGCACCGGCCGCCACGACCGAGGCACACCCGAGCATGGTCGGGGTCGCATCGCCGGCCGTCGGCTTCTTCGTCTACGCCGATGGCCTCGGCCCGGGGCTCGAGGTGAGCAAGGGCGACGAGCTCGGGCACGTCGAGATGCTCGGCGTGCGCCACGACGTCCGCGCTCCGCGCGGGGGGACGGTCGGCCACCTCGTCGCCGAGAGCGGCGAGGCGGTCGAGTACGGGCAGGTCGTGCTCGAGCTCGAGACGGCCGAGGCGGTTCGATGACGCTGGCGCTGCTGTTCAGCCCGCAGGGCTCCCAGGCGGTCGGGATGGGCCGCGAGCTCGCCGATCACTCGCCGGCAGCCGCCGCGGCCTTCGCCGAGGCCGATGCCACGCTCGGCTGGTCGGTCTCCGAGACGTGCTGGAACGGCCCCGCCGACCGCCTCGACGACACGCGCCAGACCCAGCCGTGCCTGCTCACGACGTCCGTCGCCGCCTACCGCGCGCTCGCCGAGGCGGCCGACCCGGCGGCGGTGGTCGTGGCCGGGCACTCCGTCGGCGAGTACGCCGCGCTCGTGGCCGCCGCGGTCCTCGAGCTGCCGGCCGCGCTGCGCCTCGTCGCGCGTCGTGCCGAGCTCATGGCCGGCGCCGGTGAGGGCGGCATGGCCGCCGTCCTGGGCCTCGATCGCGATGCCGTCCAGGCGGTCGTCGACAGCCTCGCGCGTCCGACGGAGCTGGTCGTCGCGAACGACAACGCTCCCGGGCAGGTGGTGGTCTCTGGGAGCCTCGACGCGCTCGAGCGTGTCGGCGAGGGGATGCGCGCCGCCGGCGCGCGCCGCGTCCTGCGGCTGCCGGTGTCCGGCGCCTTCCACTCGCCGCAGATGGCCGGCGTCGCGGAGCAGCTGGCCGACGCGTTCGAGGCCGAGACCTGGAGCGACGCGCGCGTGCCGGTGATGAGCAACGTCAGCGCCGAGCCGCTCACCGACGCACCCCGCATTCGCGCCCTGCTCGCCGAGCAGGTGCGTTCCCCGGTCGAGTGGGTCGCGTGTGTCCGGCGCATGGTCGACGACGGCGTCGACGTGATGGTGGAGTGCGGCGCCGGCGCCGCGCTGGTGGGCATGGTCAGGCGCATCGCCCCCGAGGTGGAGACCGCGACGGTGACCGATGCCGCGAGCCTCGCATCGGCGGTCGAGCTGCTCGGCCAGCGGGTGACGGCCTGATGGCGGTCGGCAAGATCCTCATCGCCAACCGCGGCGAGATCGCGGTGCGCATCCTGCGCGCGTGCCGCGACCTCGGGATCCCGGCCGTCGTCGCCTTCAGCGAGGCCGACCGCGACTCGCTGGCGGTGCGCCTGGCGGACGAGGCGATCTGCATCGGTCCGGCCGAGGCGCGCAAGAGCTACCTGAACCAGCCCGCGGTCATCAGTGCGGCCATGATCACCGGCTGCGACGCGGTCCACCCCGGCTACGGCTTCCTCAGCGAGGACGCGAGCTTCGCCGAGGCCTGTGCGGCGCACGAGCTGACCTTCATCGGTCCGCGACCGGAGGTCCTCGAGCGGTTCGCCAGCAAGTACGCGGTGCGGCGCATGCTGGCCGCGAACGGCCTGCCCACCGTGCCGGGCAGCCGCGGGATCGTCACCGACCTAGCCGATGCGCTCGAGCAGGCCGGCGAGGCCGGCTACCCGGTGCTCCTCAAGCCCTCGGCCGGCGGTGGGGGCCGCGGGATGCGCCTCGTGCGCTCGCCGCGCGAGATGGAGACGTCGCTGCCCCTCGCCCGGTCGGAAGCGCAGGCCGCCTTCGGCGACGACAGCGTCTACTTCGAGCGCTGGATCGAGGAGTCGCGCCACGTCGAGGTGCAGGTCGTCGTCGACCGCCACGGCAACGGCGTCCATCTCGGCGAGCGCGACTGCAGCGTGCAGCGCCGGCACCAGAAGATCATCGAGGAGGGCCCGTCACCGGCGATGAACGACGCGAGCCGCGAGCGACTGCGCGACCTCGCCATCCGCAGCGTCGTGGCGGCCGGCTACGAGAGCGTGGGGACCCTCGAGTTCCTCCTCGACGCCGAGGGCAACTTCTACTTCATCGAGATCAACTGCCGCATCCAGGTCGAGCACCCGGTCACCGAGGCGCTGACCGGCGTCGACCTCATCGCCGAGCAGATCCGGATCGCGGCCGGCGAGCCGCTGACCCTGCGGCAGGACGCGATCACCTTCCGCGGCCACGCGATCGAGTTCCGCATCAACGCCGAGGACCCCGGCGACAACTTCTCGCCCCAGACCGGCGAAATCGACTGGCTGCAGCTGCCCGGTGGTCCCGGGGTGCGCGTCGACACCCACCTCTACCCGGCTACGAGGTGCCGCCCTTCTACGACAGCCTGCTCGCCAAGCTGATCGTGTGGGGCGACACGCGCGAGATCGCGCTGGCGCGCTCCCGTCGAGCCCTCGCCGAGTTCGAGGTCGGCGGAGTGCGCACGAACATCCCGTTCCACCGTGGCATCGTCGACAACGAAGCCTTCCTCGACGCGCGCGTCAGCACGAACCTGCTCGACCGGGTCGGGCCGGCCGCCTTCGTGCCAAGCTAGCGAACCAGAGCGCCTGGAGAACCATGACGACCGACACCCAACCGACCCTTGGCCTGCCGCTCGAGGCGGCCGAGATCATGCGCATCCTCCCGCATCGGTATCCGTTCCTGCTCGTCGACCGCGTCGTCGAGCTCGAGCCGGGCAAGCGGGCCGTCGGGATCAAGCAGGTGAGCGCCAATGAGCCGCAGTTCACCGGCCACTTCCCCGGCCGGCCCATCATGCCCGGCGTGCTCATGGTCGAGGCGCTGGCCCAGACGGCCGGGATCGCGGTCCTCACCCTCGAGGAGTACCGCGGCAAGATCGGCCTCTTCGCCGGCATCGACGAGTGTCGCTTCCGGCGGCTGGTCGCGCCGGGCGACACGCTGCGCCTCGAGGTGACCGTCGAGAAGCTGCGTGGCATGTTCGGCCGAGTGAAGGCGGTGGCGACCGTCGACGGCGAGGTCGCCGTCGAGGCCACCCTCAGCATCATCATCCCGCGCGACCAGGAGATCGCCGGAGCCCAGACCGATGCGTGACGGCGAGCGCCGCGTGGTCGTCACCGGGATGGGCGCGCTGACGCCGATCGGCAACGACGTGCCCGCCTTCTGGGACTCGCTCGTGAACGGGCGCAGCGGGATCACCCGGATCACGTCCTTCGACCCGGCCAGGACCGCGGCGAAGGTCGCCGGCGAGATCAAGGACTGGGACGCCGAGTCGGTGATGCCGAAGAAGGAGATCCGGCGCAACGACCGCTACGTGCACTACGCCTGGGGCGCGACCGTCGAGGCGATGGCCGATGCCGGGCTCCCGAACCCGATCGACGACGACGCGCTCGCGTGGCGCACCGGCGCGATCATCGGCTCGGGGATCGGCGGCATCAACACGATGATCCGCGACATCATCGAGGCCAACGAGCACGGCATCGAGCGCGTGGGGCCGTTCCTCGTGACCGCCCTCATCCCGGACATGGGAGCCGGCTACGTCGCGATCTACGCGAACGCGCGTGGCCCGAACTACGCGACCGTCAGCGCGTGCTCCAGCGCGAACCACGCGATCGGCGCCTCCGCGAACTACATCCGGCGCGGCGACGCGGACGTGATGATCGCCGGTGGCGCGGAGGCGGGTATCGGCGAGATCCCGGTCGCTGCGTTCAGCGCGATGCGCGCGCTCTCGACGCGCTGCAACGACAACCCCGAGAAGGCGTCGCGACCGTTCGACGCCGAGCGCGATGGCTTCGTGATGGCCGACGGCGCCGGCATCCTCGTCCTCGAGGCGCTCGACCACGCACGCGCACGCGGCGCGACGATCCACGCCGAGCTGGTCGGCTACGGCGCCACCGACGACGCCTCGCACATCACCCTGCCCGCACCCGGTGGCCGTGGCGCGGTCGAGTCGATGCGCGTCGCGATCGCCGACGCGGGGCTGGAGCCCGCCGACATCGGCTACATCAACGCCCACGGCACGTCGACGCCGCCGAACGACAAATCCGAGACCGCCGCCATCAAGACGCTGTTCGGGGAGCAGGCCTACCGGGTCCCGGTAAGCAGCACGAAGTCGATGACCGGCCACCTCATGGGCGCGGGTGGCGGGGTCGAGGCGGTCGCCACGATCCAGACCCTGAAGACCGGGATCATCCCGCCCACGATCAACCTCGACCACCCCGACCCCGAATGCGATCTCGACTACGTCCCGCACGAGGCACGGCAGGTCGAGGCCATCGACGTCGGCATGAGCAACAGCTTCGGCTTCGGCGGTCACAACGCCACCCTTGTCTTCCGCAGGTACGACGGCGCGTGAGCGATCAGCCGGAACCGATCCTGGCCGCGGTCGACCTGCTGGCGCCGGCGTTCGCCGACGCCGGGCTCGACGAGCTCGAGCTGTCGGTCGGCGACCTCCACGTGCGCCTGGCGAAGCCTCGCGCGGCTGCGCCGATCGCCGCGGCGGTCCCCGCCGAGACGCCTGCCGCCATCCCCGTGCCGGCACCGTCCACCGATGGGCTGACGCCGTTCGGCGAGCCGGCACCGGGCATGCGCTTCGTCAGCGCACCGCTGACCGGCGTCTGGTACCCCGCCCCGTCGCCCGGCGCCCGTCCCTATGTCAACGAGGGCGACGAGATCGCCAACGGCCAGGTCATCGGCCTCATCGAGGCGATGAAGCTATTCAACGAGATCAAGTCGGATGCCTCCGGCCGAATCACCCGCGTCCTCGTCGAGAACGGGACGCTCGTGAAGCGGAAGCAGCCGCTGCTGGAAGTCGACCCGCGATGAGCGCACCCCGAGGAGCACCGGAATGAATACGCCGACGGGCACGAATGCCCTGATCACCGGATGGGGGATGTACGCGCCGTCGCGCGTGATGACGAACGACGAGCTGGCAAAGATGGTCGACACGAGCGACGAGTGGATCGTCAGCCGGACCGGCATCCGCGCGCGCCGGATCGCGGCCGATGACGAGACGACGACGTCCCTGAGCGTGAATGCCGCGCGGGACGCGCTGGCGGTGGCCGGACTCGACCCCGCCGAGCTCGATCTCGTCATCGTCGGCACCTGCACGCCGGACTACCCGCTGCCCGCCACGGCCGTCCTGATCGCCACGGAGCTGGGCGCGACACGCGCGGCCGGCTTCGACCTCCAGGCCGCGTGCTCGGGCTTCCTGTACGGCTACGCGGTCGGCACGAGCTTCATCCGCAGCGGGATGTACCGCAACGTGCTCGTCATCGGTGTCGAGGTGCTCAGCCGCTTCCTGGACTGGACCGATCGCAGCACCTGCGTGCTGTTCGGCGACGGCGCCGGCGCGGTCCTGCTCCAGGCGTCGGACCAGCCTGGCGGGGTGCTGGGCATCGACCTGTTCAGCGACGGGACCGGCTGCGAGGGGATCATCATGCCGGCCGGCGGGGCGATCAACCCGCCCTCGCACGAGACGGTCGACGCGCGGATGCACACGATCAAGATGCTCGGCAGCGAGGTCTACAAGTACGCCACCCGCCAGATGGGCGAGTCGGCGCTGGCGGCCCTCGGCCAGGCCGGGCTGACCGTCGACGACATCGACCAGTTCGTCTTCCACCAGGCCAACCTGCGCATCATCAACAGCGTCCAGAAGCAGTTCGGCATCCCCGACGAGAAGACCTACGTGAACATCGAGAAGTACGGCAACACGAGCGCCGCATCGGTGCCGATGGCGCTCGCCGAGGCCGTCGCGGCCGGCCGGATCAAGCAGGGCGACCGCATCCTCATGGTCGCCTTCGGCGCCGGCTACACCGCTGGCGGCGCGGTCGTCGAGTGGACCGCCGACCCGGCGCGCGCCTTCCTCGCCCCCGGCGAGCAGACGCGGATGGGGCAGCCGCAGCGGACCCTCGAGCGCGCCGGCGTCTGATGTTCGACCTCACCGGCAAGACCGCGCTCGTCACCGGTGGCAGCCGCGGGCTCGGCCGCGCGATCGCGCTCGCCTTCGCCGGTCAGGGCGCCGACATGGCGATCAACTACCGCGGCAACGCCGACGCCGCCGAGGAGGTCGCCGCCGAGATCTCGGGACTCGGGCGACGCGCGGTCACGATCCAGGGCGACACCGCCGCCGGGCGCGAGGCGGCCGAGGCGATCGTGAAGGCCGCGCTCGACGGCCTCGGATCGGTCGACATCCTCGTCAACAACGCCGGCATCACCCGCGACAACCTGCTCATGCGCATGGACGCCGACGAGTGGGACGCGGTGATCGACACCAACCTGTCCGGCCCGTTCTGGATGACGCGCGCCATCGCGCGACCGATGCTCAAGGCCCGATCCGGGCGCATCATCAACATGTCCAGCGCCGCCGGGCGGATGGGGAATCCCGGCCAGGCGAACTACGCCGCCGCCAAGGCGGGGCTCATCGGCCTCACGAAGACGACCGCTCGCGAGCTCGCCAGCCGCGGGATCACCTGCAACGCCATCGCCCCCGGGCTCATCACCACCGATCTCACCGCCGACCTGCCGGAGGCCGCCACCGAGGCGCTGACCGCGTTGACGCCGCTCGGCTACGTCGGCTCGGTGGAGGACGTCGCCGCCGCGGCCGTCTACTTCGCCTCCGACGAGGCGCGCTACGTCACCGGCCAGGTGCTCGGGGTCGACGGCGGCATCGTCATGGGGAGCTGAGGCGCGCCGCCGCCGCTCCTCGGCCGCTTCTGCGGCCAGGCATCACTATATCGTTAGTGATATATCCATTGACAGCGCGCCGCGCGTGGAGTCTCTGGGCGAGGCTCCTTCATCGGCCCGTGGCTTGCAACGACCTAAGATTGGACCACCCAGCAAGCGATCCCTCACCGGAGAAGGAGACCGATGCTTTCCCTGCGCACCATCCTGCGCCCGACGCGCATCGTCGACGCGCACTGCGACATTCCGTGCGGCATCTACGACCCCGAGCAGGCCCGCATCGAGGCCGAGTCGTGCCTCCGCATCATCGAGAAGCACGACGCCAGCGACGACGCCCTCTTCAAGGCCCGCTGCATCGGGGTCAAGGAGGAGCGTGCCGAGCTCGTCAAGCACCACCTCGACGTCCTCTGGCACGACTACTTCAAGCCCGAGCACCTCGAGACGTACCCCGACCTGCACGAGACGTTCTGGAAGGCCACGAAGCAGGCCTCGAAGGTGAAGCAGTCGCTCGACGCGGGTGCCGCCAAGGAGCTGCTCTCGATGATCGACACGATCGACGAGATGTGGAAGGCCACCGGCGGACTCGAGAAGACCCGGGTCAGCGGACGACCCTCCTGAGAGACCGATGCGCCCGCGGGCGCTGATCTGGCTCGCTCTCGGCGTCGCCGCGGCCACGGCCGCTCGGCGCCGGCTCGACGTGGTCGAGGTCCGCGGCCGCTCGATGGCACCGACGCTGCTTCCAGGCGATCGGCTCCTCGTCGTTCGGGCCGGGCCGCGCCTCGGTGACGTCGTCCTCGCTCCGGACCCGGGCATGCCGTCACGCGAGCTCATCAAACGCGTGGCATCCGTCGACGGCGATGCCGTCGACCTGTGTGGTGACAATCCCGTTGCGAGCACGAACGCCAACGTGGCAACGGGCAATGTCCGTTGGCGGGCCGTCCTGCGGTACTGGCCACCGGCCCGCGCGACGGCCCGGCTCGGGAGAGCACCGCGACTCGATCCGATCGTCGAGGGCGGCGAGCCGGCCTGTGCCGTTCCCGAGGCGCTGATCGCGGGGCCCTGACGAGCTACGCGAACGCGACCTCGACGGGGAGAGCGCCCGCGGCCCACGAGCTCAGCGGCCGCCCTTCCGACCAGCCCTGGTACTTCGCGGCGACCAGCTGTCGGGCGAGCAGCTCGCGATCCTCGCCCTCGATCACGCGTGCCACACCGGCCACCGTCTGGCCGCCGATCCGGACGCGCACGCGCGGATCGGCAATGAGGTTGCGGACCCAGTGCGCGCGATGCCCGCCACCCGCCAGGAAGTAGACGCGCTCGCCATCGGTCCCGAACCAGATCTCGATCGTGCGCGGCCGGCCGCTCGTGCGACCGGTGGTCTGGAGGTGGCAGACGCCGTCGCCGCCGTGCGCCGCCAGCAGCTCCCTGGGACTCACGCCCGGGCGCAGGCCGCCAGCACCGCGCTCACGCAGCCGTCGACGTCGGCGGCGACGACCTCGACGCCCGCTCCGGCCTCGGCGGCAACGAGGTGCTCGACGGCGGCCGTCGGGCGGACCGCCAGCCGGGCCGCCGGCACCCGGTGTCGGAGGAAGTCGAACACCGGCCCGAGCCCCGCGTCGCCGTACTCGGCGCGCACGGCGCCGGTGTCGACGAGGACGACCTGTGGCTCGCGCAGCGTCACCGCCTGGTGCAGCCGGGCCGCGTCGTTGTAGAAGAAGGCGATTGCCCCGGTGAGGCGTTCGTCGATGGCCGCGGCCAGCGCTCGGTCTCGCGTCAGGCAATAGACGATCGGGTCGGTGGACATCGGCCTCGAAGGGTAGCAGCCGGTCTGCTGCGTACAATGGATGGTCCATGGCCACCAGCAGCACGCCGTCCCGCACGAGCGCGCGACGCGACCTGACGACGAAGAAGCACCAGCACCTCGGCAGCCTCCTCGGCCGGGTGTGGGCGGTCGACGCCGTCGGGATCGACGAGCGCGCCGCCTCCCTCGCCAAGCGCAGCATCAAGCGCGAGGCGAAGCTGTGGGCCCTCGACCTCGCGATCCGGATGATGGATCTCACGACCCTCGAGGGAAAGGACACGCCCGGCAAGGTCCGCGCGCTGGCCGGCAAGGCGCGGCGCCCGGATCCGACGGACCCGTCAATCCCGAGCGTCGCGGCCCTGTGCGTCTACCCGAACATGATCACCACCGCCATCGAGGCGCTCAAGGGCTCCGGGGTAAAGGTGGCGTCGGTGGCGACCTACTTCCCGTCGGGCCAGGCGCCGCTCGACGTGAAGCTCCACGACGTGCGTTCGGCCGTCGAGCTCGGCGCGGACGAGATCGACATGGTCATCGATCGCGGCGCGTTCCTCGCCGGCGACTACGCATCGGTCTACGACGAGATCACCGCGGTGAAGGAGGCGTGTGGCGATGCGCACCTGAAGGTCATCCTCGAGACCGGCGAGCTCGAGACGTACGACAACGTGCGGCGCGCGTCGGTCCTGGCGATGGCGGCCGGCGCCGACTTCATCAAGACCAGCACCGGCAAGGTGCAGCCGGCGGCGACCTTGCCGGTCACGCTCGTCATGCTCGAGGCGATCCGCGACTTCCACGCCCAGACCGGGCGGATGGTGGGCATGAAGCCGGCCGGCGGCATCAAGACCTCGAAGGAAGCGATCGCGTATCTCACGACCCTGTACGAGACGCTCGGCCCGGCCTGGATGACGCCCGACTACTTCCGCTTCGGCGCCTCCAGCCTCCTCAACGACGTGCTCATGCAGATCCGCAAGGAACGCACGGGCCGATACAGCGGCGGCGACTACTTCACCCTCGACTGATTCACCGATGCAGGTTGCGCCAGGCACGATCGCCGTCTGGTCCGATCTCGGCTGCCCGTGGTCGCATGCGGTCGTGTGGCGCCTCCACGACGCCCGCCGCCGACTCGAACTGACCGATCGCGTGCGCTTCGAGCACCACGCCTTCCCGCTCGAGCTGTTCAACAGCGAGCCGACGCCGCGCCCGCTGCGCGAGGCGGAGTGGGCGGTGGCTGCCACGCTCGCGCCGCGGGCCGGCTGGCAGGCATGGTCCGCGCCCGATCACGCGTGGCCGGTCACGATGCTGCCGCCGATGGAGGCCGTCCAGGCGGCCGCGCTGCAGTCGACCTCGGCGGCCGAGGAGCTCGATCGCGGCCTGCGTCGCGCGTTCTGGGGCGAGAGCCGCTGCATCAGCCTGCGCCACGTCATCCTCGAAGTGGCGAACGAATGCGCAGCCGTGGACGTGGCCGGGCTTGCCGAGGCTCTCGACGATGGCCGCGCCCGGCGCCGGATCCTCGACGACTGGGCGATCGCTCGGACGGACGAGGTTCGGGGCTCGGCGCACATCTTCGCGCCCGACGGAACGAACGCCCAGAACCCCGGCATCACGATCGGCTGGAGCGGCAACGCGCCGACCATCGAGCACGACGACCCGAGTGCCATCGACGCGATCGTGCGCGCGGCCGCGACGTGACCGATCCGCCCGCCGCCCGGATGGACGAGCTGTCTGCAAGCGAGGCCCGAATGCTGCTCGAACGCCTCGTCGCAGGCGGACCCGCTCGCCTCGACGCGTTCGTTGACGCGGTGCGCGACGCGGGCGGACCGGCCGATGCGCTGGATCGGTCTCTCGGCAGTCTCGAGGCCCTGTGGCCGTGGTTCCTGGCGCGGGCGCCGACGAGCGCGCCGCCGGAGCGCGTCGCGCAGGCGTGGTGGGCTCCATTCCACCCGCAGTGGGCCAGCGCGCTTGGCCCGGGTGCCACGGCGCTGGCCACCGGGCTCGCCGAGTACTTCTTCTCGTCCATCGCCCTGCACGCGCCCGGCTCGACCTGGATCGTCGGCCGCCGCGCGGGCACGCGACGTCACCCCGTCCTCCTGATCCCGGACCGGGGCGAGATGAACTACGCCGTCCCGCTCGGGTTCGTCGTGCGCGCGCTCGCAGGAGACCTGCCCGTCGACCGGGAGCCGGGTGCGCTGCGCCGTCTCGCGGAGATCTGGCTCGGGCTCGACGAGGCGCACGAGGCGGCGATGGCGGCCCTGGCGCGCCCGATCGGACCCTGGGCCGTGCGCACCATCGACGATCCACGGTTCACCCACGAGCTCGACTTCGACGAGTCGACGGCCAACCGGCGGGCCGGGCGGATCGCGAGGCTGCTCGACGCGCTGGCTCGTGAGCCGGGGATTGCCGAGGTCGTCCGCGAGGATCGCGAGGTGGCGCTCATTCGCGCTCCACAGCGGACCGCCGCCGAGGTCGAGGCCCTCGTCGACCGGATCTGGTCAGGTGCCGGGCGCTCTCACGGAGACGCCACCTCCGGCGTTCCATGAGCGTGCACCTTCCGCCTTTCGAGCGGCTCGTCGACGCGCACGCGGCGGAGCTGCATCGGTTTCTGATCGGCCTCGTCGGCCCGTCGGAAGCCGAGGACTGCCTCCAGGAGACCTTCATGTCCGCGCTTCGCGCCTACCCGAAACTCCGCCACGGCGACAACCTTCGCGCCTGGCTCTACACGATCGCCCACCGCAAGGCGACCGACGTGATCCGCCGATCCGCCCGTCGGCCGACGCGCACGCTCGACGGCGTCGACCCCGTGGCCGGGGCTGCCGCCGAGCGTCCCGACGACGCCCTCTGGCGGACGGTGCGCGGGCTGCCGCCGAAGCAGCGGGTGGCGATCGTCCATCGGTTCGTGCTCGATCTCGCGTATGCCGAGATCGGGGAGCGGATGGGCACCAGCGAGGAGGCCGCCCGCCAGAACGTGAGCGCCGGCCTGCGCCGGCTGCGCCGGGAGGTGCCCGCATGACCGATGACCTCGAGCGCCGCCTCGCGTCGGTGACCTCACCTCAGCTCAACCTGGACAGCCTCCGCGCGGAGCTCGCACGGCGGGCCGACGACGAGGGTGTGCTCGACGTCGCATACGGCCTCGCCGACTCGCCGCTCGGGCCGCTCACGGTGATCGTGACGCGCCGCGGCCTCGTGCGCCTCTCGTACGGCAACGAGGCCGTCGACGAGCAGCTCGACGAGGTCGCATCGCGCGTCTCGCCTCGGATCCTTGCCTCGCCCGACCGCACCGATGCGGTCCGCCGCCAGCTCGACGAGTACTTCGCGGGGGCGCGCCGCGGCTTCGACGTGCCGATCGACTGGCGCCTCGTGCGCGGCTTTGCCGGCGACGTCCTGCGCGCGACGGCCCGCATCCCGTTCGGATCGGTCTCGACCTACCGCGAGATTGCGACCGATGCCGGCTCGCCGAACGCGTATCGCGCGGCCGGGAACGCCCTCGGCTCGAACCCGATCCCGATCGTCGTGCCCTGCCACCGCGTCCTGCACGCCGGCGGCGGGCTGGGCGGCTACACCGGCGGCCTCGAGCGCAAGCGATACCTGCTGCACCTCGAGGGCGTGCTCGACGAGAACGAATCGCCGGCGGGCGGCTAGAAGCGGATCTCCTGGATGCCCCAGGTGACGAGCGCCACGAGCGCGAGGCCGATCGGTGCCGCGGCCAGCGCCACGCCGTACGCGATGAGCCACCGATCGCGGCGCAGGAGCAGCACCGGCGCCAGCACCGCGCCGACCACGTTCGCGATCGCGACCTGCATGCTCGTGCGCGCGAGGTCGATGCCGTCCCAGGCCTCGAGCTGGATGAACCGATACGCCGCCTCCGCCAGCAGGGCGCCGGCGAGGATCCCGACCGCGATCGGCTCGCGCCGCGCGCCCCACGCGCCTCCCGCCGCGCCGAACGCCGGGCCGGCGAGTGCGGCGACGCCGATCCAGGCCAGCGTCGTGATGGCGACGTCGACCGGTGCCGAGCCCCGCGCCAGCAGCCCGAGGTAGTACACGACCACCGCGGTCGCCAGCGCCGCCGCGCCGGTCAGTGCGCCGCGCGCCGGTGTGCCGGCCGCGGCGCCCGCCGCGAACGCGGTGACGAGCCACGGGCTCGCGGCGTTGGCCAGCCCGACGACCACGGTCAGCGTTGCACCGTCGCCGAGCAGGCTGAAGAGGCCGAGCAGCAGCCCGAGCGCCGCTGCGACCGCCAGGTCACGAATCATCGATAGCCATTCTCTTCGCCCGATGCTGCCGTGAGGAGGCGTATCGGCCGTTCAAGGCCACGAAGGGCGGCGCCGCCATGCCGGAGTGCGATAATCGAGGGGCATGACCCTCACGAAGAAGCCCGAGTCGAAGCCCGCGACGGCGTCGTGGGGCCTCGCCGGGGGCGAGAACCCGTGGGAGTACGCCCCGGCTCCCGAGGCGACCGACCACATCAGGATCGAGCCGGAGTACGGCCTCTTCATCGGCAACGAATTCCGCCCCGCGAAGCCGAAGAAGACCTTCACCGTCATCAACCCGGCCACCGAGGAGCCGCTGGCGAAGGTCGCCCACGCGAGCAAGGCGGACGTGGGGCGTGCGGTCGCCACCGCGAAGGAGGCGCATCGGTCCAGCTGGTCGAAGCTGCCGGGCCGCGAGCGCGCGAAGTACCTGTACCGGATCGCGCGCATCCTCCAGGAGCGCAGCAGGGAGTTCGCCGTCGTCGAGAGCATGAACTCCGGCAAGCCGATCAAGGAGAGCCGCGACGTCGACGTGCCGCTCGCGGCGGCCCACTTCTTCTACTACGCCGGCTGGGCCGACAAGCTGGATTACGCCTTCCCGAATCGCGAGCCGCGCTCCATCGGCGTGGCCGCGCAGGTCATCCCGTGGAACTTCCCGCTGCTCATGCTGGCCTGGAAGATCGCCCCGGCCATCGCCGCGGGGAACACCGTCGTCCTGAAGCCCGCCTCCACGACCCCGCTGACGGCCTACCTGTTCGCCGACGTCGTGCGCCAGGCCGACCTCCCGCCGGGCGTCGTGAACATCATCACCGGCCCCGGTGAGATTGGGATGGAGCTCGTCCGTCACCCCGACGTCGGCAAGGTCGCGTTCACCGGCTCGACCGCGGTCGGCAAGATGATCGCGCGGGCGATCGCCGGGAGCGGCAAGAAGATCACCCTCGAGCTCGGTGGCAAGGCGGCGAACATCGTCTTCGACGACGCGCCGCTCGACCAGGCCATCGAGGGCATCATCAACGGCATCTACTTCAACCAGGGCGAGGTCTGCTGCGCCGGCTCGCGCCTCTTCGTGCAGGAGTCGGTCTACGAGCCGCTGCTCGACAAGCTCAAGGCGCGCCTCTCGACGTTGCGGGTCGGCGACCCGCTCGACAAGAACACCGATGTCGGCGCAATCAACTCGGCCGGCCAGCTGGCGAAGGTGCAGGAGCTCGTGCAGTCGGGGATCGACGAGGGCGCCGAGATCTTCCAGCCGGCGTGCGAGCTGCCCGACAAGGGCTTCTTCTTCCGCCCGACGCTCTTCACCGGCGTGAGCCAGAGCCACCGGATCGCGCAGGAGGAGATCTTCGGCCCGGTGCTCAGCGTGCTCACGTTCCGGACGCCGGAGGAGGCGATCGAGAAGGCCAACAACACTCCGTACGGCCTGAGCGCCGGCGTGTGGACCGAGAAGGGCAGCCGGATCTTCAAGATGGTCAGCGCCATGAAGGCCGGCGTCGTGTGGGCCAACACCTTCAACCGCTTCGACCCGACCAGCCCGTTCGGCGGCTACAAGGAGTCCGGCTACGGCCGCGAGGGCGGCATCCACGGCCTCGGCGCGTACCTCGACCTCTCCACCACGAGCACGAACGGCCGATGACGACGTCGAGCACCAGCGTCGGCGAGATCGCGCTCGACAGCGTGGCCGATGGCCTGACCGAGGCCTGGAAGCCTGTCGATCTCGCGGCTGTGAACGAGGCCAGCGTCCGCATGGCCCGCCTCGAGGGCGCCTTTCCGTGGCATCACCACGCCGAGGACGAGCTGTTCCTGTGCTGGCGCGGCGCGTTCCGCATCGAGCTGGAGGGCCGCGCGGCGGCGCACCTGTCGCCCGGCGAGCTGTTCGTCGTGCCGCGCGGCGTCCGCCACCGCCCGGTCGCGGATGCCGGACCGGCCTACGCGCTGCTCATCGAGCGCAGCGAGACGAAGCAGTACGGCGAGGAGGCCGGCTGATGCAGCCGCAGCGTCGACGAGCGGCCACGAAGGTCCGCGCGAAGGGCGCGTCGGTCCTGGAGGAGCGCGCGCTCCAGCCGCCGGCGACGACGAACGGGGCCGGCGCTCGCGGCGAGCGGATCGAGGTGCGCAAGACGTACAAGCTCTACATCGGTGGCGCCTTCCCGCGGACCGAGTCCGGGCGCGCGTACGAGGTCTTCGGCGCCAAGGGCCGGCCCCTGGCCAACGCGAGCCGCGGCACGCGCAAGGACATTCGCGATGCGGTTCGCGCGGCGCGCGGCGCCCAGCCGGAGTGGGCGGCGAAGACCGCATACAACCGGTCGCAGATCCTCTACCGCATCGCCGAGCTGATGGAGGGGCGGCGCGACCAGTTCATCGCCGAGGTGGTCGCGGCCGAGGGCGTCACTCGCCCGCGGGCCGTCCGCCTCGTCGACGCGGCGATCGACCGCTGGGTCTGGTACGCCGGCTGGGCCGACAAGTTCCAGCAGGTCGTCGGCACGGTCAACCCGGTCGCCGGGCACTACTTCAACTTCAGCGTCCCGGAGCCGACCGGCGTGGTCGGGGTCATCGCGCCGGAGGAATCGTCGCTGCTCGGGCTGGTCAGCCGCTTGGCGCCGGCCATCGTCAGCGGCAACGCGGCGGTGGTGCTGGCGTCGGAGTCGCGCCCGCTGCCGGCGGTCACCCTCACCGAGGTATTCGCCACGTCCGACGTGCCGGGCGGCGTCGTGAACCTCATCACCGGGCTGCGTCGAGAGCTGATCGGCCACCTGGCCGGCCACATGGACGTCAACGCCCTCGACGCCTTCGGCGCGCCGGCCGAGGAGGCCGCGGCACTCGAGGAGCTCGCGGTCGAGAACGTGAAGCGCTTCGTGCGCCCGCCCGTCGCCGGCCTCGACCGCTACGACTGGCTGAGCGACCGTGCGCAGTCGCCGTACCTGATCGGCGAGTACGTCGAGATCAAGACCGTCTGGCACCCGATCGGCTCATAGCCAGCCGCGCGAGCGGAAGTAGATGATCATGCCGCCGAAGGTGGCGACCATCGCGCCGAGGATGAGCCAGAAGGCGACCTCGCTGCCCTCGCCGGGAAACTCGACGTTCATGCCGAAGATGCTCGCCAGGAGCGTCAGCGGCAGCAGGATGACGCTCACCGCGGTAAGCACACGCAGGCCGTCGTTCAGGCGGTGCGAGATGACCGACTCGTTCGTGCTCTCCAGGCCCTCGACGATCTCCTTGAAGTTCTCGAGCACGTCCCAGATGCGCTCGGAGGCATCGGTCAGGTCGTCGAAGTAGATCTCGAGCTCCGCGCTCATGTAGCGCTGCTTGGCGCGCTCGAGCGAGCGAAACACGGCGCGCTGGGGGCGAATGACGGCGCGGAAGTTGATGATCTCCTGCTTCGCGTTGCTGATCTCGCGCACGACCTCCTGCGACCGGCCCATGAAGATGTCCTCCTCGAGGTCGCGAAGCTTGCGCCCGAGCGTGCCGAGCATCGGGAATCCGGCGTCGACGCATCGGTCCAGGATCTCGTACAGCAGGCGGCCCGAGCCCTTGGTCATCAGCTCTTCGCGCACCTCCGGACGGGCGCGCACGCGCTCGAAGAGCTGGGTGAGCGGCGGGATCGGCTCGTTCGGCAGGGTGATCACGTAGTCGCGGCCGATGAAGACGTCGAGCTCGGCGGCGTGCAGTCGTGCGGTCGCCTTGTCGTACCGCGGGAACTGCATGACCAGGAAGAGGTAGTCGGGGTACTCGTCGACCTTCGGTCGCTGGTTGCGGCTGGCGACGTCCTCGAGGTCGAGCTCATGGAAGTCGAAGTTCTCCGCCAGCCACAGGCGATCGGCCAAGCGCGGCTCCTCGATGTGGATCCAGCGCAGGTCGGGGGCATCGATGATCTCGGGACGCGGCTCGAGCACCGGCTCCTCGGCGCCGCCGAGGCCCGGGGTGCTGAGCGACCGGCGCAGCCGTCGCGGCAGCGCGCGCATCAGGGACCGATGCGGCGCATGCGCGCCGCGTGCAGGACGAGCTCGAACATGACCACCACCTTGCGATCGACGGCGCGTCGCGGGTGGAGGCCGGGTCAGGTGCGGGGGTTCGTCACCTGGAGCCGCGGCGAGCCACTCGGATGTGCGCCGTCGGGATGTCTGGAACCGACGTCCACGGAAGTCGCACGTGCCTCGCTGTGGGTTTCATCGGCCGGGCGAGCCGGCGCGTCGGCATTCTAGCCCGCCGGGCTGGCCGGCGAAACCCGCCCCGAGGCGCTCTTGCGCGCGCGATGGCGCTTCACCTTCGCTCGGTTGCCGCAGGTCCGCATGTCGCACCAGACTCGCCGACCGGCGGGAGACCGATCGATGAACCGCCAGCGGCAGCCGTCGTTGGCGCAGATCCGCATGCGGCTCACGTCGTGGTCCGCGATGTAGTGCGCGAGGGAGCCGGCGATCGAGGCCCGCGCCTGGGCGAAGTCGTCGCCGGCGTGTCCCATCGTGTAGTGCGATCCGTCCGGGCTGGGACGCAGCTCGTGGTAGTGCGTGCCCTCGCGGAGGAATTCGTTCAGGGCCGCCACCTGCGCGCGACTCGGTTCCCGGTCGGTCGCCAGGCGCTCGGTGACGTCGTTCACGACCGTCCGCAGGCGTCGGAAGGCCGGCAGCTCCCGCTCGGCCGCGGCGATCGACGCGCGCGCCCCGCAGAGCTCGTGCTCGCCGAGCCAGGCGCGCAGGGCCGCCCCGTCGGGGAGGTGCTCGACGGGCATCCCGTGGCTGAACTGGCCGCTGTTGACGAACTCGATGAAGAGCTCGGTGTCGCGATCCGGCTCGGGGGGCGCGACGTGCTGCTCGGACATGCCCGTAACCATATCAAAAGCCTTGACAAGTTACAAGCGGCTGCTAGCATCGTAACTACAAGAACCGCCATGAACAGTTACGAAGGAGCACAGATCATGGAGCTGCTGCTGATCGTCGCGATCCTGGCCGTCTTCGCGCTCGGCGCGGCCCGGTCGGGCTACGACAGCCGGCCGTCCATCGACGACGAGCCGCACCGGGCCATCTGAGGAGCGACCGATGGAGCGACTGCACCTGCGAGCGACGAGCCTCGCCGATATCCAGGCGGAGCTGCACGAGCGCGACCTGCTGCGCGAGGCGCGGGCCAGGCGACGCGCTTTCCAGGCCGATCCGCTCGGGAAGACGGGCTGGGCGGGGTTGACGATCCTGGGGAGGCGCATCCTGCGCTGATCGTGCGCCGGCCTAGAATGGCCGGCGATGCCTCGACCCCGCAGCGTCTCGCGCAGCGGCGAGACCGTCATCAGCAACGGGGAGCTGGCGCGGATCTTCAACGAGATCGGCGACATGCTCGAGATTCTCGGCGAGGTCGTCTACAAGGCGGTGGCCTACCGTCGCGTGGCCGACATCGTCGAGCGCTACCCCGATGACGTCGCTGCCCTCTACAACCGCGGCGAGCCGCCGAAGATTCCCGGCGCCGGGCCCGCGCTGGCCGCGAAGCTCGCCGAGCTGAGCGAGACCGGCCGGCTCGAGTATCACGAGCGGCTGCGGGCGCAGGTGCCCGACGGGCTGCTCGACATGCTGCGCGTGCCCGGGATCGGACCGAAGACCGTGCGGCTGCTGCACACCGAGCTCGGGATCGACTCGCTCGAGGGGCTCCGCGCCGCCGCCGAGGCGGGCCAGCTGCGCTCGGTCAAGGGCCTCTCGGCTCGCACCGAGCAGAACGTCCTCGACGGGATCGGCCGCATCGAGCGGCGCAGCACGGACACCCGCCTCCTCCTTCACGACGCCGATGCGCTCGTGGCGACCCTCATCGACGCGCTGCGTGACGTGCGCGGCGTCCGGCGCATCTCGGCCGCCGGCTCGCTGCGTCGCCGCCGCGCGACGATCGGCGACCTCGACCTCCTCGCCGCCGTCGACGACCCGGCCGCGGTGATCGCCACACTCGACGGGCTGCCGGAGGTCGAGAAGGTGCTCTCGGCGGGCACCGACAAGTCGAGCATCATTCTGCGCGACGGTCCCCGAGTCGACCTCATGGTCTGCCCGCCGGCATCGTGGGGAACGCACCTCGTCCACTTCACCGGCAATACCGACCACAACATCGCCCTGCGCGGCATGGCCCTCGACCGCGGCTGGTCGCTCTCCGAGAAGGGCTTCAAGGTCATCGAGGACGGCTCGCTGCTGGACGCGGCCGAGGAGACCGACGTCTACGAGCGCCTCGGGCTGCCGTGGATCGCGCCCGAGCTGCGCGAGGCCGACGGCGAGATCGAGGCCGCGCTCGCCGGCGGCCTGCCTACCCTCGTCAGCCACGACGACGTGCGTGGCGACACGCACACCCATTCGAGCTGGACCGATGGCGTCGACACGATCGAGGTGATGGCCCGCGCGGCGCGCGACCTCGGCCACGAGTACATCGTGCTCACCGACCACTCGCCGTCACTCGGCGTCGCCCGCGGCCTCGCGCCGTCGCAGGTCGACGAGCAGGCCGCGGAGATCGCGCGCGTCAATGCCGAGCTGGCGCCGTTCCGGGTGCTGCACGGCACGGAGCTCGAGATCCGCGCCGATGCCACGCTCGACTATCCGGACGAGCTGCTGGCGCGCTTCGACGTCGTCATCGCCAGCATCCACACCGGTCGCAACCAGTCCAGCGAGCAGCTGACTCGCCGTGCCCTGGCGGCCGTCGAGCACCCGCATGTCGACGTCCTCGCGCACCCGACCGGCCGGATCGTCAACCGCCGCGACCCGCTGCCCATCGACTGGCCGCGCGTCTTCGCTGCCGCGGCCGCGAACGGCACGGCCCTCGAGATCAACGGCAGCCCGCGCCTCGACCTCGACGACTCGCTGGCGCGCGCGGCGGCGCGCGCGGGGGCCCGGCTGACGGTCGCCTCCGACGCCCATCGCACCGAGGAGCTCGGGCAGCAGCGATACGCGGTCGACGTCGCGCGCCGGGCGTGGCTCGCGCCGGATCAGCTGCTGGCGACGCGGTCGGCAGACGACTTGCTTGAGCTCGTGCGGTGATCAACCGAATCTTCACTGATCGGCGAGGAGTGGCGATCCTGCGCCGGCTCGATCGGCCCGCTGCGGTCCTCATCGCGATCCTCCAGGCGGTCGTCGCCGCCGTCGGCTGGTTCGCGATCGAGCCGGTCGTGCTGGCCATCACGATCGCCACGCAGCTGGCGCTCGGCGGCCTGGCCGCGGCGTACGTCATCGGTCCGGCCCGCCCGGACTCCGGCCTGGCCCGCTACGCCATGCCCGCGGTGGCCGGGATCGCGGCTACCGTCTTCGGCCGCCTGATCCCCGGCGGCCTGAGCCTCCTGCTCGTCCCGATCGTGGCCGTGCTGCTCTGGTCGGTCACGTACCTCGAGCTGCGCCTCGCGCGCGGGACCGGGGGAAAGACGATCCAGAACCTGCTGCTCACCGGGATCGTGTTCACCGGCGCGTGGGGCCTGCTCGGCTACTTCGGCGGTCAGACCTGGCCGACCCCGCTCATCCTCCTCGCGATCCTCACGCTGCCGCTCGCGATTCGCGCGGCGGAGGCTCGCGGCGCGCTCGGCGCGGAGGCGCTCGGGCAGTCGCTGCTCCACGTCCTCGTCGTGTTCCAGGTCGGGTTGGCCGTGTCGCTGCTGAACATCCAGCTGCAGCTCACGGCCGCGATCATCGCCCTCGCGTTCTACACGTGGGGCGGCGCGGTCGACGCGCTGCGCGGCGAGGCGTCGGGGCGTGCGGTGGCCGCCGAGTTCGGCTCGCTCGTGCTCGTCGGACTGGTGGCGGGCCTGCTCCTGCATCGGCCGTGAGGCGGCTCGCGCGCCCTCACGTTGACACCCCCCATGGCCGGTGGTACAAGAGGTCGCCCTTCGGCCGGAAGCCGGCCAACCCACCCGTCTGCACCGGAGGCCTTCACGACGCTCATGGCGCTTGGAGATGCCGATTCCACCACCCGACAGCGACGCCAGCTGGCTGACGCCGCCATCGCCCACGCCACCCGCGGCGAATGGGAGGACGCTGTCGAGGCGAACCGTCAGCTGCTCGAGCTCGGCCCGGATATCGACGCCTTCAACCGGCTCGGCAAGGCCCTCGCGGAGCTGAACCGCCCGGCCGAGGCGCTCGAAGCGTACGAGCAGGCGCTCGAGCGCGACGCGACGAACCGGATCGCGCAGCGCAACTCCGAACGGCTGCGCGTGGTCACCGCGGCCGCAAAGCCGAGCAAGACGAACAAGAACGGCAAGGGGCGCACCGACAAGGCGCCGGCCACCCTCTTCATCGAGGAGATGGGGAAGACCGGGCGTGCCCGGCTCATCAACCTCGCGGCTCCGCGCGCCCTCGCGCCGCTTTCGCCCGGCGACGCGGTCGAGCTGGTCGTCGAGGGCGACGAGCTCCGGGCGCGGGTCGGCGAGGCCACGATCGGCAGCGTCGAGCCGCGGATCGCGGCGCGGCTGCTCAAGCTGATCGCGGGCGGAAACCGCTACGAAGCGGCCATCACGACCCTCCATGAGGCTGGATCGGATCTCACGATCATCATCCGCGAGGTCTTCACGCACCCGTCGAACTTCGGAAAGGTCTCGTTCCCGACCGTCGCTTCAGGCGGGGGTGGCGTCAGACCGTACATGAAGGGCAGCGCGCTTCGCTACGATGACGAGGACGAGGTGGAGGAGGCCGATGAGGACTCCGAGGAGGTCGAAGAGCTCGACACGACACTCCCCGAGTACTCCGGCGAGCCCGAACTCGAAGAGGAGCTGGTAGAAGAGCCATAGCGTGCGATGACCGAGGCTGAACGGACAGGACTCGACCACGTCGTCCTCCCGAGACGCCGCCCCGGCCTCGCCCTCCTCGAGCGCCACCGGCCCTCACCGGCCGACAACGTCCTCGACGCCGAGCTTGCGGCCTTCGCGGCCCCCGGCGACACGATCCTCGATCCCTGGGCCGGCACCGGCTCCGTCGCGCGCCGCGCCGTCGGCCACGGGATGCGGGCCGTCGCCGCCGATGCCAGCCCCTTCAGCCAGCTGGCCGCGATCGCCTTCCTGAACGCCCCGGACCCATCGGTGCTCGACGCGGCGTTCTCCCAGCTCGCCGGTTCACGCAAGGTCGACGTGCCGCTGCGCCAGCACATCGAGGAGCTCTACGCGTCGCGCTGCGCCGCCTGCCGGCGGCCGATCGTCGTCGATCAGTTCATCTGGCCGCGGGACGGCGACGCCCCCGGCCGCAAGATCTACCGCTGCGCCGCGTGCGACGCGTCCGTCGGCGGGGCGGAAGAGCGCGTTGCCCCCGTCGACGAGGTGGACCTCGCCAAGCTCGGCATCGATCGCGACGAGCGGCCGCCGGTCCCGATCGCCGACGAGGCCGAGGAGCTGCCACCCGCGCCGATTGGCCTCACCGAGATCGACGACGACCCTGCCCAGGCGGAGGAGGCACCGCTCGGCGAAGCCGGCGGCCCGCCCGATCCGCCGTCTCCGGCCGTCGATCCGCCGAGCGGCCTCGGCGACCGTCCGCGATTTGCGTCCACCGTGCGCCCGGACCCGCTGCCGGTTGCGGCCGCGGAAGGGATCCGGCACAGCCCGCAGTATCTCGAGCTGCGGGCCCGCTTCCCGGTCCTCGACGGACGCGACGAGCTCGTCGCCGAGCTGCTCGACCTGTTCACGCCGCGCAATCTCTACGCGCTCCACGCCATCGGCTCGAAAGTCGACAGCGAGATTCGCGACGCTGGCACTGCGGCCGCCATGCGCCTCGCCCTCGCGGCCTGCCTGCTGCCCGCGAGCCGCCTGAACGGCTACCCCGGCCGCGTCGCGTCGCTGCGCATCGCCGCCGGCCACGTTCGCCAGCCGGCGAGCCGCCACCAGCGCGAGGTGAACGTCTGGCGCGCGTTCGAGCAGGCCTTCGCCGACGTGCGCGCCGCCATCGGCGCCCTGCCGCGCGACCGGCAGGAGGCGCGCTTCGCGGCCGACTACGGCGAGCTGGGCGGGATGGGCGCCGCGAACGTCCTCTGGCTGCGCTCGCGGGCGGCGGTCGTCGGCCAGTACGTGCCGTCGGACGGGGTCGACTTCATCCTCAGCTCACCCCCGGTGAGCGCGACCATCGACGAGCTGTCGTACGAGTACCTCGCCACCTCGTGGGTGCTCGGCCGCGAGGCGGCGGAGACCCTGCGCCTGGAGCCGATCTTCGGCGGCGGTACACAGGGCCCGGGCGCCGAGGCCACCGCGCTGCGTCACGGGCTGGCCTCGGCCGTCGGCGCGCTGAAGCCGGGAGGCTGGTGCTCGCTGCTCCTCGACGGCGTCGACGCCGATCGGCTCCTCGCCTCGGCGCTCACCGCGGTCGCCGCCGGCCTCGAGCTCGTCGACGTCATCCATCGCGAGTCCTCGCGCGTCGGCGACGGCGTGGTGCTCCACCTGCGCAAGCCGTCGGCCGAGGACCGCCTGCGCCAGGCGGTCACACCGAGCCCGCTGCGCCTCGGCGTCGAGCGCGGCCACCTGACCTATCCGGAGCTGGCATCGGCAATCGACCGCGCCGCCCTCGGACTGCTGCGTGACCGTGGCGAGCCCGCAGGGCTGCTGCGGATGGTGGCGTCGATCGTCGCGGAGCTCGGCCGCGCCGGGCTGCTCCGGCGTCTGGCCGTCGCGCGCGCTGCCGACGACGACGAGCCGCGCGAGGAACGGATCGAGGGCGGGGGACCGCAGATGCTCGCGTCGCTCGTCCACGAGGAGCTGTGGCGCGACGACCATCCCAGCCTCGTCCGCCTCGGCGACGACTCGCGGCCGTCGTGGTGGCTCCGCGAGCCGGAGCTGGCCGAGCGTCCGCTGGCCGACCGCGTCGAGTGGGCGGTGTGGTCCATCCTCTCCACCGCCGGGCGCATCGACGAGCACGGCTTCCTCGAACGAATCTACCGCCTCTTCCCGGGGCTCCGGGCGCCCGACGAGGAGCTCGTGCGCGCCTGCCTGGCCGCGTACATCGCGCCGGGCGAGCTCGGGTCGCTCGGGACGAACGACGACGCCGCCGGCCGGGCCGACGACCACGCGCGCGTGATCGCGACCCTCGTCGACTACGCCCATCGCCTCGGCCTGCGCGCCTGGGTCGCCTCGCGCGAGCACGACCGGCGATTCGGCGGAAGCACGCTCGCCGAACGCCTGACCGATGAGGAGCGCCGGGTCTACCTGCCGCTCGTCATCCGCGCGCCCGGCGACGCGCTCGGGGCGGTCGACGTGATCTGGTATGTGCGCGGGCGCCTCTCGTTCCTGTTCGAGGTCGAATGGACCGCCATGGTCGGCGACGCCATCCTCGATCGCGGACGCCAGATTCCGGTGGGCAAGGAGCAGGCGCGGTTCCTCGTGATTCCCGCCGAACGCGGCGACCTGCTCCGCCTCAAGCTCGAGCGCTCACCGTGGCTGCGCGCCGAGATCGAGCGCCAGAATTGGCACGTTCTCAAGTGGCAGCACCTCGATACGCTGGCCGCCAGGTCGGGGGCGCAGGTCGAGTGGCTGGAGCCGGTCCTCGGGCTCGATCCCCTCATCGAGCGGGGCGGCGAACAGCTGACGATCTTCGGCGAATGACCTTCCTTGCTCGCTCGCCGAGCGAGGGGTAGACTCCGGCCCGGGAGTGCCGTGGTTCCCCCCTGCGGCACTCCCGTTTCTATGCTCCCCGGGCCGTGCTCCGCGGTCCGCGCCGCCCCATCGTGCGGCGCACGACGGCCATCACCTCGTCGACGTACGGCTGGCCCTGGCCGGTCTCGACCGCGTGCGTCAGGCAGCCGTCGATGTGGTCCTCGAGCACGAGCAGCGCCACCTGGTCGGCGGCCGCGGTCATCGCCTCGACCTGCTGAAGGATGTCGAGGCAGTAGGCCTCGTCCTCGACGAGTCGCTGGATCCCGCGCGCCTGTCCCTCGATCCGCCGCAGGCGGGTGACGAGGTCGCGCTTGTCCTTGGTGTAGCTGTGGCGGAAGTGTGCGGCGTGCGCATCGGTGCTCATACTGGTGGGCAGTATGTTGACGACGGGTCAGAGCGTCAATCGGGCTAGCATGGGGACATGAGCCCTTTGGAGCGCCACGAGCTCATCGACCCGCTCGAGCGCGTGCTCGTGGTCGTCAGCCACCCCGACGACGCCGAGTTCGGCGCCGGTCCGACGATCGCGCTGCTCGCGAAGGCCGGCGCGCGGGTCGACTACGTGGTCACCACCGACGGCGCGAAGGGAACCGAGGACCCATCGGTCACGCCCGCGCAGCTGTCGGCGACCCGCAGGGCCGAGCAGCGTGCCGCGGCAGACCTGCTCGGCGTCAGTGACATCGTCCATCTCGACTATCCCGATGGCTACCTGCAGCCGACGCTCGACCTGCGGCGCGACATCACGCGCCAGATCCGCCGCTTCCGTCCGGACCTCGTCATCACCCAGAACCCGCAGCGACGGCTCGACCACAACCCGTTCGTCGGCCATCCGGACCACCTCGCCACCGGGGAGGCGACGCTCGCATCGGTCTATCCGGCGGCTCGCGACCGTCTGAACTTCCCGGAGCTGTGGACCGATGAGCGCCTGGAGCCGTGGAAGGTGCGCCAGGTGCTCCTGACCGGAGTCGAGGAGCCGAACCTGTGGCTGGACGTCGGCGAGACGTTCGAGACCGGGCTGGCCTCGATCCTGGCCCACGTCAGCCAGGTGGATCCCGAGGACGTCGAGGAGCGGATGCGTGAGCGAGCGCGCCTGGTGGGGGAGCCGCAGGGCATCGGCCTGGCGCAGGCGTTCCTCTCGATCCTGCTGACATGACCCGGCGCGGCGGCGGTGGTGGTGGAGGCTTCTGGGGCGGCGGCGCGGAGCCCGATCTGACGCGTCGACCCGGTAGCGAGGGCCCGACGCTCCGCCGGATCGCCGGGTTCTTCCGGCCGTACCGAGGGCGCCTCGCGTTCATCGCCGTCCTCATTCTGATCACCGTCGGCATCGGCGTCATCAACCCGATCCTGCTCGGGCTCGCCATCGACAACCTCGTGCCGGGCGGTGAGCAGGACCTCGGCCTCCTGTTCCTCCAGTGCGGGCTGATGATCGTGCTGCCGATCATCACCAGCGCCATCGGCGTGTGGCAGTCGTTCCTGTCGAACGTCGTCGGTCAGCGCGTCATGAACGACCTGCGCCTCGCGCTGTACCGCCACCTGCAGTGGATGCCGCTGCGCTTCTTCACCGAGACCCGCACCGGCGAGATCCAGAGCCGCATCGCCAACGACGTCGGCGGCGTGCAGTCGGTCGTGACCGATACGGCCGCATCGGTCCTGAGCAACTTCGCCACCGTGGCAACCACCGTGATCGCGATGGCGATCCTCGACTGGCGCCTCACCGTGCTGAGCCTGGGCCTGCTGCCCGTGTTCGCCTACATCACCTACCGCGTCGGCAAGGTGCGCCGCGAGGTCAGCACGCTGACCCAGCGCTCGATGGCCGAGATGAGCGCCATCACCGAGGAGTCGCTGAGCGTGTCGGGGATCCTGCTGAGCAAGACGTTCGGGCAGCAGGAGGCATCGATCGAGCGCTTCCGCGCCGAATCGCAGCGGCTCGGCGACCTCCAGATCCGTGGCCAGATGATCGGCCGCTGGTTCTTCGCGCTGATCGGCACCTTTTTCAGCATCATGCCGGCGTTCGTCTATCTGCTGGCCGGGATCCTGATCATCGGCGGCGACGAGAGCGTCACGATCGGCACGATCGTCGCGTTCACCACGCTCCAGTCACGCCTCTTCTTCCCGCTCGGGCAGCTGCTCAACGTGCAGGTCGAGATCCAGGGCGCCCTCGCGCTCTTCGATCGCATTTTCGAGTACCTCGAGATGGATCACGAGATCACCGATGCGCCCGATGCCGTCGAGCTCACGCCGGCCGGCACCCGGGGCGAGGTGCGCTTCGAGAACGTCTCGTTCCGCTATCCGGTGGCCGAGGGCCAGCTCGAGGTCACCGACGAGATGGTCTCCGCGGAATCCGACGGGCGCGCGGTGCCGAGCCGGGTCATGCCCTTCGCGCTATCCGACATCACGTACACCGCGGCGCCGGGTCAGCTCGTGGCACTCGTCGGGCCGTCGGGCGGCGGCAAGACGACGTCGACGTACCTGATTCCGCGGCTGTACGACGTGGACGCCGGGTCGGTCCTGATCGACGGGATCGACGTGCGCGGGATCAAGCTCACCTCGCTCGGTCGCGTGCTCGGCTTCGTGACCCAGGAGACGTACCTCTTCCACGACACGGTGCTCGCCAACCTGCGCTACGCGAAGCCCGACGCGACGATGGCCGAGATCGAGGCCGCGGCACAGGCGGCCGCCATCCACGACCGCATTCTCGAGCTGCCGGGCGGCTACGACACCGTCGTCGGGGAGCGCGGCTACAAGCTGTCGGGTGGCGAGAAGCAGCGCGTCGCCATCGCGCGGGTGCTGCTCAAGGATCCGCGCATCCTCATCCTCGACGAGGCGACGTCGGCGCTCGACACGGTGAGCGAGCGGCTCATCCAGGCAGCGCTGGCGCGGCTGGAGCAGGGGCGGACGACGATCGCGATCGCGCACCGGCTGTCGACGATCCTGCGCGCGGACCAGATCCTCGTCATCCAGCGCGGTCGGATCGTCGAGCGCGGCACGCACGCCGAGCTGATTCGCCAGGAGGGCCTGTACGCGAAGCTGTACCGGGAGCAGTTCGCCGTCGAGGCGCGGGCGCGCTGAGTGATTGTCCAACGAGTTGACGTCTCCGCCTGTAGCCGCTAGAGTCTAGACAAACACTCTACAAAGACTCCACGCAAGAGCCGCGCCATTCCGTGCTTCCGCTCCAGATCGCCCGTCGCTTCCTCTGGCGGTCGAAGGTCCAGTCCGTGCTCATCCTGCTCGGGATTGCCGTCGGCATCGGCACGCAGGTGTTCGTCGGCTCGTTGATCAGCAGCCTCCAGACCTCGTTGATCGACACGACCGTCGGCACGAGCGCCCACGTCACCTTGACCGCCGACGAAGAGGGGGAGCGGCTCGCCCTCGACGACGAACTGCTCGCGCGCCTCGAGGATCCCGCCATCACCGCCGTCGTCCCGCAGCACCGGCTGTCGACGCTCGCCCGTGCCGGAGATGCGTCCGACCCGCTGGTCGTCCGGGTCATGGACGCCGACGTGCGCGACACGATCTATGACCTTCCGCCCCGCGTGGTCGAAGGATCCGCGGACCCCGCTGAAGGCGAGCTGATCGTCGGGCTCGAGTATGCCGAGCAGGAAGAGGTCGAAGTCGGCGACGAGCTCGAGCTCCTGACTGATGACGGCGAGCGGCTTGTCGTCACAGTGGCCGGAATCTTCGACCTCGGCGTTGCGGCCATCAACGCGGGCACGGCATTCGCCGCGCCGGACTTGGCGCCCGCTGTGCTCGACCTGCCGGACGACGCCTTCGACCTCATCGAGCTCCAGGTGGCCGACGTCTTCGCCTCGGATGCGACCGCCGCCGAATTCGACCAGGTCGAGGGCGTGGCCGCGACCGATTGGCAGGCCGAGAACGCCGACCTCCTTACCGGGCTCCGGTCGCAGAGCGTCAGCTCGATCATGATCCAGGTCTTCGTGGTCATCGCAGTCGGGCTCGGGATCGCGTCGACGCTGGCAATCGCCGCCGTTCAGAAGACCCGCCAGATCGGCATCCTGAAGGCTCTTGGGCTCACGGACCGCGGAAGCGGCGCGGTGTTCGTCTGGCAGGCAGCCATCCTGGGAGGCGCGGGGACCGCGCTTGGGATCGCCGTCGGCTCGGGCCTGATCGCGGCGTTCGACGCCTCGGCCGCCGGATCCGATGCCCTCTTCCCGGTGTCGGTTGACCCGGCCTTCGCTCTTGCCAGCGCGTGCGTGGGCGTGGGGATCGCTCTGCTCAGCGCGCTCATTCCGTACCGCCGCACGTCGCGGCTCGATCCGATCGAGGTGATCCAGAATGGCTGACCTGGTGGTGGCCGACGAGCTCGGCCGCAGGTATGGCGACGGAGACACCGCGACGCTCGCCCTAAGCAAAGCAAGCTTCGGTATCGGCGCCGGTGAGTACATGGCGCTGGTCGGCAGGTCGGGGTCTGGCAAGTCGACGCTGCTGAACCTGCTCGGTCTGCTGGACCGACCGTCGGACGGCCGGCTCTATCTGCTGGGCGAGCGTGTCGACCATCTCGACGATCGGCGGCGCGCCGCGCTGCGCAACCGGCACATCGGCTTCATCTTCCAGTTTCACCACCTGCTGCCCGAGTTCACGGTGCGCGAGAACCTGCTCATGCCGGCGCGGATCGCCGGCAACCGCGAGATGCGCGGCGCGCGGGCTTGGGCCGACGAGCTGGCGAACATGCTCGGTCTCGAGAGCGTCGTGGATCGCCCGGCCGATGCCCTGTCGGGTGGCCAGAAGCAACGCGTCGCCATCGGCCGTGCGCTAATGAACCGGCCAGACCTGGTCCTCGCCGACGAGCCGACCGGGAACCTCGACAGCCAGAACTCGGCGGCCGTGAACGCGCTCTTCCGACGCATGCATGCCGCAACGGGCACGACGTTCGTCATCGTCACGCACGACGCAGGGCTGGCCGAGACCGCCGACAGAATCATCGAGGTCACCGATGGCACGATCGCGCGCGATACGCGCATGGCGGCCTGAGCCCGGCCGGTTCGAGGCGCGGCCAGCCAGGGAACCATCGGATCCGATGCGCGTGCCACACTGGCGCATGCCGAACCGCCTCGCGGCCGAGACGAGCCCCTACCTGCTCCAGCACGCCAACAACCCCGTCGACTGGTACCCATGGGGCCCCGAGGCGCTCGAGCGCGCCCGCGCCGAGGATCGGCCGATCTTCCTCTCGATCGGCTACGCCGCGTGCCACTGGTGCCACGTCATGGAGCGCGAGTCGTTCGAGAACCCCGCCATCGCCGCGCAGATGAACGAGGACTTCGTCTCGATCAAGGTCGATCGCGAGGAGCGGCCCGACCTCGACGACGTCTACATGGCCGCCGTGCAGGCGATGACCGGCTCGGGCGGATGGCCGATGACCGTCTTCCTGACCCCGAGCCTCGAGCCCTTCTTCGGCGGCACGTACTTCCCGCCCGAGGATCGCCACGGCATGTCGGGGCTGCCCCGCGTGCTCTCCGCCGTCGCCGATGCCTACCGCACCCGGCGCAACGAGGTCGAGGAGCAGGCCCGCGCGCTGTCGGACCACCTGCGGGCACGGCTCGCGGTGCCGGCCGGAACGCAGGACGTCGAGCTGCGACAGCTCGATGCCGCCGTTGCCCGCCTGGCCGCAACGTTCGACGCGACCAACGGCGGATTCGGCGGCGCGCCGAAGTTCCCCGCGCCGATGATCCTCGAGTTCCTGCTCCGCTGCTGGCGGCGCACGCGCGACGAAGCGACCCTTCGGATGGTGACGCGCACGCTGGACGCGATGGCCGATGGCGGCATCCATGACCAGCTCGGCGGCGGCTTCGCGCGCTACAGCACCGATGCGCACTGGCTCGTGCCGCACTTCGAGAAGATGCTCTATGACAACGCGCTGCTGGCCCACGCCTACCTGGAGGGCTACCGCGCCACCGGCGCGGACCGATACGCGCGCGTCGCGCGCGCGACGCTTGACTTCATGCTCGCCGAGCTGCGCACCGACGACGACGGGTTCGCGTCGGCGCTCGACGCCGACAGCGAGGGCGTGGAGGGGCGCTTCTACGCGTGGTCCTACGACGAGTTCATGACGGTCCTCACCGATGCGGGCCTCGATGATGCCGATCGGGCCTTACTGGCCGATTACTGGGGGCTTACCGCGGCCGGCAACTGGGAGGGGACGAACGTCCTCCACCGCGCCGGTGCGGATCCCGGCGACGAGCTCGTCGAGCGCGGGCGCCGCGCCCTCCTCGACGCTCGCGCGCAGCCGGACGCGGCCGGCCCGCGACGACAAGCAGATCGCGTCATGGAACGGCCTGGCGCTGCGCGCGCTGGCCCACGGAGCCCTCGTGCTCCGCGACGAGCGATACGCCGACGCGACCCGATCGCTGGTGGCCTTCGTCGAGCGCGACCTCCTCCGCGACGACGATCGTCTGTGGCGGACGGTCCGCGACGGCCGCGGTGCCACGCCGGCGTTCGCCGAGGACTACCTGGCCCTGGCCGACGGGCTCCTCGGCGCGCACGCGGCCCTCGGGGATGCCGCGCCCCTGCTCCTCGCCCGCCGGCTGGCCGAGACGGCGATCCGCGACTTCTGGGACGACGAGGCGGGGACCTTCGTGGACACCTCCGACGAGCACGACCGAACGGTTGCCCGGCCACGTGGTTTGGTCGACAACGCCACTCCGTCGGCGAACGCGATCGGTGCCGACCTGCTGCATCGCCTCGCGCTCCTGACCGGCGAGGAGGGCTTCGCGCGTCGCGCCTCCTCGATCGTCCGCGCCGTGGCGCCCGCCCTCGAGCAGCAGCCGAGTGCCTTCGGCCGCATGCTGAGCACGGCCGACCGGCTCATCGGCGAGCAGGTCGACGTCGTCGTCGCGACCGCGGCGGCCGGTGCCGGCGGGCGGGCACTGCGCGAGGCGGCGATCGGCCCGTTCGTGCCTGATCTCGTGCTCACCACGCTCGCGCCGGGCGATCCGCACGCCGAGTGGCCGCTGTACGCCGGCAAGGCGGCGCGGGACGACGTGGCCACGGCGTATGCCTGCCGCGGCTACGCGTGCGACGCACCCACGAGCGACCCGGAACGGCTCGCCGAGCAGGTGGCCGCCCTCGGAGGTTCGTCGCCCTAGCCCTCCGGCGCGAGCTCCTGGAAGAGCGTGATCTGGAGGCCCGCCGGCGCGGCCAGCCGCGCGTTCAGCGACCGCCACGGCGTCTCGACCGGCGGGGCGATGAGCTCGGCGCCGGCGTCCACGAGCGCATCGGTCGCCGAGGACGAATCGGCGACCTCGAAGGCGACCCGCAGGCGTGGGGCAACCTGCCTGCCGACCTCGACCTCGTCGATCATCCGCTTCTGGGCCGGGTTGGCGATCTCGAGCGTGGCGCGGCCGGCATCGAGGATGGCGACCCGGGCGTCGCCGGCACCGCTGAACGATGCCTCCTCCCGCAGTCCGAGGACGTCGCGGAAGAAGCGGACGGCCTCCTCGTAGTCATCGGCCTCGACCACGAGGCGCATCTGGAGCACGCGTGGCGCATCGGTGTGCATCGGTCAACGATAGTCAGCCGGCGAGGAACGAGAGCATGACGCTGCGGCGGGCGTTGTCGCGGTTGGGGTCGAGCAGGGCGACCGACTGCCAGGTGCCGAGCGTCATCCGGCCGCCGACGACCGGGACGACGAGCGACGGCGAGACGAGCAGCGGCAGGACGTGGTCTGCGCCGTGGCCGACGCTGCCGTGGGCGTGCACCCAGCGATCGTCGCGCGGCAGGAGGCGATCGAGGGCCGCCTGGAGGTCCGGCTCGGTCCCGGCGCCAAGCTCGACGACCACGACGCCGGCGGTCGCGTGTGGCACGAAGACGGTGAGCAGGCCGTCGGTCGCGTCGATCTCGGCCAGGAACCGAACGCAGTCGCCGGTCAGGTCCACCAGCGCTGGCGACCGCCCGGTGTCGATGGTCAGCTCACGCGTCTCCATCCCTAGTCGCAGCCGGGGAACTCTTTCTCGCCGGCGTGCCGCTCGAAGCGCACGACCGAGCCGGACTCGGTCCGGAAGCGCAGCTCGTCCCCGATGACGACGATCACGCCACCGGTGGCGTTGATCATCTCGGAGTCGGTCTCCAGGTCGAGCGGCGCGCCGTTCGCGGTGGTGCCATCGAGCGGGTCCCAGAAGCTGCCGTCGACGTCGATCGGCGAGAACAGCCCGCAGTGCCCGAGGCTGAACGAGTGGGCGACGGCCTCGTCGATCGGGAGGGACTGCGGCTGCAGGATCGTGCCGCCGTTCGGACCCTCCCGGCCCTCGGCGTGACCGGCCACGACCGGCAGGTCGCGGGGATTCGCAACCGAGACGCCCTCGAATCCCGCCGGCGTCGCCTCCCCGGCGCAGGCGGAGAGCGCCAGCACGGCGAAGACGACCGCGAACCGATGGCTCACGGCTGCCCGTACGAGTGCTCGCCGACGAAGAAGAGCCCGGCACCGATGTAGGTGAACAGCACGCCGGCGAAGCCGAGCACGATGAGCCACGGGGCGAGGCGCTGCCATCGGTCTCGTCGCGAGGCGACGTGGAGGTACGCGCCGAACACGAGCCACGTGGCCGCCGCGGCGAGCTCCTTGGGATCGTTGCTCCAGTACGAGCGCCAGGCGAGGTTCGCCCACACCGAGCCGAGAGCGATGGCGACCGTGAGGATCGGGAAGGCGATGAGGACGGACCGATGGCCGACGGCGCGGCACACCGCCGCCGACGGCAGTCCGCCGATGCGGTCGCCGCCGCGCGCCTGCGCGATCTCCGCGACGGCCGCCAGGAAGGCGACACCGGACACCGCATAGGCGAGCGCCGCCGTGCCGACGTGGATTGTCAGCAGGACCGGCTGCTGGAGCGCCGGGACGAGCGGGTCGACCCGGTCGTCGAACTGGAGCGCGAAGACGACGAGGCCGGCGGCCAGGATGGCGACCAGTGGCGCGAGGGAGGCGATCGGGTAGACGCGAGCGAGGAGCAGGTACGTCGCCACCAGCGCGGCCGCGAAGGCGAGGCTGAACTCGTGGAGGTTCGACCACGGGGCGTGGCCGACGACGATCGCGCGGGCGACGAGCGCGACCACCAGCAGGACGAGCCCGCCAAGCAATCCCGCCAGCGCCGTCCGTTGGAGCAGCGCGCGCCGGGAGGGATCGACCTCGACCGATCCGCCCTCGGCCGTGGCGGCGGCCGGGGCCGGCGCGACGATCGCGGCACCGATCCCGGCGGCCGCGGCGGCGACGAGCGACGCGAGCGCTCCGATGATCAGGATCGGGATGAAGGTGGTCATCGGTCTGCTCCGATCAGGGGCTGGACCGGCCGCCGGTCAGCCCGGGCGCGCGGTCCCCGCGGCGCCGGTCGGGGTGCCGCATCGGTAGCAGGACGCGTCGCTCGCGGCGAGGGTTGCGCCGCAGTTCGCGCAGTCGAGCAGCAGGTCGCGCTCGCACGCGGTGCAGAAGGTCGCTCCCAGCGGATACTGGAGCTGGTCGAAGGAGCAGTACGCGACGCCACGCGGCAGCTCGAGGGCCGCGGTCTCGCTCGACGAGGGAAGCTCGAGGACACGTCGTGGGGGGTGGCCCTCGGCGAGGCCGACCTGGCTCACGCGCAGGTAGCCGATGACGAGCCACAGGACATACAGGCCGAGCAGGCCGAGCAGGATCCACGGCGTGAGCGTGGCGCCGATCTGGGCGAGATCCTCCGCGAGGAACTCGATGAATTCCTTGATGGACTCCAGCACGGGGCCGATTCTAGCATCGGGTTCGTGCGCTACACTCCGCCGACGAAACCAGCCAGCGGAGCCTGATGTCGCGCCAGCGCCTCGATCCACGCGTGCCGCTCTGCGAGCTCCACGTGCACCTCGGCGCGGCGGTCACTCCGGCGATCATGTGGGGCATCGCCCACGCCCAGGGCATCCGCCTGCCGACGAAGGACTACTGGGCGTTCCGCGACCTCATCACCGTCGGCCGCCGGCGCAAGGGCTTCGACGCGTACCTCGACCTCTTCCACTGGACCGAGCTCATCCAGTCGAGCCCGACCGCGGTCGAGCGCAGCGTGTACGAGGTCATCGGCGGCGCCTATCGCAAGAACAACGTCACCCAGCTCGAGCTGCGCTTCAACCCGATGAAGCGCAACCGTGGCGGCGAGCAGGACCTCGACCACATCATCGCCGCGGCGGTCCGCGGCATGGACCGCGCGGTGCTCGAGTACCCCCAGGTGCGCGCCGGCCTGATCTTCTGCCTCGACCGCTCCTTCTCGCGGGACCTCAACGAGATCCTGGCCGCCAAGGCGATCGCGTGGCGCAGCCGCGGCGTGATCGGCATCGACATCGCCGGTCCGGTCACCGATGGCTTCCGGTTCGCCGACTACACCGACATCTATCGCGAGTGCCGTCGGGCCGGGCTGGGCCTCACCGTCCATGCCGGCGAGACGGGCGGGGCCGACGAGGTTCGCCAGGCGCTCGAGGCGCTCGAGCCGGACCGCATCGGTCACGGCGTCCGCAGCGCCGAAGACCCGAGCGTGCTGGCGATGTTGCGCGAGCGGGGGACCGTGCTCGAGGTGTGCCCGAGCTCGAACCTGAACACCGGTGTGCTGGGGTCGCATGCCGAGCTGCGCCGGGTCGTCCGCGCACTCGTCGACGGCGGCGTCCGCTTCACGATCAGCACCGACGGGCCCGAGATGCTGCGCTCCTACCTGCGCGACGAGCTGGCGATGCTCATGCGTCACGAGATCCTCTCGCTGGACGAGGTGCGGATGGCGATCGAGACCGGCGACCGGGCCAGCTTTCTCGACCGGGCGCCGGTGATCGACACCTCCGTCAGCGGGCGCGAATCCGGCGGCAACGGCCACGCGGCGATCCCCGTCGAGGTCGGCTCCTAGGCTCGTATACTGCCGGCCGTGTCCTCGATCTGGCGGCCCGTCCGAGAGCGCGCGCCTGCGCGCAGCCTGATGGTGATCGTCGCCCATCCGGGTGACGAGGCCTTCGGATTCGGGGGCGCGATCGCGAGCGCGGCAGCCGACGGCGCCTACGTCGTCGTCGTCTGCGTCACCCGGGGATGGTTCGACCCCCGCCTGACCGATAAGCCGCCCGCGCCGGGCGGCAAGAACCGCGACCTCAAGCTCGGCCAGGTGAACTGGCGCAACCTCGACACCGTCCGCGAGGACGAGCTGCGCCGATCCGTGGCCGTGCTCGGCGTGCGCGTGGTGCGGATGCTCGACTACGCCGAGGGTGAGCTCGATCGGGCCGACTTCGACCACCTCGTCGGCCGCATCGTGGAGCCGATCCGGATGCACCGCCCGGAGGTGATTCTCTCGTTCGGACCCGACGGGATCACCGGCGACACCGACCACGTCGTCCTCTCCCGCGCCGTGAGCGCCGCCTACCGGCGCGCGGCGGAGCCGATGGCCTACGAGGAGGTCATCGAGGAGGACCAGGTCGCCTGGCGCGCCGCCAAGCTCTACCAGCTCGTCGTGCCGCCCTCGACCGTCTCGACGCTCGGCCCGCGGGGACCGGGCGAGGGCTATGGCTCCGAGGTCGAGCCGACGCTCGCCCTCGAGCTCGGGGAGCTGGCTCAGCTGAAGCTCGCCGCCATCAGCCGCCACGTGTCGCAGACCGGCTCCGCGGGCCCATTCCACGACTGGGGCGCCGAGGCCCGCGACGCGTACCTCGCCACGGAGCACTACCGGCTGGCGGCCAGCGCGGCGGGGATCGGCGCCGCCGCCGAGCAGAGCCTCTTCGACGGCTTGGCCTAGGCGCCAGGCCGTTCCGGCGCCGCGGGGAGTCCTTAAGCGACCGTTATCGCGAACGAAGCGCCGCGGAGGGACGCGCGATGCTCGTTTCGAGCCGCTAGGCGGCTCGATCGGCGCACGACCGCGGGTCGCCGGTCCCGTCATTCGCGTTAGCAACCGCTGAGCGACCAGGGGCGCGCGCCCGATGGCGCGTCGTGCTCGGGCAAGCTGGGTGGCGTCGAAGTCGCTTGGAGCGACCTCTGCTACGCTCAACGGGCCGCATCGGCCCCGCATCGAGGTGCTCCGAGCTCCCCATGGCCAACCAGCTCACCGACGAGAACATCCTCGCCGCGCTCGGCGGGGTGAAGGATCCCGAGATCGGGCGAGACCTCGTCTCGCTCGGCATGGTCAAGAACATCACGATCGACGGCAGCGTCGTCGACCTGACCGTCGAGCTCACCACGCCCGCGTGCCCGCTCAAGGCGACGATCGAGAGCGACATCGGTGACGCGCTCACCGGCCTCGGCGCGAGTCTCGTACGCGTCGACTGGGCGAGCAACGTGAAGCGCAGCTTCGGTGGCCCGGCCGCCGACCTCATTCCCGGCGTGCGCAACACGATCGCCGTGGCGTCGGGCAAGGGCGGCGTCGGCAAGTCGACGGTCGCGGTCAACCTGGCGGTCAGCCTGGCGCGCGACGGCGCGAAGGTCGGCCTGCTCGACGCCGACATCACCGGCCCGAACGTCCCCCTCATGATGGGCACGCAGGGCGCCCACGTGACCGGTGCCGGCGGTCGCCCGAACCCGGTCGTCGCGCACGGCGTGCAGATGATGAGCATCCAGTACTTCCTCCAGGCCGATGCCCCGGTCATCTGGCGCGGACCGCTCATCCACAGCGCGATCGCGCAGTTCCTGCGGGACGTGGAGTGGGGCGAGCTCGACTACCTCGTCATCGACCTGCCGCCGGGGACCGGCGACGCCGCCCTCAGCCTCAGCCAGCTCATCCCGCTCACCGGCGCGGTCATCGTCACCACGCCGCAGGAGGTGAGCCTCCTCGATGCGCGCAAGGCGATCGGGATGTTCTCGAAGGTCAACGTGCGCACGCTTGGCGTCATCGAGAACATGAGCGGCTTCATCTGCCCCGACTGTGGCAGCGAGCACGACATCTTCGGATCGGGCGGCGGGGCGAAGATCGCCCGCGAGCTCGAGCTCGACGTCCTCGGCCGTATCCCGCTCGAGCCGGGTGTGCGCGCGGGCGGCGACGCCGGCGTGCCGATCACCTCGACGCAGTACCCCGGTGGCGAGGACTCGAAGGCGGCGCAGGCGCTGCGCGAGGTGGCGCGGACCGTGGCCGGGCGGGTCAGCGTGCTCGCGGCTCCCGCGATGATGTCCGGCGCCGTGGCGGAGGCCCCGATCGCTTCGGCGTAGGCGTGCGCTGCGGGCCTCCCTCGTCGACCACCAGTCAGATTCATATGGGAGCCGCACTACCGATGCGGATCCCGTCTGATTCCGGCGCCCTGCAGGGTGACAGCCGCAGTTGGAGCCCCCGTCCCTGAAGCGGCCGTGTACTGCGGCCCTCGGATGAATCTGACGGAATGCGGCCCCCGGACGCCGCCGCCGAACGACGTACCGGTCCGATAGTCCCGCGGCGCACCGGACCCGCGCGGGGGATTGCCCCGGACTCGCGCAGGCCTGAGAATCCGCGCCATGCGAATTGCGGTGATCGGGGACATCCACGCCAACCTGCCCGCGTTGCGGGCCGTGATCGACGACGTCGCCCGCATCGGTGCCGATGCGATCTACTGCGTCGGAGATCTCGTCGGCAGGGGACCGCATCCGAACGAGGTCGTCGACGAGTTCCGCCGCCTCGAGATCCCGACCGTGCAGGGCAACTGGGACGAGGCAGTCGGCATGGATCGCGAGCAGACCGGAGCGGCATGGGCCACGGCCAAGGCCGAGGCCGAGGGCAACGCCTCGATGCGCTGGTCGGCCGAGGTCCTGACCGAGGACAACAAGGCCTGGCTGCGGCAGCTGCCGCAGACGATGCGGGTGTCGCTCGGCGGACGATCGGTCTTCCTCTTCCACGGCGCGCCGTACCGGCAGGCCGAGTACCTGTGGGCAGCGCGGCCCTCGCGCGTCTTCGCGCGGCTGGCGAGCGACGAGGCCGACGACCTGTTCTGCTTCGGCCACACCCACGAGGCCTGGCACCGGGTCGTCGGGCAGGCACACGTCGTGGCCTGTGGCTCCGTCGGCTGCGGGACCGATGGCGACGCGCGCGCACGCTACGCGGTCGTGTACATCGGCGAGCCCGACATCTCCGTCGGATTCCGATCGGTCGACTACGACCACGTCGCGGTGGTGCGCGACATGGCGGCCGCGGGTCAGTCGATCGACCTGCTGCGCGAGCCGCCGGCGACGCACCCGCATCTGCCGACCGAGGTCGCCCCCGCCTAGCCGATCGGCGCCAGCCGCTCCCTGAGCGCGGCGCGGGTCGAGTCGTCGCAGAAGACCCGCTCCACCGACGCCGTGTGGATGCGGCGGATCTCGTCCGGCCCGAGGCCGACGTCCGTCGTGAGGTGGGCGATCTCGGCCGACAGCGGCGCGCCCGTCGTCGTTGGGTCGTCGTCGCCGATCACGACCTCGCACCCGGCCTCCAGGAACGCGCGGATCGGGTGCTCCGCGTACGACGCCACGGCGCCGGTGAGCACGTTCGAGGTCGGGCATTGCTCGAAGCAGATGCCCGCATCGGCCGCCCAGCGCAGGATCTCGCGGTCGTCGATGGCCCGGATCCCGTGGCCGATGCGCCGCACGCCGAGCCGCTCGACTGCGTCGCGGGCGTGCTGCGCCGTACCGGCCTCGGCGGCGTGCGCGGTCAGGCCCAGCCCGGCCGCCGCGGCGATCCCGAACGGGCGCACCATCGGCTCGACCGACGGGAAGCGGAGCTCGTCGCCGGCGACGTCGAAGCCGACCACCCCCTGACCGGCGTGGCCGGCCGCCGCACGCGCCACCTCCTCGTTCGTGTCGCCGTCGTGGTGCCGCAGTGCGCAGACGACGAGGCCTGCGGGCAGGCCCGAGCGCCGGGTCCCCTCGCGCACGCCGGCTGCGGCCGCGCCGATCACCTCGCCGATGCTCATCGTCGAGGCGTGGGTCGCCGGGCCGAACCGCAGCTCGAGGTACGCCACGCCGTCCGCGGCGGCGTCCTCGACCGCCTCGGCCACGATCCGCGCGACGGCGTCGGGAGTCGCGAACAGGGGGTAGGCCGCCGCGACGTGCTCGAGGAACGTCGTGAGCGTGCCCGCCTCGCGCATCCGCAGAGCCGCCTCCCACCCGCCGGACGGTGCAGGGACTCCGTGTGCCTCGGCCAGCTCGGCGGCCGTCTGCGGGCGGATGGTGCCCTCGAGGTGGGTATGCAGGTTCAGGCCGACCGCGGCTCGTGTGGCGGGATCGGTCACAGCGAGAGGGCGACCGCCGTCCTCAGCGCGACCTCGATGCTGTGATGCCAGCCCGCGGCGAGCCGGTCGTGGGTGTCGTACACGCTGGCGCCCTCGACGAGGTTGCTCGACACGGCGCAGATCATGCCGGCGCGGAACCCGCGCTGGCGGGCGACGACGAAGAGCGCCGAGCTCTCCATCTCGACGTTCAGGAGGCCGAGCTCCGACATCTGCGTCGTCCACGCGGGGGACTCGGCGTAGAACGCGTCATCGGTGGCGTTGAGGCCGGCGTGGACCGCGTAGTCGGCGCCGTCGGCGAGGGTCCGCGCCTCCTGCTCGAGGCGCAGCGCGATCTCGAGGTCGGGGACCGCGGGGTAGCCCTTGGGCACGTAGGCGTCGGACGTGCCGTCGTTGCGGTACGAGCCCTGGCTGACGATCAGGTCGCCGGGCTGGATCCCCGGCTGGAGCGCGGCGGTGCTGCCGACGCGGATCATCGACGTGACGCCCACGCGGAACAGCTCCTCGGCGGCGATCGCGGTCGAGGGGCAGCCCATCCCGGTCGAGGTCGCGGTGATCTCGCGGCCACCGAACGTGCCGACCATCGTCCGATGCTCTCGCTTGTGGGCGACCTCGCGCACGTCGGTCAGGTGCTCGGCGATGAGCGGCACCCGGAACGGGTCGCCGGGCAGCAGCGCGATGGTGCTCACCTCGCCCGGCGCGACCCCGATGTGGAACTGGCGAACGTCGCGGCCCACGGCGCTCTTGTCGAGCACGGTGTCACCCATCGATCAGGATTGGCCTTCCTTGGCGTACGGTCGGCCGACCGCCGCCGGCGCGATGCTGCGGCCCACGACGCCGGCCAGGATCACGATCGTGACGATGTACGGCAGCGCGCCGTACACCTGCGACGGAACGGCGGCCATGATCGCGCCGAGGTCGGGATAGGCATCGCCCGGCGGCCGGATGCGAACGGCCTGCCCGAAGGCGCCCGAGTACGCGAACAGGAGCGCGCCGGCGAAGGCGCCGATCGGGGTCCAGCGGCCGAAGATGACGGCAGCGAGCGCGATGAACCCGCGGCCGGCGGTCATGCCGTTCTGGAAGGAGCCGGTGCCCTCGAGGGTGAGGTACGCGCCGGCAAGCCCGGCGAACACGCCGGCGATGATGACGTTCCGATAGCGGAGCCGGATGACGTCGATGCCGACCGTGTCCGCGGCGCGCGGGTGCTCGCCAACGGCGCGGGTCCGCAGCCCCCATCGCGAGCGGAACAGGAGGACCTGCAGGACGAGCACGAACACGATGACGCTCATCGCGATCGGCCCCTGCTCGATGAACATCTCGAGAATCCAGCCGATGACCGGGATGTCGACGACCTCCTGCGGCAGGCGGAACGTCTCGAACGTCCCGGCTCCGAGGCGCGGGTTCGGAGAGATCAACAGGCGGTTGAGGTAGCCGGTGAGGCCGATCGCGGCGACGTTGATGATGACGCCGCTGATGATCTGGTCGGCGCCGATCGAGATCGACAGCCACGCGTGCAGCGCGGAGAGAACCATCGCGGCCAGGATGGCGACGAGGACCCCGACGAGCAGCGCCGGGGTCGCCGCGAACGGGCCGGCCCAGGGATCGACGGGGAACGCCTGGTGCCAGAGGCCGGCCGCCAGGAATCCGGCGAACGCCGCCGACAGCATCATGCCCTCGATGCCGATGTTCACGATTCCCGACCGCTCGTTCATGACGCCGCACATGGCCCCGAGCGCGATCGGCGCCGCCAGGCCGAGCACGATCGGCGCGATCCCGGGCGTGACCTCGACGACGTAGCCGAGGAACTGGAAGATGACCCCGAGGATCGGGATCCCGTACACGACCTCCATCAGGTTGGCGTCCCGCTGCCGTAGCTCTTCGTGACCGTCTGGAGCTCCGTCGGCTCAGCGCCCGGAGCGCGGATGCGAAGGACGCGCCGGATGAGCACATCGGCCGCGAGGAAGAGGAGGATCGTGGCCTGGATGACGTCGATGATCTCGACCGGGATGCCGGCCTCGATCTGCATGAGCCCGGATCCGGCGCGCATCGCGCCGAATAGCAGCGCCGCGAGCATGATCCCGACCGGATGCGCGCGGCCGAGGAGGGCCACCGAGATCGAGTCGAATCCGATCGAGGTGCCGTACGAGGCGGTCATGAACCCGCTGATGCCGAGGATCTGGCCGGCGCCGGCCAGGCCGGCCAGGAGCCCGCACAGCGACATCGTGAGGATCGTCAGGAAGGCGGGGTGCATGCCGGCGTAGCGCGCGGCGTCGGGGTTGGCGCCCACCGTGCGGATCTCGAACCCGAGCGTACTGCGCCAGAGGAGCCACCAGACCACGGGGACGAGGGCGAAGGCGATGAAGACGCCGAGGTGGATGCCGGTGTCGAAGAACGTCGGGTACGCGGCGTTCCCGACGGGCCCGGTTCGCGAGAACGAGAACCCCGGCGCCTCGAGCGGTCCGGTGATGAGGTAACCGATGAGGGCGCCGGCGATGAAGTTGAGCATGATCGTGGTCACGACTTCGTGCGCCCCGGTCCATGCCTTGAGCGCGCCCGGGATGAACCCCCAGCCGGCGCCGAGCGCCGCGCCGGCCAGGACCGCCGCCGGGATGGCGATGATCGGCGGCGCGCCGGCCACGTAGGCGCCGACCGCCGCCGCGCCGAGCGCGCCCATGAGGAACTGGCCCTGTGCGCCGATGTTGAAGAGGCCGGCCTTGAAGCCGAGCCCGACGGCCATGCCGCCGAGGATGAGCGGCGTGGCGGCGAGGATCGTGAAGGTGATGCCGCGGACGCTGCCGAACGCGCCCTCGAGCAGGTTCGCGTAGGCCTGCAGTGGCAGCAGCAGGTCCAGGTCACCGGTGAGGAGGCTGGAGAGGAGGATGACGATGGCCCCGACGATGAGCCCGCCGAGGATGGCGGCCAGCGGGATGATCGAGAGGCGGATGAGCCGCGCGATCGGCCCCTGCCGTGGGCGCGCCGGTGGCTGCGCTTCGGTGGCGGCCGTCACGGTGCCTGCTCCAGGTCGGTGCTCATGCTCTTCGTCTGGGCCTCGAGCGGGACCCGGCCGCCGGTCGCCATGAGCAGGCCGATCTCCTCCTTGTCGGCCTGTCGAGCGTCGACGATCGACACCAGCTCGCCACGGTACATGACCCCGATGCGGTCGGAGAGCTCGAGCACCTCGTCCAGCTCGGCCGAGATCAGGAGCACGGCGGTGCCGGTCGATCGTCGCTCGATCGTCTCGCGGTGGATGAACTCGATGCTCCCGACGTCGAGGCCTCGCGTTGGCTGGTCGAGGACGAGGAGCTTCGGCTGGCGCCCCAGCTCGCGGGCGACGACGACCTTCTGCTGATTGCCGCCCGACAGGGTCCCTGCATTCACGTGGACCGAGTGGGTTCGGACGTCGAACTCGGTCACGCACTCATTGGCCCGGACGCGAATGGCGTCGGTGTCGCGCACGAGGCCGCGGGAGTAGGGCGCCGAGTGGTAGTCGTTGAGCACGATGTTGTCGGTGATCGGGAAGGAGAGGACGAGGCCGTAGCGATGCCGATCGGCCGGGACGAATCCGACGCCGCTGGCGTGGAGGTCACGCGGCGAGGCATGCGTCACGTCCTTCTCGCCGAGCGTCACCCGGCCGGCGGTCTTGCGGCGCAGCCCCATGATCGCCTCGACCAGCTCGTCCTGGCCGTTGCCCGCAACCCCGGCGATCCCGAAGATCTCGCCGGTCCGGACCTCGAAGCTGACGCCGTGGACGACCTCGTGGCCGCGATCGTCGGCCACGCGGAGCTCATCGGCCTTGAGCATCACCTCGCCCGGTGCGCTCTCTCCGCGATCGACGGTGAGCTGAACGTCCCGGCCGACCATCAGCTCGGCGAGGTCCTCCTCGTTCGTCTCGGACGGAACGCGTTGCCCGACGACCTTCCCGCGGCGGATGACCGTGATGCGGTCGGCGATCTCGAGGACCTCGTACAGCTTGTGGCTGATGAAGATCACCGACGTGCCGAGGTCCTTCGTGAGCTGACGGAGGACGGCGAAGATCTCGCGCGTCTCCTGCGGCGTCAGCACGGCGGTCGGCTCGTCGAGGACGAGGATGCTTGCGCTGCGATACAGGGCCTTGAGGATCTCGACGCGCTGCTGCCAGCCGACGGAGAGGGAGCCGACCTTGGCGTCGGGGTCGACCTCGAACCCGAACTGGTTGCCGAGCGTCCGGATCCGGTCGTGGGCGTCGCGTCGGTCCAGGAAGATCGGGTTCGCCATCGGTTCGTCGCCGAGGAGGATGTTCTCGGCTACCGAGAGGACCGGGACGAGCATGAAATGCTGGTGCACCATGCTGATGCCGCGATCGATGGCATCGGATGGGCTGTGGATCGTGATCGGCTCGCCGTCGAGGAGGATCTCGCCCTCGTCCGGAGTGGCGAGCCCGTAGAGGATGTTCATCAGGGTCGACTTGCCGGCCCCGTTCTCGCCGAGGAGCGCGTGGATCTCGCCCGGCCGGACGTCCAGGTCGATGTGGTCGTTGGCGAGCACGCCGGGATAGCGCTTCGTGACGCCGCGCATCTCGAGCGCCGGAACATGCACGGGCTGGCTGACGATCTCGGTCATGCGACTCCCACGCGGTGATTGATCGAAGGGCGGGCCCGCGCTGGACCCGCCCTTCATGGTTGCCTGCCTGCTCAGACCGATCTGAGCACTATCCGCCCGCCTCCGGTCGGCAAAGTCCGGGCACGCGCCTTCGCCCTCGCACGGGTCGAGCTCGCCGGAGGCCATGGCCGCCGTCGCGTCGTCGAGCAGCGTCTGCAGCTCAGCCGTGAGCAGGTCCGGATGGTTGTGGAACGCCGAGGTGCCGACCTTCGGCGGATCGGAGGCGGCGTCGAGCACGATGCTGCCGCCGACGGCAGTCCCATCGACCACGCGCTGGATCGCCTCGTCGATCGCGTCGACGAGCTTCTTCTCGGCGCTGGTCACGATGCAGGTCTCGCTGGGCAGCCCGAGCGCCTGGTCGACGTCGACGCCGATGCCGTAGATGTCGGCATCGCACGACGCCTCGAGGGCGCCCTGGCCGGAGAGGCCGGCGACCTGGAAGATGACGTCGGCGTCCTGGCCGATCATCTGCTCCGCCAGCGACGCGCCGGTGGCCGGGTCGTTGAAGGCGACGGTGATGTCCTCGGACACGTACGAGATGAGGACCTCGACGTCCGGGTTCACCGACAGCGCGCCGTTGTGGTAGCCGCCGATGTAGAGCTTGACCGCCGGGATCGACTCGATCCCACCGATCGTGCCGATGACGTTCGTCTCGGTCAGCGAGCCTGCCACGATGCCGGCCAGGTAGCCGGCCTGGGCCTCGTTGAAGATCAGGCCCTGGTAGTTCGGCAGCAGCGCGCCGCGTCGCCCGCGCAGGTGAACGTCGGGTCGGGGGCGCCGGCCTCGTCGACGCAGACCGGCTGGTCGAGGCCGATGAAGCAGACGTCAGGGTTCTCCAGCGCCGCGATCGTGGTTGCGTTCCCCAGCGCGAACCCGTACGTCACGATGATCTGGTAGCCCTGGTCGATGAACGTCTGGATGTTGGCCGCGTAGTCGGCCGGATCCGCGGTCACGATGACCTCAGCCGAGCCGCCGACCGAGGTGGCACCGGCGATCGTTCCGCACCAGCCGCCCTCGTTGAAGGACTTGTCCTCGAGCTCTCCGACGTCGGTCACGCCGCCGATCAGCCACTCGTCACCGCCCTCCGGCTCGCCGCAGGCAGCGAGACCGGTCGGCGCGTCGGTCGCGGCAGGCGCGCTGCCCTCCGGGTCCTCTGACGGGCTCTCGCCGCCGTCGCCGCCACACGCCGCCATGATCAGCATCAGGATGGCCAGCACGGCCATCATCGAGCTGGGGTGCTTCCGCATCTGTTTCCTCCACACCATTCGTAGGTGCGCTCAGCCGCGAGACTCGCGGCGCCTCCGGTTGCGCTCTGGGGCCAAGGGCACCTGGCGCAGAATCAGCGCATCATACTGCCTCGTCAATCGCAGGCTCAATACGCTCGCGCAACAATCGGTCGGCGAGCCACGCCCCTATCATCCGGCGCCATGAACGGCCTGCCCGACCGGGTGCGACTGGTCATCTTCGATCTCGACGGCGTCGTCTACCGCGGCGACGAGCCGGTCCCCGGTGCTCCGGAGCTGGTCGACTTCCTCCACCGCAGCGACGTGGCGGTCCGATTCGCGACGAACAACTCGACGTCGACGCGCCGCGTCTACGTCGATCGCCTCGCCGGAATGGGGATCCGCGCCACGGCCGACGAGATCGTGACCTCGACGTCGGCGACGATCGAGCACCTGCGGCGGCACGCGCCGGAGGTGCGCTCCATCCTCGCCATCGGTGCCGACGGCATGGAGACCGAGCTGCGGGAGGCGGGCCTCGACGTGACGATGGCGGCGTCGGCCGTCGCTCGTGATCCGGGCGGACCGCTCGACCGGCCGTACGACGCGGTCGTCGTCGGGCTCGATCCGGCCGTGGACTACGCGCGGCTGGCGAGCGCGATGGCCGCAGTGGCCGGCGGCGCGCGCCTGATCGCGACGAACGCCGATGCGCGATACCCCACGCCCGCAGGGTTCCTGCCCGGCGCCGGCTCGGTCGTCGCAGCCCTGACGACCGCGACCGGCGTATCGGCGGAGGTCATCGGCAAGCCGGCGCCGGCGATGTTCACCGCCATCCTCGAGGCTGCCGGAGTCGCGAAGCGGCGACGCCGTGGTCGTCGGCGACAACCCCGATGCCGACGTCGCCGGCGCGCATCGGGCCGGCTGCGCCGCGATCCTCGTCCTCACCGGCGTCGCGGATGCGGCCGCCGTTGCTCGGCTGACCGGCGAGCGCGTGCCCGACGCGGTGGCTGCCGGCCCGGACGAGGTCCGCGCGCTGCTCGCCACGAGGCTCAGCTGATGACGGCCCGGCTCCAGGCATGCCAGGCGCGGGTCGCCTCGTCGACGAGTGGGGCGATGACCGCCGGCGGTGCGAAGGCGCGGGCGAAGCCGTTGAGCGCGATCGCCGTCAGCTCCTCGCCGGTGAGGCCGAACGCGTCGGCACAGCGGGCAAGCTCCTCGCTCAGCGACGTGCCGGTGACCGTGAGGTCGTCGGTCGAGACGGTCACGCTCACGCCGGCCCGATGGAGCACGGCCAGCGGATGCTCCTCGAAGGAGGCGACGACGCCGGCCTGGACGTTCGAGGTCGGGCATTGGTCGAGCGTGATGTCACGGGCACGGAGCAGGTCGAGCAGCGCCGGATCCTCGATGGCCGTCACGCCGTGGGCGACGCGCCGCACACCGAAGTCGAGCACCTCTCGCACGCGCTCGGCGCCTGCCACCTCCCCGGCGTGCGCGGTCAGCGCCAGGCCGGCCTCACGGGCGGCGATGAAGGCGATGGCGTGGGGCGGGGCCGGCCACGCGGCCTCCGGTCCGGCGAGGTCGAATCCGACGACGGCTCCGCCGGCCGCCCCGGCGACATGGGCGAGCTCGACGTTGGCCGCCGGCGGGTGGGAGCGCATGGCCGTCACGATCAGCCCCACGGCCGGCCCGTCGGTCGCGGCGGCGGCTCGCGCCACGCCGGCGGAGACGGCCGCGATCACGTCGCCCACCGAGAGTCCGCGCTCGAGGTGGAGGCGCGGCGCCCAGCGGATCTCCGCGTACCGGATCCCGTCGGCGGCGAGATCCTCGACCAGCTCGGCGGCCGCGCGCTCGAGGGCCTCCGCCGTCTGGAGCAGTGCAACCGGCAGGTCGAAGAACGTCAGCAGCTCGGCCTGGTCGGCGCAGCGCTCCGGCCCGACCATGCGCCGGGTCGCCTCCTCGAGCGTGAGCGGCATGCCGATCGCCTCGGCCAGCTCGACCGCGGTCGCCGGCCGCACCGAGCCGTCGAGATGCTGGTGGAGCTCCGCCTTCGGCAGCCGCCGGATCGCCTCGAGGTCCATGCCGGCATGATAGGCAGTCGCATGCTGGTTGCCGCCCTCGTCGTGGCGCTCGCGCTGGTCCTCGGCGCGGGCGCTCCCCGCCCGGAAGTTGCCATCGCGTCGAACGCCGCGATCGTCGATGCCTCGGACCGGACCCTCGGCGCGATCGACCGGCTCGAGGCCGAGCTCGCACCGGCCATCGACGCTGCCCGAAGCGGATCCGCGCGCGTCGTCGCCGGCGAGGCGGACCCCGCCGAGCGGCTGGATGCCGCGGCCGAGATCATGACCGCCGCGACTCCGGCCGCGATCGAGGTGCGCGAGGCGCTGGGAGACCTCGAGCGCGCGCGCGCCGCGCTGGATCCCGACGCGCGGCCATTGCCGCGGGCGCCCGACGGGGGCGACCTGGCGTCGATCGCCGCGCAGCTCGGCGAAGCGGGGGAGGCGGGCGCGCGCTTTGCCGTGGCCCGTCGCCGCGCCGAGGCCGTGTCGGGCGACCTCGTGGACGCGCTCGACGCCGCGGTCGCGGGGGAGCCGGACGAGGCGCACGAACGGCTGCTCCTCGGGCTCGCCGCGGTCGACGAGCTGCGCGGCGTGGGAGGACGACGCGCCGGTGCTGTCGGTGTGGATCGACACCGTGGATGCGATGATCCGTGCGATGCAGCGGCTCGTCGACGCCGTGCGGGCGCACGACGCCGAGGGGGCCAGGGCCGCCCAGGCGGCCTTTGCCGACGCTGCCGAGGGTGGGATCGAGGCGGACCGCGCCCTGCGCATCGGCCTCGGCGAGGCGGGCAACGCCGTGACCGCGGTGCCGGTCAGGCGGCTCGCCGACGCTCTGGCGGCGCTCGGCGAGCTGGAGCTCGCGGTTCGCGCCGCGCGCGACGAGGTCAGCCCATGAACGACGAGCCGACGCTCATCGGCCACACGCTGGCCGATCGGTATCGCGTGGAGTCCGAGATTGCCCGGGGCGGGATGGCGAGCGTCTACCGCGCGCGCGACCTCCGCCTCGATCGCGACGTCGCCATGAAGGTCCTCAGGTCGCCGTACGCCGACGACCCGCGGTTCACCGCCCGCTTCCTCGACGAGGCTCGCGCGGCGGCCTCCCTCTCGCACCCAAGCCTCGTCCACGTGTACGACTCGGGCAGCGACGGCCGGGCGCACTACATCGTCATGGAGCTGCTCGACCGCCACCGGACCCTTCGCGACGTGCTGGACCGCGAGGGTCCGCGCTCGGTCGAAGAGGTGCTCCGCATCGGGCGTGAGCTCCTCGCGGGTCTGCGGGTGGTCCACGAGCACGGCCTCGTGCACTGTGACGTGAAGCCGGCCAACGTGATGCTCGGGCCTGGGCCTGCCAAGCTCATCGACTTCGGGATCGCGACGCACCCACACGAGGCGACCGATGGCGACACGAGCATCGGGTCGTTGCGCTTCATGTCGCCCGAGCAGCTGCACGGCGAGGCGCTCACGCCGGCCAGTGACCTGTTCAGCCTCGGCGCCGCTCTCTACCAGTCGCTCACCGGGCGGCCGCCGTACCCGGGCGACACGCCCGAGGCGGTCAGCGCCGCCCACGCCGCCGGCCGGGTCCGGCCGCCCTCGACGATCGTCGCCGGCATCCCCGGCCGCCTGGACGAGGCGATCCTCCAGGCGTTGCACCGTGATCCGGACGAGCGCTTCTCGAGCGCCGAGGCGATGGCGGCCTCCCTCGATGCCTCGTCCGACGAGGTCGTGGGGCGCCGCGACGACGACACGACCCAGATGGTCCGTGTGCCGCCCCCGCCCCCGCCCTCGAGCTCGAGTCGCGCACCGACCGGCTACGTCCCACCGGTGGCGCCGCCGCAGCCCGCGCCGGGATCGGTCCCGCGCGCCGCCCCACCGCCGACGCGCAGGGGTGGGAGCGTCTGGGGCCTGATCGGCACGCTGCTCGTGCTCGCGGCCGCAGCGGTCGTGGTCGTGCTCGTCGTGATCCCGTTGCTCGAGCTCGGCCGCGAGGGCGGGGGAGCGGGGAGCACCCCCACCGCCCGGCCCACGACCGAGCCCGACCCGAACACGGTCGTCGTGCCGGACCTCGTCGGCATGGCCACCGCCGACGCGCTCGACGCCGCCCGCGCATCCGGGCTGGCGTGGACCCTGTACTGCAACGAGAACCAGGACCGGCCCGCGGGGATCATCGACCAGGAGCCACGGGCCGGCAGGCAGGTCACGCCGGGGAGCACGTTCAGCCTGTACTCGGCGCGCGTCTCCGACTGCCGGTGACCCCTATACTCACGGCCCGCCCGCCCCGCTGAAGGAGCCGTTCAACATGCGCGTGCGCGCCAGTTCCTCCGCCCCCGCATCGATCGACGTCGATGTCCTCGCGGTACCGATCTATCGCGACGAGAGCGAGCTTCCAGGCGATCTCGGTGCGCTCGACGTGGCATCGGGCGGGGCGATCCGCGCGGCCATCGAGTGGGGGGAGTTCAACCCCCTCGAGCACGCCTCCGCCCTCATCGACGCGGGCACGCTCACGGCCGGGCGCCTGCTCCTCCTCAACGGCGGCGCGCGGGGCCGCGGCGCCTGGCGGGCACGCCGGCTTGCGGCGGTTGCCACCCGGCGGCTGAACGGGCGCGGGGCGGCGACGGTGGGGCTCTGGCTGCGCGACGGCGAGGGTCGAGCCGAGTGGAGCGCCGCGGCTGCGGGCGCCGTCGCGGGCGAGTACCGGCCCACCGCGATCTACGGCCGCGTTCGCGACACCGATGCGATGAAGCGCTCGGTCGAGGAGGTCCAGGTCCTCGGCGCCGAGCAGGATGCGCTCGACGAGGGCCTCGGCATCGGTGAGGGCATCGCCTTCGGGCGGGACCTGGCCAACCGCGCAGCCAACGACCTGACGCCGGAGCGAACGGCGGAGATCGCACGCGAGCTCGAGGCCGACGGCTGCACGGTCGAGGTCCTCGAGCCGGCCGACATGGAACGCCTCGGGATGGGGTGTCTGCTCGGGGTCGGACAGGGTGGCGGCCATCCGCCGCGCCTCATCGGCATCAAGCTGCCGGGCTGGGCCAACGGCGGCGAGCGTCGCCTCGCGATCGTCGGGAAGGGCGTGTGCTTCGACTCGGGAGGCATCAGCATCAAGCCGGCCGAGGGCATGGGTGACATGAAGCACGACAAGTCCGGCGCCGCGGCGGTCATCGCGGCCGCCCGCACGGTCGCTCGCCTGGCGCCGGACACGCCGCTCATGGCGGTCGCGCCGATGGTCGAGAACATGCCCGGCGGAAGCGCCCAGCGCCCGGGCGACGTGGTGAAGGCGATGAACGGGCTGACCGTCGAGGTCACCAATACCGATGCCGAAGGCCGCCTCATCCTCGCCGACGCGATGACCTGGGCCGAGAAGGAAGGCGCGACGCACATCGTCGACGTCGCCACGCTGACCGGTGCACAGGCCGTCGCCTTCGGAGACCAGGTCAGCGCCTACTTCGCGCGACCGCGCGAGTGGGGCGAGCGCGTCGGTGCCGCCGCCGAGTCGGCAGGGGAGTGGTTCTGGGAGATGCCGCTCGTCGCCGAGTACCGCGTCTCGTACGACTCGCCGCACGCCGACATCGTCAACTCGGGGACGCGTGAGGGCTCCCTCATCAAGTCGGCCGTCTTCCTGTCCGAGTTCGTGACGGTGCCATGGGTGCACGTTGACATCGCCGGCACCGCCTACCTCGGAGCGGACAAGCCGTACGGGCCGAAGGGCGCGACAGGGGCCGCCGTGGCGACGCTGGTTCGCCTGGCGCTCGACTTCACCGAGGATCCCGACGCCTGAGATAGACGAAGTCGAGCCCCGCCCGAAACGATCGGACGAGGCTCGTGCGAGCGGAGACGGGCTAGCGGTCGCCGTCGGCGACGTCGCGGGCGGTGTCCTTCGCCTCGCCCCACTCGGTCTGGACCTTGCCCTCGGCCTGGTCCATCTTGCCCTCGGCCTCGGTCGAGGCGTCGTCCGTGACGTCGCCCCACTCTTCCTTCACCTTGCCACCGGCCTCCTTGAGGGGGCCTTCGATACGATCCTGGTCCACGGTTGCATCCTCCCTGTGCGGGCCGGCTCAATTGCCGGCATGACGCATCCCCTATCGCATGGGCCGTGCCAGCCATGGGCCTGTGCCGATGGACGATCGGCCTATGGCCGCCACGAGGCGGCCGCGTAGGATGCTGGTGCCGCCGTGCACCGGCCGGCGCAGCGACATCGCCCGCAGGAGGCACCGATTTGACCCTCGTCACGCTCGTGGTGGGCGGGATCTTCGCCATCGCCGGCGCGGCGGCGGAGCGACTCGCGAGCCGGTGGCCGCCCGACGAGGCGAGCCATCGTCCGCCAGGCCTGCGAACGGTGGTGCTGGCAGCGCTCAGCGGCCTCTCCGCCGCGGCCATCGCCGCTCGCTCCGAGCTGCCGTGGTGGGCCACGGCGGTGTACCTCGCGCTCCTCGCGCTGATGATCGTCCTCTCGGCGACCGATCTCGAGCAGCGCCGGCTGCCGCACATCGTCCTCGATCCGCTCATCGCGGTGGCCGTGGTGTTCGTGCCGTTCAACCCGGCCGTCGTCCCGCTCGACGCGATCATCGGAGCGGTCGCGGCCGTCGGCTTCCTCGGGGCGCTCGCGCTCATCGTGCGCGGTGGCCTGGCCGTGGGCGACCTCTACCTCGTGGCCCCGATCGGCCTCATGCTCGGCTGGCCGGCGGTCTTCACCGCCCTCTTCGCCGCCGCGTTCCTCGCTGCCGGCACGAGCGTCGCACTGCTGGTCGCCAGGCGGGTCGGGATGCGCAGCTACATCCCGTTCGGGCCGTTCCTGGTGGGCGGCGCGGTGCTCGCGCTCGTGCTCGCCGACGGCGCGCTCACCGTCGTGCGCTGAACGGAGCCGATTCGACCGGGCCTCTTCAGGCTGGTACCCTCCGCGCGATGCATCCGGCTCTCACGCGCCGGCGCCGTCACCTGATGATGACGCGCCGCACCGTGCGCCGCGGCTCCCAGCGGCGGGGCCTGGCCACGTTTCTCCTCGTTGCCCTCGGCGTCTTCGGCCTGACCTTCGCCGGGTCGGTCATGGGCACCGCCGGCGGTATGTTCGCGGCGTACACGTACTACGCGTCCGATCTGCCGGACCCGCAGATCCTCGACGACGACCGCCTCGAGCCGGCGCAGTCGACCTACGTGTACGACCGCACCGGCAAGACCCTGCTCGCCCGCTTCGAGTGCCAGAACCGCGAGGCGGTCGAGTTCGCGGAGCTGCCCGAGGTGGTCTGGCAGGCGACCGTCGCGAGCGAGGACCGCACGTACTGGGAGAACAACGGCGTCGACATCCAGGCCACGGTTCGCGCCGCCCTCGCCAACCTCGAGGCCGGCACGATCGTGCAGGGCGCGTCGACGATCACGCAGCAGGTGATCGACTACGCCCGCGTGTTCCAGGCCGAGGGCGAATCGACGCAGGTCGAGGCCGGTGCGAGCCCGGCGCCCAGCGTCGCGGCCCCCGACCCGGACGACCCGGCCACCGAGGCCAACGACCCCGAGGAGCAGGCCGACGTCTGCCAGCCGCCGGAGCCGAGCCAGTCGACGGACTTCGAGGACAAGATCCGCGAGAACATCCTGGCGATGCAGGTCACCGCTGCGTACCCGGGCCGCGAGGGCAAGGAACGCATCCTCGAGATGTACCTGAACCTCATCTACTACGGCAACGGCTCGTACGGGATCAAGGCCGCGGCGGCGAACTACTTCGGCATCACCGACCTCAACGAGCTGAGCATCAGCCAGGTCGCCTTCCTCTCCGCGCTGCCGCAGCTCCCCTCCGTCCTCGACCCGTACCAGAACCCGAGGGGCAAGCCCGGCAGTGAGCAGGCGGCGACCGATGCCCTGCGGGAACGCGACCTCGTCCTCGGCGCGATGGTGGACGAGGGCTACATCACCCCCGCCCAGGCACGGGAGGCGCGCAACACGACCTGGAAGCAGATGAAGCCGAAGCGCCTGACGAGCATCCTGCGGGAGCCGCAGTTCAGCTTCCGGGTGCGCGAGGAGGCCGAGCGGATCCTCGGTTCGCTTCCCGGCGTGACCGATGGCGCGCTGGCCGTCCGCACCGGCGGCTACCGGATCATCACCACGCTCGACTACGAGCTCCAGCAGGAGGCGAAGCGCCTCGTCACCGCGCACGTCCATAGCCTGGGCACGAGTCAGCTCGAGGAGCCAGGCTGCGTGACCCCGCAAGGCGCCGGGTGCCAGGACTTCAATGTCAACAATGGGGCGATGGTCGCGATCGACTCGGCGACCGGCGAGATCGTCTCGTACGTCGGGTCGGTCGACTACTACAACCGTGAGGCGCCCGAGGTGCAGGGCCAGTACGACGTCGCCGGGCTCGGCAGGCGCCAGCCGGGATCGGCCTTCAAGCCGATCACGTACGCATCGGCCTTCAAGGCACGTGACGCGACCGTCAGCACGATGCTCGTCGACGCCATGACCGAGTTCGGGGTGGACGGCTCGGAGTCGTACCGGCCCACCAACGCCGACATCAAGGAGCACGGGCCGGTCCTCGCGGTCGATGCGCTGCGCTACTCGCTGAACATCCCCTCGGTCCAGATGCAGTACCTCGTCGGCTCGCAGACGACCGCCGAGTTCGCGGAGTCGCTGGGCATCGCCAGCACCGAGTACATCATGGGGCTGGATCCCGGGGTCACCCTGGCGCTCGGAACGATCCCGGTGAACCTCACGAACATGACCCAGGCGTACACCGCGTTCGCGCAGCAGGGAGCCCTGAACCCCGCGACGACGATCATCGAGATCCGCGACAAGGACAACCGGGTCGTCTACACCCGCGATGACAATGGCCCCAAGCGGACGCGCCCGATGACGAAGGCCGAGGCCTACCTGCCGCACTACATCCTCGAGGGAAACACCGATCCGGATCGCAACGCGCTGTGGGGCGAGCGGGCGCAGCTGAACACCCCCGATGGCCAGCGGCGGCCGGCGGGCTTCAAGACCGGGACGACGGACGACTTCCGCGACGTCTCCGGCTTCGGGTACGTGCCAGGCAGCCTGACGACCGGGGTGTGGATGGGCAACAACAACCAGGAACCGATGTCGAACGAGTTCTCGGGCGGCCTCTTCAGCGCCGATGGACCGCTGTTCCTGTGGCACGACTTCATGGAGGTCGCCCTCAACCAGGGCTGGGCCTGGAACGACAACCAGCCGGTCGGCCAGACGAGCTTTGCCCAACCGGAGGGGATCGTGAACGCCAACGTCTGTCGCTGGTCGGGCATGGCGGCCACGAACAGCTGCGGGACGACGCAGACGATGCCGTTCCTCGAGGGCACCGTCCCGTCACTCGACAACGTTCATCCCGCCGGCTGCCTCGACCTGGAGCTGTACGTGTCGACGCAGAAGGACCCGTCCCGCCCGTCGCAATGGGTCACCGCGGCCGACACCTGGTCCGACCGGGTCGTGAACGGCCAGACCGGCCCGAGCGGCGATCCGGAGAACGCGTCGAGCGACCCGAACGTGAAGCTCGCGATCGCCCCGCTCTACGGTGAGTCCGGGTTCCCATCGGTCTGTGGCGAGCGCGTCTTCATCCCGCGACCGTCTCCCAGCCCGAGGGACCGGGACCGCGATGACGACGATGACGGCGGTGGTCGCGGCGGTGGCCGCGGCGGGGGCGGGGACGGCGACGGCGGGGACGGCGACGGCGGGTGACCCGTGGCGCGCGGCTAGAATCGGCCCGTGTCCAGCCCGGTCCTGACCCTCATCCTCGCCGGCGGCGAGGGTGAGCGGCTCAGCATCCTGTCGCAGGTGCGCGCGAAGCCGGGAGTCCCGTTCGGCGGCAAGTACCGCATCATCGACTTTGCGCTCAGCAACGCCGTGAACTCCGGCCTGACCGACGTCGGAATCCTGACGCAGTACGCTCCGCGCTCGCTGATCGACCACATCGGTGTCGGCCGGCCGTGGGACCTCGACCGCAGCCGCGGCGGGGTCGCACTGCTCCAGCCGTTCATCGGCCGCGACCGTGCCCGCGAGTGGTATCGCGGCACGGCCGACGCGGTGCTCCAGAACCTCGACTTCATCCATGACCGCAATCCGGAGCTCGTGCTGGTCCTGGCCGGCGACCACGTCTACAAGATGGACTACCGACCCTTCATCGAGCTCCACCGCGAGCGCGAAGCGGAGGCGACCTGCGCCGTGCGCACCGTGCCGATCGAAGAGGCGCACCGCTTCGGCATCATCGCCGTCGACGGCGACGGCCGCGTCACGGACTTCGTCGAGAAGCCGGCCGATCCGCCCTCGAACCTCGTGAGCATGGGCGTGTACGTCTTCAGCTGGCCGCTCCTGCGCGACCTGCTCAGCACCGACCGGCCCGACTTCGGACGCGACATCCTGCCGTGGATGGTCGCAACGGATCGACGCGTCTTCGCCTACGAGTTCGCCGGCTACTGGCAGGACGTCGGCACCGTCGAGAGCTATTGGGCGACGAGCCTCGACCTCCTCAGCGACGACCCGGGCATCGAGCTCAACGACCTCGGCTGGCTGATCTACACGAAGAGCGAGGAGCGCCCACCCGCCCGCATCGGTCCCGACGCGCGCGTCAGCCGCTCGATGATCAGCCACGGCTGCGTGATCGACGGGCTCGTGGAGCGCAGCGTCCTCTCGCCGGGCGTTCGCGTCGCCGCCGGCGCCGAGGTGCGCGACTCGATCGTCATGTTCGACGCCGTCGTGGAGGAGGGAGCCATCCTCGATCGCGCGATCGTCGACAAGGAGGCCCGCGTCGGCAACGGGGCCCGCGTCGGGACCGGCGACGACGTCACGCCGAACCGGGTCGAGCCCGAGCGCCTCTCTGCCGGCATCACGATCGTCGGCAAGCGCGCCCGCGTCCCCCGCGGCGTCGAGATCGGGCGCAACTGCCGGATCGACCCCGGCGTCATCGAGCGCGACTTCGGTGGCGCCACGAGCGTCGCCTCGGGTGAGACGGTGTACGCCGCGACGGCCGCCTCGTGACCGACGAGGCGCCGCCGATCGACCGCTGGCTCGGCGAGCTCGGACTCGAGGTCGTCGCCAGCATTGCCGATGCCGGAGGTCAGGCCCTCAGCCGCGACGTCGTCGTGGACGGACGGCGGCGCTATGACCTGCGAGTGACGGTCGCGTGGGTGGCGGGGGTCGGCTGCTCCCTGTGGGCCTACTATGGATTCGAGGGGATGGAGATCCCGAAGCGCGTCTACGCGCGGATGCTTCGCGCCAACTTCGACTACCCGTACGTCAAGTTTGCACTGACCGATGACGACCGCCCGATGCTCATGACCGAGCTGCCGACGGCAGCGCTCGATCGTGGTGAGCTCGGCCGCGGGCTCGCCCGCCTGGCGATCGTCGCCGACCGGCTGCTCGACGAGACCGCGGTGGCCGTCGCCGATCGCGGGCTGCTGCCCGATTGGAGCGGGCGCACGAACCGCAACCCGTCGCTGCTGGACGCGTACGCGTCGGAGGTGGAATCGGCGATGCCGGCGTGGCAGCCCATCCCGCCGAAGGCGCGTCGCCGTGGGTGGCTCGCGCGCGTGCTGGGCCGGGCGTGACCGGTCACCGTCGCCTCGCCGTACTGCTGCTGGCTGCCATCGTCCTGGCTGGCGGAGCCGCATCGGTCTCGCCGGGCCGCGTGGCCGCGGCCGATCCGTACACCCTGGAGTCCGATGCCCTCTACCGAATCCGGACCGACGACCGCGAGATCGGTGTGCGGGTCGCCATGCGCTTCACGAACACGACGCCGAACCCGTCGGGACGGTTCAGCATCTTCGACAGGATCGACCTCGCCGTCCACGACGAGGCCACCGACATCGCCGCCAGCGACCGGGAGGGCGCGCTCGAGGTGCGGGACGGCATGCGGAGGATCGACGGCGAGCGCGTGCACGTCGCCACGATTCTGCTGCGGGAGCCGATCCGCTACGAGGACTCGGTCCGCATCGCGCTCACGTACGTCCTCCCGGACACCGAGGGCCGGCTGCGCGTTCGTCCGTCGCTCGCGATCTTCCCGGCCTGGAGCTTCGGCACGTCCGGGGAGGTGTCCGTCGACATCCCGGCCGGCTACGAGATGCGCGTCGACGGCGACCCGCTCACCGCGGACGGCAACCGGCTCGTGAGCGGCCCGATCGACGATCCCGCGGAATGGCTGGCGCTCGTCACCGCCGTCGCGCCGAGCGCGCACTCGTCGCACGAGGCCACGGTGCCGCTCGAGGGCGGGACCGCCGACCTCGTCGTGCGGGCCTTCCCCGATGACGAGGGGTGGGGGACCCGGACGCTCGAGACGGTCTCGGCCGCGCTCCCGCTGATCGAGGCCGAGATCGGGCTGCCCTACCCGATGCGCGGCCAGCTCATCCTCGTCGAGTCGGTGCCGACCACGATCACCGGCTTCGGCGAGTCCACCACGACCGGCACCGAGATCCCCGTCAGCTTCGACCAGCCACCGTTCACAGCTCTGCACCAGGTCACGCATGCGTGGCTGCCGCCCACGCTGGTCGAGGACCGCTGGATCGGCGAGGGACTCGCCAGCCAGGTGGCGGCCAGCGTCGCCGCCGAGCTCGACCTCGAGACGCCCTTCGACCCGGTTGCCGAGGCCGAGGCGCACGCCGACGCGTCCTTCCCCCTCGACGCCTGGTCGGCGAGCCCGGATCCCGGTGCCGATGCCTACGGCTACGCCGCGTCCTGGGCGTTCCTCGACGAGATCAGGGAAGCCGCCGGCGACGAGGCGATCCCGGCCGTCCTCGCTCGCGTCGCCGCATCGGTTGGCTCGTACGAGCCGGGCGAAGTCGCTCCGGAGCCGATGCCCGACGGCGTGGCCGATCCGGCGTTCCCGCTCACCAGCCGCTCGTTCCTCGACCACCTCGAGGCGGTGACCGATGCCGACCTGGCGCCGCTCTTCGCCGACCGGGTGCTGACCGAGGCCGACGTCGCGCTGCTGGAGCCCCGCGCGGCGGCTCGCGACGACTTCGAGGCCCTCGTGGCGACCGCCGACGGGTGGGGCGCTCCCGACCCGGTGGCCTCCGCGATGGCCGACTGGCGGTTCGACGACGCAACCGAGCAGATGGACGACGCCCGCGCGTGGCTCGCCCAGCGAGACGACCTGGTCGACGACATGGCGGCGGCCGGCCTCGCCGCGCCGGATCGGCTCCACCAGGCGTACGGCGCCTACGGCGGCGCAGCGGAGGCCCAGAGCGAGCTCGAGGCGGAGCGCGAGGTCGTGGCGGCATACACCGCGACGGCGGAGCGGGTGAACGCAGAGCGCTCGTTCCTCGAGCGCCTCGGGTTCGTCGGCGGCCCGGATCCCGAGGCCCATCTGGCCATGGCCAACGGCCGATTCACGGCCGGTGACCTGCGCGGATCGTTGGAGGCGATCGCGGAGGCCCAGCGCATCCTCGACGTTGGTCCGACCGCGGGGCTCGTCCGCATCGTCAGCCTGCTGCTCGTGGTCCTCATCGTCGCCGCCGTGGCGATCGTGCTCTTCAGACGACGCGCGTACACTGCTCGGCCATGACCGGGGAGCGGCCACGGCCGCAGTTCACGACCGCTTTGGACGTGCTCCGCGGCGAGACCGCCGACGTGTACTTCGACCGAGCGCGGACCATCCTCGCGGCTGAGGGGCTCGACCCGGTCGTCACGATGGAGATCTTTTCCCGCGGCGCGGGCGTGCTGTGCGGCGCCGAAGAGGCGATCGCCTATCTGCGCGAGATCTTCGCTTCTTCGCCGAGGCCAACGGCATCGCCGAACTCGATCGTCGAGTCGCTCCACGACGGCGACCGCTTCGAGCCGAAAGAGGTCGTGATGCGCATCCAGGCGCGCTACTCGGCCTTCGGCCTGTACGAGACCGCCATCCTCGGCATCCTCGCCAGCGGCTCGGGCTGGGCGACCGCCGCGCGACGGATCGTCGACGCGGCCGACCCGATCCCGGTCATCGGCTTCGGCGCGCGGCACGTGCATCCGAGCGTCGCCGACCAGATGGACTACGCATCGGTGGTCGGCGGCTGCATCGGTGCCTCGACGCCCGCCGGGGCGCGGCTGGCGGGGCTGTCCCCGACCGGGACGATGCCACACGCCCTCGTCCTCATCTTCGGCGACACGGTGCGCGCCGCGGAGGCCTTCGACCGCCACATCGACGCCGAGGTGCCGCGCGTGATCCTCGTCGACACGTTCAAGGACGAGGCGGAGGAGTCGCTCCGCGTGGCCGACGCGCTCGGCGAGCGGCTGTGGGCCGTCCGCCTCGACACGCCATCGGAGCGCGGGCGCGTGACGCCCGAGCTCGTCCGCGAGGTGCGATTCCGTCTCGATCTCGCCGGTCACGAGCACGTGCGGATCGTCGTCTCGGGTGGGATGGACGAGGAACGCATCGGCGTCTTCAAGGCCGCCGGCGCGCCGGTCGACTCGTTCGCGGTGGGCAGCGCGATCAGCAAGGCCAGCCCGATCGACTTCACCGGCGACCTCAAGGAGATCGACGGCCGCCCGGTTGCCAAGCGCGGCCGGATCCCCGGTCGCACCGAGAACCCGCGGTTGGAGCGGATCGACCTCCAGCGGTAGGCTGGACCGATGCAGCCGGCGGATCGCGAGAGCGCCTACGAGCTCTTCCAGCGCGGCTCTCGCATGCTCGCCGATCGGCACCCCGGCGCGGCCGCCGTGCTCCTCGAGCGGGCGCTGGCCCTCGAGCCCGGCAAGGCCTCCATCCTCGAGGCGCTCGGGCAGGCCTACTTCAACGTCGGGTCGCACGCGCTCGCCGCCGAGCACTTCGGGGCGATCGTGGAGTCCGATCCGCTCGCGCACTATGCGCACTTCGGCCTCGGCCTCTCGCGGGCTCGCCTCGGCGATGCGCGCGCCGCGCGACGCCACCTGCGGATGGCCGTCTTCCTGAAGCCGGAGAGCGACGACTACCAGCGCGCTCTCGCGCGACTCGGGGACGCCGCGTAGCTCGCGACGGTCACGCCGCGCGCCGACGGCTCCTTCGCTCGCGGGCGAGCCGTGCCTGGAGCAGGCCCAGCACCGCCGCCTCGGCGGGTCGCAGCGCGTGTGCGCCGCGGCCCACCCCACGAGCCCGCTCGGCGAGCGCCCCGACGAACGAGCCGTCGAGGTACGCGTCGAGGACGTCGGGGTGGACGTAGCAGGCCCGGCACACCGTCGGCGTGTTGCCGAGCAGCTCGGCGACGGACTCGATCGCCCGCACGATCGCCGTCTTGCGGCCGGCCTCGCTGTCGATCTCGTTGAACTCGTGGAGCGCCATCGCCGCCGCCACCGTGCCGGCCCACGTTCGGAAGTCCTTCGCGGTGAACTCGTCGCCGCTGATCTCGCGCAGGTAGGCGTTCACGTCGTCGGAGGTGACCTCCTGGCGGTGGCCATCGGCGGCGTGGTACTGGAAGAGCGTCTGGCCCGGGAGCTCCTGCACCTGGCGCACGATCCTCGCCAGGCGCTCGTCGCGAACGTCGATCTCGTGCTCCTTCCCGCCCTTGCCGCGGAAGCTGAATCGCAGCCGCGCCCCGCGGACGTCGACGTGCCGGTCGCGCATCGTCGACAGCCCGTAGCTGCGGTTCTCGCGCGCGTACTCGTCGTTGCCGACCCGGATCAGCGTCGCTTCGAGGAGGCGGACGACGAGCGCGAGGACCTTCTCGCGCGGGACCCCCCGGCGCCGGAGGTCGCGATCGGTCCGGCGGCGGATGCGTGGAAGGGCACGGGCGAACTCGATGAGCCGGCCGTACTTCGCCTCGTCGCGGACCTCGCGCCACCTGGGGTGGTATCGGTACTGCTTGCGGCCGCGGGCGTCGCGGCCGGTGGCCTGCAGGTGGCCCCGCCGGACGGGCGAGATCCAGACGTCGGTCCAGGCCGGCGGGATCGCCAGCGCCCGGATCTCGTCGAGCCGGTTCTCGTCGGTCATTCGCTCGCCGTCGGGACCGATGTAGCTGAAGCCCCTGCCGGCGCGGCGGCGCCGGATGCCGGGCATCGCATCGGTGACGTAGCGCAGCCCGGCCTCCTCGGCGGATGCCTCCGGATCGTTCGGCTCGAGCGTCATGCGGGAACGCCGTTCGGCAACCGGCGTGCCAGCGACGTTCCTATCGGCCGAGGCGGCGGGCGAGCCAGCCGATGGCGGCCAGGCTCTTTGCGTCGACGATGCGGCCGTCGTCGATCGCCTCGAGCGCATCGTCGAGGGCCATCCACGAGGCGTCCAGCTGCTCGTCTGGGTCGGCCTGGCCGGGCGCATCGGTCAGGTCGGTGGCCAGGTACAGGTGCATGAGCTCGTCGCAGAAGCCCGGGGCGGTGTAAAAGCGGGGACCGGCCACCCAACTCTTCGCGGCGAGGCCACACTCCTCGGCCAGCTCGCGTTTGGCGGTCTCCGCCGGCGGCTCGTCCGGCTCGAGCGTGCCCGCGGGGATCTCGAGCAGCGCCTGCCCGGGTGCATGGCGCCACTGGCGGACCATGGCGAGCCGCTCGCCGTCCCAGGCGAGGATCGCAACGGCTCCGGGGTGCTCGACGATCTCACGTCGCGTCCGGTGGCCGTCGGTGCGCTCGACGTCGTCGACGCGGACCGCGATCCGCTTGCCGGTCCAGGGCCTCGAGCTTCGGAGCGTCTCTTCTTCCATGGGCGTATCCGTTCGGGTACGTATCGGACGATGACCTTACCGGGTGGCGCCGGATGCATGCCGGCGAGCGGGCGAGGCGAAGCCGATCAGGTCATGGCCGCCAGGCCGTCAACCCGGCTAGCATGCTGGCCAACCATGCGAAGCGCTGCCCGATGATCGAGACGACCGGCCTCGGCAAGGTCTTTGGCACGCTCACGGCGGTCCACGACCTGACCTTCACGGTCGGCGACGGCGAGATCTTCGGGCTGCTCGGGCCGAACGGCGCGGGCAAGACGACGAGCGTTCGAATGCTGGCAGGGCTGATCGGCCCGACGACCGGCGGCGCGGCCATCAACGGGCTGCAGCTCGGTCCCGATTCGCAGGGCATCCGGGCCCGGACCGGCATCCTCACCGAGTCGCCCGGGCTCCACGATCGGCTGACCGCGCGGCAGAACCTCGGCTACTACGGACGCCTGTACGGGCTGCGCGGCGGCGACCTGCGACGGGCGGTCGACCGATACCTCGGCGTCGTCGGCCTGGCCGATGCGGGCGACCGCCGCGTCGGCGGCTTCAGCAAGGGGATGCGCCAGAAGGTCGCGATTGCCCGCGCGCTGCTGCACGAGCCCGAGGTGCTGTACCTCGACGAGCCGACGAGCGCGCTGGATCCGTCGGCCGCCAAGACGATCCGCGACTTCGTCGCCACGCTCCGCGATTCTGGCCGGAGCATCGTCGTGTGCACGCACAATCTCGACGAGGCGGAACGGCTGTGCGACCGGATCGGCATCATGCGCGGGACGCTGCTCACGGTCGACACGCCGGCACGGCTGCGCCGGCGCAACGGGACGGCATCGGTGCGTGTCGACCTCGTCGGGGCGCGCCGGCCGGAGTCGTTCCTCGACCTGCTCGGGAACCTCCCGTTCGTCGGGGCCGCCCGCGCGTCGAATGGCTCGCTGCTCGTGGAGGTCGGTGACCCGCGCGGCGACAACCCGGAGCTCGTGCGCAGCCTCGTCGACGCCGGCGCGCGAATCGTGGGCGTGGCGGAGGAGGCGGTGACGCTCGAGCAGGTCTACCTCGACCTCGTTGGCGAGCACGCGACCCGCGACAGCGGGCCGAGCGGGCAGGCGGCCGACTGATGCGCCTGGGGTACATCTGGGCGATCCTGGTCAAGGAGGCGCGTGACCTGCTCTCGAATCGCCTCCTCCTCGGCGCCGTCGTCTTCCCGGCCTTGATCTTCGCAGCGATTCCGACCGGGATCGTCGCCTTCATCGAGGTCAACGACCTCGATCCCGACCAGCTCGGACAGGTCGGCCAGTACCTTGAGATGTTCCCGGACCTGCCGCCGAAGCTCGCGGCACAGGGGTTCATCGTCACGAACTTCCTGGCCTACTTCCTCCTCATCCCGGCCATGGTGCCGATGGCGATCGCCACCCAGTCGGTGATCGGCGAGAAGACGGCTCGGTCGCTTGAACCCCAGCTGGCGACGCCGATGGAGGTCAGTGAGCTACTGATCGGCAAGGCGTTCGCGGCGGCCGCCCCCGCGGTCGTGGCGACCTGGTCGGTCTTCGTGCTGTACGGCCTGGTGAACGGCGCGATCGCGGATCCGCGCCTCACGCAGCTCATCTTCAACGACGTCTGGCTGGTGGCGATGTTGACCCTGGTCCCGCTGATCTGCCTGCTCAGCGTGCTGCTCGGGATCATCGTCAGCGCACGCGTCAACGACGCACGGACGGCACAGCAGCTGGGCAGCTTCATCGTCATCCCGATCATCGCCGTCGCCGTGGCTGGCTTCTTCAGCGGCCAGGCGACCTTCACGATGGAGCAGGTGATCATCGGCGACCTCGTGGTCGCGCTCCTCATCGGCCTGGCGATCGCGCTCGGCAGCTGGATGTTCGACCGCGAGCAGATCCTCACGCGGCTGGCCTGAGGGAGACCGATGCCGATGCAGCTCGCGATGGTCGGCCTGGTCGTCAGCGACATGAAGCCGGTCGCTGGCGTTCTACCGGCGCCTCGGTCTCGACATCCCCGCCGAGGCGGACGAGAAGCGGTTCGTCATGCACCGCATGCCCAGCGGCGTGACGATCTTCTTCGACACCGTCTTCTTTCCCGGCAACGACCTGGAGCGCCAGCCCGCGCCGAGGGGCAGCTACAACATCTCGCTCGAGTTCTACGCCGGGACTCGCGAAGCGGTCGACGCGCTGTTCACCGAGCTGACCGGCCTCGGCTACGTCGGTCGGAAGGCGCCGTGGAAGTCGGACGGCCCGTACGCCGCCATCGTGGAGGACCCGGACGGCAACCCGATCCTCATCACCGCAGAGGACCCCGGCGCAGAGATCTGACCCTCGCTCGACTCAGCTCGGCCTGCGGTCCTCGATCTCCCAGGCATGGTCGAGGGCGTGCCAGGCCGAGCGGCGAATGGCGTAGCGCGGCGTCCACGGACGCTTCACCTTGTTCGGCGTCGGGAGCTCGTCGCCGGCGGCCAGCAGCCGAAGCGCCTCGACGAACGATCGGCGCAGCTCGGCCATCGACTGGCCCGACGCCTTCGTCCCGAGCTGGTGGACGTACGCCGACTCGGCCTCGCGCACGTGCTCGATCATCTTCGGCACCTGGCGCCCACCGCCGCGCGGCCCGAGGGTGAGCGCCACGCCATCCGCACGGCGCGCGGCCGCGTCGAACGTCGCCCATGACGACTCGAGCAGGGCCACGAGCCGATTCAGCTCACGAGCGGGGAGTGGTTCGCTCTCCGCGCGTGCGGTCGAGCTCGGGACGCCGAACTCGGTGCCGCCACCGCCGGTCTGGCGCTCGACGATCTCGACGCCGCGGGCCGTGGCCGGCGGCCGGAACGCGACCGTCGCGCGCTTCGCGACCCGCGCGTAGCGCGGGGCGTAGGCCAGGAGCGCCTCGACCGCTTCCTCCGGCGTCTTCGCGCCGCGTGACCATCCGGGCCAGTCGAGCGCGCTCGCGAAGGCGCGTTTCGGGGCGATCTCGAGGACGACGCGGAGCCCCACCGATCTGCGCCGAGCTCAGGCCGTGTGATGCTCGCTGCGGTGGAGCCGGCGGATGAGGACGCGCAGGATCGGCAGGGCGACCTCCGGGTGCTCCTCGAGCAGGGCGGTGAACTCCCAGGCCGGGAAGAGGAGGCAGTCGGTGTCGGTGGTGGCAACCACGGTCGCCGAGCGCGGGTGCTCCTCGATGAGCGCCAGCTCGCCGAAGAAGTCGCCGGCCGCGACCTGGCCGATCTCCTTGCCATCCTGCTCGACGCGGGCTTCGCCCGACAGGAGGATGTAGAGCGCGGTGCCGGTCGATCCCTCGCGGACGATCTCCTCGTTCGCCGAGTACGTGCGACGCTTGCCGACCTCCGCCAGCCGGCGGCGCACGCGCGGTTCGAGGCCCGCCAGGAGCGGTACCGATGCAAGTTGCTGCTCGAGCTCCACCGTCATCCTCCGTGCGTCTGAATGGGCGTGGCGCCCATCCTACACCGCCCGATCACGGCGACTGCCTCGGCCCGACCGGACCGGGAGCGGGCGCGCGCCGGGTGGCGTCCGCCCGGCGCCGGAGCTGGACGGTCCGGATCTCGGCGGGTCCGAGCTCGAGGGCCAGAGCGCCGCCGGCGATCGGCAGCGGTGCGCCCGGTTCGCCGCGGAGCGACGCCTCGCGGGCCTCGGTGAGCGCGCCTCGCAACGTGGCAACCACCGGCTCGGCCGCGAGGTTCACGACGCGCGCCTCAAGCCAGCCCTCGGTCCGTCGCCGGAGCGACGTGAGCACCACGTTCGGCCCGTCGAGCGCGAGCGTGTCCGTGCCGGCGCCATCGGGCTGGACCGGAGCGCTCCGGCTCGTGCCGGGAGCGACGAGGAAGCCATGGGCGTAGCGCTCGGCGGCATCGGCCACGCCGCCAGCCGTCCAGTCGCCAGCGTGGACGAGCAGCCCGAACCGCATCAGCCACGTGCCGGGCAGCTGCGCGTTCGGGATCGGCAGCTCCGGTCCGGCCGGATCGAGGCGGTAGGGGTTGGCGCGGCGGCTGAGGAGCCCGATCGAGCGGAGCACAGTGAGGGCCAGCTCGCGGCCGCCATCGGTCAGCTCGTACTCGGTGACGTGGTCGAGGAGGATCGCGAGCCCGCCCCCGTCGACCCAGCCCCGCGCCGGATACGTCGGCAGCGGCTCCTCCCGGTAGCCTCCCTCGGCGGTCAGCCCACGCTCGACGACCGCGAACTGCCCCTCGGCGTGCGACACCGTGGCCGGACCCGGCAGCGTGGCCACGAAGCGGACGCGGTGGTCGGTCGAGCGGTTGTCGAAGGCCAGACCGATGCGGACGAACGGCTCGTCGGCACGCAGCTCGACGGCCATCCGCACCTCGGTCCGAACCGTCGCAGGGCTGCGGCGCGAGCCATCGGCCTCGAGGCCGGCCGGCCAGTCGTACGTGCGATCGACGACGACGCGCCCGAGCACCGGGCCGTCCAGCTCGGCCCGCACCGCGACCGTCCGCGGTGCGTCCACGATCGTGTCGACCGACGGTGGCGCGTGGTTGTAGGAGTCGCCGAAGTCGCCGTCGTCGACGATCCGCCCGACGCCATCGGCCACGGTCCCATCGGCCGCTTCGACGCGCAGCGTCCCGTCGTCCGCGACCGTGATCGACACGAGGCCGTTCGCGATCGAGCGGCCGTCGGGCGCGACGCGCACCGCAGCCGCGAGCTCGCCGCGGCCCTCGACCGGCCGGGCCGCCGTCCAGCCGAGGGCAGGTGCGGGAACCGATGCCACGAGCTTTCGCCGAGGCCGCGCGACGATCCGGATCCGCCAGGTCTCGGCCGGCGCAGCCCGCATCGCGGCGGTGATCTCGGCGCGCAGACCCTCGACGTCCAGCCAGGCGGGTTCCGGGTCGACGTCGACCTCGAGCGTGAGCGTGCGGCCCTCGATCCGATAGCCGTTCCAGGCCCGGTCGACGACCTCGCGGCCGTGGAACCGGCGGAACAGGTCCTCCGCCTGGTCGCCACGCAGGTCGGTCTCGAGGAGCGTCGGCGTCGTGCGGGCCAGCTCCTGCGTCGCGACGCGGCGCCCGTCGGGCAGCTCGAGCGCGACGTCCTCCCACGCGTCCGGCACGAGTGGCTCTGCCTCGATCAGGCCCGTGCGCGCGGCGGGGGACGGGTTGAGGACCGCGAGCGACCCCCGCGGGACGGCCGTCGCGACGGCGGCCGCGGCACGATGGGCGAGCCCGGATGCGATCTCCTCCGCCTCCGCGAAGCGCACGAGGACCTGGTCGACGACGGGATCGATGCTGCAGCCACCGATCGAGTCGTGCGCCGAGCTCTCGATGGCCCTGCGCCAGGCGAGGTGAAGGAACGCTTCCGGCCAGTCGTCCGGCGCGACGTGGAGGGCCGTCAGCGGCTCGGCGTAGCGCTCGAGCCACCGCTCGGCGCGCGCGGCGGCGCGCTTGACGTCGATCCTGGCGCTCGCCACGCCCATCAGGAGGTTGGCACGCGCTCCCGATCGCAGCTCGCCGCGCCAGCGGGGCGCGTCGGGCGCGAGTGGCGCGCGGTCGGCCAGGTAGTCGGCCATGGTGCCGACCCGGACATCTGGCGCCTGGAGCGGCCAGTTCACCTCCGGCGCCGAGTGATCGGTGCCGGCCATGGCAAGGACCGGATCGGTCCCGAACCAGGTCCGCCCGGCGTCGAACAGGCGCGCGACTGCGGCGTCCGGACCGTCGGGTGCGGCGAGGAGCAGCGCGGCGTTGTCGTAGCCGTCGACGAGGTACTCGGCGCGCACCGCCGAACCGTCGGGCGACTCCCAGCGGAATGCGTGGTGGTCCACCGCTGCCGGCACACCGCGCCAGACGACGGCATCGGTCAGGCCCGCGCGTCGGAGGATCTGGGGCATCTGGGCAACGTGGCCGAACATGTCGGGCAGGTAGCCGGCCCGCATCGGTCCACCGAGCTCATCGGCGCGCCGCCAGCCCAGCTCCAGGTTGCGCACCAGGCTCTCGCCGCTCACGAGGAACTCGTCGGGGAGGATCTGCCACGGACCGATGGCCAGGCGTCCGGACGCGACGTGCTCGCGAATGCGCGGCGCCCCCTCGGGCCGGATCTCGAGGTAGTCGTCGACCATCGCCATCTGCCCGTCCAGGGTGAAGGCGAAGCCCGGATCGGCGTCGAGCATTTCGAGGACGCGGTCGACGACGTCGACGAGCCGCAGGCGGAAGCCCTGGAACGGCCGGTACCACTCCCGGTCCCAATGCGTGTGCGGCACGACGTGGACGCTCGTCACGGCCATTCGAGCATGCCGCCGCCCGCGCCGACGCGCGCCCGGCCTAGCCCTTGACGGATCCGCCGAGGATGCCGCGCACGAAGTAGCGCTGGAGCCCGAAGAAGACGATCAGCGGCAGCAGCGTGCTGATGAACGCCGCGGCCGTCAGCAGGTGCCATCCGCGACCGAGCGAGTCGACGAGGTTCGCGATCGTCACCGTCATCGGCGCGACCTCGGGGAAGCCGCCGACGAGCACGAGCGCCACGAGCAGGTCGTTCCAGACCCACATGAACTGGAAGATGACGAGCGACGCGATCGCCGGGACCGCCAGTGGCATGGCCAGCCGGAAGAAGGCCGTCGTCGGTGTGGCCCCGTCGATGTAGGCCGATTCGAACATCTCCCGCGGCATGGCGCCGAAGAAGTTGCGTAACAGGAAGATCGCGAACGGCAGCCCGAAGGCGGTGTGGGCCAGCCAGACCGCGGGGAACGTGCCGACGATCCCGATGTCGACGCTGAGCTGGAGGACCGGGATGAGCGCCGCCTGGAGCGGGACGACGAGGAGGCCGACGACGAGCACGAACAGGATGTCGCGACCCGGGAAGTTCATCCAGGCGAACGCATACGCCGCGAATGCCGCGATCATGATCGGGATGACCGTCGCCGGGATCGAGATGATCAGGCTGTTCAGGAAGCTGGTGCCCATGTTGTTGCGCGACACCACGTCGAAGTAGTTCTCGGTCGTGAACTGGAACGGCAGCGTGAACGCCGTCCACCAGCCCGTCGTGTTCGTGAGGGCTTCCGGTCGGAACGAGCTGACGAACAGCGACACCGTCGGCAGCAGCCAGAGGACGCTGATGATCGCGAGGGTGATGTGCAGTCCGAACCGGCCCCACGGGCTCCGTCGCCCAGCGACCGAGACCGGTCGCGGCGGAGCCTCGAGGGTGGCCGCCTGGGGCATGCCAATCGGCGGCGGGGGCGGGCCCTGGCTGCCTGAGGCTCCGGTCATCGCATGGCCTCCTGTGCCCGGAAGCGACGGATGTTGATGAGCATGACCGGCACGATCGCCAGGAGCAGGACGACGGCGACTGCCGCGGCCGTGCCCGCGTCTCCGTTGATGAACCGCGCGCGATAGAAGAGGCTCGCGATCACTTCGGTTCCGAAGTTGCCGGAGGTCATGACGAAGACGAGGTCGAAGGTCTTCAGCGCCGTGATCACGATCGTCGTCGCCACGACCGCGATCGTCGGCGCGAGCAGCGGCAGGATGATGTTGCGGAAGACCTGGAACTCGTTCGCACCGTCGATGCGTGCGGCCTCCAGCAGCTCGGTCGAGATGCCCTTCAGGCCGGCGGAGAGGATGACGAGCGCGAACCCGACCCACATCCAGATCCCCACGATGATGATCATGAACGTGTTGCGTGGCCATTCGGTCAGCCACGACTGGCCCTCGACCCCCACCACCCCGAGGCCGGCGTTGAGCGTTCCGATGTCAGGGTCGAAGTCGTACATGAACCCCCAGATGACGCCGGCAGCCACGAAGCTGATGGCCATCGGGATGAAGATCAACGCCTTCACGGTGGTCTCGTACCGCACGCGGTCGGCGAGGATGGCGATCAGCAGGCCGATCGCGACGGTGATCGCGGTGAAGAAGACGATCCACAGCCCGGTGTTGATGATCGTCTGCCAGAAGGAGTCGTCCCCGACGAGGTTGAGGTAGTTGTCGAGGCCGACGAAGGCCTCCGACCTTCGGTCCATCAGGCTCAGGACTGCGGTCCGGGCCATCGGGTAGAGGAGGTAGGCGGTCAGCAAGCCGAAGGCGGGGAGGAGCCACAGCCAGGGTCGAATCTGCGCGCGGCGCTTCTCGGACAGTCCCCGGATCAGCCACTCCACGACGACGACGTAGAGGACCGTTACCAGCGGCACGATGATGACCGCGAGGATCGCGATGGCCAGGGTCCCGACGTCCATTGCCTCCTCCAGCGCGTGGTGGGCTAGGAACCGAGGTGGCCGGTCCGGCGTTCGCCGGACCGGCCCCCGTGATCAGCCTCCCCCGTAGGCCTCGGCCTGCACGGTGTCGAGGTCGGCCAGGATCGTGTCCAGGCTGCTCGGGTCCTGGACGTACTCCAGGACTCCTCCCCAGAACGCCTCCTGCATCTGGGCCGGCATGCGGTCGTCCGCGTCGAAGCGGGTCGTCTCGGCGTTGAGCAGGATCTCCGCGAATCGCTGCGAGGTCTCGTCCGGGTAGGCCTCGACCGGGACCTCCTTGCTTGGTGAGATGGCCCCGCCGCGCTCGACCCAGATCTGCTGGGCCTCCGGCGTGGTGAGGTACTGCATCAGCGACCGCGCCTGCGGCGTGTCGTTGAACATGCCGAACAGGTCGCCGGCCGTCGTCACGCCTTCGAACTCGATGCCCGGCATCGGGAAGAAGTCGTACGTCTCGCCGGCCACGGCCACGTCGGGGAAGTTGTCCTCGAAGAAGCCGGTGATGAAGCTGGCCTGGTGGTGCAGGAAGCACTCCGGCGGGTCGCTGAAGAGGCAGTCGCCGCCGTTGCCGAAGTTCGTGTTGATCGCCTGGCCCGCGCCACCGGCGACGTATGCCTCGTCACCCGCCCATGCGCCGAACGCCTCCCATGCCGCGCGCACCTCGGGGCTCGTCCAGGGGAGCTCGCCGGCGACCCACTGGTCGAAGATCTCCGGACCGGACTGACGGATGAGGAAATCCTCGATCCAGTCGGTTCCGGGCCAGCCGCTGGCCGCGCCGCTCTCGAGCGTGATGCCCCACGGCGGGGTGCCGTCCGCGGAGATCTGGTCGACGAGCGCCGTGAGGCCGTCGAAGTCCTCCGGGACCGTGTAGCCGGCGGCCTCGAACTGCTGCGGGTTGTAGAAGATCAGGCCCTTGACGCTGACCTTCGTGAAGATGCCGACGAGCTGATCGTCGACCGTCCCGGCCACGATCCATCCGTCGTCGTACTGGCTGGAGTACGTGTCCATGTCGATGACGTCGTCGAGCGGGAGCAGGTCGCCGTCCCGCGCGAACTGCGCCATCGCGCCCGGACCGGGGAGCCCGGCGATGTCCGGCGGGTTGCCGCCGGCGAGCTGGGTCGTCAGCTGCGCGTTGATGTCGCGCGTGGACGAGTACTCGAGCGTGACACCGTTCTCATCGAGCCACGGCTGGATCATCGCCTCGAAAGACTCCTGCTCCGCATCGGCGTAGACCGCCAGGATGCTGATCGTCCCGCCCAGCGCACCGTCACCGTCCCCGCCTGGACTACCTTCCTCGCCCCCGCCGCATGCGGTCATCACCAGCATCGCGACGATGAACGGGGTTACGACTCGAAACTTACGCATCCGGTTCCTCCACCTGCTCCTTGGCGCGCGGCGGCGCCGCGCCCATCGGTTCACGGACAGGGGAGCCAGCGGGCTCCCCCAGACCGCTCGGGATTCGGTTGTCGCGAGGCTCGCGACGGATCAGCCCGCCAGAGCCTTCTCAGATTCGGGATCGAAAACGTGGAGCTTCTCCATCGGTACGGCGAACGTCACGGTGTCGCCGACGCCCACCCGCTTGTCCGACGGCAGGAGGGCGACGATCTCGTTCCCCGCTGCCTGCGCGTGGATGAGCTCCTCGCTTCCGAGGTACTCGACCACGTCCACCTTCGCCGGGAATTGAACCGCGTCACCATCGGTTCCGTTCGCCAGCACGATGTGTTCCGGGCGGAAGCCGATGAGCACGTTCGCGCCGTCCGGTCGCGAGTCCGCGGCGCGGGCCTGGTCGCCGGTCAGCACGAGCTTGGCGCCGCCGAGGATGAGGTCCTTGCCCTCCGACGTCGTCGTCGCGAAGTTCATGGCCGGTGAGCCGATGAATCCGGCGACGAAGACGTTCACCGGGTGGTCGTAGAGCTGCTGCGGCGTGCCGACCTGCTGGAGGACGCCGTCGCGCATGACCGCGATGCGGTCGCCCATCGTCATCGCCTCGACCTGGTCGTGCGTGACGTACACCGTCGTCGTGCCGAGCTTCTGGTGGAGCCGCGCGATCTCGGCGCGGGTCTGCACGCGCAGCTTGGCGTCGAGGTTCGAAAGCGGCTCGTCCATGAGGAACACCGATGGCTCACGCACGATCGCTCGACCGAGGGCCACGCGCTGACGCTGGCCGCCGGAGAGCGCCTTCGGCTTGCGGTCGAGGAACTTGTCGAGGCCGAGGATGTCGGCCGCCTCCTTGACGCGGCGGTCGATATCGGCCTTGCTCGTCTTGCGCAGCTTCAGCCCGAAGGCGAGGTTGTCGTAGACGCTCATGTGCGGGTAGAGCGCGTAGCTCTGGAAGACCATCGCGATGTCTCGGTCCTTCGGGGCCACGTCGTTCACGACGCGATCGCCGATGAGCAGCCGCCCGTCGGTGATCTCCTCCAGGCCGGCCACGCAGCGCAGCGCGGTGGTCTTCCCGCAGCCTGAGGGGCCGACCAGGCAGATGAACTCGCCATCGCCGATCTCGAGATTGAGGTCGTTGACGGCAACGACGTCCTCGCCGTACTTCTTGTAGAGGTGGTCGAAGGTGACTGTCGCCATCGAGTCTCCGCTCCTGCTGCTAGTCACGCAAAACACACGGCAAGCCTGATCGGGCCGTGGCGGCCCATGCTCGGGGAAGGCATCATAGTACGGGTACGCAACCGGCCGATCCGGTCCCGCGTCCCGCCGACGACCACACCCCGAAGGCGATCCCAATGCTCCGCTGGCTCCTCGCACGCGCCTCGCGTCGTCCTCGTGCTCGCGGCACTCGCCGGCCGAGCCTGGGACGCGTGGAGACGTCGCGGGCGCGAGGGCGTCGCGCGGCGTCGTGCCGAGCGCGAGCTCCTGCCCTCGCTGTACGACGTCCACCCCGGCGCCAGCACCGCGCCGCGCCGGCGCATCGGGCTGCGCGCGGTGCCGATCGACCGCATCGTCGGGACGCTGCGCCACCCCTCCCAGAACACGGCCGACTTCCGGCCGCTGCCCCGGCTGCGCGGCCGGAACTGGGAGGCGCGCTGGCAACGCATCAACCGCGCGATGGACCGGCTCGAGACGCTCCCGGCCGTCGAGCTCGTCCAGGTCGGCGACGACTACTACGTTTCCGATGGGCACAACCGCGTGGCCGCCGCCCGCCGCGTCGGCGCCGTCGAGATCGACGCGGATGTCACGCAGCTCGTCCTGGCCGGGGTGACCCATCCGGGCCAGGCGACGCTCGATGCCAGCAGCCTCGTCGGGACCACGCAGGTGCGGCAGGCCGCTGCCGGCCGGCAGTCGCGGACCGTCGAGCAGCGCGACGTCGTCGACGAGGTCTCGCGCCACGACCTGCTGCGCGAGGACGGCGAGCGCCCGTGACCGATCGGCTTCGCGTGCGCTGGCCGGATCCGGCCCCATTCGCGGAGCGCGGCGAGCGCCCGATTCGTATCCTCGCCGTCTCGGACGAGCCCGATCCGTCCCTCGACTCGCCGGCGACGCGCGCGGAGCTCGGGCCGCTCGACATGGTCATCGGTGCCGGCGACCTCCAGCCGGAGTACCTCTCGTTCGTTGGCGATGCGTTCGGAGCGCCGCTCCACTACGTCCGTGGCAACCACGACGTCGGCGCCGCGTGGGCGCACACGGAGCCCGCGCTGCTCCCGGAGCCGATGCCGGACGCAAAGCTCGTCGACGAGGCCGGGCTGCGCCTCATCGGCTTCTCCGGCTCGCCGACGTACTCGGGGCGCGGGCTCGAGGTGCCGGCCGGCGGCATGTGGCGCAAGGCGGTGCTCGCCTGGGTGCGCGCCGCGCCCGCGCGCCCGGTGCTCGTCGTCAGCCACGCGCCACCCCGCGACGTCAACGACGACGTCGACCTCGCGCACCGCGGCTTCACCGCGTTCCGGTGGCTGATGAGCCGGCTCGAGCCCCCCTTGTGGCTGCACGGGCATACCGCGCTCGTTCGCCGCGGCATCGACCAGCGCTCCGTCCGGATGAACGGGACGCTGTTCTACAACTGCACCGGCGCCACGTTGATCGAGCTCCTGCCACCGAACGCCGATGGATGAGCCGGTCCCGATCCGGCGGGCCGCGGTCGGCTGCCTGCTGATCGCGCTCGCCGGGCTGGCGGTCGCGCTCATCGTGCGCCCGGCGATCTTCACGTTCGCCGAGCCGCGTGACGACTCGGCCGTCGTCGTTGCCACCGCCGCCGAGGTCTCCGACGGGCCGGTGGTGCGAGACGTGCTCCTGACGCGCTCGTACGGCTGGCCGGGCGAACGTGAGGCCGGGGACGGCCGGACGCAGCTGAGCGTGATCGTCGCTCCCGCCCCGTTCGCCGGGATCGCCGTCGTCTCCGCCGCCAGCCCCGCGGCCAACGACTGCCCCGTCGAGATCGGCGACGGCGCACTCACCGACTGCGAGGGCAACGCCTGGACCCACGATGGGACGCCGCTCCTGACGGGCCTCGCGCCGCTCGATCGGTTCCCGGCCGAGGTCGTGGCGGGATCGGTCACGGTCGACTTCACGCAGACCATCGAGGACTGAACCCCGGCACGGCGCGTGCAGCGGAGCGCGTTCGATGCGCCGGCCCCGGCGCGCCGTCGACAAGGAGGACCCATGCCCGAACTCGGCATCTTTGGGTGGATCATCATCGGTCTGGTCGCCGGCGCACTTGCCGGCTTCTTCGTGCCCGGTCGCGAGCGGATGGGCTGCATCGGCACCCTACTGGTCGGGATCGCCGGCGGGCTGATCGGCGGATTCCTGTGGGTGAACGTGCTCGGCATGGGCGAGGCGTCCGGCTGGCTCGGCGCGCTCATCATCGCCGTGCTCGGCTCGATCCTCGTCCTCGTCATTCTCCGCGCGATGAGCCGCGGCACCTAGGTCGCGTCGGCGGTTGCCTGGGCGGAGACGGCCAGCGTCGTCCGCGGATCGGCCCGTCGATTGCCGTTTGCCGATACTCGTCGACGGGTGAAATCGGCCAAGGCTCGCTTGCGCCCGATCAGGGCTTTCGGCGACGATACCGATGCGCCGCGCTGCGACCACGCGCGGCGTTTCGTGGTGGCCTTAGCTCAACCGGCAGAGCATCGGATTGTGGATCCGAAGGTTACGGGTTCGACCCCCGTAGGCCACCCCACAGCGCGACACCTCCTAGCCGTCCTCGGGCGCCACGATGACGCGCGGCAGCCCGGCGCGGAGGAGATGGGGCTGGCCGTCCGAGGGCCCCTCGACCGTCGAGTTGGGCAGCGCGTGCTCCTCCCGGACGAGCGGGCGGACCGTCGACGAGCTCTGGACCGTGTGGACCACGCGGACGACGCGGAAGAGCCGCTTGTCGCCGCTGTCGGTGATCCATTCGACGAGGTCGCCGACGCGCGGCACCGGGGCCCCGTGCTCGAGGTCCGCGGACCAGTCCTCGTCCTCGACGACCAGCGTCCACGGCATGAGCGACGTCGGCGGTCCGCCGCCCTCCTCCGGCCCGAGCGCCTCAGGCTGATCGGTCATCGTCGCGCGGCGCCCGGTGCAGGCGGCACGAGCGCTGGACGAGCGAGTCGAGCTCGGGCAGCGGAGAAGGGCTTGTCGCGTGCCGGCGACGTCAGCGCCAGGATCCGGTCGCCGGTGAGCACGACGGTCGGGATGCTGGCCAGCTGTGGGTCGCGCGACATCGCGCGGGAGAGCTCGAAGCCGTCCATGCGGGGCATGCGCAGATCGGTGAGCACGACGCACGGGTGCGTGCCCTCGTGCAGCCGGTCCAGGGCATCGGCGCCGTCGATCGCGATCGAAACCAGGTGCCCGGACTCCGAGAGCGCGTCGACGTACAGCGAACGGACGCCGCGCGTCGTCGTCCACCACGAGGACGGAATGGCGCTTCATGACGTTCCCCACTGCCGCGCTCTCCCCTCGATGGCCGCAGCACGTTGCGTGCCGGTCACGCGTGGACGGATGGTCATGGTCACGGCTGGTACTCCATGCGACCCGGGTCACCCCTCCGACCCGGACGACTCGGCTACTGACCGGCACGCGGTGCGGGCCTAGCGTACCCCACGGGCGCCGAGCCGCCCTCCATACCGCATAACGGGGTCCACCGGATGCTCGAAACCGGCGCACGACGGCCGCGACGCATCGTCGCGCGCACGCTCGGCCTTGGCATCAGCACGCTCGCCGCCGCGGCCCTGGTGACCTGGACGCCGGCGGCCACGACCGGGTGGAGCCAGGGTGCCGCCGAGTCGGCGCTGTGGCAGCTGATGAACGGCGCGCGCTCGAACAACGGCGTCGCGCCGGTTCAGTCGCACGGGACGCTCGTCGGCCTGGCTCGATGGCGCAGCTCGGACATGCTGGCCAAGGACTACTTCAGCCACACGATCGCCGGCTGCGGGTGCCTGGTCTACGTCTACTACGACTCCAGCGGCCTGGCCTACGACTGGGCCGGCGAGAACATCGGCTGGAACTCGGGCCGCAGCGACGCCGAGTCACCGGTCCGGGTCCACGAACAGTTCATGGGCTCCGCCGGCCACCGCGCCAACGTCCTCGACCCCCGCTTCACCCATGGGGGCGTGGGGGCAGCCGCTGCCGACGGGAAGATGTTCCAGGGGTACGTCCAGAACACCCGCATGTACACCGAACTGTTCATGCAGGCATCCGGTGGCGGCTCCGCGCCGCCGCCGCAGCAGCCCGCCCCGCCGTCATCGGGTGGTGGCGGGGGCGGAGGAGGCGGCGGCGGGGCGACCGCTCCGACGGCCCAGACTGCGCCGGCGGCCCCGAAGCCGAAGCCACAGCCGAAGCCCGCCAAGGTGCGCACGGAAGCTCCAGTGCGCCCGCGGTCGTCGGCCGGCATCGACGGCGTCAACATCGTCGTCTCGGCCCCGACGAGCCGGGTCGTCCTGCTCCACCTGCGCGCCGACGAGATCGCCGCCACCCGAGCCGCCGCGCTGGAGACGAGCCGGCCGATCGCCGCCCAGGCGGTGACGACTGCCGCGGTCGCGACGCCGATGGAGGTCTCCGCGCCCCCGGCATCCGAGCCCGGGTTCCTCGACGGCCTGGTCGGGGCGGTCCTCGGCTTCCTGTTCGGCTGAACGGCCTCGGCGGCGCGTGCCGCTCGGTAGACTGTCGGCCGTGCCCGTGATCCTCGAGGCTCGCGACCTCGTCAAGCACTACCCGCTCGGCGAGGGCGAGGTCACCGCGCTGCGCGGCGTCTCGCTGGCGGTCGAGCAGGGCGAGTTCGTGGCGATCATGGGCGCGTCGGGCTCGGGCAAGTCGACGATGCTCCACCTGCTCGGCGGCCTCGACCTGCCGACATCGGGCGAGGTCGTCATCGACGGGATCGTCATCTCGAGCCTGGACGAGGAGCACCGCACCCTCACCCGCCGCGCCAAGACCGGCTTCGTGTTCCAGTACTTCAACCTGATCCCACTGCTGAGCGTCGCCGAGAACGTCGCGCTGCCCTTCCTCATCGCCGGGGATCCGGTGGGACGTCACCGCGGGCGCATCGACGAGCTCCTCGGCCTCGTCGGGCTGACCGACAAGGCGCAGCACCGGCCCGACCAGCTCTCCGCGGGCGAGCAGCAGCGCGTGGCGCTGGCGCGCGCGCTGGCCACAGGGCCGGCCATCCTCCTCGCCGATGAGCCGACCGGCAACCTCGACTTCACGACCGGCACCGAGATCCTCGACCTGCTGTGGGACTCGGCCGATCGGCTTGGCCAGACGATCGTGCTCGTGACGCACGACGCGCGTGCCGCGGCGTATGCCGACCGGGTTCTCGTCGTCCGCGATGGCGAGGTCCGCGACGAGATCGCCCTCGGTCGCCGCAGCGACCACGAGGCGAAGCCGCTCATCAGGCGCCTCGCCGCCCTCGGCCTGTAGCGACCGATGCGCCTCGCGACGCTCGCCTGGCGGAGCCTGCTGTCGCGTCCGCTTCGCACCGCGCTGGCCGTGCTGGGTGTCGCGCTCGGGGTGGCGGCGGTGACCGCCACGATCGTCGTCGGCTCCGCATCGGAGCAGGCCCTCCAGAGCGCCACCGCCGACCTGCTCGGCCTCGCCGACGTCCGCCTGCGCGCGTTCGCCGACGAGGGATTCGGGCCCCGGACGGTGCAGGCCATCCGCTCGCTGCCCGGCGTCGTCGCCGCGGCTCCGGTCTCCGAGCGAAGGCTCACCGTCTCGACCGCGCCGGGCGAGGACGAGCGCGTCTTCACGCTGCTCGTACTCGGCATCGACCCCGAGATCGATGCCGCCATCCGGCGACCGAGCCTCGCCGACGGCATCGCGCTGTCCGCCGACGCGCCGACCGACGCCCTCGTCCCGGCCTCGTGGGCCGCGCGCAACGGCCGCGTGCTGGGGGACACGCTGCTCATCTCCGGGCGCCGCGAGGACATGCCGGGGCTGCGGATCGTCGGGCTCATGGACGACACTGGACTCGCGGCCCTCGACGGCGGCGACGTGATCATCGCCTCGCGCACGACCCTCGACTCGGCCTTCGAGGCACCGGCCCCGATCCGCTACGTCGACCTCGACCTCGGCGAGGACCCAACGGCCGAAGAGATCGCGGCTGTCACCGACACCCTCACCGAGCCGTTCGTCGTCGAGACGCCGGCCGATGCCGCTCGCCGGTTCGCATCGGCCCAGGAAGGGTTCGTCGGGGTCGCGCTCCTGTTCGGGGCGGTCTCGCTCGTCGTCGGCGCCTTCCTCGTCGGCAACGCGCTGGCGATGACGGTCGGGGAGCGTGCTCGAGAGCTCGGGCTGCTCCGCGCCGCGGGGACGACCTCCCGCCAGGTGCTCGGGATCGTCGTGCGCCAGGCGCTCGCCCTCGGCCTGCTCGGCAGCGTCGCGGGCGTCCTCGGTGGGATCGTCCTGGCCTGGGCGATGATCGGCTTCCTGTCGGCGACGCGCGCGGTGCTCGTGGTCGGCCTGCCACTGCCGCCCGGTGGGCTGCTGGCGGCCTTCGTGCTCGGCCTCGTCGTCACGCTCGTCGGTGCCGTGGCCCCGGCCACGCGCGCGGCCCGGCTGTCGCCCCTCGACGCGCTCCGCCCGCAGCGTCGCGCCGAGCGCGGCCTGACCGATCGCCTCCGTCCGCTCATCCTCGCCGAGCTGCTCGTGGTCGTCGTGGGCCTCTCGCTGGCCACCATCCTCGATGTCGAGGCCGCCATCGTGCCGGTCGCGCTGTCGCTCGCGCTGCTCGTCGGCGGCGCGGTGGCGGCGGCCTACGTCCTCGAGCCGCTCGGGCGTATCGTCGGCCGGCCGTTCGAGTGGTTCTTCGGCGCCCAGGGCCTCCTCGGGCGGGCAAACCTGTCCCGCGACCGGGCACGCACCGGGCTGACGGTCGGGGCGATGATGATCGCGCTGGCGGCGGTCGTGGCGCTGGGCACCGTCGCCGAGTCGGCTCGGGCCGCGACCGAGCAGCGGGTGGCGTCGATCCTGCCGGGCGGCCATGCCATCCGCAGCGGCGTGCCGCTCGACACCGAGGCGTTCCGCGCCTCCTTCGACGCGACGCTCGGCGTCGCGATCGCAAGCCCCGTCCACGAGGTCGCGGTCGTCCGCGTCACGCCGGACGGCCAGGAGGAGGCCACCGTCGCCGGGATCGACCCCAACGTCTTCGCCGACAACGACGCGCTCGACATCATCGGCGCAAGTCGAAGCAATGCCTTCGCCGCGCTCCGCGGCGGCGGGGCGGTGCTCGTGCCCGAGGCGCTGGCCGAGCGAGCGGGGATCGAGGTCGGCGACACCGTCACGCTCGGTCCACCCGGCGGTCCCGGCACCGACCTGCAGGTGGCGGGCATCGTCCGCTACTCGCTGCCGGCGCGCACCGACGAGGGCGCCCTGCTGGTGAGCAGCGCCGACGCGCGCGAGCAGTTCGCGGCCACGACGGCCTCGCTGTGGATCATGGTCCCGCGGCCGGACGTCGCGCCGGCGGCATTCGCCGCCGCGGTGCGCGAGACGGCGGTCCAGCTCGCCGCCGAGCCGCTGACGGCCCGTGACCTGGCCGGCGAGCTGTCGAGCACGCTGGACCGGCTCATCGGCCTGTTCGACGTCCTGGCGCTCATCGCCGTCGTCATCGCCGCGCTCGGGATCGTCAACACGATGGCGGTCGGCATCGGTGAGCGAATGCGCGAGATCGCGATCCTGCGCTCCCAGGGCATGACCGTCGGGCAGGTGCAGGCGATGGTCGTCGCCGAGGCCTCGATCATGGGCGCCATCGCGGGCCTCCTGGCGCTGGTGACCGGCCTGCTCGTGGCCTGGGCGCTCGTCGCGGGCGGCGCGGCGACCGAGCTGGATGCGGGCCTGCGGCTGCCGTGGCCGCTGCTCATCGCCGTCGTGCTCGCCGGGACCGGGATCGCCGCCCTGGCCGGGCTCTATCCGGCGCGGGTGGCGGCCTCGCTGCCGATCGTCGCCAGCCTCAAGCACTTCGAGTAAGGAGCCAGTCCCTGATGCCACCCGGATTTCAGCAGCTCAGCGCCGGCCGCGGGTTCGTCGGCCGGCTCGAGACCGGCAGCGACCTCGTCGAGGAGATCGAGCGCTACTGCGCCGAGCAGGGCGTGCTCGCGGCGCAGGTGACCGTCATTGGTGCCGTGAGGCGTGCCGCCTACGCCTACTTCGAGCAGGACGACCATCGATACCTCGAGCTGGCGTCGGAGACCCATCACGAGATCGTCGGCTTCACCGGCAACGTCAGCCTCCGCGACGACCGTCCGTTCCTCCACGCCCATGCCACCTTCGCCGATGCCTCCGGTGCCTGCGTCGGCGGCCACCTGCTGCGTGGCTGCGAAGTGTTCGTGGCCGAGGTGATGATCCGGGAGATCACCGGCGTCGAGCTCGTGCGCCATCCGGACGAGGCGACCGGCCTGGCGCTGTGGTGAGACGCTAAGGCGGGACCTTTGGGGGATGGCCGGTGGGCCCCAGGATCGAGATGCTGTCGACACCGTCTTGCTCCCGCCCGCTAGGTGTCTCCATGCCAGAGCCCCTTGTCCTTACCGGACTCCTCATCGCCACCGTCCTGTACGCGCTGCTCGTCCGCCGGAGGTCCCTGCTGCGGCGCGGCGTCGCAAGCATGAGCCGCGCGCTGGCGGCATCCAACGACATCGCGCTGGCGCGAATCGGCCGCGGCTTCCGGCCTGCTGCGCCCGCCGGCTCCGAGGCGGCCGAGATCATCACCGACCGGCGATCGGGCACCGAGCGTCGCGGCTACTGGGATCGACGGCTGGGTCGCGGCCGCCGTTCGGGTGGCGACCGCCGGCGCGGGGCCTCATCGGCCTAGCCTGCTAGCCTAGGTCCGCATGACCGATGCGGACATCGTCACCCTCCTCGAGCCGCATTCGCCCACGATCCGCGACGTCTTCGGCGGACTGCGCGCGCTCGCGCGCGACGTCATGCCCGACGCCCAGGAACAGGTCGACCTGCCCGACCGCGTCCTCGCGTACGGCTTCGGGCCACCAGGCGGCGTGCGGATGAGCGGCTTCGCGGTTGGCCTGATCCCGCACACCGCCCACGTGAACGTCCAGCTCGCCGATGGCGCGCTGCTGCCCGACCCGGGCGGCATCGTCGAGGGCACCGGCAAGCGCATCCGCCACGTGAAGTGCCGCTCGCTCGAGGACGTCGCCCGGCCCGCGCTGCGAGCGCTGCTCGACGAGCAGGCCGCACGCCGGCGCGTGGCCGCTCACGGGTAGACGGCGAGGACGAGAAACGCGCCGAGCAGGACGAGGTGGACGGCGCCCTCCTGCACCGTCGCGCGGCCGGGCAGGACCGTCAGCGCGGCCAGCACGACGGTGATCGCGAGGAGCACGAGCTGCGTCGGCTCGAGGCCGAGCACGAGCGGCCCGGTGAGCCAGATCGACGCGACCGCGATCGCCGGAATCGTCAGACCGATGCTGGCGATCGCCGAGCCGAAGGCAAGGTTGAGCGAGCTCTGGACCCGGTTGCGACGGGCGTTGCGGACCGCCGCCAGCGACTCCGGCAGCAGCACGAGCAGGGCGATGACGACGCCCACGGCCGACGCCGGCGCGCCGATCGCGCTCACGCCCTCCTTGATCGCCGGAGACTCGATCTTCGCCAGCCCGACGACCGCGACGAGCGCGACGAGCAGGAGTCCCAGGCTGGCGAAGGCCTGCCGGTTCGATGGCGGATCGGCGTCGTGGTCCGCGTCGGCATCGGCCTCGGGCACGAAGAAGTCGCGGTGGCGGACGGTCTGCACGATGACGAACGAGGCGTACAGCACGATCGATGCGATGGCCGCGAAGGCGAGCTGAGCGGGCGAGAACTCCGAGCCCGGGGTGGTGGTCGTGAAGGTCGGGAGCACGAGCGTGAGGGTGGCGAGCGTCGCGATCGTCGCCAGCGCCGTCGCCGCACCCTCGGCGTTGAAGGTGGCCACGTGCGTTCGCAGGGCGCCGATCAGCACGGACAGCCCGAGGATCCCGTTGCAGGTGATCATCACCGCGGCGAAGACCGTGTCGCGCGCCAGCGAGGCCGTGCTCGGCCCGCCGGTCACCATCAGCGTCACGATCAGCGCGACCTCGATCAGGGTGACCGCCACGGCGAGCACGAGCGACCCGTACGGCTCGCCGACCCGATGGGCGACGACCTCGGCGTGGTGCACGGCCGCCAGGACCGATGCCGCCAGCAGCACGGCGACGACCGCCACCATGACCGCGCCGATCGTCCCAGCCCCAGGCCAGCGCGACGAGGCCAGCGCCGATGAACGGGATCCACACCGTCCAGTCGCGCACCCATGCGGGTGGACGCCACGGCGGGCGTTCCTCGGCGACGTCGACCTCCTCCATGCCCGAGATGATACGGACCGACCCCGCCGGCGGTCCGCGGGCTGCGGTGGCCTCCGCCTCAGCCCGCGACGGGGCGCAGCAGGCCGTACTCGCCGTTGTAGCGGACGCCGAGCGCGTTGTTGAACGGTTCAGCATGTTGATGTAGCCGATCAGGAACGTCAGCTCGACGCGCTCCGGATCGGTGAAGTGCTCGCGCAGCTCCCGGCTGAGTGACTCGGGGACGTGGTTCGAGTCGGTCATGACGGCGCGCGTGTAGGCGATCGCGATGCGCTCGCGCGGGACGAGTGACTCGGTGTGCTCGATGACGACGACGGATCGGTCACGATGTCCGCGATGTCGACGAGGTCGCAGTGCGAGCTCGTGCAGAACTGGCACTCGTTCGTCTTCGACGACGTGATGATGACGAGCTCCTTGATCCGCCGCTCCAGCAGCCCACCGGGGTAGACGCAGTCCCCGAACCCGGCGAACGCGCGCAGGATGTCCGGTCGCAGGCACATCGCCTGGATCATCTCGACCGGCGGCCGGCCGCGCTCCCAGAGGCCGCGACTCTCGTCGAAGGACGGGTCATCCTTGACCGCCTCGAAGGCGGACTGGATCTGCTCGGGCGAGACGGTGACGCGCATCGATGGCTCTCCTCGATTGGATGACGGCGACGGGCGCGTCAGAATACCGTCGGAGGGTCAGCGGATCTCTGGCTCTCGCCACGTTTCAAGCACCGCGTCTCGCACATCGCCGGCGATGCCTTCCACGTTGCAGAGGACGACGAGGTTGACGTCGTGGTCCGGGAACCGCTGGACCAATACCTCGACGCCCGGGTCGCCACCGCCGTGGCCGTATCGGCCGTCCGGATAGTGGAGGAATCCATAGCCGCTGTGAAAACCACTGCCGGCGTCCGCGTGGCGTGCGAGGACGACGTCCTGCATCGGTCCGAGCAGAGATCCATCGGTGATCCGACGCAGGAAGCGGTCGAGATCGCCGGTGGTGCTGAATGCGCCGCCGTCGGCGCCGCCGATCACAGGCACCCGATAGATGTTCGATCGCCACGGATCGTCCGGCGATGATCGCGGGAGATAGCCGATCGCGATGTTTGCACGGGCCTCATCCAGGCGGAAGAACCCGGAGGAACTCATTCCCGCGCGGTCGAAGACGCGCTTCTGCACGAAGTCCAGGTACGGCTGCCCCGACACCTCCTCGATCACAAGGCCGAGCAGGACGTACCCCGCGTTCGAGTACTGCCATCTCTGGCCCGGAGGACGGTAGGGCGGCCGGTCTCCGAAGAGCGGCAGAAAGTCGGCCGGCCGCAGCATGCGGTAGCTGGGCCGTTCGTCCCACAGCGCGCCGTAGTCGTCGACGTACCCTGGCGAGGCCTCGTCCTCCTCGGCGTAGTCGGCGATCCCCGAGGTATGCGTGAGGAGGTGATGCACGGTCACGTCGCGGCGCAGGGTCGTGGGGCGACGGTGGGTCGGCAGCAGGTCGGCAACTGCATCGTCGAATCGCAGCAAGCCGGCGGAGACGCAATCAGCGACCGCAACGGCAGTGAACAGCTTCGTCACCGACGCCAGGCCGAACCGGGTACTCGGTGTGATCGGGATTCCCGCTGCCCGATCGGCCAGTCCGTAGCAGCGCTCGAAACTGGTGGAGCCCGCGTGCGTCATGAGGACCGTGCCAGAGAGTTCGCGCTCGACGGACCATCGGCCAAGTTCGGCGTCCAGAGAGGCGACAGAGCCGGGAGCGAGCATTCGCGAAACCTGACACGTGCCGCGTCGGGGCACAACTCAGGGCAGCGTCAGCCACTGTGCGCTACTCGCGCGCCGGAGCGGCCTAGGCCTGGCTGCGCCGGAATCTGATCAGCGGCCGTGCGAGCGCGACAAGCGTCACGATGAGATACAGGCCAACCGCCGCCAGGGGCAGCACGATGGCGATCGCAATCGCCACGATGTTGACCCTTCCAATTGACCGCGGCGGTACGATTCAGGTGACTCGAGCGGTTGCACGTTTCTGTGCCGAGCAGCGTCTCCAGAACGTGCTTCCGACGACACCGGTCCGCCATCTTCGGCGACGCTCCCACGCCGATCGGTGACCCTCCGGGGCCGAAATCGCCCGAGCCGGCCAACCCCGCGCGCAGCTCGTCTCGACGCAGGGATCTTGCCGCGGCAAACCTGGAGCCGGAAGGAGCACCACATGTCGGTATCCGAGAGCATCAATCAGCTAGCCGACCGCGCGCCGGTCAGCGAACGCGAGCTGGAGCAGGTCAAGCGCGCGAATGCGACGGCCGCGACGCCGGTGGTCTTCATCCATGGGCTGTGGCTGTTGCCCTCGAGCTGGGATGCCTGGGCCGAGCTGTTCGAGGAGGCCGGGTACGTCGCGCTGACGCCGGACTGGCCGGACGATCCGGAGACGGTCGAAGCCGCCCGGGCCGAACCCGAGGTCCTCGCCAACAAGACCCTGAAGGATGTCGCCGATCACACGACCGAAGTCATCGCCGGGTTGGACAAGAAGCCGGTGATCATGGGGCACTCCACCGGCGGTTTGCTCGCGGAGATGCTCGCGGGGCAGGGCCTCTCGGCCGTCACGGTGGCGATCGACCCCGGCGTCTTCCGCGGAGTCCTGCCCTTGCCGCTCTCAGTGCTCAGGTCGGCGGGCCCGTTCCTCGTCAACCCGCGCAACCGCGGCCGCGCGCTCACGCTCACGTTCGATCAGTTCCGATACGCCTGGACCAACAACCTGGACGAGGATGAGGCGATGGAGCTGTACGACAAGTTCCATGTCGCCGCCTCCGGGGTCTCGCTCGCGCAGATGGGCAATGCGAACCTCAACCCGTGGACCGAGGCCAAGGTGAACACGAAGAACCCCGACCGCGGTCCGCTGCTGATCATCGAGGGCGAGAAGGACCACACGGTGCCATGGGCCATCGCGAATGCCGCCTACAAGCGGCAGAAGGCCAACCCGGGCGTGACGGAGATCGTGAAGATCCCGAACCGAGGCCACTCCCTCACGATCGACCACGGCTGGCGCGAGGTCGCCGAGACTGCGCTGGCCTTCACCAAGAGGTTCGTCTAGGCGATGGCCTTCACGATCGTGCGCGCCAAAGGCCGGTGCTGAGGCCGGCAGCAACGCCGGCGGTGTCCGAGCAGCCACGGGCGAGGTGAAGCGCCACACGCGCCCGTAGCTCAGCGGATCAGAGCAGCTGACTTCGGACTATCCCGGCCGATGCGCTGTAGCCCGAGCGTGGGCGGGGGAGCGTAGAAGGCCGAGTTATCTGCTGTGTTTAGAACGCTTCAGGCGACTCTCGATCTCTCGCCTGGCGCTGCAACCCCCTGCAACCGGTCGGCGTGAGCGGCCAGCCGATCGACCACGTGGGCAGCATCGCGACCTGCGCCGAGGACGAGCATCGAGGTGAACGAATACAGGAACGGGATGCCCAGGAAGTAGAGCCCCGGGCTTTCATCGACCACTCCGCGGTGCTCCCTCGGCCAGCCGTCCTCGCCGATCACGGGCACGTCGATCCAGCCGTAGTCGGGTCGGAACCCGGTGCACCAGACCACATTCGCCACCTCGATCGCCGTGCCATCGGATAGAACCGGCCGGCCACGCACATCGACATCGATGGTCCGTGCTTCATGCAGTGTGACCCCGGCCGCCGTGAGATCGCCGCGACGGATGCGGAGCAGCGGCCCGCCGCCGGCCCGCACCTTCGGGGCCATCTTCCGCCCGATCGGCGTGCTCAGCGTGAGGACGTTCCAGGCCACGAACCGCATCACCGGCCAGGCGAGCCGTGCCCGGCGGCTGTCGACTGAGAACGGCAGCTGACCATGCACGGTCCCGGAGACGACGGTGCGGTGGCCGGCGTTCGCCACCTCGTAGGCGATGTCGGCACCGGAGTGGCTCAGGCCCACGACGAGTACCGGACCGTCGGCGAGTTGGTTCGGACCGCGGTAGTCAGCCGAGTGGAGCTGGCGGATACCAGGGTCGAGTCGGCCAGCGAAATCCGGGACGTGCGTTCGCTGGAAGGCGCCGGTGGCGACGATGACTTGATTCGCCAGATAGCGGCGATCGCCGGCTGAGATCGCGTAGCCTTCGTCCGCCTCGCTCGACGCTCGCAGTAGATCGATCCGGACACCGGTCTCTACCGGCAACTGGTGATGGTCGGCGTATGTCTCGAGGTAGTCGGCCATCTGCCGTCCCGTCGGGAAGGCGCTTCGGCCGAGCGGGAACGGAAGTCCCGGCAGCGCGTTGTACCTGGCCGGTGAATACAGGCGGAGCGAATCGTAGCGCTCGCGCCAGACGTCTCCGACTCGGCTGCTGGCCTCGAGAACGGTGAAGTCGATGCCGCGTCGGGCCAGGTGGTACCCCGCCGCCAGCCCTGCCTGCCCGGCGCCAATGACGATGGCTTCGTGGCGGTCGGAAAGGGAAGTGTTCATGGGTCGAAGCTCCGCACAGATGTTACGTCAGGAACCACCGTGCGGGCCGTGGCTCTGCGCGCCTAGTTCGAACTCCGAACTGGTCGGCGTTGTCGCCGATGCGACAATGAGGTCATGGGCTCGAGCGAGAAGACTGAGTACTGCGCCTTTACCAAGGCCGTCGAGCACCTCGGCGACCGATGGAGTCTGCTGATCGTCCGCGAGCTCGCACTGTTCGGGCCGCAGGGATTCAACACGCTCGCGACCGGCCTGCCCGGCCACGTCTCGCGATCGGTGCTCACCGATAAGCTGCGCAAGCTCGAAGAGCTGGGGATCGTCGCACGCGATCCGTCGGGGGCCTCACGATCGGCCCCGTACTGTCTCACGCCGGCCGGTGAGCAGCTCATGCCAACGCTGAAGTCGCTCTGGGCGTGGGCGGAGCACTGGGTCCCGGAAGATCCTGCGTCCGCGCAGCGCGACCCGACGCTCATCCTGTGGTGGCTTCGGCATCGAACCGAGGCTCGAGCCCTCCCCGATCGGCAGGTCGCCATCGAGTTCACGCTGCCGCTTGAGGGATCCGATCGCCAGTGGCTCCTGCTTGCCGCCGGCGTCGAGCCGGAGCTCTGCCAGGAGGATCCGATGATCGGCGAGGAGCGATACGTCTTCGTCGAGGCCGACGCGGGCACCCTATACCCCATCGCCCGCGGCTCTCGGTCATGGACGGACGCCGTGGCGGATGGGTCGGTTCGTATCTACGGGAAACCTGACCTTGTCGCCGCATTGCCTGGCTGGTTCCTGCCAGTCGCGCAAGACGAGGAAGCGCGGTCACATCTGCCGCTCCCCGAGCCGGAGCTTGCCAGCCAAACCGTCGGTTGAAGTCTCCTTGAAGCCCACGTCAACGGAAGGCAGTAGATCATTCCGCGTGGGCGGGTCGCCTCCGAGCGCTGTGGCACAATGCGAGCCGAGTTATCCGCTCTGTTTGAGCGTGAAGATGCGCCCGTAGCTCAGTGGATCAGAGCAGCTGACTTCGGACTATCGCGGCCGATGCGCTGTAGCCGAGCGTGAGCGGGGTAGCGTAGAGCGTGAGTTATCGCTTGAGGGTTGCTGAGCACGTCGCTCTGGCAGCTGCCGTACAGGTGGCTAAGCTCGATATGAGTTAACTGCCCAGAGGGGCAAGAACAGTCGACGTGTGAGCGCAGCTGCAGGGCGTGGAGACCGATGAGACCATAAGAGAAAGCGCAAATAAGAGAGCTGTAAACAAGAACACGAGCGATCACGACGTACACCGAGCTGATAGCAAAACCAAGACATGCTGCGACTGAGAAAGACAACAACGGCGACCAAGATCTGGCGAGATGAGACAAAAGCAAAAAGGAAAAAAGATAGGAGAAAGCTGAGAAAGAAGAGAGAAAAAAGGAGAGTACAACAAGGAAGATAAAGAAAGAGGAAAAAGAGGAGAGAAAGAGAAAAAGAAGGAGAGAAAAAAAAGAGGAAAAGGAAGAAGAAGAGATGGAAAGAAAAAAAGAGAAAGAGAAAAAGAAAGAGAAAAAAGAACTGACTGATGTAAGAGAGCGAATGAGAAAAAACGACCGGAAAAAGAAAGAAAAGAGATAAGAAAAGGGATACAAGTACGTGGAAAAAGAAGAATCGTAGCGCCTGAAGACCGACGCTGTGCGAACTCGACTCAAGCGTATACGCGAGCGCCTGCGTGAGGAGCGAGGCGATAGATAGCGACACGATGTACGAAACGCGGCAAGAAAGAGCTCAGCGCGACACACGGATCAAGTGGTGCTGTCCTTCGACTCTGACGAGGCGACTGAGCAGGAGATCGGCTATAGAAGACGGCGGAAGCGATACCGCGAACAGCTCGTGCGCTGGTCGCTCAAGCCTAGCCGGCCATGGCGATCGGCGTAGTGACGCTCTCGAGACCTGACGAACCTGCCGCGAGACCGGAGATAGATGACTACAACGGTGGCACGCTTCGGTCCGCGGCGAGCAGTGGGCACTCGGCGACGCTGCTGCTAGACGGCCGCTTCCTGGTCACAGCGGGACGTAGCAGGGAGCGCGAACGGCGCGACGGCAGACACGACGGAGACTGAGACCCGGTAGAGGGATCATCTACTCCAACCGGCACCTCCCGTGCGGCTGACCGACAAAGCGACGCTGCTAACCGAAGAGAGAGAAAAAAAAGAGGGAGGATTCAGAGGATCGGCATATCTCTAGAAGGCAATCGACGAGGAAGAAGGGTGGGATGACGCGAGAGAAGCGCCGAGAAGCCGGTGAGCTCGACGAACCACGGGAAGGGAACACCGCGACGCTGCTGCAGGACCGGAGCGAACTCGTCAACGGCGGCAGCGGGCCGGCTGGGCAGCTAGCCTCAGCTGAGATGTGGGAACTGACGACGGAGACCTCCGTTCGACAGATAAGTTGGCGACGACACGGAGTGGCCGCACGGCTACGCGGATGGAAGATGGACGAGTACTAGACCTCGGAGGATAGACGACGAGCGAAGACGGCCTAAAAAAGAACAAAGAAAAGGAAAAGGAGATGAGAGAAAAGGACACCGAGACTATCAACTCTGTGGAGAGATAGAAGAGGAAAGAGAAGGACACGCCGAGAAGAAGATATAAGACGGAGGGGAACTGGACGACGGCGGCTACAACGGGACGGGGTATGGGAGCGGTTTCGATGACGCGAGCCGAAACTTCTCACGAAGCACCGGCCGACAACGTGGAACGCCGCCTAGCTAGCCAGAGGTCTGGGATTCGTCCGCCTCTCATTCGAGGCGACGGGTGACCCGAGTAAGGCGCGGAAGAGACAAACCGCGACGATGCTGCCCGAAGGGCGCGTGGCGAGGTCGGCGCTGCCGGAAACTGAGCCGAGGGCGAGGCGCTGTTCGTCGAGGGGCTGGCGACCGTAGAGGTGTGGGATACCGCGAGCGGCTCCTTCGCCCCTGGCAGGCCGCTGGCCTGCGCGAGATGCAGCGCCCGCCTATCGAACGGCCAGCTGCATCGGGCGGGAGGCATGGCGCTATCGACCCGAAAAGAAATCGGTAGAGGTGTGGGGACCGAAGTGATGGCCGACATCGAGACGCTGTTCCTATAGATCCAAGGGAAGCCGGCGATCGGAGAGAGGTAACGGCGAGACGGTGCCTCCGGAACGCCGAAAGGGGCGATCGCCGTGACTGACGTGACGGTCCATACCATGGATGGGAGAGGGACTCGCCGCTCCGCCTCGCCAAGCGCGATCTCGTGAGCGGGGCACGCTGGCCGGCCTGTGACGATACGTGAGAGACGTGCAACGTCAACGTGGCGCGGTGGAGCTGTCGCCGAGAGCCCGAGAGAGTACGACACTGGGAGAGAGCCGTGCGCTGCATCGATGAGCGTCCTGCCCTGCTGGATTGTGGGAGCGCATGTGCCGCGACAGCGCCGGTCCCACGAAGAACCCGCAGCCAAGGCGGCGAGCCCTCCGTACCGGCCGACGGCGGCTCTGCGTGCGACGAGGCATTCGCGGCCGCCGCGAGGGACCACGGGACGCCGGACCCGCGAGCCCGTACCCGACGGTGCGGGCGTGCGCGAAGGTCGTGGAGGGAGGGGGTGTGAGCGCGAAACCGGGCGCGATCGAGACGAATAGGGGCGACGTGCGGGGGACCGGGAACGTCTGCGGGAGACGGACCGCGGGGCTCGATGGCACTGAGCTGTGCCAGCAGGTCCGCCAGAGCGGAGAGGAACAGTAAGGGAGACGACGCTCGCCGCCCCCCAAGTGCCGACGTGACCATGGCGACGGCGAGGTACGGGGGCAGCGTGGTCGGAGAGCGGCAGAGCCGAGCCACGGGGGCGAGGGACGGGCGACAGGAAGAGGCGGGCCGGCGTGCGCGCGACGCGGCCGACCACGGGCCCCGCGCGGCCCAGCGCCCCGGCCGCGGGAGTGGCGGGAGCCCAGCAGGCGCCGGCACGTCCGCGGCCGCGACGCCGCGCGGCGGCGCCCCCGCGCGTGGCACAGGCGACGGCGCGGAGCGTGAGGTGCGCCCGTAGCTGAGTGGTCAGAGCGCTGATCGGACTACCCGGCCGATGCGCTGAGCCGAGCGTGAGCGGGGGAGCGTAGAGCGTCGAGTTATCGCTGTGCGGCTCTCTGATCGCTCTTGGTCGACCGCCGCGTCGCGTAGCGTAGCTCGACCCGCAAGGCCTCGGTCCCTGCGCCGTAGTCTGGCCGTAGGGGAGCGGTCGTACGGTTCTGGTGACCGGCCCGGTCTGGCACGTGATGAGCGAGCGGCGGGTGGGCCCGAGCAGGAGAGCACCAATGCATCCTCAGTCCGTATACAGCCCGCTGCGCCGTAGGCAGGCGCTATTTCCTCTCGTCATCGGCCTGGCGCTCGCCTTCCTGTTGAGCCAGCTGGTCGCGACCCCCGTCCTGGCGACCTACGTGGCGAACAGCCATGCTCGCTGGTACACAGCCCAGACGTCGTGGGGAGATCCGATGGGAGAGCCCGGCAACTGGGCTACCTTCTTTGTCCAAGTACCGATCAATGCCCCGCCCGAGCAGCCGCTGCTGGCCGAGTACATGGCACAGGACTCGGTGGCCGCGACATGCGACTCCGGCACGCCGGCTGATCCGAGCGACGACTGGCTCGGCGCAGTGGGAACCGTCATCGCCGGAACGGCATGGGATCCATCTGTCAGCGGACTGTCGAGTCGCCTCGATACCGCGCTGATCGAGGGAACTATGGCGTTTCAACGGTACAGCGTGGAGGCGTGTGGAAACCTGACGCCGGTTGGGGCCAGTTGGCAAAGCGAGTTCAGCGCGACCTTCGTTGGCGTCGGGCGCCGGTCGGGTTGGCATGATCGCTGGCGCGAAGGCATCCCGAGCGAATGGGTCAGCATCGGCAGCATGACGTCGCGCGAGCGCCGGGCCACCGGCTCGCTGGTCATCGGCACAGACGAGCTTTCCTTCGATCAGTCTCGGACACTGCTAGCCCTGAACCGGCTGAACACCCACGACAGCGGCCAGTGATGTCTAACCCACGTGCCGATCGTGACGCCGTTGCTCTCGTCTCTGCTAACTGAGCAGGCGCGTATGGCGAGCGTGAGTTGCCGCCGCGTAGCCCTGCCATACCCGCCTCGTGAGCTAGTAGGGAGGATCGGTGCGTCGGGATAGCGGCGGCTTCCGTATGCTTGCGACGGCAATCGCTCCGCTAAGAGGGGACTCGGTGAATTGGGCGACCGTCATCGTGCACTGGCTGCACGTGTTATTCGCTGTCACGTGGTTCGGCGGCCATATCTCGCGGGTGGTCCTGGTCGAACCGGCGGTACGGACGTTGCCGGAGCCCGCCCAGCAGCAGTTCAACCGGTACGTGGAGCGCTACGCTACGCGCATTTTCGTGCCCGTCATCATCGGCGTCGGCGTGACCGGCATCCTGCGCGGAACGGTCTTCGGCCCGATCAAGTCATTCGAGACGCTGCTCGGCACCCCGTATGGCCTCACTTTCCTCGTCGCCATCGCCTTCGGACTGTTGGCCGCCTCCCAGGTCAAGCCCGCATGGATCCCTTACGCCGACCACATCGCCTTCTTCGGCGCGTTCACCGCCATGATCCTGATGCACTTTGGCCTTTAGGACGCCCGCATGGCACAGCTTCCGCCGCAGATGCCCTCTTCTGATCATCGGCCAATGAGCGGTGCGGATTAGTGTCCCTTGGTCCCCGTCTCGTCGCACAGTTGGACCAACTGCTGTTGCTCCGTGAGCGCGGTGAGATAAGCGCCGAGGAGCACAGACGACGTGTCAATCAGGTCCTGGAGCGAGCGCCGCTGTTGCTGAGCGAATGCCGCACGCGGTTACCCTTTTGCCCGCACGTTGCCAAGCGCGCCGGCAGGCCGACAATTAGAGCGCTCGGTTGCCATCAGGCAACTGCCGGCTGACCGGCGGCGCTGCCTTCGGCCCTCGCCGTCCTTGTCATCCACACGCCTGCCCAGGCGACGGCCAAGCCTAGGATCATTCCACCGGCCAGATACGCGAAGCCGATAGGAACCCCAGACAGGAGGCCACCGATCAGGATCGCGACGGCAATTCGACCGGGAAGACGCCCGCGCGCCAAGTCGGCGGCGCCGAACAGCGCCCATCCGAGCCCGAAGAGGATGAAGCTGGACACGCCACCCGAGAACAGTCGACCGCCAACCCAAGTGTCCATCACGTCCGGGGCGATCTCCGCGAGCCGCGGGACTGCGAACGCCTCGAACCACCAGTCTCCGGCCATGAAGGTCGTGCCGATCATGGCCGCAGCGAGACCCACAACTCCGAGGGTGCCCGCCGGCCGCGCCTCGCGCTCGTAGATGGCGACCAGGGCCAGAGCGAGCAGCGCGTAGGCCGTGATCGAGACGACGCTGTTGATCGCGAACGCGCCTGACAGGACGAAGACCTTGAGCGCGTCAATGTCGGCCGGCGTGGTCATCAGGACCACCCGTGAGGCGATGACCAGGATCCCGGCGACCAGTGCGATCGCGCCTGCGTATCGGGAAAGGGGTGAGTCCAACATGTCGGTCCTCCAGGTGTGTTGCGTTAGCCATGGTTGTCATCTCCCCGCCTCTCGGCCGGAGAGCGCGCCGGTGATCTGAACGTGCCGGGCACTCGGTGCGGGCACCTTCAGCAGGTTGTTCGCGAATACGAGAACCAGGAACGGGATGCCGATCTGGAGCACGAGCCACATCAGGGCAACCGTCATGTACTGCGCTTCAGGGATCTCGACGAGGCGGAAGAAGTGGGCCCCGACGTGGAGCACGACGCCGGCCCAGATCGTGTTGCCGGCCCGCTCATACAGGAACGCCAACGGGAAGGCCGCGACGACGGCGACGATCAGCGCAAGCGTTGCGACGAGGGGTGGATTCGTGGCGAACAGAACGAGGTGCACCAGCGCGAAGATCAGGAGTGAGGTGGACCCGGCACGCCAGAACGACTGGCCGGCCTGTCGCAGGTGCCCGAAGACAAAGCCGCGGAACAGCGTCTCCTCGGCAATGCCGTTGAGTGCGATGGCCCCGAGCAGCACCCACAGCCAGTCCGTGACGGAGCTCGACGGGCACGCCGGTAACCAGGGAGTACACCGGGAAGAACGCCGCCATCGCGGCCGTGATGGCCAGGCTCACGGCGACGGCTCGGCCACGCGGCCGGGAGAGTCCAAGGGCCTTGAACGCGTGTCGAATGTCGCGCCCGAATGCCCATCTCTCGATCAGGAAGGCCACGGCGATCATGGCGGCCGCTACCACGATGGCAGCCACCGTTTGATCGAAGCGGGGAGTCAGGAGCGTCAGGCCACCCTGCAGGACGACGTACATGACCGAGGCTCCGAACACGATGCGCCACAGGTAGTCGCGATCGGCTCTCGGGGTGAAGTTGGGCGCGGGCGCGGCGGTCATCGGTGCTTCCTCCAGGCTCGACGGGAGGCGCTGACGGAGGCAAGGACATCCGGGGGACCCGCAGCGGGTATCGGGGGCAGCCCTGCCCCTTGTTCAACCGTGCAGGTGGGCGAGGACGGCGAGGACGCGGCGGTGATCGTCCGCAGTCGGGAGGAAGCTCGAGTTTCGAGAAGATGCTGGCGATATGTGCCTCGACTGTCTTTGGGGCCAGGTACAGGCGCGAGCAGATAGCCTGGTTCGATCTCCCCTCAGCCATCAGACCAAGAACCTCGCGCTCGCGTGGTGTGAGATCGTCGAGCGGCGTGGACCTGGACCGCCGGGAGACCAGCTGCGTGACGACCTCGGGGTCGATGACGGACCCGCCGCGGCCGACGCGCCGGACCGCGTCCGCGAAGTCGTCGATGTCCTCGACCCGGTCCTTGAGGAGGTAGCCCACGCCTCCGGCGCCGTCTGCCACGAGCCTGAGGGCATATGCGGCCTCCGTGTACTGGGAGAGGACGAGGATGCCGACCACGTTCCGTGTTCAAGGCGAATTGCCTCCGCGGCGCGCAGCCCCTCGTCGGAGTAAGTCGGCGGCATGCGGATGTCGACGATGGCGACGTCAGGATGGTGCTGACGGACCGCGGCGATCAGACTCGGCAGATCGGCGGCCTGCGCAGCGACCTCGAAGCCGGCCTCGCTAAGCAGGCGTGCCATCCCTTCGCGCAGCAGGACCAGTCGTCGGCCAGAACCAGGCGCATCGTCAGCCGCTATCGAAGAGAGCCCGGATGGCGGAGCCGGAGAGCTCCTCTTTCGGGATGAAGCCGCGACGCCGCTGCGCTGAACGCGGTCTGTGTACTCGTCGGCTAGACGGCTCGACGTCAAGACCACGACGGGAGGGGTGTCCCCAAGCGCCAGCTCCCGAGCGACCTCGAAGCCCTCAATGTCCGGCAGACCAATATCGAGGAGGACGATGTCGGGAGCAGGGTCCGGCGGTGCGGAACAAGAGGCTCCATCGCTCGCCTCGCCGACCACCGAGAATCCGTCGGCTTCCAGCAGGCGCGCGCCTGGACGCGGAACCCGGCGTGGTCGTCGACGATCAGGATCGTCTTCATCAGTCGATCGTCTCATGAGGCAGGCGTCTGCCCCTACAGGGTAACCGGGATGGCCGCGTCTGCGGAGATCGGGATGCGCGCCGTGACCCTCGCCCCCAGGCCCGAGGGGCTGTCGATTCGAGCGCCAATTCGACGGCGGCGGCCGATCGATCAGGCCGCTCAGCCCGCTGCCTCGGCTGGGGTCGGCGTCGCCGATGCCGTCATCGGAGACCTCGACCAAGAGCTCGCCAAGGTTCCGCTCGATCCGGACACTGGCGTGCAGGCCCTCGGCGTACTTGCTGACATTGGCGAGCGCCTCGGATACCACGAAGTATGCCGTCCCCTCCACTGGCGCCGCATACCGCTCGGCGCTCTCGACGTCGACCGAGGCAAGCAGGCCGAGCGGGATGCCCGCCAGCGACTGCACCGCGGCCGCAAGGCCAGCATGGGTCAGGACGTGCGATGGATCCCGCGAGCCAGCTCCCGGAGCTCGAGGAGCGCGGCCTTCGCTTCCTCGAATGCCCCTGTCGAGGGCTTCCTCGAGCGCAGGATCCGCGTGCGTCGCCCAGTGTGAGGCTTTGAAGTGTGTGCGCCGAGGTCGACACCGATAGAACCGTATCTGGGCCCCGTCGTGCAGATCGCGCTCGACCCCGCTTTCGCTCTGCGTCACCGGCCGCAACAATTGCGCCTCCGGGATTCGCGCACTTCCTCCAACTGTGACTCCACTTCGGCGGTCAGGCGCTCGTTCTCCACGGCCAGGCGGCAGGAGCAGCCCCCGCGACAGCGGCTGCCGATCCCCGGGTCCTCGGCCAGCGCCGCCCATCGTGCGTGATTACGGCGATCGGAGCTCCATCGTGCTCGAGATGCGGTGATTGCCTGTTGCATATCCTACAGTCACGGACGCCACCAGCCATCCGCCGCGCGGTATTGCCTCTCTGCGACGCCGACCAGTAGAACCCAGGCTGCCGGGGTTGCGTTCAAGCCAGAGCTCTGCCCAGCGCGTCTCGAAGCCGCGCGGGCGAGGGCATGCTACCAGCTCAGTAAGCGGGTCCAACCGCGACCTCGCCATGCGTAGAAGGCGAAGCGCCAACACGAAGGCAAACGGAATCAGAGCGCGCCCCACCGCGTGATAGAGTGAACGCAGCAGAGGAACCCAGCTCGTCGGGATTCTTGAAGGCGATTCTGATGCTGTTGATCAGGAAGATGGCCGATGTGACCGCGCCGGCTACCGCGGACTGGGGCGAGCGAACATCACGCGGGCCGCGAGGCAAGGGCCCATCGCCTGGCCACGAGGAAGAGCAGGGCCGCGGAAACGATGGCCAAGGTGAGCGGCTGCCGGCCCTCGAGGAATGGGTGCCGCGACGATAAGGATGACGACGTACGCCGCGGATGGCGTCGCGAAGCCGTGGCGCAGTGGAGCCGAGACAAGAAGTGGCCGGTGGGGCTGATCAACAGGGTCAGGAACAGAAGGATGGTGGCGGTAGTCGCTGCGGGCCTGCATGACGACCCGATCCATGGGAGGCCTGTCGCTGCGAGAAGAAGATGAACGCCCCTGCCAGACCAATCGCCGATAGAACGAGCCGATCGGATTCGAAGGCCGGAGCGTCCAGCCGATGCACTCCAGCAACAACGTCAGACGCCGAGAAGCAGATGAAGATCGGCCAGGAAGTTAGCAGGACTGACCACCGTGGCGACTACAGAAATAGCCAAGGCAGCCAGAGGGAGGCAGCGCACGACGAGAGCGAGGATCACCACCCACCGGACCGCCAGCGATCCAAGCTCGGGCAGCGGATCTGGAGTCAGCGCAGCGAGCTCGGCGCGCCGCTCGTCGCCGCATCGTCGCACACGCCCAGTGGCGCGCGCCTGCGCGAGGGCATCGTCCAGGCGCCTTCCAACAAACTCCGAGCAGCTGACTTCGGACTTATCCCGGCCGGGATCCGCTGTCGGCGCTCGAGCATGAGATGACAGAACGTGACAGTAGGGATATCTGCCGTCGAGAAGGAGCAGAGTGGAGCGACCGGGCTCGGCGGACGCGTCGCTATGAGGACAACGCCTGCAATCGCCGGAAGTGTGCGAAGGCAGGCACTACATTGATGCCTGTGGGACCCGCTGTTCGGCACCCGCGGCTGCAGGACATATCCCATGTCCACCACGGTTGGAGGTGGTGGCCGACGTCGACAGACAGAAAGATTTGGTTGACTCCTCGACGCCGAGCGAGGCAAAATGGGCGTGGACATCGCGAAGGCCGCCCTAGAGGCTGGGAATGCCATCGTCGCCACGAGGCCATGGATGCCGATGCAGTGACCCTTGCCATCGGCGGAGCTGATGACCTCCTTGCAGCCAGGCTCGACGTCACTCGCCCCTCCGACGCCGAGGCCGCAGTTTCTGCGGCTGTTGATCGGTTCGGGCGCATCGACGTTCTCGTCAACAACGCCGGCAACTTCGAGGGCGGAGTTCTTCGAGGGACTGAACGCCGGAGCAGATCAAGCGGCGGCCGACGACTACTTTGATCGGCCCGATGCACGTCGCACGTGCTGTCCTGCGGTGATGCGCAAGCAGCGGTCCGGGCGCGGTCATCACGATCTACCTCGAGGGCGGCCTTGCAGGTCAGGAGTTCTGCACGGCCTCCACGGCATTCCGAGTTTGGGATCGAGGATTCGAATCGAGTGACTACGCCTTGAGATCGCACCATTCGGCATCCAGACCACCGTGGTCAATCCTCGCTCTTCCGCACCGAGCTGGCTCACCCCGCAGTCGACGCAATACGCCGAAACCGACATTGATGACTATGCCGATCGGCGGATCGCCTATGTCGCGGCATGGAAGGCCGCGGAGTCGCCACGGTCGAGGCGAGCCAGCGCAAGCTTGGCGCGAGCACTCGTGACGGTCGCAGAGCGAGGAGCCTCCGCGCCGCCGCTTCATCGCCGGTGCCGACGCGATCCGGACAGCCCAGCAGAAGGTGGTTGAATCTCCAGGCTGACATCGACCTCAACCGCCGAGCGATTCTTTTCACTCGAGATCGAGGCGCGGGCTCCAGTGCGCCGGAAGCAGTCGCGCGACGCCGCGCCCCTAGCTCGATGGATCAGAGCAGCTGACGTCGGTCTGCGTGCCATTTCGTTTGACGGCGTTCCCGGGCGCCATGGTTGCACACGGGTCTCACCATGGAGCGATGGGTGCGATCGGGCGCAGGAGCTTGGACGACCCGGAAGCACTGCGGGAGCTTCCGCTCGCCGAGGTTCGGATCGCGCGCATCGGCTCGCACACCATCGGGTATCGCGTCGAGCAGCCTGGATGGCGATGATCGACGCATCATGGGACCGGGGCGGGACGACCTGGTGCCCGGTGCATCATGTGCAGGTGTTCCTCTCGGGCCGATTCGCGGTGCGGATGGACGACGGCGAAGAGGTCGAGTTGGGCCGCTCGACATGGGCGATATTCCGCGGGCCACGACGCCTGGGTGGACCGCGACGAGCCGGTGCACGTCCTCGACTTCGCCGGCAACAGCGATGCGATCGGCATGCCTCGCGAGCACGAACGGATGGTCACGACCCTGCTGATGACCGACATCGTCGACTCGACCGGTACTGCCCAGCGCCTCGGTGATGGCGCCTGGAAGCAGGTCCTCTCCGATCACAACCGGCTCGTGCGCGCCCAGCTTCTCCGGTTCGGCGGCTCGGAGGTCAACACCACGGGCGACGGCTTCCTGGCCACCTTCCAGAACACCGGTCGCCGCCCTCCGATCCGCCGCTGCAATCGTCGCTGCGCTGCCCGAGACCGGGATCAAGGCACGGATCGGCATCCACCCCGGGGAGATCGAGCCAATGGGCCGCGACATCGGCGGCGTGGCGGTCCACGTGGTCGCCCGGATCATGGCGCTCGCAGGACCGTCGGAGGTCTTCGCCTCCGCGGTCACCGTCGGCCTTGCCGATGGGAGCGGCCTCGCCTTCGAGGGCAAGGGTCACCGGGAGGTCAAGGGACTCGATCGCCCGATCCAGGTCTATCGCCTCGTCTAGGGCGTGCGCGGCGCGCGAGGGGATGAACCCTCCGGACAAATTGGCCCCGTTGCGGCCTTCGGCGGTCCGTCCGACTTCCCTGATCGACAGGTGGGCCGCCTGATCATCCAGCGTCGAGCACGTAGAATCACCTCGCGCGC
>CAWJOA010000007.1:0-472119 GCA_963844415.1 uncultured Chloroflexia bacterium
GGGTACATCTTCCAGGGCTTCCAAAACCCGGTCACGCTGGCGGGCGCATTCGCGCTGGGCCTGTTCGCCCCACGGTTCTACCTGAACCGGCGCCAGGCCAAGCGGCTCAACGCATTCACGGCCCAGCTCCCCGATACGATCACGCTTCTGGCGAACTCGCTCCGCGCCGGATCCTCGTTCCTGCAGGGCATGGAGCTCGTCACGCGCGAGGCGCGGCCTCCGATCAGCGAGGAGTTCGAGCGCGTCGTGCGCGAGATGCAGCTCGGACGTGGCGCTCCAGCCGGCGCTCAACAACCTCATCCGCCGCGTCGCCTCCGAGGACCTGGAGCTGATGGTGACCGCCATCCAGATCCAGACCCAGGTCGGCGGCAACCTCGCCACCGTGCTCGACGCGATCGCCCATACGATCCGCGAGCGGATCCGAATCCAGGGCGAGATCCAGACGCTGACGGCCATGCAGCGCTACAGCGGATACGTGATCACCCTGCTGCCGATCGGCCTGGCCGGCTCCTCTTCCTCATCAGCCCGAGCTACATGACCGTCATGCTCGAGAACCCGCCGGAGATGTTGGGCCTGCCGATGGGCGTCGTCTTCTTCATCGTCGGCCTGATCAGCATGGGGATCGGCTACCTTTTCATCCGCCGCATCGTCGACATCAAGGTGTAATGCAGATGGATCCCATCATCCTCATCGCGATCCTGGCCGGCGCCGCCGTCCTGCTCATCACCTACGGCGTGGCCGCGCGGCCGAGCGAGGACGCGGTCCAGGCACGGCTCTCCCAGCTCGTCGTCCAGCCGAAGTCGCTGGAAGAGATGGAGATGCAGCAGCCCTTCTACGAGCGCGTGATGCGGCCGATGATCCAGCGGCTGGCCCGCGTCGGCCGCCGCCAGGACGGCGGCATGATCGCGCGGACCGATGCGAAGCTGGAGAGGGCTGGGTACCCCGGTGGCCTGCGTGGCGCCGACTGGGTCGGCGTGAAGTTCCTCAGCCTCATCGGCTTCGCCATCCTGGGCTTCGTCGTCGGCCTCCTGCTGACGGGGGAGCCGGTCGTGGCTCCTGCTCTTCGCGTCCTCGGCGCGGCCCTCGGGTACATGGCGCCGGAGTTCTGGCTGGGCCGCAAGATGCGAGCACGCAGCATGGCGATGACACTCCAGCTGCCCGACGCGCTCGACCTGCTGACGATCTCGGTCGAGGCGGGCCTAGGTTTCGACGCGGCGCTCGCCAAGGTCGTCGAGAAGATGGAGGGCCCGCTGGTCGACGAGTTCCGCCAGGCGCTGGCGGAGGTGCGGATGGGCCGCACGCGGCGCGAGGCGCTGCGCGACGTCGCGACCCGAGCGGACGCCCAGCCGGTGAGCAACTTCATCGGCGCGATCGTCCAGGCCGAGCAGCTCGGCGTGCCGATCGCCAAGGTCCTCCAGATCCAATCGAACCAGCTCCGCATCGAGCGCCGCCAGCGCGCCGAGGAGGCCGCGGCCAAGGCCCCGGTGAAGATGCTCTTCCCGATGGTCGGCTGCATCTTCCCGACGATCTTCATCGTCATCCTCGGGCCAGCGATCGTGACGCGTCATGGGCGGCGGGTCGCATCTAGGATGCTGCCGCCGGTTCGGCCGGCCATCCTCCTGGTCGACGACGACCTGACCCTGCTGTCGGCGGTCTCGCGCGCGCGTGTCGCCGCGCCGGCTACGAGGTCGCCACCGCCTCGTCCGGGCCGGCCGCGCTCAAGCAGCTCGAGGGCAATGGCCGGCGCTGCTGGTCGTCGATCTGATGATGCCCGGCATGGACGGCTTCGAGCTCTGCCGCCGGGTGAAGCAGATCGCCGACCTGCCGATCATCGTGCTGTCCGCGGTCGACGCCTCGGAGGCGAAGGTCAGCGCGCTCGAGCTGTACGCCGAGGACTACGTGACGAAGCCTTCGACCCAGACGAGCTCGTCGCCCGCATCCAGCGCGTCCTGCGCCGCGCACCGGTCGGCCAGCCCCCAGATCCGCCTCGACGGTGGCGAGGTCGAGGTCGACCTGGCGACTCGCCGGCTGTCGACGCCGCGGGCACGCACCAGCTCACGCCGACCGAGGCGCGGCTGCTCCAGGTCCTGGCGGCATCGGTCGACCGCATCATCCCCACCGAGGAGCTCCTCGACCGCGTCTGGACCGATGCGGACGGCGCCGACCCGTCTTATCTGTGGGTCACCGTGCGACGCCTGCGCCGGAAGCTCGAGGTGGACCCGGACCATCCCCGCTACCTCATCACCGAGCGGGGCGTCGGCTACCGACTGAGCTCCGGGCCCGCCGTCCGCCACGCAGGCATAGACCGTGCCCCGCACCGGGCTCTGGCTGCGCGTCTTCGTCGCGCTCCTGCTGGCGATCCTGCTGCCGATCCTGCTCCTGCTCGGCGCCGTAGCGGCTGGCCGAGTCCGTACTCGGTGCCGCCAACGCCAGCCTCGTTGCCGTCGTCGTGTTCCTGCGGCGCCCTCGGGTGGGCGGCAATGCTGGCCCTCGTCTTCACCGGCGGCCTCGCTGACGAGGTGCGCTCGTTCCTGTCGCTCGCGGAGCGCGGCGCCGACCCGACGCGCCCGAGAGTGGCGACGCCTACCGGCAGATGGCGGTCTCCCTCGACGAGCGGAACCGCCAGGTCGCCACCCTGGCGCGCGAGGCGAGCCGGGTGCCCATCGACGACGAGCCGCGTGGCGGTCGTCGCCGCGCTCGTCGTCCGCGTGCGGATCGTCATGCGCGACCCGACCTGGCGGTGTGCGGTGATGACGTCCGCGACGCCGGAGCTGCTGCCGCCCGGCGTCTACCACGGGATGGACGACGAGCGCGTCCGTCCGACCGATCGGCGAGCTCGAGCGCTGGGCCTCGGTCACCGACGCCGAACAGCCCGGCTCGCCACGTCGAGGGGCCATGGGGCGCGTTCGCCGTCGCGGACGTCGCCGTCAGCGAGCGGCTAGGGGCGATCCTCTACGCGCCGTGGGAAGGCCGCCTGGAGCCGTCGCCAGGCCGAGATCGCGCTGCTCACACTCGTCGGCCAGCACGCGGGGACGGCGCTCGAGCACTCGCTCCTCTACGCGCAGGTCCGCGGCCAGGCCGACGAGCTGAATCGGCTCGCCGGCGTGCAGGCCGACTTCCTGCGCGGGGTCACCCACGACCTCCAGACACCGCTGACGAGCATCGCCGCGCTGGCGACGGAGCTGCGCGCCGGCGAAGATCTATCCGACGGCGCGCAGGGCGACCTCGACTCGATCGCCCACCAGGCGGAGCGCCTGCGGCGGATGGTCAGCCAGCTGCTCGTCGCCTCCCGGCTTGACGCCGGCGTGCTGACGCCCCAGCAGGAGGTGTTCGCCGTGCAGCCACTCGTCGAGCGGACGTGGGCCGCGCTCCGCGCCGAACGTCCCTTCGAGCTGCGCGTCGCCGGGACCGCCGCACCTCGCCGTGGCCGATCCCGACCGCCTGGAGCAGGTGCTGTGGGCGCTGCTCGACAACGCCGTGAAGTACAGTCCCGCGGGCTCGCCGATCGCGTCGCCATCGACGGCAGCGACGGGCGCCTGGCGATCACGGTCGCGATCGCGGCGCCGGCATGGACGAGGCAGACGCGCGAGCGCGCCTTCGAGCAGTTCTACCGGGCCGAGCAGGCGCGGAAGCTGGCGCCGGACGGGAGCGGCGTCGGCCTCTACGCGGCCCGCGGCCTGATGCGCGCGATGGACGGCAGCGTCGAGATCGAGAGCGGCTGGGGCAGGGGACCTCGGTAACGCTCGAGATCCCGGCCGAATCCAGCGAGGAAGGCGGCGAGTAGGACCATCGTCCGGGGTGGGTCCTAGTTCGTGGAGCTCGGCTGCAAGGTGACCTGCAAGGTCGGGCCAATAGACTGCGCCAAGTTTCAATCAGGGATTCACCCGAGCATGTTCCTCCGTCACCGATCAAATCGCACCAGCCGCGGCCAGGGAATGGTTGAGTTCGCCCTCGTCCTCCCATTGCTGGCTTTGCTCCTCGTGATGGCCGTCGACTTCGGTCGCGTCTTCTTCGGCTGGATCGCCCTCCAGAACTCCACGCGGATCGCGGCGGACACGGCCTCGCAGCGAGCGAACGCGTGGCCGACCGCCAATGGAAACCTCGAGATCGAGTGGCGGGACGACTACGAGACGTTCATCACGCAGGACCTCCAGGCAGCCAACTGCGACTTCCCGCTGCCACACCCGGTCCCGGTCTTCACCGACACCAACGGCGACACGAACAATGACGGCGTCCTCACCAATGACTTCAGCGACATCGTCACCGTCCGTCTCGAATGCGAGTTCGGGCTGATCACCCCCCTCGCGGAGTCCGTGCTGGGAGGGCCGGTGCAGCTGGTGGCCGAGTCCACGTTCGCGGTCAATGGTCTCGCGGTCATCGGCGTGCCCGATCCGCCGGCCCCGCCGCCGGATCCGTGTATCCCGCCGGTGGCAGACATGGATACGGACCCTCCGCCAGAGTCGAGTGGCCGCGTAGAAGGAGATGCTAGCCCGTTCACTGTTGACTTCATGAGCACGACACTGGTGAACCCGAACCCGGACTGCCCGCTCACCTACCTCTGGGCGCGTCGCACCTTGCCGAGCGGCACGTTCACCACGGTCGGCACAAGCGCGAATCTGGACGACCAGGTCTTCACGGATGCGCCCGGCGGCGGGGCGACGAACTACGAGGTTCGGCTGAGGGTCACGTCCAGTGCGGGAACTGATGACCTGATCCAGGACGTGCGGGTGACCGACTGATGAAGCCCAATAGAGACGCCCGCGGACAGTCACTGGTCGAGTTCGCGCTGATCGTGCCGATCTTCGTCCTCGTCCTCGTCGGCCTCTTCGACGTAGGTCGCGCGGTCTTCGCCTTCAACACGATCAACCAGGCTGCCCGCGAAGCAGCTCGCCTGGCGATCGTCGATCAGACCGTGTCGCACATCCAGGACGAGGCCATCGAGTCATCGGTCTCGCTCGGCGTGCAGGCGGCCGATGTCCTGGTCGACTTCCGCGACCGCGACACGCCCGACGACGACGCCTCGTGCACGGGCGCTGTCACCGGTGACGACAACAACGAGACATCCATCGTCGATTGCTTCGCAGTCGTGCGAGTGCAATACGAGTGGGAGGCCGCGACGCCATTCCTCGGTGCCCTCATGGGCACGCTCGAGATGGAGGGTGAGTCGCGATTCCAGGTCGACTTCAACTGTGAGGGGCCTGAGTGCCCGATCGGAGAATCCTGATGCTCAAGCTGCTCACCCGCGCCCGACGCGGCCTTCACCGCCGCGACGAGTCGGGCCAGGTCCTCGTCATCGTGGCCGCCGGACTGATCGGCATCATCGCCATGGTCGGGCTTGTCATCGACGGCGGACACGCCTGGGGCCGCCAGCGTGAGACCCAGAACGGCGCCGACGCGATCGCCAAGGCCGGCGCGACGGTCATCCTCGAGTGGATCGCCGAGCAGCCGCGCACGATCGGTGACGTCGGCTGCGCCGTGGAGCGCGCCGAGACGGAGAACAACGTCGAGGTCGAGCGCGCCGAATTCACCGACCACACGGGCGCCCTGATCGACGTCGACATTCCCGACTGCGGGACGGCTGGAGCAATCCCGCCGGATGCCCAGGGCGTCCGCGCAGTGGCTGAGCAGACGTTCGACACATTCCTGATGTCGGTCGTCGGCTTCCGCGAGCTGAGAGCCACGGCGAATGCCACCGCCATCGTTGGCCCGATCACCGGATCCGGGGTGGGACTGCCGGTCACGTTCCCGCAGACGATGGAACTCTGCGACGATTCGGGCGACATGTGGACGATTCGGGATTGGAACGAGGAGAACGAGCCCGGCGACGGCACCCTCAATGACAATGTGTGGGGCCCGTACGAGATCCTGCCGCTCGGCGCCGCGCTGAATTTCAGCAACCTGTCGATCATCCCGCTCTGCAGGATCGGACCCAGTGGCGAACAGGTGCCGGGATCGGTCGGCTGGCTCGACTACGGCTGCGGGAACCTCGCCGACCAGATCGAGGATCCTTGCGACATCTTCGTGTCGATCCCGGGCTGGGTCGAGACCCACACCGGTACCATCAACTGCTGCGAGGGCGAGCTGGCCACGTACCACGGCAACGAGCCGGGCTTGCACGAGGAGGACGGCGTCGACACCGACGGCGACTACGACGTCCCGGTGAAGCTGCCGATCCACACGACGACGTGCGAGGAGGCCCCGGTCCCCGGAACGCTCGACTCGGACGGTGACGGTGACCACGACCAGCTCGTTCCGTGCCCGGGCGGACCGTGGGACGGCAAGGGCGACAACCTCGATCTTCGGCGTCCCGTTCTGGGTGGCCTTCATCCTCGACGAGGCCCACGTCCAGGGCTCGGACAACGAGTGCGAGGATCCGCCCGGCAGGCCGCAGCTCGTCAACCCGAGCGGCCTCGTCGGCTGCCTGAAGGGGTGGTTCGTCCAGCGCATCGGCTCCACCGGACTCGGTGTCGATCGGTGACCTGAACCCGGGCGATCCGGTCGACGCTGGAGTGACCCTCATCAACTAGACCTCACGCGCGCGACGCGTCCGCTTCAGCGGCGGGAGGATCGGTGCCTCGGTCGGGGGAAGACCGAGGCACTTCCTTGCCCGCCAGCCTGCGATGATCCGCCGATGAGGGTCGAGAACGTCACCCGCGGCACGGTCGTCGCCGAGCGCGTCCGCGTTGCGCGCAGCACGCGTGACCGGACCGTCGGCCTCCTGAACCGCGACGGCCTGGCTGACGACGAGGGCCTGTGGATCGAGCGCTCGCCATCCATCCACATGTTCTTCATGCGATTCGCGATCGACGCCGTCTTCGTCGGCGCGGACGGACGCGTCACGAAGGTCGTGCCCGACCTGAAGCCATGGCGCGTCGTGTGGTGGGCGCGTGGGGCGCGCGACTGCCTCGAGCTCGCCGCGGGAGCGGCGGCCCGCAGCGGGACGCAGCCGGGCGACGAGCTCCGCCTCATCGATCCGGCCTAGATCTCGCGCGCGAGCGCGAAGCCGTAGACGTCCCGCACACCGGCGCTCCGCAGGACCGATGCGCACGCCTCCAGCGTGGCGGTCGTCGTGACGATGTCGTCCACCACGATCAGCGCACTCGGCACCGAACGGATCGCCGCGCGCACCCTGAAGGCATCGCGGAGGTTGGCGAGGCGTGCGGCGCGATCGAGCCGATGCTGCTTCGTCGTCGGCCGGACCCGCTCGAGGAGGTCGAGAACGGGCACGTCCATCGCGGAGCCCAGTGCACGGGCGATGAGCTCGGCCTGGTTGTAGCCACGCTCCCGCCGCCGCTCGCGGTGCACCGGAACCGGGACGAGCGGCACCGCTCCGCTCAGCTCGACGAGGAGCCGGAGAGCAGGCGATGCGGCCTCCGACAACGGATCGGCCAGGCGCCAGGCGCCCTCGTACTTCAGCCGCGCCATCGCGCGCCGGATCGGTCCGTCGAAGGCGAAGGCGGCCATCGCGAGCGACAGCTCCTGCCCGATCGCGATGCCCGGGTCAGCCGTGACGAATTGAGATGATCGATCCGATGCCGGCCGTGCGCCTCGAAGGCAGGTCGCACACAGCAGCGCGCCGGCTGACCCGCAGCCGGCGCAGGCAGGTGGCAGCAGCAGCTCGAGCCATCGCATGGCGCCCGCGAATTGTGGCGTTCAGCGGCTTATCGGCCGATTACTGCGCAGGAGTCGCACTTGGGCGCGGCAAGCGGGTGCTACCGTTAGGAGCCATCCGTCAGCTGCGCAGCGGAGGCATCGGTACGTGAAGACGAACCTGAAGGCCCGCAATCTCGAGCTGACCGACGAGCTCCGTGGCCAGGTCGAACGGAAGCTTCGCCGGCTCGATCGCATCACCCACGAGATGGCCGAGGCCGACGTCGAGCTCATCGGCCATGCCTCACACGCCACCGACAGCGCCCAGGTGGCCGAGGTCACGCTCCGGAACAACGGCGAGGTCGTGCGTTCGACGGCCTCGGGCGCGACGCCGATCGCGGCCCTCGACGTCGTGATCGACAAGCTCGAACGGCAGGTCGTGCGCACGAAGGAGAAGCCGGGCAGCGTGCGCAAGCGCCACAGCGACGAGATCGAATCGGTCCTCTCCCGCGAGGCGATCGGCACGGTCGAGCCCGATGCCACGGGTCCGCAGGTGGTCAAGACGAAGCGCTTCGACATGCAGCCGATGTTCGAGGAGGACGCCATCACCCAGATGGAGGAGCTCGGCCACGCGTTCTTCGTCTTCCTCGACGCCGAGACCGAGCAGGTCGCCGTCCTCTACCGCCGGACCGATGGCAACTACGGCCTCATCCAGCCGGTCGTCGATCGCGCTCGAACGGCGGGTCGCGCTGAGCCGCCGCGGCGGCGTCAGAGGAGCGCCGGCAGGACGAGCAGACCGGCGACGAGCACGATCAGCGCCACGAAGTAGACGTAGAGGGCCAGCGTCAGCACGTCGCCCTCGGGCGGTTCGTCGCGCGGCTCGACCATGGCCCGCACCGTAGCACGGCCGGAGCCGCGGCGACGCCTGACCTGGCCGGAGGACGCGCCGGCGGTCGGCATGCACCTGGGAGTCGGCCATGGCCTCCTGCGTGCCGCTCGACGGTCGCGCCAGATCGGGGCTCACGCGCTCCAGATCTTCACCGATAACCCGATCGCCTGGCGCCGCCGCCCCGAGCCACCCCTTCAGGCTCCCGAGTTCGTCGACTACGGCGCGCGGGAGGGGCTGCGGACGATCGCCATCCATGCCTCGTACCTCATCAACCTCGCGGGCTCGGCGGAGCCGTTCGCGTCGCAGTCGCGCGCCGGCCTGATCACCGAGATGCAGCGCGCGCCGTCCTACGGCGCGACGATCGTGAACACGCACATCGGCTCGCACCGCGGCCTCGGCCGCGCGGCCGGGCTGGCTCAGATCGTCGACAACGTTCGGCGCGTGCTGGCGTCGTCGCCCGCCGGGGTCCGCCTGGTCCTCGAGAACTCGTCGGGCGGGGGCGACATGCTCGGATCGTCGATCGAGGAGCTGGCGCAGATCCTCGAGGGCGTCGGTTCCGGTGCGGATCGGCTCGGATTCTGCCTCGACACCGCCCACCTCTGGGGCGCCGGCTACGACATCTCCACGGCCGACGGCGCCGGCGCGGTGGTGGATCGCTTCGAGGAGCTCATCGGCCTGGATCGGCTGGCGCTCGTGCACCTCAACGACTCGCGCTCGGAGCTCGGCTCGCGGGCGGATCGGCACGAGCATGTCGGCGCGGGGCGCATCGGTCCGGCCGGGCTGGGCGCGTTCCTGCGGGATCCGCGGTTGGCGCAGGCGACGTTCATCATGGAGACGCCGGGCGCGGACGAGGGCTGGGACGCGGTCAACATGCGCCGCGCGAGGCTGCTGTGGGGCGGCGCTGTCGAGCTGCCGCAGCTTCCGCCGAAGGCGTTCCGGACGAATCGGCGCTCGACGCGGGTGGTCGGGCGGCGTTAGGTCTGCTTCTTCGGGTGGGCCGTCGCTGGTGACGGATATATCACTAACGTGATAATCGCTGACAGCGTCGGACTCCGCTAGGCGAAAGGTCGGCACCACACCCCAGGTTCAGCCGCCGTTGGTGAACCCGTTCACGCCGTGCGAGCCGTTGCCCGCGTCGCGGTTTCGGCGCTGCCGCACCGAGATGTACGCCTGCATGAGCTCGCGGACGTCGGCCTCGGTCAGCGAGTCGTCCCCGCGCAGCGCGTACTCGACCCGGGTGGTCGGCAGGACGGCGCGCGAGTTGAGGGAGGCGAAGTAGGAAGGTCCATCGGCCTCGTCGGTGATCTCGCGGAGGCCGCGCGCCAGCTTCGTGGCAGTGCCGAGCGAGGGCATGCGGTCGCCCTTGATCAGCCGGCTGATGGTGGAGTGATCCACCCCGGACTGGAGCGCCAGCTGGCGCTGGCTCATCTTCTTCTCCTTCAGCTGGCCGCGAAGCCAGGCGTTGAAGGATCTCGGTGTCTGCAGCGTCATCTGCGACCTTCGGTTCGCCGGACGCCATCGCCGCTGGTGCGGAGGTGGTGCGTCCGAGCAACCAAAGCATCCGCTGGCGAGCGTGACGCCTCAATAGGAGGAAGGTACTTCGAGCATCAGACCGCAGGACGCTAGCCCGATGGAACGGCCGCCGTGCCCACCCCGTGCGCCCGTCGCACCTTGCTGCTGAAGAGGTAGAGGATGCCGCCGAACAGGATGACGGTGAGAATGCTGATCGCCCGGTCGGTGAGCGCCACCGCGGCCCCCTGGTCGCCGCTGACGCCGTAGATGAAGAGCGCGCCGGCAATGCCCGCCTCCACGAAGCCGATGCCGGCCGGGGTGAGCGGGATGGCGGTGAGGAGCGCGGCGACGAGGGCGACGAAGATCGAGGCGCTGATGCCGAGCCCGACGTCGGGCAGGTCGAGCGCGCGGATGACGAAGTAGAGGCGCGCGCCCTCGAGCAGCCAGATGACGACCGTCGAGACGCCGATGATCGGCAGCGCGGAAGGGGTGAGGGCGCCGGTGCTCCCCTCGTGGAACCGCTCCCACAGGTCGGCCAGGCGGAGTGGCAGCCAGCGCGAGACGCGACGGCCATACAGGCGCAGGGCGATGACCGACGTGATGAGGATCAGCGCCACGACGAAGCCGATGATGAAGATGACGTCGACGCCGGGCGTCAATCGGCCGCGGAAGCTCCAGTAGCCGGCGGCCAGGGCCAGGCCGAAGATCACGATGATGTCGGCGATGCGCTCGATGAAGATCGTGCCGACCGTCCGCGACGCCGAGGCGCCGTTGTTCGCCTTGAGCAGATACGCGCGGTACAGGTCTCCCAGCTTGGCCGGCACCAGGCAGTTCACGAACCACGACAGATAGAGGATCTCGAGCGCGTCGACGAACCTGACGCGCGTCCCCACCTTGGCGAGGATGAAGCGCCAGCGGAAGGTGCGAACCGGGAAGGTCAGGTAGTAGGCGAGGAAGGCGAGGAGCAGGTAACCGACGTTCGCGCCGAGGATCAGCTCCCAGGTCGCGGCGAGGTTGACGCCGAGGGTGTTGAAGGCCAGCACCAGCAGGGCGATCGCGAAGATGACCGATCCGATCGTCCGCCAGTTGAGGACGCGCCGGGCCAGGCTGACCTCGCGCTCCGGGATCGGCTCGTCGGGCGGGGCATCGAGGAACTCGCTCGCCTCGTACAGCGCGCCGCCCTCGTGGGAATGCGGGCCGGAGTCCGGATGACGAGGCGGCCGCTGGCGCTCATCGGTCATTCGTCCGCCTTCTCCTTCGGCGGCAGCTCCGCGGGGCTCGGCCGCTGGACCGGCTCGCGACGCACCTGCTCAGGCGGCTCAGGAGCGAGGATCGGGCCGGCGACTCGCTTGCCGCGCCACGCGTTGAACACGTTCGTCCACACCGCCCAGCGCGTCGTGAGGTGAATGAGGACCGATGAGCGACTGGCGTGCCAGTCGTTGTCGAGCAGCGACGCCCGCAGCTCGTCGGCGGTGTCGAAGATCGGCATCGCGTTGAAGGCCATCGCGACCTCCATGCCCGAGTGGGAGTCGGACGCCGCGATGCCCGGGATGCCGTAGCGCTTGGCGAACTCGGCGGCCTCGAGGTTGTGTCGCTGGAGGGTGACGCGGCAGTTGAAGATCTCGACCATGTCGATCTTGCGCACCTCGGCGAGGTTGCGCAGCGGGCCCTCGCGGATGTGCGAGTTGCGGAACGGGTCGAACGGGTGCGGGATGCTGACGAGGCCGCCCTGCCGATGGATCTCGTCCGCGGTCTCGTTCGCGCTCAGGCCGCGCGGGATCGTCTTCGTCAGGAAGAGGCCGACGACCTCGCCGTCGGCGGTCGAGACCTCCTCGCCGAGGATGACGGTCAGCTTGTCGGTCAGCCCCAGCTCGGCGACCTTGTCGCGCACGGCGATCGCGCCCTCGACGTTGTTGTGGTTCGTGATCGCGACGTGGGTGAGCCCGCGCTCGATCGCCTTCTCGATGAACCGCTCCTCGGTGAGCAGCGAGTCACGGCTGAACCGGGTGTGGATGTGGAAGTCGGCGAAGGCCTTGGTCGTGGGTGGCTTTCCGGTGGTCGCTCGCTCGTCTCTCAGCTGCGCGCGGAGCTCGGTCGCCGTGGCGGCGATCGTCACATCGGCAGCCTCATGCGTGGCTGACGATGCTCTTGCGGTACGTCCCGAACTGCTCGAGCGCCATCCCGGTGCCGACGGCGACGCTGTTGAGCGCATTTTCCGCGACGTGGCACGGGATGCCGGTGACCTGGGTGAGCAGCTTGTCGAGGTTGCGCAGCAGCGCGCCGCCGCCGGTCATCACCATGCCCTTGTCGATGATGTCGCTGCTCAGCTCCGGAGGGGTCTGCTCGAGGACGTTGCGGACCGCGGTGATGATCGCCTGGAGAGGCTGCTCGATGGCCTCGGTGATCTCGCTGCTCGTGATCGGGATCGTGCGCGGCAGGCCGGCGATCATGTCGCGGCCCTTGACCTCCATTCGCAGCGGCTCGTCCATCGGGAGCGCCGAACCGATCTCGATCTTGACCTGCTCGGCCGTGCGGTCGCCGATCATCAGGTTGTACTTGCGCCGGATGTAGTTGGCGATGCTCTCGTCGAAGCGGTTGCCGCCGACTCTCAGGGAGTCGCTGACGACGATTCCGCCCAGCGCGATCACCGCGATCTCGCTGGTCCCGCCACCGATGTCGATGATCATGTTTCCCGACGGCCCGCTGATCGGGATGTTGCTCCCGATGGCCGCCGCCAGGGGCTCCTCGATGAGGAAGGCGTCCTTGGCGCCCGCCTTCAGCGCGGCGTCGCGGACGGCCCGCTTCTCGACCGAGGTCACGCCCGAGGGGACGCTGATCATCACCTCCGGCTTGAACAGCCGGAACCGATGCCCGACCTTGTCGATGACGTAGCGCAGCATCGCCTCGGTGATCAGGTAGTCGGCGATCACACCGTCGCGCATCGGCCGGATGGCCCGGACGTTGCCGGGGGTGCGCCCGATCATCTCGCGCGCCTCCTCGCCGACGGCGACGAGCTTGTTGTCGTCCTCGCGGATGGCGACGACGCTCGGCTCGTTGAGCACCACGCCCTTGCCCTTGACGTACACCAGGATGTTGGCGGTGCCGAGGTCGATGCCGATCTTCATGCGCGAGCTATCGGTCCGTGCTGCTGGTCTTGGGGTGGTGCGTCCAAGCGACGCGTGGCCGAGTATACCGAGCCGGCCTCCCCGCCCGACCCCGTACCTCCGTCGCTCGTCGGACGGGCACAATCCTCAGCGATGCCAGAGGGCGACACGATCTTCCGAACCGCTTCGGTGCTGCGCGCCGCACTCGTCGGTCGGCGGGTCGTGAATGCGCGCGCGCAGGCCGGACCGGGCTTGCGGAGGGTGCCGGATCTGTCGCGGGTCCTGGGATCGGTCGTCACGTCGGTCGAGGCGCGCGGGAAGCACCTGCTCATCGGCTTCGACAACGGACTCACCCTGCGCAGCCACATGCGGATGCGAGGCTCCTGGCATCGGTACCGCCCCGGCGAGGCCTGGAGGCTGCCCAGGTCCCAGGCGAACGCGATCCTCGAGACGCCCGAGGCCGTCGCCGTGGCATTCAACACGCCGACGGTCGAGCTCCTGACCGATGCCGACCTACGGCGGTCACGCCAGCTGCGCGAGCTCGGCCCCGACCTGCTCGGGGAGACGTTCGATTCGGATGAGGCCGTGCGGCGGCTCCGCGAGCGAGACGGAGATGAACTCGGCGAGGCGCTCCTCGACCAGCGGGCCGTCGCGGGGATCGGGAACGTCGTGAAGAGCGAGGTCTGCTTCGTCGAGCGGCTCGACCCGTGGGCGCTGGTTCGGCTCTTCGACGACGCGGAGCTCGAGAGCGCTTTGGTGACCGCGCGGCGGCTGCTCCAGCGCGAACGTCGGTGGCGGCGCGCGGGTGACGACCGGGATGCGCGGGCGCGGACGCGAGCTGTGGGTCTACGGTCGAGCCGGGCGTCCCTGCCGACGATGCGGGACGCGCATCGAGACGCGGCGCCAAGGCGAGCTGGCGCGGTCGACGTACTGGTGTCCGCGGTGCCAGCTCAGTCGTTCGACTCCTCGGAACGCCGTCGCTGATAGGTGACGCCCGGCTCCGGGGCGCCGACCTCGTCAACGTCGATCGGCTCGGGGTGATCGAGGCTGATGCGGACGATCCGGTCCCAGCCTGGCGGGAGCGGCTCAGCCTCGTCCTCCGGCCGCCCGAGCTGGCGGATCATCGCGTAGTTCTCCGCCGGAGTGTGCTGGAGGGCCGGCGTCTTGCGCAGCGGCATCTGCGTGTTCCAGATGTGCCCGTTCTCGTCGACAAGAAACAGGAGCCGATACGGATCGCCGGCGGCGCTGATCTCGGTGAGCTCTTCTGCGGTCAGCTCGCGCAGCATGTTGTGTCCGTCGCGTGAGTAGCCCGAAGCGAAGTGCGAACCGCTTTCAGGGTCAACGAGCAGGTTGCTGACCGGCCCGTCTAGAGACTCCGGGTGGTCGCCCCAGAACAGCAGATTCACCGCGGTCATCGCCTTCTCGCGCTCGTACGCCACGCCACCGACAAAGAGGCGCAGGCCATTCGACGCCGGCCGCTCGTACGACGTGGGGACCCAGGGCCGGCCAGGGGCGGATGACCCGCGTCGCACCCGGTCGACCCGATCGCACCTCGATCCGCAGATGCTCGCGGCTGGTGTCCTCCGTGCGGACCGCGTCGTCCAGGCCACCCCAGAGGATGCGGACGATGCATTCGCCCGGCGCCACCTCGAGGCGATGCACCGGTCCGGTCGACTCCCACCCGATGACACCGAGCTGACCTGACGCGATGCCCATGGCCATGTCGGTGACGTGGTCCCAGTCCTCGGGATCCGCCGCGTCAGCGTCGTTGTCGACCGCGACGGCCTCGACCGATGTCGGACCGTGCTGCGCCATCGTGAGGACGATGGCCGACGACCCGATCGATGCGCACCGGTGCTCGAACAGCCACGGATCGGCGAAGAAGTCCTCGCCGTCGGGATTGGGCATCTTCAGCGCAACGTCGAACAGGTAGAACTGGCCGTAGTCAACGTCGAGGTCGGGGATGGTGAGACCGGGCTTCATGTGCGGGCGGATCAGGCCTCGATCCGGTTGATCTGGGCGCCGAGCGCCACGAGCTTCGCCTCGATCTGCTCGTAGCCTCGGTCGACGTGCTCGATCCCCGAGATGACCGATGTGCCCGCCGCGGTCAAGCGCCGCGAGGATGAGGGTCGCGCCGGCGCGCAGGTCGGCGATCTCGACCTCGGCGGCATGGAGCGGCGTCGGGCCGGTGATGCGTGCGTGGCGCTCGTCGACGAGCTCGATGTCGGCGCCCATCCGCACCAGCTCGCGGGTGTAGTCGAGGCGGTCCTCGAAGATCGTCTCGTGGATGTGCGACGTTCCTTCGGCCTGCGTCATGAGGACCGAGAACGGCGCCTGGAAGTCGGTCGCGAACCCCGGATACGGATCGGTGCGGACGTCGACGGCGCGCAGCGGCGCTTCAGGCGGAGAGACGCGCAACGCGCCGGCATCGGTCTCGAAGGAGACCCCCATCCGTTCGCCGGCTTCCAGGAATGACCCGAGATGGCCCGGATCGATCCCCTCCAGCGTCACGCTGCCCCGCGTGATGGCCGCGGCAATCGCGAACGTCTCCGCCTCGAGGCGATCGCCGAGGACCCGGTGCTCGACGCCGCCCAGCGACGCGACGCCCTCGACCTCGACGCGGCGCTCGGCGGTCCGCTCGATCTTCGCCCCCATGCCGCAGAGCATCGCGACGAGGTCGTCGACCTCCGGCTCCTGCGCGGCGTTGTCGATGACCGTCGTCCCGCTCGCGAGCGTGGCGGCCATGATCGCGTTCTCGGTGCCCATCACGCTCACCTCCGGGAACTCGATCCGCGCACCCGTCAGCCCGCCAGAGGGCGCCGAGGCGTAGTAGTAGCCGTTGCGGAACGCGACCGTCGCGCCCAGCGCCTCCATCGCCATGACGTGGTAGTTGACCGGTCGCCGCCCGATCCGATCGCCGCCGGGATTGGGCAGAATCACGTGGCCGAACCGCGCCAGCATCGGTCCCAGGAGGATGAACGACGCGCGCATCTTCGCGGCCGCCTCGTGCGGCACGAACGGCCAGGTCGCCTCGATCGCCCGCAGCTCGAGCCCGTCGCCGTTCGAGCGCTTCACGTCGAAGCCGATATCGGTCATCACCTCGCGCAGGATCGTCACGTCGCTGATCTTCGGGACGTTGCGGAGGCTGACCGGCTGATCGGTGAGGGCGGCGGCGGCCATCATCTTGAGCACGCCGTTCTTCGCGCCGGCGATGCGGACGGTCCCGGACAGCGGCTGTCCGCCCGTGATCACGAACTTCTGCATGGACCGATGCAGTCTAGCCGGGGAAGGCTTCCTTCCACTCGTGGGCGCCGGTGTGGTGCCCGTCGCACAGCCCGAGCCGGCCGCCCATGTGCCGCGAGGGCAGGTACGGCTGCATCCCCGCCTCGAACGGGGTCGGCTGCCGGTTGCAGAGCATCATCCGGCCCTCCCGCGCCCAGGTGTAGAGGTGGTCGGACGAGCAGAACCGATACGGCCGGGTGAAGTTCACCGTCTCGCCATGCGCCGGAGAGGTCGGGAGGCCGATCGGTCCGGTCTCGCGCACGACCTCGATTCGAACCGGCAGCTGGGGCATGCGGGTCCCGCACTGGTCGCAGGTCAGCATCGGTCAGGCAGGTCAGGCCAGGTAGTGCGCGCCGTCATCCTCGCGATGGCTGGCGATGAAGTCGGGATCCAGGTTCGGGTCCTCGCCGGGAGGCGAGCCCTTGTGCGGCTTGAAGTCGACGGGGCAGATGAACGGGTACTCGCGACCGATCTTGCGAAGCTCCTGCATCCGCCGGGGGCCCTGGTCCGGCTTTCCCTCCGGGCCGCGCAGATGCGCCTTCTCGGCCTCCTCCGGAGTCATCGGTCCGTCGTCGTTCACACACCGATGCTAGCGCGTCCGCCTCATCGGTGGCGAGGCGCCAATGGCCCGAACCGTGCACACTGCCGGTCATGAGATGGCTAGCGGCACTTGCACTGGTCCTCGGCCTCGCCGCCTGCGCGGGTGCGGGCGATGCGTCGATCGAGGCGACGCCGGAGCTCGACCCGTCCACGGCCTCTCCCGCCCTCGGCGCGGGAGAGACGATCACCGGGACCCTGAGCGTCGAGGGCGTCGAGGGCGGATGCCTGGTCCTCGAGGCCGACGACGGCGAGCGGTACGAGGTGATCTGGCCGGATGGCTGGCAGGTCTCCTCGCAGCTCGAGATCGTGAACGCGGATGGGGAGGTCGTGGCCGAGGGCGGCGATCGGATCACCGTCCACGGCGAGGCCACCGACGACATGGCCAGCATCTGCCAGATCGGTCAGATCTTCGAGGCGACCGAGGTGACCCTCGCCGAATGAGAGGCGCCTAGCCCCTGGAGCGGCGGCGGGTGGCGATGCGCTCGCGCATGAGCGCGGTCTGGAGCGCGGCGCGGACGCGGGCGATGTCGACCGGATCCCTGGCCTGCTCGAGCTCGGCCTCGGCGCGCTTGCGAGCCTCGGCGGCGCGGGCCTCGTCGATCTCGTCGGAGTGCTCGGCGAGGTCGGCCATCACGATGACCTTGTCGGGGCGGACCTCGACGAAGCCGCCGCTGATCAGCAGCGACTGCTCGGTGCCGCCCTTCTTGATCCGCAGCTCGCCGACGCCGAGCGCGGTGATCAGCCGCGTGTGGTGGGGCAGGATGCCGAGCTGGCCGTCGATGCCGGGCACGATCACCATGTCCACCTCATCGGTGAACGCGCGTCGCTCGGGCGAGACGATCTCCAGCTGCAATGGCATCGGTCAGCCCATGCTCTCGGCGTTCTGGGCGACGTCCTCGATCGTGCCGGCCAGGTAGAAGGCCTGCTCCGGCAGCGCGTCGTGCTTGCCGTCGAGGATCTCGCGGAAGCCGGCGACCGTCTCCGCGAGGGTCGTGTACTTGCCGGGACGGCCGGTGAACTGCTCCGCCACGAACATCGGCTGCGACATGAAGCGCTGGAGCCGCCGCGCGCGGGTCACGGTGACCTTGTCGTCCTCGCTCAGCTCGTCCATGCCGAGGATGGCGATGATGTCCTGGAGGTCCTTGTAGCGCTGGAGCGTTCGCTGCACCTCGCGCGCCACGTCGAAGTGCTCCTGGCCCACGATCCGGGGGTCGAGGACCGTCGAGGTGGAGGTCAGCGGGTCGACCGCCGGGTAGATCCCGAGCTCGACGATCGAGCGCTCGAGCCGAATCGTCGAGTCGAGGTGGCCGAACGTGGTGGCCGGGGCCGGATCGGTGTAGTCGTCCGCCGGCACGAAGATGGCCTGGAGCGAGGTGATCGAGCCCTTCTTCGTCGAGGTGATCCGCTCCTGGAGGTCGCCCATCTCGGTGGCCAGCGTCGGCTGGTAGCCCACCGCGGACGGCATGCGGCCGAGGAGCGCGGAGACCTCGGAACCCGCCTGGGTGAAGCGGAAGATGTTGTCGATGAAGAGGAGGATGTCGCGGCCCTCCTCGTCGCGGAAGTACTCGGCCATCGTCAGTGCGGTCAGGCCGACCCGCTGGCGCGCGCCGGGCGGCTCGTTCATCTGGCCGAAGACCATGACGGTCTTATCGATGACGCCCGACTCGGTCATCTCGCCGAGGAGGTCGTTGCCCTCGCGGCTGCGCTCGCCGACGCCGGCGAAGACCGAGTAGCCGCCGTGCTCGGCGGCGATGTTGCGGATGAGCTCCTGGATGATGACCGTCTTGCCGACGCCGGCGCCGCCGAAGACGCCGACCTTGCCGCCGCGCTTGAACGGCGCGATCAGGTCGATGACCTTGATGCCGGTCTCGAAGATCTGCGCCTCGGTCTCCATCTGGTCGAAGGCCGGCGGCGCGCGATGGATCGGCAGGTTGGTCTTCGAGGTCACCGGTTCCTTGCCGTCGATGGCATGCCCGAGCACGTCGAACACGCGACCCAGGGTGGCCTCGCCGACGGGCACGGTGATCGGCGCGCCGGTGTCCTTCACATCGAGGCCGCGGGCGAGGCCGTCGGTGGACGACATCGCCACGGCGCGGACCCAGTTGTTGCCGAGGTGCTGCTGCACCTCGACCGTCAGCGTCGCGTCGCCATCGGCATCGCCGGCGGACTTCGGCCGCTCGATCTCGAGCGCGTTGTAGATCGCCGGCAGCTCGCCGGGCGGGAACTCGACGTCGATCACGGGACCCGTGATCTGGATCACCTTTCCGGTGGCCATCGGTCTTTCAGTCTCCTTACAGTCGTCAGCCGCCCAGGGCCTCGGCCCCGGAGGCGATTTCGATCATCTCGCGGGTGATCGTGGCCTGCCGCGTCTTGTTGTAGACGAGGGTCAGGTCATCGATGAGCTCGTTGGCATTGTCGGTCGAGTTGCGCATGGCGATCATCCGGGCGCTCTGCTCGGACGCCTGGTTCTCGAGCACGGCCCGATACAGGTCGATCGCGACGAAGTGCGGCAGCAGCCTGGAGAGGATCTCCTCCGCCGAGGGCTCGAAGAGGTACTCGTCGTTCTGCGCTTCCTGCCCCTCTGCCTGCTCCGGACGCGTGATCGGGAGGAGCTGCGTGATCTCCGCCCGCTGGGTCAGCGTCGAGATGAAGGTCGAGTAGGCGACGTGGATCTCGTCGTACTTCTCCTCGAGGAAGTCCTCGGTCACGAGGCGGGCGATCGGGGTCACGTCGGTGAAGTGCGGCCGGTCGCCGAGCTGGCTGAAGTGCGCGGCGATCGGGATCCCCGCGCGGCGCAGGCCATCGCGGCCCTTGCGGCCGATCGTGATCGCCTCGACCTCCACCGGGGCGTCGCCGTTCGTGGCCAGCCGTGACTGGGTCCAGCGCAGGGCGGTGCGGATGGCGTTCGCGTTCAGCGACCCCGCCAGCCCGCGGTCGGTGGTGATCATGATCAGCGCGACGCGCTTCACGGGGCGACGCGCCAGGAGCGGGTCGACCTCCTCGCCGACCACCGCCGCAACGCGGCTCAGGGCATCGCGCAGCTCGTCGGAGTACGGACGCGCGGCGAGGATGGCGTCCTGCGCGCGCTTCATGCGCGAGGCCGCCACCATCTCCATCGCCCGGGTGATCTGGGCGATGTTCCGGACCGATCCGATCCGGCCGCGAATGTCCTTCAGGCTCGGCAAGCGTCTGCTCCTTGCCGGCGTATATACATATATACGTTCACGTCAGGAACCCGATCGCATCGTGGCGACGCCCTCTTCGAGCTCCTGCTCGGCGACGTCCTCGGCCTCGGCCTCGGCCTTGGCTCGGGCCGCGGCGCCGTCATCGGTCTTGCCGAAGCCGGACTGGTCCTTGTAGGCCGCGACCGCCTTCTCGAGCTCGGCGCTCAGCTCGTCCGACAGCGCCTTCTCGTCGCGGATGGCCGGGAGGAGCTGCTCGTACGTCGACTCGAGGAACCGATAGAAGCCGCTCTCGAACTCGCCGATCCGCGTCGGGTCGACGTCGTCGAGGTGGCCGTTCGTGGCGGCCCAGATGATCGCCACCTGCTTCTCGACCGGCAGCGGCTGGAACTGGGGCTGCTTGAGGACCTCGGTCAGGGCGCGGCCGCGGGTCAGCTGGTCGCGCGTCGCCTTGTCGAGGTCGGAGGCGAACTGCGCGAAGGCCGCGAGCTCGCGGTACTGGGCGAGGTCGAGGCGGAGCTTGCCGGCGACCTGGCGCATCGCCTTGATCTGGGCGTTGCCGCCCACCCGCGAGACGCTGATCCCGGCGTTGACCGCGGGGCGCTGGCCCTGGTTGAAGAGGTCGGTCTGGAGGAAGATCTGCCCGTCGGTGATCGAGATCACGTTCGTCGGGATGTAGGCGGACACGTCGCCCGCCTGCGTCTCGATGATCGGCAGGGCCGTCAGCGACCCGCCGCCGTTCTCCTCGTTCAGCCGCGCGGCGCGCTCGAGCAGGCGCGAGTGCGCGTAGAAGATGTCGCCCGGGAACGCCTCGCGGCCCGGCGGCCGGCGCATGAGCAGCGACACCTGGCGGTACGACCAGGCGTGCTTGCTGAGGTCGTCGTACACGCACAGCGCGTCGCGGCCGGTGTCGAGGAACTCCTCGCCCATGGCAACGCCGGCATACGGCGCCAGGAACTGGAGGGGCGCCGGGTCGGAGGCGCCGGCCGAGACGACGATGGTGTGCTCCATCGCCCCGGCCTCCTCCAGCTGGGACACGACCTGCGCCACCGTCGACTGCTTCTGGCCGATGGCGACGTAGATGCAGATGAGATCCTGGCCCTTCTGGTTGATGATCGTGTCGACCGCGATGGCGGTCTTGCCGGTCTGCCGGTCGCCGATGATCAGCTCGCGCTGGCCGCGGCCGATCGGGATCATCGAGTCGATGGCCTTGATGCCGGTCTGCACCGGCGTGTCGACCGGCTGGCGCACGATGACGCCGGGCGCGATCCGCTCGATCGGCCGGGTCGAGGTCGTCTCGATCGGTCCCTTGCCGTCGAGCGGCTCGCCGAGCGGGTTCACCACGCGACCGATCAGCGCGTCGCCGACCGGGACCTCCACGATGCGACCGGTCGTCTTGACCTGGTCGCCCTCCTTGAGGGACGTGAAGTCGCCGAGGATGAGGGCGCCGACCGTCTCCTCCTCGAGGTTGAAGGCCATGCCCATGATCCCGTTGCCGAAGTCCAGCAGCTCCTGCGCCAGGGCGCCGGAGAGCCCGTAGACCTGGGCGATGCCGTCGCCCACCTCGACGATCGTGCCCACGCCCGAAACGTCGGCGCCGGCGTCGAAGCCCTTGATCTCGCTGCGGATGATCGACGTGATCTCGTCGGATCTGATCGCCATCGGTGTTGTGTTCCTCGGTCTTTCTTCTGCGTGCCTAGACGGCGGTCAGGCGCGCCCGCAGCCGCTCCAGGCGGTTGCGCACGCTGGCGTCGTACAGCCGGTCACCGATGCGGACGGTGATGCCGCCGATCAGTGACTCGTCGACCACCTCGTTGATCTCGATCTCGTCGCCGGTGAGCTCGTGGAGCCGATCCATCACCGCGACGCGCTGCGTCTCGTCGAGCTCGAGCGCGGTGCGCACCTCGGCCAGGGAGATGCCGCGGTCGCGGCGAAGGAGCGCGCGGAAGTGGTCGACCATGCGGCCGATCGCCCGCGGCCGGCCGCGGCGCACCATCAGCAGCACGAGGTTGAGTGCCTCCGGCAGGACGTCGCCGACGACGCCACGGACGACGCGCTCCTTGTCGGCGTAGGCGACCGCCGGGTGCTCGACGAGCGTGCGGAGCTCGTCGACCGCCAGCGCGTCGCGCAGCTTCAGGAGGTCGCGCTCCCACGCATCGAGGGTGCGGTCAGCGCGACCGATGTCGAAGGCCGCCTCCGCGTAGCGCCGGGCCGCGGTGTCGCGTCGTGCCATCGGCTAGTTCTCGCGCGCCTTCGACGCGGGACCGCCCGAGGTCTCCGCCAGGAACTCCTCGACGAGGCGTCGCTGAGTGGTGGCGTTCATGTCGGAGCGAATGAGCTTGCCGGCCGCCTCGAGCGCCAGGTCGGCGACCTGGGCACGGAGCTCGGCCATCGCCTTCTCCTTCTCGGCGGTGATCTCCTCGCGAGCCCGTTCCGTCACCTTCTCCGCATCGGCGCGAGCGGTGGCGAGGATGTCGTCGCGCGTGTCGGTGGCGATCTTGTTCGCGTTGGCGATCACGGCCGCCGCCTCCTTGCGCGCCTCGGCCACGGCCGCCTCGCGCTCGGCGCGAGCCAGCTCACGGTCGCGAGCCGCGACCTCGGCATCCTCCAGGCCCTTGCTGATCTTCGCGCCCCGCTCGTCCATGCGAGCGAGCAGCGGCTTGAAGAGCAGCCGGTTGAGGATGTAGAGCAGCAGCAGGAAGTTGAGGACCTGGAAGGCAAGGCCCGACCAGGTTGATGTCGAAGGCCTCGATGAGGGCGCCCACGGCTCCTCCGTCCTAGGTGAACAGGATGAGCAGGCCGATGACGAGCGCGTAGATCGCGACGGCTTCGGTGAGGGCCAGTCCGAGGACGTACGGCACGAAGATCGCGCCGGATGCCTCCGGGTTGCGGCCAAGTGCCTCCATGGCCTTGCTCACGCCGAGGCCGAGGCCGATGCCCGGGCCGAGGGCGCCGAGGCCGATGGCCAGTCCGGCGGCGAGGGGTGTCAGATCCACGTGTTGCGTTCCTCCTGGAGCTCTGCGTTCGGGGAGAGCCTTCCCGTTAGTGCCTGGTTCCGATTCAATGGGCGCCCGCCGCCAGCGCCGAGTCGTCCGCGCGCAGTCCAGCGTCGTCCGCGTCGTGTTCGGGCGAGTCGTGCGGCCTCGTCGTGACCGCCACCGTGCCCGGCGGTCGCGAGGGTGATGTAGGTGAGGGTCAGCAGCGCGAAGACGAGCGCCTGAACGGCGCCGAAGATCGCCTCGAGGCCGAGGAAGAGGGCCGGGACGACCGCGAAGGTCAGCGCCAGCACCACCGCCAGCAGGATCTCGCCCGCGAAGATGTTGCCGAAGAGTCGCATCGACAGGCTGATGATCCGGCTCAGCTCGCTGACGATGTGGATCGGCGTCATGAGCGGGGTCATGTACCACGGGTTCGCGACGAACGTCTCCTTCAGGTATCCGCGCAGCCCGTTGGCACGGATGCCCCAGCTGACGAACAGCACGAAGCTGATGAGCGCCAGCGCCAGCGTGAAGTTCAGGTCGGCGGACGCCGGCCGGATGATCGGGACCGTGGCCTCGTGGCCCTCCTCGATGACATGCGCCCCGATCGTCCCGACGCCCGGCAGCAGGCCGACATAGTTGGCGAAGAGGACGAGCAGGAAGATCGTGAGGATCGGCGGGAAGATCGCCGCGAAGCGGGTCGGCTGGAGATCGCGGATGACGCTGCCGAGGAACTCGAGCGGGAACTCGAGCAGCGACTGCAGGCGCCCTGGGATCAGCGCGTTGTTGCGCGATGCCCACCACGCCAGGACGACGAGCGTCACCGTCGCGATCAGGGTGCCGATCATGCTGTTCGTCACGGGGATCGGGCCGAGGTGGAAGAGCACCTCGCCCTTGATCGCGACGTGGATCAGGCTCTCTTCTTCATGCACGCGAGATCTGCTTCTCCATGTGCTATCGCCGCCTCATCTCGGTGCGAGCGACGTCCCAGATCGAGTACATCGCCGCGCCGATGCCCACCACGACCCCCAGCAGGGTGAAGATCGGCTTGGTGCCGAGCCAGTTGTCGAGCAGGACTCCCCCGACGACGCCGATGACGACCGAAAGGCCGAGCCGGAAGCCGAGATCGATCAACATCCCCCAGTTCTGGGGGCGCTGGGCCGGTCTAGGACGTTCCTCCGTTCCCTTCGGATCGGTTGTGTTCATGCTTCTCCGTGGCCGTGGCATCCGCCGCTTCCCGCTCGCGGCGCATCTGATCGGCGCTCGAAACGACAAAGGTGCGGAGCCACAGGGCCGAGATCAAGGTCCCACCCGCCAGGCCGATCAGGACGTACCGCGGGGCGGTGTCGCCGATGCTGTCGGCCACGAGCCCCGCGATCACGCCGCCCAGGAGCGGCACGATCACTCGCAGGGTGACCTGGGCAAGCACCGTTCCCGGCGCGAAGCCCGGCGGTCGTTGGGACATGCGGTGTACAGCTCGACTCACGGCGGGGTCGGACGCCGCGAGTATAGCGGAGGCCCATTTCGGGCGCGAACCGGGGGTCGGCCGAAGGACGTAGGGTTGGCTCGTCACTCAGACCGATGCCGTCGCGCGCCGTGCGCGCGACGCTGGCGCCATGCAGATCACCGTTGCGGCCGAACGAACCATCGATGCCCCGGCCGCGCATCTCTACGAGCTCATCCGCGACTTCCGGCAGCACCATCCGAACTTCCTGCCGTCGGCCTTCAGCGACCTCCGCGTCGAGGTCGGCGGCATCGGAGCCGGGACGATCCACTCGTTCACGATGACCCTCGGCGGGCGCACGTCCGCCTATCGCGTGCGCGTCGGCGAGCCGCAGCCGGGCCGGATGCTCATCGAGTCGGACGCCTCGCGCCGGATGCTCACGACCTTCACCGTCGATCCCGAGCCGTTCGGCCGCACGCGCGTCCGGATCCACACGCGCTGGTATGCCGATGGGTTCGCCGGACTCCTCGAGCGCCTGGTCGCGCCTCCCCTGCTCGCCCGCGTGTACCGCCAGGAGCTCCGCCTCCTGGACCGATACGCCCGCGGCAAGCCTGCCGTGGCGGTCACTCGCGCGCTGCCCTGGGCCTCCGCCCGCTGAGGAGCTAGGCCGGAACGTCGGCGGCGGCGCGGGTCGCGGGCAGGCCGGGAACCGGGAAGCGGTCGGTGATCGCGGCCACGCGACGGCGGATCTCGTCCTGGGCGTCGGCGTCGCCGCGCGCGGCGATCCCCTCAACGATGAGCGTGGCGATGTCCCGCATCTCGGCCTCGCGCATCCCGCGCGACGTCACCGCCGGCGTGCCGACGCGGATGCCGGACCCGATCATCGGCTTCTCGGGGTCATAGGGGATCGTGTTCTTGTTCACGGTGATCCGGACCTCGCCGAGGGCCGCATCGGCCTCCTTGCCGTTCACGCCGAGCGGGCGCACGTCGACGAGCATCAGGTGGTTGTCGGTGCCGCCGCTGATGATCGAGGCGCCGGCATCGGCGAGGGACGAAGCGAGCACCTTCGCGTTGTCGACGGTTGCCTGCTGGTCGGCGCGGAACGCATCGGTCATGGCCTCGCGGAAGGCGACCGCCTTGGCGGCGATGACGTGCATGAGCGGACCGCCCTGGATGCCGGGGAAGACGCTCTTGTCGATCGCCTTGGCGTGCTCCTCGCGGCTGAGGATCATCCCGCCGCGCGGCCCGCGCAGGGTCTTGTGCGTGGTCGTCGTCACGACGTCCGAGTGCGGCACCGGCGACGGGTGGACGCCGGCCGCGACGAGTCCGGCGAAGTGGGCCATATCGGTGACGAGCAGGGCCCCGACTTCATCCGCGATCTCGCGGAAGGCGGCGAAGTCCCAGATGCGCGGGTAGGCCGTGGCGCCGGTGACGATCATCCGGGGTCGGTGCTCGCGCGCCAGCGACCGAACCTCGTCCATGTCGATCAGGTGCGTCTCGCGGTCGACGTGGTAGGCGACGAACTCGTAGTACTGCCCCGAGAAGTTCACCGGCGAGCCGTGCGTCAGGTGCCCGCCCTGGTCGAGGCTGAGGCCGAGGACCTTGTCTCCACGCTGCAGCAGCGCGTGGTAGACGGCCATGTTTGCCTGCGCACCGGCGTGGGGCTGGACGTTGACGTGCTCGGCGCCGAACAGCTCCTTGGCACGGTCGCGGGCGAGGTTCTCGGCCACGTCGACGACCTCGCAGCCGCCGTAGTAGCGGCGCCCGGGGTAGCCCTCGGCGTACTTGCCGGTCAGGACCGTCCCCATCGCCTGGAGCACCGCGAGCGACGGGTAGTTCTCGCTGGCGATCAGCTCCAGGTGGGAGCGGGTGCGCTCCTCCTCGTCGCGCACGACCTGCGCGATCTCGGGGTCGACGGTCTCGAGCGGCGCCCACGCATCCATCGCCCGCAAGTGTAGCCGCGTCAGCCGGCGGATACGCCTTCGGGACCGATGCGTACCTCGGCACCATCTCGGATCGCCGCGAGCTCCTCTGGTGGGAGCACGACGACAGGAACGCTCGTCCCGTACAGCTCCTCCGCGACGACCGCGCCGATCGCCAGGATGAGGTCGGGCTCGCCGAGCAGGATCGCCTTCGGCGCGGTCCCGGCACGGACCGCCTCGGCCAGGACCGATGCGCTCGAGCTGGAGCCTCGAGCGTTCGGCATGACGAGCACCCGACCGGCCAGGTTGGCGCCGCGCTGCGGGTGATGGGCGTCGACGACCTCGCCGGTGGCCGGGTCCATCCCGCCCCACAGGCTGAGCCCCTCGGTGAGGACGAGCGCGCGGCCCCCGACGCTCATGCGTCCCATGCGCTCTCGTCACGAACGACGCGGCCGGCAACGGCCGACGCGATGCACTCCTCGGTCGATCCGAAGACGACCTCCGCACCGATGTTGCCCGGTGCGTAGTAGGCCCACTTCGCCGAGTTCGTCATGACCGGGCCGCCCGGGTGCCTCAGGACCGGGGCGATGTAGCTGCAGGTGTCGACGAGCAGCTCCACCCCCGCCTCCCGCAGGCGCGTGGCGATGCCGCGTTCGGCGGCCTCGGCGAGCACGTCGCGGCCGGTCGAGACGAGCGTTTCCGCGGTCACGGCGCGCCCGTCGAGGAGCGATGCGTACTGCTCGAGCTCGTCGAGCGAGGCGTGCGGCGTCCCGAGCGACACCGCGGCCAGCGCGTCTCCGGCGCTCGGGCTCAGCGCGTCACGGGTTGCCCGCAGCTCGGCAAGCGTCACCGGTTCCACGCGTGCATCGCCGCCCTGCGTGGCCTCCTCGAGCGTCCGCGCTTCCGGCGTGGACCCGACGACGTGGAACATCGCCACCGATCCGGACGAGGCCGCGGCGGCGGCGATCGCCTTGAGCCGGTCCTCCGGCTGCCCCTGGCACCAGCCCGTCGATCGCGGCGACCGCCGAGCCGGCCCGACGGCCGAGGACGATCCCGAGCACCGGCGCGAGCGCATCGGAGGCTCGCAGTCGCGCCGGGACGTCGTCCGCCAGGCGGAGGACGAGGGTGGCGCGGCGCGCATCGGTCCGGTGGAGGCCTGCGTCGGGGACGCGGCCGGTGATCGCGGCCGCAATGTCGAGGAAGTCGCCGTAGCGGTTCGTCCGCGCCCCGAGCACCGAGTTGCAGAACGCGATCGCGTTCGACTCGCCCCACGCCACCTGCTCGCCGAGCCCGGGCCTCGAATCAGCCAGCTGGTACGGGGCGCAGGTGAAGGTCGGCCGCGCGCCGAGCGCGCGGTATCGGTCCATGAGCAGGCTCCCGCGAGCGACAGCCTCCGGATCACCGCGGTTGAGCTCGGGGTGGAGCAGGTCGACCGCGCCGACGTTCAGCGTGGTCGGGACGTGCACGCGCGCTCCGCCGTCGACGAGGCGGTCGACGAAGTCGAGCGACGCCTGCCCGTGATAGAGGCAGGAGTCGACGTGCGCCCCGGTGATGTCGATGAGCCGATCGGCTCCGGTCACCTCGGCGGCGCGGACGACCAGGCGCATCGCGAAGGCCGCGCCCTCGCCGCCCGCGCCGTCGAGCAGCGCTCGGTCGCCGGGTTCCAGCGCCAGCGTCAGCCGCGCGCCTCCTCGGCCTCGATGCGGGAGATCTTCTCCACGCGTGGCGTGTGCCGGCCGCCGGCGAACTCGCCGTCGAGGAAGGCGCGCACGCAGGCGCGAGCGACCTCCGAGCCGATGATCCGCGCCCCCATCGAGAGCACGTTCGCGTCGTTGTGCTCGCGACCGAGGCGCGCCGTCACGGGGTCGGCGGCCTCGACGCAGCGGATGCCGCGGACCTTGTTGGCGACGATCGCCTCGCCGGTGCCGCTCCCGCCGAGCACGATCCCGCGCTCGTAGTCTCCCCGCGCGACGGCGCGTGCCACCGGAGCGATCACGTCGGGATAGTCCACCGGCTGCGTGTCGAACGTGCCGAAGTCGCGGTACTCGACGCGCAGCTCGTCAAGGAGCGTGCAGAGGTCGCCCTTGAGGTGGAAGCCGGCGTGGTCGGAGCCGATCGCGACGCGCATCGTGCGTGAGTGTAGACGGCGCCCGATCCGCGATGATGTGGCCATGACGCCCGACCGCGAACCCGCGACCGATCCCAACGATCTCGAGCGGATGTTCATCGACCGCTCGAACGCAGCGGACCTGGACGGCCTCGTCGCGCTCTATGAACCGGACGCGGTGCTGATGACGTTCCCCGAGCGGAAGGTCGCGTCCGGCCTTACGGAGATCCGCGCCGCGCTCGAGCGGATGCTGGCCGACCAGCAGGAGTACGTGCTCGGCGCGCAGCGGCCGCCGCTCATCAGCGGAGACCTGGCGTTGACCTCGACGCGCCTCCCCGATGGCGCCATCACCACCGAGGTGGCTCGCCGCCAGCCGGACGGCACCTGGCTCTGGGCGATCGACCGCTACAACATCCTCGAGTAGGCCCGCTGCTCCATCGGCTTCTCGAGCATCGCCTTCAGCGCGCTCAGTCGCTCGCGCCACATCAGCTTCATGCGCTCGGCCGCATCGGCGTCCGGAAGCTTCTCGTGCCCGAGGCTGATCTGGGTCTTGGCGTCGCCCTTGGCGAAGAGCATCACGCCGACCCGCGACGGCGGCTCGTCCCAGTCGAACCGGGCGGATCGGCCCTTCGTGGAGCGCCGTAGGCGGATCGGTGCATCGGGAAGCCAGGCCGAGCGCAGCGAGGCATCGGTCCAGGCATCCGAGACGCGCTCAGCCGTGGCCGACACCGTCTTGGACACGCTGATCGAGAAGCCGTCCCGGGTCCTGGTGGAGCACGCGGAGGCCGCGCGCACGCTCCCAGGCCACGGTCACCGATTGCGCCCACCAGCCACCGATCCCGTGCTCCTTCACCACCCATCGGGCGATGTCGGTGTGGCTGTGCTCGCCGGCGCCCCAGGCGTCGAGGATGTCCAGCCACTCGCCGATCGGCTTACCCGAACCTCGGACGAACGCCTCCTCGGTCATGCCGGTCAGGGTCATCGTGTCGGGCTCGGGAGGATCGGTCTTGCGCAGCACCTGCGCTCGGGCGGCGGTGTACGACTCGCCGGTCTTGGCGGCGCGCGCGCGGACGCGGCGCTTGAGGGTCTTCTGCGTGGTCATCGTCTCGAATCCCTTCGTTCGGCGCGCTCGCCCGGACCCACGCTCCTGAGCGATCCGCGCACGAAGGCGGACGATGTCGGCCCGAGGAAGCGAGTTCCCCTTTGCCTCGCGGGCCGGCGGCGTGAGCACCGGATTCGAGGTTGGGCGCGGGTGGCGCCACTGCCCTCAGGATAGCGCCGGGGTCAAGGCTCGAGCTCGACCACGTCGGCCAGCTCCGCCTGACCGATGGGCCCCGCCCGCAGCACGCGCGCCGGCGTCACCGACAGGTCGATAACCGTAGAGGCCACGCCGCCGGGGACCGCCCCACCGTCGACCACCGCCGCCAGCTCGTCCTGCTGGGTGGCGAAGGCGATGAGCACCTCGTCCGCGCCGAGCGTGTCGGGCTGGTCCGAGATGTTGGCGCTCGTCGCCAGCAGCGGACCCGCGGCCCGGATGAGGTCCAGCGCAACCGCGTGGTCCGGCGCGCGGAATGCCTGGGTGTCTTCGCCGCGTCGCAGCACGATCGTCAGCGCGCCGGGCCAGAACCGATCGGCCAGCGCGTGCGCGCGTTCGTCGACGGCGGCGCCCATCTCGGCCGCCTGGTCGAGGCCGATGACCAGCATCGGGATACGCCGATCGAGCGGACGCCGCTTCAGTACGAAGAGGGCGTCGAGCCGATCCGGTCGGGACGCCGCCACCCCGACGCCGTAGACGGTGTCGGTCGGGAACGCGACTACGGCACCATCCCGCAGCAGGTCGGCGGCACGGTGGAGCCCCTCGGGCGTCGGCGCCAGCCGATCGGTCATGACGGCAGATCGATCCGCACGACCCGGTCCAGCCCGGCGAGGTCCCGCACGACCGTCACCGATGCGCCCGCCGGCGCGAGGGAGCGAACCGCCTCGAGCTGGTTCACGCCGAGCTCGAGGAAGAGCGTCGCCCCCGGTGCGGACCGTTCGGGCGCGTCGACGAGGAAGCGCCGCAGCAGAACGAGCCCGTCCGGGCCCCCGTCGAGCGCGATGCGCGGCTCGAAGCCCAGGGACCCGCGGCGCTCGTCCACCTCGGTGCTCGAGACGTACGGCAGGTTGGCGGTCACGATGTCGGGGCGCGGCAGCCGCTCGCCCGCCGGGTCCAGCAGGTCGGCCTCGACGAGCGCGACGGCTTCGGCCACGCCGTGGGTCTCGAGGTTCTCGGCCGCCAGCTCGAGCGCGGCGGCGGAGACGTCGCTGGCGATGAGCCGGAGCGCGCCGCCGGCGAGCGAGTCGCGGAAGTCGAGCGCGAGCGCCAGGGCGATCGCACCCGAGCCGGTCGCGACGTCCCACACCACGGCGCGCTCTGCGCGCGCTCGCGGATCTCGGCCGCCGCGGCATCGACGACGAGCTCCGTCTCAGGCCGGGGGATGAGCGCGCGAGCATCGGTCTTGATGCGGAGGGAGCGCCACTCCTTGAAGCCGCGGATGTACGCGACCGGCTCACCCGCCGCCCGCCGCTCGATGGCCGCCTCGAAAGCCGCGCCGGCGTCCAGCGGCGCCTCCGCGTGGGCCAGCAGCCAGCTGCGCTCCCGGCCCGTCACGTGCGCGAGCAGCACCTCGGCGTCGAGGCGGGGCGTCGGGGAGCCGGCCTGGCGCAGCGTCTCGGTCGCCGCTCGGATCGTGGACCCGATTTCCGTCTCGATGGATCGAGGCGAACTCGCCATCATCCGTCGCCGAGCTCGCCGAGCCTCCGCGCCTGGTCGGCCTCGAGCAGGGGCTCGATCACGCGGTCGAGGTCGCCCTCCAGCAACCCGGGCAGGTTGTGAACGGTGATCCCGGCGCGGTGATCGGTGACGCGGTCGTCGGGGAAGTTGTACGTGCGAATCTTCTCCGACCGCTCGCCCGAGCCCACCTGCGACCGCCGCTCGTCGCCGCGCTCGGCGGCCTGGCGCGCCTGCTCGGCTTCGAGGAGCCGCGCGCGGAGCACCGACATCGCCTTGGCGCGGTTCTTGTGCTGGCTCTTCTCGTCCTGGATCGCGACCACAAGGCCGGTCGGCAGGTGCGTGATCCGCACCGCGGAGTCCGTCGTGTTGACGCTCTGCCCGCCGGGACCGCTGGACCGATAGACATCGACCCGCAGGTCCTTCTCGTCGATCTGGACCTCCACCTCGTCCGCCTCAGGCAGCACCGAGACCGTCGCGGTCGAGGTGTGGATGCGGCCCTGGGCCTCGGTGGACGGCACGCGCTGGACGCGGTGGACGCCTGATTCGAACTTCAGGCGCGAGTAGGCCCCGTCGCCGCGAACCTCGGCGATGATCTCCTTGTAGCCACCGGCCTCCGACTCCGAGGTCGACATGATCTCGACCTTCCACTTCCGTCGATCGGCGTAGCGGGCGTACATCCGATACAGGTCGGCGGCGAACAGCGAGGCCTCCTCACCGCCGGTGCCGGCGCGGACCTCGACGATGACGTCGCGATCGTCGTTCGGGTCGCGCGGCACGAGCTGCAATCGGAGCTCGGACTCGAGCCGCTCGGACTCCGCTGCCAGCCGGTCGACTTCCTCGCGCGCCATCGCGCGCATCTCCTCGTCGGGATCGTCGCCCATGCCCCGCGTCTGCTCGAGCTGCGCCTGGACGTCCCGCCAGGAGCGGAGTCCGGCGACGATCGGCTCCAGGCGGGCCATCTCCCGACCCAGGTCGGCGAGCTGCGAAGGGTCGGACGCCACCTCGGGCGTGGACAGCTGTCGGCTGATCTCCTCGTAGCGCGCCTCGAGCTCGGCGAGCCGGTCGATCATGCCTTCGCCGCGGCTGCCGCCTCGCGATCGGAGGCCAGGCACGACTCGAGCGACGCGATGCTGACCTCGAGCATCGGTCGGTCCGGCGGGCGGGTCGTCAGCGACTGGAGCCAGAGGCCCGGCTGGTAGAGCGCGCGCACGACCCGGTTGCCGTAGTGCCGCGCGCCGAAGCGCACGAGCTCGTAGGCGAACGCGGCGATGAACGGCACGAGCACGATCCGCGACAGGAACAGCAGCGGCAGCGGCACGCCAGCCCGCGGGATGAGGCTGAAGAAGAAGATGCTGATGACGACCACGATGAGCAGGAAGGTCGTGCCGCATCGGGTGTGCGCGGTGCCGAAGGCGTCGACCTCGTCGGGCGTCAGGGGCCTATCGGCCTCGTAGGCGCTGATGGCCTTGTGCTCGGCACCGTGGTAGGCGAAGACACGACGGATGTCGTTCATCAGACCGATGAGCGCGATGTACGCGATGAAGATCACCAGCCGGATCAGGCCCTCGACGGCGTTCGCCGCGAAGTCGTTGTTCGTCGCGTCCTCGGCGAAGGTCGACAGGAACAGCGGCAGGAGGAAGAACAGACCAATGGCGAAGCCGATGCTGATGACCATCGTCATCGCGATCATGCCCTTGCCCAGCTCGACGTCCTCGCCCTCCGCCGCCAGCGACGCGGAGCGCATGAGCATGCGGGTGCCGATGACGAGGGTCTCGTAGAGCAGGAACATCCCGCGCAGGAACGGGATCTTGATGAGCTTGCGGTCGGCCGAGAGCGCGGCGGGGAGCGGCTCGGACATCGTGACGATCTCGCCCGACGGCGGCCGGACGCTCATCGCGACGGTCGTGCGGCCGCGCATCATCACGCCCTCGATGAGGGCCTGCCCGCCGTAGAAGAAGTCGGGCATCTTGAACCGACGCTTGCCCGATGCATCGGTGCTCATCGCGACGACCAGCGGGCCGGCCGCCATGAGCAGCTCGGGAATGAGGAAGAGGAGGTGGGGCGCGAGATGCGCCGGCCACCCGGTCAGGCGCGCCGGACGCAATGCGGGGCTCAGCGCAGAGAGCGCTCGAGACGCTTCTGGAAGCGCTCGACCTGCCCGGCCGTGTCGACGATGTTCTGCGTGCCGGTGAAGAACGGGTGGCACTTGTTGCAGACCTCGACCTGGATCGCCTCGGCGGTCGAGCCCACGGTGAACGTGTTGCCGCAACCGACGCAGCGGGCGTTGGCCTGGTGATAGGTGGGGTGGACTTCGGCCTTCATGGGATCGGTGTACTCCGAGGCGTCAGGCGGCCGGAACGGCGCCCGGCTCGATGCTGACGCGCTTGCGTGTCTTGGTTTCGTGGGTGAATCGCACCTGGCCGTCGCTGGTGGCGAAGAGCGTGTAGTCCCTGCCCATCCCGACGTGCTCACCGGGGTGGAAGGTGCTGCCTCGCTGGCGGACGATGATCGTCCCCGAGAGGACGAACTGCCCGTCGCCGCGCTTGACGCCGAGGCGCTTGCCGGCGCTGTCGCGTCCGTTCTTGCTGGACGAGCCGGCCTTCTTGTGTGCCATCGGTTACTCCTCGGTCTCCGGCTTGGGCTCGGCTTTCGCCTTCGGGGCGGCCGGCTTGCGCGTGCGCTTCGGCTTCGGGGCCTCCGCGGCGGGCTCATCGGCCTTGGCGGCGGCCTTCGTCGTCTCCGGCTTGGCGGCCGCCGGCTTGCGCGTGCGCTTCGGCTTCGGGGCCTCGGTCGCGGTCTCGGCCTTCGGTTCGGTCGCCTCCGGCGCATCGGCCTTCGCCTCGACCTTGGCCGCGGCGGGCTTCTCGGCCTTCTCGGCCTTCTCGGCCTTCACTGTCTTCCCGGATGCCGAGATCTCGTCGATCCGGACGCGGGTGAGGTGCTGCCGATGGCCGGTCGTGCGGCGGTACTTGACCTTCTGCTTGAACTTGAAGATCCGCAGCTTCGGGCCAAGGACCTCGCCGATCACGGTGGCGCTGATCGTCGCGCCGGCGACGGTGGGCGTGCCGACCGTGACGGTGTCGCCATCGCCGACGAGCAGGACGCGGTCGAACGTGACCGATGCGCCGGCGTCCCCCGCCACCCGCTCGATCATGAGCTCGGTGCCGGCCTCGACGCGGTATTGCTTTCCGCCGGTCGTCATGACGGCGTACATGGTGGTCTCCTGGGTCTCATCGAACGCGCGCGGCACGATACCGGCGCACACCGAACCGGGCCGTGTGCTCAGCCCGCGGGACGACGAAGTCTACCGAGCGATCGGGGGAGTGTCAACGAAGAGGAGGCGCGTTCGGACGGCCCGGAGCACGCGCAGCGGCATGTCCAGCGCGTTGACGACGTCCTCCGGCCGGCCGGCGCCGTTGGCATCGAGCTGGAGCACAGTGCGCAAGGTCGCGGTGTGGGCCTTCTCGTCGACGGCGACGACCTCGACGTCCTCGATCAGCGGGCGAAGGTCGCGCTCGCCGGCATCGCTGCGCCGCTCGCTCTCGCCGCGTCGCCGCATGCCCTCGAGCTTCTTCTTGTTGAGGATCCGCACGACCGCCCCGCGCAGGGCGTCGGAGGTGAGGCCATCGTCCCCGGCCACCGCGACCTCGTACTCGGCGCCGCGGAGCTGCGAGGCGGCGGACGGGAATCCATGCCAGACCTCCTTCGCGTCGCGCAGCTCGATGCCCTCGGGGAACTGCTCGGCGGCGGCCTCGATCTTCTCGAGCGGCACGAGCTCGTCGAAGTAGGCTTCGACGACCTCGCCGCGCAGCTCGATCCCGACCGGCAGGTTGGCCGCGAGCTTGATGCGCGGCCTCGGCTTCTGCGCCCCGGTGTACGACAGCGGCAGGCTCGCCTCGGTGAAGGCGCGCTCCAGCTCGCTGACGAGCTGAGCCTGGCGCATGCGGAGCGCCGGCTCGGTGCGGCTGAAGAGGAGTTGCCAGCGCTGGCGGGGCGCGTCCTCGGGCTGTCGGGTACTCATCGGTCGCCCATCGTACCGGCCGCGACCCGCGGGGGCCAGAGGCGGCAGGTACGATGCACGCCATGACCGAGCTGGTCGCGTCCGTGCGGCGTCACCGCCAGGCGATCTTCGCGTTCGTCATGATCGTCGTCGTCCTGCTGCTGCTGTGGCAGGCGCGCGGAGCGCTGCCCGCCTTCTTCATCGGCCTCGCGCTGGCCTTCATCCTCGACCCGGGGGTCACGGCATTGGCGCGGCGCGGCGTGCCGCGCTGGGCGGGCGTGGTCATCTCGTACGTCGGTGCGGTCGCGGTCATCTGGGCAGTCCTCGCCTTCGTCCTGCCGCCGATCACCGCGCAGGCCCGTGAGTTCATGCAGCAGCTGCCCGAACTCGGTGCCTCGATCGCCGACCTCGAGCGGGCGCTCGTCGAGTGGTATCAGGCCCTGCCGCTGCCGGCCGACCTCCGGGACGCCATCGAGGAGCAGCTCGCCGCGTCGGGCCAGGCGATCAGCGACCTCCTGGCCGCCCTCCTCGCGCCGACCATCAACGCGGTCGTTCGCGCAGCGACGTTCCTGTTCGGCCTGGTCGTCGTCCCGGTCTGGCTCTTCTACGTCCTCAAGGATCGCGAGCGATTCTCGCGCGCGGTCGCTTCGGCGATGCCCCCATCGTGGCGGGCGGACACCGAGAACATGCTCGCGATGCTCGGACGGGTGGGTGGCCGATGGGTCCGAGGCCAGCTCCTGCTCGGCGCATCCATCTTCCTGGCTACGGTGATCGGCCTGACCATCCTGACCTTCATCGGCTTCACCGAATTCGGGCAGTTCACGCTGGTCCTGGCGCTCGTCGCCGGCGTGCTCGAGTGGGTCCCGATCATCGGCCCGATCATCGCCGCCATCCCGGCCATCCTCATCGGCCTGACGATCTCTCCGCTGGCGGCCGTCGCCGCGGCCGTGCTCTACACGGTCATCCAGCAGCTCGAGAACCACATCCTCGTCCCGAAGGTCATGGGCGACGCGGTCGACCTTCACCCGGCGGTGATGATCCTGGCGCTCGTCGTGGGCGGCGCGCTGTTCGGCATCGGAGGCGTGATCCTCGCCGCGCCAACCGTCGCCGCCGGCCGCGACCTGTACCGATACGGGTTCCACCGGTTCGGCGGCCAGCCGCCGGCCAACGCGCTGGTGCTCGCGATGCATGGCGCGAGCGCCCGCGCCGCCCGGAGCCGGAGGAGCCGGCCCGCCGCCCGCGACCGCGGAGGCGGCCAGGCCGCGGCGGTGGCGAGCGCCGACCTAGTCGCGGAGCGATCGGACGCGCTCGGCAGGGTCGTTCACTGCTGACGCCCGCTGAGCGGCGGATCGGACGCAGGGCATCCCCACGCGCCGTCTACAGGTCCGGCTTGTTGCTCCGCATCCGGATCGACTGGAGGATCCCCAGCCCGAACAGCAGGCTGATGAGGCTCGAGCCGCCGTAGGTGACGAACGGCAGGGGGATGCCGGTGACCGGCATGATGCCAACGACCATCCCGACGTTGACGAGCAACTGGAAGAGGATCACCGACGCCAGGCCGGCAGCGATCAGCATGCCGAACGTGTCGCGCGACTGCCAGCCGATGAGCAGGATCCGCCACACCAGCAGCCCGAACAGCACGAGCAGCACGAGCCCGCCGGCGAAGCCGAGGTCCTCCGCGACGACCGTGAAGATGAAGTCCGTGGATTGCACCGGGATGTACCCGCGCTGGTCCTCGCCGCCGACCGTCAGGCCACGCCCCAGCCACCCGCCCGAGCCGACCGCGTTCAGCGCCTGGACGAGCTGGTAGCAGGCGCCCTGCGCATCGGCATAGGGGTCCAGGAAGCAGAACAGCCGCGTGCGCTGGTACTCCTGGAGCATGCTCACCGCCACCGGCGCCGCCGCGATCACGCCGGCCGCGATGAGGCCCATCCAGCCCAGGCTCGCGCCGCTCATGAACAGCATGCCGACGAGGATGCCCACGAACACGAGGGCGGTGCCGAGGTCCGGCTGGCGGAAGACGAGGAACGTCGGCACGGCCATGATCGCGCCCGCCACGAGAATCGTGGAGAGGCGACCGATTCGCTCGCGCCGCCCCGCGAGGAAGGCCGCCAGCACGGCGATCATCAGGACCTTCGAGACCTCGCTGAACTGAAAGTCGAGCCCGGCGACGGTGACCGACATCTGCGCGCCGAACAGGTTCGTCCCGACGAGCATCGTCAGGGTCAGCAGCCCGAGGACGACGAGGTAGATCGGCAGCGCGAGCGTCCGGAGCCAGTGATAGTCGACGCTCGCGGCGACGAAGAAGAGGGTCAGACCGATGGATGCCCAGATCAGCGTCTTCACCGTCTGTGACATGCCGGCCGCGGGTGCCGGGTCGTTGAACCCGGCCGAGTAGCCCATGACGACGCCGACCGCGATGAGCAGGAGCGTGTAGAGGAGCAGCTGTGCATCGAAGTAGCGCCAGCTGCGCGCCTTGATCGTCTCAACAAAGGTTGCAGTTGCGGCGCTCATCGTTCAGTTCGCCGACACGAGGCTGAAGTCGTTCGGATCGAGGCGGAGATCCTCGTCCAGGCCGTAGTGCATCTGGAGGAAGTACTTGACGACCTCGGCCGAGACGTTGCCGGGGACCACCGCGGAGTAGTTGAACGACACGATCGCGAGGTCGGCGTCGGTGGCGCCGGCAGCGCTCGGCAGGTAGGCAACGAACCACGAGTGGAACGGCAGCGTGCCCTCCTCGGTCAGCTCGCCGAACTCGGCGGTGCCGGTCTTGCCGGAGAGCGCGCCGGGCAGGTCGAGGTCGCGGATGTTGTACGCGTGGCCGGAGGTGATCACCTCTCGCGCGCCGATGCGCATCGTCTGCAGCGTCGCCTGGTCCGCGGCCAGCTCGCGGATGACCCGCGGCTCGTACTCGCGGATGAGCTCGCCGTCGACATCGGTTTCGCCGCGGACGATCATCGGCTGCATGAGGCGTCCGCCGTTTGCGACCGCCGCGTAGGCGTTGAGGATCTGGAGCGGGGTGACGGCGATGACGTTCTGGCCGATGCCGGCCTGCGCCAGCTCGCCGGTGAAGACCCCGGCCCGGCCCTGGGCGCGGGCCCACTCGGTGCTGGCGATGATGCCCTCTTCCTCGCCGGGCAGGCGGATCCCGGAGAGCTCGCCGAACCCGAGGTCATTGGCCCACGCGGCCAGCTGGTCCACGCCGGTCTGGATGGCCATCTGGTAGAAGAAGGTGTCGGAGCTCTTCGCGAACGCGTCGACCATCGCGAGCGGCCCGAAGCCCTGGCGGTTCCAGTCGTACAGGCACTCGCCCTTCGGCGCACCGGGGATCTGGTAGCAGCCGTACGTGGGCCACACGCGGGTCGGAGTCGTCACGCCCTCTTCCATCGCGGCGATGGCCGTCACGAGCTTGTATGTCGACCCCGGCGGGTAGATGTCGTTGATGGCGTGGTTGCGCAGCGGCCGTGCCGGATCGGCAAGGTAGACGTTGAAGTCGTCGGTGCTGATGCCGGCGGCGAACTTGTTGTTGTCGTAGGCCGGCAGCGACACCATCGCCAGGATCTCGCCGGTCTGGGGGTTCATGACGACCGTGACGCCCTGGCTGACGTTCGCGGCGCGCATGCCCCAGGTGAGGGCCCGCGTCGCCAGCCGCTGCATCCGCCCGTCGATCGTGAGCATCAGGTTCGTCCCCGGCACCGGCTCGCGGACCGTCTCGATGACGTCCAGGAGCCTCCCGGACGCGTCGCGCTCGACGAGCTGCGTCCCGTACTCGCCGCGCAGCTCCTCCTCGAAGGAGGCCTCCACGCCCGCCTTGCCGATGACGTCCTCGCGCAGGTACCCATCACTCTCGAGTCGCTCGAGCTCCTCACGATTCACCGGGCCGGTGTACCCGACGACGTGCGCCATGAGCTCGCCCTCCTCGTCCCTCCGGTCATCGAGGTAGCGACGGGTCGGTTCGACCTCGACCACGATCCCGGGCAGCCGGCCGGACTCCTCGCCGAGGATGAGCGCCGCCCGGCGGGTGACGCCGCGCGCGATCGGGACGAGGTCGAACGGTGATCCCTGGAACGCGTTGAGCCGCTGGCGCAGGAGCGATGCTTCGCCACCGGTGATTCGTCCGACGCGCCGCAGGATCCGTCCGGCGGATTCCTCCGGCAGATCGGCCGGTCGCACCTTTACGGTCCACGAGGGGGTGTTGACCGCCAGCGGCCGCCCGTCACGATCGAAGATGAGTCCGCGCGGGGCGGGGAGCGGCACTTCCACCGTGCGATCGGCAGCGGCCCGCTGGGCGTACTCGTCACCCTGCACGACCTGGAGCTGGAAGAGCCGGCCGCCGAGCGCGGTGATGAGCACGATCGCCGCGACCCCGAAGGCGATGAAGCGCGGTCGAGAGCGCTGCGGGTCGAGCCGGCCCTCGTTCAGATCGGCCATCGGCTCACCATGCCGGCGCCTCGTCCGCGGCGTAGCGGGCGGCGACGAGGCGAGCGGGATAGAGGAGCAGGCCGGCGATCGCCGCGTTGAGTGTGGCGGCGGCGAGGATCAGGTCGACCGGGATCGCGGTGGCGGCGGCATCGGTGACGAGCTGTGAGATGCCCAGGGCCAGGAGGTCGGCCACGATCGAGCCGGCGAAGGTCGCCGCGATGGGGTAGACCCAGCCCACGCGGCCGAGCACCCGCGCGCCGGCAGCCACGAGGACGGCCACCAGCAGCATCGCCAGCGGGATCGAGCCGAGGGGATCACCGACGAGCAGGTTCGCGGTCAGCCCCGCGGCGAATGCCCAGGTAATCCCCGGCATGAGCCCGAACAGCACCGTCACGAGCACGACGGCGACGAGGACGAGGTTCGGCTTCACGCCTCCGACGACGATGACCGGCGCGAGGGCCGCGTGGACGATCCCCACGATGATCGCGAGCAGCGGGCTGAGATACGAGATGATGACGCCCCCGAGACAGTCGGTTCCGGCATCGTGCCGTGCGGCGAGTATACGGTTGCGACGCATCGCCTCGATCGGACAATCGGATGTACCACGTGAAACCTCGGTGTGGATAAGTCGCCGTCCGACGGTCGTGTGGTAAGCCGTCGGTAAGCCACGAGTAAGCGCTGAAACTGGTAGAATTGGGGCAGCCCAACTGAACTCGCAGCGGAGCACTCGTGGTCCGGGTCACGGCCTGCACAAACCAGAAGGGCGGCGTCGGCAAGACGACCACGGTGATCAACCTGGCGGCCTATCTCGCCCTCTCCGGTACGCGAACCCTCGTCATCGATCTCGACCCGCAAGGCAACGCCACGAGCGGCCTCGGTGTCGACCGGCGCTCCGTCCAGCGATCCTCGTACGAGGCGCTCGTGGATCGAGTGCCGATGACCGATCTCGTGCAGGGAACGGCGATCGAAGGCCTGGAGCTGGTGCCATCGAGTCCGTCCTTGTCGGGCGCGGAGGTCGAGTTGGTGGGTGTGACGGCACGCGAGCGGCGCCTGGCCGCCAGCCTGTCCGAGATGAACGGTCGCTTCGATCGGATCCTGATCGACTGTCCGCCCTCGCTCGGCCTGCTGACGCTGAACGCGTTGACCGCGGCGGACGGGGTCCTGATCCCGATTCAGACGGAGTACTACGCCCTGGAGGGCCTGAGCCAGCTGGTGAACACGATTCGACGGGTCCGTGAGGGGCTCAACCCGCGCCTCGAGATCGACGGCGTCCTGCTCACGATGTACGACGCACGCACGAACCTCTCGGCGCAGGTCGCCTCCGAGGTGCGCCGCCACATGAACGGCACGGTGTACGAGACGGTCGTGCCGCGCTCGGTCCGGCTGTCCGAGGCCCCCAGCCATGGGCTGCCGATCGCCCTGTACGACCCGAGTTCGCGCGGCGCGCACGCCTACGAACAGCTCGCCGGCGAGGTGACCGCGCGTGGCTAGCCTGCCGGCGCGCGGCGCACGCGCCTTCGGGCTGGGCCGCGGGCTCGACGCGCTCATCCCGGACGGGCGCGACGAAGCGGCGGTGCTCGAGCTCGCGCTGGATCGCATCGAGCGCAGCCCGAACCAGCCGCGAGCCGACTTCGACGAGGCGCTCCTCGGTGAGCTTGCCGCGTCGATCGCCGTCCACGGCGTGCTCCAGCCGGTCATCGTGCGCAATCTCGCCGACGGCAGCTACCAGCTCATCGCCGGTGAGCGACGGCTGCGTGCCGCGCGCCTCGCCGGGCTCGACACGATCCCCGCGGTCGTCCGCGACGCCTCGGACGGGACCGACTCGCTCGAGCTCGCGCTCATCGAGAACCTCCAGCGCGCGGACCTCAACGCGATCGAGACCGCGCTCGCCTATCGCGAGCTCATCGATCGCTTCGGCCTCACCCACGAAGCGGTCGCCCGGCAGGTCGGCAAGAGCCGGGTTGCGGTCAGCAACTCGCTCCGCCTGCTCGATCTCGCCCCCGAGACGCGCCAGGCCATCACGGACGGCCGGATCAGCGAGGGGCACGGGCGCGCGCTGGCCGCGATCACGGTCCCGGAGCTCCAGCGCGCCGCACTCGGCGTCGTGCTCGAGCGCCAGCTCTCGGTGCGTCAGACGGAGGAGCTCGTGCGTCGCAAGCGGGCCGAGGCACCGGCCGCGCCCGATCGGCCGCAGCTCGGCCACGACCTCCAGGATCTCGAGGCCCAGCTCCGGGGCGTGCTGGCCACCAAGGTCGGCATCGTGCGCACCCGGCGCGGCGGACGCCTCGTCATCGACTTCTACTCCGACGAGGAGCTCGACCGCCTGTACTCGATCATCACCCGCGGCGCGGGAGCGCCGCCCGCCGACCCGGCGGCATCGGTCCATCCCGATCGCGAGGTTTCCCCGCAGACATGACCGTCCAACGCGCCCCGAAGGCGCGCTCGAAGAGCGCCGCGAGCTACACCGCAGCCGACATCCAGCTCCTGGAGGGGCTCACCGCCGTTCGGCTGCGCCCGGGCATGTACATCGGCTCGACCGACACGCGCGGGCTCCATCACCTCGTGTGGGAGATCGTCGACAACAGCATCGACGAGGCGATGGCCAACCAGGCTACGCGCATCGACGTGACGATCCATGCCGATGGGCGCCTCGAGGTCGTCGACGACGGCCGCGGCATCCCGGTCGACCGCCACCGCACCGGCAAGAGCGCGCTCGAGGTGATCATGACCGAGCTCCACGCCGGCGGGAAGTTCGGCGGGAGCGGGTACAAGGTCTCCGGCGGCCTGCATGGCGTCGGCGCCAGCGTCGTGAACGCGCTCAGCTCGGCGATGCGCGTCGAGGTCCTGCGAGACAAGAAGCGCTACATCCAGGAATTCGTGCGTGGCGTGCCCAAGGCGGCGGTCAAGCAGGCCGGCGGCCCCGCCGAGGCGAACAAGGGCCTCGATCCGGCCTGGAAGCGGCTGCACGGCACGCGCACGTTCTTCTATCCCGATCCGGACATCTTCGAGACCCTCGATTTCAGCTGGGAGACGATCAGCACCCGCCTCCGCGAGTCGGCCTACCTCAACAAGGGACTCTGGATCCGGCTGCGGGACGAGCGGACCGACGGCGAGAAGAACTTCTACTTCCAGGGCGGCGTGACCAGCTACGTGCGCCACCTGAACCGACGCCGCGACGTGCTCAACGCGCGTCCGATCTACGTCGAGCGCATGGTCGGCTCGACGAGCGTCGAGGTCGCCCTCCAGTACAACGACGGCTTCGCCGAGACCGTGCTGGCCTTCGCGAACAACATCAACACGGTGGACGGCGGAACGCACGTCGCGGGCTTCCGCGCCGCGCTGACGACCTCGCTCAACACGTGGTCGCGCAAGTCCGGAACGCTGGCCGAGAAGGAGGCCAACCTCTCGGGCGACGACGTCCGCGAGGGTCTGACCGCGGTGATCAGCGTCAAGCTGACGGTCCCGCAGTTCGAGGGCCAGACGAAGGCGAAGCTCGGGAACGCCGACATCAAGGGCATCGTGCAGAACGTCGTCGCCGAGGGGATCGTCCAGCACCTCGAGGAGAACCCGGCCGACGGGCGACGGATCATCGAGAAGTGCGTCACCGCCGCCCGGGCGCGTGAGGCGGCGCGCAAGGCGCGCGACCTCGTCATCCGCAAGGGCGCGCTCGAGGGCATGGCCCTGCCGGGCAAGCTGGCCGACTGCCAGGAGCGCGACCCCGCACGCTCCGAGCTGTACATCGTCGAGGGCGACTCGGCGGGCGGGTCGGCGAAGCAGGGGCGCGATCGGCGCTTCCAGGCCATCCTGCCGATGTTCGGCAAGATGCTGAACGTCGAGAAGGCCCGCCTGGACCGGGTCCTGAGCTCGGACAAGATCCGGCCGCTCGTCATCGCGCTCGGCGCCGGTATCGGCGAGACCTTCGACCTGTCGAAGCTGCGCTACCACCGCATCTGCCTGCTCTCAGACGCCGATGTCGACGGCGCCCACATCAGCACGCTGCTGCTCACCTTCTTCTACCGGCACATGCCCGAGGTCATCGACAACGGCTACCTGTACATCTGCCAGCCGCCGCTCTACCGCGTCAGCACCGGCAAGGTGACGCGGTACGCCGCCAGCGAGAAGGAGCGGGACCAGGCGGTGAAGGAGCTGACGCGCGACGGCAAGACGAAGAACGTCACCACCCAGCGCTTCAAGGGCCTCGGCGAGATGAATGCCGACCAGCTCTGGGAGACCACGATGAACCCGGAAACGCGGACGCTCCTCCGGGTCGGCGTCGGCCACGCGGAGGAGGCGGACCTCATGTTCACCACGCTCATGGGCGAGAAGGTCGAGCCACGTCGGGACTTCATCCGCGGCGAGGCCCGCAAGGTCCGCAACCTGGACATCTGAGTCGGAACCGAAACGAGAGAGGCAGTCAGACCGATGCCATCACGACACGCAGCCGATATCCGGCAGGTGGCCCAGAAGACCGGCCGCAGCCTGGACGAATGGTGCGAGCTGCTCGAGGCGAACGGCGTGGGCGACCGCCGCGAGGCGGTCAACATGCTGCGCGACTCGTACGCGGTGAGCCACGCGTTCGCGCTGGCCATCGCGAACAACTGCCTGCGCCGATCGGACGACGACGCGTGGGGCGCTGACGACTACGACGCCGAGGAGGGCGACAACCCCTGGTAAGCATGGACACGCCGGCCCGGAGCATCGGCAGCAGCGAGGCGATCGTCGACGAGAGCGGTCGCCGCTACGCCTTTGCCGATCACCATTGCTTCGCGTGCGGGCGCGACAACCCGATCGGGATGCGCCTGCGCATCGAGCTCGGCGAGGGCACGGCCAGGACCGAGTGGGTCGCCGGCGAGGACTACGTCGGATGGAGCGACAAGCTCCACGGCGGGATCATCGCCACGCTGCTCGACGAGGTGATGGCCTGGGCGCCCTCGAGCTACGACTCGTGGGCGGTCACCGCCGAGATGACGATCCGCTATCGCTCGCCGGCCATGCCGGGGGAGCGGCTCGAGGGCTCGGGCTGGGTGACGGAGCGGCGGCGGCGGATCTACGAGGTCCATGGCGAGGTCCGCGGCGCCGATGGGCGCGTCGTCGCCGAGGGCCGCGGACGCTACCTGGGCGCAACGCCCTCCGAGAAGGCCGAGCTGCGCGATCGCTACGGCGTCGCGCCGGGCGTCGGCGGGGAGTGATCGTGCGACATTTGCGACATTCGCGACACAGACACGTGGGTGCCGTGCGCTTGCGCCCCGGCGCACGCCGCAGGACCTCAGCGCAGGAGATGCACTAACCGATGGAGATGAACCGCATCGGCAACGTCAGGCAGGTCGCCATCGAGGACGAGATGCGTACCTCGTACATCGATTACGCCATGAGCGTGATCGTGGCGCGGGCGCTGCCGGACGTGCGCGACGGCCTGAAGCCGGTCCATCGGCGAATCCTGTACACGATGCACGAGATGGGGCTGCGCTCGAACGCGGCCTATCGAAAGTGCGCCGGCGTCGTCGGCGAGGCGATGGCGAAATACCACCCGCACGGCGACCTGGCCCTGTACGAGACCCTCGTGCGCATGGCCCAGGACTTCAGCCTGCGCTACCCGCTCGTCGACGGGCAGGGCAACTTCGGCTCGATCGACGGCGACCCGCCTGCCGCGATGCGCTACACCGAGGCGCGGATGGCCGCGATCACCGACGAGATGCTCGCCGACATCGAGAAGGAGACCGTCGACTTCGTCGACAACTACGACGGACGGCTGCGGCAGCCGACTGTCCTCCCCTCGAAGCTGCCCAACCTCCTCGTGAACGGTTCGTCGGGGATCGCGGTCGGCATGGCCACGAACATCCCGCCGCACAACCTCGGCGAGGTGACGCGCGCCATCGCGGCGCTCATCGACAACCCGGATCTCACGGTCGACGATCTCGCCGAGATCGTCCACGGCCCGGACTTCCCGACCGGCGGGACGATCTTCCGCTTCGAGGACCAGCGCAACGCGCTCACCGGCGAGCGCGAGCGCGTCGACGCCATCCGCCACCTGTACGCCACCGGCCGCGGCCGCGTGATCATGCGCGCCCAGGTCGCCTTCGAGGAGATTCGGTCGGGGCGCATGGCCGTCGTCGTCACCGAGCTGCCGTACCAGGTCAACAAGTCGACGCTCATCGAGAAGATGGCCGACCTCGTCGGCGCGAAGAAGATCACCGACGTTGGCGACATTCGCGACGAGAGCGACAGGGATGGGATGCGGATCGTCGTCGAGGTGAAGCGCGACGGATCGCCGCATACCGTCATGCAGCAGCTCTTCAAGCACACCGCTCTCCAGACGAGCTTCAGCGCGAACATGCTCGCCCTCGTCGACGGCCAGCCCCAGACGCTCGGCCTGAAGCGGATGCTCGAGCACTACATCACCTATCGGCGCGACGTCGTCAGACGGCGGACGGAGTTCGACCTCGCCCGGGCACAGGAGCGCGCGCACATCCTCGAGGGCCTGAAGGTCGCCCTCGACAACCTGGACGAGGTGATCGCCACGATCCGGGCCGCCGCCGACGTCGACACCGCCCGCCAGAACCTCATCAAGCGCTTCAAGCTGACCGAGGTCCAGGCCAATGCCATCCTCGAGATGCAGCTGCGCCGGCTCGCCGCGCTCGAGCGCAAGAAGATCGAGGACGAGTACAAGGCGATCATCCAGCTCATCAGTGAGCTCGAGGACCTGCTCGCCAACCCGCGAAAGATCCTCCAGGTCATCAAGGACGAGCTGGCCGACCTGGAGAAGCGGTATGGCGACGATCGCAAGACGCGCATCGAGGCCGATGTGAACCGCGAGCTGACCGCCGAGGATCTCGTTGCCAGCGAGGACGTCGTCGTCACGCTCAGCCAGCGCGGCTACATCAAGCGGCAGCCGATCGGCACCTTCCGGTCGCAGCGCCGCGGTGGCCGCGGCAAGCTCGCGATGCTGACGCGCGAGGAGGATGCCGTCCGCCATCTGCGGGTGGCGAACACCCACGACAACATCCTCTTCTTCACGAACCGCGGGCGCGTCTTCATCACGAAGGTGCACACCCTGCCCGATGCGTCGCGCCAGGCGAAGGGCCTGCCGATCATCAACCTGCCGGGCGTCCAGGTCGAACAGCGCGAGTACGTCAGCGCGATCATCAGCCTGCCGCAGTTCGAGCCCGGCCACTACCTGGTCATGGCGACCCGCCGGGGGATGATCAAGAAGACCTCGCTCGAGGACTACGCGAAGATCCGCGCCAATGGCCTCATCGCCATCAACCTCATCGACGGCGACGAGCTTCAGTGGGTCGGCCTGTCGGACGGCCAGAACGACATCATCGTGGCCACGAAGAAGGGACAGGCGGCGCGCTTCCGGGAGGCCGAGGTCAGGCCGCTCGGCCGCGGCACCCAGGGCGTGACCGCCATCCGCCTGAAGGGCGACGACGAGGTCGTCGGCATGGAGGTGGTCGAGCATCTCGAGCAGCAGCTCCTCGTGGTCACCGAGCAGGGCTTCGGCAAGCGCACCGATGTCGCCGACTTCCCGATCAAGCACCGCGCCACCGGCGGCGTCATCGCCAACTCGCTGAACAAGGACACCGGCGACGTCGCCGCGGTCAGGCTCGTCGGCCAGGAGGACGAGGAGCTCATGCTGATCACCGAGCTCGGCACGATCCTGCGCACCGAGGTCGGCGGCATCAACCGCTATCGGCGTGCGTCCCGCGGCGTGACCGTCATGAAGCCCACCGAAGACGATCGGATCGTCTCGATGACCGTCTTCGTCGACAACCGTCCGCCGGAGGAGCTTCTCGAAGCGGAGTAGGTGAGTGGGGAGGCGCTGTGCTATCGCCACTAGTGCTAGCAAGCACCGAAACCCTGGCCGGCCGACGATTCTGGGTCGCTCCGGCGTCGTTGCTGCCATTTTCATCGGTGTGAGTGATGGATCGTGGCTCTGGCCGGCCGCTCAGGACAATCGAGCCACGTTCAGCCGTCTCTTACCACTCACAGCGATATTCCGGCGCCGGCGCGAGCGGCCGGAGGGGCGGTGCCGCGCATCGGTCAAGTAGAATCAGTCGGGCCTGACCCAAGCGCCGCAGGAGACGACGCCGTGTACGCCGACGAGTTCAGCATCTACGCCGGCAACGCCAACCGCCCCCTTGCCGAGCGCATCTGCCGGTACCTGAAGACGAACCTCGGAGCGGTCGAGGTCTTCCAGTTCGCCAACGAGAACACGTTCGTCCGCGTGCTCGAGAACGTGCGCGAGCAGGACGTCTTCCTGGTCCAGCCCACCTGCCGCCCCGTGAACCAGTCGATCATGGAGCTGCTGATCATGATCGACGCCTTCAAGCGCGCATCGGCCGGCCGGATCACCGCGGTCATCCCGTACTACAGCTACGGCCGATCGGACAAGAAGGACCAGCCGCGCGTGCCGATCACGGCGCGCCTGGTCGCCGACATGCTCACCGTCGCCGGGGCCGATCGGGTCCTCACGATGGACCTCCACCAGGGGCAGATCCAGGGCTTCTTCAGCATCCCGGTCGACGAGCTGACCGCCGTCAACCTCATCTGCGCCCACATCAAGGCCAAGGAGCTCGACGACATCGTCGTCGTGTCCGAGCTCGGCTTCGCCAAGAAGGCACGCAACTTCGCCGAGCTGCTGTCGGCGCCGCTGGCGATCGTCGAGAAGCGACGCCTCGGCAACGTCGACAAGACCGAGGTCAAGAACATCATCGGTGACGTCCGCGGTCGCACCGCGGTGATCATCGACGACGAGATCGACACGGCCGGCTCGCTGATCGAGACGGTGACCGCGCTCCAGGAGGCCGGCGCGAGAGAGATCTACTCGTGCGCGACTCACGGCCTCTTCAGCGGGTCGGCACTCGAGCGGATCGCCGGCAGTGCGCTGACCGAGGTGATCGTGACCGACACGATCCCGCTTCCGCCGGAGGCGAATGACCCGCGCATCACCGTCCTCTCGGTCGCGCCGCTGTTCGGCGAGGCGATCAAGCGCATCCACCGCGGCGAGAGCGTCGGGGCCCTCTTCTCCTCCGAGGTGCGGATGGTCGAGGAGATGACGTTCTGGGACGAGTCGGCAGAGGACGAGCCCGACGAGGAGGCGCCGGAGCCGGAGCCCTTTCCACTGAGCGCCCGCGGCTGACGTGGGCGACGTCCGACTCGGGGTCCTGCTCTGGAGCCAGGCCACCGACTGGCCATCCTTCGAGCGCGCCGCGGTCCGCATCGACGAGCTCGGCTACGAGTCGCTCTGGACCTGGGACCACCTGTACGCGATCTTCGGCGACCCGCTCCAGCCGATCTTCGAGGGCTACACGACGCTCGCGGCGTGGGCCAAGGTCACGTCGAACGCCCGCCTCGGTCTGCTCGTCGGCGCCAACACGTTCCGCAACCCGGGACTCGTCGCCAAGACGGTCTCGACGATCGACCACATCAGCGACGGGCGGGCGATCCTCGGCATCGGCGGCGCGTGGATGGAGCCGGAGCACACGGCGCACGGCATCGAGTTCGGCTCTGGCTTCGGTGAGCGCCTGACCTGGATGGACGAGGCGGTCGCCGCCATGCGCGGGCTGCTCGACGGCGAGACGGTGACGTCGCCGGCCGGAGGCCGGTATCGGTTCGACGAGCTCGTCCTGCAGCCACTGCCGCTGCAGGCGCACCTGCCGATCATGATCGGCGGCTCCGGGGAGAAGAAGACACTGCGCAGCGTCGCGAAGTACGCCGACCAGTGGAACGCGATGGGCAGCGTCGAGAAGCTGCGGCGCAAGGTCGCGGTCCTCCACGAGCACTGCGAGGCCGTCGGCCGCGACCCCGCCGAGATCACGTTCACCGCCGGCTGCAAGCCGATCATCCGCGACACCGAGGCCGAGGCGCGAAGACTGTGGGAGTCGCAGATGGCGCACAACCGCACGCCGATGAGCGACGTCGCCGATGACGACACGTTCTGGGTCGGGACGCCGGAGCAGGTCGCCGAGCGGATGATCGAGCGCCGCGAGCTCGGCTTCGACACGTTCCTGGCCGAGATGGCCGCGCCGTTCGACGACGAGACGCTCGAGCGCTGGATCGGCGAGGTCAAGCCGATGGTGGACGCCGCCTAGAGCGCCGCGACCGCTTCCTCGAGCCGCAGCGTGGCCGCGTTGTGGTCGGTGTCGGCCGCAAAGACGATCGGCTCCCCGAAGATGACCTCCACGTCCCCGCGCGGCGACGTGCCCGGGCCTCGGCGATCGACCCACGAGAGGCGGTTGATCTGCACCTTCATCGGCACCACCGGCGTGGCCCCCTCGACCGCCACCAATCCCACACCGGCCTTGAATCGCTTCAGCGGACCACCGACCGTCAGCTCTCCCTCGGGGTAGATCAGGATGCTGAAGTCGCGGTCCAGGCGGGACCCGAGCAGCTCCAACGAGCGGCGCACCGCCCCCTCCCTGGCCAGCGGGAACGCGTTGCCGATGACCGCCGCCCCCAGACCCTTCAGCGGATTGCCGAAGATGTCGTCGGCGGCAGCGGCAATCGAGAGTCGCCAGCGCCAGACCAGCGGCAGATGGGTGAGGATGATCATGTTGTCGGTGTGAAGGTGGTGGTTCGGAACGAAGATCACCGGCCCCGCGAGCCCCTTCAGGTGATGCTCCCCGCGGACTCGCACGCGGTAGGCGAGTGCGACCACCGGCAGCAGCAGCAGCTCCTGGAGGCCCATGCCGATGGCCCGAACCATCGGATTGAGCGGCCAGTCGAACGCGCTGTCGTCATGGCGGGCCTCGCGAGCGCTCTCGACCAGCCGTTCCAGCTCCGAGACCGTCTCGTCCGGATCGACCTGGCCATCGTCGACGAATGCGCCGATCTCCTCCTCGATCACGCTCAGCAGCTCGATTCGGCCGAGCGAATCGAGGCCGAGATCGGTTTCCAGGCGCGAGTGCGGAGCGACCTGCGCCGGCGGCACATCGGCAACCTGCGCCACCAGCTCGGCCACGGTCGCCGCCGCTCCGGCCGCGGGTCGGGGCTGCGCGCCGACGGCCGATGATCGCGCCGTGGTGGGGGCCGCTCTGTCACCGCGCTCGAGCAGCTCGAGCACCAGGCGCTTCTTCACCTTCATCGACGACGTGCGCGGAAAGTCCTCCTCCGGCCACACGCTCCAGCCACGGATCTGCTGATGCCCGGCCAGGATGGCGTTCGCGTCGCGCACAACCGCCTCGGCGACCGACGCATCGTCGGCGAGCAGCACGGCGTGCACACGCACGCCGCTCCCATCGCCATCGAGCCCGACCACCGCGGAGTCTCGGATCCGGCCGTCCCTGAGCAGGACCGCCTCGACGTCGTCGGGATACACCTTCTGCCCATCGGGCAGCGCGATCATGTCCTTCTTGCGCCCGCGCAGGGTCAGGAAGCCGTCGGCGCTGAGCTCGCCGAGGTCGCCGGTGTGATACCAGCCGTCGGCGTCGATCGCGGCCGCGGTCGCCTCGGGGTTCTGCCAGTAGCCGACGAAGCGATTCGGACCGCGCGCCAGCACCTCGCCGTCCTCGGCGATCCGCACTTCGACCCCGGGGACCGCCTCGCCGACCGTGCCGATCCGGTTGCGCTGGGGCCGAGTGAAGCTGATCGCCGGGCTCATCTCGGTAGCGCCGTACCCCTGGACGGCGGTGACGCCCATGGTCGACCAGAACGTCGCGAGGGCCGGGTCGAGGGCCGAGGCGCCGACGGCGAACGTTCGTAACCGCCCGCCGAACTGCGACAGGACGGGGCGGAAGAGGATCCGCCGCGCGAAGCGCGGGAGCCGCTGCGCGACGGCGTGCAGCCGCTCGAATTGGGAGCGCTTGCCGGTGGCGTCGACCTTCCGCTCGATCGCGTTCGCGAGCAGCCGCAGCCCCTGCGGGACGACGAGCAGCATCGTGATCTTGAACTCGCGGAACGTCTTCACCAGGACCGCCGGCTGGCGGCTGACCGGGTAGACAACGGTCTTGCCGGCCGCCAGCGGAGCGAGGAAGTCGCACGTCAGCCCGAACATGTGCGAGAGCGGCAGGACCGAGAGGAGCCGTTCGTTCGCGCCGAATGGGAAGACATCCACCAGGGCCCGCGCATTCGAGCTGACGTTGCGGTGGGTCAGCATGACCCCCTTCGGGTCGCCGGTCGTGCCCGAGGTGAACACGACGAGGAGCAGGTCGTCTGGCACGACCTCCGCCTCCGGCAGAGGCTCGGCGCCGCGGGCAAGGTCGGGAAGCGACTCGATCAGGATCACCGGCAGGCCGAGGCGGCGCGCCTGGTCCTCGGTCTGGCGTGAAGCGAGCACGAGCTTTGGTTCGGTCTGCTCGACGACCTTGGTCGCGAAGTCGTCCGTGCTCCGCACGTCGAGCGGCACGCCGACCAGGCCGGCGTGCGCCGCGGCCAGGAAGCCGAGCCCCCACTCCGGTCGGTTGACGGCCCAGATCAGAACCCGGTCGCCACGCGTCGCGCCCGCATCGGTCAGCGCGCGGGCGATCCTCGGTACCTGATGCCCGAGATGCGCATACCGCCAGACGCGGGTCCGAAAGCCGGGCTTGATGATCAGGGCCGGCTGCGGTCCGAAGCGTTCGACCGATTGCCTGACCAGGTCGTTGGCCGTATCCATGTGCGCATCCTCCGCGTGCGCCACTGCGGTCGAACTTCGGTCAGCTCGCCGCGGCCGCAGCGAGCTCGCGGAGCGCGCCGGTGGCGTTATCGGTCCAGGGTGGATAGTGGGAGAAGGCGATCGTGTCGACTTCCAGCTCGGCCAGCCGCTCGACAGATGCCATCGCCCCCGCGTGGTCGTGGCTGAAGAACCAGCTGGCGAACGTCAGCCGCCCACGGATGACCTGCAGCACGTCCCCGGTGAAGAGCAGCCGAAGCCGCTCGGCGTAGAGGCAGATGCTCCCGGGCGTGTGGCCGGGGGTATGAACCACCCGAAGCCCGCCAAGCAGCGGCAGCAGCGTGCCGTCCTCGATCGGCGAGCAGTTCGGCGGCACCCGGGTCAGGTACTGGATCAGCCGGCCTCTGCGACCGCCACCGCCCGCAGACCGGCCGAGCGCCTCGCGCAACGGCAGCTGGAGCCCGGCGAGGTCGGCGGGGTGAATGAGCACCTCGACGTCGTCGCGGTCACGGACCAGCTCGTGGACGCCGCCGATGTGGTCTGGATGGCCATGGGTGCAGACGATCCGCTCGAGCTCGGCGAGGGTTCTTCCGATCCGGCCGAGCTGCCGCTCGATGGTCTTCCGCGATCCGACCATGCCGGCGTCGATGAGGGTGAGGCGCTCCTCGGCCAGGACGAACGAGTCCGCCCCGAGCATCCTGATCTGGTGCACGCCGGCCGCGACCTCCATGGCCGGCCGATTGTACGGCTCGCCCGAGAGCCGCCTGGGGGAGCCCCGGCCGCATCGGTCTATACTCGCAGGCCCGATGTTCAAGTTCCTCAACCGCCTGGGGGACTCCAACGAGCGCGAGGTCCGAGCTCTCGAGCCGCTCGTCGAGCGGATCAACGCGCTCGAGCCGGAGGTCCAGGCCCTCTCCGACGACGAGCTCCGCACGCACACCGACGTGCTGCGCGAGCGCCTGCGCGAGCGCGTGGGCGACATCCTCGTGCCGATCGAGCTGCGCGAGCACGACGCTGAGGAGGACGCCGCCAACTCGGCCCTGACCGGTGCCGATGCCGCCCGCGTCGCCGACGCGCTCAAGGCGCAGCGCGAGTCCGAGCTGAAGCGAATCAACGACGCGCTGGAGGAGATCCTGCCCGAGGCCTTCGCCGCCGTCCGTGAGGCGATGGTGCGCGCCCTCGGCAAGCGCCACTACGACGTCCAGCTGATGGGCGGGATCGTGCTCCACCGCGGCGCGATCGCCGAGCAGCGCACCGGCGAGGGCAAGACGTTCGTCGGGCCGCTGGGCGCCTACCTCAACGCGCTCGTCGGGCGCGGCGTGCACGTCGTGACCGTCAACGACTACCTCGCCAAGCGCGACGCGCAGTGGATCGGTGCGGTTTTCCATCGGCTCGGGATGAGCGTCGGCTCGATCCAGCACGAGGGCGCCTTCGTCTTCGATCCCGACTACCCCGCCACCGACGAGCGGCTGCGCGACCTGCGGCCGGTCGAGCGGCGCGAGGCGTACGCCGCGGATGTCACATACGGCACGAACAACGAGCTCGGCTTCGACTTCCTGCGCGACAACCTCGTCGTCGACCTCGCCAACCGCGTGCAGCGGACGCACTTCTACGCGATCGTCGACGAGGTGGACAACATCCTCATCGACGAGGCACGCACCCCGCTGATCATCAGCGGCAACGCCGAGGAGTCGGCCGACAAGTACGTCCAGTTCGCACGCCTGGTCCCGCGGCTCAGCGCCGAGGAGGACTACGTCGTCGACGAGAAGTTCAAGCAGGTCGCGATCACCGAGTCCGGCACGGACAAGATGGAGGGCTGGCTCGGCGTCGACAACATGTTCGAGGGCGACTTCTCGCTGGCCCGGCACCTGGAGCAGGCGCTCAAGGCGCAGGTGCTCTACCAGCGCGACCGTGATTACGTCGTCAAGGACGGCGAGGTGATCATCGTCGACGAGTTCACCGGGCGCCTCATGCCGGGCCGGCGCTGGTCGGAGGGCCTGCACCAGGCGGTCGAGGCCAAGGAGGGGGTCAACATCCGCAACGAGCAGCGGACGCTGGCCACCGTCACCTTCCAGAACTACTTCCGCATGTACGACAAGCTCGCCGGCATGACCGGAACGGCCGAGACCGAGGCGGAGGAGTTCCACAAGATCTACAACCTCGAGGTCGTCGTCATCCCGACGCACCGCGAGATGATCCGCGCCGACTACGCCGATCTCGTCTACGCCAAGCAGTCCGGCAAGTGGAACGCGGTCCTCGACGAGATCACCGAGGAGCACGAGAAGGGTCGCCCGGTGCTGGTCGGCACGATCAGCGTCGAGGTCTCCGAGATGCTCGCCGGCATGCTGAAGCGACGCGGGATCAAGCACAACGTGCTGAACGCCAAGTTCCATGAGAAGGAGGCGGAGATCGTCGCGCTGGCCGGGCGCGCGGGTGCGGTCACGATCGCCACGAACATGGCCGGCCGCGGAACGGACATCCTGCTCGGGGGCAACCCCGAGGTCCTGGCGGCCGAGCTGCTCCACAAGAAGGGCACGAACATCCTCGAGGCCTCGAAGGAGGAGTACGAGGCCGCGCTGGCCGAGGCCGAGCGCATCACCGCCGACGAGAAGGAGCGCGTGCTGGCGGCCGGGGGCATGCACATCATCGGCACCGAGCGCCACGAGGCACGGCGCATCGACAACCAGCTCCGCGGCCGCACCGGCCGGCAGGGGGACCCAGGCTCGTCGCGCTTCTACCTGTCCCTCGAGGACGATCTCATGAAGCGCTTCGCGTCGGACCGCGTCCAGGGCCTGATGCGAACCCTCGGCTTCACCGACGACGTCGCGCTCGAGTCGAAGATGGTGAGCCGGACGATCGAGGGCGCCCAGACCCGCGTCGAGGGCTACAACTTCGACATGCGCAAGCACGTCGTCGAGTACGACGACGTGATCAACCGCCAGCGCGAGACGATCTACCGCGAGCGCGACCGCATCCTGCGCTCCGAGAACCTCGGCCCGACGATCGAGGCCATGGTCGATGACGAGGTCGCGACCCTCGTTGCCGATCACACGCCCGGCGACCACCCGGACGAGTGGAATCTCGACGGACTGCGTGCCCAGCTCGCCACCATGGTCCCGTCACTGACCGATGCGGACCTCGCCATCCTCGCCGAGGCGACCGACCAGGGCGCCTTGACCGAGCAGCTGACCGATCTCATCCGCGAGCGGTACGAGCGCAAGCGCAGCGAGACCGGCGACCCGCAGATCGGCATCCTCGAGCGCCTCGTGCTCCTGCGCGTCATCGACTCGCAATGGGTCGAGCACCTCACCGCGGTGGATGACATGCGACGCGCCATCGGCCTGCGGGCGTACTCCCAGCGCGAGCCCCTCAACGAGTTCAAGATCGAGGCGTACCGGATGTTCGACGAGCTCAAGTCGACGATCCGCCACGACGTCACCCACACGATCTTCCGCGTCTCGCTCCAGCAGCACCAGCACACGCAGCCGCGGCCGGTTGCCCGCAACGTCACCGAGGGTCGCGCCGCCGTCGAGGGCACGGCTCCGGTGCAGGCGAGCGCAGGTGCCGGGAACGGGCAGGGCAACGGCGGCGCGGCACGGGAGCCGGCGCGTGCCGGGCCGAAGCTCGGCCGCAACGAGCCGTGCTGGTGCGGCTCCGGCAAGAAGTACAAGAAGTGCCACGGGGCGTAGTTCCGGCCACGTCCCGATGAGGGGGCGCTGAGAGGCGGCTCCGGCCAGCCCGCCGGACTAGCCGGCGGGACCGCCTGCGCCGCCCAACCTCGACGCACATCGGCACCTGAACGGTCTGCGGGTCCCTCTATGGGCACTTCGCACAAACGCCGGGGGTGCCGAATTTGCGTGCGGGGTTGCCTTCTGGGGTGGGGCCGCTAGGATGGCGAGAACAACGACGCGCGGCTCGGTGAGGCCCGCGAGCTCGGCAGCTAGCCTGGAGGGATTCGTTGAAGCAACTGACCGCACCTACGAGGACTCCCGTCCCGCTCCCGATGAGCACGGCGGCCCACCTCCCACCGGTCACCCGCTTCCGAGACCCCGAGCAGCCCTACGAAGACCTCATCATGTGCGAGCGTGACTGCATGCGATGCAGCTACGCGGCCACCCTCAACTGTGACGGCAACTGCGGCGTCTGCCCGCGCCAGTCGTACTGCCCGTGCGTCAACCCGGCGAAGGTCCGCACGAAGCAGAATCGCCTCGCGGAGATGGCCGAGCTCCCGATGGTGGCGGCCGTTGGACGCAATTAGGGACGAGGCCCGCCGGCTGGCTGGGCTCGTGCGCGACACCGCGGTGCGACTTTGACCTCGCCCGCGACGAGGCCGAGCTCGCCGAGCTGACGGAGCGCTCCGCCGACCCCGACCTGTGGTCCGATCCGGCCGAGGCGCAATCGGTGATGCGGCGCGCGGAGGAGCTGCGCTCCGGGATCGGCGCGTGGCGCGACCTCGAGCAGCGCGCCGACGCCCTCGCCGAGATGGCCGAGCTCGCCGCGGCGGAGGATGCCGAGGGTGTCGAGGCCATGCGCGCGGACCTCGAGCGTGACCTCGCCGCGCTCCAGGCCGACTGGGCGCGGATGGAGCAGCAGCTGCTCCTCTCCGAGCCGTTCGACGAGCGGGGGGCGATCGTATCGGTCTATGCCGGTGCCGGCGGAACCGAGAGCCAGGACTGGGCCGAGATGCTGCTGCGCATGTACCTGCGCTGGGCGGAGCGCAGCCGCTTCAAGACCGAGATCCTCGAGGCCACCGAGGGCGAGGGCGCGGGCCTGAAGTCGGTGAGCTTCGCCATCGACGGGCGCTGGGCCTACGGGCGGCTGCGGAGCGAGCGTGGGGTGCATCGGCTCGTGCGGATCAGCCCGTTCGACTCCCAGAACCGCCGCCACACGACCTTCGCGCTCGTCGAGGTCGTGCCCGAGGTGCCCGAGGACGCCGCCGTCGAGATCGACGAGCAGGAGCTGCGGGTCGACACGTATCGCGCCTCCGGCGCCGGCGGGCAGCACGTGAACAAGACCGATAGCGCCGTGCGCATCACCCACCTGCCGACGGGGATCGTCGTGGCGGTGCAGAGCGAGCGGAGCCAGCATCAGAACCGCGACCGCGCCATGGCCGTCCTGCGCGCGAAGCTCATCGAGCGCCAGGAGGAGGAGCGCGAAGCCGAGATGGCGCGCCTGCGGGGCGAGCATGTCGAGGCCGGATGGGGCAACCAGATCCGCAGCTACGTGCTCCAGCCGTACACGATGGTCAAGGACCTGCGCACCGGCGTCGAGACCGCGAACCCAACCGCCGTGCTCGACGGCGACCTCGATGCCTTCGTCGAGGGCTACCTGCGCTGGCGAGTGGGCAACGGACGCGGGCCCGCGGACGCGGCGTAGCGACTCGGTTTACGCGGCCGATGGCGCCTCGTCGGCGTGGGCGATGTGCGCCAGCTCCCGCCAGATCGCGACGAGGAACAGCGCTGACCCCGCGAAGGCGAACCAGAACGGCGCCGTCACCCCGAACTGCTGCGCGAGCAGGCCGCCGATCGCCGAACCGACGACGAGCCCGCCGTACACGCCGACGGTGTTCACGCTGCCGACGCGCCCCTGGAGCTCGAGCGGGACCGCGCGCTGCCGGACCGCCACCGATGTCGTGCTCCACACGAAGGCGTGCAGGCCGAACGCGAAGAAGATGGCCATCGCGACGAGCGCGCTCGTCGTGATCGCCAGCCCGAGGTGGGTGAGGGTCTCGATGATCAGCCCGATGCGCATGATGTTCCCGAGGCTGACCCGCCGCGTGATCCAGCCGTAGGTGACCGTCCCGAGCAGGCCACCCAGCGCCAGCACGGTCGTCAGCAGCCCGAAGCCGACCTCGCCCAGCCCGAGCCGCTCCATCGCGTACAGGACGAGCACCGACCATGCGGCACCGAACGTGATGTTGAAGATGAAGATCGTCAGGACCAGCGTCCGAACAGCGGCATGGTGTCGTACCCACCGAAAGCCCTCGGCGATCTCGTGGCGCACGGCTCTCGCCACAGCCCGCTCGCGGGCCACGCGCGGCAGCGCGATGCGGCTCACGAGCACGGCGCCCATCGCGACGAGCACCGCCTGGCCGATGAAGGGCAGGGCCATGCCGAGCGCGAAGAGCGCCGCTCCGACCGGCGGGCCGACCAGCTGGTTGAGGGTGACGAGACCGGCCTGGATCCGCGCGTTGCCGATCGCGAGGTCGTCGCGCTGCACGAGCGTCGGCAGCAGCGTCTGCGACGCGTTGTCGGCGAAGACCTCGGCCGTCGACAGCACGAAGATGGCGGCGAGGATCACCGCGATCGACACCGTCCCGGTCACGATCGTCGCCACGACGACCGCGAGGATGGCGGCGCGCAGCAGGTCGACGATGACGACGATCGTCCGCCGGTCGAGGCGGTCCGAGAGCGCCCCGGCATAGAGGGCGAAGAGCAGCTGCGGGAGCCACTGGAGCAGCGCCGCGAGCGCAACGAGCAGCGGATCGTCGGTGTGCGACGCGACGAGCAGCGGGCCGGCGGCGAGCGCGATGCCGTCGCCGAGGTTGCTGATCCACGACGAGGCGAGCAGCCATCGGAAGCCGGCGCCCAGACGTGGCGGCGCGAGGGTGTCGACGACGCTGCTCACAGACGGAGCAGGCTAGCACCGCGCGCGGGTACCATCGGACCGGACCGATGACATCCCTCCTGCGCCGCCGAGCCCGAACCGAAGATGCCGATGCACCGGTCATCAGCATGGTGGACGTGGGCATGACCTACCCGAACGGAAAGGTCGCCCTCGCGGACGTCACCGTCGCCATCCCGAGCGGCGACTTCGTCTTCCTCGTCGGTCCGTCGGGCGCCGGCAAGAGCACCTTCATCCGGCTCCTCATCCGCGAGCAGCTGCCGACGCACGGGCAGGTCAGCGTGGCCGGTCGCGACCTGCTGCGGATGCGCCGCGGCCAGGTGCCCGGCCTGCGGCGGCGGATCGGGATCGTCTTCCAGGACTTCCGGCTCCTGCCGACGAAGACGGTGTGGGAGAACGTCGCCTTCGCCCTCGACGTGACCGGCGCCCCGGGCGCCGAGATTCGGCAGCGCGTGCCGCAGCTCCTCAACCTCGTCGGGCTCCAGGACCACGCCCATCACCTGCCGACGCAGCTCTCCGGCGGGGAGCAGCAGCGAACGGCCATCGCCCGCGCGCTCGTCCACGACCCGGCGATCCTCATCGCCGACGAGCCGACCGGCAACCTCGACCCCGTGACGAGCTGGGGGATCATCCAGCTGCTGATCCAGATCAACCAGCTCGGCACGACGGTGCTCATGGCCACCCACAACCAGGAGATCGTCAACGCCATGCGCCGCCGGGTGCTCGCCCTCGAGGACGGCCACCTCGTCCGCGACGAGGCCGCCGCGGCCTACGAGCGCGAGTACTGACCGATGGGATTCCTGCGCTTCATCGGCTTCACGATCGTCCGCGCCTGGCAGGGCTTCTGGCGCAACGCGATGATGAGCCTGGCCGCCACCGCGACCGTGGTGCTCATGCTCGTCCTGCTGGCAGCCCTCTTCATCGTCATCAGCGGCCTGAACGCCGGGCTCGCCTTCATCGAGAGCAAGGTTGCGGTCACGGCACGCCTGGCGGACGGGACCTCGTTCTCGGAACGCCTCGAGCTGACCGATGAGATCCTCGCGATGCCGGGCGTCGCATCGGTCGACTACGTGTCGCCGTCGGACGCGATGGATCGCCTGCGCGAGGCCTACGCCGAGACCGGTCGCGAGCTCCAGACCGGTGGCGCAAACATCGAGCTCTTCGCCAGCCTCGAGATCGGCCTCGTCGACCCGAACGCGTCGAGCTCGGTGGCAAACGCGCTCGACGGCCACGAGAACGTCGAGCGCATCATCACGAAGCAGACCGAGTACGAGACGCTGCTCGGGATCATCAACGTCATTCGCACCGTGGGCATCGTGGCCGTCGGGCTCGTGGCGCTGACCGTGCTGTTCATGATCATCAACACGATCCGGATCGCGGTCTACAGCCGGTCCAACGAGATCGAGATCATGCGCCTCGTCGGCGCGTCGGACAGCTTCATTCGCTGGCCGTTCATCCTCGAGGGGATCCTGTGCGGGCTCATCGGAGCGCTGATCACGGTCATCCTCGTCACCGCGGTGTGGGATCCGATCCAGCCCGCGATGGTCAACCTGTTCCAGATGCCGACGGCGGTGAGCAGCCAGTTCCTGGCGACGATCTCGGTGCTCCTCTTCGCGGTCGGCCTGGGGGTCGGCGCGCTCGGATCGTGGATCAGCGTGCGTTCCTACCTGTCGGCCATGCGCTGAGCCTGGTGTCGAATCCGTAATCGGCCCGAAACGTGCTGCGAATGCTCGTTCGGTAGACTTGGACCTCACACATGACCGATCTGAACCCCGCTCCGCCCCCGGAGAGGCCCTCCGGCGCGGGTCCCGTGCCCTGGGTCATCTCCCTCGCATTGGCCGCCGTCGTCGGTGCCGTCCTCTTCGTCGGCGGCTACCTGGCGGGGGGCGGGACCGCGTCTTCCGGCTGCGCCGCACCCGACGAGTCATTCGCCGCGTTCTGCGAGGCGTACGCCCGGATCCAGGACGAATATGTCGACGACCTCGACCCCGACAAGCTGGCCGAGGGCGCGATCCGCGGCATGTTCCAGTACGGCGTCGAGGATCCGTACTCGGGCTACATGCCCCCAGAGCAATATCAGCAGGCACTCGGCGACCTGTCCGGCAGCTTCGGCGGCATCGGGGCCGAGATGGCGATGACGAACACCGATGATCCGGCCGACCTCGCCGCGTGCACCGCGTTCAACGACACCTGTCGCCTCGTCGTGGTCGCACCGCTCGACGACACGCCGGCCGACCGAGCCGGGCTCCAGTCCGGCGACCATGTGCTCGCCGTCGACGGCGAGAGCGTCGAGGGATCCACCGTCAACGACCAGGTCACGAAGATCCGCGGCGAGCCCGGCTCCGAGGTCACCCTCACCATCCAGCGCGACGGCGACGAGCCGTTCGACCTGACGATCACCCGCGCCGAGATCGTCCTCCAGGAGGTCGAGACGCGGATGATCGACGAGCACGTCGGCTACATCGCGCTCAACGGCTTCAGCGCACCGGCCAGCGAGCAGTTCGCGGCGGGACTGGCGGAGCTCATCGACCAGGGCGCCGACCAGCTCGTGTTCGACCTGCGCGACAACCCGGGCGGCTACATCGACGCTGCGCAGCAGATCGCCAGCCAGTTCCTGGACGACGGCCTCATCTTCACGCAGGAGTCCGCCAACGACGACGTCCGCCGCTACGAGTCGACCGGCGACGGCATCGCGACCGATCCGGACCTGCCGCTGGTCGTCCTCATCAACGGAGGCTCGGCGTCGGCGTCGGAGATCGTCGCCGCGGCCCTCCAGGAGCGCGGGCGCGCCACGCTGGTCGGCGAGCCGTCGTTCGGCAAGAACACGGTGCAGGTCTGGGGCCGGCTCGAGAACGAGGGCGGCGTCCGCATCACGATCAGCCGCTGGTTCACGCCCGAGCACAACAGCGTCGCGCCCGACGGCATCCAGCCCGACATCGACGCCGCGCGCACCGAAGAGACCCCGCCGGAGGAGGACCCGATCCTCGACGCGGCGCTCGCCTTCCTGGAGGACCAGCCGGTGGCCGACGGAGAGAGCGGATCCCTCGCGCCGGCGCCATCGGCGGCCATCTCGCTGCCGGCGGTCGTCGGCATTGTGGCGCCACGGCCCATCTGCTAGCATCGCCGCCAACGAAAGGAGGTGGTGTTGCTGATGGATAGTTCCAAGCACGCCACCACCGAGGCGGTGCGATAACACAGCTTCGCGTGGTGTAGCGAAGGCGAGAGCCGGCCCTGGCTCGATGAGCATGGGGCCGGCTCTTTCCATGTCCGCAAGCTCCCTGGACCCCTGACCGATGCCCGACGAGACGATCGCCCTCAACCGGCGCGCGCGCCACGACTACGCCATCGAGGACACCCTCGAGGCGGGCCTCGTGCTGACCGGCACCGAGATCAAGAGCGTGCGCGAGCACAAGGTGAACATCGCCGAGGCCTACGTGCGCATCGAGCGCGGCGAGGCCTGGCTCATCGGCGCGCACATCGCCGAGTACGCCCAGGGCAACCGCAACAACCACGCGCCACAGCGCACGCGGAAGCTCCTGCTCCACCGTGACCAGATCTCCGAGCTGCTCGGGCTGCAGTCGGCCAAGGGGCTCACCGTCGTCCCGCTGCGCCTCTACATCCGCCGTGGCACCGCGAAGCTCGAGATCGGCGTCGCGCGCGGCAAGAAGTCGCACGACAAGCGCCGCACGATCGCCGAGCGCGACATGCGCCGCGAGCTCGAGCGCGAGCAGAAGACCGCGGGGCGGATCAAGCTCTAGAACGCCTGTTCACATCGGCCAAGTCAGTCTGGTAGAATCGGTCGTCCAATCGGTTCGTGGGGATGTCAGGTTTCGACAGGGCCCGTGAACTGGGAATCGCAGGCCGAGGGTGCTCGCAGGCCTCGTAAAACAGCGGGCAATTGCTGTAACTGGCAACGATAGTTACGCCCTCGCTGCTTAGGCAGTGAGCATCGACGCCGTTCCCCCTCCCCGGACGGCGAAGGTGTCATTCGGGGAGGTGCGGCGTCGCCGACTCCGGTGAGCGGCGTCAAAGAGCCGAGAGGCACCACCGGATAGCAAGCGAGGCACCCCGCCGGTCGGGGGTCCGCGACGCGAACCCGCAAGTTGGCCGGAAATGCCTGTAGGAAGTTCCCGGGGAACGTGTTCTGGACGGGGAGTTCGATTCTCCCCCATCTCCACCATTCCTCCGACGCTGTGACCACCAGGGCGGAGCTGCGCGCGCCGGCCGGCCGGCTCAGACCGCGGGCTCGTCCTCGAAGATCTCCTCGATCGGCAGTCCAAACAGGCGCGCCAGCCTGAACGCCAGCGGCAGGCTCGGGTCGTACTTGCCGGTTTCGATGGCGTTGACGGTCTGCCGCGAGACCTCCAGCGCCTGCGCCAGGTCGGCCTGGGTCCAGTCGCGCTCGGCGCGCAGCACCTTGAGCCGGCTCTTCATCGGTAGCGCAGCGTGCCGGCGACGATCGCGACCAGATAGACCGCCGACATGAACATCGTCAGGTGAGCAATCTCGGCCTCGAAGGCCATTGCGTCCAGGCCTGTGAACAGCGTCCAGGCCGTGCCGCCGATAAGTCCGGCCCCGAGTGACCAGGCCATCGCCTGGAGCTGAATCTCGCGCTGGAGCTCGTCCAGCGCCTGCAGATAGCGCTTGTAGGCCAGCAGCAAGCCGATTCCGACCGCGACGTTGAACGCGATCGCCACGAGCGTCGGCGCGGACTCGTTGTTCCAGAGAAACTCCGGACCGAAGGCCGCGAGCGCCAGGCTGGCGACCCAGGCGATGGTCCAGGCGGCCAGGCCGTGGGTGTTGCGAACCGTCCGCGACTCCCAGGCGCCCGAGTCGGGAGTGTGCGAGGACATGTCTATGCTCCTTGTCATTGTGTAAAGGTACCGCGACATCATGCTGGCACGGTGGGCACGCTGCTGTCAAGGGTCATTGACATTGGAATGCCGCGACTTCGGCTTCGTCGCTGTGCTAGGGTCCGTCGCGCCGGGGGTCGTGCTCACGAACGGAGGGTGTGGGACTCAAATGGACTTCTCCAAGCTCAGCCAGAACGACAAGACGGCGGCGCTCGCCTCGGCGGTCCTCGTGGTCGCCGGCCTGATCGCCGCGTCGACCTACACCACGTACGCCCTCACCTGGCTGGCGATCCTCGCCGCGGTCGCCATGCTGCTCGTCGTGCTCCAGCCGCAGATCGCCCCCAAGGCGAACCTGCCGGGGTCGAAGGGCCGACTCATGCTCGCGCTCGGCGGCATCGCCGGCGTCATCATGCTGTTTGCCCTGCTCACCACACTTGGCTTCATCTTCGTGGCCTTCGGCTTTGCCGACATCCTGTTCCTGGCGGCGATCCTCGCGGGCCTGGTGATGGCCTGGACGGGCTGGACGGCGTTCCAGGCCGAGGGAGGAACGATTCCGCTCGGCACCAGCTCGGCAGCCGCCGCTCCGCAGACGACGACGGCCGCCCCGGAGCCTCCGGCTGCCGCGGCCCCCGCAGCGCCGCCGGCAGCGTCCGAGCCCGCGGCAACGCCAGAGCCGACGACGCCTGACGCTGAGCCCGCGGCAACGGACTACAACCCCGACGAGTACCGGCCCCGGGACGACCAGGCTTAGGGTCTGAGGAGGAGCTCGGCCGCCCGGCGCCGCAGGCGCACAACCGGCTCCTCGTCGCCCGACAGGCATCGGCTGAGCCGGCCGACCACGACGTCGGCCGCCAGTCCGTCGTCCACCGCGTCGACCGCCTCCTCGAGGTGGCGCGCCAACTCGGCGTTCGTCTCGGCGCCGGCAACGTGGCGCACGAGCGTACCGATGTCGCCGTGGGTGGCAGCCAGCGGTTCCGGCGGCTCCAGCAGCTCGTCGGCGAAGTAGGCGATCGCGAGCGCGATCAGGTCGTCGCGGGCAGCGGGCGCGGCGGCGGCGGCGTGGTCATCGGTCCCGACCACGAGGGCGTAGCCATCGTCGAGGGTCGGCGCGAAGCCGACCCACGGGCCCCCGGCATCGACCCGGCCGACGGCGCAGGCGACGACCGTCACGGCCGTCACCCCCCGCCCCCGACTACTCCCTGGCCTGGCTGGCGGGAAGGACGACGATCCGCCGGTTCGGCTCGACGCCGACGCTCTGGGTGCGCACCTTCGGGTTCTCCAGCAGCGCCATGTGGACGACGCGACGCTCGATAGCGGGCATCGCCTCGAGCTGGATGATCTTGCCCGACTGGATGACGCGCTTGGCGGCGCGGTCGGCGACGTCGCGCAGCTGCTCCTCGCGGCGGCCACGGTAGTTCTCGACGTCGATCGCGATGCGGTGGTGCTGGCCCTCGCGACGGCCGACGATGAGGTTGACGATGTGCTGGAGGCTCGCGAGCTTCTCGCCGCGGCGGCCGATCAGCGCACCGAGGTCATCGCCCTTGACGTTGAGGCGGGCGGTGTCGCCGCCGCGTGCGATCTCGACGGTCGCATCGAGGCCCATGAGCGCGATCATCTCGGTGAGCACGGTCTGCGCCGTGTCGAGCGTCGAACGCTCCTCGTCGCTGAGCTCCTCGGCGGCCTTGCCCGACACGAACGGCGCGGGCTCGCGCGACGGGCGATCCGAGCGCGGCTCACGAGGTGGGCGGTCGGCTCGCGGCTCGCGGATCGCGTGCTCGCGACCGCCACGGCCACGACCGCCACGGCCACGACCGCCACGCGAGCGGCGGGCATCCGCGCGGGCCAGCTCGGCGACCTGGTCGTCGCCGCCGTCGGCCCGGATCGGCGCTTCATCGCCATCGGTCTCGTGGAGGGTTTCGACGTCGAGCGCTTCGAGCTCGGGTGCGGGCTCCGGGTCGGGCTCGGCCTTGGGCTCGGTCCTTCGGCTCGGCCCTGGGCTTCGGCGGAGCCTTCGTCTCGGTGCGGATCGTGTCTGCGGCGGCCACCGCGGACTTCGGTGCGGCCAGGATGCGCGCCTCCTCGCCGCCGACGCCGAGGATGCCTCGGCTCCCCTGCGACAGGATCTCGATGTCGAGGTCGCCCAGCTCCGAGCTGAACTCCTTCATGGCCGTGCGGATCGCCTCTTCGACGTTCTTGCCGGTGAACTCGCGGAATGTCATCGCCTTCGTCCTCGTCGCTTGGCACTCCCCGGACGTCGGTTCGCAGGCCGCGGGTTATTGCGGCCGCCACCCGACGCGGGGGCGCTGGGATTGGGGGTGGGGGTGGTCTCGGACGCCGGCGCATCGGTCGAGCTGACCTTCTTCGGACGCGTCGCGGGCGTGATTCCGGTCTCTGGCGAGGGCGCCCACGAGGGCTGCCAGCCGAAGAGCGGGAACAGGTTGCCCCAGCCCATGATGAGGTACTGCTGGATCACCAGGTACGCGGTGTACACGATCCAGTACAGGATCAGGCCGCTCGGGAAGATGCCGCCCCAGAAGATGGTGAGCAACGGGAAGGTGTAGGTCATCGTGCTCGTCATCGAGGAGGTGGGGTCTTCCGGATTCGGCAGCGGGCTCGTCATCTTCACCTGCACGAACTGCAGGACTGCGGCGATGACGGCCAGCGCGGAGAGCGCGAACCCGCCGAAGAGCGAGATCGCGAAGACATTGTCGACCTGGGCCAGGTCCAGCCCGAGGAGCCATGACACGGTGGTGTCGACCGGCAGGTCGAGCTTGATCGGCGTGATGAGCTGGCAGTTCAGCGGCAGGAACTGCGGCAGCTGGCTGTACTCGGGCAGGTTGCAGGCGCCCTCGATCGCCACGCGATAGGCGTTCTCCTGGCCCACGATCGGGGTCACGACATTGGCCGCCTCGAGGGTGTCGAAGGCCGCCTGGTTCCCCTCGTTCACGGTGAAGCCGGTGACGACGCCCGAGGCACGGATGAGCGCCTGGTACAGCGCGAAGAGGATCGGCAGCTGGAGGAGGACGGGCAGGCAGCCGGCGGCGGGGTTGACCCCGTGCTCGCGATAGAGGGCCTGCGTCTCCTCGTAGACCTTCTGGCGGTTGCCCTTGTGCTTGCGCTGCACCTCGCGAACGAGGGGCTGCATCCGCTGCATCTCCTTCTGGGAGCCGATCTGGCGGATGAACAGCGGCGCCAGGACGGTGCGGATGATGATCGTGAACAGGATGATCGCGATCGCGAAGTCGACGAGCGGCAGCTCGTAGAGAAGGATCAGCAGGTTGAAGAGCGGGAGGAAGAAGATGTCCCACGGCGGGTTGAACGACTCGATCCCCAGGAAGCCCTGCGCGATGACGGGTGTCAAGTTCTCGGTTCTCGCTTCTCGCTCATTGGACCGGGTCGTAGCCGCCGGGGTGGAACGGGTTGCATCGGCCGATGCGCTTCGCGCCCATCCACGACCCCTTGAGCAGCCCGTAGCGCTCGATCGCCTGGTAGGTGTAGGCGGAGCACGTCGGCGAGTACCGGCAGCTCGCCGGCATCCATGCCGTCAGCCGCTGGTACGCGGTGATCATTCCCAGCCCGATGATCTTCATCTTCCGATCTCCGACCGATCCAGGAGCGCGTCGATCGCTGCTCCAAGCTCGGCCTGACTCGCCTCGCCTGCGGCCGGCCTCGCGATCAGGAGGAGGTCCCACCCGGGACCGATCCGCTCCAGTCGCGCCCTGACCAGCTCCCTCAGCCGGCGACGAACCCGATTGCGCTGAACGGCGCCTCCGAGCGAACGGGGCGTCGACAGCCCGACCCGCGACTCCGCTCGATCGGTTCGCATCCAGCGAAGGACGAGCTGTGGCGTCGCGCGCGCCTGACCGTTGCGTCCGATGGCCTCGAAGTCCGCGCGGCGCCGGAGCATCGGCAGCACGGGCACGTCTACGAGCCCCGGTTGCGGCGGTCAGGCCGAAAGCTTCTTGCGCCCCTTGGCCCGACGACGAGCGAGCACGCGCCGACCGCCCTTCGAAGCCATGCGGGCCATGAAGCCATGCTCGCGCTTACGCGCGCGCTTCTTGGGCTGATACGTCCTCTTCGTCATCTGTGCGTGCCGGTTCCTCGTTCAGCGTTCGCGTCACAGGCCCATCACACACGAACGGCTGGCGTTCCGCCAGCCTCTGCATACCGTGGTTCGGGCCCGTCTCGCTCTGGTCCCGGATTCTAGTCGTGGGCCATGGGTCGGTCAAACTCGCTCCATCGGCCACGAGCGTGCATCGGCCCGAGGATCGGCACTAGTGTTAGCGGGGCCGATGATCCGGCGTCGAGCCTGCCCGACGAGCCCGCACCCGCCTCTGTGGAGCCGTAGCGCTGGAATATCGGCGTGAGCGATGCCGTGCCCGTACGGTGTGGCCGTGGGCGATACCGCCACTAGAGTGGCGATAGGCGCGGCGCCTGTTTCCTGGCGCACGAGGCCCTCTCGGCGATCGGGCGAGGCGGCGCGCGGGCACGGGTCTCATCGCGCGCTATCCATTGCCCGGCCGAAAGGGCCGCTGCTATAGTGGCCCGACCCCCGGCCCAGATCACCCCGACGAGGCTTCAATCTGGCCCGGTGGATGCACTCATTCCGCCCTCGTGGCAGCCCGCAGTTCGGCCCGGATCGGCCCCGGAGAACATCGATTGATGGAAGCGAAGCAGGTGTGGCGCGCCGCCCTCGGCGAGCTGCAGGTCTCCCTCTCACCGGCCAACTTCGAGACCTGGCTCAAGGACACACACCTCGTCGAGATCGACGACAACCGCTACCGGATCTCGGCTCCGAACGGCTTCGCTCGTGACTGGCTCGACAATCGATATCGGCCGCTGATCAGCCAGACCCTGGCGCGCGTCGTGGGCGGATCGGTCCAGGTCGAGTTCGTCGTCGCCGATGCTGCCGGCCCCGTCCCCGAGCAGGTCGACGAGGAAGCGCAGGTCGCCATGCCGCCGCTCTCCGCGGGCGGCAACGCGATCAACCTCAACGTCCGCTACACGTTCACGAACTTCATCGTCGGCTCCGCCAACCGCCTCGCGCATGCCGCCGCGCTGAGCGTCGCCGAGCGTCCCGGCCACGCCTACAACCCGCTCTTCCTGTACGGCGGGGTGGGCCTCGGCAAGACGCACCTCATGCACGCCATCGGCAACGCGGTGTCCGCGAAGTTTCCGCGCAAACGGATCCTGTATGCGACGAGCGAGAAGTTCACGAACGACTTCATCAACTCGATCCGCGAGCAGAAGATGGAGGACTTCCGGGGCCGATATCGGCGCATCGACGTCCTGCTCATCGACGACATCCAGTTCATCGCCGATCGCGAGCGGACCCAGGAGGAGTTCTTCCACACCTTCAACGCGATCCACGAGGCCGGCAAGCAGGTCGTCCTCAGCTCGGACCGGCCGCCGAAGGCGATCACCACCCTCGAGGAACGGCTGCGCAGCCGCTTCGAGTGGGGCCTCATCGCCGACCTCACCCCGCCCGACCTGGAGACGCGCATCGCGATCCTGCGCTCGAAGGCGGAGGACCAGCTGCACCTGATCCCGTCCGAGGTCATCGAGTTCATCGCCCGCAAGGTCGTCAGCAACGTCCGCGAGCTCGAGGGGGCGCTCAACCGCGTCGTCGCCTACGCCAGCATGAGCGGGATGCCGGTCAACATCGAGCTCGCGTCGGCGGTGCTCAGCAACGTCATGTACAACCCGCGCAAGAAGTCGATCACGCCGCAGCGGATCGTGCGTGCGGTGGCCGACTACTACGGCGTGAACCTCGACCAGCTGCGCTCGTCGAAGCGCGACCGGGCCATCGTCGTGCCGCGCCAGATCGCGATGTTCCTCATCCGCGAGGAGACCGACATCAGCCTGCTGCGCATCGGTGCCGAGCTCGGCGGGCGCGATCACTCGACCGTGCTGCACGCCTGCGACAAGATCGCTCGCGAGCTCAGCGAGAACGACGAGATGCGGCGAGAGATCAGCGCGGTGCGGGAGATGATCTACTCCGAGTGACCGGAGCCCGAACCGCACCGGTTCCGGCAGGTTCTGGTGGAAAAGTGCCCCGATCTGGTGGATATCTCGGGCTCTCTGTGGACAATCCGCACCACTTCCCGGGTCACCCAGTAGGCTTCGTCCACCGATGCGGGCCGTTCGTCCCCCGCGCGTACCCAGCCAGGCGGCGGATCTCCACCGCCGTTCGGCGCTTATCCGCCGGGGTCGCGCACGCTCCGCCGAGCGCGGCCGCAGGGGTCCGGTCCACACCGTCCACACGCCTACTAGGGACGACGACTGGTGAGTATTCTTATGAAAGAACCGATAGAGGAATCGAATCCTCCGTGGATATCGTGAGGTGGGCATGAACGTCTCGGTGATGCAGGAGAACCTGGCGCGCGGGCTCCAGACCGTGAGCCGCGCGGTCAGCAGTCGGGCGACGCTGCCGGTGCTTGCCAACGTGCTGCTGAAGACCGAGAGCTCGGGACTCAAGCTCACCGCCACCAATCTCGAGATCGGCATCAACTCCTGGGTGCCGGGCAAGGTCGCCGAAGAAGGTGAGATCACCGTGCCGGCGCGCCTCCTCACCGACCTGGTCGCGTCGCTACCGAACCAGCGCATCGACCTCGTCCTCTCGGCAAAGGACCGCACGCTGAAGCTGACGTGCGGGAACAACCGCTCCAGCATCAAGGGCATCGAGGCCGATGAGTTCCCGGTGGTCGCCGCCATCGGTGAGGCACCGGCGACGACGATCGACGCCCGCGTCCTGCGCGAGGCGCTCGGCGAGGTCGTCTTCGCGGCCGCCTCCGACGAGAGCCGGCCGATCCTGACCGGCGTGCTGACTCGCCTCGATGGGGACACGATGACCCTGGCCGCCGCCGACAACTATCGAATCGCGGTCCGCACGGTGAAGCTCGACAAGCCGGTGTCACCCGAGGTGGTCATCGTCGTGCCCGGACGCTCGTACGCGGAGCTCATGCGGATCCTGCCCGACGCGGAGGCGCCGATCGAGATCACGGTGACCCCGAACAAGAGCCAGGTCCTCTTCCACGTCGAGGGCACCGATCTCGTCAGCCGCCTGATCGAGGGCCAGTTCCCGAACTACGAGCCGGTGATTCCGACCTCACACTCCTCGCGCGCCGTCATCGATCGCGACGCCTTCCTGGCCGGCACGCGCCGGGCGAGCATCTTCGCTCGCGATTCGGCGAACATCGTGAAGATCGAGCTCGGTGGGGAGAACGGCGCCGGCGCCGGCGTCGCGATCACCGCCCACGCGGCCGACGTCGGCGACAACGCCGACACGGTCGAGGCCGCCATCGAGGGCTCCCCGACGTCGATCGCCTTCAACGCCCGTTACCTCATCGACGTCCTCAGCGCGCTGGGTGCGGACGAGGCGGCGCTCGAGCTCTCCGGGCCCCTGGCGCCGGGCGTCATCCGCGGCATCGGCAAGGACGACTACGTCCACGTCATCATGCCGGTGCGCACGGCCTCCTAGGACGACCCCGCCCATGGCGCTGCGCGCCGCGCCGCGCCGGACGGCGAGCCGGCAACCGATGGAGCTGTCGCGGCTGGTCCTCACCGACTTCCGCTCGTATCCATCGGCCGAGCTCGAGCCCGACCCCGGCCTCACCGTCGTCGCCGCGCCGAACGGCGCCGGCAAGACGAACCTGCTCGAGGCCATTCACGCCACGATCACCGGCCGCTCGCATCGCGCAGCGGTCGATGCCGAGCTCGTGCGGCACGGGGCCGGCTTTGCGCGCGTGGTCCTCGAGCTGGCCCGCGGGACCGCGGCGGGAGGCGCCACGCTCGAGCTCGTCCTGCCCGGCCCGACCCCGCCGGCCGGCATCCGGAAGCGGCTGACCGTCAACGGTGTGGCGCGGCGCTCGTCGTCGGTCGCGGAGACCGCGCGCGCCGTCCTCTTCCGGCCGGAGGAGATGCTCCTCCTCGTCGGCTCGCCGTCGGACCGGCGCCGCTTCCTGGACGGCATCGTCGCGCAACGCGACCGCCGCGCCGCCCACGACCTCGTCGAGGCCGCCCGCGTCCTCGCCCAGCGCAACGCGCTCCTGCGCGCGATCCGCGCCGAGGAGGCGTCGCTCGAGACGCTCGGGTTCTGGGACGAGCAGCTGGCGCAGGTCGGTGCGCGGGTCATGCGCGCGCGGCTCGAGGTCGTGCGCGACATGGGCGAGCGGATCGGTCCACTCCACGACGCCGTCGCCGCCCCGGCGGAGCGCGGCGCATCGGTGACGCTCGCCTACGTCGACGGCCTCAAGGAGGCCTGGCCGGAGCGGGCGGACCCGTCGGAACGGATCCCCGAGACGGACGAGCTGGTGGCCGCGCATCGGCGACGGATCGCTGACGTCCGCCAGCGCGAGGCGTGGAACGGGGTGAGCCTGGTCGGGCCGCAGCGCGACGACCTGCGCGCCGAGCTGGGCGGCCGGGACGTGGCCACGCACGCCAGCCGTGGCCAGCAGCGGACGATCATCCTCTCGCTGAAGCTGGCGGAGACCGACATCCTCGGCGTCGACGGCCCGCGCCCGATCGTCCTCCTCGACGACGTCTTCAGCGAGCTCGACCCCGACCGCGCCGCCCGCCTCAGCGACCTCCTCGCCGGCCGTGGCCAGGTCATCGTCACGACCGCCGACCCCGGGACGCTCGAGGCGGCCCGGAGGCGGGACGCATCGGTCTGGCGCATCACCGACGGGCGCCTGCTGCGGGAGATGCCGTGAGCAGGCGCGAGGAGGCCGGAGCCGCGGTCCAGCGCGCGCTGGCGGAGTGCATGGGCCCGGGCGCCGCCGAGCAGCTGGCGTTGGCCCAGGTTCGCCTGGCATGGAGCGAGGTGATGGCCGAGGCGCGCCTCGAGCGCGGCCCGCTGAGCAGCCGCATCTCCCGCGTGACCGGAGGCACCGCCCACGTCGAGGCCTCGGATCCGATGCTCGCCCAGGAGCTCACCCTCCGCGCAGAGGGCCTCGTGTGGTCGGCGAACAACCGGATGCGCGGCAGGCCGGGGGCGACCATTGAGTTGCGCCGACTGGCCGTTTCGGTGGGTCACGGAGCCGCGTAGGCCGCTCTATCATCGGTTGCCAGCAGGCAACACCAAACTCACCCGGGCCAGCGACATGAGCAACCGCTTCGCGACAAGGATCGGGCTGCCGTCCGCCGACGAGCGGCCGCCCGACGCGCACGACGTGGTCGCCTTCCACGAGCCGGCAGTCGGCGCCCAGGCGCGCACGAAGGGCAGCCTCTTCCTGCTGGCCCAGCTCACCGGCGGCAGCCCGACCCTTGCCGCTGCCGCGCGCGAGGCGCTCGACGCGATCGAGCGCGACTACTACTACGACCTCTCGGCCGGGGTGCTCGTCGCGCTCGCCAAGGCGCTGTCGTCCGCGAACCGGCGCCTCTACCATCAGCGCCGGCGGCTGGGGATCCCCCGGCGTGCCGGGGTCAGCATCGTGGCCGCGGTCGTGCGCGGGCGAGAGGTGCACGTCGCCAAGGTCGGCCCGGCCAGCGCGGTCGTCATCCGCGACGAGCGGATGTACGAGGTCCCGCCGCCGCCCGCCGTCAGCGAGGAGGACCCGCGCGTCCGCCGCCGGCGCGTGGCGGGGACGCTCGGCGAGGCGATCGAGGTCGAGCCGTACACCTGGCACGGCGCGCTGACGGCTGGCGACCGGATCGCCCTCGTCAGCCGCCACTTCGCGCACACCGTCGGCGTCGACGAGCTGCGCACCGCCCTCGCCGGGATGCGCCCGGCGGCCGCGATCGAGCACCTCCAGCAGGTCTTTTCGATCCGTGGCGGGAGCGGCTCGGACGGCATCCTGGCCATCGAGGTCGCCGAGCTCGGCGCGACCGAGACCGTCCATCAGCTCGAGCCGGTGCGCCCGGCCGAGCCGTTCGCCGGCCTGCCCGACCAGAGCCCGGTGCCTCTGGCCGACGCGATCGGGCGTGGCCTCCACTCGGCCGGTGACGCCGCCGAGGGGGCGCGTGCGGCGATCGGCCGCGCGTTCCTCACGCTGCTGTCGTGGATCCTCGCCTTCGTCCCACGACGGCGGCCACAGTATCCACGCAGCATCCCGCGAACCGCCGAGCGCGAGCAGGGCCGGCGCCGCCGCCTGGGGATGGCCGGCATGGCGCTCGTGGCCGCGCCTCGTGGCCGTCGGGGTCACCGTCGCGGCGCTGCCCACCGCACATCCGACCGACGCCATTCCGCGGGCGGCCACCGCCCGCGAGGCGATCCGCGAGGCATCCGCGCTCGTGCGCGAGGTCGAGGAGCGGGTCGACGGCGCCGACCTCGTCGACCGCAACCCGGAGCGTGCCGCCACCCTGCTGGTCGACGCGCACGCCGCGCTCGAGCGCGCAGCCGCGGTCGGGGTGGCCGCGGACGAGCTCGCGCCGTTGCGGGGACGGGTCGAGCGGCGCCTCGACGCGCTGCACCGCGTCGCCCGCATCGAGGAGGCCACGCTCGTCGCCGACCTGGCCGATGCGTTCGAGGAGATCGCCCCGGCCGACATGGTCGCGGCGAGCGACGGGTCGCTGTGGGTCCGCGAGTCGGGGCGCGGGCGAATCATCCGGATCGACCCCGCCGACGGGTCGGCCGCGGTCGTCTATCGCGCGGGGCAGGCGCTGGAGTCCGGCGAGGTGCCCGGCGACCCGTGGCTCATCGCCACCGCCGCCACCGACGTGGTCGTCGTCGATCGCGATCGGGTGGCGTGGCGCATCGACCTCGCCGAGCGGATCCCTCGCCGGATGGTGCTCAACGGCGCGGATCGGCTCGGCCGGCGCACGTCGCTCATCGGTGCGCTCCAGCATCGGCCACCGCTCGAGATCTTCAACCTCTACGCCGTCGACGGACGCACCGGCGACCTCCTGCGCTGGTCGCCCCCGGCGGTTATTCCCGTCAACTACCCCGACCGACCGGAGCGCTTCCTGACCGATGAGCCCGACCTGAGCCCGCGCGACGCGCGCGACCTGCGCATCGACGTCAACGCGTGGCTGCTCCACGCGAACACCGTGACGCGCGTCGACTTCGGGACGCCGCGCGACCAGGCCGAGTACTCGCTGGACCCACCTCCCGATGCATCGGTTCGCCGCCAGCTCGACTACCGGATCCTCGACGGCGCGACGGTCGGCGACCGCGAGTTCCTCTACGTGTACGACGCCGCCAACGCGCGGATCATCGCGTTCCAGCGCGCCGACGGCTCGTTCGTGCGCCAGTGGCTGGCACCCTCCGACGGCCCCGACGCCGGCCTCATCGACGACGTGCGCGCGCTCCACGTGACCTCGGTGGCGGACGGCCCGCCGGCCGCTTACGTGCTCACCGCCGAAGGCGTCGTCCGCCTCGTGCTGGAGTAGCCGGCGTTAGAATCGGTCCATGGCTGAAGGTCCGTTCGGCCGGGTCCGGCTGGTCGAGATGGTCGTCGAGAGCGTGCGCGTCCACATGCTCTCGAGCCAGCACGTCGTCATCCTCAAGGAGTCCGAGCGGGACCGATACCTCCCGATCTGGATCGGTCCATCCGAGGCGAACGCGATCGCGATGCGCCTCCAGGGGATCTCCGCCGAACGCCCGCTCACCCACGACCTGATGGTCGCCGTCGTCTCGGCGCTGGGCTCGACGATCAGCCGCGTCGTCGTGACCCACGTCATCGAGGGCACCTTCCACGCGAGGCTGTACGTCGAGAACGCCACGGGGGACGAGACGGAGATCGACTCGCGCACGTCGGACGCCATCGCCGTGGCCGTCCGCACCGGCTCGCCGATCTACGCGGACGAGCGCGTCCTCGACGAGGCCGGCGTCGAGCCGGATGCCACCGAGGAGGGCGACCCCGTCGACGAGGAGCGCCTTGCCGTCTTCCGCGACTTCGTCAACTCGCTGGACATCGACCTCGGGCAGCCCGGCGAGGGGAGCGGCGGACCCGAGGAGTCCTAGCGCGCTCGCGGCGTCCCGAGCACCTCTCGCCGCCGCGCCCACAGCGCCCAGCGCAGCCTGCCGATGTCGCGGAACGTGCGGAGGATCTTCCGGAACGACGCGCCGGTGTTCGTCCCGGCCGCGCGCGGGTAGTGCGTCACGCCGACCTGGGCGATCCGCTCGCCGCGCGCGCGGAGCTTGATCAGCAGCTCGGCCGAGAGGAACGGCGAGTCGGTGGTCAGCGGCAGCCCGTCGAACACCTCGCGCCGGAAGAGCTTCATCGCGCAGTCGATGTCGCGGACACGCAGCCCGAAGAGGACCGACACGATCGCGTTGTACGTCTTGGCAATGAAGATCCGGTGTGGTGGGTCGCGCCGCTTCAGCCGGTACCCGATCACCACGTCGACCGGCCTGCGCGCGTCGTCGAGCCGGGTGAGGAGACGCGACATCTCGGCGAGGTCGAACTGGAGGTCGCCGTCGGAGAAGCCGATGAGCTCGCCTCGTGCGTTCTCGAAGCCGGCCCGCAGCGCGCCGCCGTAGCCACGATTGGCCTGGTGGTGGACGCGGACGCGCGGATCGGCCGCGGCCAGCGCATCGGCCAGCTCGGGCGTGCGATCGGTCGAGCCGTCGTCGACGATCAGGACCTCGAGCGAGCCGTCGACGAGCGGACCGACCTCCGCGAGCGCTCGCCCCACCGTCTCGGCCACGTTCTCCTCCTCGTTGTAGGCGGGGAAGAAGAACGTGAGGCGCGGGCGCTCGGGATCGGTCACTGGCGAAGTCCCTCGATCTGGAGAATCTCGGAGTACCCCGGGTAGATCGCGACGCTCCTGGTCTGGAAGTCGGCGACGATCTTTCCGTACTCCCACGTCGGCGGTACGACGAAGACCGGTCGCCTCCCGAAGTGGGCGACGATGGCGTTGCGCATCGTACGGTACCCGTCGTCGAGGATGTTGCGCTCGTCGATGATCGTCACGTCCGGCCGCTCCCCGAGAATCCAGCGGTGGTACCACAGCGGCGTGCTGTAGCTCCACCAGCTGATGAGGACCGCATTCGGCGGGAGCTGTTCATGGACCGATGCGACCCACTCGTCCGCCGCCCGGTTCGCGCTCTGGTCGTGGGAACGGTACCCGCCGACGAGCGCCGCGCTCGGCAGGAGGGCCGCCAGGACGACCACCGCCACGGCCGCTCCGGTCGCCATGCGCCGCCGCGCAACCCGGCTCGCGTCCCAGCGGAGGCCGATCTCGCCGGCGGCCGTCGCCACCGTCGCGCCGATGAACGCCACCGCCACGCCGATCAGCGGCGCCGCGACCACGATCGTCGGCAGGTAGTAGCGGTCGATGTCGCCGTCGCGGAAGTTCATGCTGTACAGCACGGTGGCGACGACGATCAGCCCGAAAAACGCGAGGGCCTCGAGCCTGCGGACGGCGAGGACCGCCGCGCCTGCGGCCACGAGCAGCCAACCGATGACGGGGAACTGTGTCGCCAGGATCGCCTCGGTGAGGCTGAACTTTGCCCAGAAGTCGGCCAGCGGCGAGCCGAAGTCGGTGAAGAGGTCCCGGAACTGCTCGGCGAAGACGAGGTACCGGAACCGCTCCCAATTGTCGGGATGTGCGTAGAACAGCGGGGGCTCCGGGTCCATCACCGCGCGCACATAGATGTACGCATAGCTGCCGATGCCGATCGCGATCATCGCGGCGCACGCCGCCACCAGCCGCCATCGGCGCCAGAGGTGGATGTCGACGAACAGCAGCCAGGCAGCCACGCCGAAGGCGGTGAGCCCGACGAGCGGATGCGCACCGATGCCGAGCCCGAACGCGAGCGCGGCAGCGACGAGCCAGCGGCCGGCCCGACGGTGAGCCGGCGCGGTGCGCGGCGGCCCACGCGAGGAGCAGCCACACGACGAGGGCGACGAAGAGGACGTTGAGGGCGTGCACGTCGGCGCGGGTCGCGTTCTCCCACGGCTCGGCGGCGAAGGCGAAGGCGAGGCCGGCGATGCCCGCCGCACTGGCCCGCAGCGGCCGGTTCGTCTCGGCGATGAGGTGGCCCGCGATCAGCACGACGAGCCCGCTCGTCAACGCCACACACACGCCCGACAGGAGGTTCATCCGCCACGCGACCTCGCCGATGGGCAGCTGGCTCCACAGCCAGCCGAGCATGGCGTACACCGGGAACCCGGTCGGATGGAAGATCGAGAGCGTGGCCGGGACGGTCTGCGCCTCGCCCGTGTCCCAGAAGAAGGTCGACGGCAGCATCGTGCGGAGGTAGACCGCCAGCGCGACGACGACGACCGTCGCGGCGGCGAAGGCCACCGCGTTGTCGGTGTACGGAATCCACGGCCGCGACGCAACCCGGGCCGTCCCGGGACCGTCCGGGCCTCGATGTATACTCACCGCCACCTTGGCGTGCGACACCAAACGGCGCGCTCCACCGGGGCGCCGCACCTGATGACCCGCGACCCCGTCGGCCGACGGGGCGTGGGGATCCTCGACTCACTGCGGCGGCTCGACGCCGGCACGATCCTCACCACGATCCTCGTCCTCGGCCTTGTCCTGCGTGTCTTCATTGCCGCCGTCTACATGCCGCTCAGCGGCCTCGCCAACGACATCGGCTCGTTCAATGCCTGGGGCCAGCGCCTAGCAAGCGTCGGACCAGCCGAGTTCTACGAGCCCGGCTACTTCGCTGATTATCCGCCCGGCTACCTGTACGTCCTCTGGGTGCTCGGGGAGATCGGGGCGGCGCTCGTTCCGATCGCCGGCGTGAACGTCACCGGTGGGCTCGTGAAGATCCCTGGGATCCTGGCAGACCTCGGCGTCGCCTGGCTCCTGTTCGCGATGGTACGACGGTGGGGCGGTGAGCTGATCGAGCGCGCGAGCTTCCGGATCAGCCCCGAGCGGGCCGGGCTGGCGGCGGCGGCGATCTACCTCTTCAATCCCGGCACGGTGTTCGACTCGGCCGTGTGGGGCCAGATCGACGCCGTCGGCACGCTCGTGCTGCTGGGCACGATCTACTTCCTCGCCCGCGGCTGGACCGAGGCCGCCGCCGCCGGCGCGGTCATCGCGATGCTCATCAAGTTCCAGTTCGCGTTCCTCATCCCGGTCGTCGCGGTCGTCGGACTCAAGCGCCACCTCTTCGGCCGCTCGGCCGATCCGGAGCACGACGAGCAGCGCAACGGCCTCCGGGTCGTCACCTCGCTGGCGGCCGGCGTGGCGACCCTCGCCCTGCTGCTCATCCCGTTCCGGATGACGCTGTGGGCGCCGGCCCCGGCTGGCAGCGCCGTCGAGGGCTGCCTGGGCTTCCTCCCGGCCGGCGACCCGTCCACGAGCCTCATCGGCAAGCTGTGCGAGGCGGCGAACACGTACACCGGCTTCTCGATCAACGCCTTCAACCTGTGGCGCAACCCGTGGACGGGCCTCGGCGACACGCTCCACCGCGGCGACGACACCGTGGTCGGCCTCGTCGTCGGCGGGCTGTCGCTGACCTGGCAGCAGATCGGGACGCTGCTCTTCGTCGCGGTGGCGTTGATTGCGCTGTGGCAGGTCGCGCGGCGCGACGACCTGCGTGGGCTGGTGATGGCGGCGCTCGTGCTGTCGATTGCCTTCTTCGCGCTCCCGACCCGCGTCCACGAGCGCTACCTGTTCCCGGCGCTCGCCCTCGGGGCGCTGCTGATCTTCTCGGGGCGAATCTGGCCGTGGCTGTACGGCGCGATCACGGTCGTCTTCTTCGCGAACGTGTACTGGCTCTACAGCGAGGACTGGTCGTTCATCACCGATCGGGTCCAGAATCCCGGGCTCGGCGGGCTGGCGATGGTGCAGGACGCCTTCCTCCAGAGCACCCTCCTCACCGATGCCGGCATCTGGCTGCTGGGCCTGGTGATCACCGTCATCCTGGCCGTCGTCGTCTGGCTCGCGATCCGGCTCGCGCTCTCGTCACGCCGGGTGAGCGCCCTTGAGGCCGACGCGGTCCCCGAACCACGGCCGGCCGCACGCGTGCGCGCGCGCAGGCAGGCCGTGCCCGTCTCGGGGCCAGCGCTGCTGTCGCCGAACCCGGCCGATGCCTACTTCAAGGAGCCGGTTCGCCGGCTCGACCGGCGCGATGCCCTGATCCTGCTCGGGCTCGTTGCGTTCGCGCTCGTCTTCCGGCTGTGGCGCCTCGACCTACCACGCTCGCAGCACTTCGACGAGGCATACCACGCCCGCTCGGCCGCCGAGTTCCTGAGCGCGTGGCAGAACGACTGGGATCGCGACGTCTACGAGTGGACGCACCCGATGCTGGCGAAGTACCTCATCGCCGGCGGGATCGTCCTGGCCGACCCGAACCAGGTCGTCGGCAGCGCCGCGCTCGACGCGCCCGCGCCCGCACTGACGGTCGCTCCCGAGCGGGCGTCCAGCCGCCACGGGTCGTCGGTCGCCTTCACGTCCGACGGGACCTCGACGATCGTGGCCGCCAACGCGGAGACCGGCGACGAGGTCGCTCGGTGGGATGCGGATGGGCCGATCGCGACGCTGGCATCCGACCCCGACGGACCGCGGCTCCTCGTCGGCCGCGCCGACTCGGGGTCCGTCGCGACCTTCGAGCTCGCCGGCCTGCTCGCCTCACCCGACGGCCGCGCGCCGCCGGCCGGGCCACCGATCGAGTCCGGCCTCGAGACCGTCGACGAGATCGTGGTGCCGTCGGAGTCCTCAGATCCGATCCTGCTCCGCGGGACCGGCGGGATCGCCGTCGTCGACGCGGAGGCCGATGCGGTCCGCGGCCCGATCGAGGGTGCCTTCGGCGGGGTCGGGTACGTCCGTGCCGTCGAGGGCGACGGCGAGGATGGGGAGAGGAGGAGGTAGAGAGCGGCTCCGACAGGGTCGTCGCCAGCCTCCCCGCGACCGGGGAGATCGCGTTCTTCGACGCCGCGTCCCTGGAGCCGACCGAGACGGACCCACTCGGGGTGGACGCCACGCTCGTCGGCCCGCTCGTCGTGCGCGGCAACGGCGACGACCAGCAGCTGCTCGCGCTGACCGGACCGCTGGCCGCCACCGACGAGCACCCCGCCACGAGCGGCGGCCTGGCCGTCGGCGACGCCGACGGAAGCGACGGCCGCTGCTCCGGCGACCCGTGCGTCCTCGGCCTCGTACCGCTCCCCGGCGCTCCGCTGCTCATCGGTACGCAGCCCGCCTCGAACCTCGTCTTCGTGGCCGGGACGACGGACGAGGGGGAGCACCGCGTCTGGCCGATCGAGCCGCACATGGAGGTCCGCGGCGACGGCTCGATCGGGATGGCCGCGTTCGACGCCACGCCGCTCGAGGGCGTGCCGCTGGCGATGGCCTTCGACGGCGCCACCACCGCACAGGGCGACGATCACGGCCGCCTGCTGGTGAGCACCGCGGACGAGTCCGGCGGCGGAAGCGTGACGGTCATCGACGCGGGCAGCAACGCGTTCGCCTGGCGGCTGGCCGGCGTGATTTTCGGCGCGCTGCTCGTCGGCCTCGTCTACCTGCTGGCGGCCACGATGTTCAGCCGCCGCCGCATCGCCGTGCTGGCCGCCGCGTTCGTGGCGCTCGATCCGATGAGCTACGCGATGAGCCGGATCAGCATGAACGACATCTTCGTGGCGACCTTCATCGTCGCCGCCTATCTCGTCTTCTGGCAGGTGTGGTCCGGCCGATGGGCGCGCAGCGCCTGGTGGGCCCTGCCGCTCGCCGGCGTCCTCATCGGGCTGGCGGCCGCAAGCAAGTGGGTCGGCTTCTACGCGCTGGCGGGCCTGCTCGTGCTGGTCCTGGCTCGCTCCGACCTCGGCCGGCTGCTGCTGGTGGCGCTCGTCGCGGTCGCGCTCGTCCTTGGTGGCGTGGGCGGGCCGTGGCCGTTCCTGGTCGTCATGCTCGCGCTCCTCGCGCTGGCGCTGGCGATCAGCTGGGTGCGTCCGATCCGGCTCGACGTCGGCGAGAGCATCGGCGCGCTGGCGGCGACCGCGCTCGTCGTCACCGGCGTCGCGTTCGCGTTCGCGCTCGCCTTCCCGTCCGTGGACGGGCGCGAACCGGGAAGCGCGGTCGAGTACCTGTTCGGCCTCCTGGCGCGCGGGGCACAGGCGCAATGGCCGGTGTGGATCATGATCGCCGTCGCGGCCGCGCTGATCGCGTGGCGGGCGTATCGGTCAGTGCGTGACCCGGCCTCGGACGCGCGGTGGTTCCGGCCCGGAGAGATGGGCGGCTTCGCCTGGTCGTGGGTCGGCGCGTGCCTGGTGGTCGTGCCGCTGGTCGTGTACGGGCTGACCTACGTGCCGTACCTCCAACTGGGACATGACTGGGCGATCGGCGGCGGCCCGGGCTACGGCTGGTCGGTCGATGAGCTCCACGCCCAGATGTTCGGCTACCACTTCAACCTGACCGCCGGACACGACAGCGCCTCGCCGTGGTGGAGCTGGCCGCTGGCGCTGAAGCCGACGTGGTTCCACGTCAGCAACTTCGACGACCGCCAGGTCGCCCTCATCTACAACGGTGGCAACCCGATCCTCTTCTGGGCAGGCATTCCGGCGCTGATCGCCTGCGGCTGGCTGGCGTGGACGCGGCGGTCGCTCGCATTGGTGCTGGTCGTCGCGGCCTTCGCCTTCCAGCTCGTCCCGTGGATCCGGATCGAGCGCGCCACCTTCGCCTACCACTACCTCACGGCGGTGATCTTCGCGATGGTCGCGGTCGCCTACGTCGTCGACGAGCTGCTGCGCCGGCCGGCGTGGCGCCAGCTGGCGATCGGGTACCTCGCGCTTGCCGCGGTCGTGGGCATCCTCATCTTCCCGCTCGGCTCCGCCTTCCCGATGCCGGACTGGTACGCCAACGCGGCCCGCGCGCTGCCGCCGTGGAACTTCAACTTCCAGTTCCCCGACCCGCCGCAGGGCGATCGCGACGAGCTGTTCAACCTCAGCACCGTGAAGCTGTTGCTCGGCGCCCTCCTCGCCGGGATCGCGGCAGCGTTCGCGATCGCGGGCCGGTCGGTGATCGACGGCCTGCGCGAGCCGCGTGACCCGAGCGGCGAACCGATGACGGACGTGGGGTGACCCTCAGCCCGCGCGGCGGCGCATCGACGTGACGAGGATGAGCGCGCCGATCCCGACCAGCACGAGCGGCCAGATCAGGGACCAGTCGATCTCGGGCAGGTAGTCGCGCAGCAGGAGCCAGGCACCGACCACCACCAGACCGATGCCGAAGACGACCCCAGCCGCGCCGCTCGAGCTCTTCGCTGCCGGTTGCAACGGCTGGGCTGCCGGCGCCACGACCTCGCCGGTCACCGGATCGGTGGCAGGCTCCACGTTCGCCTGGACCTCCGGCTCCTCGGGGACCACGATCCAGCACACGATGTAGACGATCAGTGCCGCGCCACCGGTGACCACGACGAGGATGGCCCACGCGATCCTGACGAGCGCGGGATCGGCGTTGAGATAGGTGGCGAGCCCGGCGGCGACGCCGCCGATGACGGTATCGGTGCGGGATCGGTACAGCCGTCGGTTCACGCGCATCCATCCTCGGGATTCAGCGTGAAGCTGGCCGCGTTGCCCTCGATCGAGAGCGTGATCGCGTCACCGGACCCGCTGCGCCAGACGTCGCCCTGCCGGGTCAACCCGAGCTCGTCGAGGTTGTGGCTGAACGTGACGTTGACGTCGCTCATCGTGATCGCGAGCCCGATGCCCTCCGGCACGCAGAGGTCCAGGGAGCCGGCGTTCATCTCGATCGATCCGTTGAGCTCGGTGCTCTCGTCGACCTCGATCGAGATCGAGCCCGCGTTGGCGTCCACCGTCAGCTCGCTGACCGATGCGCCCGGGAGCCGGATCTCGACGTCGCCGGCATTCGCGTCGACGCCGAGGTCGCTGAGCGTCGCGTCGTCGAGGTCGAGCGTGGTCGAGGCGGCGTTGGCATCCACCGAGAGCGCGAGCGTCGGGTCGGTCGGCAGCGTGACGTCCCACGCCTGGTCGGCATCGGTGAGCCCGAAGAACGCGAAGCTCGAGCCCGACTCGACGTGCAGGCTGTCGGCGCCCGACTCGATCTCCGGCGCATCGCCGGCGTAGCGCGCCTCGATGGCCCAGTCGCTTCCCGGCGCGGTCGAGACGTGCACCTCGCCACAGTTCATGTCCAGATCGATCTCCGGATCGGTGCCGAAGGTGCCCTCCTCGGTCAACGTCTCGTCGGCCCGGCCCTCGCACCCGAAGCTGAAGCCGTCCGGGAAGCCGGCCACGAACGTGCCGGCCATGCCGCCGACGACGAGGCCGGCGACGGCGGTTGCGACCACCGCGAATCGAGTCCGCGCGGCGATCACGGCCAGGCCGATGACGATGATGATGACCGGCCAGAAGCGCCACGCGTCCTGGGCGCGCTCGGCGGGGATGGCCCCGGCCTGGATGGCGAGCGCCACGACCCCGGCGGTGATGAGCGCGACCCCCCAGAAGACGAACCCGATGTTGATCCTCACGGTCCCGCCACGGTACGCGCGGGCGTGCCGATCGTCCACCGGCGGCGCCGGAATGGGCCCCTAGGACAAACGACGTAGTTTCCTTGACACCGTTCCGAGGGCGGTCGTATCCTCCGGCGGCACCACCTCCGCAGCCGACGCTGCCCGGCGGTGTCCGGCCCACCAACCACCAGCACAGAGGAGCGACTTGACGGCAATGCACGTTCGCATCTGCGCCTTCATGACGCACGGGAGCGCGCCTACCGGCAGCGCTGTCGACGGGAGATCTGTGCCCTGGTCGAGGTAAATGCAAGGCGGCAAGGCCGCCAAGGCAGACACCACGAACCGTGGGCCGGATCGGCACCACGGTTTTTTGATGCCCCTCAGCAGGAAACGAGACGATGACCGAGGTCATGACGACCGAACCGAAGACGACACCGACGCCGTCCGCCGAGCGGGCGCCGGCTGCGGTTGCGGCGCCCGAGCGAGCGCGGCGTGTCGGACCGCCGCCGCCGGACGAGGTGCCGGCCCTCTTCGTCGACCACGCCACGAAGCGATTCGTGGTCGGCCGCAAGAAGAAGGCGGTGATGGCCGTGAACGACGTGAGCATGTCGATCCGCAAGGGCGAGATCTACGGCGTGCTCGGGGCGAACGGCTCGGGCAAGAGCACGCTCATCCGGCTCGTCAGCACGCTGCTGACCATCGATCGCGGCCGGATCGACGTGTTCGGGCACGACGTCACCAGGGACGAGATGGCGGTGAAGCGCCTGATCAACCGGGTGAGCGTCGATGCGGCCTTCTTCAAGAAGCTGTCGCCGCACGAGAACCTGGCCTACGCGGCCCGGCTCTACGGGATGGACACGAAGGTGGCCCGCGTCGAGGCGATCCGGATCCTGGCGCGGCTCGGCGTCGGCGAGAAGCGGCTCGGCCGGCCGGTCGAGCAGATGAGCCGCGGCATGCAGCAGAAGGTCGCGATCGCGCGGGCGCTGCTGACGAGCCCGGTCGTGCTCCTCCTCGACGAGCCGACCACGGGGCTGGACCCGCGCTCGAAGCTCGACGTGCAGACCTTCATCGAGGAGGTCCGCGACACGCACGACGCCACGATCCTGCTCACGACGCACGACCTCGCCGAGGCCGAGCGGCTGTGCGACCGGATCGCGCTCATCAACGACGGCCGGCTGGTGGCCGAGGGGACGACCGCCGAGCTGACCGAGATGGTGGCGCGGGACTACGGAAAAGAGCCGACGCTCGAGTCGGTGTTCATGACATTCACTGGCAAGAGTTTGGACGACGATATCGATGAGGATGGGTCGTCCGATGACGACGAGTAGCGAAAGGAAAGGAGGTGATTTCCGTGCTGATGAACGCTGATCTGCGTGCCGTCCACGCGCTCGTGGACCTGCGCCAGGAGCGCGTGCGCCGCACGAACCTCCTGGTGAGCGAGCACACGTCGCGCCACGTGGTGCGACGGTGGATCGGTCGGGGTCTCGTGCGCCTGGGCGCCTGGATCGCCGCCGAGCCCGCGATGCGACCGGCCCGCGCCCGCTAGGGCCGGGGCCGGTCCATCGGCCTACCGACCATCCTCGAATGAGAACGAACCGATGACGATCGCGACGCGCGAGCTGAAGGCGAGCTTTGCCTTCGTCGAGCGCAACTTCAACCTGACCAAGCGCTACTGGGGCTGGGAGATCGCCTGGCTCGTCTACTCGCTGGCGGCCGCCCTGGCGGTGGCCTTCATCGGCGTGGCCCAAGACGACCCGGTCCTGCTCCAGACGCTGATCATCGGCGCCATCTTCTGGAACTTCCTGTCGATCGTCTTCGGCTTCATCGGCGAGACGGTCACCTGGGAGCGCTGGGAGGGGACGCTCGAATACACGTTCATGGCGCCGGTGCGGCGCTACACGCAGCTGATCGGCTCCACCTTCTTCGCGGTCACGTACGCCGTGATCCAGATGGTGATCATCCTCGTCGTGATGCTGTTCTTCTTCGACGTCGAGTTCACCGGCGGCAACTGGGTGACTGCCGGCGTCTTCCTGGCGCTCGGGTCGATCAGCTTCGTCGGCGTCGGGATGATGGCCGCCATCCTGCCGCTGCTCTACGTCGAGCGCGGCGACCAGATGGTGTTCGTCATCCAGTCGGTCATCCTGCTGTTCAGCGGCGTGTACTACACCCCCGACACCCTGCTGCCCTGGATGCAGTGGGTCGGGCAGTTCTCGCCGGGCACGTACGTGCTCGAGGGGATCCGCGGCGGGCTGATCCACGGCCAGCCGGTGACCGACCTGCTCCACAACGTGTGGCCGCTGGTGATCATGGGCGTCGTGCTCATTCCACTTGGCGTCTACGTGTTCGGCATCGCCGAGCGCTACGCGAAGCGCACCGGCAAGCTCAAGAGAGTTGGATAGACCGATGGCACAGACCGATACTGGCGCCCCGCCGGCCGAGATCCCGGGCCTCGTCGTGCGTCCCTACGCGGGCGAGGCCGACATCTCCGACCTCGTCCGGCTCCAGAACGCCGAGTGGGAGGCGGATGGCGTCCGCATGCGCCAGAGCGTCGACGAGAAGACGGCATGGCTCCAGCACCCGAACGAGAGCTTCGACCCCGCGCGTGACGTGCGGATCGCCGAGCTCGATGGGCGGGCCGTGGCCTTCGCCGAGTCCGGATGGGTCGACACGACCGATGGGCTGCGCGAGTACCGCAGCGGGGGCGCTGTCGACCCTTCGTTCCGCCGGCGAGGGATCGGCAGCGTGATGCTCGCCGATCGGATCGCGGCGGCCCGCGCGCTGGACGCCACGTACACCGGCGATCGGCCACGCGTGTTCGGCACCTACGTCGACCAGCGCAACGTCGCAGGCGCCGCCCTGGCGGAGCGCTTCGGCTTCGAGGCCGCGCGCTGGTTCTTCGACATGGAACGATCGATCGAGGGAGACCTGCCCGAGGTCGAGCCGCTACCCGAGGGTCTCGAGCTGCGCCCGATGTCCGCGGACCAGGCGTGGCAGCTCTGGCTCGCGGATCACGAGGCGTTCCGCGACCACTGGGGCGGGCACGACGCCTCGGAGGAGAGCTTCCGCCGCTGGCGCGAGTCGCCGGAGTTCGATCCGACGATGTTCCTGCTCGCGTGGGACGGTGACGAGATCGCCGGCGGCGTCCTGAACACGATCTATGCCGAGGAGAACGTGGCGCTCGGCCTCCGACGTGGCTGGCTCGAGAGCGTCTTCACGCGTCGGGCGTGGCGGCGGCGCGGGCTGGCCCGCAACCTCATCATTCGCTCGTTCCACCTGCTGCGCGAGCGCGGGCTGACGAGTGCCGCCCTCGGCGTTGATGCCGACAACCCGTCGGGGGCGCTCGGCCTGTACGAGTCGGTCGGCTTCGCCGTCACCGAGCGGTCGACGGCCTGGCGCCGACCGCTCGAGCGGGGGCCGGCATGATCGACGCGTCCGAGATCACGGTGCCGCCGGTCGCCGGGCTGGGGTTCCGCCGCTACCGCGGCGAGGCCGACCACCCGGGCATGCTGCGGGTCTACGCCGCGGCGCACGAGGCCGACGGCATCGAGGAGGTGACGACGCTCGAGCAGTTCGGCCTGAACTACTCCACCCTCGTCAACTGCGACCCGTCGCGCGACATCCTCCTCGCCGAGGTCGATGGCGAGGTGGTGGCGTACTCCCGCGTCTTCTGGCAGGAGATGGTCGAGGGCGGCCGAACGTACGAGACCTTCGGGTTCGTCCATCCGGCGTGGCGACGGCGCGGGATCGGCGGGGTACTGCACCGTATCAACGAGGCGCGGCTGCGGGAGATCGCCGCGGAGCACGGCGAGGTCGGTCCGAAGTGGCTCTCGTCGGAGAGCATCGACACCGATCCCGGCTGCGTCGCGCTACTACGCAGCGACGGCTACACCGCCGCGCGCTACTTCTACGACATGGTGGCGCCGTCGCTCGAGCCGATCGTCGCGCCGCCGATGCCCGACGGGGTCGAGCTGCGCCCGGTCGAGCGCGACCAGTACCGGACCATCTGGGAGGCATCGGCCGAGGCCTTCCTCGACCACTGGGGCGAGAACGAGTGGTCGGAGGAGGACTGGACCCGCTTCGACGCGAACCCGCACCACGCCGATCCGCGATTCTGGCGCGTTGGCTGGGATGGCGACCAGGTGGCCGGGGCGATCGTCACGAGCGTGCCGGTCGAGGAGAACGAGCGCCACGGCCGGCCGCGCGTGTACGTGGACATGGTCTCCGTGCGCCGTCCGTGGCGTCGCCGCGGCCTGGCGCGGGCGCTGCTCGCCTCGTCGCTCGTCGCCGCGCGCGAGGCCGGCTTCACCTCCGCGTCACTCGGCGTCGACACCGATTCGCCGACCGGCGCGACCGAGCTGTACCGCTCGCTCGGCTTCGTTCCGGAGCGCACCTTCACGGCCTGGCGCAAGCCGCTCTAGCGATCGTCGCGTCGAGCACCGGGCTCAGCCGCGCGTCGCGAGAACGCGGTCGCGGGTCTCGTAGTAGAAGTCGACGATTCGCTCGGTCACGCTGTCCCAGCTGAATTCCGGCGCCCTCGCGCGCCCTGCATCACCCATCTCGTGGCGCAGGTCGGCATTGCGTGAGAGCGCGTAGAGCGCGGCGGCGAGGGCCCGCGGGTTCCTCGGCTCCACCAGCAGACCCTGGACGTTGCGCTGCATGACGTTCTTGAAGCCGTGGATGTCGGAGGCGACGATGGGCACGCCCGCGGCCATCGCCTCGAGCAGCACGATCCCGAAGGACTCCTGCCCGGTGTTCGGCGCGCAATAGATGTCGGCCGAGGCGAAGTAGCGGACCTTCTCCTCGTCGCTGACGCGGCCGAGGAACTCGACATCGCGGATGCTCCGCAGGCCGACGAAGCGCTTGTACTCGCGGCGCTTCGGCCCGTCACCGATCACGAGCAGGCGCGCGTCCACCCTGCGCTTCCGCAGCCGGTGGTAGGCCTTGAGCAGGTGGATGAGGCCCTTGCGCTCCTCGAGCCGGCCGACGAAGAGGATGTTCAGCGTCCCGTCGCGCAGCTCCTCGTACGGCTCGGCGCGCTGGAAGCGTTCGAGGTCGACGCCGTTGGGGATGATCCGGTACTCGCCGGGGAAGTAGCGGCTGGTGAAATGGCGCGCCGCGCCCGAGACCGCGATCCTGCCGTCGAGCTTGTCGGCCAGCCACCCGGAGAACTTCGACCCAATCCAGTACGACGGGCTGAACCCACCGAAGGCGTGGAACGTCCCGATGTTCACCGTCTCGGACGCGTCGAGCATCGTCGGCGACAGGAACGGGACGAGCGGCTCATGGAAGTGCAGGACGTCGAAGCCCTGCGCTTCGAGGACCTCGCGCACCTGGCGCTTGAAGCGCAATCCGAGCGTGACGCGCCCGACCGATCCGTTGGCCGGCGCCGCCCAACCCGTGCCGAGGCGGATGATGTGCCCCTCGCTCTCGCGCTCGCGACCGTACTTCGAGGTGATGATCCACACGTCGTGGCCCATTCGGCTCATCGCCTCGTACGTGAAGCGCACGTGCTCGTTCACGCCACCCGGGTGCGGGTAGCCGTACGGGCTGACGATCCCGATCTTGAGCGGCTGCCTGGTTGGCTCCGCGGCCGCCACCACCGCCGGGGTCGCGGACTCGAGGACCGATGTCACCGCCACTCTCCGCTAGGCCGCAGAGTATGCCGCAGGTGGCGTGCCTTGGCCCGGAGCTGCCTCCGGTAGACGTCGATGTTGTGCAGGTGCGACCAGTACTCGCCGTCGGGCCGGGTCGTGGCCGCGGCGATCGCCGCGCGATAGTCGTTGGCCGTGGAGCCGGGGAACCAGGTCCACGCTGTCCCGATCCCCTCGACGACGTGGGCGTCGGAGTTCCCGACCGCCGGCAGGCGCAGCACCTCCTCGTTGAGCCGCCACCGCGCGATCCGGCGTGCGCGGCCGGCGGTCGAGGGGTTCATCAGCTCGATCGCGTCGAGCCGGTGGCGTGGATCGGCCGCCCCGTGCGCCCGCATGAGCGAGGCGCGACCGAGCGACGGGGTGACCGGCGCCATCGCGTGCGGCGCGATCGCGATCCCGCCCTGGTCGTGGATGCGCTCGAGCGTCTCGGCCAGCGGCCGCAGCGCCGGGATCCGCTCGCTGATGAAGAGCGCCACGACGTGCCCACGACGGGTGGTGATCTCCTCGCCGACGACGAGCTCGAACGAGTAGTCGCCCGCGGCGACGAGCTGCGCGGCGCGCTGGGCCCCGTCGATGCGCTCGTGATCGGTGATCGCGATGACGTCGAGATCGGTCGCATGCTCGACATGGTCGAGCACGGCCTGGACCGATGCGGTCCCGTCGGAGTAGAGCGTGTGCAGGTGCATGTCGGCCTTGCCGAGCGCGTCGCCGGTGCGAGTCATTCGCGCAGGTCCGGCCAGAAGGGCTGGAAGGCACCCCACCACTGCTCGGGCGCGCTGCCGATGTCGTGCTCGAAGCGCGCGGCGATGCGCTCAACGAGGACGGCGGTGTCGGCGCGACGGTCGCCGGTGCTCGGCACCTCGACGACGCTGCCCTCGGCGCGGTACCGATCCGGTCCGATGCGGAGGCAGCGCCCGACGACGAGGCCGGCCCGGTGCGCGACCGCCAGGGCCGCCGGCCCCGGTGAGAGCGTGGTGGCGTGGCCGAACATCGTCACCGGCTGTCCGTCGCCGGCGAGGTCACGGTCGGCGATGATCCCGACCAGCCCGCCGGAGCGGAGCCGCTTCACCATCGCGCGCCCGGCCTCGCCGAGCGGGACGAGGTCGACGTGGCTCGCGCCACGACGCGCGGCGAGGAACTCGTAGAGCGCGCGCGGCTCGATCTCCTCGACCGGCGAGAGCGGTCGCAGGCCGTGCGCCGCGACGAACGTGCCGAAGGGCTCGAAGTTGCCGAGGTGGCTGCTCAGGAGCATCGCCGGGCCGCCGTCCAGCAGTGGTCCGAAGCGATCCCAGTCCGGAACTTCCACTTGCTCGTCGATGCGCTCGATCGGGTAGTGCGGCGCGCGAAGCATCTCGACGTAGTAGCGGGCGTGGTTGCGGAACGCCGATCGCACGAGCGCGCCGAACGTCGGACCGCGCGTCGGGCGGCCGGTCGCCGCGCACACGCGGGCCAGGTTGGCGGCCACGAGCTGCCGCCGCGCGGGCGCGAAGCGGTGCCACAGGTCGCCCGCGAAGTCGGCGAGGGCGTAGGCCGCGCGCGCCGGGAGGGCGGCGACGATCCGGTCGGCGACCTCGAGGGCCAGGCGCAGCATCAGGAGCCGATCTTCGTCCAGTCCTCGCCGCGTCGCGCAGCCGCCAGCGCGGTGGCGGCGTGGCTGCGGTCCGCATCGGTCGTCGGCCACACCGGGCGGAACATGTACCACTGCCTGGGGTCCTCCTCGATGACCGAGGAGAGCTCGTCGGCGAGTGCCTGCGTGGCCCGCTGGATCTCGGCCGGATCGGTGCTGGCGCAATGGATGAGCGGGAGGCCTCGGGTCACGAAGCGGTCGTCATCGGTCCGACGGCAGGCGACGGTGAGCATCGGCGCGCCGGTCTTGGCCGACAGCGTGGCCGGACCGATCGGCAGCGTGGTCGGCTCGCCGCATAGCTCGACCGGGACGTCGCCGCGTCGGTAGCCACCGTCGCAGAAGAGGACGAGGTTCTGGTTGTCGCGCAGGACCTTGAACATGCCACGCAGGTTTCGCCAGCCGATGACGAAGATGCCCTGGCGTGCACGGGTCGCGGCGAGGTGGTCGTAGAGGCGGCCGTAGGTCGTGTCGTCGGCAACGACGTGGAGGGACTCGCCGACCGTCTTCAGGGCCGGGCCGATCATGTCCATGCCGCCGATGTGCGCCGTGCACAGCAGCACGCCCTTGCCCTCGGCTCGCGCCTCGGTGAGGATCTCGACGTTCTCGATGCTCACCATGCGGCGCGCCTCGGCCTCGCTCAGCTCGCCGATGCGCATCATGTCGACGAGGTATTTCGCGTAGTTGCGGAACGCCCAACGCGCCGCGTGGCGAACCCGCGGGTGGTCGGGCGAGAGGCGCATCGGCCGCGACAGGTTCTCCGCGATGAGGCGCTGCTTCGGCCCGGCCAGGTCGTAGGCGAGGTTGCCGACGGCGGCGGCCGCCGGCATCGTCAGCACACGCGGCAGCGCGCCGATGAGCCGCTCACCGCCGCGGTACAGCCAGAACGTCAGCTGCTCGCGCTTCCGCTCGGCGCTCGCGGCTGCGGTGCCGGCCGGACTCACCCGCTGAACGTCACGACGGACCAGCGGCGGCTCGCCGATCGCTTCCTTCACCGGGTGAGTGCCACGGCCACGAGGACGGTCATTGCAGCCCGCATCTTGGCGGATCCTTCCGCCGCACGAGATCGCTAGACGACCTCGGCGGCAGCGGCACGCGCCTTCTCGGTGGTGTGCTCGGGCGCCTTCTTCATCTTCCGCGCCTTCGTCTTCTCGGTGCCGACGAGGGTCTCGTTGTCCTCGCCGCGGATGAACGCCTCGACGCGGTTGTAGGCGATGTCGTCGTGGATCTGGTTCGGCGGCGACTTCATGAAGTAGGCGCTCGGGGCGACGAGCGTGCCGGCCAGGCCGCGGTCGAGACCGAGCTTGGCGCAGCGCACCGCATCGGTGATGACGCCGGCGCTGTTCGGCGAGTCCCACACCTCGAGCTTGAGCTCGAGGTTCAACGGCACGTCACCGAAGGTCGTGCCCTCCATGCGGATGTGGCACCACTTGCGATCCTTCAGCCACGGCACGTAGTCGCTCGGGCCGACGTGGACATCGGTGTCGTCGATCTCGTAGTCGATCATCGAGGTGACCGCATTCGTCTTCGAGATCTTCTTCGACTCGAGTCGCTCGCGCTCGAGCATGTTCAGGAAGTCGGTGTTGCCGCCGAAGTTCAGCTGGTAGGTGCGGTCGATCCGGACGCCGCGGTCCATGAACAGTCGAGTGAGCACGCGGTGCGTGATCGTGGCGCCGACCTGGCTCTTGATGTCGTCGCCGATGACCGGCAGGCCCGCCTCGGCGAAGCGGCGCTGCCAGTAGGGCTCGCGACCGATGAACACCGGGATGGCGTTGACGAATGCGACGCCGGCCTTGAGCGCCTGCTCGGCGTACCACTTCGTGGCCTGCTCGCTGCCGACCGGCAGGTAGCTGACCATGACGTCGACCTTGCGCTCCTTGAGGATGCCGACGATGTCGGCCGTCGGGCCGGGCGCCTTCGTGATGATCTCGGAGAGGTACTTGCCGAGCCCGTCGTGGGTCATGCCGCGATCGACGTTGACGCCGAGGTGCGGGACGTCCGCGAAGCGGTAGGTGTTGTTCGGCTCGACACCGATCGCTTCCGACAGGTCCTTGCCGACCTTGTTGCGGTCGACGTCGAAGGCGGCGACGAACTCGATGTCGCGGACGTGGTAGCCGCCCAGGTTGACGTGCATGAGGCCGGGGACGAAGTCGCCGTCCTTGGCATCGGCGTAGTAGTAGCGGCCCTGGACCAGGCTGCTGGCGCAGTTGCCGACGCCCACGATGGCGACGCGCACCTTGCCGTCGCTGGTCCGATGGCCGTTGCTGGCGGCCTTGCCGTTGTTTCGAGCCACGATGCTCAATTCTCCTTGCTGGTGGAAGCGGGGGGTTGGCTGAGGCGCCAGACGTGGTAGATGCGCTGGATGACGGTCGCGACCGTCAGGACGGCGAGGATGACGAGGATGCCGATGAGACCGATGGTCAGGCCGAAGCCCGCGAGCGCCACGCCCGCGATGACGAGGATGAGGCGCTCGGTGCGCGGCGCGAGCCCGACGTCGGCCGAGAGATCGATGCCCTGCGCGCGGGCATGCGCATAGCTCACGAGCAGCGAGCCGCCCATCGCGACCATGAGCGCGAGCATTGGCAGCAGCGGCTCGGCCTGGGTGCGGAGCAGCCATGCGCCGACGCCGATGAAGACGATCGCCTCGCCCGACCGATCGAGGGTCGAGTCGAAGAACGCGCCGAACGGCGTGCTGGAACCCTGGGCCCTCGCCAGGCCGCCGTCGACCGCGTCGAGCAGCGATCCGAAGGCCAGGATCACCGCGCCGACGATGAGGACGTCGAACGCGATGAGGACGGCGGCGACGATCGTGATCCCGACTCCGATGACGGTGATCGTGTTGGGGGTCAGGTGCAGCGCGATCGCCAGCTGGATGAGTGGCGCCAGGATGGCGCGTCCGCCCTGCTTCACCCATGACGGGATGACCGATCCGCCGCGCCGCATCGGTGGCGCCTGCTGGCCGCTAGCGGACATCGGCCACGCTCCCTCGCGCGTCGCCCGTGCTCGCGACGCCGGCCGTGCCGCCGATCAGGCGAGCCTCGGCGTCGTGCAGCTCCTCGAAGGCATCGGTGCGCAGCCGGCAGATGACGGTGCGTCCCTGCCGCTGGGTGTCGACGATCCCCGCCAGGCGCAGGATCCGCAGGTGCCAGCTGATCAGCGGCTGCGACATCCCGACCTCGACGGAGAGCTTGTTGACGGGCATCGGCCCGACCTCGGCCAGCAGGCCGATCATGCGGAGGCGCGTCTCGTCGCCGAGGGCGCGATAGAGGGTTCGGAGCCGGCGCAGGTCGTGCTCGGCCGGGGTCTCCGCGGACGGGTGAATCACCGAGTGCTTCTTTATCAAATGCGGATTTATATGTAGGAGCGCTTATGATTGCCGATGCGTCCGGGCCTGTCAAGAGCGTCCGCTGCGATAGGATCGGCCGACGGTGACCAGCTCGACGCCCGACGCCCTCTGGGGAGCGCCCGCGCTCCGCGCCCTCCGCCCGTCCGCGATCGCCTGCACCGACCTCGTGCGCGGCCGGCTGCTCGACCGATGCAGCCTCGACGTTCCGGTCGGGATGCGCCTCCTCGTCGTCGGCCAGCCCGAGGCCTCCGCCTCGATGCTCGTTCGGATCCTGGCCGGGCTGTCGCGACCGAAGCGCGGTCGGATCGAGATCGCGGGCCTGACCGATTCGACCGCCGACGGCTGGGGCCGGCGGGTCGCGTACCTCGGTCCCGAGCCCGGCATCCACGCCTGGATGACGCCGCGGGAGGCGCTCGAGCTCGCGGCGCGGCTGCTCGCCCTGCCCGCGCCCGAGGCCGCTCGGCGCGTCGAGCGCGCGCTGGCCTGGGTGCGAATCCCGGCGGAGCTCGCGAATCGGCCGGTCGGACGCAGTGGCCCGCCCCTGCTCCAGCGCACCGGCCTGGCCGCCGCGCTCATCGCCGACCCCGAGGTGCTCCTGCTCGACGAGCCGCTGCGCGCCCTCGAAGCCCACGAGCGGGTCAGGCTCCTGCGCCTGCCCGGGCGGCGGCGGACGGTGCTGCACGCCAGCCACTACCCCGCCAGCGAGGAGGGCCTCGCGACCCACGTCGCGCTCCTCCGCGAGGGCCGCGTTGCGCTGCTGGCATCGCTGCGCGACCTCGAGGCCGCCGGCCTGTCGCTGTCGATGCGGGGCATCGTCGCGCTCGCCGACGCGCGCCGATGAGCCAGGCGATCACCGTCGCGCGGCTCGCCACCCGCGAGCTGTGGATGACATTCCGCCTGCTGCTCGTGCTGCTCGTGTCGGTGGGCGCGGGGGCGGTCGTCGGCCTCCTCCCCGCGCCGCTGCCGGAGGCGTTGACACGGCTGGCGGCCGGCTTCGGCGTCGCGATCGTCGTCGCGGCTGCGGTCGCCGCGTGGTCGCTGGCGGAGGAACGCCTCTCCGGTCGCACCGGCTGGCTGATCACGCGCTCGGTTGCCCGGGCCACCTACCTCTTCGGCTGGTACTGCGCGCTCCTGCTCGTCGCCGTCGCCGGGCTTGCCGCCGGGGCTCTCCTCGGCTGGCTCTCGATCCCGCCCGGATCGGTGGTCATCGATGCGACCGAGTACGTCGCCACGATCGCCGGCGTCGCCGCCACCTACGGACTGGCGCTTGCCGTTGGCCTCCTGGCGGGGGCGCTGCTGCGGCCACGCGGCGCGATGATCGTCACGATCGCGCTCTGCGCGGCCACCGGCGTGCTCGTGATCCTCGTGCCCAGCGTCGCGGCCTGGCTGCCGGGTGCGGCTCTCGTGGCGTTGGCGGGCGCTGCCGGAGATGTGCCGGTCGTGGGCGAGGCGTTGCGCGCGGCGGGCATCGGGCTGGCGCTGGCGGCGGCCGTCCTCGTCGGCTGCCGCGTCGCCCTCGAGCGCACCGACCTGTGAGGATCCATCCGGTCGCCGCGTGGGCGGCGCTCGGGTTCGCGAGCCTCGGGGTGCTGCTTGGCGGCGCCGAGCTGATGGTCGTCGCCATCGCGCTGCCCTCGATCGTGGCCGACTTCGGCGGGTGGGCGGACCTCGGGCGGGTGAGCTGGATCGTCAACGCCTACCTGCTCGCGTACGTCGTGGCGATGCCCCTCGCCGGGCGCGGCGCCGACCTGTGGGGCGCGCTGCGCCTGTACGTCGTGGCCCTGGGGCTGTTCGTCATCGGCTCCGCGGGAGCAGGGCTGTCGCCGATGGCCGGCCCGGAGGACGGGCTCACCTGGCTGATCGTCGCGAGGGTCGTCCAGGGCTTCGGTGGCGGCGCGCTCGTGCCGCTGTCGATGGCGCTGGCCAGCCACCTCTTCAGCGGGCGCGCGCGGGGCATCGCGCTCGGCGTGGAGGGCGCGGCGACGTACATCGGCATGGCGATCGGACCGGCCTATGGCGCCTGGGTGCTCCTCAACTTCTCGCTGCCGATCCGTGGCCTCGAGATCGCGCCATGGCAGTGGATCTTCCTGCTCAACGTGCCGATCGGCATCCTCACGCTCCTGCTCATCTACGTGTTCGCCGGCGGCGTCGAGACACCACGCGTCCCAGGACGCCTGGATCTCGCGGGCGCGGCGCTGCTGACCGTCGCGCTCGTTGCCGGCATCGGTGCGATCACCGCGACCGGCGAGCTGGGCTGGACCGATCCGCTCGTATTCGGCGGATTGCTGCTGGCGCTCGCCGCCGCCGGCGTCTTCGTCTGGCACCAGCTGCGGGCGCGCTGGCCGCTCGTCGACCTGCGCCTCTTCGCCGATCGAGCCTTCTCGTCCGCCAACCTCGTCAGCCTGCTGACCGGCTACACGCTGGCGACCGCGGTGATCGGCGGGCCGGTGTTCGTCAACCGCGTCCTCTTCGGGACCGATGGGCAGTCGGCGACCGCGCTGACCGCCCTGACGCTGGCGATCGCGGTCGGCGCGCTCGTCGGCGGGGTCGTGTCGGGCTTCCTCGGCGAGCGGATCGTGACGGTCGTCGGGGTCGCGACGAGCGCCGTCGGCCTGTGGCGCGCGATGGGCTGGGGCGTCGAGACAGAGCTCGACCGGCTGGTGCTCGACCTCGCGATCTTCGGGGTCGGCTTCGGGCTGACCGTCTCGCCGCGCGCCACCGCGGCGGTGGAGGCGGCCGGGGCCGGCGCCTACGGCGTGGCCAGTGCGATGCTCCAGGTGACGCGGACGATCGGCATGGCGGTCGGGCTCGCGCTGCTGACCTCGATCGGCCAGAACCGGATCGACGAGCTGTCGGCGCTCATCGCCGATCCGGCGCTGCGGGACGAGCTGGTGACGGAGCTCGGGCGGCCGGAGTTCGTCGGCGTGGATCCCCAGGCGTCACTGGCGCTCGTGGCGCTGCTGGAGGCGTGGTCGCAGGGCGAGGCGGCGGGCGTGCTGCAGCTCGTGTTCGGGATCGCGCTGGCCGTGGCGGTCGTGACCCTGTTGCCGGCCTTCTTCGTTCGTGGCCGCGGCTCGCTGCCCGAGGACGCCGCGCGGATCTAGCCCTCGACCGGCTGCGCGATGACGACGAGCTCGCCCCAGTTGCGGTTGTAGCCCTGCGACGTCTGCAGCGTGATCCGCTCGTAGTCGGTCGGCGCGATCCACATCGCGCCCTCCGAGCAGTCGTCGTGGATCTGGAGGGCCGGCGGCGGCGTGATGCCGAAGTCCTCGGGGTTGTTCGTCGTCGCGTCCGGGTCCGGGCAGGCGACGTTCGGCCGCACCTCCGTGACGCGGTACTCGAGGACGGAATCGTCGGACATCCGGATCAGCACCCCCGCCCCGATCTGGACATTCCAGAGCGGCTTGAAGAGGTCGTTCACCGCGTGGGCGAAGATGTACGAGTTCGTATTGCGTCCCGGCTGGCTGCCGTCGCTGAGGATGTAGGCCGCATCCGACGGTGGAAAGCCGTCCGTGGCGGAGCTCGTGGACTGCTGGACGAGGACGTTGATGCCGACCGACTCGATCTGGAGCTGGACCGCGACGACGTCGTCGGGGAGCGGCGTCGGCGTCGGGGTGACGGTCGGCTCCGCCGTCGGACTGGCCGCCGCGCTGGCGGACTCACTCGCGGTCAGCGCCGGCGTCGGTGAGGCCTGCGCGACCGGGGTCGGCGTCGCGATGGCGGGAAGGCTGGCAACGGGCTCGGCGCCGAGGTCGAGCGACCCGATGATAATGAGCGCCACCCCCGTCACCCCCAGGATGATCGGGAGCGCCCACGAGGAGAGACGCTTCACAGTGCCGGAGTCTAGCCGCCAGACCGATGGATCGCTGGCGCGCGCATTGGCGTTGGCGACTGACGCGCTGGCGGCCGATCCGGCAGGGCTGCTGACCGATTTTGACGGCACGCTGGCGCCGATCGTCCACGACCCGTTCATGGCCGGCCTCGTCGACGGGGCCGATGGCGCGCTCGCCGCGCTGGCGGATCGCCTGGCGGTCGTCGCGATCATCACCGGGCGGATGCCGCTCGATGCTCGGCGTCTCGTCGGCGTGCCCGAGCTGCTGATCGCGGGCAACCACGGCAGCGAGTGGCTCGAACCCGGGCAGTCCGAGCCGTCCGCCGCGCCCGGCGCGGATGCCATCGGCTCCGCCCTTAGAGAGGCGCTGGCCCGCGTGCCGTCGATGCCCGGCGTCGTGACCGATCACAAGGGCGTGTCGGCCTCGGTGCACTACCGCCAGGCGCCGGATCCTCAAGGCGCACGCGCGGCGATCCTGGAGGCGCTGGGCGACCTCGAGCCGCTCGGCCTGCGGATCGGACACGGGCGGATGATCGTCGAGATCCGGGCCTCGGGGCTCGGGGACAAGGGAACGGCCGCGCGCGGGATCGTCGAGCGCTTCGGGCTGCGCGGCGTGGTCGTGATGGGCGACGACACGACCGACATCGACATGTTCGCCGCGTTGGCGGCGCTGCGTGCCGCCGGCCGGCTCCGTGCCGCAATCATCGCGGTGGGTGGGGCCGACCACGAGGTTGCGCCCGAGGTCATCGCCGCGGCCGACGTCGTGCTGGATACCCCCGTCGAGGCTGCCGAGCTGCTGGCCCGGCTCGCCGTTACCTGACCGTCAGCCGGCGAGCTCAGCGAGATCCTCGAGCTGGCGGCGCAGCCACCAGGTGATGTCCTCGCGCTCGACCCCGCGGCGCAGGAGCGCGAGGCGGCGCCGGCGCTCCGCGACCGGCATCGCGAGGCCGGTCGCGAGGGCATCGGCGGTGCCCGCGACGTCGGCGGGGGCGACCGGCAGGGCGCCATCGGCCATCTGGTCGAAGGCGCCGGCGGTCTCGGAGAGGACGAGGACCGCGTCGCGCTCGGAGACGATGGCGGCCTCCTTGGCGACGAGGTTCATGCCGTCGACGAGCGGGTTGACGAGCACGACGTCGGCGATCGAGAGCCCGGCGAGGGCCTGCGCGTAGTCGTTCTCGTAGAACAGCTGGATCGGTCGCCAGCCGGCACGCCCGAAGCGGGCGTTGATGCGGTCGACCGCGTTCTGGACCTGGCGACCGTACTGCCCGTACTCGCGCAGGCCGGTGCGCGACGGGACGAGGAAGCAGAGGAAGCTGATCCGCCCACGAAGCCGCGCATGGCGCTGAAGGAGCGCCTCGTAGGCGAGGAATCCGCGCAGGATGTTCTTCGAGGGCTCGAGGCGATCGACGCGCACGATGACCTGCTCGCGGATCCCGCCCAGCAGCTGGTCGGCCCGCCGCCGCGCCGCGCGGGAGCTGGCGATCCGGCGGGTGGCCTCGACGTCGATGCTGATCGGGTAGACCCGCACCCTCGTCGTGCGCCTCCGGCGGCGGACTTCGGACGCGTCGTAGTCGACGGTCGCGCCGGGCACGAACGACTCGACCATGCGCAGGAAGTTGTGGGCATAGCGATCGGTCTGGAAGCCGACGACGTCGTTCGCCAGCAGTCCCGTCGCGATCCCCTCGCGGATCGCGGGCGCGACCGCCTGCCAGATCGAGGACGGTGGCATCGGGATGTGCGTGAAGTGGCTGATGATCGCGCGCGGCCGCAACCGGCGGATCGGCGCGGCGGCGCAGTAGAGGTGGTAGTCGTGGAGCATGATCCGCGGCCGGCGGTCGCCACGGGCCTGGCCCACGATCGCGGAGGCGAACGCCTCGTTCATCGCCACGTACCCGCGCTCCCAGGCGCGCAGGGTGCTGGCGTCGATGATCGGCCGCTCAGGCAGGTTCCACATCTGGTGCTGGAGGAACCAGAGGAACGGGTTGGCGATGACGTTGTAGGCGGCTTCGTACACGGCGCGCTCGGCCGCAACGAAGCGCAGCCGCACCTGTTCGTCGTTGCCGACGGCCGCGCGGACGAGGCGCGGGTCGGCGGCCGCACGCCGGTCGCCGTCGCTCATCGCCGCCGCGATCCACGTGACCGGCACGTGGCGCCCGACCTGGCCGAGTGCGGTGACGAGACCGCCGGATCCTCGTCGGGGCCGCAGCGTGCCGTCCGCGCCGCTGGCGAACGAGACCGGCCCGCGGTTGGTGGCGATGATCAGGCGGCGGTCGCCGAGCAGCCTGGACGCGGCGGCGCCGAGGTTCGCATCGGCAAGGGCGTCGGCATCGGCTGAGGCCATGCCGCTAGAAGAGGCTGGCCGCGGAAACCTCGAGCAGGCGCAGGATGGCGCCGGGGAAGATCCCGAGCGCGATCACGCCGGCCACGGAGACGGCCAGGGCCACCGAGCCGAACGGTGAGTTGTCGAGGGGCGCGGGCTCCGGCTCGGGGTCGCGCATGTACATGTAGACGACGACGCGCAGGTAGTAGAACGCGGCAAGTGCGGCGTTGAGCACGATCACGACCGCCAGCCAGATGAGCCCCGAGTCGACGGTGGCCAGCAGGACGTAGAGCTTGGCGAAGAAGCCGACCGTCGGCGGGATGCCGGTCAGGCTCAGCAGCAGCACGGTCATCGCTGCCGCACGCCACGGCGCCCGCGACGCGAGGCCGGCGAACGAGTTGAGGCCGCCGAAGCGGGTCGTGTCGCGCTGGAGCATCGCCACCACGGCGAAGGCGGCGATGTTCATGATCGCGTAGCCGAAGAGGTAGAAGAGGACCGATTGGATGCCCTGCGCCGCGGTCTCGGCGTCGGGAGCGGCCGCATACGCCGCCAGCCCGGCCATGATGTAGCCGGTGTGCGCGATGCTCGAGTAGGCAAGCATCCGCTTCACATTCGTCTGGGTCAGGGCCACGACGTTGCCGACCGTCATCGTCAGCACGGTGAGGACGAGGAAGACAGGCAGCCAGTCGGCGCTCAACGGGGCGAGGGCCTCGGCGAAGATGCGGATGAGGAGGGCGAACGCGCCGATCTTCGGTCCCACCGACAGGAAGCCGGTGATCGGCGTCGGCGCACCCTGGTAGGCGTCCGGCGTCCAGTAGTGGAACGGGACCGCGGCGATCTTGAAGGTGGCGCCGACGGTCAGGAAGCCGATGGCCACGAGCATCCCGGCGTTCATCTGGCCCTCCACCGCCGCCGCGATGCCGTCGATGTTCGTCGTGCCGGTGAGCCCGTACGTCCACGCCGTCCCGAACAGGAGGATCGCGCTCGCGAAGCTGCCGAGCAGGAAGTACTTGAGCCCGCCCTCGTTGCTGTACCGATCCGTCTTGTGCAGGCCGGTCAGCAGGTACGACGGCATCGTCATCAGCTCGAGCCCGAGGAAGAGGGTGATCAGATCGCTGCTGGATGCCAGCACGCACATGCCGATGATGGCGCTGAGGAGGATCGTGTGGAACTCGCCGAGCGGGATGCGGCGCACGAGCAGGTACGCCGGAGCGAAGAGCGCGGAGAGGATGCCGGTGACGATCGCCGCGCCCTTGATGAAGACCGAGAGGTCGTCGACGACGTAGTAGCCGGAGTAGATCGTCTCGTTCGTGCCCCACACGACGAAGAGCGCGGCGCCCGCGACGAGCAGCCCGAGGACCGCCAGCGGCGTCAGCAGCCACTTGCTGCCGCGCGGCAGGAAGAGGTCGACGGTGAGGACGACGAGCAGCAGGACCGTGAGCACCAGCTCCGGCAGCAGCGGCCCGAGGCCGTCGATCAGCTCCATCGGTCCGTCACCCTCACCACAGCGGCCCGAAGCCGGTGAGGCCGGCGCCGTTGACGGCCTCGACGATGCGTTCGACCGGCACCTCGATCATCTCGAGCACCGGCCCCGGATAGACGCCCAGCGCAACGACCAGCACGACGAGTGGCGAGAGCGCCACCCATTCGCCGCGGCTCATGTCGCGCAGCGACGGCCAGAACCGGCGCATCCAGTCCGAGGGCACGGTGAAGAAGGCGCGCTGGAACATCCACAGCATGTAGACCGCGCTGAGGATGACGACGATCATCGCGACCGCCGCGACCCAGCCGTTGTACGCGAAGGCGCCGAGGATGACGAGGAATTCACCGATGAACCCGCTCAACCCCGGCAGCCCGATGCTCGCGAACGTGAAGAGGCCGAACATCGCTGCATACGCCGGCACGCGCGCGTTGAGCCCGCCCATGTGCGCGATCTCGCGGTCGTGGGTCTGCTCGTAGATGATCCCGACGAGGAGGAACAGCGCCCCGGTCGTGATGCCGTGGCTGATCATCTGGAAGATCGCGCCCTGGAGGCCCTGCACGTTGAAGACGAACGCGCCGAGCATGACGAAGCCCATGTGGCTGACGCTCGAGTAGGCGACGAGCTTCTTCATGTCCGGCTGCACCATCGCCACCAGCGCTCCGTAGAGAATCGCCACCAGCGCCAGGCCGATGATGATCGGCGCGAACGACGCCGACGCATCCGGCAGCAGCGGCAGGTTGTAGCGCAGGAACCCGTAGCCGCCGAGCTTGAGCAGCACCCCGGCGAGGATGATCGAGCCGGCCGTTGGCGCCTCGACGTGGGCGTCGGGCAGCCACGTGTGGAGCGGCCACATCGGCACCTTGATGGCGAAGGCCAGGAAGAACGCGATGAAGGCGAGGCCCTGGAGCGTATCGGTGTAGGCGAAGCCGCGCAGCGCCTCGTAGCTGAACGTGAACGGGTTGCCGGCCGCCGCGTGCGCGATCGCCACGGCCAGGATCGCGACGAGCATGAGCAGCGACCCGACGAGGGTGTAGATGACGAACTTCACCGTGGCGTAGATGCGCCGCGGGCCGCCCCAGATGCCGATGAGGAAGTACATCGGGAAGAGGCTGACTTCCCAGAAGACGTAGAAGAGGAACAGGTCGAGGCTCACGAAGACACCGATCATGCCGACCATGAGCAGCAGCATCACCGCGTAGTAGGCCTTGATCCTGGTCTGGATCGGCTCCCAGCTGTAGACGATCGCCACGACGCTCAGCAACGTCGTGAGGATGACGAGCACGACGCTGATGCCGTCGACGCCGAGCGTGTAGCGCATCCCGAAGAACTCGATCCACGGCAGGTCCTCGCGGAACTGGAACTCCGCGCCGGCGGGGTCGTAGCCGAGCAACGCCAGGCTGAGCGCGAGGGTGACGAGCGAGGTGAGGAGCGCGATCCAGCGGATGGCGGCGTGAGCGGTGCCCGGCACGAACAGGAGCAGCAGCGCGCCGATTGCCGGCACGAAGACGATGGCGGAGAGCAGCGGGAAATCGCTCATCGGTCCGCCCATGCCCGGGTATAGATGTGTATACGGCAGCGCGCCATCACCGCACCACCGTCGCGTACACGAGCAGCACGATCGCCAGCCCGGCCGCGATCCCCAGGCCGTAGTTCTCGACGCGACCGGTCTGGACCTTGCGCAGGGCGCCGCCGATCCGGGTCGCCAGCCAGCCGCTGCCGTTGACGATCCCGTCGATGACCTTCGCGTCGAACCACCACAGCGCGTTCGCCACGATCACGCCGCCGCGGGCGAAGACGAGCTGGTAGATGTCGTCGATGTAGTACTTGTTCACGCTGGCGCGGTACATCCCCGGCCCGAGGCCGAGCGGGAATCGCTCGACGAAGCGCTTCGGCAGCCCGGGATCGCGAACGTAGAACCGATACGCCAGCCAGACGCCGGCGACCGCCACGAGCGCGCCGGTCGTGAGCAGCACGCCGCCGCTGCCGAGGAGCTGGAACTCGGGGTGCCCGCCGTCGGCGATCGACCCGGGAAGGACGCCGGCATGCGCCTCCTCGGCGGCGTGGAAGACCTCCTCGAGCCAGGTGTGGATGAGGCCCGACTCCGGCGGGATGCCGAGCAGCAGGCCGATGAAGATCGTCGGCACCGAGAGGATGACGAGCGGCGCGACCATCGTCGCGGCGCTCTCGTGGACGTGCTTCCACGCCTCGGCCGGCCCGCGCCACTCGCCCCAGAAGGTCATGAAGATCATCCGGAACGTGTAGAAGGCGGTCATCAGCGCGACGATCACGCCGACGACGTAGAAGACGAGGTAGCCGCGGTTGAAGGTCTCGGCCAGGATCTCGTCCTTGCTGAAGAAGCCGGCGAAGATCGGGATGCCTGCCAGGGCCAGCGAGCCGATGATCATCGTCACGTAGGTCCAGCGCATCTTCTCGCGCAGGTTGCCCATGTAGCGCATGTCCTGCTCGCCACCGGCGCCGTGGATGACGGAGCCCGACCCCATGAACAGCAGCCCCTTGAAGAAGCCGTGGCTGACGAGGTGGAAGATGGCCGATGCGAACGCTCCCACCCCGAGCGCCATGAACATGTACGCCAGCTGGCTGACCGTCGAGTAGGCGAGGACCTTCTTGATGTCGTTCTGGGTCAGCGCGATGGCCGCGGCGAGGACGGCGGTGAACGTGCCGATGATCGCCACCACGAGCATCGCGGTCGGCGCCTCGGCGAAGATCGGGTTGGCGCGGGCGACCATGTAGACGCCGGCGTTCACCATCGTCGCGGCGTGGATGAGCGCCGAGACCGGGGTCGGGCCCTCCATCGCGTCCGGCAGCCAGACGTGGAGCGGGAACTGGGCGCTCTTGCCGACGGCACCGGCGAAGAGGAGGAGGGCGATGATCGTGACCGTGCCCTCGTCGAGCGTGCCGATCCGCTCGAACACCTCGTGGAAGCTCAGCGTCCCGAGGTTGACCCAGATCATCATGATCCCGAGGCCGAACCCGAGGTCGCCGATGCGGTTGACGACGAACGCCTTCTTCGCCGCACCGGCCGCCGAGGGCTTCTTGTACCAGAAGCCGATGAGCAGGTAGCTGCACAGGCCGACCGCCTCCCAGCCGACGTACAGCATCAGGAAGTTGTCGCCCAGGATCAGCAGCAGCATGCTGAACATGAAGAGGTTCAGGTAGGCGAAGAAGCGCCAGAAGCCCCGATCGCCGTCCATGTAGCCGATCGAGTAGACGTGGACGAGGAAGCCGACCGTGCTGACGACGAGCAGCAGCATCGCGGTCAGCGCATCGACGAGGAAGGCGATCTCGATGCGGAAGTCGCCGGAGCCGATCCACTCGTAGAGGACGACCTCGTGCTCGTTGCCGCCGAAGATGACGTCGGCGAAGACGACCATCGAGAGGATCCACATGAGCCCGACGAGCCCGGTCGGGATGATCCACGACCGATAGCGCGGCCGCTCCGCGCCCGGGGTGACGTGCCCGGCCTGGCCGAGCCCGTCGTTCAGGTCGGCTGGGATGACCCCGGCGGCTCCCTCGGCATTGGCGAGGTCGTCGGCGTGGCCGGCGTGCGGGCTCGTCGCCTGCTGCTCCTCCTCGGTCGGGATCCCGCGGAAGCTCGACTCGTCGACCGGTCCATGGCCGTCGCCATGTGCGTCATCGGTCTCGTGGTGGTCGTCGCCGTGGTCGTCATGGCCGTGGGTGGGGACGCGGTCGAGGCGCGGACCGACGAGGACGGCGAAGAGGAACCCGGCGAGGGGCAGCGCGGGGATGAGGGCGATCAGGAGGTCGATGGACATTCGGCCTCTATTCCTTCAGGTCGGCGTACTGGTCGACCTCGGCGGTCTGTCGGGTGCGGATGATCGCGATGACGAGCGCCAGTCCGACGGTCACCTCGGCGGCGGCGACGGCCATGATCATGAGCGCGAACACCGCGCCGGCGTTGGAGGCCGGCGGCAGGAAGGCGTTGAACGCCACCAGGCTCAGGTTCACCGCGTTGAACATCAGCTCGAGGCTGATGAGCATGAGGATCGCGTTGCGGCGCGCCATGAACCCGAACGTGCCGATCGCGAAGAGCAGCGCGGAGACGATCAGGTAGCCCTCGAGGCCCATCGGTCAGTTCGCCCGCTCGTCTTCTTCCGGCCGGCGGGCCAGGTAGATGGCACCGATGATCGCCACCAGCAGCAGCAGGCTGATGATCTCGAACGGCAGCGCGAACTCGGTGAAGATCGCGTTGGCGATGTCCTCGACCGCGGCGACCGCTGCCTCGGCGGCGGCCGGCCAATCGGTCTGGATCACGGCCCAGCCGACGAGCCCGGCGATGGCGAGCGAGATGACCGCGGCGATCGGCACCTGCCGATGGAATGGCGCCGGCAGGTTCGCGTCACCGGCCTGGGTGAGCATGATCGCGAAGAGGATGAGCACGCTGATCGCGCCGAGGTAGATGAGCACCTGCGCGGCGGCCACGATCGGCGCGCCGAGCAGCGCGTACATGCCGGCGAGGGACCCGAAACAGACCATCATCGCCACGGCCGAGTGGATGATGTTGCGCAGCGTGACGACGGCGAGTCCGGCTCCCACGACACCGATGGCGAGCAGGAAGAAGAGGACGCTGGAGATGTCCAGGGTCGAGGGCTCCCTTCGAATTCGAGCGCACCGTGGCCCGCCCGGGGGCCGCGCCCGATTCTAGCGTAGCGGCTCGATCGGATTGCGGTCCGTCATCGGTCGGCGGGAGCGGCCGATCGGAATAGACTCGGGGCATGTCGGGCGACGGCGACGAGTTCACCCTGCCGCCGCGCTTCCCCAGGTCGACGTCACGGGGAAAGGATGTCGGAGCGGGCGAGCGGACGTTCTCGGGCGTTCTCGGACGCGGCGACATCGAAGGCGGCTGCGCCTTCGTCGAGGCCGCGGATGGGAGCCGGTACGAGGTGGTCTTCCCCGAGGGCTGGGCCATCGACCGGTCGTCTGGCGAGCTCCGTGGCGACGACGGCCGGATCGCGCGGGCCGGTGACGCGATCACGATCCGGGGATCCGTCGCCACCGACCGTTCGTCCATCTGCCAGATCGGTCCGATCATCATCGCGAGCGAGGTCATCCTCGCCGATCGCTAGGCATGGCGCGTGCCCGCACCGCCCGATGGCTCCGCCAGATTGACGCTGCACGGGGTCCGCGGTACCCTCGGGCTTCCGGCGCCGCCGACGATGAGATGCGCTCCGCTACGCCCCCCGAGCTGTGTTGCAGCGCTCTTGTCCCGGCCCCACGTGCGCTACGAAATGGGAGGATCTACTTGATGAGACGGGTTTCCGTCCTTGTCGTCATGTCCCTGCTGCTCACGTCGATCGTCGGCGTGTCCGTCACCCAGGCGAAGCAGACCACCGACGGCCCCTTCGAGGCCGGCCGCTACATCGTCACTTTCAGCGATGAGCCCGTGGCCAGCTACACCGGCTACAAGAAGGGCTTCGCCGCAACCGCTCCGAAAGCGGGCAAGCAGTTCAACCCGAATTCGGCGGCTGCCAGGAAGTGGCAGCAGCACCTCACGGCCAAGCATGATGCCGCGCTCGCGACTGTCGGTGCGGAGAGCATCTACGACTACACCATCACAAACGACGCCGTCGCCGTCGAGCTGACGTCCGCCCAGGCGGCGGAGCTGTCGCGGATGAAGGGCGTGGTTGCCCTCACGCCCGATCGGCTCATGACGCCCGATACGACCACGTCGCCGGAATTCCTCGGCCTGAGCGCTCCGGGCGGCCTCTGGTCGCAGCTCGGCGGCGCCGAGAACGCCGGCGCCGGCGTGATCGTCGGCGTCATCGACACCGGCATCTGGCCGGAGAGCGAGTCGTTCGCGGGTGGCACGGGGATTCCCGTTCCGGCCGGCTGGAACGGGACGTGCGCCAAGGGCGAGCAGTTCAACAAGCATCACTGCAACGACAAGCTGATCGGGGCCCGCTTCTACCTCGAGGGCTTCGGCCGCAAGTTCGTCGCCACCGACGACTACCTCTCGCCGCGTGACGGGAACGGCCATGGCTCGCACACCGCCTCCACCGCCGCCGGCAACGTCGTGGACGGCGTCACCGTCGACGGCCGCACGATCGACGACGGCACGGTCGCGGGCATGGCGCCCGGCGCGAAGGTCGCCGCCTACAAGGTCTGCTGGGAGGGCAAGCCGGGCATCGATCCGGGCTGCTTCAACTCCGACAGCGTCGCGGCCATCAATGACGCGGTCGCTGACGGCGTCGATGTGCTCAACTACTCGATCGGCGGCGGTTCCGAGTCCGACGTGCTCGACCCCGTCGAGCAGGCGTTCCGGGCGGCGTCGAACGCAGGCGTCTTCGTCGCCACGTCGGCCGGCAACAGCGGTCCTGGCGCGAGCACCTTCGACCATCCGTCGCCGTGGCTGACCACGGTGGCCGCAGCGACGCATCGGCGGGCGTTCCTCGCCATCGAGCTCGGTGACGGGCAGCGCTTCGTCGGCGCCTCGAACACGGAGACGCTGGCGACACCCACCCAGCTGGTGACGTCGGTCAGCGTGAAGCTCGACGGTGCCTCGGATGACGAGGCCGCGCTCTGCGCGCCCGGCACCCTGGACCCGGCCAAGGCGGCCGGTCTGTTCGTCCAGTGCGACCGCGGCGTGGTCGACCGGATCGCCAAGAGCTTCGAGGTCCAGCGTGCCGGCGGCGTCGCCATGGTGATGACGAACACGTCGGAGAACTCGCTGAACGGCGACCTCCATCCCATCCCGTCGGTTCACGTCTCGCATGAGGCGCGCGAGCCGATCCTCGACTACATCGCCGCGGAAGGCACCGATGCCACCGCGACGATTGACGAGCTCACGGCGGAGGAGCTCGCCGCAGCACCGCAGGTGCCGGAGATCGCGGCGTTCTCGTCTCGCGGCCCGTCGGTCACGACCGACGGCGACTTCCTCAAGCCCGACATCTCCGCCCCCGGCGTCGACGTCCTCGCCGCCGTCGCGCCACCGTTCCACTTCGGTCGCGATTGGGACATGATCTCGGGCACGTCGATGGCGTCGCCACACATCGCTGGCATCGGCGCCCTGCTGACGGATGCTCATCCCACGTGGCTGCCGTCGGAAATCAAGTCGGCGATGATGACCACCACCGTCGACACCGTGTCGTCAGGAGACGACTACTTCGCCCAGGGCTCCGGCTTCGTTCAGCCGAATCCCGCCACCGACCCGGGCCTCGTGTACCCGACGACGGCGACCGAGTACCGGCAGTTCATGGTCAGCCTCGGGGTGCAGTTCGCGCCGCCGAATGACACGCTCGAGCCGGTGTCGGCGTCGAACCTGAACCAGGCGTCGATCTCGATCGGCAAGCTTGCCGGCGTCGAGACCGTCACGCGCCGGGTGAAGAACGTCGACGACGCGGCGGCCACCTACACGGCCAGCTGTGGATCTGCCGGCTTCGACGTGGAGGTCTCACCCAGCGAGTTCACGCTGGCACCCGGTGCCGAGCAGACGTTCACGGTGACGATCACCAACGACGGCGCGACGCTAGGTGAGTGGGCGACCGGCCACCTCACGTGGACCGACGGCGGGCACACCGTGCGCAGTCCGATCGCGGTTCAGCCGGTCACGGTGAGTGCTCCGTCCGAGGTGCACGGCACCGCCACCGCCAGTGGCGAAGTCGACGTCGACGTCATCGCCGGGTTCGACGGCACGCTCGATCCGACGCTGAACGGTCTCATCGGCGTGGCGCCGATCGCGGACAGCGTCGTCACGGGTGCGTTCGACATCAACAACCCCGTCGCCGACGCCGATACCAAGGAGTACGAGGTCGAGGTTGCCGTCGGCTCGCTGGCCGCGCGGTTCGGACTCGACTCCGACGACGACACGGCCGACCTCGACCTCTTCGCCTACCTCGAGGACGGCGACGGCGGCCTCGAATTCGTCGATCTCTCGGCGAGTGGGGCGGCGGATGAACAGGTCACGCTCGTGGCGCCCGCCGAGGGCACGTACCACGTGTTCGTGAACGGGTTCGCCACGCCGGGCGGCTCGACGAGCTACCTCCTGTCGAACTGGGTCGTCCCACCGGGCGACCTGGCCAACTCGGACATCCTGCCGGATACGGCGCCGGCGTCCGTGGGCGAGACGGTCACGTTCACGGCATCGTGGACCGGGCTCGACACCGCGCAGCGGTGGCTCGGCGTGATCACGTACGCCGGCACGGATTCCGGTGGGGACCCGGTCAGTTCGGACTCGGTGACGATCCTGTCGCTCGACGAGGAACTTCCGGCCCCGTGATGATCACGGCGCGGTAAGCGCTGCATCTCGTCGCAACGAGAGGCCCGGCGATCTCCGGATCGCCGGGCCTTTCTCATGCCCGGCGTTTCCGGGGGTCGCCAGGTGGGTGAGCGGTTGCCGACGCACGTTTAACAAGATGGTTGAACATCACTCGAAGCGTCCAACTGCTGCCCGGCGCCCCCTCAGATCAACGCGGCGGGGAGAGCGGATGCCGACGCCCATCAGCGGCCGTCGGCCGCATCGGTCTAGCGGGTGGGTCGCTCCCGGTCGGACATCTCGAGGATGTCGAGCATCGGGAGATCGCGCTGGTACTCGCTGAACTCGAACTCCGGGCCGCAGCGCAGGGCGTCGTACGGGCAGGCATCGGCGCAGATGCCGCAGAAGATGCAGCGCGACACGTCGAGCTGGTAGGTCTCGAGGATGCGCGGACGGGGCATCAACGCGCCGACCGGGCAGGTCTCGGCGCATCGGCCACAGGAGACGCACGGCGTCTCGTTCAACGAGACGAAGTCGGCCGTCGTCACCAAAGAGTCGAAGCCCTTGCCGATGAAGTCGTAGCAGCCCGCACCGACGATGTCCTTGCACACCTGCGCGCATCGGCCGCAGTCGATGCAGCGGGAGTAGTCGCGCAGGATGAACGAGTGGGTCTCGTCGCGGCCGTAGCCGTGGTTGAGGCCGACGTACGGGTTGTCCTGGATCGAGCGCTCGTCGATCGCCATGTTCAGCGTCGTCTCGTACTCGATCGCCGCCTCGCGCAGGTCGCAGTGGCCGATCGCCTCGCACGTGCACTGCAGGCAGCGTGACGCCTCGGCCATGGCCTGGTCGCCGGTGTAGCCGAACTCGTACTCGTTGAAGTTCGTGCGCCGGTCCTCGGGGCCGAGCTTGCCCATGATCGCCTTCGGCTCCTTCACGTCATCGGTGAAGGGGACGATGGTGAGGAAGTTCGGCTGCGGCTCGGTGACGATGCGTCGCACCTGCGGGTCGTCGAGATCGTGGCCGCGGAGCCAGTAGTCCATCGCGTACGAGGCACGACGGCCCTCGCCGATGGCCTCGACGACGGTGGCGGCACCGGTGCGAACGTCGCCGGAGGCGAAGATCTTCGGGACGTCGGTGCGGAAGATGTGCTCCTCCGACTCGAGCGTCCCGCGGCGCGAAACGACGAGCTTCGAGCGGATCTCCTCGGGCTCCGACTCGATCCACGACAGCTCCGGCCCCTGGCCGATGGCGCCCAGGACGGTGTCGCACTCGACGATGAACTCGGTGCCCTCCATCGGCTCCGGCCGGCGGCGGCCCTGCTCGTCGGGCGCGCCGAGCTTCATGCGCTGGAACTCGACGCCGGTGACCCTGTCCTTCTCATCGGTGACGATCCGGACCGGGGCGGCCTGGAAGATGAGCCGCGCGCCCTCCTCGATCGCCTCGTGTGCCTCGTCGGCGGCGGGCATGTCCTTGAGGTCGCGCCGGTAGACGAGCGTCACCTCGGCCGCGCCCTGGCGCACCGAGGTGCGTGTGCAGTCGATCGCCGTGAAGCCTCCACCGATGACGACCACCCGCGCGCCCTTCAGGCTCGGCACCGGGATGCCGCGGGTCGAGTTGTAGAGGTTCTCGAGCGCGTTGACGGTGCCCTGGGCGAACTCGCCGGGGATGCCGAGCTCGTTCGGCTTGTAGCAGCCGATGCCCACGTAGATCGCGTCGTACTCGTCGATGATGTCGCCGAGGTGGAAGTCGCGGCCGAGCCGCATGTTCGGCTTGAAGGTCGCGCCCAGCTCCCAGACGTGGTTGAGCTCGCGGTCCATCCAGCCCTTCGGCAGGCGGTACTGCGGGATCCCGTAGCGGAGCATGCCGCCCTGCTCGGGATCGGCCTCGAAGACGTCGCAGTGGTGGCCGCGCAGCTGGAGGTAGTACGCGACGCTCATCCCGGCCGGGCCGGCACCGATGATCGCGACCCGGCGGCCGGTCGGCGGCTCCTTCGGCCACGGGATCGGCGCGGGGGCATCGACTTCGAGGACGCGGTCGGCGCAGTACCGATGCGAGTCGCGGATGGCGATGGCGGTGTCGACCTCCTCACGCCGGCAGTGCGTCTCGCACGGGGCGGGGCAGACGCGGCCGAGGATGGCGGGGAACGGCAGCGAGCGCTTGAGGATGCGCGTCGCCTCCTCCCAGTTGCCGAGGGTGTTCTGCTTCAGGTAGCCGGGGATGTCGACGCGCGTCGGGCACTTGAACTGGCACGGCGGCAGGCAGTAGGCGTCGTGGTCGCTGAAGATGAGCTCGAGCACCATGCGCCGGTTCTCGATGACCCGGTCGGAGTGGGTGGTGATGACCATCCCGTCGGTGATCGTCGTGCCGCACGAGATCGGGTGTGTCGTCGCTGCCCTCGACCTCGACGACGCAGATCCGGCACGCGCCGTACGGCGCCAGCTTCGGCTCGTAGCACAGGGTCGGGATCTCGACGCCGAGCACCCGGCAGGCCTGGAGGATCGTCTGCCCCTCCTCGGCCTCGACCTGCTGCCCGTTGATCGTGACGCTGATCTTGCTGGTGCCGGGCACCATCGGCCACAGCGGCGTGTAGTCGGTGACCCGACCGTCGCCGGCGCCGTGGCCGTTCGTCGTACCGAAGCTCATCGGTCCCTACTCTAGCCCGGCCGGCTCGAGGCCGGGCAGCGGCTCGAGGAGCGGCGGGACCTCGACGACGCGGCAGGCGCCGGCCAGGCACTCGCCGCGCTCCGCGTGGGCGCGGTACTCGTCGGGGAAGCGCTCGAGGGTGGTGAGGATCGGGTTCGGCGCCAGGCGCTCGAGCTTGCAGAGGGCCGTATCGCTCATCTTGCGCGCCAGCTCGCGCAGCATGACGAAGTCGTTCGGCCGCGGCGTGGCGGCCAGGATGCGGTCGAGCGCCTCGACCAGCCGCTTCGTGCCGATCCGGCAGGGCACCGCCTTGCCGCAGGCCTCGCGCGCGCTGAAGTCGACGAAGAACCGCGCCGAGTCGACCATGCAGGTGGTCGTATCGGTGACCAGGACCGATCCGGAGCCGATGATCGCGCCGGCCTGCTCGAGCTCCTCGTAGTCGTACGCCACGGTCAGCTGGCCGATGTCGATGGCGCCCCCGCCCGGTCCGCCGACGAAGGCCGCCTTCGTCGACCCCGTGCCCCCGCCGGCCATCGCGATCAGGTCGAGCAGGCTCGTGCCGAGCGGGACCTCGAGGAGCCCCGGCTCCATCACCCGGCCCATGACCGTCACGATCTTCGTGCCCTTGCTGCGGTCGCTGCCGACGGTGGCGAACGCCTCGGGGGAGTGGGAGGCGATCCATGCGACGTGGGCCAGGGTCTCGGCGTTCTGCACGACCGTCGGTGCATCCCAGAGGCCGCTCGCGGCCGGGTACGGCGGCCGGATGGCCGGCATGCCGCGATCGCCGGCAAGCGCGTGGAGCAGGGCGGTCTCCTCGCCGGCAACGTAGGCGCCGGAGCCCTCCCACACGCTGACCTGGACGCTCGTGTCGGTCCCGAGCACGAGATAGCCGGCGAGATGCGCATCGGTGGCCTCGGTCACGGCGGTGCGAAGGCGTGCGATGGCATCGGTCCAGTCGCGCCGCACGGCCACGATCGCCTCGCTCGCGCCGACCGCGTATGCCGCGATCAACAGGCCCTCGAGGACGAGATGCGGATTGCCCTCGGCCAGCGCGCGGTCGCCGAGCGAGCTGGGGTCGGCGCCCATGAGGTTGGCGACCACGATCCTGCGGTCGGCGGCGGTGCCGCGCGCGATGCGCCACTTCTCGGCGGTCGGGAAGCCGGAGCCGCCGCGGCCGCGCAGTCCGGCAGCCTCGATCTCGTCGATCACGCCCTCGGGCGAGAGGTGCGTGATGGCCCGCCTCAGGCCGCCGTAGCCGCCGTGGTCGCTGTAGCTGGCGAGGCTGTCCGGATCGACGCGGCCGATGTCGGTCAGCACGCGGCGCTCGCCGGCGCCGAGGATCCGGATCTGGGGCGAGATCGCGCCGGCCATCAGCTGCTCGTCGCCGCGGGCGCGCGGCCGGCGGCTGCGCGCCGCTCGCTCACGATGTGGCGCGCCTTGGCGGCGTCGACCGGTCCGTAGACGAGGGTGTCCACGCGGATGGCGGGACTGATCGCGCCCGCCGCGACGTCGGTCGCCAGCTCCAGGCTCCACTCCCCGTCGGGCGTCTCCTCGCCGACTCGGATGCCGAGCTCCTCCTCGAGGGCGGCCCGGACCGCCTGGCCGCCGGAGAAGCGGCACGCGGCGCAGTCGCAGATCGTGACGACGTGGCCGGTGGCGGGGAGCAGCCGGAAGCCGCCGAGGCCGGCGGCGCCGAAGACCTGGGCCCAGTGGATGCTCATCCGGTCGCTGACCCGGCGCAGCGCGCGCTCGGGCAGGTAGCCGTATCGGTCCTCGATGGCCCGGAAGATCGCGACGAGGGCCTCCGGTCGGCCGCCGAAGGCGTCGATCGTCTCGTCCACCCAGGGCGTGTCGATCGCCTCGTCCCAGCGCGCCGGGTTGCGCATCGGCCTCGCTGGCTGTCCGGCGCGGCGGTAGGCGTTCGCGTCCTTGCGCTCGTCGTAGATCTCCGGCATGCCGTAGCGGATCCGGTTGCCCTGCGAGTCGAAGCCGCTCATGTCGATTGCCTCGACCGGGCAGACCTGCGCGCACTGGAAGCAGACCTCGCACTTGTGCTCGCCGAACGGGTCGTAGATGAGGTCCAGCCGCCCGCGCCAGCGGTCGGGGATCGGTGGCCGCTCCTCGGGGTACTGACGCGTGACCTTCGGCGCGAAGAAGTTGCGGAAGGTCGTGACCATGCCCTTGGCGATGCCGACGCCCGGAAATGCCATCAGCGCGTCCTCATCACAGGTCGAAGACCACGACCGCGATCGCGGTCAGGAAGAGGTTCACGAGCGCCAGCGGCAGGAGCACCTTCCAGGCCAGGCCCATCAGCTGGTCCACACGCACGCGCGGCAGCGTGCCGCGCAGCCAGACGGCGATGGCCACGAAGATGTACGTCTTGAGGAAGAACCAGAAGATGCCGTACAGCGTGCCGGCGAAGCCGCCGAGCTGGGCGGGGAGCGGCCACGGCGCCAGCCAGCCGCCGAAGAAGAGCGTGATGAGGATCCCGCTCATGATGAACAGCGCGACGTACTCGGCGAAGAAGAAGAACCCGAAGCGCATGCCGGAGTACTCGGTGAACGGCCCGGCCACGAGCTCCGAGTCGGCCTCGACCATGTCGAACGGGGTGCGGTTGACCTCCGCCAGGCTGGCGACGTAGAAGATCGCCACGCCGACCGGCTGCCACCACAGCAGCCAGCCGTGCTCGTGCTGCCAGGCGATGAGCTCGCTGAAGCTGAGCGTCCCGGCCAGCACCACCGCACCGACGATCGAGAGCGTCAGCGGGATCTCGTAGCTGACCATCTGCGCCGCGCTGCGCAGCCCGCCGAGCAGCGAGTACTTGTTGTAGCTCGCCCAGCCGGCCACGAGCAGCCCGACGACCGAGAGGCCGAGGACGGCGAAGAAGTAGACGATGCCGATGTTGAAGTCCGCGGCGATCGCGCCGGGCGCGAAGGGGATGACGATCATGCTCATCGCGGCGGCCATGTAGACCATCCACGGGGCGAGGGTGAACGTGCCGCGATCGGCCTGGTCGGGGACGGTGTCCTCCTTGGCCAGCACCTTGAAGCCGTGGATCGTGCTCTGGAACATCCCGCGCGGGCCGATCCGGTTCGGCCCGAAGCGCAGCGCCAGCTGCGCGATGATCTTCATCTCCATCTGGATGATGACGAAGGCCGTCGGCACGGTGAGCAGCAGGATCAGCGTCGTCGCCAGCACGAAGCGACCGAGGCCGAGCAGCAGGTCCCAGTCCATCGGCTACTTGTCCACGCCGCCCATCACCGGGTCGAGGCTGGCCATCACCGCCATCGTGTCGGCCACGAGCCGGCCGGGCATGAGCTTCGGCATCGCCTGAAGGCTGATGAAGCTGGGGTCGCGCATCCGGAACCGATACGGGTTCGGCCCGCCGTCGCTGATGGCGTAGACGCTGTACAGGCCGCGGGGAGACTCGATCGCCGCGTACGCACGCCCGGGCCTGGGCCGGATGATGCCCGGCACCTGGGCCTGCACCGGGCCGTGCGGCATCTTGTCGATGATCTGGTCGATGAGGTGGATGCTCTGCTTGATCTCGGCGATGCGCTGGAGGTAGCGCGCGTAGCTGTCGCCGCCGGTCTGGGTGATGATGTCGAACTCGAGCTCGGGGTAGATCGAGTACGGGTGCGCCTTGCGCACGTCGAACGGCACGCCCGAGGCTCGCAGGTTCGGCCCGGTCACGCCGAGGGCGATCGCCTCGTCGCCGGTGAGCGTGCCCATGCCCTTCGTGCGCGCGGTGAAGATCTCGTTCTCCGTGATCATCCACTCGTTCATCTCGATGTTCTTCAGCACGTGCCCGCGCCACGTCCCGAGCCGGCTGAGGAACTCGTCGTTCGTGTCGAAGTTCACGCCGCCGACGCGGAAGAAGTTGAAGAGCATGCGCTGCCCGCTGATCGCCGACAGCATCTCCACGATCTCGTCGCGGTTGATGAAGCTGTACAGGATCGGGGTCAGCCCGCCCATGTCGAGCGCGAGGAAGCCCATCATCAGGCTGTGGCTGAAGATCCGGTTCAGCTCCACCACCAGCGCCCGGATGTACTCGGCTCGCCTCGGCGGCTTCACGCCGTAGAGCTTCTCGAAGGCGATCGCCGGCGCGTGCTCGTTGTGCATCGTCGCCAGGTAGTCCATCGGGTCGACGTAGGTGAGGACCGTCGTGTAGGTGGCGTTCTCGCACAGCTTCTCGATGCCGCGGTGCAGGTAGCCGAGCACCGGGTCGATGTCGACGATGACCTCGCCGCGCACCTTGACGACCAGCCGCATGACGCCGTGGGTCGAGGGGTGCTGCGGCCCCATGTTGATGAGCATCTCGCCCTCGTCCAGCGAGTACACCTCGCGCTCGCGCGCGGTCTGCGGTGGGCGGTCCGGGATGCCGACCTGCTCGAACCCGGCGTACTCCGCCGGCTCGCGGTGGACCGGCTGCAGGCCGGCGACGGCGCGGAGGCGGTCCTCCTCGGCGCGGTCGAGGTCGATCGGGTCCGGGATGCGGACCTCGGGGTCGGTCTTCGTCATCGCGGGCGGCCTTCGTCGGCGTCGGTCTTGCCGGCCTCGACGGTGGTGGGTAGCCCGTCGCCCGACGCGGGCACCTGGGCCGCGTCGGAGAAGCGGGTGAGGTCCCACGTCTCGGGGCGCTCGAGCGGGTTCACGCCGTGGGCGGAGGAGTCGGCGGCGTCGTCGGGCAGGACGAAGTCCCTGCGCTGCGGGAAGGACCGATAGTCGGGCGACATGTAGATCCGTCGCAGGTCTCGGTTGCCCTCGAAGACGATGCCCATCATGTCGTACATCTCGCGCTCGTGGAACATCGCGCCCTCCCACATCTGGGTGATCGTCCGGATCCGCGGATCGGCGCGATCGACGCGGGCGCGCACGCGCAGCCACGCCGGGTGCTTCCAGCTGAAGAGGTGGTAGACGACCTCGAAATGCGCGTCGACGCCGTAGTCGACCGCCGCCTCGTCGGCGAGCATGAAGAACGCGAGGTCCGGGTCGTCGCGCAGCGTCGTCAGGACCTCGACGTTGCGGGCGCCGTCGATGCTGATCTCGACGGTGTCCTCATCGGTCCAGAGGTCGCGCAGGTCGGAGCCGAGCCGCTCGTTCAGCGTGCGAACGAGCGCGCCGGCCGCGGCGGGAGCGGTCAGCGGACGTCTCCTTCCCAGCGCATCCGCTGCGGGCCGCGATCGACGTACGTGGGCCACTGGCCGCGGCGCTCCTTGACCAGCTCGTGGAGCTTCATCATTCCGTAGATGAGGCCTTCCGGGCGCGGCGGGCAGCCCGGGACGTAGACGTCGACGGGCATGACGCGGTCGACGCCCTGGACGACCGAGTACGAGCGCTTGAAGCGGCCGCCCGACGTCGTGCAGGTGCCCATCGCCACGCACCATTTCGGCTCGGGCATCTGCTCCCACAGCCGGACGAGCGGCCCGGCCATCTTCGTCGTCAACGTCCCCGCCACGATCAGCACGTCCGCCTGCCGCGGGCAGGCGCGGAAGGGGAACATCCCGAAACGGTCGATGTCGTTCACGCTGGTGGCGGTGCTCATCATCTCGATGGCGCAGCAGCTCAGGCCGCTGAGCAGCGGCCACAGCGAGTTCGCGCGGATGAGGTCGAGAACGTAATCCGCCTTCGTCGGGATCACCTCGAGCAGGCCGTGGAAGCCGCCCTGCGGGTGCTCCTCCATCCCGAACTCGCGGAGCAGCGCGTCGTCCGCGCCCGCGTCCGGGATGATGATCGAGCGCTCGCCGGCATCGGTCTGTGCCAGCTCGGTCGAGGTGGGGGTGGTGGGGTCGTTCGGTCGGTCTACTGCCATCGCAGGTCACCCTTCTTCCACGCGTAGAACTCGCCGAACATGAGGATCGTCAGGAAGATGCCGATGAGCACGATCCCCTGGAACTCCAGCGTCCGCACCGTGATGGCCCACAGGTAGACGAAGATGATCTCGACGTCGAAGGCCACGAACAGCAGGGCGTAGAGGTAGAAGGCCAGTCCGAAGCGGCTCCACGTGTCACCGATGGTGTCCACGCCCGACTCGTACGGCAGGCCCTTCTGGGGCCGCCGCCGCCGATGGGTGATCAGCCAGCTGAACAGGATCGTGCCGAAGACGAAGGTCGTCGCCGCGAACCCGAAGCCGATGACGTAGAGCAGTCCGGTGTGATCCATTTCCACTCCGGTACCACGCGCGGTATCCATGCGGGCCACGCCGGCCCGCGGGTTGGTTCAGTCTCGTTCGAGGCGAGGCCGCTCGCCTCGATCACAGTCTAGCAGCCACCCTCCCGAGCGTGGCCCGCGTCGAGTTCCCTTGGTGCTTCCGTCAGATTCAGGTGGCAGCCGCAGTAACCGCCGCGATTCCGGCCGGGGTCGTCCTCATGCAGGGCGACAGCCGCAGATGACGGGCTGGAGGGCGCGATGTGCGGTTAGTGCGGCCCATGTATGAATCTGACGCGATCCAATCGCGCCGGCACATGCCGACGCGCTAGCGGCCCTGCCAGGCGGCCGCCACGATCAGCCGCAGCCCGTCGCTGACCAACGCGTGCCCCCCGAACAGGAACGGGACCGATGCGTCCTCGGCAGCCTCGACCAGCTCCCGCAGCCATGGCGTCGCGACCCTCGCCGCATCTCCGAAGTCCGATGCGAAGCGCTCCTCCTCCGGCGGCCAGGCCGTTGCGTCGGCGGAGCGCGCGACCGCCGCCATCAGCACGCGCGTGTCGAGCACGACGGCGTCCCCCAGTCGCGCCAGCTCCGCGACGAGCTCGCCAGGCGAGGAGCGCGCCATCAGCGCCGCCAGGATCGAGCGCGGCGCCTGCCCCGAGCCCCGCGCCGAGCGCATCCCGCGCTCCTCGACCAGGGCGCGGACGCGGCAGGCGGTCTCGGTCTCGAGCAGCTGCCAGGTCGTCGTCGGCAGGCGTCCGGCGACCACCAGCTCGGCTGCGCGGTCCCGGATCACCGTCCCCAGCGCGTCCAGGTGTGGCACCTCCAGCGCTCGGTCGCCGGGCAGCCGCGCCATCTCGAGGAAGCCGCGCACGCCACCATCCAGCGCGCGCGTTCCGTCCAGCCGTGTCGCCAGTCGCAGGAGCGCGAGGTCGAGGGTCGTGTCGACGTCGAACCGGGCCCAGTCGGTGCCGCCCAGGTCCCGCCACGCCCAGCCCGCGTCGTTCAGCGCGCCGCGGCGCGCCGTTGTCGCTCTCGCATCCCTCGAGCGCGGCCAGGGCTCGATCCAGGTCGCCGGCGACGACGAAGGCATCGGCGCTGAAGCGGTTGTTGGCGACGACCTCGCCGGGGATGGGGGAGAGCAGCGCGTCAAGGCCGGCGTCGTCGAGCAGCGCCACTGCACCCGCCCCCGCGTACCCGACCGCGTCCACCGGCGCGCCGTCGAGCGCCCGACGCGCCGCGGCCGCGAACCACCGTCCCCAGGCGAATGCGCCGTCGGCGGGCGCCTCGAACGGGAGCTCGACGACGGCCGCGCCGAGCCGGCCGAGCCGATGCGACAGCTCCGCCGCCAGCAGCCGCTGGCCCTCGGCCGCGATGGCGGCGTGCGAACCGAACGGCTGGCCGGTGTCCGGCGTGGCCACCAGCACCAGCGGCGCCGGCCGCTCAGGCATCCACGGTCCGGGCGGCGGCATCGGTCTCGAGCAGACGATGCAGCTGCTCGAGGTGCATGCAGTCGTGGATGCCGAGGAACAGCAGCCACTCGCCGCAGCGCAGGTGGCCGATGAGCGGATGGTCCATCCCGCAGCGCTGCCGTTCGTGGCCGTCGATCCGCTCCGCGGCCTCGCGGATGGCGCGACGCGACTTGTCGAGGAGGACGAGCAGCTCGTCGCGGGTCGCGTCCGCCCGCCCCGGGATCGATGGCGTGACGACCGGCGCGCGCTCCTTCGGCCACTCCCGGCCGCCGGCGTCGAGCGCGGCCCACGTCCCGAGGAAGCGCCGCGCGGCGGTCGTGTGGGCAAACGCCTGGGCGACGTTCCAGTCCCCCTCGCCGCCCGGCGCGCGCAGCAGGCGCTCGCGGCATCGCGCGCAGCACGGCCTCGAGCGCGTCGCCGACGACCTCCTGCTGCGCGAGGATGCGCGGCGTGCCGCCGGTGTGGACGCGGTCGCGGAGCTCGCGGCGCAGCGCCTTCAGGCCGCTGAACGTGTTGTCGAGCGCGCGCCAGCAGACGACGACGTCGGGCGCATCGGTCTCGAGGGTCGTGAGCCAGGGCGGCCGGGCCGCGTTCACTACAGCCGCTCGAAGCGCTCCACGGGCAGGACGAAGACGGTGGCGCCGCCGACCTCCACCTCGACCGGGTAGGGCATGTAGAACTCGCCCGGCTCCATGATCGGGGGCATCGGGTTCACGAACTGCTTGCGGCTGTGGCAGCTCGCGCTGATCAGCTCGAGCACCGCGTCGACCTGGTTGTCGTCGACGCCGACGAGGATCGTCGCGTTGCCCTGCTTGAGGAATCCGCCCGAGGAGTTGACCCGCGTCGCGCGGTACTCCTTCTCGAGCAGCGCGTCCACCAGCGTGGCGGCATCCTCGTTGTGAACGATGGCGGTCACGAGCTTCACGGGCGGGCTCACTCCTTCACGGTGGGCACGGCGAGGAACCCGCTCAGTATGGCGCAGGGGAGCGACCGAGGGCCACCCGTCCCGCGCCCCGTTGCTCGGTCGTCAGCGCGTGCCGTCGAGCGCGGTCCGCCTTCGTTCTGCGGCCACGCGCCGCCGAGCGGCGCTTATCGCGAACGACGGCTCTCACGCTCACGGTTTTCATCGCTGAGCGACGCGATCACAGCGCAGCACCCAGCACATCGAGCCCTCGTTCGCGTTAACGGTCGCTGAGCGGCTGATCAGCGGGGAGCGAGCTCGAACGCATCGGCAACAACGGTCCGGATCGCCTCGTCCGAGTCGTCGACCGAGCCCGCGCCGTCGACGATCCGGAAGCGATCCGGCTCCTCGGCCGCCATCCGCTGGTACGCGGACCGCACCCGCTCGAAGAAGGCCACTTCCTCGGTGTCCTCGAAGCGGTTCCACTCTTTGCGGCGTCGCGTCCGCTCGAGCCCCACCTCGACCGGAACGTCGAGCAGGATCGTGAGGTCGGGCCACAGCCCGCCGGTCGCGAACTCCTGGAGGCGGCGCAGCTCATCGGAGTCGTTGCCGTAGCCGGCGCCCTGATAGGCCATCGACGAGTCGATGAAGCGGGCGCACACCACCCACTCGCCGCGCTCGAGGGCCGGGCGGATGACCCGCGCGACGTGCTGAGCGCGTCCGGCGGCGTAGAGCAGCGCGTCGGCGCGCGGGTCGAGGTCGTCGCTCATGCCGCGCATGTGGAGCACGATCCGCCGCACCTCCTCGCCGAGCGGCGTGCCGCCGGGCTCCTGCGTCAGCACGGTCGCGACCCCGCGATCGCGCAGCCACGCGGCCAGGTGCCGCGCCGCGGTGGTCTTGCCGCTCCCTTCGGGACCCTCGAGGGTGATGAACCGACCGCGGCTCACGCCGGCGGAATCACGCTGGTCGCCACGAGCGCGAGCGCCACGAGCGCGAGGATGACGAGGACGATGACTCGCCCGACCCGACCCCTCATCGCCAGCGTCCGCCTTCCTCGGGGATCAGCTCGACGCGTCGGTTCGGCTCCGACCCGCGCGACCGCGACATCAGCGCGTTGCGTTCGGCCAGCTGGTGCTGGAGCCGGCGGACGTAGGCGTTCTGCGGAGCCAGCTCGACCGGGCGGCCGGAGGCCTGCACCAGGCCGATCGCCTCGGCCGTCTCTCGCAGCGCCGCCTCCTGCGGATCGGCCTCGAGGTCGAACAGCGAGGCCAGCATGTGCTCCATCTGGAGCGTCGTGTTCGTCTTCAGGACGTAGATCGGCACGCCGTTCGACTCCGCGTCTCGGAGGGCGGCCGGCTTGCGCTTGTAGTAGTTGCGCAGGGTGACGACCGCATCGGCCTCGTCGAGGTCGCGGGCCACGTTGACCGGCACGCCCAGCTCGCGCACCGCCTGCTCGAGGCGCTTGCGGCTGACGCCGAAGGCGAAGACGCTCATCGGCCGCTGCTGGCGAGCCCGCTCCGAGGTCGGGCGCTGGGCACCGATCGGCCGCTCGGCAGCTGCACGTCCGTCCATCTCCGACAGCGCCTGCTCCAGCTCGCGGCGCGGGTTGCGTTCCTCGGCGGCCGGTTCGCCCGCGATTCGCTCGCCGGGGAGGGTCCGGGGACCTCGGGCGCCGGCTCCACCGGGCAGGGGACGCAGCCCGCGCTCGTAGCGAGCGCCGGCGGAACCCCGTCCGCTGCGGCTGAAGGCGCCGAAGCCGCCGGTCGGCTCGAGTGGAGCGAAGGCCGGCGTGCCGGCCGAGGTCTCGCTGATGCGGTAGTCGTACTTCGTCGTGGCCTTCACCCCGCCGGCCTCGTCGCGCGAGCGCGACTCCGGCGGGACCATGTGGCCGCGCAGGATGGCGTCGACGGTCTCGGCCACGCTGCGATGGACGATGACGTGGTCGCGCTCGACGATCTCGACGAGCACGTCGAAGGTCGGCGGCGCCTTGCGCTCGAGGACCGTCTTCTGCGTCCCGCGCCGCCGCGCCTCCTCGTCACCGAGCGTCACCGGCTGGATGCCGCCGACGAGGTCCGACAGGGTCGGGTTGAGCATGAGGTTGTCGAGCGTGTTGCCGTGGGCGGTGCCGACGAGCTGGACGCCGCGCTCGGCGATCGTCCGTGCCGCGCCGGCCTCGAGCTCGGTCCCGATCTCGTCGATGACGATCACCTCGGGCATGTGGTTCTCGACCGCCTCGATCATCACCGCGTGCTGCTCGGTCGGGGTGCGCACCTGCATCCGCCGCGCGTCCCCGATGCCCGGGTGCGGGATGTCGCCGTCACCGGCGATCTCGTTCGAGGTGTCGACCACGACGACCCGCTTGCCGAGGTCGTCGGCCAGGACGCGCGCGACCTCGCGCAGCATCGTCGTCTTGCCGACGCCCGGCCGTCCCAGCAGCAGCACCGACTGCCCGCCCTCGACGATGTCGCGGATGATGTCGATCGTGCCAAACACCGCCCGGCCGATGCGGCAGGTCAGGCCGACGACCTTGCCGGACCGGTTGCGGATGGCGCTGATCCGGTGGAGCGTGCGCTCGATCCCGGCCCGGTTGTCGTCGCCGAAGACGCCGATATGGTCGATCACGTAGGCGATGTCCGCATCGGTCACCTCGCGGTCGAGGAGGTCCTCCTCGCCGGTCGTGAACCGCGCCTCGGGGCGCCGTCCGAGGTCCATGACCACCTCGAGCAGGTCGGTGCGGTTGGCCACGGCGCCCAGGCGCGCCACGATCTCCGGCGGCAGTGCCGCCATCAGGGCGTCGAGGTCGTCGGTCGTCTCGCGGCGTTCCACGTGTCGCTCCCTGCCCCTTCCTGGCTCGTTCAACTCCGGACCGGAACCATCGCCGGCTGGCGGACCTGCGCTCGCACCTCGCGTACCAGCAGCGTCACCCGTCCGATCGGCTCGAAGCCGGTCGCCTCCGCGGCGCGCATGCCCGCCGACTCGTATGTTCGCACCGGCGACAGGATGCCCGCAGCGATCGCGTCGCGTCCGGTCCTGCCGAGGACGGCGCGCAGGAAGCGCGCGCCGTCGACGCCGTCGCGCACGAGGAAGCGCAGGTAGTGCGGCCCGCCGCGGCAGGCCCCATGCTGCGCGAAGCCGCCGGCGCGCTGCTCAGTGGGCTGGAGCCAGGCGTTGACCTCGGTGAAGTGGAGGAGCGGGTTAAGCGCCGAGCGCGGGACGATGGCCTCGTGCCCGACGGCCTCCCAGTCGCCGGCGCCGTAGCCCTCGAGCCGCGCGATCGCCGGTGGCGTGGCGTGGGACCACAGGTCGAACAGGTGCCACGCGTCGGGAGCGCCAGCGGCCTGGAGGTCGAGCGTCTCGTCGGCGGCCTCCGTCCGCGGTGCGGACCGACCGTCGCGGCGGGTGACCGATCGGAACCACGAGCGTGGACCGCGTTGGACCTCGGGCGACCGGTAGAGGATCTCCTCCTGGGCGTAGGCCATGAAGCCGGCCTGCCCGAACAGCTCGAGGTTGTCGCGGACGTCGGCGCAGGCGGCGTGGAAGCGCGCGACATCGTGGGTGGCGCCCTCCTCGACGAGCGCGCGGAGCAGGTCGAAGCGGATCTCGGCGGCCATCGGTCCCTCGGCGGCATCGAGCTCGGTGATCACCCAGTCGTCGCGATGCGGCTCCTCGATCGCGCGGCACGACCCGACCAGGTCACCGCCGACCTCGGCCACGAGATGGACCGATGGCGCGCGCATCGGCAGCCACGACGGGATGAGCGTCGAGAGGCTGATGCGATGAGCATCGGTGCTAGGCGCGGGCACGCCGAGGCTGCGTCGATGGGCATCGCGGGCCGCGTGGACGCGGCGCGACAGGTCGGCCAGCGCCTGGCGGTCGGTCAGGCGCGCGCCGCGGATCGTCCGCTCGACCTCGATCATCCCGGGCGTCTCACTCCTCCGGCGACCATCTCGAGCAGGAGCCGATGCATCCGCCGGTCGCCGGTCAGCTCTGGATGGAAGGCGGTGGCGAGCACCCGGCCCTGGCGCACGGCGACCGGATTCCCGTCCGGATCGCGCGCCAGCACCTCGGCCCGCGGCCCGACGTCGGTCACCAGCGGCGCGCGGATGAAGACCCCGTGCAGCGGCGCGTCGCCGAGCTCCGGGACGTCGAGATCGGCCTCGAAGCTGTCGAGCTGGCGGCCGTAGCCGTTGCGCCGCACCTCGAGGTCGAGGAGCCCGAAGTACGGCGCCTCGCCATCGGCCAGCCGATCGGCGAGCAGGATCATGCCGGCGCACGTGCCCAGCAGCGGCGCTCCGGCCGCGCTCAGCGCGGCGATCGGCTCGCGGAGGCCGTAGGCGTCGATGAGGCGGCGCATCGTCGTCGACTCGCCGCCGGGCAGGATGAGCGCGTCGAGATCGACGAGGTCGCGCGGCAGGCGCACCTCGACCGGCTCGGCGCCGATGTCGCGGATGGCGACCATGTGCTCGCGGACGGCGCCCTGCACGGCGAGCACCCCGATCCGGGGACGGCGCTCGGTGTCCATGCGAACCCCCTACCAGCCGCGGATGGCGAGCCGCTCCTCCGGCGGGATCTCGCCCAGCGAGGTGCCCCGCATCGGCTCACCGAGGCCGGTGCTCACCTCGGCCAGGATCTCCGGGTTGTCGTAGTGCGTCGCCGCCTTGACGATCGCCGCCGCGTAGCGCTCGGGGCTCTCGCTCTTGAAGATCCCGCTCCCCACGAAGACGGCCTCGGCCCCGAGCTGGCGCATGAGGCTCGCGTCCGCGGGCGTCGCCACCCCGCCGGCGCTGAAGTTGGGGACCGGCAGCGCACCGAGCTCGGCGGTCTGCTTCACGACGTCGTACGGCGCGCGCAGCTCCTTGGCGGCGGCGAACAGCTCGTCGGTGCGCATCGTCTGGAGCTGGCGAATGCCCTTCTGCACGGCGCGCATGTGGCGCACGGCCTCGACGATGTCGCCGGTGCCGGCCTCGCCCTTCGTGCGGATCATCGCCGCACCCTCACCGATCCGCCGCAGCGCCTCCCCGAGGTCGCGGCAGCCGCACACGAACGGCACCTTGAACTGGTGCTTGTCGATGTGGTGCTCCTCGTCGGCGGGTGTGAGGACCTCGGACTCGTCGATGTAGTCGACCTCGAGGCTCTCGAGGATCTGGGCCTCGGCGAAGTGACCGATACGGCACTTGGCCATGACCGGGATGCTGACCGCCTCCTTGATCTCGGTGATCAGCTTCGGATCGCTCATGCGCGCCACGCCGCCGAACTTGCGGATGTCGCTCGGCACGCGCTCGAGCGCCATCACCGCCACGGCGCCCGCCTCCTCGGCGACGCGCGCCTGGTCGGCGGTCACCACGTCCATGATCACGCCGCCCGCGAGCATGCGGGCGAGCCCGACCTTCGTGGCCCAGGTGGATCGTTCGATCGTCGTCATCGAGGCCGCATTCTACTCTCGGCACGCTCGAACGCCCATCGCGATGGCTATCCTGTACCGATGAAGCGCTCGATCGCCCTGCTCGCGCTGATGGCCCTGGCCGGGTGCGCGATCACGAGTCGCGACGCGACGACGGAGCTGCCGGGGACCTCGTGGACGCTCGTCGACCTCGACGGTGAGGAGCCCGCCGGCGAGCCCCCGCCGAGCATCACCTTCACCGACGAGGGCACCGTGACCGGCTCGACCGGCTGCAACACGTTCAACGGCGAGGTCACGATCGACGGATCCGCGATCAGCTTCGGACCGCTGGCCACGACCCGCATGGCGTGCGTCGACCCGGTCGCCGGCGAGCAGGAGCAGGCGTTCCTCGTCGCGATGGATGCCGTGACCGGGTACACGATCGACGGCGAGGGCCGGCTCGTGCTCGAGGGCGGCGCCCCACTCACCTTCGAGGTCGCTCCCGAGGCCGAGTAGCGCTCCGTCGATCGGTCATTGGGCTGGGCCCGTTGCACCGAGTGACACCAACTCGGAACGAACGCCCGCTCCCTCGCCTCTGTCGCATTGGGGGCAACACATGGCGTGGGAACCCGCCTTCGTTCGGAATTGGTTGCGAACGGAGGCAACCGCCTGGCGCCCAACGGCCACGGGATGCCCACCGAGTGCGCGGCATGGACGTTGGTATCATCCGGCGCAGGAAGCGCACGAATGATGATCAACGCACCGGTCCTGGTCCTCAACCAGAACTACGAGCCCCTGAACGTCTGCGACATCAGGCGTGCGTTCCGGCTGCTCGGCGCGGCGAAGGCCGAGCTCCTGGCGAAGAACCACCAGATGATCCACACGCCGACGATCGAGATCCCGGCGCCATCGGTCATCCGCCTCCAGCATCACGTGAAGCGGCCGCAGCCGCGCGTGAAGCTGAGCCGGCGCGAGGTGTTCAGCCGGGACCGCCACATGTGCCAGTACTGCGGCAAGGTCAGCCGCGACCTGACGATCGACCACGTCACCCCGAAGCACCGCGGCGGTCGCCACGAGTGGGAGAACCTCGTCGCTGCCTGCCGCCCGTGCAACCACCGCAAGGGCGGCAAGACGGTCGCCGAGGCGCGCATGTCCCTGCTCCGCGAGCCGCGGGCGCCGCGCGCCGACCTCCGCTACCTGTTCGGCAGCTACCTGGCCGATGAGCGCAACGATGCCTGGCGCACGTTCCTCTTCCTCGAGCCCCTGCGCCCGATGCGGTTGCCCGCCGCGGAGCCCAGGACCGCCTAGGCCGGCTGGCCCGCACCCTCGGTGACGGCGGTGGCGTCCGCGTCGGCGGCGTAGTCCCACACCGGCCGGACCTCGACGGCGCCCCACTTCGCGCCCGGGCACGCGGCCGCGAGCTCGAGCGCCTCGTCGAGGTCGCGCGCCTCGACGAGGTAGAAGCCGCCGAGCGCCTCCTTGGCCTCGATGAAGGGCCCATCGGTGATGATCGTCTGGCCGTCCTCGACGCGCACGGTGGTGGCGGTCGGATTCGGCTGGAGCGCCTCGCCGCCGAGGTAGATGCCGCGGTCGCGCAGCATCTGGGTGTACTCGCCGTACTCCCTCAGGACCTGCGCACTGACCGCGGGGTCGGGTGGAGTTCGGCGATGGGCTGGCGGACTCGGGATCGACGATGAGGAACGCGTAGCGCATGGTCGGTACCTCCGGAAGGCTCGGCGGCGGGGTGGGCCGCTCCTGCCATCAACGACGATCGGGGTTCGGGCCGATCGACAGCCATCGCCGCCGCGCGGCGCGGTCCTAGTATGCGCGTGATGCCCACCGAGCTCGTCTACCCGAGCCTGCCGGCTCGCGTGACCCACGTGCTCCGCACGCTGACCGATGCGGGCCACGAGGTCGCACTCGTCGGCGGCGTCGTCCGGGACCGGCTGCTCGGCCTCGCGCACGAGGGTGAGTGGGACGCGGCGACGGTCGCGCGCCCCGAGGAGGTGGTCGCCCTCTTCGATGGCGCGACCTGGGAGAACCGCTTCGGGACCGTCACGATCGGGGCCGATCCGCCGGTCGAGATCACCTCGTACCGCGCCGAGGGAGCGTATCGCGACCGCCGTCGGCCCGACGAGGTGCGGTTCGGCGTCTCGCTGACCGAGGACCTCGGCCGGCGCGACTTCACGATCAATGCCATGGCCTGGCTGCCGATCGACCTCGAGGCGCGCCGCGGCGCGCTGGTCGACCCACATGGCGGGGCAGGCCGATCTGGACGCGCGGCTGCTTCGCGCCGTCGGCGACCCGGCCGAGCGCTTCGCCGAAGATGCGCTGCGCCTCATCCGCGCGGCGCGATTCGCCGGGCGCCTGGACCTCGCGATCGATCCCGGCACCGAGGCGGCGATCCGCGACCTGGCGCCAACGGTCTCCACGGTGTCGGCCGAGCGCATTCGCGACGAGCTGATGCGGATCCTCGCGCGTGACCCGGTGCCGTCGCGCGCCGTCGGCCTCCTCGAGCGGCTCGGGCTCCTGGTGGTCATCCTCCCGGAGCTCGCAGCGCTCCGGGACATCCCGCAGGCGAAGGCCGTCGCCGGCGACGCGCTCGACCACTCGCTGCGGGCCGTCGACGCGGCCGATGTGACCGAGCCGCCGGTCCTGCGACTCGCCGCGCTCCTCCACGACATCGGCAAGGCCCGAACCCTGCACGACGGTCACTTCTTCGGTCACGAGCGGGTGTCGGCCGAGCTGGCGACCGAGATCCTGCGCCGCCTGCGCGTGCCACGGGCGCAGGCCGAGCGGGTCGTGGGAGCCATCTCCCACCACATGTACGAGTACGACTCCGCCTGGACCGATGCCGCCGTGCGCAGGTTCGTGCGCCGCCTCGAGAACGTCGACCGCGACCTGCTGTTCGCGCTCCGCAGGGCCGACAACGCGGCCTCGGGCGTCGGGACGGCCGGCGACGCCAACCAGGACGAGCTCGAGGCTCGCATCGACGAGCAGCTCAGCGCCGAGCCGGGCCTGCTCGTCGAGCGACGGCTGGCGATCGACGGCCACGACCTGCAGCACGAGCTCGGCATGGAGCCCGGACCCGAGATCGGCGCCGTCCTCGATCGGCTCACCGAGATCGTCCTCGACGATCCGAGCCAGAATCGACGCGACCTCCTGCTGGCTCATGCGCGCCGGCGGTGACGCGGCGCACCGCCGGGAGGCTCGGTTCGAGGCTCGCGGGCTGACGCCGAGGAGCACGCTGCTACAATCGGCCGTCCGGACCATGTCTGGATCGTCCTCAACTACCGCCGAGCCCGATCGGAGGGAGCCCGCTCCGATGACCTTGACCGGCCGACGCCCGCTCCGGGTCGAGCACCGACTGACGCAGCCGAACGCGTCCGTGACCGATCTGGCCGCGGCGGTCGGGCTGGCGACCGAGCACGAGCTCGCCGCCCTCACCGTGGCCCCGTGGCTGGTGAAGCTCGCGAAGCGTTCGCTGGGGCGGTCGCGCGTGACGCTCGGCACCGTCGTCGGCTTTCCCCACGGCGGGCAGCTGCTCAGCGTGAAGGCGTTCGAGGCCTCGAAGGCGCTCGAGCAGGGCGCCACCCAGATCGACTTCGTGCTCAACAGCGGTGCGCTCGTGTCCGGGGACGACGAGACGGTCTTCAACGACATGCTGGCGGTCATCGACATGGCGCACTCGGCGCTCGCGTCGGCAGGGGTCATCGTCGGCGCCGATCCCCTCTCCGACGAGCTCGTCCGCCGCGCGTGCCACCTGGCTGAGCGCGCGGGTGCCGACTACGTGGTCACCGGGTCCGGCACCGCCAGCGCGCATGCCACGGTCGCGCGCACCCGCGTCCTGCGCGACAGCGTCGGCCCACGGATCGGCGTGAAGGCCAACGGCCGGTTCCGCACCATCGACCAGCTCACCGACGCGGTCGCCGCGGGTGCGACGCGCGTCTCCACCCAGCTGACGCCGAGCCTTGCCCGCACGGTGACCGCCGAGCCGGCGGCCGCGGTGGCAGGATAGAGACGGAGGACCCCGATTGAAGATTCTCGCGGTCGGCGGTGCCGGGTACGTCGGATCCACGAGTGTGGAGCGCTTCATCGAGCGCGGTCACGAGGTCGTCGTCTACGACAACCTGTCGAGCGGCCACGCTGCCGCGGTGCCGGATGGGGCGACCCTGGTGGCGGGCGACCTTGCCGATCGCATGCAGCTGCGCCACCTCCTCTCCGACGGCGTCGACGCGGTCCTCCATTGCGCCGCGCGCTCGCTCGTGGGTGAGTCGATGGAGAACCCGGGCGCCTACTACCGCACGAACGTCGCCCACGGCGTCTCGCTGCTCGAGGCGATGCGCGATGCCGGCGTCACCCGCCTCGTGTACAGCTCGACCGCGGCGGTGTACGGCGAGCCGCGTCGGGTCCCGATCGCCGAGGCCGATCGCACCCAGCCGATCAACCCCTACGGCGAGACGAAGCTCGCCTTCGAGGGTGCGATGCGCTGGTTCTGCGCCGCCCATGACCTGCGCGCCATCAGCCTGCGCTACTTCAACGTCGCCGGCGCGACCGAGCGCAACGGCGAGGACCACGACCCCGAGACGCACCTCATGCCGCTGATCCTGCGCGTGGCGGCCGGCAAGGCCACGCACGTCCAGATCTACGGGCAGGACTACCCGACGCCCGACGGCACCTGCATCCGCGATTTCATCCACGTCCGCGACCTGGCGGACGGCCACCTCCTCGCGCTCGAGGCCACCGGCGAGGGCGACCCGTCGCTCGAGGTCTACAACCTCGGATCGGCCGCCGGCTTCAGCGTCCGCGAGGTCGTCGAGGCCGCACGGCGCGTCACCGGGCGCCCGGTACCCGCGCGGGCCGTGAAGCGGCGCATCGGCGACCCGCCGGTGCTCGTGGCGTCATCCCGCCGGGCGCGCCGCGAGCTCGGTTGGCACCCGACCCACTCGACCCTGGAGCACATGCTGGCCGACGCATGGACCTGGCGCGAGAAGCACCCCAACGGCTACGCCGGGCGTGATGCCGGCGGCCGCGGATCGCTGAGCGAGCACAAGCGGGTCGCGGCCACCGCGGGCTAGCCCTGCCGGGCGCAGCTCGCGCAGAGCCCGTAGAAGTCGACCCGCGCGTCGTCGATCCGGAACCCGAGGTTGGCGGCGACCCGCTCCGAGACCGGACGGATGTAGGCCTCGTCGATCTCGTCGACGCGACCGCATCGGTCACAGGAGAGGTGGTGGTGGTGCTCGGGCCGGCAGGCCACGTAGCCGTACACGTGCCCGTCGAGCTCGAGCCTCCGCGCGACGCCCGCGGCGACGAGCGCGTCGAGGGTACGGAAGACGGTCGCGCGGCCGATGCTCGGGTCATCCCGGTGCAGCCGCCCGTACAGGTCCTGGGCTGACACCTGGCGTCCGACGGCGGTCAACGCATCCGCGACGGCCAGGCGCTGGCGCGTCACGCGCTCGCCGGCCTCACGCAGGCGATCGGCGGTCGATGGGCCGGTCAATGTCCCCCCACCGCCGCCGCGAACATCGAGAAGGCGTAGATGGCGAGGACCCCGGCCAGCGTGGAGGCCACCACCCAGCGAGACCGGTCGCTGCGATGGGCCTCCGGCAGCAGCTCGGCGGCACCGATGTAGAGGAAGAAGCCCGCGAACACCGCCAGCATCGCGCCGAGGACGATGTCGGGGATCGGCAGCGCGAGCCCGACGGCCACCCCGGCCACCGGGGCGAGCGCCACCAGCGCGACCCAGCGGAAGATCTCGTCGCGCGGCGTCCGGCTTGCCAGCAGGAGGCTGACGATGCCGATGCCGTCGCTGAAGCGGTGGACGACCACGACGACCGCGATCACCAGCCCCAGCCCGCCGCCGACGGCGAGGCCGGCGGCAAGGGCCACGCCGTCGAGGAAGCTGTGCAGGCTCATGCCGATCGCGCCGATGAGCCCGATGTGATGGTGCTCGGCGTCGCCGTGGTCGAGCTCCGTGGCGGTCTCGTGGCCAACGTGGAGGGCGGTCAGCTTCTCGATGGCGTAGAAGGCGAGAAAGCCGAGGGCGGTGAAGATCATCGCCTGGTTGAGCGACCCGACGTGCTCGACGCTCTCGGGAATGAGGTCGAAGAAGGCCGCACCGATGCGGATGCCGGCGCCGAACGCGATGACCAGGCCGACGTGGCCGACCGCGCGCATCGCCAGCATCCCACCGAAGAGCGCGGAGGCGAAGGCGCTGAACGAGATGAGCACGGCGGCCAGGGGGACCATAACGAGACTCAGTATCATCTGGCGGCCCACGCCCGTCAAGGGTTCGGCCGTCGCGTGGTACGATCGCAGCCCACCGCAGGCAGCGCCCACCCGAGCGCGCCCGATCCTCAGGAGTCCCGTTTGCCCGATACCCATACCCACAGCGCCTCCCGTCCGCGCCGCCACCGCGCGGCGAGGCCGACCGACCCCGTCGCCATCGAGGTCGCCTCCGACACGGAGGCCGAGGCGCCGTCCGAGCTCGAGGCCGCCGTCCTCGCCGCTGCCAGCGGCTATCGGTTCGGCGACATCGAGGTGCCGGCGACGATTGCCCGCGCCATCGAGTCGATGGGCTTCGTGACGCCGACCGAGGTGCAGGCACGGTCCATCCCGCCGCTGCGGCGCGGCGAGGACCTCATCGGTCAGGCGCAGACGGGCACCGGCAAGACCGCGGCCTTCGGCATTCCCATCGTCGAGAAGATCGAGCCGTCGAGCTCCCACGTTCAGGCGCTGATCCTGACCCCGACGCGCGAGCTGTGCGTCCAGGTGGAGGACGAGATCGCGCGCATCGGCCGCTTCCGCGGCGTGCGCACGGTGGCCATCTACGGCGGCTCGAGCATGGACCGCCAGGTCGAGGCGCTCAAGCGCGGGGCGCAGGTGGTGGTCGGCACGCCTGGGCGCGTGCTGGACCTCATCCGGCGGCGCGAGCTGGCCCTCGACCGGGTCCACACCGTCATCCTCGACGAGGCCGATCGGATGCTCGACATGGGCTTCATCGTCGACGTCGAGACGATCCTCTCGCGCTCGCCACGCAGCCGTCAGACGGCGCTGTTCAGCGCCACGATGCCGTTCGCCATCCTGCGCATCTGCGATCGGTTCATGAAGCCGAACCCCGCCCACGTCACCGTCCGCCCCGACCTGCGCACCGTCGAGACGGTCCGCCAGCTCGTCTACTTCGTCGCCGAGCAGGACAAGGTCGCCGCACTCGTCGAGCTCAACGAGCACTACGGCTTCGACCGGCTGCTCACCTTCCGCCACACCCAGATCGGGGTGGACCGATTGGCCGCAACGCTGAAGCGCCGCGGCAAGAACGTCGCCGCGCTCCACGGCGGGCTGTCGCAGCGCGAGCGCGACCGGACCCTGGCCGCCTTCCGCGCCGGCAAGATCCAGTTCCTCATCGCCACCAACGTCGCCAGCCGCGGCCTCGACATCACCGACCTGCCGTACGTCCTCTCGTTCGACATTCCCGAGGACGCCGACACGTACGTCCATCGCATCGGGCGCACCGGGCGTGCCGGGCGCGAGGGGACCGCGATCACCTTCGTCGGGGAGTGGGACCTCGATGCCTGGGAGGCGATCCGCGCCGAAGTCGGCGCCAACGTCGAGATCGGCGAGCTGGACCTGTACGGCCCGGGCTGAGGCCCCGATCTTCGTACGGGTCTCGATCCACCGAGTCAACTTCACCTGAGCTCTGCGCCGCGAGGGATTCTCACGCTGGACCGAGGGCTCGTGTGAATCTGGCTCGATCCAGCGAGACGAGCGGCCACGATCTCGACGACCGTCACACCCTGCCGTTGTACCGGGGGCCGATGCGCGACTCCCGGTGCTACCATCGAGGCCCGAGCCGCCACCGGCCGACGCACGCTCAGGAGGCTCCGCCCTGACCGCCAATCCTGCCGCAGGAATTCCATCGGCGCTGGATGCCGATGGGCTGGCCGAGGTCAGGCGCGTCGGCAACGCGGACCTCATGGTCGGTATCCCGTCCTTCGGCAACGCCGAGACGATCGGCTACGTCGTGCGCGCCACGACGGCGGGGATGGTCCAGTACTTCCCGGAGCTCAAGCCGATCCTCGTCAACAGCGACGGCGGCTCGCCCGACAACACGCCGCGCGTCGCGGTCAGCACGGAGAGCCCGGACTACCTCGAGAAGGTGATCCTGGTCAGCCCGAAGCACAAGCTCCAGCGCATCAGCGTCACCTACCAGGGCACCTCCGGCAAGGGCACCGCGGTGCGCGCCCTCTTCGAGGTCGCTCGCGAGCTCAAGGTCAAGGCCATGGTCATGGTCGACTCCGACCTTCGCTCGATCGTGCCGGAGTGGGTCGAGCTCCTGGCCGGACCGATCCTCAAGGGCGGCTACGACTTCGTGGCGCCGATGTACGCCCGCTACAAGTACGACGGCACGATCACGAACAACATCAGCTACCCGCTGACGCGCGCCCTGTACGGCACGCGCATCCGCCAGCCGATCGGCGGCGACTTCGCGGTCTCCGGTGACCTGGTGGCGCGCTACCTCGAGCTCGACACGTTCGACGACCTGGCCGCGCGCTTCGGGATCGACATCTGGATGACGCACTCGGCGATCAACGAGGGCTTCGCGGTGTGCCAGGCACGGCTCGGCGCGAAGATCCACGACGCCAAGGACCCCGCGTCGGACCTGGGACCGATGTTCCGCCAGGTCGTCGGCACACTCTTCAAGCTGGCGGGCCACTACGAGGATCGATGGCTCCGCGTGAAGGGCTCGCACCCGATCCCGGAGTACGGCTTCGAGCGGGTGGTCGCGCCCGAGGAGATCAAGGTCAACCACGCCAAGCTCATCGACAACCTCGAGCAGGCGAGGCTGGCGCAGCAGGAGGTGTGGACCGACATGCTCGCGCCCGAGCAGCTCGAGCGCGTCAACAACCTCGAGCTCGGCGGCGACCCATCCGACTTCCGCTTCAGTGCCGACCTCTGGATCCGTTGCCTCTACGACGCCCTCGTCGCGTACAACCAGCCCGGCGCCGATCGCGAGCGGCTGCTGGCCGGCCTCACGCCGCTCTACTTCGGGCGCACGGCGGGCTTCATCAGCGACACGCTCGAGCTGACGACCGACCAGGCGGAGCGCGTCATCGACGACCAGGCCCGTCAGTTCGAGGAGCTCAAGCCCTACCTCGTCGCGCGCTGGCAGTCGGCCCGAGCCGACGGAGCCGGGAGCTGATGGCGGCGGCCCGGCGCCGGACCCCGTACCGCATCCTCCTGCCGCTCGCGAACCCGCGGACGGCGCGCGACCTCGTCCGCATCGGTGCCGGGGTGGCGAACGGCCGGCCGACCGAGATCACCGCGCTGGGCATCGTCGAGGTGCCCGAGGGGGTCAGCCTCTCGGAGGGCGCGACCCAGGCGCGGACCTCGCGCCGGCTGCTCCAGCGCGTGCTCGACTTCGGCGACGAGGAGGGGGTCGAGCTGCGGACGCTGGTCCGCATCGGCCGCCATGCCGCCGACGGGGTGATCGAGGCGGTCGGCGAGGAGAGCAGCGACCTGGTCATCTTCGGCTGGGGCGGTCCGCCGACGCCGTCGCAGGCCGCGCGGGCCGAGGCGGAGGCCACCGAGATGGTGCTCGCCGGCGAGCGGGTCTCACCGCGGGCGGTGTTCTCGCCGACGATCGACGCGGTCGTGCGCGAGTCGCCGTGCGACATCGCGGTCGTCAAGCAGCGCGGCCTCGACCAGGTGCGATCGATCCTCGTGCCGGTCCGCGGCGGGCCGCACGCCGAGCTCGCGATGCGGATCAGCCGCGACCTCGCGAAGCGCTTCAGCGCGAAGGTCGTCGTGCTCCACGTCGTGCCGAAGGGCATCGGTGCGCGGGCGGTCGAGCGCGAGCAGGCGGCGGTCGACGCCTTCGTGCGCGAGCACGCCGGCACGCGCCGCGCGTCGGGGATGATCCTCGAGGCAACCAGCGTGCGCCAGGCGATCGTCAAGGAGGCGGCCAACCACGACCTGGTGGTGATGGGCGCATCGGCCCAGCCGACGAATGCCAGCCCGGATGGACGCTACCTGTTCGGCACGCTGGCCGAGACCGTCGCGAGCAAGGCCAAGCCGACGGTCATCGTGGTCAAGACGAAGCAGTCGCTCGGCCTGGCGACCTTCGACGAGCTGCGCGCCTCGGAGGGCACGCTCGCCCACGCCGATGCCTTCGTCGAGCGCACCCGCTCCCTGCCGGTGGTCGTCGACAAGTGGTTCGCCGAGAACACCTTCCACGCCCACGAGTTCGCCGACATCCGCAAGCTCGTCGCGCTCAAGGAGCGCCACAACCTGACGATCAGCCTCGGGCTGCCGGCGCTCAACGAGGAGAAGACGATCGGCACCGTCATCAAGCGCGTGAAGGCCGCGCTCGTGGACCGCGTGCCGCTCATCGACCAGATGGTGGTCATCGACTCGAGCAGCGAGGACCGCACGGCGGAGATCGCCCGCGACCTGGGCGTGCCGGTCCACCGCCACGAGGACATCCTGCCGGAGCTCGGCTCGTTCGTGGGCAAGGGCGAGGCGCTGTGGAAGAGCCTCCACGTCCTCGACGGCGACATCGTGGCGTGGATCGACACCGACATCAGCAACATCCAGCCGCGCTTCGTGTACGGGCTCCTCGGCCCGCTGCTCGCCGAGCCCCAGCTCCAGTACGTCAAGGGCTTCTACCAGCGGCCGATTCGCAGTGGCGACAAGCTCCAGGCCGAGGGCGGTGGACGCGTCACCGAGCTCATGGCGCGACCCCTGATCAACCTCTTCTTCCCCGAGCTGTCGGGCATGATCCAGCCGCTGTCCGGCGAGTACGCGGGGCGTCGCGCGCTGCTCGAGCAGCTGCCGTTCTTCACCGGCTACGCCGTCGAGATCGGTCTGCTCATCGACATCCTCGACCACGGCGGCCTGGCCGCCCTCGGCCAGGTCGACCTCGAACGGCGCATCCACCGCAACCAGCCGCTGCCCAACCTGTCGCAGATGGCCTACGTCATCCTCCAGGGCGCCATCCGCAAGCTCGAGGAACGGCACCGTCTCGAGCTGCTCACCGAGGTCGGCCGCGGCATGAAGCTCATCAACACCGGCAAGGACCACTTCAACCTCGAGGTGCGCGAGATCGGCGACGAGATCCGCCCACCGATGAGCTCGATCCCTGCCTACCTCGAGCGCCGCAGGTCCCTGAAGGACCGATAACGGCCATGCCCGACCGATCCCTGCGCGTCCTCGTCGCGCCCGACTCCTTCGGCGGCGCACTCGACTCGGTGGCGGTTGCCGCCGCCATCGGCCGCGGCTGGTCGAGCGTCCGGGGCGGTGACGAGGTCGACCGTCGCCCGATGGCCGACGGCGGCGAGGGCACGCTGGCCGCGGTGGCCGACGCGCTGGGTGATGCCGCCGAACGTCGCACGGTCGCGACCACCGACGCCCTGGGCCGGCCGATCGAGGCCGACTGGCTGCTGCTCGACGATGGTCACGGCGCCTTCGTGGAGATGGCCGCCGCCTCCGGCCTGGCACGGCTGACGGCGGAGGAGCGAACGCCAGAGAGTGCGCGTCGCGCCTCGACTCGCGGCACAGGTGACCTGCTGCGAGCCGCGCTCGATGCGGGCGTGGAACGGATCACGATCGGGCTCGGCGGCTCGGCGACGACCGACGGTGGCAGCGGCCTGCTGCGGGCGCTCGGCGTCCGATTCCTGGGACGCGACGGCAACGACCTGCCCGACGGCGGCGCGGCGCTGGCCGGCCTCGACCGGATCGACCCGGGTGGGCTCGATCCGAGGCTGGCGCAGGCGAAGCTCACGGTCGCCTCCGACGTCACCAACACCCTCACCGGGGGCCGCGGGGCGGCCGCGACGTACGGACCGCAGAAGGGCGCGGACCCCGCGGCGGTCGCCGAGCTGGACGCGGCGCTCGCGTCGTTCGGCCGCGCCATCGAGGCGGCCACTGGTCGGCTGGTGGCCGACCTGCCCGGCGCCGGGGCCGCCGGCGGAACGACCGCCGGGCTGCTCGGCTTCACCGGCAGCGTCCTGCGTCCCGGCGTCGAGGTCGTGGCGGAGCTCGTCGGCCTGGCCGCAGCGCTCGAGGAAGCCGACCTCGTCATCACCGGCGAGGGACGTGCCGACGAGCAGACGCTGCAGGGCAAGACGGCGATGGGCGTCGCCATCCTCGCCCGCCCTCGCAACACGCCCGTCGTGCTCCTGTGCGGCGCCCTCGGTCCCGGTGCCGAGGCGCTGGACGCGGCGATGGCCATCAGCGTCGTGCAGCCGATCGTCGACCGGCCGACCGACCTCCCGACCGCGATGGCCGACACCGAGCGTCTGCTGGAGGCCGCGGCCGCGAGGCTGGCGCGGACGGTCGGCATCGGCCTGGAGCTGGCGCGCCCGTAGGGCGCATCGGTCCATGGCGAAGGGCCCGAGCCCGCAGAAGCGGGCGGCCGACCGGCGGAAGCGCAGGAAGCTGGCCGATGTCGTCCTCGAGCGCCTCGGTGAGCGGTACGAGCACCCGACCTGGGCCGGGCCCCGCGTCGACACCGTCAGCGAGCTGGTCCTCACGATCCTCAGCCAGAACACCGCCGACATCAACTCGTTCCGGGCCTTCACCGCCCTCCGCGCGCGCTACCCCGACTGGGACGCGGTACTGGCCGCGCCGACCGACGAGCTCGAGGACGTGATCCGCCCCGGCGGGCTGGCACCCACGAAGTCCCGGCGCATCCAGCACGTCCTCGCCGAGGTCCACGCCGCGACGAACGGCACCTGGGACCTCGGCTTCCTCGGGACGTGGCCGCTGGTCGAGGCGCGCGAATGGCTCGTCGCGCTGCCGGGGATCGGCCGCAAGACGGCCTCGATCATCCTGCTCTTCGGCTTCGGGCGGCCCGCGATGCCGGTGGACACCCACGTCCATCGCGTCACGACGCGGCTCGGGATGCTGCCGCCGCGGACGCCGCTGCCGAAGGCCCACGACCTCCTCGAGGAGGTGCTCGAGCCCGACGAGATGTACCCGTTCCACGTCGAGACCATCCGCCACGGGCGCGACACCTGCCGCGCCCCGCGACCGATCTGCGGCCTCTGCCCGCTGACCGACGTCTGCGCCTACTACGTCCTCGCCGCCAGGGGCAAGGCACCGATGGCGCCGGTGCCGAAGGGGTCAGCCGCGGACGGCCCGCCGCGCTACCACGACGAGCTCATCCATGGCGGGCCGGCGCCGGAGATGCCCCGCTAGCCGCGCAGGTCCCTCCGGCCGAAGCCCCAGGCGCCGATCAGCAGGCCGCCGAGCGCGAGCGCCAGCGAGACGACGATCCCGACCGGGTCCCAGCTCCCGATCATCGGCTCCCCGTAGTGGTGGGCAAGCGACAGGTTCGTGACCCACGCCGGCAGCTCGAGGATCGGCGCGAGGATGTCGATCAGCAGCATGCCGACCACGACGACGATCACCGTCGGCGCGGCGAACGACGGCCTGAACAGCCCGCCCGCCGCCAGGCCGATGCCGGCCACGGCCGTGCCGTACAGGGCGATCACGGAGATCCCGGCGAGCGGCGTCAGGACATCGCCGCCGGTCCCCGCGATGGCGAGGGCCGTGACGATCCCGACGATCAGCGCCACGACGACGATCGCCAGGTACGTCCCGAATCCGGCCGCCAGCATCCAGCGGAAGCGGCCGACCGGCGCGGTGAGCAGCATCTCCATGCGGCCCTCCGACTCGTCGGAGGCCCAGCCGCCGACGAGGCCGGCGGCGGCGAACCCGGCGAAGATCGTGCCGAGCTGCACGAAGAGCACCTGGAGCGCGAAGCCCGGCTCGGTCAGGTCGGCGTTGGGGAACGCCAGGCGCATGACCTCCTCAAGGGTCGGCGTCTCCGCGATGACCCGCGCCAGATCCTCCGCCGACACCGCGATGATGAAGGCGTAGACGCCGACGCCCAGCCCCCAGGCGATCGCGGCGTTGAGCCGCTCGCCGAGGGCCCGAGTCAGCGGCCCGGACAGGCCGAGCAGCCACCGCGGGCGGGAAAGCAGGCGCAGTGCACCGATGTCGCCGAGGTCGCGCCGCTCGAACGCGACGAGGCCGATCGTCGCGGCCACCACGATGATCCCGACCTGTGGCAGGAGCGACGCCCAGTCGGTGATCCCCGCGATCGGCCGATGGCCGGCCGTCCAGCTGAACCACGACAGCCAGGAGATCGCCTCGAAGGCAGCGACCGACTCGCGATAGCCGTAGACCAGCCAGCTGCCGACGAGGAGGACGGCGGCGAGGCCGGCCGCCCCGCCGCGTCCGACGAAGGGCGCGAGGGCGAAGGCGATCGTGCCGGCCGTCAGGCCGGAGAGGCCCATTGCCAGGGCGTAGCCCAGTGCTGCGCCCACGGGGATCTCGTCGCCGGGGAGGGTGGCAAAGGCCACCCCGACCAGCCACAGGACGAACGCCACGATGAGCATCGCCAGCGTCATCGCCGCGACGTGCCCGGCGAGCTTCTCGAGCGCGATGCGCCGGCGGGGGATCGGTGAGCCGGCGACGAACTCCATCGAGCCGCGGCGCATCTCCGACACGAGCGTGCCGGAGAGGGCCATCAGCGACCAGACGCCGGGCAGCAGGAAGAAGATCAGCCCGTAGCGCCAGTTCGTGAACCCGCCGAGCGTATCGGCGTTGATTGCGCTGCCGCCGTAGAGGCCGGTGAAGATCGGCGGCAGGACGGTCGTCAGCGACACGCCCTCGGCGCGCGTCTCGGGCGTGCCCCAGGTCGACGCGACGAACGCGCCGCTGACGAGGATCAGGAGGCTGAGGAACGCGCCAACGATGAGGACAGCTCGCCGCGAGTCGCGCAGCGTCTTGCCGAAGATGCTGCCCAGCCCGAAGAGGCGGCGTCGCAGCGGGATGCTGAGCCGGGTCGGGAGCGGCCGTGCCTCGGCGGTCATCGGACTGCCTCCTTCGCCTCGCTGCTGTACTCGGCCAGGAAGATCTCCTCGAGCGTCGGCTCGCGGCTGACGAAATCGAGCAGCTCGTGGCGCGCGGCGGCCTTCACCACCGGCGTGATCGGCCCGCTGACGCGCATGCGCAGCACGCCGTCCTCGGCGACGACCTCGCTGACGCCGGGGAGGCCATCGAACTCGGCGCGCGGCGCCGGGCCGGTGAATCGAAGCTCGACCTGGTGGTGGGCCATGTCGCGCAGGGCGTCGACGCGGTCGATCCGGGTCAGCCGGCCGTCGCGGATGATCGCGACCCGGTCGCAGGTGCGCTCGACCTCGGAGAGGATGTGGCTGGACATGAAGATCGTCCGACCCTCGTCCTTCGCCTCGCGGATGACGCTGAAGAACTCCTGCTGGATCAGCGGGTCCAGGCCCGACGTCGGCTCGTCGAGCATGAGCAGGTCCGGCCGATGCTGGAGCGCCACCACCAGCCCGACCTTCTGCTTGTTGCCCTTGGAGTACTCCTTGAACTTCCGGCTCGGATCGACGTCGAGGCGCTCGATCAGCTGCGCCTGGTAGGCCTTGTCGACCGTCCCGCGCAGGTTCGCGAAGTAGTCGATCGTCTGCCCGCCGGTCAGCTTGTCGTACAGGGCGAACTCGCCCGGCAGGTAGCCGAGGCGCCGATGGATGGCGACCGGGTCGTCGGTCGTGTCGATGCCGAAGATCGTCGCCCGACCGCTCGTCGGCCGGAGGTGGTCGAGCAGGGTGCGAATCGTCGTCGTCTTGCCGGCGCCGTTGGGGCCGAGGAAGCCGAACGCTTCGCCCTCGTTCACGGTCAGGTCAACGTCCACGATCCCCCGGTGCGGGCCGTAGGACTTGGTCAGCTGCTGGGTCTCGATCACCGCGGTCACGCGGTCACTTCCTTTCGTTCACCGATGCGCTCGGCGGCGGCATCGGTCTTGGGTCCTGCGTTCGTGCCAGCGGGCGAGGATCGCCGGCCATTCGCCTCGAAGAAGCGTACAGGTCGCGGATGTCGCGCAGCCTCGCCTGCGACTCGGGTGGCCGGTCGGCGATGAGGGCGAGGCCGGCTTCGGCCATCTGACGGTTCTGTCTGAGTCGAACGACGCGACCTCCATCAGCCGATGCAGCGCGTCCGGCGGAATGTCGAAGTACTCGCGCCGATCGCCCGGCCTGCGTGCGGCGGCGGATGAGGCCGATCTGCTCGAGCAGGCGGGCCATCCCGCTCACCGAGCCGCGGCTGGCCTGCAGCCGCTCGGCGATCATCGCCGCGGTCTGTTCAGGCGGCTCGCAGATGGCGAGGTAGGCCCACATCCGTCCGGCCATCGGCGGCATGCCGGCGCCGAAGACCCGCGCGGCCTCCTCGATGAAGCTGTCCTCGTCCGTGATCTTCATGGACTCCACCTTGCGCCGTCGTCGCGATTTCAGTCAATACTGAAACGCCCAATATTGAGGCTGTATTGAGGTCGCGGCTATGCCCGATGGGTGCGGCGGCCCCAGTCGCTCACGTCCTCACCCGAAGCGGCTCGGGAATGAGCCCTCGTCCCGGCGCCGGACGTGGATGGTCGCGCGCCCGTGGGCGATCTGGATCCGTTCCTCCACGCCGAACTCCGCGGCAATCGGCTCCGCCGATCGCATGAGCGCCAACCCGACGCCGTCCGGGCCGAGGCTGACGGTGATCGACCCCGATTGCATCGTTGCTCCGCCCGTCGCGACGAGGTGGCAGAGCGCGCGGAGGGACACGAGCTGTCCGTGCAGCCGATCGTCGGTGGCGTCAGGCGGCGCGTGGGTCGAGATCGTGGCCATTGGGCTCAACCTCCCGCCGGCCCGGCGACCATGCGCGTCGACGCATCGATCGGGAACGGCTTGGGCAGGTAGCCGTCGACACCGAACTCTCGAGGGCGTTCGGGCACGACCCGGACAGTCGAGATGACGATCGTTCGCGGCAACGCACGCCCGTCGGCGTGAAGTTCGCGCAGGACGTCCCAGCCGGTGCGATCCGGCAGGTTGATGTCCAAGAGCAGGACCTCCGGCGTTCCGACACCGAGGGCATCCAGCGCGTCGGCGGCCGTCCTGGCCTCGACCACGTCAAGCCCGCGACGCTCAAGGTTTCGCCGCACGATCAGCCGCAGGGCGGGCTCGTCCTCGACGAGGAGGATCGAGCGGCCACTGCGCAGCATGCCCGTGGACGTTCTTGGCCGAGTGGCGTTCATGCCACCTAGTGTCCGATGGAGGCCCTCAACGGCGGGTCAACGTGATCGGTGCGTCGCTCAACAGTCACTCAACGTCCAGGGGGTCGTGCTCGAGCAGCCGGTAGCCAACCCCGGGTTCGGTTTGGATCAGGCGTTCGCCGGTCGCATCGCTCTCGAGCTTCTTCCGCAGGCGACCCATGTAGACGTGAACGTAGTGGTTCTCCGAGCCATACTCAGGTCCCCACACACGCTGGAGCAGGGCACGCTCGGTGAGGACCGATCCGGGCTGTGCGGCCAGGGCGGTGAGGAGCGCGTACTCCGTTGGCGTCAGGTGCACCTCGGCTCCGGCGACCTCGACCCGTCGGCGCTCGCGATCGATCGTCAGTGCACCGGAGCGGAACACCGCGTCGGGCGTGGTCGATCGGGCAGCGTGCCGCAGCGCGACCCGGACGCGCGCTAGTAGCTCATCCACGCCGAAGGGCTTCGTGAGGTAGTCGTCGGCTCCCAGATCGAGCGCCCGCACCTTGTCCGCCTCGGTCTCGCGAACCGACAGGACGATGATCGGCGTGCTCGTCCGCTCCCGAAGCTGGACGATGACTTCCATCCCGCTCATCTCCGGTAGCCCGAGGTCGAGGAGGACGAGGTCGGAGTGGAAGCTCGGGTCGACACGCAGCGCATCCTCACCGGTGCCGACCGCCTCGGTTCGGAAACCGTGTGACGCGAGGGTACGTGCCAAGATGTGGCGGACTGCGGGGTCGTCTTCGACGATCAGGATGCGTGCGCCGTCACCCGCGCTCACGGTGCAAGCTCCCCCGCCGGGGGGTTGGCCGGGATCGCGAAGGTGAACCGCGCTCCCTGACCGTTGAGATTCTCGGCCCAGATCCGGCCCCCGTGGGCGTCCACGAGACCGCGCGCCACGGCCAGCCCGAGACCGCTGCCCCGGACGGCGTTGGCGCGGGGTGCCCGGTAGAACGGCTCGAATAGCCGCGGGAGGACCTCGCTCGGCACGCCGGGCCCGTTGTCCTCGACCGATACGCGGAGCTCGTTATTGGCCGCCGTGGCAGTCACGCGAATCTCGCCACCGGCCGGCGAGTACTTCACCGCGTTCTCGACGAGGTTTGCGACGACCTGGTCGATCTCGACCGGGTCGAGCAGCACCGGCTCCATCTCGTCCGGTAGATCGGCGGCGAGCTGATGTTCCTGCGTGGTGGCGGATAGACGCTGGAGCGACTCCCGAAGGACGACCGCCGGGTCGTGCCACTGTCGGGCCGGGACGAGCACCCCTCCCTGGATGCGACTGAGGTCGAGCAGGTTGCCAACGATCCGATCGAGCCGGTCCGACTCCTGGGCGATCGTCTCGAGGAACTCGCGTCGCTCGTCCGGCGGCCAGTCGATGTCATCCAGCAGCATGCTGTCGGTCGCCGCGATGATCGCCGCCAGCGGCGTGCGCAGGTCATGCGACACCGCGTCGAGCAGGGCGCTCTTCAGTTCGCTTGTGCGGCGCAGCACCTCGGTTTCGGTTGCCCGGGACCTCAGCCGCTCGCGCTCGGTCGCCACGGAAACCTGGCCGGCGACGGTGTCGAGGAGTCGCGCCTGCTGGCTTCCCGTCGCCGCTTGCGACGCCCACTGGACGCGGATGTCGCCGATGATATCGGTGCCACTTCGGATCGGGACGCGCGCGACATTCCGTGGCAGCTCCTGGCGACCCGGTCGATGCGGTGGCGCCACGCGCACCCAGCGCCCTGGCGCGCTCGACTGCGCCGCAGTGGCCGGCTGCCCGGAGCCGAGGACGGTGGCCGGACCGATCAGCCCCTGGAGTAGCCGCCGCCCCTCGGGTGACCCGGCGGCCGCCCGCATCGTCACCGATCCACCGGATTCGATGGCGATGGCAACCGCGGCAGCCTCGAGCTCCACCCGCACGCGCTCGCAGACTGCATCGAGGGCGATCGAGAACGAGGGCCCGGCAAGGAGGTCCGTGAGGTCATGGAGCAGCCGCGCGTCGCGCTCTCGTGCCTCGGCTTCGAGGTAGCGCTCGCGCTGGGCACTCGTGAGCCAGGACGTCACGACCGACACGATGAGGAACGCCAGCAGCGCTACCCATTCGTTCGGGTTCGAGATCGTGAGCGTGAAGCGGGGCTCGATGAAAAAGAAGTCGAAGGCCGCGAACGAGACTACGGAGGCGAGAATTGCGGGGCCGCGTCCGGCGAGCACCGCCACGGCCAGCACGGCGAGGAGAAACACGATCGCTCCACTGGGGAGCCAGAGGTCCGTTGGCAGGAGCAGCACGACCGCCGTCGCCAGGGCGCAGGCCACGATGGCGCTGGCGTACCGCACAAGGGGCCGGGGCGCGTCCAACCATCGGTTGAGAGAGGTGATCACGCTGGCGATCAGTCTATTCGCGGGATGCGATAGGGGACGTCTGCGACGATCGTGTTCGGGCGACCGAAGAGTCGGAGCTTCAGCCGCAGCGCGGTCTGGTTGTGGAGCAGGTTCTCCCACCAATGGCGTGGCACGAACTCGGAGAGGACGACGAGCACCGGCCGTCCGGGCTCCCGATGCTGGACGACATCCAGGTACGCTAGGAGCGGTCCGACGAGCGCCCGGTATGGAGACTCGATCACCACCAGCTCGGCGTCGCCGGCCCATTTCGGCCACTCGTGTCGGAGATCATCGGCCGCATCGGCATCGTTGGTGACGTGCACCGCGGTCGCCTCCTTCGAGATCGAGTTCGCGAAGGCGATCGCCTGGCGTGCCGGCTCGTCGAGGCGGGCGATCGGCACGATCACGATCGGCGTCACCGCCGTATCGGCTCCCGGCGGGATGCGGCTCAGCGCCAGCTGACGCTCAACGCTGCGGTAGTGGCCATGGATGGCGAGCATGAGCAGCACGAGGATCGGGATCGCGATGACCACCATCCATGCTCCAGCAAGGAACTTGCTCTCGATGACGATGAGGGCGATCACGCCGGTCGTCAGCGCGCCGATGCCATTGATCACGGACCCACGCCGCCAGCCCGCCTCGCGGCGCCGCCACCATCGGACCACCATGCTCGATTGGGACAGCGTGAAGGCCAGGAACACACCGAGGGTGTAGAGCGGGATCAGCGCCGTGACGCTCGCGTCAAAGACGACCAGTAGCAACGCTGCCACGGACGAGAGGGCGACGATGCCGGTCGTGAACGCCAGGCGCTCGCCGCGGAACGCGAACTGCCGAGGCATGAAGCTGTCGCGTGCCATGAACGAGGACAGGCGCGGGAAGTCGGCAAACGCGGTGTTGGCGGCCAGTGCCAGGACGAGCACGGTGGCGATCTGGATCACCACGAAGAACACGCCGTCGCCTACGAGCTGGCGGGCGATCTGGGATAGAACGGTCTGTTCCTCGGTCGGATCGGGCACGATGCCGATGGCGCTCGCCATGAAGCTGATCCCGAGGAACAGCGCGGCGAAGATGGCTGCCGCCCAGACCAGGGTGACCCGGGCGTTGCGCCACTCCGGCGCCTTGAAGGCCGGCACGCCATCGGAGATCGCCTCGACGCCGGTCAGCGCCGCCGCACCCGAGCTGAAGGCTCGGAGAATGAGCGCGATTCCCAGCACCTCTGCGCCCCCCTCGGCGGCCAGCCACTCGGCGGGCGGCGTGAACTCGGGCAGCGTGCCGGTCGCCATCCGGCCGAGACCGATGCCGACCATCGCCAGGATCGCGGCGATGTAGAGATAGGTCGGCGCCATGAAGATCGTCCCGGACTCTCGAACGCCGCGCAGGTTACCGAGCACAAGGACGGCGACGATCCCGAGCGCCAGGAGGACCCGCTCCGGGAACAGCTCCGGGACGACCGATGTGATCGCCGCCACTGCCGCCGACACCGACACCGCCACCGTGAGCGTGTAGTCGATCAGCAGCGCACCGCCGGCCACGAGGCCTGCCGTGGATCCGAGGTTGTCGCTGGTCACGAGGTAGCTGCTCGCGCCGTGCGGGTAGGCGCGAATCGTCTGCCAGTAGCTCGTCGCTACGATCGCGAGGACGATGCAGATCGTGATCGTCAGCGGCATCGTCAGCGCGATGGCGCCGGCCCCGGCCAGGATGAGGATCCGCATCATCTCCTCGGTGGCGTAGGCCGAGGAGCTGATGTTGTCGCTGCTGAAGATCGCGAGCGCCTTCAGCTTCGTGAGGCGCTCGTGCTCCTCTCTTTCGCTGCTGATCGGCCGACCGATGAGAAACGTGCGCAGCCAGCGCAACGACTTCGTCCACCCCGGCCGCTGAAGCACGGTGCGCTCGGTTGCGACCAGCTCGCCACCTCGGCCGAGCTCGAACAGGTCCTCGTACGGCCGGACGATGCGGACATATCGGTCCCCTGGCCGGTGCCCCCGCATGTTCTGGCGCACCTCGAGGGGATGCGCGGGGCGCTTCGGCGAGGTCGGCGTGGGGCCGTCTGAGCGGTCGGCGGACATTTCGTCCAGCGTCGCACCAACTCGCTGACCCGTCGCCGATCGAGCCCTCATTCGGCGCTCAACATCCGGTCAATAATCCCGGAGCGCGCGTGCTGGAACGCAGGGGCGCTGACTGGTACCCTACCGGTCGCCGCGATGCATCAGGCCGAAGTAGCTCAGGGGTAGAGCATCGGTTTCGTAAACCGACGGTCGTGGGTTCGAATCCCACCTTCGGCTCCACTCGTCCACCGGACGTCCGCCATCTGCCTGGCGTCGGTGATGGCAAGGCCGCGTTCTGACGACTTCGCGAGACCACGCTATGCTGCGCCGCCGTGCGCCTGCTCATCGTCGAGGACGAGCTCGACCTCGCCACCGCTCTTGCCACCGGGTTGCGCCGCGAAGGCTATGCGATCGATACCGCCGCGACGTGCGGCCGAGGCCCGCGAGCGCCTCGAGGACACGTCGTACGACGTGGTGTGCCTGGACCTCGGGCTGCCCGACGGCGACGGTCGCGAGGTATGCCGCGCCCTTCGCGCCGGCGAGCTGCTGCCGCCGGGCACCACGCCACCGCGCGTCTTGATGCTCACCGCTCGCGATGCGCTCGATGATCGCGTGGGAGGCCTGGACGACGGGGCCGACGATTACCTGGTCAAGCCATTCAGCTTCGCGGAGCTCGCGGCACGGGTCCGTGCGCTCGCCCGCCGCCCGACGGTCAATGGCGGGGCAACGATCCGGCTCGGCAGCCTCGGGCTCGACGCCTCGCGGCACGTCGCCCACCGCAACGACCACCGTCTCGACCTGACGCCCAAGGAGTTCGCGCTCCTCCGATACTTCATGCTCCATCCGAGCGAGGTGCTGACGCCGGAGCGCCTGCTCGAGCACGTGTGGGACGACCGCGCCGACCCGTTCACGAACACGGTCCGCGTCACGGTCAGCAACCTCCGCCGCAAGCTCGCGGAGGCAGGCTCGGGGCAGCCGATCGAGACGGTCGTCGGGGTGGGATACCGCCTGGCCGAGAGCGTCGCATGAATCGGTCTCCACTCGGGCGTCTCGCCGCGTCCGTTCGATCGGTCCGATTCCGCCTCGCGATGCTGGTGACGGCGGCCCTGATCGTGACGGCAGGCGTGCTCGTGCTGGGCATGAACCTGGCCCTCGACGCGGTGGCCGCGACGATCCCGGCGGAGCAGCCGACGACACTCGAGGAAGAGCTGCTGCGCATCCTCGACATGAGCCTCACCGAGATCGCGGGAGGCAGCGAGGCCGGGGCGACCGACGCGCTCCTGCAGGTGGAGCAGGCCGTGCGAGAGGAGACGCTCCAACTGGTTCGCAATCTCTCGCTCGCGGCGCTCCTCGTGCTGGTGCCGGTCGGCCTGGCCATCGGCTGGGCGGTCGCGGGCCGCGTCGTGAAGCCGGTCGGCGCGATGGCCGACGTCGCGCGGGAGATCGAGGCGACCGATCTCTCTCGGCGGATCCGTCTCGGCGGTCCACCCGACGAGATGCGCGATCTCGCCGATACGTTCGACGCGATGCTCGACCGGCTCGATCGAGGCGTGCGGACGCAGCGCCGCTTCGTCGAGGACGCCTCGCACGAGCTGCGGAACCCGCTGGCGGTGATCCGGACGACGCTCGACGTCGCCCTCTCCGAGCCAGAGGACGCCGAGGGTCTGCGTCGCGCCGCCGAGGTGGCACGTCGAACCGCCGACCGGATGTCGACCACGGTCGACGAGCTCATGGCCCTCGCGCGGACGAGTGTCCAGCCCGAGCGACGCACGCCCGTCGACCTGGCCGAGGTGGTGGCCGAGGTCGCCCAGGAGTACGACGCGGAGGCCTCGACCCGTGGCGTGGGGCTGTCCCGGCTCGCTCCGTCCGGCCTCATCGTCGACGCGGACCGCTTGGCGCTGAAGCGCGCCCTGGCGAACCTCGTTTCGAACGCCCTCCGCGTCGCTCCCTCGGGCTCGGTGGTCCATTGCCGCGCAGGACGTTCCGATGGGTGGCTGTGGCTCGGGGTCCGCGATGTCGGCCGCGGGATCGCGCCCGACGACCAGGCCCTCGTCTTCCGGCGCGCCTGGCGTGACGGGGCTCCGACCGCCGAAGGCGAGGGGCAGGGGCTGGGATTGGCCCTCGTTCGCCAGATCGCCGAGGCGCATGGCGGCACGGTCAGCGTGGCATCGGTCCCCGGGCACGGCGCAAGCTTCGTCGTGTGGCTGCCGGACCGATCGGCCGACGCGAAGGCGGTCCCGGTGGCCGAGCTCCGAGGGATGGCGGACCCGCTCTGGACGGTCCTTTAGGTCGCGTTTATCCCGTCCGAACGCCCACGTTATCGGTCATTTCCTAGCCTCCGGAGCGATTGGTCGGATCCGCATCGGTCCGACCTGCTTCTCGACCGTACCGATCCGGAGGCCCGTTTCCGTGGACGACCCCTTCGCCGGCGACGATCGCCAGCACCGCAGCTGGCGCGACCTGCCGCCGACCCCACCCCTCGTCTGGCCCACCCGACCGTTCGCGACCGCGGCGGCAGGTGCCGCGACGTCGACCATGCCCGCTGCGGGCGCCTCGAGCCGCCGCCCGAGCCGCCGGCTCGTCGTCGGCACGGCCGTCCTCGTCGCCGTCATCGCCCTCATCGGCACCGGGCTGCTCGCCACCGGCAACCAGCTCGGGGCGTTGCTGGCCGCAACGGCCGGTGGCGCGGGCGCGCCGGACAAGGCGGGCGCCGTGCTTCCGCCAGGCGATGAGCCGCTCGCGGACACGGCCTCGAGGCTCCTGCCCTCGGTCGTGCAGATCGAGGCCGGCGGCGCGGTCGGGTCCGGCTTCGTGGCAGCTGAGGGGGGCCTCATCCTCACTGCCTCGCACGTCGTCGGCCAATCGGAAGCCGTCACGCTCACGCTCCAGGACGGAACGACCGTCTCCGGCACTGTGGTCGCAGCCGACAAGTCCATCGACACCGCGGTCATCCGCGCCGATGAGGCTGCCGCGGCGGATCTCAAGCCTCTCGCCCTCGGCGCGCTCGCCGATGTGCAGGTCGGGGAGATGACGATCGCCATCGGGAGCCCATTCGGCCTGAGCCAGACCGTCACGACCGGCATCGTGAGCGCGCTGGGCCGCACGGTCCCGACCCCGATGGGCGAGCTGCATGACCTGATCCAGACCGATGCCGCGATCAACTCCGGCAACTCCGGCGGTCCGCTCATCGACCGGGAGGGTCGGGCGATCGGCATCAACACCGCCATCGCGAGCGCATCGGGCGGCAGCGACGGCATCGGCTTCGCCGTTCCGGTCGACCAGGCGGTCCGGATCCTCGACAAGGTCAAGGACGGCACGTGGCAGCCCGAGGACAACGACCCCGCCGACAACCTGGACCCGCTGGGTGGGCTGTTCGACCAGTTCCTGGGTCCCGACGGGCTCGACGGCCTGGGCGAGCTGTTCGGCCTCGGGCCCGACGGGCTGCAGGCGCCGGACGACCCCTCGGGCGGTTCGGAGATGGCCGACCGGATGCTCCGCGAGCTGCTCGACGCGTTTATGGACGAGCTTGCCCCCGAGGCCCCGGCACCGGCACCGGACCCGACACCAGCACCGGACGGCACCGATGACCCGACCGCCGAGGCGATCGATCGCCTGATGCTGCAGCTCCTCGACGAGCTGCTCCAGGGGCTGAGCCCGGACGGGACGCTTGACCCATCTGCCCCCGATGATGGCGGCACCGACGGCGAGGGAGCATGACCGTGAACACCGACCTTTCCACCACCCGCCTCGCCCAGGTCCGACACGAGCTTGGCCAGGTCATCGTCGGCCAGGATCGGGTCGTCGATCGGCTCCTCGTCGCCGTGCTGGCCGACGGGCACGTCCTCCTCGAGGGCGCGCCCGGACTCGGCAAGACGCTGCTGCTCGCGACCCTCGCGCGGATCCTCGGCGGCTCCTTCAATCGCATCCAGTTCACCCCGGACCTGATCCCGTCCGACATCGTCGGAACCCGGATCTTCCGGCCGTCCTCGGAGGCGTTCGACGTCGAGCCCGGGCCGATCCTCGCCAACATCGTCCTGGTCGACGAGATCAACCGCGCCCCGGCGCGCGTCCAGTCGGCGCTGCTCGAGGCGATGGCGGAGCGGCAGGTCACGGTCGGCGGTCGCACCTTCGCGATGCCGCGGCCATTCCTGGTCGTGGCCACCCAGAACCCGGTCGAGTCGGAGGGCGTCTATCCGCTCGCCGAGGCGCAGCGCGATCGCTTCCTGATGCGGATCCCGGTCGACTACCCGACCCCGACCGAGGAACGGGCGATCGTGACGCGGATGGCCGACGAGCAGCCCCAGGCAGCCCGCCTGCTCGATGCCGCCGACGTGGTCGAGCTTCAGAACGCGGCCAAACACGTCGCGGTCGACGAGGCAGCGCTCGACTACGCGATCCGCCTGGTGCTCGCGACCCGCGACCCCGCCGCGCACGACCTGCCGAAGCTGGTGGGTCTCCTCGAGTACGGGGCGAGCCCGCGAGCCTCGCTGGGGCTGGTCCGGAGCGCCCGGGCCATGGCGCTCCTGCGCGGACGCGAGCGTGCCGTGGCGCAGGACGTCTACGACGTCGCGTACGACATCCTCAACGCGCGTCTCGCGCTGTCGTACCGGGCCCTGGCCGAGGGGTTCACGATCGACGACGTCCTCGTCGAGCTGCTCACGACGGTCCCGGCTCCCGGTTCGATCGCGTGGCCGACAGTGCCCGCCGTGTCCGCGGCACCGGCACTGCCCGCCTTCCCCGCACCGGCTGCCGACCCGACGGAGGCGATGCCGGCGTACGGCGCGCCAGGGGGACCGCCTCCGATCGTCCTGCCGGGCGATCAACCGGCCGCGAGGTGATCACCGCGCCCGGTGCCGGACTCGACGTGCCGGCACGGCTGCGCCGCATCGAGCTCGCGGTGAGCCGCAAGGTCTTCGGCCGCCGAGACGGTCGTCATCCCTCGCTGGTGCTGGGCCACGGGGTCGAGCCCGGCGAGGCGCGCCCATACGAGCCGGGTGACGACGTTCGCCGGATGGACTGGTCGATCCTGGCCCGGACCGGCGAGCCACACGTCCGCGACTCGATCCAGGAGCGCGACCTCGCGGTCGCCATCCTGATCGATCGGTCCGGCAGCCTCGACTTCGGAACGGTCGGCTGGCGGAAGGCCGACCTGGCCGTGAGCGTCGCAGTCGGCCGTGGCGGGGCTCGCGGTCCTCGGTGGCGACCGGATCGGCGCAGTCGTGGCGACCGCCGGCGGGCCGAGGATCGTCCCGATCCGGGGTGGTCGCCGCCATCTGGCGGGCGTCATGGGCAGCGTCGCGCGCTCGCCGCTCGGGGGATCTGTCGATCTCGGTCGGGCCATCGACGGGCTGCGACTCGTCCTGCGACGGGGTGGGCTCGCGATCGTGGTCTCGGACTTCATCGGCCCCGTCGACACCTGGCGCCCGGCGCTTGCGCGGCTCGCTCGTCGCAGCGAGGTCATCGCCGTCGAGGTCGTCGACCCGCGCGAGCTTCGACTGCCCGATGTCGGCCTGCTGGTGATCGAGGATCCCGAGACCGGCCGGCAACGGACGATCGACACGAGCGACGAGCGGTTCCGCACCCGCCTGGCCGAGGTGGCCGATCGTCGAGGCGCCGCACGCTCGTCTGCGATCCGGCGAGCGGGCGCCACCCACCTGCGACTGCGGACGGACACGGAGTGGACCGGTCCGCTCGCGGCCTGCCTGTATCGACACCGTCGCGCCCGCGCGCTGGGTCGGCACGCGGCGTCCCATCCGACCACCGGAGCTGCCCGATGATCCCGTTCGCGCCGGATCTCACCTTCCTTGCGCCCGAGCGGTTCGCGCTCTTCCTTGTGCCGCTGTCGCTTGCCCTGCTCTACTTCGTCAGGCAGCGCCGACGCCGCGCCTACGTGGTCCGCTTCACCGATCCCGACCTGATCGACACGGTCGCACCGCGGCGTCCGGGCCTGCGGCGCCACGTCGTCGCCGCCGTCTACCTGACCGCGACGGTACTGCTCGTCATCGCGGCTGCCCGCCCCGCCCTGGCGACCGAAGTCGCGAACGAGCCGACGGTCGTCCTCGCCTTCGACACATCGATCTCGATGGAGGCGACGGATGTCACGCCCAGCCGGATCGTGGCCGCCCGCGAGGCGGCCCATCGGTTCATCGAGGTCGTCCCCGCGGGTGTCCGGGTGAGCCTGGTCGCCTTCGACGAGACGGCTAGGGTCATCCTCCCTCCGACGACGTCGAAGGTCGTCCTCGACCGCGCGATCGACCGGCTGTCGTTGGGCCCGGGAACGGCGATCGGCGAAGCGATCTACACGTCGTTGGACGTGCTCGAGGCCGATGTGCCCGACGACGCGCAGGACGCCGCTGGTTCGATCGTGCTGATGTCTGACGGCGACACGACGGCCGGGCGACCGGAGGACGCCGCCGCCCGCGAGGCGGAGCGCCGCGGCGTCAAGGTCAGCACCGTCGCCTTCGGCACCGACGAAGGGTCGGTGGTGGTCGACTTCGTGCCGGTCGCCGTCCCGGTCGATCGCGAGGCGCTGCGCGACATCGCCGAGACCACCGGTGGCAAGGTGTTCGAGGCCGAGTCGGCCGAGGAGATCGTGTCCGTATTCGAGGATCTCGGCGAGGGCGTCGGCACCAGGACGGAGCCGCGCGAGATCACCGACGGCCTCGCCCTTGCGGCGCTGGTGACGGCGGTCATTGCCGCGGCCGGCTCGCTCGCCTGGTTCGCTCGGATCCCGTGAATTGCCCGCCTGCGGGGCGGTTGCACGCTGGACTCAGGGCGTTGACTCGAGCCTCTCCATGGAGGTCGATGAGCGGCTGCTGGCTGACGCGGATGACCCCATCCTGCGGGCGATCGAGGTCGATGACGAGCCACATGACCGCACCGAGCGAGACGACGAGGACGATCGCGATCAGCGGGCTCCGCTTCCGGCCCTGCCCCGCGTTGTAGCCGACAAGGCCGAGGCTGAGAACGATCCCGCCGACCAGCAGCCACAGGATCGTTGCCGGAACGCGCGCGTACACGCCGGCAACGACCCGGCTCGTGTGCAGGTCGATGACCTCGTTGACCGACTCGATGTAGAGGGCGACGACGTCCGATCCCTCGGTGCGCGCGACCTCCTCGGCGATCGCCCACAGCTCCGCCTGGATCTCCTCGGAGCGCACGATGGCGGCGGCGACCTGCTCCGTCTCCGAGGTGGCGATCCGCTCCGGGACGTACTCCCGCAGGAGGGCCTGGCTGTCTGTCGAGGCCGGCTCCGACAGGTATCCCGCCCGCAGGTATGCCGTCCCGATCGCGTTCGTCTCCGCGAGCACCAGGCCGCGGCGGGTGTCGAAACGGTCCGCCGCCATCCCCATCGTGATGGCCAGCAGGAAGGCCATGAGCCCGAGGACCGATCCGACGATCAGCCCGAGCGGCCCTTCCTCGCCGTCGGGGTCCCGCTGCTTCGACCACGCACCGATCCGGTAGCCGATCTCGTAGACGACGAAGGTGACGACGACGAACAGCGCGAGGAACACGAAGATCGGGATGCGGTCCAGCGGCTGTTGGCTCATGCCCTCACTCCGAGGTCGAGCGCGGTTCTGTCGGCGGCGGCTCTCCGGCGGGCGGTTCGGCTGGCGGCGGTGGAGCGGGCTCTACCGGTTCCGCCGGCGAGGGCTCTGCGGGTGGCGCGCCGGCGGGCGGAGGCGCACCGTCGGGCGGCAGATCCTCAGGCGGGATGCCCTCATCGCCCGCGCCGAGCTCGTCTTCAGGCTCCTTCTGCGTCTGGTACCAGACGTAGATCCCACCCGCGGCGACCGCCAGGAGGACGAGCCCGACCAGCCAGGGCAGCGGCCCCGGTCCCTGGTCACTGGCCTCCGCGCTCGGCGAAGGCGAGGGCTCTGGTGATGGGCTATCCGTGGCCGACGGGGACGGCGATGGCGTCGGCGACGGGCTCGGGGTCGGCGACGGAGATGGCGACGCGGTGGCAGTCGGTGCCGGCGTGGGCGTAGGTGTCGGGGATGGCGTGGGCACCGGGGTCGGCGAGGGAGTCGGCGTCGGGGTCGGCGTGGGCGTCGGCGTGGGACTGGGCGTCGGACTCGGTGACGGCGACGGCGACGGCGTGGGTGACGGCGATGGCGAAGGGGAGGGCGAAGGCGACGGGGTCGGTTCCGGCGTCGGCACGGGGGACGCCGTTGGCGCCGCGGTGGCAGACGCCGATGCCGATGCGCTCGGAGATGCCGCCGCGGATCCGGATGGGCTGACGGCACCCGGGCAGTCACGCGCGATGCCCTCGATCGTGGCCAGGAAGGTGTCGATGGCCTCCGCGGCAATCTGCACGTCACCCATCGCGTCGGTCACGGTCGCGGGGTCACCCGATTCGACGGCGGCGCGCAGGTTCGTCGCCGCGATCTCCGTCGCGTCGAGTGCCACCTGGAACGCCGCGCGGATGGCCGGCCCGACATCGTCCTCGGACGCCTCGTCGAGCGCGGTCTGTCCCTCCGCGCCCGTGGCCTCGAGGTTGTCGATGGCCTCGAGCGCGCGCCGTGTTCTCGGGCGTGCCCGCCTGGGCGACGAGCGCGGGGTCGAGTGCGAGCAGCTCATCGAGGTCAGCCTGGATCTCGACGCCGTACTCGAGGAGGTCGCAGGCAGCGTTCCGGATCGTTCCGCACGCGGTGAGGCCCACGAGCACGAACGCGAGGGCCAGGATCGCGAGACGCGGACGATTCGTCTGCATTGGGCGGCAGGGTAGACCGAGGCGTGTCGTCACGGCATCACCCCATACGAATGACGTGGGGCCAGTAGATCCGGTGTGACCTCGGCGAGCGAGCGACAGCCGGCGAGGGCCATGGCCAGCGAGAGCTCGTCGCGCAGCAGCTCGATGACCCGCTGGAGACCATCGGCTCCGTCGACGGCCAGGCCCCACAGCGCCGGTCGACCGATGGCGACGAGGTCGGCGCCGAGCGCCAGGCCCTTGAGCACGTCGATGCCTCGACGCACACCCCCGTCGACGATGAGGAGCGCCCGATCGCCGACCGCATCCGCAATCTCGGGGAGCGCGTCGGCTCCGGCCACCGAGGTGTCGAGCTGCCGCCCACCGTGGTTGCTGACCCACACGCCATCGCAACCGGCGTCGACCGCGCGGATCGCGTCGTCGGCGCGGAGAACGCCCTTGGCGACGAGCGGGATCGGGCACACCGAGCGCAGCCAGGCGAGCTCGTCCCAATCGAACGTCGGCAGGACCACGATCCCGGTCTCGGGGTCGACGGGCTGCTCCGCCGGCAGGTGCACGCCGAGGTCGATCTCGAACCCACTGCGCCGATCGCGCTCGCGGTTGCCGGGCAGCGGCAGGTCGACGGTCACCGCGACGGCGGAGTAGCCGGCGGCCGCGGCGCGCTCGACGAGGGCGCGGCACTCGCCGCGGTCCGCGGGCGCGTACAGCTGGAACCAGCGCGGCGCGCCCGGCGCGACGGCGGCAACCTCCTCCATCGAGACCGATGAGATCGTCGACAGCGTGAGCAGCGCGCCGGCAGCCGCGGTGCCGCGAGCCGTGGCGCGCTCGGCATCGGCATGCGCCAGCGAGTGGTCCGCCGTGGGGGCCACGACGATCGGATGGGCCAGGTCGACGCCGAACGCTGTGGTCGCCAGGTCGCGCTCGGCGACGTTGACCATCACGCGAGGGCGGAGGCGGATCCGGTCCCACGACGCCCGGTTGTCGGCCATCGAGATCTCGTCGCCGGCGCCGCCGGCCTGGTAGTCCCAGGCGGCGGGATCGGTTCGCTGCCGGGCGAGCGGCTCGTACTCGGGGACGGTGAGCGGGCGTGAGGCATCGGTCATGCACCCCGATAATGCCCTCATGCAACGACCCTCTGTGCACAACCCCGGCACTGCCGTCCTCGTGACGGCCGCCGTCATCGGTCTCCTGCTCGGCGGTTGCTCCTCGGATGAACCGGCGGCCACCCCGTCGGCCAGCCCCGAGCCAACACCCACGCCGACGCTGGTGGCCGAGTTCCTGGAGAAGCCCTGGAACGTGCTGTACGTCGGCACCGACCTCAACGAGCAGCGCGAGAACGACGGGCAGCCGTCGAACGCCGACGCATTGATGCTCGTCAGCCTCTCCGCCGACCAGTCGGAGCTGACGCTCGTGTCATTGCCGCGCGACACCGTCGACGTGCCGCTGCCCGACGGCTCGGTCTACCCGCGCAAGATCAACAGCCTCTACCTCGAGCAGGGGATCGAGGGGCTGGTCGGCGCGATGGAGGCGCTCTACGAGCTCGAGATCGACGGCCATGTCGTCCTCGACATGGACGACTTCGCCGCGCTCGTCGAGGCCGTCGACGGTGTCGAGGTGACGCTCGAGGAGCCGCTCGTCGATCCGATCGTCGACCTTGACCTCGAGCCGGGAACCCAGGTCCTCGACGCAAACCAGGCGCTCGGCTACGTGCGTACGCGCGTCGACCAGGACTACGGCCGCATGGGACGCCAGCAGGAGGTGATCGTCGAGCTCGTCGATCGCCTCGTCGACCCGGACACGGACCTCGACCTGGCTGCGCTGATCGACGGCCTCGACTCGCTCGAGACCGATCTGCCCCTCGAGGAGCTGCCGACGCTGATCGAGCTCGCCATGCGCGCGGCCGATGCCGACGTGTCAGAACTGGTGATTCAGCCGCCGTTGATCGTGTTCGAGGGGGACCGGGGCGATGGCCGGGGCTACATCCTCGAGCCCGACGTCGAGGCGATCCGCGCCGAGGTGCAGGAGCTCATCGGCGAGTAGGGCCCGTGGTCATCGGTCTGTGGCGTCTCGATGCAGCGAGGCCGATTGGCGGTTCGCGTGAAATCCCCTCGATCCAGCGCGACCTTGGCGCCCGGCGCCGCGCGCACAGGAACTCAGGACTCGGCGGAGTCCTCGGAGCCGCGCTCGCCATCGGCCGGGGCAGCCTCGCCACCCTCGGCGGGAGCGCCCTCGCCCTCCTCGCCCTCGGCAGCGGCAGCGGCCTCGAGCTCCTCCTCGGTGAGAACCACCTCGGGCTCCTCCTCGATCCGCGGCGGGACGACGGTGGCGACGAGCGTGTCGCCATCGGTCAGGACGTGGACGAGGTCGCGATTGAGGCTGAGGTCGCGGACGTGGATCGCGACGTCGAGCGTGCGCAGCACCGAGACATCGACGACGACCTGCTGCGGGATGTCGTTGGGCAGCGCCTTGACGTGCAGGCTCGACAGGTTATGGAGCAGCGTGCCGCCGGTTTCCTCGACCGCGGGCGCCTCGCCGGTGAACACGATCGGGACGTCGAGCTCCATCTCCTGCTTGAGGTTGACGAGGAAGAAGTCGACGTGGATCGCGCGGCCGCTCAGTGGATTGCGCTGGACGCTCTTGATGATCCCGCTGGTGATGCCGCTCTTGCCCGGCAGGTGCATGTTCACGACCGAGGTGCGACCGGCCTGGCGGTAGAGGGTCTCGAAGACCTTCGCGTCGATCTGGACCGGCGTGGACTCCTCGCCCTTGCCGAAGACGACGCCCGGCACGAGGCCGGCGCGGCGTAGCCGCTTGTTGGCCTTGCCGTGGGCCTCGCGCGCGTCGAGGGTCAGCTCCAGGTCCATGGGTGTGTCGACTTCCTCAGTTGATGGCGTGGGGAGAGAGCGGGCAGCACCGACGGGTCGAGTGCGCTCTGCGAGCCGGCATCGTACCCGCCGAGCGTCCGAGCGGCAACCGGGCCGACCGCCCGGTGCTCGAGGCCGCGCTCGGGCGCTGACCGATCGTGAAGGTTCGGTGAACGAATCTTCAGGTGCCGGCAATGGGTCGGACACCGGGCGGTTCCTATACTTCGCGCGTGGCCGGCACGATCATGATCGTCGAGGACGAGCCCGCCGTGGCCCGCGGTGTCCAGGTGGCCCTCGAGCGCGAGGGCTACTCGGTGAGCGTGCAGCCGACCGGCGAGGACGCCCTCGCGAACTTCGCCGATGCGGCGCCGGACCTCGTCGTCCTCGATGTCCGCCTGCCGGGGATCGACGGCTTCGAGGTGCTCCGCCAGCTGCGCCGCGAGAGCCGGGCGCCGGTCCTCTTCCTGACGGCGCGCGCCGACGAGGTCGACAAGGTCGTCGGCCTCGAGATGGGCGCGGACGACTATCTCGTCAAGCCGTTCAGCGTCCGCGAGCTCGTGAGCCGCATCAAGGCGCTGCTTCGCCGCGCGTACGGGGAGCTGGCCGACACGCAGACGGGGCGCACGCTGCGCCGAGGCGAGCTCGTCATCGACCTCGAGCGGCGGCGCGTGACGCGCGCCGGCGAGCGCATCGGTCTGACCACGACCGAGTTCGATCTCCTCCGGCACCTCGCGTCGCGGCCCGGACGCGTCTTCACCCGCGGGCAGCTGCTCGAGCTCGTGCGCGACTACGACGACGCCCTCGAGCAGGACGAGCGGACGATCAACGTCCACATCAGCCACATCCGCGACAAGGTCGAGCCGGACCCGTCGCAGCCTCGCTACATCCGCACGGTGAGGGGCGTCGGATATGCCTTCGCCGAGGACTGACCCACCCTCGTCGTCGCGATCGACGCCCGACTGGTCCAGCTTCGACCCGCGCGGCCTGGCGGCGCTCGCCGGCCGGCTGAATGTCCGCCTCGTCCTGGCCCTGGCGATCGTCGCGCTCGTCGGGCTCATCACGTCGGGCATCGCCATCCAGCAGATCCTGCCCGGCTTCTTTGCCGAGCAGGTCGAGCAGCGCGTCGAAACCGCGTCGGTCTCCACCGGGCTGTCGTTGCAGGAGCTGGTGACGCGCGTCGGCAACGACCCGCAGACCGAGGCGACGGCCGACATCCGAGAGCTTCGCGACTCGCGCATCGCGCCCGTCGTGGCCGCCGAGGCCGCTCGCGACTTCAACGCGACCATCACGATTCGCAACGACCTCGGCGCCCTGGTGGCGCGCGCCTCGCCGCGAGACACCGATGCGCTCGAGGCCCAGGGCCTGCGGCGCGACACCGCGGTCGGGCCATCCGCCCGCGACGTCGAGCTCGAGCTACCCAGCGGCGAGCGCATCTTCTACGAGGTCACCGTCAGCGACCTCTACTCGACCCGCGCCGCGACACTCGACCAGATCCGCAGCGCGCTCATCGGCGCCGGCATCCTCGCCCTGGGCGCCTCGCTGGTGACCGGCATCGTCGCGGCCCGCAGCCTGACGGTGCCGATCGCCCGGCTCCGGCGCGTCTCGGCCCGCGTGGCGCAGGGGCAGCTCGACGAGCGCGCTGCCCGATCGGGCGTCCTCGAGATCGACGAGCTCGGTCAGCAGTTCAACGTCATGGCCGACCGGCTGTCGGGCACGCTCCGCATGCTCGAGGCCGACCGGGATCGGCTCCGCGAGTTCGTCGCCGACGTGAGCCACGAGCTGCGAACCCCGATCGCCGCGCTGCGGATGTACACGGAGCTCCAGCGCGACGGCGAGATCGACGACACCACGCGGCGAGAGTTCCTCGATCGGTCGCTCGACCAGATCCAGCGGCTCGATTGGCTCAGCACGAACCTGCTCGACCTGTCTCGGATCGATGCCGGCATCTATCCGCTCGACATGCGCACCGGAGACCTGCGCGATCCGGTGCAGGCCGTCGTCCAGGCGCTGAGCGAGGCGGCCGTCGAGCGTGGCGTGGCGCTCGAGTCGACCGTACCCGCCGAGCCGATCGAGCTGCGCTTCGACCGCGAGCGGATCGTCCAGCTGATGACCAACCTCATCGGCAACGCGATCAAGTTCACGCTGCGGGGCGGTGCCGTATCGGTCCGGCTGGAGGAGCGGCCATCCGACGTGCTCGTCGAGGTCACCGACACCGGCGCCGGCATCCCCGCCGACGAGCTGCCGCACATCTTCGAGCGCTTCTATCGCGGCACCAATACCGGTGAGGCGCGAGCGTCGGGCAGCGGCCTGGGGCTCGCGATCGTGCGCTCGATCGTGGAGATGCACGACGGCCAGATCGAGCTCGCCAGCGAGGTCGGCAAGGGCACGCAGGTGCGGATCATCCTGCCGCGGCAGGCCGCCGACACGGGCGAGACTCGCGAGGCGCCGATCGAGAAGGTCAACGAAACTTCACGCGGCGGGCAGGCTGCTCGCAATCCGGGCACCTTAGGCTGACCGGTGCCCGCCCGGCGTCCGGGAACCCGCAGCAGAAGCGAAGCAGCGTCCGAATGAAGACCGATCCGAACCAACCCGACGATCCCGACCGGACCCAACCGGTCGAGGTCCAGCGCTACGGCCCCGAGGTGCACCGCGACCCGGGGCAGACCCCCTGGCAGGCGGCGCCGGCGTGGTCGACACGACCGCCGGAGCCGGTGCCACCGGTCCAGGTGCACCGCGGCCTCAGGGCCGGACCGATTGTCGCGATCGCCGTCGTCGCCGGACTGCTCTCCGGCGCACTCTCCGCGCTCGGCGTGGCGACCCTGCTCGACGACGGGCCCTCGGGCCTCGTGAGCGGCCAGGGGAGCACGGACGCCAACACCATCAGCGAGGTCCCGATCGACGAGTCGAGCGCCGTGATCACGGCATCGGCCGACGTCGCGCCGGCGGTCGTCACCATCCTGCGCACGGCCGGCGGAGTCTTCGGCGGCAGCGAAGGTTCCGGATCCGGCTTCATCTACGACGCGGACGGCTTCATCCTCACCAACCGCCACGTCGTCGAGGACGCGGAGAGCCTCAGCATCATCCTCAACGACGGGCGCCAGTTCGAGGGCACCGTCTACGGCATCGACACCCTCACCGACCTGGCGATCGTGACGATCGACGCCACCGACCTGCCCACCGCGCCGATCGGCACCTCGGCCGATCTCGAGCCGGGCCAGCTGGCGATCGCGATCGGCAACCCGCTCGGGAACTTCGAGAACACGGTCACCACCGGCGTGGTCTCGGGGCTCGGTCGCGAGATCCGCGCCACCGACGCCTCCCAGACCAGCAGCGAGCAGCTCAGGAACCTCATCCAGACCGATGCGGCCATCAACCCGGGCAACTCGGGCGGACCGCTCGTCAACAGCGGCGGACAGGTGATCGGGGTCAACACCGCGGTCAACGCCGATGCGCAGGGCATCGGCTTCTCGATCCCGATCGACGTTGCCAAGCCGATCATGAGCCAGGCGCTCGAGGGCGCGGAGATCGCCCGACCGTGGATCGGCGTCTACTACGTCCCGATCAGCCCGGCACTGGCCGAGGCGGAGGACCTGCCGGTCGAGTACGGGGCGCTGCTCGCGACCGAGGGTGGGGAGTCGGCGGTCTTCCCCGGCAGCCCCGCCGAGGCGGCCGGACTGGAGGATGGCGACATCATCGTCGCCATCGATGGCGAGGAGATCGGCCCCGGTGCGGACCTCTCGATGCTGATCGTTCCGTTCTCTCCGGGCGACACGATCACGCTGCGCGTCCTGCGCGACTCCTCGACGAGCGAGTTCGACGTGACGCTGGGAACGCTTCCGGACCAGCCCTGATCCGCGGTCCCTGCATCTACGCGGGGCGGCGCCTCACCAGCGCCGCCTCGACCGTGTCCAGCTCCCCGTCGAGGGGCGCCTCCGGCTTCCGCACCCGGACCTCGACACCATCGACGATCGCGGGGTCGGTGGCGGCGAGCACGGCCCGCGCGATCGCGCCCGCGAGGCCCTCGATGAGGTCGAAGCTCGGACCGGTGACGATCGCGCCGACGAGCTCGAAGAGGGCCGAGTAGTCGACGGTGTCGGCGAGCGCATCGGTCTCGGACGCCCGTGCCAGGTCGGCATGGAGGATGACGTCCACCTCGAACGGCTGCGGCTCGACCTTCTCGTGCGGCAGGACGCCGTGACGCGCGTGGAAGCGCATGCCGCGCAGGGTGAGGCGATCTGGATGGCCGGTCACCGGCGAACGATCGCGTCGGCCACGCGCCGGGTCCGGGCGATGTGCGCCACGTCGTGGACACGCACGATGTCGGCTCCCGCGCCGATGGCGAGCGCCACGGTCGCGGCGGTGCCCTCGACCCGGTCCTCGGGCTCCGCGCCGTCGAGCAGCTCGCCGAGGAAGCGCTTGCGGCTCGTCCCGACCAGCAGGGGCATGCCGTCGAGCGCTGCCTTCAGCTCCGCCAGGCGATGGAGCAGCTCGACGTTCTCCGCGGTCCCCTTCCCAAAGCCGATGCCCGGGTCGACGATGATCCGCTCGCGGGCGACGCCGCGCTCGACGGCGGTCTCGGCCGCCATCCGCAGCCAGCCGACGACGGTCTCGAAGACGCCGGCGGCATAGCCGGTCTCCTCCTGGTTGTGCATGAGCACGAGGTGCGCGTCGGCCTCGGCCGCCGCGACCGCGGTGCCCGGGTCGAGGGTCGCGCCCCACACGTCGTTCACCATCCGCGCACCGGCTGCCAGCGCCGCGCGCGCGACGGTGCCCTTCGTCGTATCGATGCTGACGATGGCCCGCCCACCGACCGCGGCGGCCACGGCCTCGACGACCGGAATCGCGAGCGCGGCCTCCGTTCCGGCATCGACCGGCTCGCGATCGCCGTACGCGCTGCGCGGTCGGGTCGACTCGGCCCCGACGTCGATGATCTCGGCACCCGCCGCGACCATCGCCTCGGCCTGCTCGACGGCCGCGGCGACGACCTCGTCGATGCCGCGATCCGGTGGCGCCAGCCCGTCGCCGGAGAACGAGTCCGGCGTCACGTTGACGATGCCCATCAGGTAGGTTCGCTCGCCCCAGGTCAGTCGCGAAGCCATCAAGTCTCCTCGGCCGTTCCGGTCAGCATGCCGCGAATCGCGCCGACGAGATAGAGGGAACCGGCGACGACGACCGGGTCGCCAGCGGCCATGGCCATGGCCTCCGCGGGGCCCGGGGCCGTCCGCGAGCGCCGGCCCGACGTCCGACGCCAGGCGCGGGCCAGCGTCTGCGGGTCGTGCGCGCCGGGGTCGTCAACCCGGGTGAACACGAATCGTGGGTCGAGCGGCGCGAGGGCGCGCAGCACATCGCCAACCCGTTTCGTCCGCATCGCGCCGAACACGATCGTCGGCCGCCGGACGTCCAGGTCCTCGAGCGCGCGTGCCAGCGCGGCGGCGCCAGCCGGATTGTGCGCGCCGTCGAGCAGCACACGTTCCAGCCCGAGCGACGAGCCGTCCAGCAGCTCGAGCCGCCCCGGCCAGCGCGCATCGGCCATGCCGCGACGAAGCGCGGCCTCGTCGATGTCGACGCCCCAGCGCTCGGCCAGGGCGTCGATCACTGCCAGCGTCACCGCCGCGTTGTGCGCCTGGTGCCGGCCGAGGAGCCCGAGCCGCAGCCCGTCGAGGCGTTGCGAGGGCGTGCGGGCGTCGAGGAAGATGCCCTCCCACCCGGTCTCGCGCACGGTCGCACGGTACGGCTGGCGCGGCCCGGCGCGCAGCAGCGGCACGCCGAGGGCGGTGCAGCGGTCGAGGATCGGCCGCAGCCCGTGGCCGGTGGCACCGGTCACCGCCACGTTGCCGGCCTTGATGATCGGTGCCTTCTCGCCGCCGATGGCGGCCAGCGTCGGTCCGAGGATCGCCTCGTGGTCGTGCTGGACGTTCGTGACGGCCGCCACGCCGAGGTCGAGGACGTTCGTCGCGTCGAGCCGCCCGCCGAGCCCGACCTCGACGATGGCGAGGTCGACCCGCCGCCGCGCGAGCTCGGCGATGGCCGCGGCGGTGAGCGCCTCGAACTCGGTCGGCGGCCCGCTCCCAGCCGCCGCAACCCGGTCGATCGCCGGGAGCACCCGCTCGACGGCCGCGGCGAACGCGGTCGTGCCCAGCGGCTTGCCGTCGATCGCGATTCGCTCGCGGTAGCTGACGAGGTGCGGCTTCGGCATGGTGCCGACTGTCAGGCCGGCGGCGCTCAGCACCGACTGCGTCATCGCCACCACGGAGCCCTTGCCGTTCGTGCCGCCGACCAGCGCGCCGCGCAGCCCGCGCTCGGGGTGGCCGTCCTCCTCCAGCAGACGCTCGACCCGCTCGAGGCCGAGGCTGATTCCGAAGCGCCCGCGCTCGGTCAGGGCGGCGACCGCCTGTCGGTAGGTGAGGGTCAAGCGGTCAGTCCGCGGCGTCCTCGTAGAAGACGCAGTCGTTGAACTGCCCGGTCAGGCACAGGTCGTTGACGTAACCCGAGTCGAGGTGCACGCCGCCGCGCAGCTCGCAGCGGGCCACCGTGCCCTCCTGCTTCATCAGCGTGCGCATCAGCTGCGGCGCCTGGATCGGGATGCGGCCCTTCGTGCCATGGGTCAGGTAGAAGTTCGGGCAGTGATGGCGGCGCGGCTTCGTGTAGCCCAGCGGAACGCCGCGCCGGCCGATGTGGACCGCCATCGGCTCCGGCCCGCCGGCGTAGCGCTTCTCGGCGATGATGCAGCGCCCGGGCTCGCACTCCTTGTCGTTGTAGCAGCAGGCCCGCGCCGGACCGATGCCCTCCACCGCCCACAGCTCCCAGCACGGGCGCCGGAGGATGAAGGCGGGGCACCGGTAGCGGATCGTGAGGTCGCAGTTCTCGACCTCCCAGCACATCGTGCGGCGGTCGCTGCCGCGGCGCTCGGGTGCGAACGGGTCCTCGGCCTGGCGGCGATCCGCGCCGCCACGGCGCTCGGTCTTGATGATCATTCGTGCTCGGGCCTTCTCACGCCGCGAGTGTAGCGGGTGGTTGCACGCGCAACGCCCGTCGGCGACGGAGGGGAGCGGTGCGCGAGCGCACCGCTATCGGTCCATGGGCTCAGCCGAGGAAGGCGCTGAGCCGCTCCTCCATGACCTCCTGGGGCATGTAGCCGACCAGGCGGGCCGCCTCGCGGCCGTTCTCGAAGAGGATGAGCGTCGGGATGCTGAAGATGCTGTAGCGCATCGCCAGCTGCTGGTTCTCGTCGGTGTTGACCTTGGCGACGCCGATCCGCTCGGCGTGCTTGTCACCGATGCTCTCGACGACCGGTGAGACGAGGCGGCAGGGGCCGCACCATGCTGCCCAGAAGTCGACCAACACCGGCTTCTCGGCGTTCAGTACCTCCGATTCGAAGGTCGACTCATCGACCGTGATCGGGGCGATGGTTGCCATCTTCGGCAGTTCTGCCTCCACGCGTGGGTTCCGCAACTGCCGGCCATGCTAGCACCGCCCATGCCGGGCGGACGTGGCCCAAATGTCTACGGCGCGGGCGTCGGTGTCGGCGTCGGTACTGGGGTCGGGGTCGGGAGTCGGCGTCGGGGTCGGCGTCGGCGTCGGGGTCGGGGTCGGCGTCGGGGTCGGCGTCGGCGTCGGCCCGCTGCTGAGGACGAGGTCGACCTGCGAGCCTGCCTGGACGTCGACACCCTCGGCCGGGTTGCTGCGAATGACCGATCCGTCCGGGATCGACGGATCGGGCTCCCGGTCGACCGATCCGACCCGGAGGTCGAACTCGGCGAGCGTCTCTCGCGCCTGCTGCTCGGTCTGCCCGCGCAGCCGCGGGACGGCGACCTCGCCGGGACCGCTCGAGACGAACGCGACGAGCCTCGAGCCCTCCTCGATGCGCTCGCCGCTTGGGGGCTCGCAGCGGATGACCCGCCCCTCGTCGACGTCGTCGGACGCTTCCCGCTCCTCGGCCAGGCGCAGGTCTGCGTCCTCAGCCTGCGACCGCAGCGTCGCCAGCCCGACGTTCTCGCACGCCGGCACGATGACCGCGACCGTTGGGCTCGACGAGGGCGACGGGTTGCCCAGCAGCTGGAAGCCGAGGAAGCCGATGGCGCCGAGCAGGAGCACCCCGAGCAGCGCGAGCAGCCACATCCACCACGGCTGGCCCTCGTCCTGGCTCGCGGCGGCGCGAGACGGAGGAGGGAGGACCGGCGCGCGGTCGGCGGGCGTCGTGACGCGCGGCGGGACGTAGACGGTCGGCTCGCCGGCGGCCGGCGTCGCGGCCGCGACCGCACCGGCCGCGGCACCTGCGCCGGCCGGGATCGCCCCGGGGTTGCGCCGCCAGGCTCTGAGGGCCTCAGCCATCGCGCCCGCGTCGGGGAACCGATCCGTCGGTTCGCGCTCGAGGGCGCGCATGACGATCGCCTCGAGGCCCGGCGGTTGCGGCTTGCCGATCGCGGTCGGGGCCGGCGCATCCTCGTTGAGGCGTTTGAGGGCGACGGCGGCGGCGGTATCGGCCTCGAACGGGCGGCGCGCGGTGAGCATCTCGTAGAGCACGATCCCGAGCGAGTACACGTCGGACGCTCCGGTGACCTCGTCGCCGCGCGCCTGCTCGGGGCTGAAGTAGTGGACCGATCCGAGCGTCGTCCCGGTCACCGTCATCGACGCCTCGCTGACGGCGCGGGCGATGCCGAAGTCGGTCACCTTCACGTCGCCGGCTTCGGTGATGAGGATGTTCCCGGGCTTCACGTCGCGGTGGACGATCCCCTTGCGGTGCGCGACCTCGAGTGCGCTGGCGACCCCGATCGCGATGCGCACCGAGTCGTCGATGGAGAGGGAGCCACGCTCACGCAGGATCGTCGAGAGGTCGCGTCCGGAGACGAGCTCCATGACGATGTACTGCTCGCCATCGGCCCCATCGGTTCCGTAGTCGTAGACGCCGACGATGTTCGGATGCGAGAGGCCGCCGGCGGCGCGCGCCTCCTGCTTGAAGCGCGCGGTGAAGCCGGGGTCGGAGCTGAACTGGGGGCGCAGGAGCTTCACCGCGACCTCGCGGTCGAGCTGCTCGTCGAGCGCACGCCAGATCGTGGCCATGCCGCCTTCGCCGAGCGGGGCGATGAGCCGGTATCGGCCGCTGATCAGCCTGCCGAGCATCTCCACGATCGGTCAGTCTCGCAGGTCGAGGCCGCGGATGTAGGCGCGAACCTCGTCCGCGTCCTCCGACTCGAGCGCCACCGCGATATTGGCATTGATCCAGCCGACACGGGTGCCGGCGTCGTGCCGCGTGCCCTCGAACTGGTAGCCGAAGACGGGCTGCTCCCGGATCAGGCCGCGGATCGCATCGGTCAGCTGGATCTCGCCTCCCGCGCCCCTGCTGGTCTGCTCGAGGACGTCGAAGATCTTCGGGGTCAGGATGTAGCGACCGAGGACCGCGAGGTCGGACGGAGCCTCGTCGACGGCCGGCTTCTCGACGAGGTCGCGGATCTCGACGATGCGGCCCTCCTCGTGCAGCGGCTCGAGGATCCCGTAGCGGGTCACGTCCTCGCGGGGCACGCGCTGGACGGCGATGACCGAGCCGCGATGCGTGTTGTACGCGTCGATGAGCTGGCGCGTGACCGGCATGCCGCCGCGATTCAGCATGACGTCGTCGCTGAGCAGGACGGCGAACGGCTCGTCGCCGACGAGGTCCTTGGTCACGAGCACGGCGTGGCCCAGGCCCAGCTGCTCACGCTGGTGGACGAAGGCGACGGTCCCGATCTCGCTGATCCGCCGGATCGTGCGCAGCATCTCGATATCGCCGCGCTCCTCGAGCCACCGCTCGAGCGAGGGGTTGGAGTCGAAGTGGTCCTCGATCGCGCTGCGTCCGGTCGCGATGACGATGATGATCTGCTCGATACCCGAGGCGACGGCCTCCTCGACGGCGTACTGGATGATCGGCCGGTCGACGAGCGGCATGACCTCCTTCGGAATCGCCTTCGTCGCCGGGAGGAAGCGGGTGCCGAACCCAGCGGCGGGCAGGACGGCCTTACGGACGCGCGCGGTGATGGCGTGACTCCTTCGTTCGTGGTCTCACGAGAGCGTGACGCTGGCGCACTCGGATTGCCCGCGGCGATGCCGCGCTCGGGGTCGTCACTGGGGACGCAAGTATACCCAACCGTCGTTTCACGGCCCGAATCGGAGCCTGACGGTACAATCGCGCCGCCGATGCTGAAGTCCCTGGTTCGAACGCTCCGCGGACCAAGCCGCGACCCGCGGATGACCTACGTCAGCCGCCCGTTGCCGCGCGACCTGCCCGACGAGCAGGTGATCGCGGCGCTCGAGCTCGCCCTCGCCGCCGAGCCGAATCCGGCGTACCTCGTCGAGACGTTGCCGGCGGCGCTGAAGGAGGTCACCGGACGCGACCTCCGGGTGATGGACCGATCCGTCCGCGACGTCACCGGCGCATTCCACAAGGTCCAGATCATGATCCGCGACGGCGACGTCGGCAGCTGGCCCGGCTACGACGCGATGTCGTACCCGCTCCTCGCGCCATCCGAGCAGGCCGAGGCGGCGCGAGCCGCGATCATCGCCGCCGACGCGGCCACCTCCGATGCGGCACCGTCTGCCGGACCGAAGCCGGGCTGGGAACCGCCTCCCCCACCGGACAAGGGCTAGCGGTGGGCCGCCAGAACGTCCCGCGCGACCAGTGGCTCGAGCTCGGCTACGAGTGCCCGCGCTGCGGGGAGCAGCTCAACGAGTCGATGGTCTACTCCTGGCGCCCGGTCCCCGAGGACCCGAAGCTGCTGCTGCTGTTCTGCCCGAACTGCGGCGATCGGGTGGAGATCAACCACATCTAGGGGCCAGTTGAGGGGCGCTGAGAGGCGGCTCCGCCCAGCCCGCCCGCAGGCGGGCGGGACCGGCTGCGCCGCCCAACCTCGACCCGCATCGGCCCCAGACGGTCGTTGATCGGATGGTGTGGTGTCCGCGCATGCCGTTCGCCGCGGCTGCGCCGCCGGACATCGGCAGAGTGGCACGCGTATATACATATACGCTGCCCACTACAGTGTGGAATGGTGCCCCCAAGGGGATTCGAACCCCTGATCTCCACCTTGAAAGGGTGGCGTCCTAGGCCTCTAGACGATGGGGGCGAGGTCGATCGGTCCGGATCGAATGCTACCAGCGAACGGCGCTCAGCCGAGGTAGAAGAGCAGGACCAGGATGAGCAGGCCGGCGAGCGCGACCGCGGCGACCAGCGCCATGAGCCCGCCACCGATGGCGACCATGACCGACTGCCCGCCCTGCCGGCGGCGCGCCATGCGGCTGCCCCAGATCCAGCCCTGGCTGTAGAGGAACAGCCCGATCAGTGCGGCGAGGATGCCGGCGGCCAGCAGCGCAAGCACGGATAGGTCGGCGTCGCGCCCGAGCACGGCCAGGGCAGTGAGCGCCCCGGCGATGATCAGCCCGACGATTCCGATGATCACGTTTCGGAGAAGGGGATGCACGGCGCGCCATTCTAGCCGCCCGCCGGTATGCAACTTGCTTGGTCGCTCGGTGCCGCGAACAGCGGCCACATGCAGCAACAGGAGGCGCCCCATGCCGGACCGGCGGAGTGCCGAGCACAACGGATCCCCCGACGAGGGCAACATGAGTGTCCGCGAGGCCGGCCGCAAGGGCGGCAAGACCACGCGGGCTCGCTACGGCGCCGAGTTCTTCCAGGAGATCGGTGCGAAGGGCGGCCGAACGGTCAGCGAGCGATACTCGAACGAGCACTTCCGCGAGATCGGCCGCAAGGGCGGCCGTCGGGTCGCGGAGCTCATCGCGCGCGCCAAGAGCATCGACGAGAACGGGGGCCGTCAGAACCCGGAGTAGCGCTGCTCCTTCCAGGGATCGGCGTCGTTGTGGTAGCCGTTGCGCTCCCAGAAGCCGGGCCGATCCTCGGCGCTGAACTCGACCCCTCGGAGCCACTTCGCGCTCTTCCAGAAGTAGGGCCCGTGGACGATCGCCCGCAGCGGATAGCCGTGCTCGGGCTCGAGCGGCTGACCGTCGTACGACCACGCCAGCAGGCACTCCGGGCGCATCGCGGTCTCGAGCGGGACGTTCGAGGTGTAGCCGCCCTCCGCGTGGAAGATCACGAACCGCGCGGCCGCGGTTGGCTGCGCGACCTCGGCGATGTGGGTGAAGGCGGCGCCCTCCCAGCGCGTGTCGAGCTTCGACCAGCGCGTGACGCAGTGGATGTCGAGGGTCTGCTCGGCGATCGGCAGGTTGCGGAACTCGGCCCACTTCAGCGTGAACGGCTCGGCGACCTCGCCCCACACCCGGAAGTCCCAGCCCGACAGGTCGGGGTACGAGGGGACCCGACCGAAGTGAAGCACGGGGAACTTGTCGGTCAGCACCTGCCCCGGCGGCACGCGATCGGCGAGCTCCGCCGGGACGTTGCGGCGCTGCCAGGGAAAGACCATGACCGGATCGTACGCCTCGCTGCCGGGGCTGCCTAGACTGGACCGATGCCCCCGCGCTCGACGCCCTTCGCCGCGCTCGCGGAAACCGCCGCCGCCGTCGGCGCGACGCGCAGCAAGAACGCGAAGCGCGACCTCCTGGCCGCGTACCTGCGCGACCTGCCACCGGGCGACCTGACGGCGGCCGCCGTCTTCTTCGCCGGCCGGCCGCTCATCGACCCGACCGCCAAGCTCGGCCTCGGCTGGGTCCAGCAGGGAGCGGCGCTGGCGGCGGCCAGCGGTGCGGGTGAGGAGGACTTGCGCACCGCCTACCTGCGTCACTCCGACTTCGGCGATGCGGCCGCGGACCTCGTCACCGAGAGCAGCGGAGCGCGGTTGACCGTGGCCGACGTCGCGAGCGGGTTCGCCGCCATCGCCGCTGCTGGATCGGCGGCGGATCGCGTGGCCCTGATGACCGACCTCTTCCGGCGCGCCACGACGGAGGAGGCGCGGTTCATCGGTCGCGTCGCCTCGCGCGAGACCCGGATCGGTCTGCGCGAAGGGCTGCTGGAGGAGGCGATTGCCGCGGCCTTCGACGCCGGTCCCGATGCGGTGCGGCGCGCGCACATGCTGACCGGCGAGATCGGCGAGACGGCGATGTTGGCGCGAGCGGGTCGGCTGGCGGAGGCAGCGCTGCACGTCGGCCGGCCGATCCGTTTCATGCTCGCCTCGCCGGTCGCGGACGCCGCCGAGGTCGTGCGCAGGGTGGGCGACGAGGCCTGGATCGAGGACAAGTACGACGGCATTCGGGCCCAGCTGCATCTCGAGGCCGGGGGCCGGCCGCGCCTCTTCAGCCGCGACCTCAACGACGTGACGCGCTCCTTCCCCGAGGTCACCGACGCCGCGGCCGCGCTGGCGGACGAGGCGCCGCTGGTCATCGACGGCGAGCTCGTGCCATGGCGTGAGGGATCGGTCCTCGACTTCGCGTCGCTCCAGACCCGGCTGGGCCGGGTGAAGCCCTCGAAGGAGCTGCTGGCCGAGGTGCCGGTCGTGCTCGTCGCCTTCGACCTGCTGCACCACGCCGGCCGCGACCTGCTGGAGGAGCCACTGCGCGAGCGGCGAGCCGCCCTCGACGCGCTGGCCCTCCCCGAGCGGACCGGGGAGCGGGTGCTCCGCTCTCATCTCGCCACCGCTCGCTCCGCCAGGGAAGTCGACCGCCACTTCGACGATGCCCGAGCGCGCCACAACGAGGGCCTCATGGTCAAGGACCCGGACTCCACCTACCAGCCCGGCCGCCGCGGGCTGGGGTGGCTGAAGCTGAAGAAGGCGCTCGCCACCCTCGACTGCGTCGTCGTCGGCGTCGAGTGGGGCCACGGCAAGCGCCGTGGCGTCCTCAGCGACTACACGTTCGCCGTGCGCGAGACCGATGAGCCCGGCTCGCGCCTGCTCACGATCGGCAAGGCCTACACCGGCCTGACCGATGCCGAGATCGCGACGATGACCGAGCACTTCACCGCGATCACGCTCCAGGACCACGGCCGATATCGGACCGTCGTGCCGGAGGTCGTCGTCGAGATCGCCTTCGACCGGATCATGCGCTCGGCCCGTCATCGGTCGGGGTTTGCCATGCGGTTTCCGCGGATCGTCCGGATCCGCGACGACAAGACGCCGGCCGAGATCGACACGATGGCGACCGTCGAGGCGCTCTTCGGCGAGCAGGCATCGGGCCGCATCCTGCTCGCGACGGGGGCACGCGGCGAGACCGAGCGGATCGCGGCCGTCGGGTCCGGGGAGGACTGAGGCGCACGGTCGCGGATATCGCCACGAGTGTTAGAAGCGCGCTCTTCAGCGCCCGGCCCACGCCGGTGGCGGATATGAGGGGTCCCTTGCTGCACGGTTCATCGCCAGCAGCGATATGGCGAGCCTCAGCCGACCGCTGTTGCCCAGCGAGCTGCACGTCCTACTGCCTGGTAACACTAGGGGCGATATTTCGGCCGCGTCCACCGCGTCCACCCTCACGCGTCTACCACGCGCTCCGCGTCCTCCGCGGACACGGATCGGCGAGATCGCGCGGTAGGATCGGACTGGTGACCGAACCCGCCCTTCCCGAGCACGTCGCCCGCAACCGGGTCTACTGGGACGAGGTCAACGCGCCTCGCTATGCCGAGCCAGGTGCGCGGGCGTGGGCGCGCGAGGAGATCGACTGGGGCATCTTCGGAGTCCTCGAGAAGGAGCTCCATGCCTTGCCAGCGGACGTCTCCGGTCTCGACGTCATCGAGCTCGGCTGTGGGACGGCCTACTTCGGGGCGTGGCTGGCGCGCCGCGGGGCGCACGTCACCGGGGTCGACAACTCCGCGGAGCAACTGAAGACGGCGCGCAGGCTCCAGGACGAGCACGACCTCCACTTTCCGCTCGTCCACGGCAACGCCGAGGCGACCGGGCTGCCGGACGCCGCCTTCGACCTGGTGGTCAGCGAGTACGGCGCCTCGATCTGGGCCGATCCGTACCGGTGGATCCCCGAGGCCTCACGCCTGCTCCGGCCCGGCGGCGAGCTCGTGTTCCTCACCAACGGCACGCTGTGGGTCCTGACCGTGCCGGAGACCGACGACGCCGGTCCTGCCGGCGAGAGGCTGCTGCGCCCGTACTTCGGGATGCATCGGTTCGAGTGGCCGGACGACCCGGGCGTCGAGTTCCATCTCGGCATCGGCGACTGGGTCCGCCTGCTGCGCGCGAACGATTTCGAGATCCTCGACTTCATCGAGATTCAGGCTCCCGAGGGCGCGACGGCGGCGGGCACCGAGCTGGTCGACCCGGAGTGGGCGCGGCGGTGGCCGGCGGAGCAGATCTGGAGGGTGCGCAAGCAGGGATCGGACACAATGCTGCCCGCTAGCACCAGGAGCGATCAGCGCGGCGCGGCGCAGACGGAGGGCACAGGCAGATGAACGCGTGGGACGCCAGTGGGTTCAGCGGCGGCATCCGTGAGGCCACGTCGGTCACGGTCGACGTGTACACCGCGGCGTACCGCATCTCCGGCAGCATCGAGACACGGTTCAGTCGCGTCACCGAGATCCTCAACCAGCAGACCGCCGGGCACCTGAACGTGCGTCGCGCGACGATCAGCGAGCACGCCGATCCGGCGGCGACCCTCGCCGCGCCATCCGCGCTGGTGGCGGTCGACGAGATCCTGATCATGGTCGCCGCCGACCTCCCGATGACCTCCGGCGACATGCGCATTCCCAAGCGCCCGGTCCGAGCACAGCTCGCGATCCCGCCGTTCCGGATCACCGGCACGATCCACGTCCCGATGGGCAGCCGGCCGATCGACGGCCTGCTCCACGGCGCCGAGCAGTTCATGGCGATGACCGATGCGACGGTCGCATCAGGCCCTCATCCTGAGCTGGAGCGCACCGCGCCCGTTCTGGGCCTCCGCCGCGGGCGCGCGCACGTCCTGCTCGTCGCCGATGACGAGAATCCCGACGAGCTCCTCGCCGAGGTGCTGGACGAACGGACCGCCGAGGCCTGGCTGCGAGCCGACGAGGGCGGCGGCTAGGGCCCCCGATCGACGACCGGCGTCCCCGCGAACGGGCTGGCGGGCTCGGCGGCGTCGAGCACCGCCTCAACGAGGCGAGCGGCGTCGGATGCGTTCATGCGTCGGACACGGCCGATCGAGTTCGCCCACCACGGGGCATTGTCGGCGGTCACGATCTCATCTTCGGGCTCCTCGAGCACGATCTGCGAGTGCCGGCGCGGGAAGACCACCGCCGGGCGGATCGGCATGTCGGGAAGCCCGAGCTCGCGAGCCCAGCGCACGACGCCGTCGCAGATCGAGTTGGCATCCCAGCTCGGGTTCGTCCGACAGCGGATCCAGCCCTTGCGACTGTGGGTGTCGAACTCCCAGACCCGGCCGCGCACGCGATAGTGGCCGACCCAGTCGCGGACGGTGAGCACCCGAACGCCGGCGGGGCCGACGAGGATCCCGTCGAGCCGGCCCGCATCGCTGATGGCGAGCCGGGGTGCGACGATGAGGGCGTAGCTGTCATCGAAGGTCTCGCCGAGAAGCGCGGTCATCGCGCCGGTGAGCTGCCGCGACCGGTTCGGCCGCAGGATGCGAACGAGCCACGCCGCCCCGATGCCGAGCGCGATGGCGGCGATGCCGGCGCCGATGGCCGCGCCGGTCGTCGTGGTCGACGCGACGAGCGTCAGCTGCATCGCCAGCACCCCGGTGACGACCATCGAGACGGCGAGGAACATGGGCCGTCGTCGGGCCGTCGCCGAGAGCGCCTCTGGCCGGATCACGCGCATCGATCGTTCCTCCGCTGGGCTAGGCTCGTCGGATGTCGAATCACATTGTCGCCAGCGTCGACCTCCAGACCGATGGCCTCGCGGCCCGCGCCGACGGTGGCGGGTCGATCGCGATGGCGACCGACGAGGCCGGCGGGCCGACGCCGATCGACGCGCTGCTCGCATCGCTCGCCGGCTGCACCGCGATGGACGTCGCCAGCATCCTGCGCAAGAAGCGCCAGGCCGCGGCGACGTACGAGATCGAGATCGACGGTGACCGCGCCGTGGAGCATCCGCGCGTGTTCACCGCGGTCCGCGTCGAGCATCGCGTGCGCGGCGCGGTCGAGCCCGAGGCGCTGCGACGGTCGATCGAGCTGTCGGCAACGAGGTACTGCCCGGTGAGCGCCATGCTGTCGGCCATCGCGCGCGTCGAGCATCGGTACCGGCTGGTCGACGATGCCGGCCGCGAGCATGCGGCGGTGGTGGCCGTGCTCGGCCCGGGCGAACGGCGGGCCAGGGGCTAGCGCCGCCCGGATCACGACGCGGTGCGCAGCTCGCGTGACCCCGCCAACGCCTCCTCGACGGCGTTCCGGAACGCGTCGAGGTCGAATGGCTTTGCGACGACCGGACCGATCGGCGCCAGCTCGGCGAGCCGTTCGCGGTTGGCCGCCGAGACGAAGATGGCCGGGATGCCGGGCCACGCCGTGCGCAGGAGCTCGGTGATGTCACCCCCATCGCCATCGGGGAGCATGACGTCGACGACCATGAGGTGCGGGAGTGCGACGTCCATGAGGTCGCCGAGCTCGACGATGCGTGTGCAGGTCACGACGCTGAAGCCCATCTCGCGGAGCAGATCGGCTTCGAGTGCGGCGATATCGGGGTCGTCCTCGAGGACGTAGGCACGGGGCGCGGTGATTTCCTCGTTCATCGGCGCCAGTGTCGCAATTCGCGCCGGCATTGGTCTATGGCCCATCCGCGTAGTACTGACGGTTACCGGTGGGGTGCTTGGTGTGCCGGTGTACCCTTCCCATCCGCAACGAGCATCCTCATCACGGGAGCACGGGACGCATATGGCGCGATCGATGTGGCGGGGGGCGATCCAGTTCGGGCTGGTCACCATCCCGGTCAAGCTCTACCTGGCGACCGAGACCGGCGGCATCGGCTTCAACCTCCTCCATGCCACCTGCCTCAACCGGATCCAGATGAAGGTCTACTGCCCGCACCACGACGAGGTCATTCCGCGCTCGGAAACGGTGCGCGGCTACGAGTGGAGCAAGGGCAAGTACGTCGTCGTCACCGACGAGGACACTGATTCGGTGCCGCTCAAGACGGTCCGCGCCATCGAGATCGAGGCGTTCGTGCCGGCGTCGCGTGACAGCGGCACGCAGTTCGTGAAGCAGGCCTACTACCTCGAGCCGGAGCAGGTCGGCGTCAAGGCCTTCTACCTGCTGAAGTCGGTCCTCGCGGAGCAGGAGAAGAGCGCCATCGCGAAGATCGTGCTCAAGGATCGCGAGCAGCTCGCCGCGATCAACCCGTTCAGCAAGACGATGCTGCTCACCACCCTGCACTGGCCGGACGAGGTCCGCGCCACCGAGGAGCTGAACCTCCCCGAGGACGAGATCGAGATCAAGGCCTCGGAGAAGAAGATGGCCGAGCAGCTCGTGGCGAGCATGACCGGCGAGTTCGACCCGGCCGATTACGCGGATGGCTACCGCGAAGCGCTGATGGCGGTCATCGAGAAGAAGGTCGCCGGCGAGAAGCCGGAGCCAGCTGCACGCGCCGAGCCGACGAACATCACCGACCTGATGGCCGCGCTCGAGGCATCGGTCGCCGCCGCACGGCAGGATCGCAAGGCGGAGGGCGACAAGCCCGCGGCGAAGGCGAAGCCAACGAAGGCCAAGTCGACACGCGCGAAGAAGGCCGCGGCGGAGGACGAGGCGGAGGCCCCGCGTCAGCGGCGCCGCAAGACCGCCTGACCCTCGGGTCGTGCCCGAAGAGCAGCTCGACCTCCCGATTCCGACCGAGGCCGGCCAGGGGCTGCCCGCGCGGCTGGTCCCGATGCAGCCGTCCGCCGGCGGCGAGCCGTTCGACGACCCCGCCTACCTGTTCGAGCCGTGGTGGCCGGGCGTCCGCGCCCTGGCCTGGATCGACGCTGGCCGGCTCGTCCGTCTCCAGGTGGAGGGCATGGCCGACGCCCTCACCGCGTTCGCCGAGCTCGGCGACGAGCTCCCCGAGCGGCTGACCGAGGACGGCGTCGTCCTCGACGGCTGGCTCCTGGCGCTCGACGAGGGCGGCTGGCTCGACACCGACCTCCTGCGAAGGCGCCTGGCCGGCGAGCGGGGCGCGGGCCGGCCCGGGTTCGTTGCGTGCGACCTGCTGTGGAGCGGCGGGGCGCCGTGGCACGCGCGCCGGTTCGCGACCCGCCGCTCGCACCTGGCCGAGATCCTGCGCGACGGCGATCGCTGCGTGGTGTCGCATGCGCTGCGCGGCGAGGGCACGCTGCTCGCAGAGGCGCTCGCCCGGTTCGGGCTCACCGGCATCTCGGCCCGCAGGCTCGATGCCCGGTACCGGTTCGGTGCGGCCGGCGAGGGTTGGCTGCGCGTCCCGATCGCCCCGGCGGTGCGGACCGAACGCCCGCGGCTCGCGCTCATCCAGCGCCTGCCGCTCGACGAGCGCGACTAGGGCAGCGTCCTCGCGAGGATCCAGGGGTACGGTGGGGTCGTCCCGAGGCGCTGCGCGCCGCTGACGAAGCCGTCGGACGGGTAGGTCCGAAACGACGCGATGTCGAAGATCTGGCCGGGAACCCGGACCGGGGCAGCCCGATCGGGGAACGGGCGGCCGCGCACGACGCCGGCGATCGCGATCTCCTCGTCGACCGGCAGGCCCCAGTGGTCGCGCACGACGATCGCCACGTCCCACGTCGTGATCGCGTCCGGCGCCGCATCGATGGCGCGTTCGAGCCACTCCTCGGCCTCGTCTCGCTCGTCGCGCATGGCGTGGGCAAGCGCGCGCGCCGCCGGGTCCGCGATCGAGGCGACGTCGACCGTCTCGTCCATCGCCCACCACGCGAGGAGGCGGTTGAACTCGAGCTGCGCGCCGAAGTCGTCGCCGAGGGCCGCATCACCGATGACGACGGTGCGCGGCCAGTCGCGCGCGAACGCCGTGAGCCGCTGGCTGAGGAGCGATCGACGATAGGCGTCGTCCGCGGCGTCCGGCAAGGCGAGCGCCTCGTAGCTGAGCGCGGCGTTCAGGAGCTCGGCCTCGAAGAAGGCGGCAGTTGCCACGGCACGCTGGGTGGCGCCCTCCTGGCACTCGGTGTCGCCCTCCTCCGCGCACAGGAACGCGAGGTTGACCCACGACGGGGCGTCGCCGGCGTTGCGCTCGACCGCGGCCTCGGCCGCCGCCCGGGCTTCGCCAGGCAGGCCGGCGCGCTCCGCCGCGACGGCAAGGGCCTTCGGTCCGGCGGGGTGCCACGGGTCGATCCGCACCGACTGCTCCAGCATCGCAGCGGCGGGCTCCCAGTCGCCGTCGGCGGCGGCATCGGTCCCCGCGCGGTAGGCGATCGCACCCGCATCGGCGACGACCATGCCGGCGAGCAGGACGAGCCCGACGGCGGCGGCGGGCAGCAGGACGAGCCGACGGCGCAACGGTCGCCACGCGACGACGCCGGCATCGGTCAGGGCGACGGCGAGGAGGGTGATCGCCAGCAGGTTGAAGGCGGGGACGAAGGTGAGGTCCTCGAAGAGGCCGGCGACGAGGAGTCCCAGCAGCAGGAACCCGGCGGTCCGGCCGGTGCGGGTGCGGGCGCGCCACGGGCCGGCGAACCAGGCGATCACCCCGACGAGCACGAGCGCGGCGACGAGACCGACGAGCCCGGCGTCGCCGAGCACGCCCAGCGGCAGGTTGTGGGAGTGCGGCTGGCGCACGGGGAACGTGAAGTCCGGTGCGGCCGCCTGACGCGCATACGGCATGAAGCCCGGGCCGATGCCGAGGAGCGGGTCGGTGCTCCAGGCGGCCAGGGTGTCGCGCCACAGGCCGACGCGGTAGATCAGCGAGGTGACCGCCGTCAGGCGAGGCGCCACGAGCACCACGGCCGCGGCAATGCCGGCGAGCGCCACGAGCCCGAGGCCGATGCTCCGCGCGTTCGGCGTGCCCGACGGCATCAGGCGGTGCCGACGGCCCCAGCCCCACGGGATGGCGGCCGCCACGATCGTGATGCCCATCGCCAGCCACGCCGAGCGCGACCCCGACAGCACGGTCAGCGGCACGCCGACGACCACGAGGCCGGTCTGGACGACGCGCCGCCAGCGCGGCGACTCGATGAGCCCGGCCAGCGCCCAGGCCGGCCAGATCACGAAGGGCGGCACCGCCACCGAACCGAATGGCGTGCCCTCACCGGGCAGCCGGATCGGCGGCAGGCCCGGCGCACCGACGGCCACCCATTCGACGCGCCTCACGAGCATGACCGCCAGGGTCGGGATCGACAGGAGCAGGACCGGCACGGCGGTGACCACGCCGACCCACGACGGGCGGTGGCGAACGCAGAGCAGCGCGACGGGCAGCATCGCCGCGTAGGCGACGATGGCGGCCAGGGCCCGCAGGCTCATCCCATGGTTCATGGCCGAGGCCGTCGCGACGCCGAAGGCCGCGAGGACGGCCAGCAGCGGCAGGTCGACCGGTGTGCGCGGCAGCTCGCCGCCCCGCATCGCGATGAGCGCCAGCCCGCCGATCGCACCGATCGCCAGCAGATGGAGCACCAGCTGGTAGCGCGCGTCCCACAGCGCTCCGTCCCAGCCGACGTAGCCGAACACCGCCAGCCCGGCGGCCAGACACAGCCACTCGACGAGCGTCCGGCGTCGCGCCCAGGCAAGCGCCCCGGTCATCGGCCGTCGAGCATCTCGAGGGCGTGTTCGAGCTTCGACCGCGGGTCCGGCCGGAGGCCCGGGCGGGCGGCCAGCGCACCGGCGAGGGCCTCGAACAGACTCGCGGGCAACGCGTCATCGCTCGCCAGCTCCAGCTCGACGACGAGGAGCCGGCCGAGCTTCGTGCCGGCTGCGAGCACGTCGACGATGTCGAGGCTCAGGGTCGCCACGGGCGCGCCGTCGACGATGGTCGGGCGCTCGGTCCGCTCCTGGCGCAGCTCGACGCGCTCGACCAGCTCGGCCCCACCGGCCAGCTCGTCGAGCGTTCGGCGCGCGTCGCTGTCGGGCCAGTCGGTCGGGACGATCGAGGCGGTGGCGGGGCCCTCGATCTCGGGGCGGCGATGGTGCCAGGCGCCATCGGTCGTCTCGGCGGGCCCCTTCAGCGAGACGCGGGTCAGCCCGTCGCGGTCCCGGAGCCGGCACGCCCAGCGCGCCGCGGCGAGGGCACCGTCCACCGTGTCGAGGTAGCGGTCGGCCTCCGGCACGACCCGGGCCGGACCGAGCGTGGCGGTCGCGAGCGAGGGCGCGCTCGCCAGCGCGACCAGCGCGGCGGGATCGTCGGCGATGAACTTGGCCTCGACCTCAGCCCGCATAGCGCTCGGCAGCCTGGCGCACCGAGCTCGCAATCGCCTTGCGCAGCGCCTCGGGCTCGAGCACCTCGACGGCGCCGCCCCACGACATGATCCACGGCTGGATCTCGACGATCCCGTTGACGGTGACCGCCAGCTCGAGGCGACCGCGCGGCAGCTCGGTGAGCTCCTGCGAGCGGTGCCAGACCGCCTCGCGCACCCGATGCGCAACCGAGGACTCGAAGCGCAGGCGAACGCGGACCGGCGGCGTCGAGTCGGACGACCAGATGCCCCACGAGTTGGCGAGCCACGCATCGGGGTCGAAGTCGGCGGGGATCTCGTATCGGTCCTGCGTGAGGGTCGCCGAGCGGATGCGCTCGACCTTGTACGTGCGCATGGCCTTCGCCGGCTCGTCGTGGCCGATGAGGTAGACGCTGCGCAGGGCGGCATCGGGCTCGAGGAAATAGGGGTGCACGCGGGTGCGCTTCTGATCGCCCGTGCCGGGGTCGTACACGATCTCGACGACACGTCCCTCGGCCCAGCCGCGCGCGACCGCGCTGAAGCTGCGAGTGAACGGCTCGTTCGGGTCGTGGGCGCCGACCGCCAGCATCGTGGCCGTGACGTGGCGCGCGATCGGCTGCGGCAGCGCGTCGGCCAGCTTCGTGAAGGAGCTGACGACGGCGGCGTCGTACTGGTCGCTCCAGCGCGCGATGAGCCGCGAGGCGAGGAACAGGACGATCGCCTCGGGCACCGAGAGGCGCAACGGTGGCAGGAAGAACTTGCGATCGATCCCGTAGTGGCCGCGTCCGGCCTGGAAGACCGGGACACCGAGCTCGTCCTCGAGCGCGCGGATGTCGCGGTACACCGTTCGGGTCGTCATGCCGGTGAGGCGGGCGATCTCGGTCACCGCGACGCCCGACTCGGTGCCGCCCTTGGAGAAGAGGATCGAGACGACGCTCAGCAGCCGCGCCAGCCGGTCGCGCTTGCGCCCGATCCGGTCGTCGCCGCCGTCATCCCAGCCTGACCAGCGATCGCTGTCGTCCAGCACGGAGCCGATGATAGACCGATCGAAGGTCAGCCCTCGGCCGATGCGCTGGGCTCCGGGGATGGCGTGGAAGTCCGCGAGGGCGCAGGCGTCGGGGTCGGCGCCGCTTCTCCCGGCAGCTGCCCGATGAGGGCGCGGTTCACCCGGTCGTCGACGCCGATGAGCAGGAACACGACGTCGCCGCTCGACCACGTGTAGATGTGGGTCCCCGCGGCGGTGGCGTTGTCCTCGGGTCGCACCCAGACCTGCGTGCCGCCGACGACATCGGACTCCCACGGCTCGGGATCGAGGCCGGCGATGCCGACGTAACGCCCGGCGGTCGCGAGGTGCGGCTCGAGGTCCTCGGTCGCGACCTCGGCTCCGTCGACGCGCATCGCGTAGAGCGTCGTGCGCGGCTGCTCCACGTAGGCGAGGACGAGCGAGCTGAACCGGTTGCCGATCTCCCCGAACGCGACCGCCACGTCACCGGGGGTGAGGGCGAACTCGTCGAACGGGGCCACGATCACGACGGCGCCGGCGGCCTCGCCGGGAATGAGCGCCGCGAGATCGGGGTCGGGCTCGTTCGTGAAGCGCGGCGTCGGCGCCGGCGTCGGGCTGGGCGTCGGGGTCGCGGCCGGGGTCACCGACGGGGTCGGCTCCGTGGTCGGCGAGGGGGTGGGGACCGGTGTCGCGTCGCCGGTGGAACAGCCCGCGACGGCAAGGGCGGCCGCGAGCGCCAGGCCCGCCGCCCCGGCCGGGCGCAGCAAAGCGAGGCGGGATGTCGTCATCGGCGGCGGCATGATACCGCTCAGGCCGCGCCGCGCTCCTCCTCGGTCTGCGCGTCCGTGCGACGTCGACGGCGGCCGGCATCGGTCCGCTCCTCGACGACCGCGGCGAGTGCCTCGAGCACGTCGCGGCGGTAGCCGGCGGGCGATGCGCGGAGCTCGGCCATCGCCTCGGCGCGACCGACACGCGGGCCGGAGCCGCCGGAGGTCAGCTCGTCGTAGTCGTTCGCGGCGCCGACGATGTGCCCTCCGAGCGGGACCCGGCGCCCACGGCGGCGCCCGGACGCCAGGCGCCGGTAGCCCTCGATGAGGGAGGCCACGTCACGCAGCGACGGGATCGGCGCGAGCTCGGCAACGCCGTGCGCGTCGAGCAGGTGAAGCCGCCCGGCGAGCTCGATGCTGGCGCGCTCCTCACCGCCGAGGTCGAGTCGCTCGGCAATGGCCGCCGCGAGACGGCCGACGCGATCGGCGTGGCCGCGAGCTGCGGCGCCGCGGCCGTCGAACGAGCGCGCGATCGTCAGGAGGGCGTCGCGGAGCGTGTCCTTGCCATCGTGGTGCGGACCGGCCAGCTGCGAGGCGCGCTCGACGAGGTGCTCGACCGCGTGCTCGTCGTCACCGTCGCGGAGAGCGGCCGCCGCCAGCTCCTCGAGCGTGCCGCGCAGATCGCCGACGTCGGCGGTCAGCCGGTCGGCTCGAACCACGCGGTTCTCCCCGGCACGCTTGCCGTAGTAGAGCGCGGTATCGGCAGCCGCGATGAGCCCGGCCCGGTCGGTGGCATCGGCGGGAAGTCCGGCCACACCGACCGTGATGGTCACCGGGCTCGGATCCGCGACGGTGAGGCCCGAGACGGCGCGCCGGATGCGCCCGGCGACGCGCACGGCCTCGGCGACGCCGGTGTGCGGAAGGATGAGCGCGAACTCGTCGCCGCCGTAGCGATAGACGTGGTCGTCGCTTCGCGCGGCGCCGTAGATGGCGGTGGCGGCACGGTGGAGGAGGGCGTCGCCGGCCGGATGACCGTGGCGGTCGTTGTAGGCCTTGAAGCTGTCGAGGTCCATCATCAGGACCGCCAGGCGGTGCCGGGCGCCCGACTCTTCCACGAAGCGCGCGAGGTCACGCTGGAAGGCGCCGTGGTTGGCAAGACCGGTGAGGGCATCGGTCTCGGCGCGCTTGCTGACGGCGTGGTGCGCGTCCGCGTTGCGCAGGGCGATCGATGCCTGACCGGCGAACAGCTGGATGAGCTCGAAGTCGCTCTCGCTGAAGTAGACCTCGGGGCCGCCGATCCGCGAGACGTTGAGGGCGCCGAGCACCTCACCTTCGGCGATGAGCGGCACGACGACCACGGCCTCCGGATCCGGAGGCGTGCCGGGGATCTGGAGGGCGCGCGGATCGCTGAGGGCGTCGTTGGCCAGGATCGGCTGGGAATGATCGACGGCCCACCCCATGAGGCCGCGCCCGAATGGGATGAGGTAGCGGCTCACCTCGTCGGCGTGCTGCTCGCGCGTCAGGACCGGCGTCATCACCCGCTCGGCCTGATCGGTCCGGTACACGGAGAGGTTGTCGTAGGCGACGACGTCGCGGAGGCCGTCGGCGATCGTCTCGAGGACGTCGGCTGGGTCGAGCGCGGAGAGGAGGCGCTCGTTGATCTGTAGCAGGCGGCGCTGCGAGTCGGCCCGCCGTGACAGCTCGCTTGACTGGTCGACGAGCTGCTCGTAGCTCGTGGCATTCGCCATCGCCTGCGCGGCGTAGCCGGCGAAGATCGACATCGTCTGGAGGTCGTCGTCGGTGAATCGGTTGAAGCCGAGCTGGCTGAGCACGATGACGCCGAGCGCGCGCCCCTCGTACAGCATCGGGACGACCAGCATCGACTCGGGGATGTCGTCGGTCCCGTCGATCGTCTTGCCCCGCTCGTCGTCGAGGGCGTCGTTGATCAGCAGCGGCTCTCCGTGCTCCGCGACCCAGCCGGTGAAACCCTCGCCGACCCGAACCCGCAGCAGCTCGACTGCGTCGTCCGGGTTGCCATCGAGCATCTCGCGGGTGAATGCGATCGGCTCGCAGAGGTTGTGCTCCCAGTCGACGCGGTAGATCCGGATGTCGTGGAAGTCGGCCAGCGGGGCTGCCTCGGCGACGATCGCCTCGGCGATGGCCCGCACGTCGGTCAGGCGGTTGAGGCGGGCCGACAGGTCCTGGATCGAACGCATGCGGGCCGCCTGCGAGGCAACGGACCGATACAGGCGTGCGTTCTGGATCGCCACCGCCGCCTGGTCGGCGAAGGCCTGCACGAGGGAGACCTCGGCGTCCGGCCAGTTGCGCTCCGCCAGGTGGTAGAGGCCGAGCAGGCCCAGTGTCTCGTCGCCGCCGATGAGCGGGACGAGGCAGACGGTGCGGATGCCTTCCGCTTCGTATCCGGCCTTCAGCAGGCCGACGGCATCCGCGTCGTCCAGGCGCATCGCAAAGGGCCGGCGGTCGTGCAGGGTCCGGATGCCCACGGTGTCCGCGTCGAGGGTCAGCGCCTCCACCCGCGCCAGGAAGTCCTCGCTGAGCCCGTGGTGCGCCGCCACGCTGAACGGGTTCTCGGCGCCCGGCGTCACGAGCCACAGGCCGGCCTTGTCGGCCTCGAAGAGTGAGCGGGTGAGGTCGACGACCTCGCCAAGCACCGCGGCGATATCGAGGTTGCCGGTCAGCTCCTTGGTGACCGATCGCAGCGCCCGCGCTCGCTGGAGATCGCGACGGGCCTTCCCGAGCAGCCGCGTGCTGGCGAGGGTCGTGGCCACCATCGCGGCCAGCGATCGGCGGAAGGTGGTGGACATTGCCGCCGCCGACGGGGCGTCGAGGACGAGCAGCCCGACCGATCCTCGGCGCGTCTGCAGCGGGACGGCTGTCTCCTCGTTGTCGCCTTCCTCGGTCCCGCGGGTGGCGGGTGGCGGCGCGTCGAAGCCGGCGTGGGCGGTGAGGCCGAACGGCTCGGCCTTGCCGACGTAGACCGCCGCGCGCTCGACGCCGAGCTCGGTGCGCAGCGCCTCGACGACGGCGCGGGACACCGACGCGGTGGTCGGGGTGGCCGCGAGGCCGGCAGCGATGCGACCGAACACGGCGAGCTCGCCGCTGGGCTCGTGGGACCGGTCGCCGGCAGCGGCCGGCGCGCCGACGGTGCGGTCGCCGACGAGGAGCCGCTCGACGTCGCCGCGCCGGAAGCGCCGGTCACCGCGCGAGTTGATGCGATAGGCGGTCAGCCGGCCGGCATCGGTCCAGGTGCGGATCGTGTTCGGGTGCACGCCGAGGAGGGTCGCCGCCTGGGCGACCGTGAGGAGCGCGGGAGCGTCGTCGCGCGCCATGGACCGTCCTCTCCTCGTGCTCACCAGGCTGGATTCTCGGTCGAATGGAGCTTCTGGTAAGAACCGTGCACCCGATGCTAGAAACGGGATGTGCGTTGCGCGATGCCCCGTTCGTACCGGTCGACCCCGGACATCGGCCTAGAGGACGGCTGCGACAAGGGCTCCGAGGAGGCCGATGACGGCCAGCGCGAGCCCGAGCCCGAGCCCGACGACGGAGAGCGCGGCCAGGCGTCGGCGGGGTCCGCCCAGCAGGCGCATGGCGTCCGGAAGCGCCAGGGTGGTGATGACGAAGCCGCCCGCTGGAGGCTCGAGCCCCAGCCGGCCGTCGTCGCCGCGGACGGCCCGCGCCACGACGAGCAGCCGATCGGTCACGTCGATGGTGCGGGTGACCGATCGCGCGGCGGTCGCCGGCCCATGCCGCTCGGCGAGGCGGGCGACGGCGGACGCGTGCGGCTCCTCGAGCCGCGCCGGGTCGCCGCGCCACACCTTCGGGATGACGACGAGCGGCTCGGTGGCGGCGGCGGGGTCGACGCTGAGCGAGCCGTCGTGGTCCCACAGCTCGAAGGAGCGGGTCTCGCGGAGGCGTTCCACGCTGCGCCAGCGACCGCCGGCCATCACCTCGACGTCGCGGTGGAACGCGACCAGGCGCTCTCCGTCGCCAGCCTCGAGCGGGTCGCGGCACCGGATGCGGCCGGCGACGCGGACCGGGCGCTCCGGCACGTCGACGGCGTCGAGCAGCTGTCCGACGCGGACCTCGCGGGGCCCGGCCAGGCGCCTGGCCAGCGCCGGCTGCGCGCCGGCCGATCGAAGCGCGAGCCACGCGGCGATCGCGATCGCGGCGCCGGCGGCGGCGATGACCCCGAAGCCGACCGCCAGTGGCACCGTCAGCCGGCCGGCGCGGCGGCGAGGTCGACGACGGTGCCGCCGCTGGCTCGGACGAGCGCCGCCGGGGTGACCTCGAACACCGCGTCCGGAAGGCCGGCGGCGGCCCACACGACCCGGTGCCGCTCGAGGTCGCGGTCGACGAGGACGGTGGTGCCCGAGCCGTGGCCGAATGGAGGCACGCCACCGATCGCGAAGCCGGTCGCGGCGCGTGCCTCGTCGCCATCCGCGCGCCGGGCGCCGTGCGCGCCGGCCGCCACCGCCAGCTTGTCGAGGTCGACCCGGTTGGCGCCCGAGACGAGGGCGATGACCGGGCGGTCATCGGCCATGAACACGAGCGACTTGACGATCTGCGCGACCTCGCAGCCGACGGCACGCGCCGCATCGGCCGCGGTTCGCGTGCCTTCCGGGAAGCGTCGAACCTCGATCGCCAGGCCCGCTCGGGCGGCCGCGTCGACGACGCGACTCACGTTCGGGTGCATCGCCCGATCTTAGGTGGCGTGCTAGGCTGGCTGCACAATCCGAGAGACGACAGGGGAGCGCCACCGCGCTGAGAGTGCGACGTCGGACGTCGCAGACCCTCGAACCTGATCCGGGTCATGCCGGCGAAGGAAGTCGATGCAGCCACCGCGGCGCGCCTCAGGCACGGTCATCGTGATCGGCTCTGGTGCGCCGTTCGTCGTTCTCGCGGAGGCAGAGCGATTGGAGGACCGATGCGGATCGTGGTCGTCGCCTCCGGCGTCCTCGCGCCGGGAGACGAGACGTGGCTCGACGGGGCGGATGTCGTGATCGCCGCGGACGGCGGCGCCAACGCCCTCGACCATCTCGGGCGCCGTCCGGACCGGCTCGTCGGCGACCTCGACTCGGCCGATCCGGCGCTCGTCGCGCGGCTCGAGGCCGCCGGCACCCGGATCGACCGCCACCCGGTCGACAAGGAGGCGTCGGACACCGAGCTCGCGCTGCGGGCGGCGGTCGCCGAGGGCGCCGATCGAGTCGAGCTGCTGGGCGCGACCGGCGGCAGCCGGCTCGACCACGAGCTGGCGAACCTGCTGCTGCTCGCAGACCCGGCCTTCGCCGGCGTCGAGGTCCGGGCCGTCGTCGGAGCGACGACCGTCCGCGCCGCCCGCGGCGGGCAGGAGGTGGCACTGCACGGCGTTCCGGGCGACCTCGTCACGCTGCTGCCGATCGGCGGCGACGCGATCGGGGTCACGACCACCGGGCTGCGATGGCCGCTGAACGCGGCGACGCTGGCGCTGGGCGGCTCGCGCGGGCTGTCGAACGTCGTCGACGCCGCTGGCGCATCGGTTCGGCTCACCGACGGGGTCCTCCTCGTCGTCGAAACCGCATCAACGGGAGAGCATCCATGACAACGACCACCTCGCCGGACCGCGAAGGCGGCTGGCGCACCGTCGACATCCTCGTCGCCGCCGTGATCGCGGTCGCGTTCGGCGTCGTCTTCCAGGCCTGGAACATCCTGTGGGAAACGACCGCCTTCGTCGCTCCGCCGGTCCGCGGCGCCATCTACGGCGTGTGGATGATCCCGGCGGTCGTCGTGCCGCTCGTCGTGCGGCGCCCGGGCGCCGCGCTGTTCGGCGAGACGGTGGCCGCATCGGTCTCGATGGTGCTTGGGGCGCAGTGGGGCCTGCTGGCCATCGTGTACGGGCTCGCCCAGGGTGCGGCAGCCGAGCTCATCTTCGCCTTCGGGCTGTACCGGCGCTGGAACCTGCTCACCGCCGTCGGAGCCGGGGCAGCCGCGGGTCTCGCCGGCGCCCTCCTCGACCTGGCGGTGTTCTACCCCGACTGGGGTGCCGACTGGCAGCTCCTCTATACGGCGCTGGTGGTGGCGAGCTCCGCCGCGATCGCCGGCATCGGTGGCTGGCTCCTCGTGCGTGGCCTCGCCGCAACGGGGGTGCTCCGCGAGTTCGAGGTCGGGCGCGAGCAGCCGGAGGTCTGACGGGACCGTCGACAATGCCGGCATGACGGTCGGGCCGGCGGGGATCGAGGCACGCGCATGGGGGCTGCGCCAGCCCGGGCGACGCGAGTGGGCCCTGCGCGGCGTCGACCTCCGGGTCGAGCCCGGCGAACGAGTCCTGCTGCTCGGGCCGTCCGGTGCGGGCAAGTCGACGCTGCTGCGAGCGCTGGCGGGGCTGATCGATCCGTCATCGGGCGCCGAGACGGAGGGGACGCTCCTCGTCGACGGTCGCGACCCGCGGGCCGCGCGGGATCGAAGCGGGATGATGTTCCAGGACCCCGAGTCTCAGCTGGTCATGGCCCGCGCCGGCGACGATGTCGCCTTCGGGCTCGAGAACCGATGCGTCCCGGCCGGCGGGATCTGGTCGCGCGTCGACGCCGCCCTCGCCGCCGTCGACTTCCCGTACGGCCGCGAACGGCCGACCCACGCCCTCTCGGGCGGGGAGCAGCAGCGCCTCGCCCTGGCCGGCACGCTGGCGCTGCAACCCGGGCTGCTCCTCCTCGACGAGCCCACCGCGAACGTCGATCCGGAGGGGGCAGCGGAGGTGAGAGCCGTGCTCTCCCGGGTCCTCGAGCGTCTCGGCGCGACGATGGTGCTCGTCGAGCACCGCGTCGACGAGGCCGTTGCGCTCGTCGACCGCGTCGTCGTCATCGAGGCCGGTGGCGGCGTCGTCGCCGACGGCCCGCCGGCGCGGATCTTCCGCGATCACGGCACCGCGCTCGCCGAAGCGGGCGTCTGGGTGCCCGACCGGCCGCCGGCCGCCCCCGCCCGCCGTGAGCGACCCGCGAAGCAGACCCTGCTCCTCGCCGAGCACGTCTCGTTCCGGTGGCCGGGCGCGACGACCGACGCGCTCGCAGCGACCGACATCGCTGTGCGATCGGCCGAGGCGACCGCCATCACCGGGCCGAACGGGAGCGGCAAGACGACCCTGGCCCTGCTGCTCGCCGGACTGCTGGAGCCGCGGAGCGGCCAGGTCGTGGCCGGCGAGGCGCTCGCGGCCGGCCGCGGTCGTGAGGCGATCGCTCGCTGGCACGCGCGCGACCTCGCCAGGCACGTCGGGACCGTCTTCCAGGATCCCGAGCACCAGTTCCTGACCGGCACCGTGCGAGACGAGCTGCTGCTCGGACCGATGCGCACCGGCTCCGACGCGGCCTCGGCGAACCGTCGCGTCGACGAGCTGCTCGAGCGTCTGCACCTCGGCCACCTCGCGGCGGCAAACCCGTTCACGCTGTCGGGTGGGGAGCAGCGCCGCCTCTCGGTGGCGACGGCGCTGGCGACCGCCCCGATGCTGCTCGTCCTCGATGAGCCGACCTTCGGGCAGGACCGGCGCACGTGGGGCGAGCTGCTCCACCTGCTCGCCGCGCTGCGTGACGAGGGACGCGGCATCTGCTTCGTGACCCACGATCGCGCGTTCGCCGGCGCACTGGCGGATCGCTCGCTCGTCCTGCGGGCTCCGTCCTGATGCGCCTCCTCGCCCCGATCGACGCGGCCCCGCACGCGCCCCTCGCGCGGGCCAACCCGTTGGCGAAGCTGGCGGCCGCGCTCGTGCTCCTCGTGGCGTTGTTCGTCTCGCTCGACGCCGTGACCGCCGGCGTGATCCTCATCGGCCTCGTGCTCGTCGTGCCGTTCGCCGGTATCCCGGTGCCGGCGCTCGTTCGCCGCACGTGGCTCATCGGCCTCGCCGCGGCCATCGTGGGTGTCGTGAACGTGGTCTTCGCGGCCGAACAGCTCGGCCCAACGGTCGTGTCGGTCGGTCCGTTGCAGATCGGGGCCGAGACGCTCCTCAACGGAGTCGGCCTCTCGCTGCGCCTGCTGGCCATCGGGCTGGCCGGCGTCCTCGCCACGGCGACGAGCCAGCCGACCGAGATGGCCGACGCGCTCATCCAGCACCTGCGCGTGCCGCCGCGGTTCGCGATCGGTGCTCTGGCAGCACTGCGCCTCGTCCCGCTGCTCATCGCCGAGTGGCAGCTGATCGGCATGGCGCGCCGAGCTCGCGGGGTCGACGCGGGCCGATCACCGATCGCGCTCGTCGGGCTGTGGGTCGGCAGGGTGGCGACCCTGCTGGTTCGTGCCGTGCGGCGCGCGAGTCGGATGGCGCTGGCGATGGACGCGCGGGGCTTCGGCGCGCTTCCCGATCGCACGAACGCCCGCGTTTCGCGGTTCCGTCCGAGCGACTGGGCCTGGGTCGGCGGCGCGGCAGTGCTCGGCGCCGCGGCGCTGGCGGTGAGCGTGGCCGTCGGGGCCTGGCGGCCGCTCGTCTAGCGCGGGATCGTCGTCGCGCCCTGGACCGGGCCAAGCCACGTCGGCGGGTGGGCGACGCCGACGTAGCGCATCGGGTCGAAGGGCTCGAGGGAGAGCGTCTCGGTGCGGCCGCGAGCGATCAGCTCGGCGAGGAGAAGGCCGAGGACCGGCGCGTACGGGTGGCCGTGGCCGGTCAGGCCGGCGCCGACATAGGCGCCCGGCAGCGGCGTGCCGTCCTCGGCGGGAAGCGGCCCGGCCATCGGCATCTCGAGCGAGGCGAAGTCGAGCAGACCGGCCCAGCAGCGCACGATCCGCGCATCGGCGAGCCTCGGATGGAGCGCGGCGATGAGCCCGGCCACGCGCGCCGGGACGCCGGGGCGCACGCGCATCGAGTACGAGCCGATGCCCATCCCCTCATCGCTGACAGCGAACCCGCCGATGACGACCTCCCCGGTCCGCATCTGGCGCCAGTACTCGTTGGACTGGTTCGTCTCGAAGCTGGGCCTGCCGATGCTGAACGGGAGGATCTCGGTCACGCACACCGTCTCGCGGATCGGGGTCAGGTTGGCCGCGAGGTGGGGCGCCAATGCCGGCGTCCAGGCGTTGGCTGCGAGCAGGATGGCTCCGGTCGACACCTCGCCGTGCGACGTCGCGAGGCCGCTCACCCGGCCGCTCGTGGCCAGGATCCGCTCGACGCGCACGCCGGTCACGACCGTCCCGCCGGCGGCGCGCACCGCGTCGAGGAGGGCGTGGCAGAGCCGGAACGGGTTGAGCTGGGCGTCCTGCGGCGTCCACTTCGCGGCGCGAACGCCGTCCGGCGCGAGGCCTGGCGCGAGATCGTCGAGCTCGGCGCCGCTCACGATCCGCACCTCGAGCCCCTCACCCGCCTGGAGCCATGCGGTGTGGCGGATCAGCCGCTCCTCCGCCTCGTCGGTGGCGAGGTCGAGCGACCCGAAGCGGTCCCACTCGATCCCGCCGGGGAGCTCCGCGTCCCACGCCTCGAGCATGTCGAGCGACCGCATCGTGTAGTCCAGGACCGATCGACCCCCGGCCTCCTGCACGAGCTTCGTGACGCGCGGGAAGCAGCCGCCCAGGCCGGCCAGGGCCATGCCCGCGTTGCGTCCGGACGCGCCCCACGCAGGCGAGTTGGCCTCGATGACGAGCGGCCGCATCCCCGCTCGCGCCAGGTGGTACGCGGCCGATGCGCCGAGCATGCCGCCACCGACCACCACGACCTCGGCGGCGGCCGGGAGCTCCGCGCGTGGATCGGGGACGAATGGCACCGGCTGCGGCGGCGGGGCGAGGACCGGCTCGGGTTGGGTCATGCCGGCTCCGAGCGTACCATCGGGGCGATGCCACGCTCCGAGGACATTCGCGTTCGCGCCGGCGACATCGGGCTGGCAGGGACCTTGACCCTGCCCGACGTCGAGACCGATGGCCGTCTGCCGTGGGCGCTGCTCATCCCGAGCTGGTTGCCGCGCGACCGCGACGGCGGGTGGGACCGTGCCGGGCACCCGGACTGGTTTGCGCCCACCCACGGACCGGGGCTCTTCGAGCGCCTGGCCGATGCCCTCGCCGCTCGAGGCGTGGCCAGCCTGCGCTACGACTCGCGCGGCTGCGGCGAGTCCGGTGGCGACTGGGCCGCCTCCGACCTCTTCACGAGGATCGACGACGCGCGCGACGCGATCGGCGCGATGCGCTCGCGGCGCGAGCTCGACCTGCGACGGACGGCGATCGTGGGCCACGGCGAGGGCGCGGTGATCGCGATCAGCGTGGCGATCGGCGACCCGGCCATCGGCGCCGTCGGCCTCGTCGGTCCACCGGCGCGCTCCCTCCGCGACGTCCTGCGTCGCGGGGTCGCGGAGCGGCAGCGGACCGGCACGGACCGCGAGCACCCGTTCGTCGCCGCCCTCGACGTCGCTGCCGAGGAGCTCGTCGAGCGGGCAGCGCGGCGCGAGGCCGAGATGGAGCTGCGTGTCGCGGACGCATCGGTCCGGCTCACGCTCGCCGGCTGGGAGCAGGCGATCCACACGCCGGCCCTGGCGCTGGCGACGATGCTGCACCGCCACGTCGTCATCGCCCATGGCACGCGGGACGCCTGGGCCGACCCCGACGAGTCGAGGCTGCTGGCCGCGGTCCTTACCGACGCGGGCAACGAGCCGGTCCTTCAGCTCGTGGCTGGCGCCGGCCACGACCTGGCCGAGGCCGCACGACGATCGCATCGGCGCGTTCGCCGATGCGCTGGTGGCGGGCATGGAGCCGCGCGAGCTGCCGCCGGTGCTCGTGGCGATCGAGGAGATGACCGGCGATCCGGGCGCGACGCTAGACTCTCGCTCGTGACCCGACTGACGGCCGGTGACCACGCACCCGACTTCTCCCTGAGCGCCGACGACGGCAGCGTCGTGTCGACCGAGTCGCTCGCCGGCTCGCGCTACGTCCTCTACTTCTACCCGAAGGACGACACCCCGGGCTGCACCACCCAGGCATGCGGCCTGCGCGACAGCTGGTCGCGCGTGACCGACACGGGCGCGCAGCTCTTCGGCGTCTCGCCCGACAGCGTGAAGAGCCACGCGAAGTTCCGCGAGAAGTACGCGCTGCCCTACCGCCTCCTCGCCGACGAGGGCCACAAGCTGGCCGAGGCGTACGGCGTCTGGATCCCGAAGTCGTTCGCCGGCAGGGACTACTTCGGCAACGAGCGCAGCACGTTCGTCATCGGTCCGGACGGCCGGATCGAGCACGTCCTGGCCCAGGTCAAGCCGGCGGAGCACGTCGACCAGCTGGTGGAGGCGCTCGCCGCGTGAATACAGGGCGAGCGATCATCGCTGTGAGCGTATTGGTCGCATCAATCCTGCAGCTCATCATCCTCGGCGTGATGGCCCTCGCTGTCGTACAGAGCCCGATCCGATGATCTGGATCTTCACCGCCATCGCGCTGCTCGCTTGGCTGGCGGGGGTGCTCCTGCGCCTCGGCCAGTGGGTGAATCTCTTCCTTGTAGCCGCCGTCCTTCTCGTCATCTCAGTCATCGATCAGCGCAGCGCCGATCACGAGTGAACGCCCAGGCGCTCGCCGCATGAAGGAGGGGGGCGGCGTGGTCCTGGCCAGCCTCCTCGTCGCCGTCGTGATGCTGCTCGTGATCCTCGGCGTGCTCGGGCTCGTCACGCTCCTCGACCCCATTCCCTGACGCTTGGCGAGCGAGCGCTTGCTTGCCTGAACTGGCACGCATCGTGCGAAGAACGTTCGTGCGCGGCGCCGAAAGGCGTCGCAGGGAGGGACTGAACCGATTGAGGAGAGAACGATGCTCTGGACGATCATCGCCATCCTGCTGGTCCTGTGGCTGTTGGGCCTGATCGGCAACATCGGCGGCGGCCTCATCTGGCTGCTGCTCGTGATTGCAGCGATCGTGCTCGTGTTCCAGCTGCTCAGCGGGCGACGCGCCGTCTGACCAGCGCCTGACGCCGGCCGGCCCGATCCCCTGATCGGCACGGGGGGAAGCGGCCGGCTCGGCGCCCGAGACGGACCGATGCGGCCCGCCTCGCGACCGATGAGCTGTCACGCTCGTCGGTTCCGCTGGGCGGGCCGTGTCACGCCTCCACCTCCGCATCCTTGGCCCGGCGTTGAGCGCCGGGCTTCGCGATGCCTCCGGTCGGCTACCCTGACGCGAATTCCATGAAGCTGCTCCAGTTCGCGGATCTCCACCTCGACGCACCATTCGCCTGGGCGCCGCCCGAGACCGCCCGTCTCCGCCGACGCAACCGCCGCGACGCCCTGACCCGGATCATGGCCCTGGCCGAGACGGAGGGCGTCGACGCGGTCCTCTGCGCGGGCGACCTGTTCGAGCAGGACCGCATCGGCCCGGACACGGTCGAGTTCCTGCGCAGCACCTTCGAGCGCACCGATCGGCGCGTCTTCCTGGCGCCGGGGAACCACGACTGGATCTCGCCGCGCAGCCCGTACGCGCTGGTCGAGTGGTCGCCGAACGTGCATGTCTTCACGGAGGACCGGCTGCGGCCCGTCGAGCTGGCCGACGGCCTGACGCTGTGGGGAGCCGCGCACCGCGCGCCGGCCAACACCGACGATCTCTTTGCCGGCTTCCGCGTCGATCGCGGCGGGGTGCACGTCGCGCTGGCGCACGCCTCCGAACGCGCCACCCTCGCCTGGCAGGAGTCCGGCAAGGCGCCACACGCCCCGTTCGACGCGGCCGAGCTGCCCGCGACCGGCCTCGCGCACGCGTTCCTCGGCCACTACCACCTGCCGCGCGACGCCGAGCGCCACACCTACCCGGGCAACCCCGACCCCTTGGACTTCGGCGAGACCGGCGAGCGCGGCGCGGTGATCGCCACCGTCGGCGACGACGGCACCGTCGCCCGCGAGCGGCACGACGTATCGGTCAGCGAGGTCCACGACCTCGAGGTCAAGGTCGGTGGTGCCACGCACTCGGACGAGGTCGCCGCGCTCGTGCGCGAGCGCCTTGCCCCGCTGGCCGGCTGCGTGCGCGTCACGCTCTCCGGCGAGCTCGCGCCATCGGTGCAGCTGGACCCGCGCGAGCTCGAGCGCATCGGTGACCATCTCGAGGGCCTGGTGCTGCGCACGGGCGGCCTGCGGATCGGCTACGACCTCGTCGCGATCGGCGCCGAGTCGACGGTTCGCGGCCAGTTCGTGCGCTCGGCGATCGAGGAGATCGCGGACCCGGAGCTGCAACGGAAGGTCATCCTCACCGGACTGCGCGCCCTCGAGGGCCGCGGCGACCTGGAGGTGGCGTAGCCGTGCGGATCGAGCGAGTCACCGCCCACGCCTTCGGACCGTTCGACGGCGAGTCGCTCGAGCTGGCTCCCGGGCTCACCGTGGTGAGCGGTCCGAACGAGGCGGGCAAGTCGAGCTGGCATGCCGCCATCCGTGCGGGTATCGGCGGCGTGCGCCGCGGACGCGGAGCGGGGACCACGGTCGAGCGGCTGTTCGAGGAGCGCCACAAGCCGTGGGACGGCGATGGCCGATGGGAGGTCGAGGTGCGCCTCGCCCTCGACGACGGCCGGACGATCGAGATCAGCCAGGACCTCGCCGGCAAGGTCGCCTGCCGCGCGACCGATGTCGTCCTGGGGCGCGACGTCTCCGACGAGATCATGGACGGCACGCCCGACGCGTCGCGCTGGCTCGGGCTCGACCGTGAGGCCTTCGCCGCCACGATCTGCGTCGGCCAGGCCCAGATCGCCGCGATCGCCGGCCGCGACACCGCGGCCTCGCTCCAGGAGCACATGCAGCGTGCCGCCGCCACACGAGGGACCGATGCGACCGCCGCCGAGGCTCGCGAGCGGCTGGACGAGTTTCGCCGCGTTCGCGTCGGCGTCGATCGCCAGGGCGCGCGCGGACCGCTTCGTGCGGCCAAAGAGCGGGAGACGGCAGCGCGGGCATCGCTGACCGAGGCGAAGGCGCGCCACGAGGCCTTCCTCGACGCCAGCCTCAGCGCGGAGGCCGCCGAACGCGCCGCAACGACGCAGACGCACGCCGTGGCGACGATCGAGGCCGCACTCGCCGGCCGCGCCGCCGCCGAGGTCAGCCGCCGCGCCGACCGTGCCGCCGAGCTCGCCGCCCGCCACCCCACCGAGCCCGCCGGCCTTGCCGACCGCGGGCGCGCGCGCCGATGCCGTTGCGGGCGCCCTCGACGCCTGGCAGGGCCGGCCACGGCCGGAGCCGCTGACCGGGACGAGCGCCGCCGAGCTCGAGCGTGAGCTCGTCGCGCTGCCTGCGCCGCCGGAGGGTGACCTCGAGATGCACGCCTCGGTGGTCGAGGCGCGTCGCGCGCTCGACCGTGCCGAAGATGCGCTCGGACTGCTCGCTCCGCGGCCCGTGGTCGCAGCGCCGCTCGGCGGTCCCGGCGAAGACGAGCTTCGCGCGCTGGCCCGGCGCCTCCGGACGCCGGATCCCGATCCGCAACCGCAGCTCGAGTCGGACCTCCGGGCGGCGGAGCTGGCGCTCGCGTCCGGTGAGTCACGCGCCGGGTTGCCCTGGATGCTAGCCGCCGTCGCCGCGGCCGTTGCGGCCGTCGCCGCCTTCGCGATGGGCCAGTCGCCGGTGGGCATCGTCCTTGGCCTGCTGGCCATCGGCCTCGGCGCCTGGGCGTGGCTGGGCCGGCGAGGACCTGCCGGCATGGATCGCGTCGAGCGAGCGCGGGCGGCACTTGCGCCGACCACGGTTGCGCGCGACGCCGCGCGCGCCGAGCGCGAGGCGGCGGCGGAGGCGGCGAGAGCCGCCGGCCTGCCCGCCGACCCCGACGAGCTCGACCGCCGGGCCAACGCCGTCGCGGTCGCAGCCCGAGCCGCCCGCGAGGCCGCCGCCTGGGATGCGACGCGGGCCGACCTGGACGAACGCCGAGCCCGGTCCGAGGCTTCGCTGCGAGACGCGCTCCGGGCGCGCCGCGTCGCCGCCGATGCGACCGATCTCCTCGCGGCGCTGGCGTCCTACGAGGCCGCGTGCCGGCAGCGCGCCGAGCAGGCCCGGCTGGCGGGGGACCGCGTGGCGCTCGAGCGTGCGCTCGCGACACGCCGCGAGGCAGAGGCGGCGGCCGCCGAGACCGAGCGCTCCGTGGCGCGTGCCGAACATGCCCTGCGGACCGTCGCCGCCGACGTCGGGCTGGCGGCTGACGGCGCACCGGACGACGTGGCGGCGGCCCTCGGCGCATGGCGACTCGCACGCGGTGTGGAGGCAGCGAGCGCCGACGCGGCGCGCCGCGAATGGCACGAGCTCCAGTCATTGCTCGACGGGCTCCCGGTCGAGCAGGTCCAGGCCGATGCGCTGGCCGCCGCGGCGCGCGCTGCCGCGCTGGCGGCGAAGGTCGACGCGAGCGAGCTGAGCGTCATGGCGCCGCGCGACGACCTGGGGTCGCTCCTCGAGATCGAGCGAGAGGAGCTGGATCGGGCGCGCGCGGATGCGAGCACGCAGCGTGGTGCACTGGCCGAGATGCAGCGGGACCTGCCGGACGTCGCCGAGGCCGAGGAGGCCGTTGCGGAGGCAGGCGCGGAGCAGGCGCGGGTCGTCGGCCTGCTCGAGGTGCTCACCGAGACGACCCGCCTGCTGCGTGCGGCCGAGGAGCGCGTCCATCGCGACCTGGCGCCGATCCTGGCCGCGGCCATCACCCGTTGGCTGCCACGAGTGAGCGGCGGTGCGTACGTCGATGCATCGGTCGACCCGGCCGACCTGTCGGTGCGGGTCAAGGAGGCGAAGAGCGGTCGATGGCGATCGGCCCTGCTGCTCTCCGAGGGAACGCGGGAGCAGATCTACCTGCTCCTGCGCGTGGCGATGGCCCAGCAGCTCGCCACGACCGGCGAGACGGCGCCGCTCCTGCTCGACGAGGTCACCGTCCAGGCCGATGCGGAGCGCAAGCAGCAGCTGCTCGGTGTCCTCCACGAGCTCAGCGCGGAGCGCCAGATCATCCTCTTCACCCATGACGACGACGTGATCGGCTGGGCGGCGCGCGCGCTCGACGGGTCCCGCGACCGCCTCGTGCAGCTGCGCGCCGCGGCCCACGCCCCGCAGCCGGCGCTCGGCTGACCGATGCCCGATGATCGGCTCCCCACGCCTGAGCGGGTGCTCGTCGTCGCCGCGCATCCCGACGACATCGAGTTCGGCGCCGCCGGCACGGTCGCGCGCTGGGTCGGCGAGGGCACGAGCGTCCGCTACCTGCTCGCGACACGCGGCGACAAGGGCAGCGACGACCCGAACACCGACCCGGTCGAGCTGGCGGCGCTCCGCGAGCGTGAGCAGCGCGCCGCCGCCGCCGAGATCGGCGTCGACGGCGTCGACTTTCTCGACGAGCCCGACGGCCAGGTCCTCCCGACGCTCGAGCTGCGCGAGCGGATCACCCGCGCGATCCGCGAGCTGCGGCCCGAGGTGGTGATGACCCACGACCCAACCGTGCTGTTCGTCAACAACGAGTGGGTGAACCATCCCGACCACCGCGCCGTCGGCCAGGCCACGATCGACGCCGTCTTCCCGACGGCGCGCGACCCGCTGAACTTCCGCGAGCACCTCGACGCCGGGCTCCAGCCCTGGAAGGTGGCCGAGCTGTTCCTGTGGAGCACGAACGAGGCGAACCAGCTCGTCGACATCGGCGAGACGCTCGAGGCCAAGATCGCCGCGCTCGGCCGTCATGCCAGCCAGTTCCGCTCGCTCGACGACATCGCGCGCTGGGTCCGGCGCCGGAGCGAGGAGCTCGGTGAGCGTGCCGGCTACCGGGCGGCCGAGGGCTTCCGCCGCGTGACGCTGGCCCGATGACCGGTCGAGGGGGTCGCCGCCCGATCGCGGCCGGGCTAGTCCTGCTGCTGGCCGCCTGCAGCTCCGCGCCAACCCCCGAGCCGACGCCGCGGCCGACCACCTTCCCGACCGCCGGGCCCGATGCCGCCGCCGCGGTCGCCGACGCGTACATCGCCGCCTGGGCCGCCGGCGACTACGCCGCCATGCACGCGACGCTCGACCCGGGCCTGCACGAGCGCTATCCGCTCGAGGCGTTCAGCGAGCTGCACGCCGCCTTCGCTGAGATGGCCGATGTCGCCGACCTGGGAGCGACGGTCGGCGTGCCCGAGACGATCGGCCTGCCCGCCGAGCCGCGTCCGGAAGCATTCCCCCCGCCGACGCCGCCGCCCGACCCCACGCCGGACCCGTCCGCGACCGCCGACCCGTCGGCCACGCCGGCACCGACCCCGGCGCCGATCGACCCGGCGGCAACGCTCGCCGGCCCCGTCCCGGCACTCTCGGTCCCGATGGAGCTGGCTGTCGCCTCCGAGCGGTTCGGAGACCTCGACCTCGACCGGGCGCTGACCCTCGTCCACGGCCCCGAGGGCTGGCTCGTGCGCTGGACGCCGGAGGTGCTGTTCCCCGAGCTCGGTCCAGATGGCACGCTGCGGCTGGACCGCGAGCTCGGCCGGCGGGGGCGCATCGTCGGCGAGGGCGGGACGGTCTGGGCGCGGGATCTCGACGGTGAGCGGGTCTACCCGCAGGAGGCGCTCGCCGGGCAGACCATTGGCTACGTCAGCGACGTGACCGCGCAGGACCTCGAGACGCTGGAAGACGCCGGCTATCGGAGCGGCGACATCGTCGGCCGGTCGGGGCTCGAATTCGGTGCCGAGGCGCTGCTGCGTGGGACGCCGGGCTGGTCGCTCGTCGCGGTGCCGGCCGAGGGCGAGCCATCAGTGCTGTTCGAGACCGAGATGGTGCCAGGTGCCGACGTGGCGATCACGATCCGGCCATCGGTTCAGCTCGCCGCGCAGGACGCCCTGCTGCCCTACCCGCAGGGCGCGACCGCCGTCGTGGATCCGAAGAGCGGCGACGTGTGGGCGCTCGCCAGCCAACCGCCCTTCAATCCCAACTCGATGACGATCGGAACGACGCTCGGCGGCGTGCCGCTCACGCCCGCCGGGCAGGGGCAGATCTTCAACAAGGCGGTCCTCGCCGCGTATCCGGCTGGATCGTCGTTCAAGCCGTTCACGCTGGCCGTCGCCCTCCAGACCGGGGTCGTCACGCCGGCCAGCACCCGGCCCTGCCCCCCGACCTGGCAATACGGCGACTTCACGTTCCGCAACTACATGAACCACTCGCTGCCCGGCTCGGTGGGCCTGGCCGAGTCGATGGCGTTCAGCTGCAACACAACCTACATGCCGCTCGCCTTCGAGGTCTACCAGACAAATGAGACGGCGTTCACCGACCTCCTCAAGGACTTCGGCTTCGGGGCTCCGACCGGGATCGGCTACGTGATCGAGGAGACCGGGATCGTGCCCGACGATGCCTGGCTGCGCGAGAACGGGCGCGGCGGATACTCCGGATTCGAGCAGGTCCAGCTGGCAATCGGGCAGGGAGCGTTCCTCGGCACGCCCCTCCAGCTGGCGAACGCGTTCGCCGCGATCGGGAACGGCGGGACGCTATGGACGCCGCGCATCGTCACGACGGCCACGCTCCGGGACGGGACGGTCGTTGAGGAGGTCGAGCCGGGTCGCCAACGAGATCCCGGTCGATCCCGCCGACCTCGCGTTCGTGACCGATACGCTCCAGGCCGTCGTCACCCTGCCGTATGGCACCGGCACCGCCGCCTTCGCCGGCTTCGGGATCCCGGTGGCCGGCAAGTCGGGCACGGCCGAGTCCGGAGCCGCCGATCCGCACGCCTGGTTCCCGGCCTACGCCCCCGCGGACGACCCGACGGTCAGCGTCGCCACCGTGCTGCCGTACATCCCGCTCGGCACCGGCGGCTCCGACGCCGCGCCGCTCGTGCGCCGCGTGATGGCCACCCACTTCTCGAACTGAGCGGTGGGTCGCCTTGCAGCACGCACGACCGAACGGGTAGCATCGGTCCTGCCGCTCCTGTCAGCCTGATGGTCTAACGCCGCCCGGAGAGAGCGACGACGACACCGTGATCAGCGATACCGCCATTCCGCTGAGGTTTCAGACTGCCGAGGTCGGCGTCGACTGGCTTCAGTGCAACATCGAGTGCCAGGAAGGCTGCCCGGTCAACACGAACTGCCGCGGCTACTTGATGCTGGCCGCGGAGGGGCGGTTCGAGGAGGGCTACATCCTCGCGCGCGACCCGAACCCGGTCGCGGCGATCTGCGGCTACGTCTGCTCCGCTCCATGTGAGAAGGCCTGCCGCCGAGCCGACATCGACAAGCCGCTGGCCATCCGCGCGATGAAGCGCTTCCTCGTCGACTGGCACTACGGCAACAACATGCCGGACAACGTCGTCGTCGCGCCGCCGACGGGGCGCAGCGTTGCCGTCATCGGTGCCGGACCGGCAGGACTGGCCGCGGCAAAGGAGCTCGGCGGCTGGGGCCACGAGGTCCACGTCTACGACGCGCTCCCGTCGGGCGGCGGCACGACCCTCATCGGTGTCCCGGCCTTCCGGCTGCCGCGAGACGTCATCGAGCTCGACGTGAACTGGGTCGCCAAGCACGGGGTGCAGTTCCACTACAACGTCGAGATCGGCCGCGACATCACCATGGACCAGCTGCGCGAGCGCCACGACGCGGTCGTCGTCGCCACCGGCTGCATGTACCCGGTCGCGATGAACGTGCCGGGCGAAGAGCTCGACGGGGTGATCTACGGCGTCGACTTCCTCAAGCGCGCCAACCTCGGGCAGCCGCAGTGGGTGGGCGAGCACGTCGTGGTCATCGGCGGCGGCTACACGGCCATGGACTCGTCGCGCACCGCGCTGCGTCTCGGCGCCAAGATCCTCGACCATCCTCTACCGCCGCGGGCCGGAGGAGATGGTCGTCGACGAGGAGGAGCAGCACGAGACCCGCTTCGAGGGCGTGCAGTTCGAGTACTTCGCCTCGCCGGTCGAGGTCCTCGCCGGTGCGGACGGCCGCGTGAACGGGATGGTCTTCCAGCGGACGCGCCTCGGGCCGCCAGACGCGACCGGCCGGCGCAGCGCCGAACCGATTCCCGGCAGCGAGTTCACCGTCCCGTGCGACATGGTCATTCCGTGCACGAGCCAGGCGTCGGACAACAACGTCCTCGGCGAGTTCGGCGCGAAGCTCAACCGCCACATCGGCGTCGTCGACACCCGCACCGTCGTCGATGGCGGGTCCCTCTCCTCGTGGCGCACTTCGCCGTTGAACGGCTCGACCCCGAAGGACGCGGAAGGGCGGCCGATGAACGGCCTGTCATTCGACTTCAACCGCGGCAATGTCGTGATCAACGCCGACACGTTCGGCACAACGTCCGACGGCATCTTCGCGGTCGGCGACTTCGTCACCGGGCCGGCCACGATCATCGAGGCGGCGGGCCTCGGGCGGCGGGCCGCGCGCTCGGTCGACCGCTGGCTGGCCGGCGTGCGCGGCGAGGAGCTCGAGGAGCTGCCGGTCATCAACCGCGCGGTCATCACCCAGAGCCTCGACCACGACATGCCCCGCTTCTACGAGGCCACCCGGCGCCAGGAGATCCCGATGGCGCCGCCGGAGCTGCGCCGCGACTTCACCAGCCTCGTCGAGGTCGGCTACGACACGCGCGGCGCGATCGCGGAGGGGACGCGATGCCTCCAGTGCAACCACAACATCAACATCGACGGGCCCCGCTGTATCCTGTGCGGGCTCTGCGCCGACGTCTGCCCCGAGGGCGTGATCTACATGGTCGACAAGGCGCAGGTCGGCGGCGACGACCCGGAGCAGGACTTCTTCCAGGCGTGGCCGCGCGGAATCGCCATGATCATCGACGAGGAGCGCTGCATTCGCTGCAACCTCTGCGTCGAACGGTGTCCCACCAACTGCATCACGATGGACCGGCTCGAGCTCGAGCGGTTCACGCCTGACGGGAAGGTGCTCTTGGAGAGCTACAAGGACAACGTGCTCGGACAGGTCGGCCAGCAGGCCGGCATGGCGGTCGACCGATGAGCAACGGCGACCGCAACCCGATCGTTCGCGCCGTCACCGAGTCGGGGGTCTGGCGAAGCCTCTTCCGGCAGCCGTATCCGACCACCAGCCGCACGCGTGCGCTGGCGGTGATGAACAACGTGTTCCTGCACCTGCACCCGGTGCGCGTGAAGCGCCACGCGGTGCGCTACACGTACACCTTCTGCCTGGGCGGGATCAGCTTCTTCCTCTTCCTTGCGCTCACCGTGACCGGGCTGTACCTGATGTTCTTCTACGTGCCCTCGATCGCCGACGCCTACCGAGACATCCAGTCCATCGAGTCGGCGGTCGCATTCGGCAGCTTCACGCGCAACATGCACCGCTGGGCAGCGCACCTGATGGTGCTGACCGTCTTCCTGCACATGATCCGCGTCTTTTACCACGGTGCCTACAAGCCGCCGCGCGAGTTCAACTGGGTGGTCGGCGTGGTGCTCCTCTTCTGCACCTTGTGGCTGAGCTTCACCGGCTACCTGCTGCCATGGGACCAGATCGCGTTCTGGGCCATCACGGTCGGCACCCAGATGGCGCAGTACGCGCCGATCCTCGGCCCCGAGACCGGGTTCTTCCTGCTCGGCGGCATCCAGGTCGGCGGCGACACGCTGCTGCGCTTCTACGTGATGCACGTGATCGCCTTCCCGCTCATCACCGCCATCTTCCTGGTCGTCCACTTCTGGAGGATCCGGAAGGACGGCGGCATCAGCGGCCCGGTGTAGCCTTGGGAATGGACCGATGACGATCGAGAAGCGACCGAACCGCACGGCCGACAAGAACGCCCCGACCCAGGCGCCCGATCGCGCGCCGATCGTCGCGCCGACCACCGGCCCGAAGCTGCCCGGCCCACCCGGCGTGCCGGGCACCGAGCGCTTCCGCCTGCTCGCCTACGTCAAGCAGGAGTCGATGGTCCGCGTCGACAAGCGCCCCGACGAGACCGTCCTCACCTGGCCGCACCTGCTGCGCGCCGAGTTCGTGATGTCGACGCTCATCCTCGTCCTGCTCGTCGTCACCGCCATCTTCATCCGCGCGCCGCTCGAGGAGATGGCCAACCCGGCCGTCACGCCGCACGTCGCCAAGGCGCCGTGGTACTTCCTCGGCCTCCAGGAGGTCCTCAGCTACTTCAACGCGACCGTCGCCGGCGTGGTGGTGCCGACCTTCTACCTGGTCGGCCTGGCCGCGATCCCGTACATCGATCGGTCGCCGTACAAGGCCGCGCGCGACCGCAAGCTGATCTGGGTCTTCTTCCTGTGCCTGATGATCGGAGGGCTGGTGACGACCTTCATCGGCTCCTTCTTCCGCGGCCCCGGGTGGACCTGGGTGTGGCCCTGGGAAGGGCTCTTCTTCAACCTATGACCCAGCTGCAGTCGTACGGCGAGGTCCCCGGGCCGCCGACGGGCGAGATCACCCGCCGTGGCTTCATGCGCCGCATGCTCGGCGTCGGCGTCGGCATCCTGTCCCTCGAGTTCCTCGGCGCCTCGCTGGCGTTCCTGTGGCCGAACATCCAGGAGGGCCTCGGTGGAGAGATCACGCTCGGGACCGGCGAGGACATCTCCTCGCTGAACCCCCAGTGGGCGGAAGGCCTGCCGTTCATCTACAACCAGGCAAACCTCTTCTTCGTCAACGTGCCGGCCGCGATGGCGCGCGTCGAGAGCCAGGGTCCGCCACCCGAGCCGATCACCGATCCGGGCGCGAACGTCGACGAGGAGCTGCCGCTGCCGGAGCGGTCCGTGCTGGCGCTGTGGCGCAAGTGCCCGCATCTCGGTTGCCAGGTGCCACAGCTGTGCGACGTCAGCTTCTGGTTCGAGTGCCTCTGCCACGGGTCGAAGTACACGATCCTCGGCGAGAAGCGCGATGGCCCGGCGCCGCGTGGCATGGACCACTTCCCCGTGAGCGTCGCGAACGGCGCCTACGTCGTGAACACCGCCGAGGTCGTCTCCGGACCCCCACCGAGCACCGTCACCTTCGACGATCGCGGCACGGGTGATGTCGCCGGCAACTGCACGGGCTAGCCGATGCGCCTGAAGTCGATCGGCGTCCTCGTCACGCTGGTGCTGTCGGCCGCCACGATGCTCTTCTGGTTCACCGACGAGGCGCGCCGCGAGTCGCTGGCCGCCGAGCATGAAGAGGAGCTGGTGCACTTCGGCGAGGTGATCTTCAGCGACGACGACACCCAGCCGGCCGCGGCCGGCTGCGCCCGCTGCCATGGGGCCGACGGGACGGGTGGGGAGATCCCGAACGACCCAGACGGGCGGACCGCGCCGTCGCTGCGCACCGCCAGCCTGGCCGAGAAGCTTCGGGTCAACTCCGAGTACGTCCGCCTCGCGGTCAGCTACGGCGGCGTCGTCGTTTCGGGCAACGTGAACTCGCCGATGCCGGCGTGGAGCTCCGAGGTCGGCGGCCCGCTGAACGATCAGCAGATCGAGGCGGTCGTGACCCTCGTCGAGGGCTGGGCGGAAGAGGCCGCCGCGAACGCCCCGGAAGAGGTCGAGGATACCGTCGAGGCCGGCGAGGGCGTGTTCAGCTCGGCCGGCTGCGCCGGCTGCCACGGCCCGGACCTCACCGGGACGGCGTCGGGTCCGGACATCTCGACGATCGGCTCCGGCGTCATCACCGACTTCGGCGACGACTTCGTGACGCCGTCGGACACCGAGCAGATGATCGCGGACTTCGAGGAGGACCCGCGCCTGTTCCTCGAGCAGTGGATCCGCGACTCGGCCGGCAACTACAACGGCGGCGAGCCGACCGGCATGCCACCGCACAGCGAAGAGCAGATCAACGAGAGCCAGCTGCGGGCGCTGATCACGTTCCTGCTGGCCCAGACCGGCGAGTGAGGGGCACGACTCGATGAGCACCGGCACGTACCCCGCCTATCGGCCGCGCGGCGGCATCAACCGCCTGCTGTCCTCCGCGGACGACTTCATGAGCTGGTTCCTCTACGGCCACGAGACGTGGCTGGTGGCCGTGCTGAAGGGCGTGCCGCTGTTCCTCTTCATCTACTTTCTGATGACGTACGTGCCCAACTACGTCTACTACCTCGTCACCGTCGAGCTTCCGTTCCTGCGGCTCAGCGACGACGTCGGCTTCATCATCGCCAACGGCGTGGCCGGCGGTAACTTCGCGCTGATCGTCATCCTCGCCATCGGCGTGCAGGCAGCGCGCGGCCGACGCGGCATCGGCTGGTCGACGATCCGCATCTTCGTCGGGCTCAACTACCTGCTGGTCGTGCTGCTCCTCATCCCGCTGCTCGCCTTCAACCTGGCCGGCGGCTCGTTCTGGCCGGTCACCATCCCCCTCGTGTCGGTCGCGTTCGGCACGATCGTCGCCGGGCTGGGCGCGGCGGCCTGCGTCTACCTGTACTTCGAGTATCGGCGCGTCACGCGCCGCGACGCGGAGGAGGCCGAACGGCTGAGTCGCGGCGGCCCGCCGGCCATCCGCTGAGCCGCTCGCTCCTCGCGCACCTCGCCTGGTCGGCGCTCATCCTCGCTGCGGCCGCGTTCGTCATCGGTCTCGAGCTCTCCGCGACGTGCCCGCCCGGCGGCCCGCTGTCCTTCGGCGACTGCGACGACGTCCGGCCCTTCGCGGTGGCCGTCGTGGCGCTGGCGGCCACGATCTACGTCGTCGGCCTGAGCGCGGTGCGCTGGTGGACCGGTGGCCTGCGCGCCCGCGGCGTCGCCGACGCACGCGCCGCCCGCGACTGGTACCTCCTGGCCGCGGGGCTCGGCCTGCTCGTCGCGCCACTGCTGGCATTCACGCTCGTCTCGGGGCTTCGGTAGGATGGGCTCGTGAGCATCGCGACCGATACGGACCTGCGCGCCCGCCTGGCCGGCGTCGCCGACATCGGCCCGGCCGGGCTGACCGTCCACGACGAGGCGGCCCTGCGCGGACCGCTGATGGACGATCTCTGCTTCGAGGCCGTCTTCAACGAGGACGCCGGGCTGCGCGACGCCGCGCGCTGGGTCATCTGGAGCGCGTCGCAGGCGCTCGGCTGCGGGTCGGCGTCGATCCACGACCTCTACCGCGCCCGCGGCCGTGGCGAGGTGCCGGCCACCGGCTTCACCGTCCCCGCCATCAACGTGCGCGCCACCTCGTACCTGACCGCGCGCCAGGCCTTCGCGGCGGCCCTCGAGCGCGACGCGGGCACCGTCATCTTCGAGATCGCGAAGAGCGAGATGGCCTACACCGACCAGCGACCGGCCGAGTACACCGCCGTCATCCTGGCCGCCGCGCTGCGCAGCGGCTGGCGGACGCCGGTCTTCCTGCAGGGCGACCACTTCCAGTTCAACGCCACGAAGTGGGCATCGGACCCCGATGCGGAGCTCGAGGGGCTGCGCGACCTGACCCGCGAGGCGGTGACGGCCGGCTTCCTCAACGTCGACATCGACTCCTCGACGCTGGTGGACCTCTCGCAGCCGACGGTCGCCGAGCAGCAGCGCGTCAACGCCGAGAACACCGCCGAGCTGACGCGGCTCGATGCGCTCGCTCCAGCCCGAGGGCGTGACGATCAGCGTCGGCGGCGAGATCGGCGAGGTCGGCAAGTCGAACTCCACCGAGGAGGAGCTGCGCGCCTACCTGGACGGCTACCTGGACCGATGCGGCTCGATCGAGCCGATCAGCAAGGTCAGCGTCCAGACCGGCACGAGCCACGGCGGCGTGGTCATGCCCGACGGCAGCATGGCCGAGGTGAGCATCGACTTCGATACGCTCCGGCGGCTCTCGGCTGTCGCCCGCGACGAGTACGGGATGGCCGGCTGCGTCCAGCACGGGGCGTCCACGCTGCCCGATTCGGCCTTCGACCAGTTCCCGGCCAACGGGACCGCCGAGATCCACCTCGCCACCGGGTTCCAGAACATCGTCTACGACGACGGCGGCATGCCCGACGAGCTGCGCGCGGACATGCTCGAGTGGTGCGTCGCCAACTGCGACGGCGAGCGCGTGCCGGGCGAGACCGAGGAGCAGTTCCTCTACAAGACGCGCAAGAAGGCGATCGGTCCGTTCAAGCGCCAGCTGTGGACGCTGCCCGAGGAGAGCGCCGCGCAGATCGGCGACAACCTGCGCGCGAAGTTCGGCCTCCTGTTCGACGAGCTCGGCATCGCCGGCACCCGCGAGCTCGTGGAGCGGCACGTCCGTCCGGTCGCTGTCCCGCGACCCATGCCGGTGGCCCTCGGCGGCGCCGGTTCGGCGGCGGTCACCGCGGGCGCATCGGTCTTCGAGGACGACGGCTCAGGCGAGTAGAACCGCTCAGCTGAGGCCGACGAGCTTCCGCAGGACCGGCTGGTCGGCGAGATTGATCAGGCGTCGCGCGGCGGCGGGGGAAAGCGTCGCAAGCGACTCGGCGGCGCGTACCGCGTCCTCCGGTCCGAGCTCGCCGACGAGCACCCACAGGCGGTCAATGGTCGCGTCGTCGAGCTGGGCGAGCGCGGCGAAGACGCCCTCGATCGCCCGCGCGTCGCCGCGGACGAAGATCTCGACGCCGCGATCGAAGCGCTCGACGAACGCGAGCAACGAGGCAAAGCGGTCGCCCAGGCCCGCGAGCTCCGGATCGGACTCTTTCGCCGCCAGGCCGCGCGCCTCGGCGACGCAACGCTCGATGACCGGCAGGACCGGATCGGTCTCGCGCTCCTTGCGTGCCACGGCGACGCGGCGGAACCACTCCCAATGGTCGTCGACGACGTTCCAGGCGGTCGCCGCCGGGCCGCGCTGGCCGGACCGGCGAGGGACCTCGGCCTTCCGGATCAGCCCCCATTCCTCGCACTGCGCCAGCGCCAGGCTCGCAGCCCGGTGGCTCATGCCAAGCGCGCGGCGCACCTCTGGCTCGGAGAGCGGGCCGTCCGAGACGAGCAGGTAGCCCTGGACGGTGGCGGTCGACGGCGCCACGCCCCAGGCCGCACCGATCTCGCCCCAGGCCTGCGCGAACGACCGGCGCAGCGCTTCCGCGCGCGTCGGTTCCTCGTCGCCAAACGTGCTACTCACGGGAGCATATTACTGGGTACGTCGGCAACGTCGCTGCGTCTCGCTGTGTCGAGCCAGATTCACCGGAGTCATCTGGCGCGTGCGGTTTCCGCGGTGCATCGAGAGCCGCGAGCACGAGCGGTGCGCCCGCGCGCGGCTCCTGTGTGTGAACCCTCGATGTGTCGCGGGATCGCGCCAGAACGTCGGTCTGTGAAGTCGCCGCTGCATCGTGAGCACGAAGAAGCCCCGGCACGAGGCCGGGGCTTGCGACGCGGAGTGAGGTCTGTCAGGTCAGTGGGCGCAGCCGCCGGCCTTGGCGGGGGAGCCATCGGTGTTGAACGACGAGCCGCAGGCGCAGCTGCTGACCGCGTTCGGGTTGTTGATCGCGAAGCCTGAGCCCATGAGCGAGTCGACGTAGTCGATCTCGGCGCCGTCGACGTGCTGCTGGCTGAACTGATCGATCACGACCCCCACGCCGGCATGCTGCTCGACGCGGTCTCCCTCGTTGACCTTGTCATCGAAGGCGAGGCCGTAGCTGAAGCCGGAGCAGCCACCGCTCTTCACGAAGAGGCGGAGGTTCGCATCGGCCTTGCCCTCGCGCTCCCGGAGCTCGACCACCTTCTTCGCGGCTGCCTCCGTAACCGATACGAGCACCCCACCCGTGGGGGCAGGCCCGGTCATCGGGATCGGGTCGCGAGGCGTCTCGGACATCGTCATTGCGGTTCGATCTCCTGTTGGCGGCCCGCCCACCCTGGCAGTACGGGCGCATCGGTATCTGAATTCGCTTTGGAAAGTATAGCAAGCAGCGTGCGCGCGATGGCAATAGGAGCATCGATCCGGTCGATCAGCGGCGGACGAGCCACCAGACCGTCACCATCGGTACACTAGGGAACTCCCGAGCCCGATCAGGCCGTCGTTAGCTGAGGTCGCACCGTGAGACTCGCGAGCCGCATGGAGCGCATCGGGACCGAGACCGCCTTCGAGGCGGCCGCCCGCGCCCGCGCCCTGGAGGCCACCGGCCGCCACGTCATCCATCTCGAGATGGGCGAGCCGGACTTCGACACCCCGCGCAACGTGTCCGAGCGCGCCGCCACAGGCGCTCCTCGACGAGGCGGCGACGCACTACACCGCCGCCACCGGCATCCTGCCCCTGCGCGAGGCGATCGCCGCCGACGTGAAGCGCTGGAAGGGGATCGACGCATCGCCCGATCAGGTGGTGGTCACGCCGGGTGCGAAGCCGATCATGTTCTACGCGCTGCTCGCCCTCATCGAGGACGGCGACGAGGTCATCTACCCCAACCCGGGCTTTCCGATCTACGAGTCGATGGCCGAGTACGTCGGCGGCACCGCCGTCGCCGCGCCGCTTCGCGAGGCCGATGACTTCCGCATGGACGTCGACGAGGTCGCCAGCCTGATCACGCCGCGCACGAAGCTGCTGATCACGAACTCGCCCCACAACCCAACCGGCTCGATCCTGACCGATGCGGACATCCGCCGCCTGGCCGAGCTGGCCGTCGAGCACGACCTCGTCGTCCTGGCCGATGAGATCTACGGCCGCCTCCAGTACTCCGGCGAGCCGCTGTCGATCGCGACCCTGCCCGGAATGGCGGAACGCACGATCACGCTCGACGGCTTCAGCAAGACCTTCGCGATGACCGGCTGGCGCCTCGGCTACGGGATCGTCCCCGAGTGGCTCAGCACGGCCTTCAGCCGGCTCGTCATCAACAGCGTGTCGTGCACGAACGCGTTCGCCCAGTTCGGCGCCATCGAGGCGTTGACCGGGCCGCAGGACGCCGCCGATGCGATGCGCGCCGAGTTCATCGCGCGCCGCCAGCTGATGGTCGACGGCCTGAACGCGATCCCCGGCGTGACGTGCGTGATGCCACACGGCGCGTTCTACACGTTCCCGAACATGGGCTCGTTCGGGCGGACGAGCAACGAGATCGCCGATCATCTGCTCTACGACGCCGGCGTGTGCGGCCTCAGTGGCACCGCATTCGGCGCGCACGGCGAGGGGCACCTGCGCTTCAGCTACGCGAACTCGCGCGAGAACCTGGCCTCGGCGCTGGATCGCATCGGTGAGTCGCTGGGCAAGCTGGAGCGCACCGGGGAGCTGGTCGGGGCAGCCCATTGAGCGATCGCCCCCGTGTCCTCGTCACGCGCGTCATCCCCGACGAGGGTCTCGACCCGGTCCGCGAGGCCTGCGAGGTCGACCTGTGGACCGACGAGCTGCCACCACCCCGCGACGAGCTGCTCCGCCGCGTCGCCGGCAAGGACGGCCTCCTCACCCTCCTCACCGATCCGGTCGACGACGAGCTGCTCGACGCGGCCGGGCCGCAGCTGAAGGTCGTGAGCAACTTCGCGGTCGGCTTCGACAACATCGACGTCGCCGCCTGCACCCGTCGCGGCATTCCGGCCGGCAACACGCCCGGCGTCCTGACCGAGACGACCGCCGACCTCGCCTTCACCCTGCTGATGGCGGCCGCGCGCCGCATCCCGGAGTCGGTCGACTACGTGCGCGAGGGCCGATGGAAGACCTGGGGACCGATGCTGCTCATGGGCGTCGACGTCCACGGCGCCACGCTCGGGATCGTCGGCTTCGGGCGTATCGGCCGCGAGCTGGCACGCCGCGGCCGCGGCTTCGGGATGCGGATCCTCTACCACGACGTCCATCCGGCGACCCCCGAGGAGGAGCGCGAGCTCGGTGCGACGCGGGTCGAGCTGGATGAGCTGTTGCGCGAGGCCGACTTCGTCAGCCTGCACGTCAACCTGACCGATGAGACACACCACCTCATCGACGACGCCGCGCTGCGCGCGATGAAGCCCACCGCGGTGCTGGTCAATACCTCTCGCGGGCCGGTCGTCGACCCGGCGGCCCTGGAGCGCGCGCTGCGCGGCGGCGAGATCTTCGCCGCCGGCCTCGACGTCACCGAGCCCGAGCCGCTACCCGCCGACCACCCGCTCGTGGCGCTGCCGAACTGCGTCGTCGTTCCGCACATCGCCTCGGCGTCTCGCGTGACCCGCGGCAAGATGGCGTCGATGGCGGCGGCCAACCTGCTCGCCGGGCTGCGCGGGGAGCGCCTGCCGAATCCGATCAACCCGGAGGTCTACGAATAGCCGTGCCGGGACCGTCGATCAAGCTCCCCGACCTGTCGGAGCCGCGCAAGTACGAGCATCAGCGCCCGCGGCGCCCGTCGCACCTGCCGAAGCGGCTGACGCCGCCGCCGGAGCGCGCCGAGCCACCCGACCTCACGCTGTTCCTGTACGCCGGCATCGTGATCGCGATCATCCTCGTGATCCTTGCGATCCCCGGCGTCATCCGGCTCCTGTTCGAGATCTTCTTCGTCTAGGCCTGCGCGGTCCACACCCAGATCAGGCCGTCCTCGACCTTGACCTCCGGGCGGACGAGGTCGGGCAGCTCGATCGGGTAGGCGCGCGCGTCGCCGGGGTACGCGCCCTCGGAACGCCACGTGCGCCGCCCGTTGGCCAGGCGGCCGTCGAGCCCGAAGCTCGCGCCGTGGCACGGGCAGCGCAGGTCGTGCCAGTCGGGCCGGAACTGAAGCGTGCAGCCCATGTGCGTGCAGACCGAGGAGAGCGCGCGCACTGCCCCAGCGTCGTTCACGACGAATCCGTCGAATGCCGTGGTCGTGAAGCGGACCGCGCTGCCGGGTGGAATCTCCGCAAGGCGCGCGACCTCGGTCCAGAACCCTTCGCCGTCGGGGACGAGCGGCTCGCCGCCGCCGAGCGTCGGCCGCCTCTGGGACTGGCCGGCCAGCGAGACTCCAATGACGCCGGCCGCCATTCCCGCCGCCGCCCCGAAGCCCGCCTGCAGCAGCTGGCGCCGCGACAGGCGCCATCGCGCCGTGTCCCCGGCTTCGACAGGCTGCTCCCGCACCGGCGGCGGCAGGCGGATGGCGTCGATGCCCGCATCGGCCTCGCGCATCCGGAGCCGAAGCTGCTCGACGAACGCCGGATCCGGCGCGGACTCCGCGCCCGGTCGCCCGGTCGCGGCCAGCTCCGCCGCCATGCGGGCCATCTCGGCCTCGTCGCGGTCGCCGACCGCCTCGGGCGAGGGCCGCTCGTCGCCGAGCAGCGCGTCGAGGTAGCCATCGAAGCGCTCGGCGGCGTCCTGGTCGCGGGTCTCGGGAACGTCGCGGTCAGCCATCGGCTGGCTCCTCGAGGAGGGCAGCGCGGCGCAGGGCGCGGTACTGGAGCACGCGCGCGTTGCCGTTGCTGATGCCCATCGCGCGCGCGGTCTCGGCGACGCTGAGACGTTGCAGGAAGCGCAGCTCGAGCACGCGGCGGTAGTGGTCGGGGAGCCGCTTCAGCAACGCCTGGACGCGCACCGAGGCGCGTTCGTCCGGCTCGACCGGTGCGCCGGAGGGCTCGGCCGGCTCCCAGCCAGGTGCGACATGATCGGTCCCGACGAGCGGCAGGCGGTAGAACGCGCGCCAGTAGTCCGCGGTGGCGTTGTGCGCGACGCGGTAGAGCCAGGCGGCGATCTGGCCGGGGTCCCGACCCGTGTCGAGCTGCTCGACCGCGCGCACGAAGACCTGCGCGGTCAGGTCCTCCGCGTCGGGATGGTTGCCGACGCGGGCGTACACGAACCGATAGATCCCGACCACGTGCTGGTCGTAGACGCGCTCGAATGGACCGGGATCGATGGCGGCCATCTCACCGATGCGGTACGGCGGCGGTTACGTGCGAGGTCGCAGGGGTGCGACCAGCGCGGCGACTTCCTCGAGGAAGCGGGCGTCCATCTCGTCGAAGGCGTCGAGGTCCGAGCCGTCGACGTCGATCTCGCCGGTGACCTCGCCGCCCTCGAAGATCGGCACCACGATCTCGCTGCGCGTCGTCGCGAAGCAGGCCAGGTAGCGCGGGTCGGCGTCGACGTCGGGAACGATCTCGGTCCGGCCGGACGCGGCGGCGGCGCCGCACACGCCGGTCCCGATCGGGATGCGGGTGTGCACCGTCGGCTCCGGGCCGATCCAGGGACCGAGCACGAGGTCGCTGCCGTCCACCCAGTAGATGCCCACCCAGTCGTAGTGCGCGAAGCGGTCGTGGAGCAGCTCGACCACGCGCTGGGCCGCGGCGTCAGGGCTGGTGGCATCGGCGATCGCGGCGCGCAGCCCGTTGAGCGCGTCGCCGTGCGCGGCCGGGCGCTCCTCGGCGACCGGGTGGCTCACTGCGTGGGAGTGGCCCAGCGATCGGCCCAGCGGTCGATGCCCGAGATCGCCGTGCGCAGCTCGCTGCCCTTCGGCGTGAGCGAATACTCGACCCACGGCGGCACCGCGCTGATTGCGCGCCGCTCGATCAGGTCCTCGTCCTCGAGCATCTTCAGCCGCTGGGAGAGCGTGGCGGAGTTCGCGCCGCCGAGCGCGTCCTGCAGCTCGCAGAAGCGCTGCGTCCGATCCCCCAGGGCGCGGATGATGCGCAGCACCCACTTCTGGCCGAGCACGTTCAGGGCGGCGGTGGCCGCCGACTCGGCGCGAAGCGCCTCGGCACGTCTCGCGGCGCGCGAGCGGTGCGGAGTCGGGGTGGCGGGCGAGAGTCCGGCTTCCATCAGGACGCGAACCCTAGCACCGCCCCCGTGGGCCATCAACCGCGCGCCGCTCAGCCCTCGACGGTGATCGTCATGTTCATCGCCGGGTGGATGGTGCAGGTGAGGTTGTAGGTCCCCGGTTCGTCGAAGACCACCTCGATGTCCGAGCCGCCCGACTCGTCGACGATCGGGTCGTCCACGGCCACGCCGTCCGTGCCCTCGGTCACGGTGTGGTTGGCGGTGTCGGTGAAGGTGACGGTCGTGCCGGCAGCGACCGTCAGCGTCGACGGGCTGAACTGTCCGCCGGCAAGCGAAACCGTCTCAGCGGTGGCGGCGCCGTCGCCGTCGCCGTCGCCGGCGGGCGTGCTCTCGGAGGCGCCGCCGCAGGCGGCGAGGAGGATGGCCATGATCGCCAGCAGGATTGCCAGGGTGGTGCGTCGCGGTCGTTTCATCGGTCAGTCCTCTACGGTGTGATGAGGCTCGGGGTAGCGCGGATCGTGCCCGTTGCACGGGCACTGGAGCCCTCACAGAAGGTCCGTCTGCTGCTCTTCTACGCCTCGGGTTACGAAGCCGGCTGCGCATTTGACGCTCACCGATCAGGCCCGCATCATGCGGAAGCCCACGCTTCGCCCAGCCAAGTCGAGCATGCCGCAGACCACGATCTACGTGTCGCCCCGCTCCTTGGGGGCATTCGACGAACGCCCCCCGGCGGTCGTCACCACGGACCTCGCCCGCCTCTTCGCCGGCAGCCCGGCGCTGGCGGGTGTCTCGTTGCGGATCCGCGCCGGCGCGTGCGTCGCGCTGCTCGGGCCGAACGGCGCCGGCAAGACGACCCTGCTGCGGCTGCTGGCCACCGCCATCCGGCCCTCGTACGGCAGTGCGGAGGTCGACGGCCTCGACGTCGGGCGTGACACCGACCTCGTTCGCGGGCGGGTTGCCTACCTCTCCCACGCGACCGCGCTGTACGACGACCTCACCGCGCGCGAGAACCTGGCCTTCGCGGCGACGATGCTCGACACGCCGGACGCCTCCGCCCGCGTCGGCCGCGCGTTGACCGATGTCGGCCTGGCGGCGCGCGCCGACGACCGGGTGGGCACGTTCTCGGCCGGCATGCGCCGCCGGCTGGCCCTCGGCCGGATCCTCCTCGGCCAGGCCTCGCTCGTGCTGCTGGACGAGCCGACCGCCGCCCTCGACGCCGAGGGGTTCGAGCTCGTCGAGCAGCTGCTCGACGCGTGGCGCGAGGCCGGCGTCAGCGTCCTCGTCGCGTCGCACAGCGTCGACCGACTGGACCGCCGGGTCGATGGACGCGTCACCCTCGATCGCGGGCTCGTCGCCGGCGTGAGCGGCGAGGGCGCGACCTGGACGCCTCCGCGGCCCATCGCCGAACCACGGCCCGTGGCGGCGGCCCGATGAACGCGTTGCGGCGCGGCTCGCGCGTGGCCATGGCCGTCGCGCGCAAGGACGCACTGGCCGAGCTGCGCGGGCGGCACGCGATCGTGAGCACGCTGTTCTTCGCCGCGGTCGTCCTGCTGCTGTTCGGCTTCGCCCTCGGTCCGGACGCGGCGCGGCTCGCGGCGGCCGCGCCCGGTCTGCTGTGGCTGGCGGTCGTCTTCGCCGGCATCCTCGCGGTCGGACGCCTCCACCAGCTCGAGACCGATGACGGCGCGCTCGAGCAGCTCGCCGCGTACCCGGTCGACCGTCGCGCGCTGTACGCCGGCAAGGCGCTCGGCGGCTTTGCGCTGATGCTCGTCCTGGGCCTCGTCCTGCTCGTCGCGGTCGGCATCCTCTTCGCGGTCGATGTGGCGAGCGCCCCGCTGCCGCTCCTGGCGACGGTCGTGCTCGGCGCGGCCGGCGTCGCGGCGGTCGGCACCTTCTACGCCGGGCTCACCGTGCGGCTGCGGGCTCGCGAGGTCATGCTGCCGCTGCTGATGCTGCCGGTGCTCGCGCCGCTCCTGCTCGCCGCCGTCAAGGCCACCGCCGCCGCACTGGCCGGCGACCCGTTCGGCGAGCTCGGCGCGTGGATCGGGCTGCTCCTGGCGTTCGACGTCGTCATGATCGCGGCCGGAGCGGCGACCTATGGATTCCTGCTGGAGGACGGATGAAGACGCGCATCCTCGGTGCGGCGGCGCTCGTCGCGGTCGCGGCCGCGACGGCCGTGGCGCTGTTCGTCGTGCCGCCGGACGTGAACCAGGGCGACGCCCAGCGGATCATGTATCCGCACGTGGCATCGGCGTGGCTTGCGTACCTGTCGTTCGGGGTCACCGCGCTGGCCGGCATCGGCTGGCTCTGGAAGCGCGACCTGCGCTTCGACGCGGTGGCGCTGTCCGGCGCCGAGATCGGCGTCATGTTCACCGCCTTCGCGATCTGGGGCGGGATGATGTGGGCGCAGCCGGTGTGGGGCGTCATGTGGCAGTGGGAGGACCCGCGCCTCACCACGACGGCGCTGCTGCTGGCGCTGTACGTCGGCTACCTGCTCCTTCGTCGCCTGACCGATGACCCCGAGCGACGCGCGACGCGTGCCGCGATCGTCGGCATCATCGCCGCGCTCGACATCCCGATCGTCCACTTCAGCGTCGAGTGGTGGCGCGGCCTGCACCAGGACGGCGACGATCGGCTCGCCGGACCGGGTGCTGAACCCCGCGGCACCGATGGCCTTCGTCGGCACCCTGCTCCTCATGCTCGGATCGTTCACCCTGGCCTGGAGCTACCTGATGATCCGGCGCTACCAGCTGGCCCGCGCCGAGGCGGCCCGCGAGGAGGCGGCCCGACGCGGATACCTGGTCCAGGCCGCCGCGCGGGCGGCGGAGGTGACCCAATGACCGATGTCGGCTACGTCCTCGCGGCCTACGCCGTGATCCTCGGCGGAATGGCGCTCTACACCGCCGTCCTCTGGCGACGCCTCCGGGCGGTGCGAGACCGCGACGACGAGGCGCGATGACCGTCGCTCCTCCCGTCGAGCCGGCACTGCCGCCGCGGCGGCGGCCGTGGGGGATCCTCGTCCTCGTCGCCATCGTGCTGGCCGTCGTCGCGTACCTCGCCTTCTCGGGCATCGGCAACGCGCTCGTCTACTACCGCACGCCGTCGGAGGTGCTCGCGCTCGGTGATGAGGCGATCGGCGACACGATCCGGCTCGGGGGGCAGGTCAAGCTCGGCAGCGTCTCGGGCCCACCGACCGACCTGACCTTCGTGCTGACCGATGCCGATGCCGACATCACCGTCCACTCCACCGTTGCGCCAACGCGTTCCTTCCGGGAGGGAAGCGGGGCCGTCGTCGAGGGCGCGCTGGGCGAGGACGGCGTCTTCGAGGCGACCCGGGTGATCGTCAAGCACGACGAGAACTACGAGGCGCCCGAGCCCGGCACCGAGCCCTCCGACCGCGTCTTCGACCCCGGCGACGACGAGCCGTGATCCCGACGATTGGGCACGTCGCGGTCGTGGCCGGCCTCGCGCTGAGCGCCTACGCCGCGGTCGCGTTCGTCCTCGCCGGGCGCGGGGGCGACCAACGGCTCCTCGTGAGCGCGCGCCGCGCGGTCATCGGCTCCTTCGTGGCCGCCGGCGTCGGTTGTGCGGCGATGGTGATCAGCCTCATGGGGCACGACTTCAGCGTGCTGTACGTCGCGGAGAACAACGCGACGACCACGCCGCCGTTCATCAGCGCCATCAGCCTGTGGGCCGCGCTCGAGGGCTCGATCCTCTTCTGGGGGCTGCTGGCCACCGGCTGGGCGTCGCTGGTGCTGTGGCGCCACCGCGACCGGCATCGGGCATTGATGCCGTGGGTTGGCGCGACGCTCGCATCGGTCAACCTCTTCTTCTTCGCCGTCATGACCTGGCCGGGCAACCCGTTCGTGCGCACGACGCCGGTGGCGGCCGAGGGGATCGGTCCGAACGCGCTCCTCCAGAACCACCCGTTCATGGCGCTCCACCCGCCGCTGCTGTACCTGGGCTACACCGGGCTGGCCGTGCCGTTCGCGTTCGGCGTGGCGGCGCTGGTGACGAACCGGCTCGACGAGGAGTGGCTGCGGGTCGTGCGGCGCTGGACGCTCGTGCCGTGGACGTTCCTGACGCTCGGCATCGTCGCGGGGGCATGGTGGAGCTACGAGGTGCTCGGCTGGGGCGGCTACTGGGGCTGGGACCCCGTCGAGAACGCGGCACTGCTGCCGTGGCTGACGGCCACCGCGTTCGTGCACTCGGCGATGGTCGCCGAGCGCCGCGGCGGCCTGCGGATCTGGACCGTGGCACTCGTGATCGCGACGTTCGTGCTCACCCTGCTCGGCACGTTCCTCACCCGCTCGGGGATCGTCGCCAGCGTGCACTCCTTCACGCAGTCGGCGATCGGGCCGTGGTTCCTGGCCGGGATCGTGATCGCGTTGACCGTCGGGCTCGGGCTGCTGGCCTGGCGGCTGCCGCAGCTCGTCGGGGGCGGTCGGCCTTCGCGCCTCGTAAGCCGCGAGTCGGCGTTCCTGCTCAACAACGTGCTCTTCATCGTGCTCACCTTCGTGGTGCTGTTCGGGACGCTGCTCCCGCTGCTGGTGGCGAGCACGAGCGGCGCGACGATCAGCGTCGGGCCGCCGTGGTTCAACCGCGTGACGGCGCCGATCTTCATCGCGCTCCTCTTCCTCATGGGCATCGGCCCGGCGCTGCCATGGGGCACGGCGTCGTGGGCAACCGTTCGGCAGCGATTCACCGTGCCACTGCTCGTCGCGGTGGCGGTGGCCTCGGTGGCCCTCGTCGCGGGCATTCGTGATCCCGTCCCGCTCGGGACGCTGGCGCTGGCGGTGTTCGTCGGCGGCATCCTCGTCGACGAGATGGTCCGCGGGGCAAGATCCCGCTCCCGAACCCGTTCCGAAGCCCCGCCGACCGCCGCGTGGCGCCTGGCGACCCGGAACCGGCGCCGCTACGGCGGCTACACCGTGCACCTCGGAGTCCTGGTGATGGCGGTGGCCGTGGCCGTCTCGTCGGGACTGTCGGTGGACCGCACGGTGACGCTCGATCCGGGTGAGTCGGCGACGATCGGTCCCTACACCGTCACGCACGACCGGCTGGTGGTCGAGCCGCTCGCCAACGACGCGCGCGTGATCGAGACGCGCGCCGAGGTCACCTACGGCGGCCCGCAGGCCGGGACGCTGGCCACGGCGTTGCGCGACTACCCGAGCTCGCCCACGGCGATCGCCACGCCCGCCGTCCGAACCTCGCTCGCCGAGGACCTGTACGTGACGCTCCTCGCCTCCGACGCGGCGAGCGGCGCGGTGACGCTGCACCTGTTCGTCAACCCGCTCGTCGTCTGGATCTGGATCGGCGGGGCGGTGGTTGGGCTCGGCGCGGTCTTCGCCATCTGGCCCGAGCGACGGACGCAGGCGGTGACCGTCGAGGAGCGGCGACCAGCGAGCGTCGTGCCGGCGGAGGGCCCGGGCTGATGCGTGCGACCGGCTGGCTGCGTTGGCTGCTCGTCCCGCTCGTCGTGCTGCCGGTCGGCTGGCTCCTGCTGAGCGGGTTCGGCCGCGATCCGATGGAGATCGCCTCGCCGCAGATCGGCCGCGCCGCGCCCGCGTGGACGCTGACGACGCTCGACGGGTCGGAGCTGAGCTCGGCGGACCTCGCCGGGCGCCCGTACGTCGTGAACTTCTGGGCCAGCTGGTGCGGCCCATGCGTCGACGAGCACCCCGTCCTGACCGGCGCGCAGGCCGAGCTCGACGACGAGCTCGCCATGGTCGGCGTGCTGTACCAGGACCGGCCCGACGACGCCCGCGCCTTCCTGGGCCGATACGGCGAGACGGGCTACGCCCACGTCATCGACGACGGCGGGCGCCTCGCGATCGACTACGGCGTGACCGGGCCGCCGGAGAGCTTCTTCGTCGACGCCAACGGGATCGTGCGCGCCAAGCAGTTCGGGCCGCTCAGCGACGAGCTGATGGACGAGCGGCTGGCCGCGATCGGGCTGGACCGATGAGGAGGCAGCTGCCCGCCGTCGCCCTCGGCGCGCTGCTCGCGCTGGTCGCGATCCTCGCACTGCTGTGGCTGGCCCCCGCGGTCGCCTCGGAGGCCGAGCGGACCGATGCGCTCGCCGCGGAGCTGCGCTGCCCCGACTGCCAGGGCCTGTCGGTCGCCGATTCGCAGACCGCCTCGGCCCGCGAGATCCGTCGCCAGATCGCCGAGCTGGTGGGGTCCGGCGCCACCGACCCGGAGGTCCGCGCCCATTTCGTCGACCGCTACGGGGAGTGGATCCTGCTCGCACCGGCATCACCGATCCCGTGGATCCTGCCGTTTGCGGCCCTTGCCTTCGGCGTGGTCGCCCTCGTCACCTGGCTCGCGCGCCGTCGCCCGGCGCCACCTGCGGCCGCCACCGTCGACGAGGCCACGCGGCGCCGGCTCCATGACGAGGCGGAGGCGCTCGATGCCTGAGCCGCTCGTCCTGCTGGCCGTCCTCCTCGGAGCCGGCGCGGTGGTGCTCTGGCCGCTGCGACGCCCCGCACGTTCCGTCGCGGTCGACCCCGAGCGCGATGCCGCCGCGGTCCGCCACCGCGTCGCGCTCGAGGCCCTGCGGGACGTCGAGGCGGACCGGCGTGCCGGCTCGCTCGACGAGCGCGGGTACGCGGAGCAGCTGGCCGAGGCGGAGGCGCATGCCGCACTGACCGCCGCCGAGCTCGACGCCGCCACGTCCGCGGCGACGCCTGAGGCACGTCGGGGTGGCGGACGGACCGCGGTCGTCGCCGCCGGCATCGTCGGCCTCGCGATCGTCGCGGGCTCGCTGCTGCCCGCCGCCGGCATCGCCAACTCCACCGACGTCAACGAGGGGCTTGCGGCGGCGGAGGCGGCCGAGGCGTCGCGCCAGGACCGCATCGAGCGGCTGCTGGACGAGCTGGCCGCCGAGCCGGAGCACGCCGCGACGCTGTCCGATCTCGCCGACGCCTACCTCGCCGGCTCGACCGACGACGACCTCTTCAACGCCGCCCTCGCGCTCCAGGCACTGATCTCCCTCGAGCCCGACCGCGCCGACGCCTACGAGCGCCTCATCGGTGCCTACCTGCGAGCGGGCGACGTCGTGAACGCGCGCAGCGCGCTCGACTCGTACGGGGCCCTGGAGACGGCCGATCCGGTCGAGGTCGCCTTCCTCGACGGGCTCATCGGCGTGCGCGAGGGTGACACAGACCGAGCCGTGGCCGCGTTCGATCGCTTCCTCGAGCTCGCGCCCGACGACCCGCGCGCTGGGATGGTGCGCGGCCTGCGCGAGGACGCCGCCTCGAGCCCGTAATCGCTCGCGGTGTGTCGAGGCGAATTCACCCGAGGCACGTGCTGCGCTGCGTTTCCGCGGTGCACCGAGAGTGTGCAGACACGAGCCGCCCGCCCGCGCGCACCTCGTGCGTCACCAGCCTCGATCCAACGCGGAAATCGCACCTGAGCGAACCCTCCGGTGAATCTGCCTCGATCCATCGAGGCGACCGTCGTCGGGTCTCGTGGGCTAGGCCTCGGCGATCGGGTCGAGCATGCGCTCGAGGCTCTCCAGCTCATCGGGCGACAGGCGATCGAGGAAGTGCTCGGTGACGCCGCGCAGGTGCGTCGGCGCGGCGGCGCGCAATCGTCGGAGACCGGCATCGGTCAGCGCGGCCCACTGGCCGCGACGGTCGTCGTCGCAGGAGACGCGCTCGACGAGGCCGTCGGCCACCAGCCGGTCGACGAGCCGGGTGATGCCCGAGCGCGACAGGAGCAGTCGATCGGCCAGCTCGCTCATCCGCAGGCGGTGCTGATCGGCCCCGGCCAGCTGGACCAGGACGTCGTAGTCGGTGAGCGCCATGCCCTGCTCGTCGGCGAGCTCGCGCTCGAGGCGGCGGACGACCTGGGCGTGCGCGCGCAGGAAGGCGCGCCAGGCGCCGATGCGGGGATCATCGCGTCGCGGATCGGTGCTCATCGGTCCGTATGGTTGCACGATCAAGCGTCTCGCGCACCCGTCGGAGGGTGGGTTTGATCGGCGTTTATCATTCCACGCCTATGCTGGAGGGCCGCATGGCCACCACCGCACGATCGCTCGAGCACGAACTCGAACCGAGCCTGCCCGAAGGACGGTTCAACAACCGCGAGCTCTCCGCGCTCGACTTCAACGAGCGCGTCCTCGCGCTGGCCGAGGAGTCCGAGGCACCCCTTCTCGAGCGCCTGAAGTACGAGGCCATCTTCGCGAGCAACCTCGACGAGTTCTACCAGGTGCGCGTCGCGACCCTGCGACGCCAGCTGCTCGCGGCGCCGGGCCTGCTGTCGATCGACGGCCTCGATCCGGCGACACAGCTCGAGCGGGTCGCCGAGCGCACGTCGGTTCTCGCCGTGCGGCACGCCAAGCTCTTCACGCGGGACCTCAAGCCCCGGCTCGCCCGCGCGGGCATCCGGGTCCAGCGCTGGCGGCAGATCTCTTCGGATGAGGTGAAGACGACCCTCACCGCCCACTTCGTCGAGCGCGTCTTCCCGGTCCTCACCCCACTTGCCGTCGACCCCGCTCACCCGTTCCCGTACATCAGCAACCTGTCGCTGAACCTCGCGGTCTGGCTGCGCGACCCGTCGGACCGGCGCTCGAAGTTCGCGAGAGTCAAGGTCCCGCCGCTCCTCCAGCGCTTCCTGCCGACCGACGACGCCTCGACATTCGTGCCACTCGAGGACGTCATCGCCGCGAACCTCGACCTCCTCTTCCCGGGCATGGAGATCCTCGCCAACTACCCGTTCCGGGTCACCCGCTCCAGCGACCTCGAGATCGACGATGACGCGGCCGACGACCTGCTCCGCGCGCTCGAGGCCGAGCTCCGGAAGCGGCGATTCAGCCCGGCCGTGCGCCTCGAGGTCGATCGGCGCATGCCCGCCCACCTCGTCGACCTGCTGACCCGCGAGCTCCAGCTGCCGGAGGAGCACGTTCATCGGCTCGGTGGGCCCCTCGGCCTCGCCGACCTGTGGGCCTTCGTCAAGCTCGATCGACCCGATCTGAAGTACCCGCCGTTCCAGCCCGCCCCGCCGCACGACATCGTGCGCGACCCCGATGGCGACCCGGACATCTTCGCCACCCTCGATCGGCGCGACATCCTCGTCCACCACCCGTACGACTCGTTCGCCGGCACCGTGCAGGCATTCGTCGAGCAGGCGGCCGCCGACCCGAACGTGCTGGCCATCAAGCAGACGCTGTACCGCACCTCGGGCGAGAGCCCGATCGTCGACGCCCTGATCGCGGCGGCCGCCGCCGGCAAGCAGGTCGTGGTGCTCATCGAGATCAAGGCCCGCTTCGACGAGCAGGCAAACATCACGTGGGCCCGCACGCTCGAGCAGGCCGGCTGCCACGTCGTGTACGGGCTCATCGGTCTGAAGACGCACTGCAAGCTGGCGCTGGTGGTGCGCAACGAGCCCGACGGCATCAGACGCTACGTGCACGTGGGGACCGGCAACTACCACCCGACCACCGCGCGGCTGTACGAGGACGTCGGGCTGCTCACCGCGGACCCGGCGCTCGCGGCCGACGTCAGCCACCTCTTCAACCTGCTGACCGGCTACTCGCGGCGCACCGCGTACGAGTCGATGCTCGTCGCGCCCCTCGACCTCCGCCAGCGGATGCTCGAGCTCATCGCTACCCAGGCCGAGCGCGCCGCCGCCGGCAAGCCGGCGCGGATCGTCATGAAGCTCAACAGCCTCGTCGACGAGGTGATCATCGACGCGCTGTACGAAGCGTCACGGGCCGGCGTGCCGATCGACCTGATCGTGCGCGGCATCTGCGGCCTGCGGCCCGGCGTCAGCGGCCTCTCCGAGCGGATTCGCGTCCGCAGCATCCTCGGCCGCTTCCTCGAGCACTCGCGCATCTTTCGCTTCGGTGATGCCGATGACGACGAGATCTGGATCGGGAGCGCGGACATGATGCATCGCAACCTCGATCGTCGGGTCGAAGTGCTCGTGCGCGTCGGCGAGCCGTCACATCGAGCCAGGTTGCGCGCGATCCTCGAGCTGGCCCTCGCCGACGGAACCGCCTGGGAGCTCGGGTCTGACGGCGCATGGACGCGGCTGCCCGCCGATCCCGGCGCGCCGCGTCTCCAGGCGACCCTGATGGCCCGGGCCGGCCGTGCCATCATCGACCGGTGACCGAACGAGAGATCAAGCTCACGCTTCCCGGGCGGTTCACGATGCCGGCGGTGGCGCTCGACGGTGAGCCGCTCGATGTCGCGACGCTGCCCGACCAGCAGCTGCGCGCCACGTACTTCGACACCGCCGACCTGCGCATGGCGCGCCACGGCGTCACGCTCCGGTACCGGACCGGCGAGGCCGAGACTCCGCGCTGGACGCTGAAGCTGCCGGTCGCCTCGCGAGGCTCCGAGCTCGAGCGCGACGAGCTCAACTTCGAGGCCGCCCGCCGCGAGCCGCCGCCCGAGGTGCGCTCGCTCGTGACCGCCTACGCGCGCGGCGAGCCGCTCACCGCCGTCGCCACCCTGCGCACCAGGCGGCGGCGCATCCACCTGATCGCCGACGAGGTGCCGATCGCGGAGGTGTCCGATGACGAGGTCTCGGTCATCGAGGGCCGCCGCGTCGTGTCGCGATTCCGTGAGATCGAGGTCGAGGCGCTCGCCGACGGTGTCGACCTGCTCCCCATCGCCGACCAGCTCCGGACCGCCGGGGCAACGGAGTCGGAGCCGATCCCCAAGGTCGTGCGCGCCCTCGGGTCGCGGGCCACGGCGCCGTCGGAGGTCGGCCCGAGACCGGTTCCCGAGGACGGACGGCTGGCCGACGTCGTCGCGGCCAGCATCGCGGACGCGCTGACGCGAATCGTCCGCCACGATCCACAGGCCCGCCTCGGGGCCCCCGAGGGCGTCCATCAGCTGCGGGTGGCGATGCGCCGGCTCCGCAGCGACCTGCGCACGCTCGGCGACGCGGTGGATCCCCGGTGGCGCGAGGAGATCGAGCCGCGGCTACGAGCGATCGCCGATGCGGCGGCCGACGCCCGCGATGCCGACGTCATGTCGATGCGCCTCCGCGCCGAGCTGGACGGCTCGACCACCGCGCTGGCGCCACTGGTCGAGACGCTCGACCGCAAGCGCGCGACGGCGCGCGAGCGACTGATGGAGGCGCTCGACGGCCCGGAGTACGTCGCGCTGCTCAACGACCTCGTCGCGGCGACGCAGAACCCGCCCGCCGGGACCGGCGGATGCACCGGCCGCCGACGCGCTGGGTCCGCTCGTGCTCGGTGCGTGGGATCGGCTCCAGCGCCGGGCGGACGACCTCGACGCCGACACCCCCAACGAGGAGTTCCACCGCACGCGGATCTCCGTCAAGCGCGCGCGCTACGCCGCGGAGCTCGCCGCTCGATCGCTGCCCGGCAAGGCGGCCGGCGACGCCGCACGCCTCGGGGAGCGCCTGGCCGGGCTCCAGGACCTGCTCGGAGACGTGCAGGATGCGGCCGTGGCGGAGGACCTCATCCGCGACACCCTCGCCGCCCGTGGCGCGGGCGCGCGCTACGCATTCGAGGCCGGCCGCCTCGTCGAGCGCCTGCGGACGCGGGCCGACCACTCGCGCAACGCCTTCCTCGAGGAGTGGCCGGAGGTCCGACGCCGCCGCTGGCGGAAGTGGGCGATGTGATCGGTCCGCCCATCCGCGCCGCCGGAGGCGTGGTGTGGCGCCGGGTCGACGGCGTCGACGGCGAGTCGGGTGTGGAGGTCGCCATCATCCACCGACCGCGCTATGACGACTGGAGCCTGCCGAAGGGCAAGGTCTCGGCACGCGAGTCCGACCTCGAGGGTGCGGTGCGCGAGGTCCTCGAGGAGACCGGCTACCACGTCCGGGTGGGCCGCGGCCTGGGGGAGACCCGCTACGTCAAGCGCGACGGCTCCTCCGGCGTGCGTCAGAAGGTCGTGCGCTGGTGGGCGATGCAGGCCGAGGCGGGCTTCTTCTCCGCCACCCGCGAGGTCGACGACCTGCGCTGGCTGTCGCTCGCCGAGGCCACCGACCAGCTGACCCGCGACACCGATCGCGAGGTGCTCGAGCGGTTCGCGCGCGGTACCGCGCCGACGCGGACCGTGCTGCTCGTGCGGCATGCGCTCGCCGGCACCGCCTCGGCGTGGGCCGGCGACGACCGCGAGCGCCCGCTGGACGCGTGCGGGATCGAGCAGGCGGACGAGCTGGTCCGGCTCCTATCTCGCTACGAGGTCGGCTCGATCCTGTCCGCCGACATCCTTCGTTGCACCGCCACCGTTCGTCCCCTGGCCGATGCCCTCGGCCTCGAGGTCCAGGCCGAGTCGCTCCTCTCGCAGGTCGGCTACCCCGGTCGGGAGGGAGAGGCGGTGGCCCTGCTCCGACGCCTGGGGGACGCCGAGCACGACGCCGTCGCATGTGGCCAGGGCGAGGTGATCCCCGACCTGGTCGATCGCATGGCGAGCGCCGACCATTACCTGATCTCGCGGCCGGTGCAGTCGCGGAAGGGTTCGACGTGGGCGCTCACGATCGACGCCGAGGGCCGCCTCGTCGCCGCCGACTACCTGGAGCCGCCGCGGCCGCCGGCCTGCACCGGCAACGGCGCTTAGTCGCCTGCGCGCGGGACCTCGATCCAGAACGTGGAGCCGACGCCCTCCTCGGAGCTGACACCGACCGAGCCGCGATGCGCCTCGGCGATGTGACGGACGATCGCCAGCCCGAGCCCGGCACTCCCGCCGAGCTGCTCGGCGTCGGTGTCGCGCGCCCGCGAGCGATCGACCTTGTAGAAGCGCTCGAAGATGCGCGCCTGGTGGGCGTCGGGGATGCCGATCCCGTCGTCGCCAACGATGAACCGGACGCGATCGTTCCCGGCGTCCCAGCCGACGCGGATCTCACCGCCGTGGTGGCTGTACTTGACCGCGTTGTGCGCGAGGTTCAGCAGCGCCTGGCTCAGCCTTCCCGGATCGCCGAGGGCGCGCACCTCCGGCGTCGCGCGCTGCGCGAAGCGATGGACGGTCACCTCGCGGCGCTCCGCGACGGGCGTGATCCGCTCGACGCAGGCGGCCACCACCGTCTCGGGGTCGAGGGCCTCGATCGACAGGGTCGTCGCGCCCGACTCGATCATCGAGAGGTCGAGCAGCTCGTCGACGAGCTGGGCCAGGTGATCGACCTCACGCTCGATCTGCGTCGCGAAGTCGCGGGTGGTGGCCGGATCGTCGATCGCCCCGGAGGTCAGCGTCTCGGCGAGCAGCTTGATCGAGGTCAGCGGGGTGCGCAGCTCGTGACCGATGTTCGCCACGAAGTCGCGGCGGACCCGCTCCATCCGGCGCAGCGCGGTGATGTCGTGCAGGAAGAGCACGAGCCCCCCGGCGCGCAGCGGCACGGCGTCGACGGCGAAGTGGCGCGAGCCCAGGTGCCCGAGGTCGGCCTCGCCGCTGGTCGCCTCGCCGCTCGTGATGGCCTGCCGCGACAGCGCGTCGAGCGATGCCGAGCCGAACGCGGCGATCAGGCTCATTCCGACAAGCGACTCCTGTGGCCGCTCGGCGAGCAGCGCCGCCTCGGGCCCCGCGCGCTCGATGCGCAGCATGTCGTCGACGAGGATCAGCAGGTCCCCGCCGCGCCGCGACAGGAGCGTCTCGAAGGCGGCGGCGGCGGTCGGATCGATCACGCCGGCCTGGGCGTGAACGCGTAGCCCACGCCGCGCACCGTGCGGAAGTAGTTGTGGCCCTCCGGCCCGCGCAGCTTGCCGCGCAGCCAGCTGACGTGGACGTCGACCGTGCGGCCGTCGCCGACGTAGTCGTAGCCCCAGATCCGGGCCAGCAGCTGGTCGCGCGTGAAGATCCGCCCCGGCGATGAGGCCATGTGCGCCAGCAGGTCGAACTCCTTGGTGGTGAGGTGGATCGGCTCGTCGTCGACTCGGACCTCGCGGCGCGCGACGTCGATGGCGACGTGGTCGAAGCTCAGTCGCTCTCGGCGCTCGGGCTCGTCGGCCTCGCGCCGGTGGCGGCGCAGCACGGCCTCGATGCGCGCAAGCAGCTCCGGCCGGCTGAAGGGCTTGGCGACGTAGTCGTCGGCACCCACCTTGAGGCCGACAACGCGGTCGATCTCGTCACCCTTGGCCGAGAGGATGATGACCGGGGTGGTGACCCCCTCGCGCCGCAGCACGCGGAGGACCTCGACGCCGCTCATGCCGGGCAGCATCACGTCCAGCAGGACGAGGTCGAGCCGCTCGCTGCGCGCCGCCTCGAGCGCGGCCTCGCCATCGGCGGCGGTCGCGACCTCGTAGCCCTCGCGGGCGAGGTTGAAGGTCAGCGCCTGGCGCAGTGTCGGATCGTCCTCGACCAGGAGGAGGCGGCGTCGCATCGGTCTCGGGCCTCGTCCTTAGTTGTTCAGGTCCTCGATCTGCCCGGTGGCCAGGTAGACCACGTCCTCTCCGATGTTCGTGACCCGGTCGCCGAGCCGCTCGAGATGGTGGGCGGTGAAGAGCATGTGGATCGCCTGCCTGGCGCGTTCGGGCGCGACCGAGATGAGCTGGATCGCGTCCTCGTAGACGCTGTTGTAGAGGTGATCGAGCTCGTCGTCTCCCAGCGCGAGCTCTCTTGCCTCCGTCTCGCTGATGTCGACCAGCGCGCGCATCGCCGCGCGGAGCTGCTCGCGGCAGAGCTGCTCCATGCGCGGGATCTGGCGCAGGATCGGGATCTCCGGCTCGGAAGCCAGCTGCTGCGAGAGCTTGGCGATGTTGACCGCGTAGTCGCCCATCCGCTCGAGCTCGGCGGCGGCGTGATAGAGGGCAAGCAGCTCGCGGATGTCGCGTGCCACCGGTGCCTGCGTGGCGATCACCGACGCGATCGAGGCGTTGATCTGGCGCTGGAGCTCGTTGACCTCGGCGTCCTCCCAGCGCACCTTGTCGGCCAGCTCCGTGTCGCGCTCGGCGAGCGCGCGCCCGGCCCCCTCGAGGGCCTGCTCCACGCGTGCGCCGAGGCGCAGGACATCGTCCTTGACCTGGTCGAGCTGGCGTTCGAATGTCGCCCGCGGCCGGGCCCGCTCCTGGTCGGGCACAGCCTCGTCGACACCTGACCCACCCGACTCGAGATCGCCCTCCGTGTTGATCGCGCGCTCCATGACTGGTCTCCTTCCCCCTTACCCGAATCGGCCGGTGATGTAGTCCTCGGTGAGGCGATTCACCGGGCTGGTGAAGAGCTGCTGCGTGGGCGCCATCTCCACCAGGTAGCCGGCCCGGTCGTCGTCCATCGTCAGGAAGGCGGTGTAGTCGCTCGCGCGCGCCGCCTGTTGCATATTGTGGGTGACGATGACGATCGTGTAGTTCTCCTTGAGCTCGAGCATGAGCTCCTCGATCTTCAGCGTCGCGATCGGGTCGAGCGCCGAGCAGGGCTCGTCCATGAGGATCACGTCCGGTTCGACCGCGATGGCGCGAGCGATGCAGAGCCGCTGCTGCTGCCCCCCCGACAGGGCCGTGCCGGGCTGCTTGAGCTTGTCCTTCACCTCGTCCCAGATCGCGGCACGCTTGAGCGATCGCTCGACGAGCTCGTCCATGCGGCCGCGATACCCCGCAACCTTCGGGCCAAACGCCACGTTGTCGTAGATGCTCTTCGGGAACGGGTTCGGCTTCTGGAACACCATGCCGATGCGCCGCCGGACCTCGACCGGATCCACCCGGGCGTCGTAGAGATCGACGCCGTGGTAGCGGATGGAGCCGTCGATGTGGGCGCCGTCGATCAGGTCGTTCATCCGATTGAACGAGCGCAGGAGCGTGCTCTTCCCGCAGCCTGAGGGACCGATCAACGCCGTGATCTGGTTCTTCGGCACCTGAAGGCTGATCTCGCGCACCGCGCGGAACGAGCCGTAGAAGCACGACAGCGCGTCGAGCTCGAACACGACCTGGTCCGCGTCGAATTGCAGTGCCACCGACTCCTCGGCCTGTGCCTCCGCCATCCTCGCCGCTTCCTCCTCCACGTTCCGCCGGTTGAGGCCGATGCGGATGGTCGCAGATTCGGGGGCCGTCTCGATGGTCGGAGCGTCGGCGGTGATCGTCTGCTTCGTCTGCGGTGGGGATGTCATGCGTTCGTTCACCATCTGCGGTCGTATCGGTTGCGGAGAAGGATCGCTGTCGCGTTGACGAGCAGGATCACGACGAGGAGGACGACGATGGCGGCCGCCGTCAGCGCCCGGAACTCCTCCTGCGGCTGGCCGGCCCAGTTGAAGATGATCGTCGGGAGCGCGGTGTAGGACCCGCTCAGCATGCCGATCGGGTCGGTGCTGTTGAAGACGCCGACCACGGCCCCGACCATGATGAGCGGCGCCGTCTCGCCGAAGGCGCGCGCGAGCGCCAGGATCGTCCCGGTGAGGATGCCCGGAGCGGCGTACGGCAGGACGTGTGAGCGGATCATCTCCCATCGCGTCGCGCCCACCCCCAAGGCGGCCTCGCGGATCGAGTTGGGTACCGCGCGGAGGGCCTCGGACGTCGTGATCACGATGATCGGCAGCACCAAGATGCCGAGCGTCAACCCGCCTGCGACGGCGCTCTGCCCGAGTCCCAGCAGCGTGACGAACACGGCGAGCCCCAGCAGGCCGTAAACGATCGCCGGAACGCCCGCGAGGTTGCGGATGTTCGTGCGGAAGAACCGGGTCAGCGGGGTGTCGCGTGCGTATTCCTCGAGATAGACCGCCGCGCCGACTCCGAACGGCAGCGAGATGAGGATCACGAATCCCGTGAGGACCAGCGACCCGATGATCCCCTGGCTCATGCCCGCGCGCGCCGGCCGTGCCGAGAGCGGCGCCGTGACGAGATCCGCTCCTCGCTCGGTGAAGGCAGGGATGGCCTTGATGAGGATGTCCGTGAGCAGGATGACGAGCACGCCGAGGCTGATCACCAGCGAAAGCAGGAGGAAGACCTTGAGCGCGATTCCGGCGACATCCGCCTGGCCGCCGCGCAGGCGCTCCTCGACCGCCCGGCGGGCGGTGATCGCGTCGCTCGTGATGGCCATCAGTACTGTCTCCGGACCCGGCGCACGAACGCCTCGGATGAAAGGTTGAGGACGAGGGTGATGACGAACAGCAGGAAGCCTACGAAGAAGAGGCTCTCGAAGGTCAGCTCGGCGCCTCGCACCTGGTCGGAGCCGATGGCCAGCGCCGTCATCGCCGCCGTCATCGTCTGCCCCTGCTCGAACGGATTGAGCTGGAAGAGCGAGCCGCCGGTACCGCCGGCCACGAGCGCCACGATCATCGTCTCACCGATCGCCCGGGAGAACGCGAGCAGCAGTGCCGCAACGATGCCGGAGACCGCGGCCGGGAAGACGACGTTCAGGCTTGTCGTGCGCTTCCGTGCGCCGAGGCCGTACGACGCCTCGCGCAGGTACGCGGGCACGGCGTGCAGCGCGTCCTCGGAGACGGTCGCCACCAGCGGCGTGATGAGCACGCCGACAGCGAGGCCGGCCACGAACATGTTCGAAAGCGGCGCGCCCGTCAGCGGCTGAACGATCGTCGGACTGAGCCAGGTGAGGGCCCAGAACCCGAGCACCACGCTCGGGATGGAGGCGAGGACCTCGATGATCGGCTTGATGGTCTTACGGGCACGCGGTGAGGCGTACTCGCTGAGGTAGATCCCCGCGCCAAGCCCCAGCGGCGTGGCCACGAGCATCGCGACGACCGCGATGATGAGCGTCCCGACCACGATCGTCGCGAGGTCGAACATGCCGCGCCGCGGGAACCACCCGTCGGTGAAGAGCAGGCCCTTGTCGACGTTCAGGAAGAAGGTCGCCGCATTGCCGATCAGTGAGAGCACGATCGCGGCGCTGATAACGATCGAGAGGACCGCCGCGCCCAGGAACGCGACGCGGATCAGGGCCTCACGGCGCCGTCGACCGGGCGCAATGCGCAGGTCGCGAGGTGCGAGGCTGTCGGCAGCGGATGGGGCGCTCATGTCACCACGGCTCGGGTGCTGGAATCACAGGATAGGTAGAACGAGGGTGGACCGGATCAGCGACCGTCCCAGGCCTCCTGGGTCTCTCCGAGGGCCGTCTCGTCGAGCGGCACGTAATCGGCCTCTTCGACCGAACCGATGCCGTCGGTGAGGAGCCAGTCGACGAACGCGACCACCGCGGGATTCGCGTCCGCGCGCGCCGTGTTCACGTAGATGAAGAGGTCCCGCGCAATCGGGTACTCGTTGCTGGCGATCGTCTCGGGCGTTGGCGCGACGCAGCCATCACCCCCGTCGACCTCGAGGGTCTTCACCGAGTCGGCGTTCTGGTCCGCGAACGCGAACCCGACGAAGCCAAGCGAGCTCGGTGAGCCACCGATGTTCTCGATGATCACGTTGTCGTCGGCTGACGCCTGGTAGTCCGGCTGCAGCGTCTCTACCTGGTCCTCGGTGATGGCCCCCGCCTCGAGCCGAGCTTCGGCGACACCGCCGAGCGCGATCTCGATGAACGAGCCGTAGGTGCCCGACTCCTCGCCCGGGGCCGTGATATCGAGGCTGGCGTCGGGGTATGGGGCGTGGATCTCGCCGAAGTCGGCGCCCACCTCGGCCGCGAGGTCGTCGGCGTCGCTCCAGTTCGCGAAGCCCTGTGACTCCGGACCCAGGAGCGCGTACAGGTCACCGAACGAGAGGCAGGTCACGTCGGCGTTGTCTGGCGAGGTGATGACTGACAGGCCATCGATGCCGATCTTCAGCTCGACGTACTCGATGCCGGCCTCCTCGCAGAGCGCTACCTCCTCCTCGTCGATGGGACGCGAGGCGTTCGCGATGTCGCTGCCGTCCTCGCAGAAGATCGCGAAGCCGTCACCGGTGCCGGGACCGTCGACCTCGAAGGCGACGCCATCCCCGTTGGCCGCGGCGAAGTCCTCGAGCGCGATGGACATGATCGGCTCGACGGTGGACGAGCCGATGGCGACGATCTCGCCCTCGACGGCCCCACCACCATCACCGTCGCCTCCGTCGGTCTCGCTTGGGCTCTCGCCGTCGCCGCCGCACGCCGCGAGCACGAGCATCGATACGACGCTGACGACGAGCAGCGATCGCCACCACTTGCGGTTCACGTTCAATCCATCCTCCGGTGTGGGGGACATGAGAGCGGCGGGCACACGTGGGCGGCCGCACACTCGTTGCACACCGCGAGGATGGGGCACGCCGTTTAACGAACCCTTAGCCCACCGTCAAGCCTGTGTTAAGGACCGATGCCGGCCGCAGCCGCGGCGATCCCCGCCGTCGCGCCCGCGAGCACGAGCAGGACCGATGGAACGCGACCGACGACCAGCACGATTCCGGCAACGAGGCCGATCGCCGCCGTCAGTGGATCGCGGATGGCGGTCAGGCCGAGCTGGACCGACACGGCTGCCATCAGGCCGATCGCGGCCGCGTTGACGCCGTCGAGCAGCGCGGCAGTGATCGGCCGATCGCGGATCCTGCCGATCCACGGCCCGACGAGCGCGACGATCACGAACGCCGGCAGGAAGATCGCCACCGTGGCGACGATGGCGCCGGGCACGCCGGCGAGCACGTAGCCGACGAAGGTCGCGGTCGTGAACAGCGGCCCGGGCGTGACCTGGCCGATGGCGACCGCGTCGATGAGCTGCGCATCGGTCAGCCAGCCCAGGCGCTCGACGAGGTCGCCGTGCAGGAAGGCGACAAGCACGTAGCCCGAGCCGTACAGCAGCGCGCCGGCCTTGAGGAAGACGCCGCCGAGGGTGACGAGGTCGACGGCCACGGCGCCGCCTGCCGTCAGCGGCCCGAGGAGCGCGATCATCGGCGTCCGCGTGCCGAGCCGAGCGATCGCCACGACTGCCGCCGCGCCCGCCAGCAGGACGATCTCGCTCACGCCGGCCAGCCAGAGGAGCGCCACCGCGACGCCCAGCGCGATCGTCAGCGGGCTGCGCAGCGTGGTCCGCGCGAACCCGATCACGGCTGCGACGACGATCGCCACAACCACCGGCGAAACCCCGTACAGGATGGCCTCGCCGGTCGGCGTCGCCCCGTAGGCGACGTAGGCCCAGGCAAGCGCCAGGACGATGGCCGCGGCCGGCAGGATGAACGCGAGCCCGGCCACGAGGAGCCCGGTCCGGCCGGCACGCCGCATGCCGACGAGCATCGCCAGCTCGGTCGAGTTCGGGCCGGGGATGAGGCTCGTCACGCCGACGAGGTCGACCATCTCGGCATCGGTCAGCCAGCCGCGGCGCTCGACGACCTCGCGGCGCATGAGCGCGACGTGCGCGGCCGGTCCGCCGAAGCCGATGATCCCGAGCGTGCCGAAGAGGACGGTCAGCTCCCGCAGGCGCCCGCGCTCACTCATGCGGGCGAAGGCTAGCGGCTCAGGCCTCGTACGAATCGGTCAGGAGGGCCGCCGGCTCGCGCGCCATGCCGGTCTCGTGGGCGGCGGCGATGTGCTCGAGCAGCTCGTCGAGGAGCTCGTCGTCGTCGCAGGCTTCAACAGTCGTGCCGCACTCGCAGTCGACCGCGACCTGAACGCGATGAGCGCCCGGCAACCCCATGGAGCCGATCCTGCGCGAAGCAGGTCAACCCTCCGTCAAGCGTGGGTTCGGGCCTGGTGAAGGCCGGGGCTATCCGAGCAGTGGGTTGAGGACCAGGTAGGCGATGCCCGCAGCGGTACCGGACGCGGGGAGCGTCAGGAACCAGGCCGTCACGATCGAGCGCGCGACCGACCACCGGACGGTCTTCAGCCGGTCGGACGAGCCGACGCCAATGATTGCCGAGCTGATGACGTGAGTCGTGCTGACCGGCACGCCGATGATGGACGCCCCGGTGATCACGGTTGCTGCCGTCGTCTCGGCCGCGAAGCCGTGCACCGGGTCAAGCTTCACGACCTTCGTGCCCATCGTCTTGATGATGCGCCAGCCCCCCGCCGCGGTCCCGAGGCTGATCGCGGTGGCAGCCGTGAGGATCACCCACAGCGGTGGTTCGAGGCTGGTCTGGATCCCGGCCGTGACGAGCGCGAGCGTCATGATGCCCATCGTCTTCTGGGCGTCGTTGCTGCCGTGACTGAACGCCATGTATGCGGCGGATCCCACCTGGAGGCGGCGGAAGGACGCGTTGAGGCGCACCGGATGCGCCTTCCTGAACACGTTGAACAGCAGCGCCATGAGCAGCAGCCCGACGATGAAGCCGATCAGCGGTGAGGCGAAGAGCGGGATCAGCACCTTCGTGATGATCCCGTCGATCTGCCATGAGTCGATGCCAGACGCGACGAGCGAAGCGCCGAGCAGACCACCGATCAGGGCGTGGCTCGACGAGGATGGGATACCGAGTCGCCACGTGAGGAGATTCCAGGCGATCGCGCCGACGAGGGCGGCCGCGATGACCGTCTGCGACTCCACGTTCGGGTCGATGATGCCGCCGCTGATGGTCTGTGCGACCGCGGTTCCGACGAGGGCACCGCCGAAGTTCGCCGTCGCGCTCATCGCGATGGCCCAGACCGGCCGCAGGGCTCGCGTACTGACCGAGGTCGCGATCGCGTTGGCAGTGTCGTGGAAGCCGTTGATGTAATCGAACGCGATCGCGAGGACGATGACCGCCAGGAGGATCGGCGTGACGCCGTCAGGCATGCTTGACGACGATCCGCTCGATCACGTTGGCGACGTCCTCGCAGGCGTCGATGGTGTCCTCGAGGGTGGAGTAGACGTCCTTCCACCTGATGATGTGGACTGGATCGTGGCCGTCGGTGAACAGGTCGGCGATCGCGCGGCGCACGATGCGGTCCCCCTCATTCTCGAGCCGGTGGACCTCGATCCAGTGCGGGGCTACGCCCTTGAAGCCCTTGAGCTTCTCGAGCGCGCGAACGAGCTCCTCGCACTGCTGGACGATGATCGCCGCCTGCGACTCGGCGGTTGGCGTCGGCTGCTCGATCTTGTAGAGGACGCAGGTGTCGGCGACCTCCTCGATGTAGTCGAGGACGTCGTCGAGGCGTGTGATCAGCTGGTGGATGTCCTCGCGATCGAAGGGCGTGACGAAGGTCTTCTCGAGCCTGGTCCCGATGTCGTGGCTGATCGCGTCGCCCTTGTGCTCGAGGTCGATCAGCTGGCTCGCGATCCGCTCGCGCTGGTCATATGACCCGAAGAACTCCACGAGCATCCGCGCGGCGGTGAGGACGTTCTGGGCGTCGTCCACGAACAGGTCGAAGAACGCCTCCTCACGTGGAATGAAGGGCAGGCGCATGAGCTGGATCGGGAACCCCCGTGTGCAGCGCTCGGCCGGTGGCACGTCCTCCGTCATCGGCGCGTGTTGCAGGGTAGCGCCTGTTGTGCATCGGGGCTTGAGCGCGGGATGCGGGTCGGCCAATGGGCCGGCCCGCATCGGTCAGGTCAGGTCAGCAGCAGGGTCCGTCGCAGCATCCGGGATCGCAGCACATCGGCCTCACCTCCTTTCACCGCCATAATATTGATGATTGTCAATATGGATGGTGGTCAATATAATCGCGGCACGGTGAAGCCGATCAATCCCGACGTCCGCCTCCTCGCCGCCCTGGCCGATCCGGTGCGGCTGTCGTTCGTGCGCCAGCTGGCCGAGACGGATTGCGTCTGCGCCTGTGACTTCAGCGAGTGCTGCGATGTCAGCCAGCCGACGATCAGCCACCACCTCAAGGTCCTGCGGGACGCGGGCGTCGTCACCAGCGAGCGACGCGGCACGAACGTCGTCTACTCGCTGGCACCCGACTTCGCGCAGCGCTGGTCCGCCTTGGGCTCGACCCTCTCCGGACTGGTTCCGGTGACCTGAGCATCGCCCCGAACTGAGGAGCCGCACATGACCGACACGCACGAGATGGTCCGTGAGAGGTATGCCGAGGCAGCGAGGCATGCGGCATCGGGCAGCGGCGCGTGCTGCGGCCCCGAGGACGGCATCGGAGCAGGCCTGTACAGCGCGCTCGAGCAGGCGGAGCTCCCCGACGCGGCGGTGCTCGCCTCGCTGGGCTGCGGCAATCCGACGGCCGTCGCCGAGCTCCACGAGGGCGAGCGCGTCCTCGACCTCGGATCGGGCGGTGGCATCGATGTCCTGCTCTCGGCGGCCCGAGTCGGTCCGACCGGTCGCGCGTTCGGCCTCGACATGACCGACGAGATGCTCGCGCTGGCCCGCCGGAACGCGGCCGAGGCAGGCGCGACGAACGTCGAGTTCCTGAAGGGCTACATCGAGGCCATCCCCCTCCCGGGCGACTCGATCGACGTCGTGATCAGCAACTGCGTCGTCAACCTGGCTGCCGACAAGCCGGCCGTCTTCCGCGAGATCGCGCGCGTGCTGCGACCCGGCGGACGGATCGGCATCACCGATATCGTCGCCGATGACGTCCTCACGGCCGACGAGCGTGCCGAGCGCGGGTCGTATGTCGGCTGCATCGCCGGAGCGCTGTCCTTCGCCGAGTTCCGCTCCGGGCTCGAGACCGCCGGCCTGACCGATGTCTCGCTCACGCCGACGCACCAGGTGACCGACGGCATGCACAGCGTCATCGCCCGCGCCGTGAAGCCGGCCGACACGCCCGCTCCAGCCCTCGATCATGTCGAGCTGCCGATGGCGAGCGCGGGCTGCGGGTGCGGATCCGGGGGCTGCTGCTGAACGCGGCCGCTGGGGCCCCGCCCGAGCCCGAGGTCGACCGCTCCTACCGCGAGCTGCTGCGCGTCCCGAACCTCGGCCGCGTGCTGCTCTCGATGCAGATCGCGCGGATCGCGCAGTCGATGGTCGGCGTCGCGCTCGTCCTCTTCACGCTGGACCGATACGGATCGGCGCCGTTCGCCGGCCTGGTGACGTTCGCCAGCGTCTTTCCCGGGCTGCTGATCGCGCCGATCGCCGGCGCGCTCCTCGACCGGCACGGGCGCCTGCGGCTCGTGCTCCTCGACTACGTCGTGGCGATGGCGGCGATGGCCCTGATCGCCTTCCTGGCGGTCATCGACGTCCTGCCCGGGCCGCTGCTCGTGCTCATCGCGATCGTTTCGTCGCTTCACCTCGATCCTCGGCCACGTCGGGCTGCGCTCGCTGTTCCCGGTGATGGTCCCCGAGCCGCTCTGGGAGCGGGTCAACGCGGTCGACTCGAACGGCTACGTCATCGCCAGCATCGTCGGCCCGCCGATCGCCGCCGCGCTGGTGGGCATCTTCGGTGGACCCGTCGCGCTCCTCGCCATCGGCGTCGCGTTCGGCATCGCCGCCGTCGCGCTCGTCGGCGTCCCCGACCCGGCCGGCACGATCGAGACGACCGGGCGCGTCCTCGCCGACGCCTGGGCCGGCGTGAAATACACGTGGAACAACCGGACGCTGCGCGGGCTCGGGTTCTCGATCACGTTCGCCAATCTCTGCCACGGGATGATCGCGATCGTCCTGCCGCTGATCATCCTCCAGCGCTTCGAGCTCGAGCCGGTGGTGGTCGGCCTCGTCTTCGCGGTGTCGGGCATCAGCGGCGTGATCAGCTCCTTCGCCTTCGGGCGGATGGACACGCGGGGTCGCGAATGGGCGCTGCTCGTGTGGCCGATGGTCGCGTTGGTCCCGACGGTCGCGATCCTGCTCGTCGCCATCGGGCAGGCATCGGTCTGGGTCGGGCTGGCGCTGGTCCTCGTCGAGATGCTCCTCGTCGGCGTGCTCATCGGGCCGATGGACATCGCGCTGTTCACGGTCCGCCAGCGACGGACCGATCCGGCCTGGATGGGCCGGGCGTTCGCCGTGTCGATGGCCTTCAACTACCTCGGCGTGCCGTTCGGCGCCGCCCTCGGCGGGCTGCTGGCGGAGTCCTCGATCGAGCTGGCGATCATCGTCCTCGGGATCGGCGGATCGATCCTCGCCGCACTGGCTGCCGCGTTCCTCGTTCCGCGACAGGACACCGCGGCGGCGCCGGTCTCAGCCGGGAACGGGAGACAGCCGGCCGGCTAGAGCAGGCGCACGAGCGCCGCCGCCAGGGCCGCGGCGATGACGACGGCCAGCACCGGCGCGCGCAGGGCGATCGCGACGGCGCCGACCGCCAGGCCGACGGCGCGAGCATCGAGGACGAGGCCATCGGGCGACCCGAATGCCGTGGTCGCGACCAGTGCGGCGAGGAGCGCCGGCGCCAGCAACGCGACGACCTGCTGGACCCTGGCCGGCAGCGGGCGACCACCGAGCAGCACCGGGCCCGCCGCCTTGATCGCCATCGTGCCGAGCCCGACGGCGAGGACGATGACCCACGCCTCGCTCATCGCCGCACCAGGCCGATGAGGGCGGCCGCGCCGGCCGCGATGATCGGCACGCCGGGCGGCGCGAACGGGATGAGCGCGAGGGCGATCGCGCCGCCCAGCAACGCCGCCGCGACCGCGCGCCGTCCGTCGAGCTGCGGGACGAGGAGGGCCAGGAACAGCGCCGGGAAGGCCGCATCCAGCCCGAGCGCGGCCGGGTCGCCCAGCGCCTCGCCGCCCACGACGCCGACGATCGTCCCCGCCACCCAGGCGAACCAGAGCGTCACCCCCGCGCCGATCAGCCGATGCGCGTCGAACTGGCCGCCGCCCTCCGCCGCGATCGCCCACGACTCGTCGACGACCAGCTGCGCGGCACCGAATCTCCGCAGCGGCCCGCCGGGGAGAAAGCGGGCGACGCTCACGCCGATCGGCAGGTAGCGCGCGTTCAGCAGCAGCGCCGCTGCGATCGCCGTCACCGGCCCTCCACCGGCCGAGATCACGGAGGCCGCGGCGAACTGCGCGGAGCCGGCGAAGGTCGTCGCGCTCATCACCACGGCCGGGAGGGCTCCCATGCCGCCGGAGGTCGCCGAGAGGACGCCGAACGAGACGCCGAACAGCGCGACCGCGATCGCCAGCGGAACCGCGGTGACCGCCCCGCGCCGCAGCTCGAACCGGATCGGTGGAGCGTCGTCCATGCGACCGATGCTAGCCGGAAGCGACGACGCTGCCCGGGCCGCCAAATCCGCGTCCCACGCGGTACGCTGCGGCGCGATGGAAGGGATTGCCGAATGAGCGTGGCATCGATTGCTCGCTCCGCGAGCGCGATCGGCCTCGGCGTCGGCCTCGTCTTCTGGTTCGCGTCGCTGACGCCGACGCTCGTTCCCCGCGGCTGGATCGTCCAGGGCGTGACGAGCGGCATCTGCCTGGCGATCGGCTACGCCATCGGCGCCGGGGTCGAGCGAGCCGTCATCGGGCGCAGCCGCGGGTCGCAGCCGTGGCGCCCCCGGCCGGTCGTGTCCGTCGCAGGGGCCCTCCTGGTCGGTGTCGCCGGTGCCGTCGCGTGGGCGACCTGGCAGGACGAGGCGCGCGACCTCGTCGGCGCGTCGCACCTGGCCTGGTGGGAAGGCCTGCCGATGGTCCTCCTGTCGGCCGTCGTGGGCACCGCCCTCGTCCGGATCGGCTCGATGGTCGGAGCCTGGCTCCGTGTCGCAGCCGCCGGCATCCGGGCGCGCCGGCCCGCGTGGCTGGCGTTGCCGGTCGCGCTGCTGCTGGCCGTCGCGTTCATCGGCCTCTTCGGCGGCCAGGTGGTGCTGCGCGGGTTCGCCGCCGGCGCGAACGTCATCTACGAGGTACTGGACCGAGGGACCAATCCCGGCATCGATCAGCCGACCGTCGCGACCGTGTCGGGAAGCCCGTCATCGCTCGTCGCGTGGGAGACGATGGGGCGCTGGGGTCGCGACTTCGCCGCGGGCGTCACGAGCCGCGATCGGCTCCTCGCGTACCACCAGGCCGAGGTCCGCGATCCGATCCGCGTCTTCGTCGGCATGCGCACGGCCGAGACGATCGAGGAGCGAGTGGCCGTCGCCGTGCGCGAGCTGGAGCGCGCGGGTGGGTTCGAACGAAGCGTCATCGCCGTCTGGGTGCCCGCGGGTTCGGGCTGGATGGACCCGGACGCGGCTCGGGCCCTCGAGCTGCTCCACGCCGGCGACACGGCGATCGTCGCCACCCAGTACTCGTACCTTCCGAGCTTCTTCAGCCTGGTCATCGACAGCCGCCAGGCCATCGAAGCCGGAGCGCCGCCTCTTCGACGCGGTTCAGGAGCGGTGGTCCGCGCTGCCCGAGCAGGAGCGGCCGCGGCTCATCGTCTTCGGCGCCAGTCTCGGGGCCGGCGGAGCCGAGAGCCCCTTCGTCGGTCCGAATGCTGCCGCATCGGTCGCGAACTTCGCGAGCCGCGCCGATGGAGCCCTCATCGTCGGGAGCCTGGGCTGGAATCCGATCCTCCGCCAGCTGATCGAGGCGCGCGACCCCGGTACCCCGCACTGGCAGCCGATCTACTCGGGTGGCGAGACCGTCCGCTTCCTGACCGGCGACGGCGGGCCCGACCTCGACACGGTGTGGGGTCCGTCGCGGGTGCTGTACCTGCAGCATCCCTCCGACCCGGTCGCCTATCTCTCGCTCGATTCCCTGTGGTCGCCCCTCGAATGGATGGACGAGCCTCGCGGTGACGGAGTCCCGCCCGGCACCGGCTGGTTCCCGATCGTCTCGGCCATTCAGGCCGCCGCGGACCTGTCGTTCTCGGCAGGCCTGCCGTCAGGATTCGGCCACGACTACCGGGTCGACTACGTCGATGCCTTCGCACGGGTCGCGCCACCCGAAGACTGGACCGATGAGGACACCGCCCGCCTCGAGGCCCACCTCGCCGCCGACACGGAGACCGCTGCGGGAGCGCCGTAACCGGCCGCTCCCTTTCTCAGCCGGCGATGCCGAAGGTCGCGCGGCCGGCCGGTCGATAGGTCTGGATCATCACACCCGTCGATGTCGAGCGCGACTCGACCAGCGTGAGGTTGTGCGTCTGGCCGTGCTCCGGGAACAGCCGTAGCCCGTCGCCAACGATGACCGGGTAGATCCGCAGGTTGAGCTCGTCGACGAGGTCGCGCTCGAGGAGCCAGCGGAGCAGGACGCCGCTGCCGTGGACCTGGAGCTCGCGCCCGGACGTCGCCTTGAGCTCGCGCACCGCCGCCTCGACGTCGCCGTCGATCACGTGGGTGTTCTGCCACGTCGGATCGGTGAGCGTGGTCGAGGGCACGTACTTCGGCAGGACATTGATGCCGTGGGAGACCGGATCGCCGCTGTCGTGATGCGGCCAGTACGGCTCCCAGATCTCCCAGGTCTTGCGTCCGAGGAGCAGCGCATCCGCGCGCTCGAACATCGAGGTCAGAAACGGCCACATCTCCGGGTCGGCGTGCGCCGCCGTCCATCCGCCGCGCTCGAACTCGCCGCGCCGGTCCTCGTCGGGGCCTCCCGGGCCCTGGTACACGCCGTCCACGGACAGCATCATCGTTGCGGTCAGCTTCATGGTCATCGGTCCTTCGCATCGGGTTCGGTGATGGGTAGACCATCGGCCGAACGCAGGGTCATCGGTCCGGCCACCTCGCCTAGCATTGGCCCCATGAGCGAGAAGCGAACAACTGCCCGGGCCTTCCACGACGCCGTCGGAGTGGAGGACTGGCGGGTGCTGTTTTCGGGCGCGCATGCCTATTTCGGCGTCCGGTCGTTCGCGGAAGGAGCCAGATTTGTTGCCGCGATCGCAGAGGTGGCCGAGGTCGTGGGCCACTTCCCCGACGTGGACCTGCGGCCGGAGGGAGTGACAGTCCGGACCGCTTCCGGAGCGTACGGCGCTCTGAGCGAGCGTGATGTTGAGCTGGCCCGCCGGATCTCGGTCGAGGCTCGGACGCTACACACCGAGCCAGACCCCTCCCAGGTTCAGGTCGTTGGCATCGCCGTGGCACAGGATGCCGGCAGCGACGTAGGTCCGTTCTGGGCGGCCGTCCTCGGGTATGAGAGCCTCGGAGCGAATGAGGACGTCGTCGATCGGCACCGCCGCAATCCGCACGTGTCGTTCCAACGCCTCCACCCACCCAAACCGGGGCGTGGCCGGACGCACATCGACGTCAGCGTGCCGGCGGATCAGGCGGAAGCGAGGGTCGCGGCGGCGCTGGAAGCGGGCGGACGGCTCGCCGACGATACGCATGTGCCTCACTGGTGGACCCTCGCGTCGCCCGAGAACCACGGCGTCGACATCGCGGCTTGGCCAGATTTTGAGAACGGCGAGGAGGACTGAGCCGTAGGGCTACGCACGGCCGTGGACGAGTGGGCCGCCGCCACGGACCTCGCGCTGCGCCAGTGAGGGCCGTTCATCACGCTGGTTCGTTCGTGTCGATGGTCCTAGTCAGGCGTCTCGGCACCAAGCAAGCCTCGCTCGGCGCCGACCGAAGGTCCGGGTTGCGTTTGGGACCGTCCGGGCCCCTACGCTGAGGTTGCGTAGTGCCAAGGAGGATGGGCATGACCGAGCAGCGCCGGCATTCGCAGACTGTGCGAGTGCGACACATCTACGCGGCCGCAATGCTGGCCGCCATCAGCCTGCTGGTCGCCGCGCCGCCCGCGTCGGCCGCGCCGCTGCAAACTGCCTGCCCGGCCGGAACCCTCTCCGGCACGACCTACACGCTGACCGATGACTGCGCCGTCACCGAACCGCTGACGGTGCCGGACGGGTTCACCCTTGACGGCGGTGGCTTCACCATCAGTGCGACGGACGCGGGTGGGGCTCAGTGGCACGGCGGCATTGTGACCAACGCGGCTGGTGCCACGTCGATGAACATCCGGAACCTCACCGTGACCGGCCCGGATGATGGCTTCCAGCTTTGCATCCTCAGCGCCAACCTCCTGTACGGCATCTGGTTCAACGATGCCAGCGGCACCGTCGACGACGTCACGGTTGACCACATCTTCCAGTTCCAGAACGGCGCGTTCGGTTCCTGCCAGACCGGACGTGCTATCCGCGCCGAGGGTACGGCGACAGGGCCAGCCCGTACGGTCACGATCACCAACACGGTAGCCACGGACTACCAGAAGACGGCGTTTCACGGGATCGGGTTGTCGATGACCATGGAGGTGACGGGGAGCACGGCGGGGCCACCGCACCCGCTCGAAGGATTGATGTCACAGAACGGAGTGACGTTCCAGGACGTCACCAGCGGCAGGGCCGCGAACAACACGATCCACGGAAGCGGAAATCAAGCCGACGGCCCCGGCGGCAATGGGAATGGCACAGGCGTGCTTCTGTTCAACGCCGATGGCGTGACGCTGACCGAAAACGAGATCGTTGGTGAGCGCACTGACATCGGGATTTCCGTCAGTGCTGGAAGCACGGGAAACACCATCAGCTTCAACAATGTCACGCGACAAAGTCCCGATGTTGACGGTGACCCCACCGGCATCGGGATAAGCGTCGACGCCGACAGCTCGGCGACCCTGATCTGCAACACCTTCGACGGCTGGAACCAGAACATCAGCGGCGCGATCCAGATTGCGTGCACGCCGCTGCTCGACGGCGCCGAGTGCGAGGCCTACTCGGCCAACCCGCCGGAGGTTTTCGGCACCGGCGAAGAGCCGTTCACGTGGTCGGTGTCGGGGGACCTGCCCCCTGAGCTCAGCCTCGCGCCGGATAGCGGCGACATTTCCGGCACTCCTCCTGATGACAGCGCGGACACCTACAACTTCACCTTGCAAGTTGATACTGCCGACGGACTTACGGCCACCTCGCCCCAGGAGATTGTGATCGCGCCCGGCTGCGCGAGCCCGGCGCCCCCGGCGTCCCAGGCACCGTCCGCGGCCGGGGCCCTCCCCGACACCGCTGTCGACCGGCGGCAACCGACGACGGGCGCTGACTTGACGCTGCTGGCCGCCAGCGCGGCGCTGCTGGCCGCCGGTGTCGTGATGACGGCTGTCGCCGGGCGTCGTCGTCGAGCGCAACGGCACTGAGCACCATCGCGGGCGGGTCCCGCTGGGCGGCTGTGACTTCGTGCGCCCGCAGAGGGCCGAGTGTCAGGTCGTCGTCCCGGGACACTGGCCTGACCGGCCTCGAGTGGACGCCCTCGGCGGCTCGGTTCTTCCGCCGGGTTGTGTTGTCAGAGAGGGCCGTGTGGGATTCGAACCCACGACACGAGGATTAAAAGTCCCCTGCTCTAACCGCTGAGCTAACGGCCCGCCGATTCGTGCAGAAGTGTATCCGCGAGCGGACGAGGAACCGTCTCAGCCGACTCCGAGCTCGTGGCGAAACGTCCAGTCGATATCGTGCGCGAAGTTGACCTTGATCCGACGGGGCGGGAGGTCCAGCGCCCAGGCGTCGATGGTCGTCCGGACGCGCTCGAGGTCCTCCGCCACGAAGTGCATCGTCCGCATTCCGGGTCTCGTCGTCCGTCCGGCGTAGACCGCGATGCCTTCGAAGCGGCCGACGAGGTCGTCCTCTTCGGCGTTGAGCCTCGCCGCCTCGGCATCATCGGGCAGGCCTCGTTCGCCCTCGAGCACGACCCCGATGCTGACGTGCTGGTCGGCATAGGGATGGTCGATCCGCTTGAGCGCGGCGTTCGCGAGGACGAACGTTGGTCCGTCGGATCCGTCGATCTGGCCCAGGATCCACGTCTCGTCGCCTGTGGGCTCGGCCTTGTGACGCTCGATCTCCGCGCGGATTTCGTCGGGCGTGCGCCCGCCGGTCGGCGCATCGAGGATGTCGATCTGCCCGATCCAGCGCTCGACGTCGTCCTCGCCAAGCAGATTGTCGAGGAACAGGAAGCCGACTTGCTGACGCACTTCAGGTGAGACCCGCTCAAACTGCGGGTGCCACAGCCGGACGTGCAGGCGCCGCGTCGACGCATCCCACGAGCCGATGGCGCGCATCTGGTCGAGATCGAATTGGGCGCCGGCGATGTCGAGGCGCATCGGGCGCGGGCTTGCCTGCTTGGAGGCGTGGTACTCCCACGTCGCGTCTGGGGGCGGGGCGGTCTCCAGCCAGCGAAGGGCGATCTGGCGAAGCTCGGCGCGACCCTCAGGAGAGATGCAGAAGGCGTGCTGCGCGGTCTTGCCAGGAGCAAGCTCCCATGCCATCTCGGGGTGGATCGTCAGAACGGCCCGGCTGATCTCGCCGACGAGTCCCTCATCGATGCCGCCAACCGAGATCGCCTGAGCGAGCCGATCGCGCGCCCCCGACCACCATGTCCAGAAGTCTCCGGGCGGCGCCGGCTCGCGTCGGAAGAGCCTCATTCGCGAACTCTAGGCGTCGCGCGCTCAGCGAGTGCGAGGCCACCGTCATCGAGGAGGCGGAGAAAACCAGTGCTCACTGGGTCCGGAGGCGCTCGATGCCGTCGAGGAGCTGCTCGAGCCCGAACTCGAACGAGCCGCTCTCGATCTCCTCGTGCGTCAGGTGCTGCTGGATGTGCTCGACGAGGTGGGGGTATTCATCGGCCGGGAGCTTCTCCATGAAGGCCCGTGCGGCCTCGGCGAGGTCATCGGACTCGAGCGGAAAGCTCACCTCCTGGAGCGCGTAGCCGACGACGTGGTTCTCGACCGCATGGAAGGCGAGCTCGGTGCTCGCCGGGGTGAGGCCGGCGCGCCGGTACACACCGAGCGCGGAGTCCATGTAGCGCATCCGGGCCGGACCGATCATCACGCGCATCCACACCGGGCTCGCCCAGGGATGGCGGACGAGCGCCGCATGGGCCGATGTCGCCCGCGCGCGCGTCGCCTCTCGCCAGTCGACGTCGTCCGATGGAAGCTCGATCTCCTGCGCGACCACATCGGCCATCCCCTCGAGCAGGTCGTTCTTGCTGGCGACGTAGTAGTAGAGCGTCATCGCCTCCACCCCGAGCTCGCGCGCGAGCTTGCGCATGCTGAGCGACTCGATGCCGTTGGCATCGGCGAAGTCGATCGCCGCGCGCAGCACCCGCTCGCGGCTCATCGGTTCTCGTTGGGCGGCTGTCGAAGTCATGCTTGACAATCTTACACCGTACGATGCAATCTTACAGCGTAAGAATCAGCAGCGAGGCAAATCAGCCATGCATCAGCCGCAGTACCGATGGAGTGGCCTGGCCGGCATGGCCGGAGGACTGCTCTTCATCTTCGTGTTCGTCTTCGTGGGGGTGGTCGTCGGCGCGGACACCTCGATCGCGACCTTCCCGGACATCCGCGCCGGCCGAACGGTCGAGAACGCGCTCTACCTGGCCGTCCTGCTCCTGTGGGTCGCGCCGTTCCTGGCGCTCGGTCACGCGCTCCGCGAGGCGAGTCCGGCGGCGGCCCGGTACGGAAGCGTCCTCGGCGTCATGGGTCTCGGCGTGCTGGCCGCCGGCGCGCTGCCGCACGCCGCGAGCGTCTCGATCGCCGACCTCTACCACGCCCCCGGCGCGGACCAGGCGGCGCTCGCGGCTGCCTGGCAGGTGAACCAGGCGATCATGACCATGCTGCTCGTCACCGGCCTGGTGATCCTGCCGGTCGGGATCGTCGGCCTCGGGATCGCGATGCTGGGCGCGCCGGGCTTCGGCACCGCGATCGGTCGGACGAGCGTTGCCCTCGGCGTGGTCGGCGCGGCGGTGGCCGTGGTCCTGCTGATCGACCCGCTGTCGCCGATCGCCGCGGTCGGCTTCTTCGCCCTGATCGCCTTCCACCTCGCGGTCGGCTGGCGGCTCTACGGGCTGTCGCGGAGTCCGGCCGGGGAGGCGAGCCTGACGGCCGCGGTCACAGGAAGATCGGCGGGCTGAAGCCGATGTACCGATCGAACCGGCCGAACGGCCGGTTCGACATCAGCAGGTTGATCCACGGATCGATGTGGAAGCCGCGCCCCAGCAGGTGGCGGATCGCGACCTCGTTGACGGCGGGGACCTCGAGCTCGAGCCGATCCGTGCCCGCGTCGGCGGCGAGTGCCTCGACGTGGCCGAGGATGGCAGGGAGGTCCGCCGGCTCGAGCGCGGCGATCGGTCCGGCTCCTGACGTCTGGATGAATGCGAATCCGATCGGCTCACCGTTGCGCATGAACAGGTGGCCGGCGCGGGTCTCGGCCAGCCAGCGCAGCTCATCGGTCCCGCGCGGGAAGTCGAGGACCTCGCGCTCGATCCGGGTGACGGCGGCCAGCGCGCCGGCATCGGTCGCGATCGCCTCGGCCGTGACCCCGTCCCGGTCGGCGTCGCGCCGGGGCGCGCCGGTGAGCGTGAAATACGGGAAGCGGGCGACGGTGTCGGCGGCGTAGTAGCGAGCGGTGGCCCGCACGTCGGTGGTGGCGATGATCGAGCGGACGTCACCGCGGCCGATCGGGAAGGCATGCTCGATCAGCTGGCGCCCGACGCCCTTCGACTGGAGGCCGGGCCGCACGAACAGCTCGGTCAGCTCGAAGAGTCCGCCGCGCTCGATCGACCGCGCGTAGCCGATGAGCTCATCGCGATCCTGCGCTTCCGCCACCCACCACTCGGCGGCATGCGCCGCGAGGAAGTCATGCACCGGCTCGATGCCCTTCCACCAGTCATCGGAGCTGCCCTCCAGCTCCGTCCCGTGCCGGTGGCCGAGATCCGTGGCCGACGTCCACAGCAGGTCGTGGCAGGCACGGATGTCATCAGGTGTCCCGCGACGCAGGACCGGTGCTGCGCTCGACTCCATGCGGCCACGATACCGCGCCGTCCGCGCGGCGAGCGTCCGTAACGGCCGCCGGATTGCTTCGCGACGGTCCTGGCTCGATGATGGTGTTCCGATGACCCCGCGCGCGATCCGGCTGATCCTCCTCGGCTGCCTGCTGACCGCCTGCCAGGCCACGTCCCTCCAGCCGACCGCCGCTCCGGAACGCGCTTCGGTCGCGACACGATCAGCCGTCCCGACCCCGACCCCGCTCCCCACGCCGAGCCCGACGGTCCGTCCGACGCCATCGCCGCCGGCAAGCCCGACACCGACGCCGACCCTGCCGCCGGCCACGGCCTTCGCGCTGAACCTCTACCGCGAGGGCGACTTCGTTCCGCAGCACACGTTCGAGTGGTGCGTCGGAGCGAGCATCCAGATGGCCTCGAACGTGGTCGTCGACGAGACGCGGAGCTCGTTCGAGGACCAGCAGGCGCTGTGGGAGCTCGCGCGCAGCCACTCGACGAACTCGTTCCGCGGCGCGAACCCGAGCGGCTGGACGACGGCGTTGAACGAGATCGGGATCGGTCCGTACGAGCTGGTCGGGATCGCCGACTACGACGACGCGCTGCGCACGGCCGCGGCCGCGATCCGTGCGACGCAGCGGCCCGTCGGCCTCGTGATGTGGAGCGGGCGTCATGCCTGGGTGATGAGCGGGTTCGAGTCGATCGGCGACCCGGCCGTCCATGCCGACTTCCGGGTGACCGGCATCCGCGTCCTCGATCCGCTCTACCCGCACGGCAGCGGGCTGTGGGGACCGTCGCCCGAGCCGAACAGCCTCCTCTCGCCCGAGCAGCTCGCGACGCAGTTCGTCATCCGCGAGCCGCGCCGATGGAGCACCGACCTCGGCGCCGGCTTCTTCCTCGTGCTGCCCGTCGCCGACGCCTAGTCGACCGGCGACGTCCACGGCCTGACCGCTCAGGCTCCCTGTTATCATCGCGGGGCCACCGAACCCTCAGTGATGAGTGCCCGACGCCACGGATTCGGGAGGCTTCAAGGTCAGGTTGTCCCCATCCGGTGGTGCGATGCGAGTCCTGCTGATCGGTGTCGGAACGGTGGGCGAGGCGATCGCCCGCATCTCCTCCAAGGCCGACTGGTGCGAGGCGATGGTCCTCGCCGACTACGACGAGTCGCGGGCTCGCCGCCTGGCCGACGCCATCGGTGATCCGGAGCGGATCACCGCCATCCGGCTCGACGCCCGCGAGGCATCCAACGTGACCGAGGCCGCCAAGGCCCACCGTGCGGACCTCGTCATGAACGCGGTCGACCCGCAGTTCGTCATGCCGATCTTCACCGGCGCGCTCGATGCCGATGCGCACTACATGGACATGGCGATGAGCCTGTCGAAGCCGCACCCGGATCGGCCCTTCGAGGTCCCGGGCTTGAAGCTGGGCGACGAGCAGTTCGCGATGGACGACGCCTGGAAGCTGCGCGGCAAGCTCGCGCTGGTGGGCATGGGCATGGACCCCGGCCTGACCGATGTCTTCGCCGCGCACGCCGCCAAGCACGATCTCGACGAGGTGCACGAGGTCCACGTACGCGACGGCGGTGACCTCGAGATCCCCGGCTACGCCTTCGCCCCGGTGTTCAGCATCTGGACGACGATCGAGGAATGCCTGAACCCGCCGGTCATCTGGGACAACGGGGAGTGGCGGACGACCGAGCCGTTCAGCGGCCCGGAGTCCTTCCCGTTCCCCGAGGGCATCGGTCCCGTCGAGTGCGTGAACGTCGAGCACGAGGAGGTCCTGCTCGTCCCACGCTGGATCGAGACGCGCACGGCGACCTTCAAGTACGCGCTCGGCGACGACTTCATCGACAAGCTCAAGACGATCCACGCCCTCGGCATGGACCGCACCGATCGCGTCAACGTCAAGGGCGTCGAGGTCTCACCGCGCGACGTCCTCGCCGCGATCACTCCCGACCCGATCAGCCTCGGCGACAAGTTCCGCGGCCGCGCGGTGGTCGGCACGTGGACGATCGGTCTCAAGGACGGGCAGCCCCGAGAGACCTTCGCCTACCAGATGGCCGATGCGGAGGAGATCTGGCGCACGACCGGCCTCCAGATCGTCGGCTGGCAGACCGGCTTCAACCCGACGATCGCCATGGAGCTGCTCGCGACGAACGCGTGGTCCGGCGCCGGCGTGCTCGGTCCCGAGGCGTTCGACCCTGACCCGTACCTTGCTCTCATGGACCTGCACGGCATCCATCACGCCACGGTCGAGATGGAGCCCGGGGCGCATCGGCCGACCTGACCCCGCCCATCTGACGGGCGCGAGCGCGGAGTTTGACCGCCGCTGAACCCGCCACTACCATGGGCCGCCGCGGGGTGGAGCAGTGGTAGCTCGTCGGGCTCATAACCCGAAGGTCGGCGGTTCGAATCCGTCCCCCGCAACCACGCACTTGGTTGATACGAGCCCGGATCCGTTGATCCGGGCTCGCCCTGTGTCACGGACCCTCGGGCACTACTCGGCCGGCGTCATCCGCACGACGGTGATCCTCACGCCGAAGTCGCGCGACTCGATGGTGTCGAAGCCGGCCGCCCTGAGCCGCCGGATCGCGCGGCGCTCGTCGGCAACCGCCTGGTCCGTCAGCACCACCCACAGCTGGCCGGGCGCGTCCTCGGACGACCGTCCAGCGCTCCGATTCGGGGCCACAGCGTCAGCGTCTCGGCGTTGGCGCGTTCCAGGTAGTACGTGAGCGTCCGGTGGTGGGAGACGATCACGTCGTCGCCAGGTTGCGCGGAGGCCGCAATCCACTCCGCGGCTCCGCGCCAATCCTGCTGCCGGCGGTCCCCATAGGTGGACGGAATGGCGACGGCGAACAACGTCGCGAGCGCGACGCCGGCCGCGACCCGGGCCGGGACGGGACGCAGGGCCGCCAGCCCCACGCCGACGAGGATCACCGCCGACGGTAGGAAGAAGATCACGTATCGCGGGTGCAGCAGCGGTCGGACCGTCGACACGGCGATGATGAGCGCGATCGGGACGACTGCCGTGGCGAGCACGAGCCACACGCGAGGGTCATCCCGACGGAGCGCCACGGCGGCGGCGATCAAGGCGGTCATGGCCACGAGGAGCGGGACACCGCCGGCGATCGAGACGAGCGTGGCCCGAATGTGGGCGAGGGTCAGATCGGGGATGTGGCCGTAGCCCGAGCCGTACTCGAGGGCCAGGAACGGGATCGGCAGGGCGGCCAGCACGAGCGGAACCACTGCGGCCAGGAGCGGCCCGCGCGCCGGCCACGAGCGAGTCAGCACCACGTAGGCAGCGTGGACGACGATGACCAGGGCGACGAACGTATGGACGTACATCCCGAGGGCGCCGGTGATGCCGTACGCAGCGAAGCGGGCGACTGTCGGCCGCTCCAGGGCGCGCAGCAGCAGGAGGGTGAGCGCCGCCGACACGAGCATTCCCAGCGAATAGGCGCGCGCGGTTCGACTCCAATGGATTACGAACGGCAGGGCCGCGAACGTCAGCGCTCCAAGCGCGCCAGCCAGCGGACCGCCGAGTCGTCGGCCGATGAAGTAGATGGGGATCGTGGCCGCCACGCCGGCGATGACGGACAGGAGTCGAACCTCAGCTTCGGAGTCGGCGACGCTGAGCCAGAAGTGAAGCAGCAGGTTGTAGGTCGCCATGAACGGCACGTCGGCCACCCCTCGGTCGCGGCCCACGATCGTGAGGAGCTCGTTCAGCGGCGCCGACGAGTACACCACGCTGGCGACTTCGTCCTGGGAGAAGCTGTATCGGCCGAGCTCGTAGACCGAGCGGGCCGCGAGCAGCGCGGCCGCGACAGCGATGGCGAGGAGGTCTCGGCGATCCCACAGCCAGGAGACGATCGCGGCGCCGCGCCGGCGTGCCGTATCGGGACGCGACGGCTTGCCGACCGAATCCGCCGGCATCTCGATCATGGCCGGCAGCGTAGCACCGGGGCGAGAGGCTTCAGCTGACCTCCTGCCTGTGCGCACGCTCGAATCGGACCGTGTCAGGGACGCTCGTACTCGGTGAAGTCGTACATCCGCCGTAGTTCGGAGTGAGGTACACGCGGTCCGGGAGCAGGGGCAGATCGGCGTCGAAGTACTCGTTGAAGACGATGCGGAACGTGTTGACGGGGCTGATCCGGTCGTGGACGCCGGCCGCTTCGGGGTCGACTCCGGGCAGGCGCATCGCGTTGAGGATCCCGTGCTTCTCGAGGATCTCCTCCGGCGTGGCGTCATCGAGCCAGTCGAACCGCTCCGGGTCGCGGCCAAAGCGCGGCGGATACGGGCCCTCGTCGGCCTGCAGGATGATCACCGGCTCGTCTCCGGCCGGAACGTCCAGCGCCCGGTCGACGAGTTCGAGGATGCGCCCGTTCGTCCACCGCAGCTGGTCTTCGTACAGCTCCTGCCTCGGGACCGTCTGTCGTTCCTCGGCGGTCGTCATGCTGCCGTCCTCGCGGAACACGTACGGCGGATGGGGAAGTGCCAGGTGCGCGAAGACGAACGTCGGGCCCGGGCTGCGAACGGCCTCCTCGAGGCGATCGAGCTCGAAGAGGGTGTGGCGGCGGACGAGGTCCGGACGGTCCAGGGTCTCCGGTTCCTCGTCGGTCTGCTCTGGTGGCTCGAGAAGCGAGAGGGCCGTGGTGTTCACCAACGCCGCACCGAACGCGGAGTAAGACTCGTAGGTCAATCGACAGGTCGGCATCCTCGTTCCGTGACGTCGGGTTCCACCAGCTACCGATGTGGATGTACTCGTAGCCGAGCGCCTTGAAGGTTGCCGGAACCGGGAGGCGCGCCTGCAGGCGGCGGTGAATCGGTGCCATCGTGGGCGGATCCGCGTCCTCTTCCTTGAAGACTTCACCGTCCAGGTACTCCATGCTCAGGGTGCTGAGCAGCGACGGCGCCGTCCGGAAGTAGCTCGACCAGCTGTCCTCGGCCACGGTGAACCCGAGCTCCTCGAGCGCCCTCAGGAACGGCCCGTTGTCGAACCCGTAGATCCGGTCGAGCGTCTCGCTGTTGGCGTACCGATCGAACACGATGAAGTACACGTCCGGCCGATGCCGATCGCCATCGACGGACACGACCGCGGACGCCGCAGGGCCGTTCGTCAGCGGGCAGCCCGGCCACCGACGGTGAAGCTGGCGATGCGGAACGCGTTGAGGAGCACCAGCGCGACGGCGGCAGCGTTCGCGAACTCGCCGAGCGTCACGATCCACCGACCGCCGCGCCAGATCATGGCTGCTCCTGCGAAACCCACGACGGCATAGGCGGCGACGAGGAGCCACCGCGGCACGAGCTCGCTCAGGGGAATCCACACATAGCCGAACGAGAAGAAGAGCACGATCAGCAAGCTCGCCAGGAGGCCGCCACGAACCGGGTCGCGGGTCACGGCCGTCGTGACCAGGAGCAAGACGATGGCTCCGATCACGGAGAAAGCCAGCGGCATCCACAGCGGATCGAGCACGAGCTGATCCGCGATGTTCTCGGCAAACAGGAAGAGGACGGCGAAGGCGGCAAGGAGGGCCGGGTGGATCGGGATCGCCGTCCAGTGCACCCCGCCACGCAATTGACTCACTTCGTCGGCGTCATGAGGACGACGCCCTCACTCTCGAAACCGGCGCTCACCCGTTCGATGACCGACTCCTTCTGCTGGTCGGTCGGAGCCCGATGCCACGGCTGGGAGTCTACATCGGCCCGCAGGCGATCTCCCGCGGGGCGACAGGCACTCCGTGATCGGTTCCGGCGCCGGAGCGTTCGGTACAATGCGGCGGCCTGCTCCACCCCCGAGCGATCCCGTAGATAAGGGTCGAAGCGCCCGATGACGGTGAACCCCAGGGTGAATCCCAAGAAGCTGCGCCCGTACGACACGCCGCCCAAGCGGCGGCGGACGCTGATTCCGAGCGCCCCGGACAGCGCGGCGATCGGCTTCGTCGTGGTCGCCGCCCTCTGGCTGGTGCTGGCCGGTGCGCTCGGGCTGCTGGCCATCGGCCTCCTGTTCGTCCCGTTCGAGATCTCGTTCGGCCTCGGAATCTTCAACCTCGCGTTCGAGCTCGATGCGCGCCGGGTCGACTACGCCTTCGTGAACGCCACGGTCTACGGCTGGCTCACGAATGCCGGCTTCGCGGCCATCTGCTTCATGGCGCCGCGCCTGTCGGGCCGCCGCCTGGCGTTCGAGCCGCTTGTCGTGCTCGGCCTGCTGGCCTACAACTCGGCCCTGCTGGCCGGCGTCGCCTCGCTCTACGTCTTCGACCTCGGTCCGCATGCGCCGCTCACCGCGATGAACTGGATCTTCGACGGCGGGCTGGCGGCCGGCGCGTTCCTGGTGGCCGCATCGCTGGCGGTGACCGTGCTGAGCTCGCTGCGGACCTCGTACGTCAGCATCTGGTTCGCGGGGGTCGCGCTCCTCGGGCTGCTCGGCCTGCTGTCAGTGAATGCCCTCATCGGCATCCTCGACTGGATCATCGGCCTCGACGACGTGCTGGAAGGGCTCGCCTCGGCCTTCGTGCAGCGCGCGACCGTGACGATGTGGCTGCTGGGCATGGCCTACGCGACGCTGCACTACGTCGTGCCTCGCGCCGTCCTCCAGCCGCTCGCCTCCGGCGGCGTGGCGATGCTGACGTTCCTCACCTGGCTGGCGCTGGCGCCCGCATCGGCCCTTGGCGTGCTCGTCGACGTCAGCGTGCCGGTCTTCGTCACCACGCTCGGCGAGGTCGCCACGATGGCGCTGTTCGTGCCCGCCGCCCTGGCGGTCGGCAACCTGGCGATGACGATGCAGGGCCGCTGGACGGTGCTGTTCGGGACGGGTGCCGGCGCGCTCGCCGCGATCTCGCTCGTCTTCCTGCTGGGCACGAGCCTGCTCGAGGCGATCGGATCACTGCGCGAGGTGCGCATGTTCCTTGGCCCGACCGACTGGGTATCGGGCGTCTTCGTCTGGTCTGCGTTCGGGACGTTCACGTTCGCCGCCTACGCACTGGCCGATCATGCCGTCCCGCGCATGCTGAAGCGGGCCTGGGGCGGCGGGATGGTCTCGGCCGCGCAGCTGTGGCTGACCTTCGGCGGCGCGACGATCGCCGGGCTGGCGCTGATGGGCGGTGGCCTGGCCGAGGGATCGCTGCTCGCCACGCAGGCGCCGCCGGACCAGATCCGCGCCGACCTGTTCGTCTATCGGGCGATCGCCTTCGGCGCGTTCGGCCTCGTCGCGCTGGGTGGCCTGGCGATGCTGACCAACCTCTTCCTGATCTACACGACCGCTGAGCCGGTCGAGTACGTCCTGCCCGGCCAGACGGCCGCGGCGACGGGGCACTGAACCGATGACCGTCCACACCCCGATCGAGTCGCGCGGCGGAGGGCTGCCGCCGTGGGCGATCGGCCTCACGGTCTTCGTGTTCCTGGTCGGCGGCGTGTACCTCGCCTCGAACCTGGCCGGAGAGAACCCGCCGTTCGCCGTTCCCGGCGCGACGCCGCTGGCTCCAACCGGCAGCGCCGAGCCCGATCCGGCGCTCGGCGAGGCGCTCATCGGCCAGGTGACGCCGACCTGCACGACGTGCCACGGCCAGGATCTCGGCGGGGCGGGCGACTTCCCGAGCCTGCTCAACGTGGCGGAGGGTCCGGTGAGCGAGAACCTCCAGGACCTGGGGGCCGAGCATCCAGACGACTGGATCGCGCTCTGGATCGACGGCACGACGCCGGAGACCGAGGGCATCGATCGGCTGGGCATGCCGGCGTTCGGCGAGCAGCTCGATCCGCACGAGATCGACTCGATCGTCGCCTACCTGCTCGGCCTGTAGCCCCTTCGTGACCGATCCGGCGGCGGGCGGCGCTCGCGGCGTTCCCGTCCTCATCGGCGCCGACGAGATGGCGCGCATCGACGAGGCCGCGCAGCGGCTTGGGCTTGGCGAGGATGCCCTCATGGAGTCGGCCGGCGCCGCGGTGACCGAAGTGGCGCTCACCGAGCTCCAGCGCATGGCCGAGGGCGTCACGGGACCGGCCGGGCCGCTGGCGCGGCCACCACTCGTCGTGGTGCTGTGCGGGCCGGGCAACAACGGCGGTGACGGCTTCGTGGCAGCCCGCCGGCTGGCCGCGACCGGCCGACGCGTGCTCGCCCTGCTCGTGGCCGATGCCTCGCGCCAGACCGGCGCGGCAACCGCGCACAACTGGAACGTGCTCCAGGCGATGGCCGCAGGCGGTTCGCTGGAGCTGTTCGTGACGCCCACGCCCGAGCTGCTCCTCCGCCTGCGTGAGCGAATCGCCGAGGCGACCCTCCTCGTCGACGCGCTGCTCGGCTCCGGCGCGTCGGGACCACTGCGCGAGCCGATCGCGACGGCGGTCGACCTCGTCAACGCGACCCGGACCCACGCCCGGGCCGCCGGCCGGCCATGCGCGACGCTGGCCGTGGACGCGCCGACGCGGATCGACCTCACCGGTGGCTCGCGCTCGACGCCGGTCATCGAGGCCGACGTCACCGTCACCTTCCACCGCGCCAAGGCCGGCTTCGCGCTCGACCGCGATGCTCGCCGGCTGGCGGGCCGCTATCTCGTGGCCCCGATCGGCATCCCGCTGGAGGCCGAGGAGGGGATCGTCCCTCCCGACGGGGAGTGGCCGCCGGCGCGGATCACCGAGGTGTCCTGGCAGGAGCCGGTCGAGCGGGCCGAGGCCGCGCACCGGGCCGGCGGCGGCATCCCGGCCGGCCCGGGCCGCACCGACTGAGACGGATTCGGTTAGCGGCGCTAACCTTCGCGCCATGTTCGACTACGCCGATGCGGCCGTCGAGGCCGCACTGGGGGCCGGCGCCAGGTACGCCGACGCGCGGGTCATGGACCGGCGCCACGAATCGATGAACGCGCGCAACGGCGAGATCGAAGGGCTCACCCAGGAGGGATCGGTCGGGCTCGGGGTCCGGGCGCTCATCGGCTCCGGCTGGGGCTTCTTCTCGACCGCCGACCTCAGCGTCGAGAGCGCGAGACAGGCCGGGGAGCAGGCGGCGGCGATCGCGCGCGCCAGCGCATCGGTCCCCGGAGCCGACCTCGAGCTGACCCCGGTGGAGGCGCGGACCGATCACTGGGAGAACCCCGTCGACGAGGACCCGCTGAGCGTGCCCCTTTCCGAGAAGGGGGATCTGCTCGTCGGCGCCACGAAGGCGATGAAGGAGCACGGTGCCGACGTCGCGCTGGCCGGCTACGACGTGTGGGACACGACGAAGTGGCTCACCTCGTCGGAGGGCCATCGCATCGACCAGCGGATTCGCGAGTGCGGGGCGGCGATGGAGGCGACCGTCAACGGCGAGGCCGAGACGCAGCGGCGCAGCTACCCGGGCATCCGCGGGCAGTTCGGCACGCGCGGCTGGGAGATCGTGCGCGAGCTCGACCTGCTGGCCAACGCGCCACGCATCGCGGAGGAGGCGCGCGAGCTCCTCACCGCACCGGCGTGCCCGAGCCTCGACGCCACCGACCTGATCATCGGCTCCGAGCAGATGGCGCTTCAGATCCACGAGTCGGTCGGCCACGCCGTCGAGCTCGATCGCATCCTCGGCTGGGAGGCCGCCTTCGCCGGAACCTCGTGGCTGGACCTTGCGCAGCTCGGCAGCCTCAGGTTCGGCAGCGACCTCATGAACATCACCGCCGACGCGACGCTCCCCGGCGCGCTCGGCTCGTTCGGCTACGACGACGAGGGCACCCCGGCCCACCCGGTCGACATCGTGCGCGACGGCACCTGGGTCGGCGTCCTGTCCGGTCGGGATAGCGCGGCGCTCGCGGGCCTCGCGGAGTCCGGCGGGGCGGTGCGCGGCGACGGCTATAACCGCCTGCCGATGGTGCGGATGACGAACGTCGGCCTCCTCCCCGGCACCAGCAGCCTGGAGGAGATGATCGCCGCCACCGACGACGGCCTGCTCATCGACACGAACCGCTCGTGGTCGATCGACGACAAGCGCCTGAACTTCCAGTTCGGCTGCGAGATCGGCTGGGAGATCAAGGGCGGCAAGCGCGGTCGGATGATCAAGAATCCGACCTACACCGGCATCGGTCCGCGCTTCTGGCAGAGCCTCGACATGCTCGGCAACGAGTCCGAGTGGACGTTCTGGGGCACGCCGAACTGCGGCAAGGGCCAGCCCGGGCAGATCGGCCACACCGGCCATCCGGCCGTCCCGTGCCGCTTCCGCGGCGTGCGCGTGGGGGTGCGCGGATGACCGCCGAGCCGCTCCTCGACGTCTGCGACCGCGTGCTGGCCCTGGTCGGGACCGATGCCGAGGCCGAGATCACGGTCACATCCGGCACCGAGTCGCTGACTCGCTTCGCGACCAGCTTCATCCACCAGAACGTCACCGATGCGTCCCGCCTCGTCCACCTGCGCGTCGCGCTCGACGGACGCGTCGCCGAGGCAACGGCCAACCAGACCGATGACGACGCGCTGTCGCGCCTCGTCCGCTCCACGCTCGACGCCGCGCGGCTCCAGCCGGTCGATCCCGGCTGGCCGGGCGTCGCGCCGTCGGCCGAGGTGCCGTCGGTCGACCACTGGGACGATGCAACCGCTTCCGCCGACCCGGAGGCCCGCGCCGAGCGCGTCGCGGCGTTCGTTCGCACCGCCGACGGCCTCGAGACAGCGGGGTTCTGCTCGACCGAGGGCACCGACGTCGCGTTCGCGAACTCGGCCGGCCAGCGCGCGGCAGGACGCTCGACGAAGGCCGAGCTCGACGGCATCGCCCGCACCGGCAGCTCGGACGGATCGGCACGAGCGGCCTCCATGCGACTCGCCGACCTCGACGGTTCCGCGGCCGGTAGTGAGGCCACCCGCCTGGCTCGCGACGCGGCCGATGCCTCCGACCTCGAGCCGGGCACCTACGAGGTCGTGCTCTCGCCCTCGTGCGTCGTCAATGTCCTCGGCTTCCTGGCCATCTACGGCTTCAACGGCCGCGCGGTCGAGGAGGGGCGCTCGTTCGCCCGCATCGGTGAGGCGCAGTTCGACGCGGGGCTCAACCTCGCCGATGACGTCGCCCATCCGAAGGCGGTGGGCATCGGCTTCGACGCCGAGGGAACGCCGAAGCGGCGCCTGGAGCTCGTGCGTGACGGCGTGACCAGCGGCCTCGTCAATGACCGTCGCACGGCCAAGGCGCTCGGCGCCGAGTCGACCGGCAACGCGATCGCCGGCGCCGGTCCGTTCGGCGCGCTGCCGGCCAACCTCGTCCTCGAGCCGGGTTCTACGACACCCGACCAGCTCGTCGGCGCGGTCGAGCGCGGGCTGCTGGTCACCGACTTCTGGTACACGCGCATCCTCGACCCGCGGACGATGGTCGTCACGGGGCTCACCCGCAACGGCGTCTGGCTCGTCGAGGAGGGGCGGATCGTGCGGCCGGTCACGAACATGCGCTTCACGCAGTCCTATCTCGAGGCGCTGGCGCCCGGCGCGGTCCGGGGCATCGGCTCGGATGAGACCCTCGTCGGCGGCGGGATCTTCGGGCTCGGAGCCTACGTCGTGCCATCGCTGCACCTCGCCGCCTGGAGCTTCACCGGCGGCGCAAAGGGCTGAAATTCGGGGTCTTCGGGAGGACACCTCGAGACAGCGCCACGACTGCCAAGGAATATATCGCTAGTGATATATTCAGCCTTCGCCGCGGCGGCTCAGCTGCTCCCCGGCTTGCGGAGCACCGTGCCGGCTGCACACAGGGGGCAGGCGTCCGCCTCCCATGAAGGGATCTCGATCCGGCCGAGGGCGAGGAGCGGGAACCCGAGCTCGACGGGCTCGGTGGAGCGGTCGACAAGCACAGCGGCCGCCACCGGCTCGACGCCGGCGGCGCGCACCGCCTCGACCGTCTCGAGCAGCGAGGCTCCGGTCGTGAGGATGTCGTCGACGATCGCGACACGCTCGGACGGCGCGATCTCCCAGCCCCGGCGCAGCGCGCGCCCGCCCTCGACCGGCTCCGCGAACGCGGCTCGAGCGGCGCCGCCCAGCTGGCGCGCCGTCTCGAACGAGAGCAGCACGCCACCGGTCGTCGGGCCCACCACCAGCGTCGGTCCATACGGCGTAAGGGCATCGGCCAGGCGCCGGCACAGCTCGACGCCGAAGCGCGGGTGCTGGAGAACGAGGAACTTCTCGAGATAGCGCCCCGCATGGCGCCCCGACTTCAGCAGGAAGTGGCCGTCGAGCAGGGCGCCGGCATCGGCGAACAGCGACTCGACGGAGGCATCCGCATCGGACGCATCGGTCATTCGTAGACGGCCGAGAAGTCGACCGCGGGATAGCGTTCCGCGAGCGCTTCGGTGACCCAGTGGAGGACGTCGGCGGGGTCGTAGAAGGCGGCGATGGTGCGAGCCTCGGTCACGGTCAAGCCGGGGCGTCGCGCCTCGGCCGAGGCCACGACGTCCTCGGGATGGTCCGAGAGGTCGAGCGAGGTCTCGAAGCGCCCGTCCGCGCGCAGGACGAGGATGTCCTCCGGTTCCTCGAGCAGCGTGAGGTCCCCCGTGCGGCGCAGGACCTCCTCCGCGTTGCTCGCGAACTCGCGCAGGTGCTGCGCCTGGGCCGATGACAGCTGCCCGCGATATGCATCGGCCAGCTGCCAGAGGCGTTGGGCGGCGAGCGTCTCCTGCTGTGGCGGCGGAAGCTCGGCCTGCCAGTCGTCGACCTCGTCGGAGACCTCCTCCTCACGTGCCAGCTCGTCGGCGGGCACGAGGTGGGCCGGCGCGTCGCGGGCGGCCTCGAGGAGCCAGGCGAAGATGTCCGCGGGGTTGTAGAGCTCGACCAGCTCGTGGACGGAGTCGACGATCTGCTCCTGGTCGTACCACTCGTTGTCGGCGGGGTCCTGGTAGGTCAGGCGCGTCGTCCAGAGCTCGTCGACCGGGTGGTAGAGCAGGTAGTCCTGCTCGTCGTCGACGAGTTTGATCGGACCGATCTCGCGCAGCCGATCGCGGTTCGCGTCGAGGAACCGGCGGAGCTGCTCGGTCGCCTCGTACAGGAAGTCGGCCCGCTCGAGCTCGGCGTCCGCAGCCAGCTCGCGCAGCGCGACCATGCGCGGGGAGCCGGCGTCGGTCACGGCTTGTACACGAAGTCCGGGCCCATCCGCTCGCGCAGGAACATCGTGTGCTTCTTGTCGAAGATCGACTCGGCGATCCAGTGGCCGAGGCCGCGCGTCGAGGTATCGGCGTAGAGCTTGTCGAGGACCGCGTAGTTGGGGAGGTCGAGCATCACGACGTTGTCCCACTCCGAGCCCTCGGTCACGTTGAACCAGCCGATGAAGCGGATCCCGTAGTCGCGCTCGAGGCGTCGCATCTCCTTCGGGAAGCCGCCACGCGTCGGGAACCCTCCGCGCATGCCGCGCTTGAAGAGGCCGTCGCGGCCCTTGCGGACGTTGAAGAACGTCACCATCAGCGGCATGTAGCTGCGCTCCTGGTCACGCGATGCCGCCCTCGCGCCGCTCGTCGCGGTTGCTCATCGGTCATCGTGCGGCTCCTCGTCGGTGGCGGTCGGTTCCGGTGGGTTCGTGCTGATGACGCGAGTCTGCGGCTTCGCCACGCCCGTCTGCCGGCCGCGGCCGCGCCGGCGATCGGCGAAGAAGACGCGCAGCAGGAAGACGCTCGTCATGCTCACGAAGAACAACAGGACCATGGCGACCACGAGCAGCGCGACGAGCGCCCACACCGGCCATCCGAAGGTGAAGAGCCCGACCGGGATGAGCAGCAGGATGATCGCGAAGAGGATCGCCTGGGTGACGAAGCAGCCGAAACCGGGCCCCTCGTTCGGGTCCAGGTCCTCGTTGTAGCGAATCGACAAGCCATGCCTCGCCTGTACGCACGGGGGGTGGCGGGCCGCATCGTCCCATATCCGGCGACCGGTCGTTGAGTGACCGGCTCGACTCGGTCAGGACCGATACGTCACGCGCCCGCCGGCGACCGTCATTCGCACGACGCCGGGCAGCTCCATCCCGATCAGCGGCGTGTTCGACGACTTCGACGCCAGCGCGGCCGGTTCCACGCGCCACCACGTGTCGGGATCGAAGAGCACGAGTTCGGCAGGCGCGCCGACGGCCAGCGACCGCGTCTCGCCGACGATCGCAGCCGGTCGGGTCGACAGCGCCGCGACGAGCGCCCCGAGACCGAGCCGGCCGGACGCGACCGCGGCCAGCCCGAGGGACAGCGCCGTCTCGAGCCCGATCATGCCGGGCGCAGCGTCGGCGAACGGCACGAGCTTGCGCTCGGCCGGATGCGGCGCGTGGTCGGTGGCAATCGCGTCGACCGATCCGTCGGCAACGCCGGCCAGGAGCTCGAGCGCGTCCTCGCGCGACGCGAGCGGTGGGTTGACCCGGCACGAGCCGTCGTACGCCAGGGCCGGCGATTCCCGCAGCTCGTCCCACGCGAAGTCGCGCGCGCCGGCGACCCACGCGTCGGTCATCGCGACGTGGTGCGGGGTGACGTCGCAGGTCACCGCCACGCCGCGCGCCTTTGCGGCCCGCACGGCCGCCAGTCCCGCAGCGGTCGACAGGTGCGTGACATGGAGCCGGGCACCGGTCCCCTCGGCCAGCTCGATGTCCCGCTCGACGACCCGCGCCTCGGCCTCCGGCGGCCATCCGGCCAGCCCGAGGCGAAGCGCGACAGGCCCCGCCCGCATGACGCCGTCACCAGCCAGGTCCGGATCCTCAGCGTGCTCGATGAGCGGAAGACCGAGCTCGGCCAGCGCGGCCATGACGTCGCGCGCGACCGCCGGGTCGGTGACCGAGGCGCCGTCGTCCGAGAAGGCGACGGCGCCAGCGTCGGCCATGGCGGCAAGGTCCGCCGGCTTCGTTCCCGCTCGGCCGAGCGTCGCCGCCCCGATGACGCGGACCCGACAGCTGAGCTCCGCGGCTGCGCCCGCGACGGATGCCGGCGAGTCGAGCGGTGGATCGGTGTTGGGCATCGCGCAGATGGTCGTGAAGCCGCCGCGCGCGGCCGCCCGCGCGCCGCTGATCGCGGTCTCGGCGGTCGCGCCGCCGGGCTCACGCAGATGCGCGTGGAGGTCGCACAGGCCCTGGGGCGAGCACGAGCCCGCGGCCGTCGATCCGCTCGGCGGCCGAGTCCGCCTCGGCGGAGACGCGACCATCGACCACGGCCAGGTCCCGGATCGCATCGGTCCCGTCCGACGGGTCGATGACCCGCGCGCCGACCACCATGAAGGAGGCGGTCGCATCGGTCAGGAGCCCGAACCTCATGCGGCTCCGGCGACGAGAGCCAGCACGGCCATCCGCACCGGGACGCCGTTCTCGACCTGCCGGCCGATGAGGCTGCGCGGGCCAGTGGCGAGGTCTGCGGTGAGCTCGACGCCCTCGTTGGTCGGACCGGGGTGCATGATGACGGCGCCGCGCCCGGCGAGCCGCATCCGCTCCTCGTCCAGGCGCCACTCGGCGATCTCCGGCGGTAGTGACGCTCCACGCTCGAGCTGGGCACGGAGGGCCATGACCGCGTCGGCGGCACGCAGACCGTCCTCGAGCGTCGTGGCGACCTCGACCCCGGGCCAGGCGTCGAAGCCGGCGACCCAGGCCGGCGGGCCGGCCACCCGCACGCGGGCGCCCAGCGTCAGCAGGCAGTGGATGTTCGAGCGCGCGACGCGCGAGTGGACGACGTCGCCGACGATCGTCAGCAGGACTCCCTCGAGGCTCCCGAGCGCCTCTCGCAGCGTGAGGGCGTCGAGCAGGGCCTGGGTGGGATGCGCATGGGTGCCGTCGCCACCGTTGACGATCCGCAGCCCGGTGGTGCGAGCGGCCAGGTGCGCAGCCCCGGACGAAGCATGGCGGAGGACGAGCGTCGTCACGCCGGTTCGTTCGAGGGTTCGCAGCGTGTCGACCAGCGACTCGCCCTTGGAGACGCTGCTGCCGGCGATCGACAGGTCCACCGTCGTCGCGCCCAGCGCCTTCGCCGCCAGCTCGAAGCTGATCCGGGTGCGGGTCGAGGGCTCGTAGAAGGCCAGCCCGACCACCTCGCCATCCAGCAGCGACCGATGCCGTCGCTCCTCCCTCGCCGCGCGCATCTCGACCGCCAGCTCACAGATCCGCTCGATCTCGTCGCGCGTCAGCCCCTCGACGTCGAGCAGGTGCCTCGGGGACCGGGCGCGGACCTCCACCGCCACCGTCATGCGGCGTCCTCCGGGCGATCGATGACGACCTCGTCGGCGTCATCGGTCTCGCGAAGGCGGACGTGGACGATCTCGTCGATACTGGTCGGCAGGTTCTTGCCGACGAAGTCGGGGCGGATCGGCAGCTCGCGGTGCCCGCGGTCCACGAGGCTGGCGAGCCGGACGGCCAGCGGCCTCCCGTGGTCGGTGAGCGCATCGAGCGCGGCCCTGATCGTCCGCCCGGTGTAGAGCACGTCGTCGACGAGGACGACGACGCGGCCGCCGACATCGACCTCCAGGTCCGATCGCTTGACGATCGGCGCGTGGGCCAGCCTGGTGAGGTCGTCGCGATAGAACGTGATGTCGAGCGAGCCAACGGGGACCGATACCGACTCGTGCGCCTCGATCAGCCCGGCCAGCCGGTGCGCCAGCGGGACCCCGCGGCTGCGAATGCCGACGAGCACGAGGTCGTCGGTTCCACCGTTGCGCTCGACGATCTCGTGCGCGATGCGGGTCAGGGCTCGGCGCAGGTCGTCCGCGTCGAGGACGCGCCGTTCGCTCATCGGTCTCTCCTTGGCGGCCTCTCCGGACCGCGTTAAAGGGCAGGAGCGAAGGATACCCGATGCGCTACGGCGTCTCGCCCTCACTCGGCGATGCCGCCGGCTCCTGGATCGAGCCGTCGTCGGGGATCTCGACGTGGGCGTCAAAGACGGCGGGCCCGTACCAGACCCCGTCGTCAGCACCGATCTCAGCGACGTCGTCAGCCACGCCTTCGGGATTCCGCGTGATCAGCAGCAGCCGAGCCGTCGGCGCGGCGAGGTCCCCGGGCGTTGGCATCCTGACGGTGACGACCAGGTGACGGCCGGTCGGCGAGACCTTGACGTCGACGACCGAGCCATCGGCAGGCAGGACGGCTCGGTCGATGGCGTGGACACGGGTCAGCCCGCGGGGATCGCTCGCCCGACCGAAGTAGACCCGTGCCGGCGCCGGGTAGAGCGCCTCGTCCTCTGACGACTGGGGCACGCCGGTCCACACGGCGTTCCACACCGCATAGGAATCTCCGTCCAGCCCCCATGCGATGGCAGCCGAGGTGAAGGCGTCCCGATCGATCGTCACATCGGAGAAGAGGGCCCGCTCGCTGAGGAACGGACCTTCCTCGGCATCGTCCGGGCGATGCTCGGCGAGATACGGAGCGCCACCCGCGTTGAACAGCCACTCGCCATTGCCGGATCGGGTCATCGCGCCGTTCCAGTAGATGGCGAGCGCCCCATTTTGGCTGAGAATGGGCTGGAAGACGCCTGGGGCGGTCAGGATCGCCTCGTCGGCCGGATCGATCCGCTCGGCGTGCTCTCCGCCTCCGATTGTCGGGGACACGAGGAAGCTCGTCACCGTGCCCTCGGCGCGACTGACCCACAGCTCCGGCGCGGGCGCCTCATCACCAGTCGCCGGCGGCACGATCCAGCTGCCGGCATAGGCGTCGCCGGTGGCCGTCAGCTGCCAGACCTCACTCGTGATGCGGTCGAAGATCCAAACATCGGTGCCACCGCCCTCCGGATCGGCCAGCGTAAAGGCCAGGGCGGAGCCATCTGGCGCCCAGGCCAGCCGCTCGAGGAACGGGCTGCCAGCCATGGACTCACCGAGCACGATCGTCTCGGTGATGTCGACGTCCGGCTCCGGGATGGGCGTGGCACCCGGGTCCGCGGACTGGATCGCCTCGGCCACCCGGCTGACGCGCATCTCGTTCATGCCGCTGAGGCCGACCTCGACGACCATCGCCAGCCAGCCGCCATCGGGCGACAGCTCGGCGGCGATCGGTGGGCCCTGCGGCGTCGTTGCGGGCTCGACCGGCGGCTCCTCGTCGTTCGGATCGACGACCGTCAGCGCCTGATTGTCAGCCGGGCCTGTCATCGCGATATAGAGATCCGGCTCAGGCGATGACAGGGCGATCGGGTTCGGGGTGGCGCTCGGATCGGGCGTGGGAAGCGGGCCGGGGGTCTCGCCCGGTGGCGGCGGGGCGGGTAGCGTCGGGACCGGTGTGGATGTCGCGGCGGGTCCATCCGAATCCGATGCTTCAGGTGTGGCAACCACGGTTTGGGTTGGCGAGGCCTGGCCGACCGGGTCGGAAGGCGAGCCGTTGAGCACCACGAGCGCGAGCAGCGCGCCGGTGACCGCGGCAAGGGTGCCGCCCACGGCAGTGAAGATCGTGGCCGGCTTGCGCCACCACGGCACGCTCGCGTACTCGATGCCGGCACGCACCCGTGCTCCGAGGTCGCGCGGCGGAGCGACGTGGCGCAGGCCGGCGACCATGCGGCGCTCCTCGGCGAAGGCGGCGAGGGTGCCGCGGCACTGGTCGCAGGCGTCGAGGTGGATGTCGAGGCGCCGGCGCTCGTCGGCGGTCAGGTCGCCGTGCAGGGAGGCGCTGATGAGCTCCTCGAAGGGCTCGTGGCGGTTCATCGTCATCGCGAGAAGCCCTCGGCCGCCAGCGCGCGCCGCATCTCGCCGCGAGCACGGCACAGGAGGGTGCGCACGGCGCCGTACGACATGCCCATCACCTCACCGATCTGCTGCGCGCTCATGTCCTCGAGGTCGCTGAGCAGGAGGCACTGGCGGTGGTTCGGGCGAAGGCCCATCAGCGCCCGCTGCACCCGCTCGTCGAGGGTGCCCGCCATGACCTGCGCCTCCGGCCCGGGGCGGGCATCGGCGCGGTTCGCGAAGGTCGGTGAATCGTCGCTCATGGTGGTCACGTTGCGTCGGCGGCGCATGTCGTCGATGGCGGTGTTCGTGGCGATGCGGTAGAGCCACGATCGCGTGGAGGTCGCCTCGGTGAGGGTGTCGAGCTTGCGGTAGGCCTTGATGAAGGTGTCCTGGGTGATGTCGGCGGCGCGGTCGTGGTCGTTCACCATGCGCAGCACGTAGTTGAAGATCGGGCTCGAGAACTCCTCGAAGATGGCCGCGAACTCGGCCTCGCGCGCGTCGTATGGCTGGCGGGTCACTGCGGTGGCACCCCACGGAAGCCCGTCGGGGGCGGCAAACGACAACACCACGCCCTCCACACACGCTTGCCCCCGCAACTTGGCATCTGACGCTGCCCACCGTGCATCTGTTACCGATGCACCCGCTCACGAAGAATCTCGGCAGCGTACTCGGGTGTCGCCGGGTTGACCGCAAGCGCGGTGGCGCGCTCGAGCCCGGCGATCACCCGCAGCCGCGGGTGGACCTCCCAGTGCCAGTGGAAGGTCTGATCGAGCCGCTCTCCGGCGGGTGCGGTGTGCAGGAAGAGGTTATAGGGTGGGTCGCCCAGCGCGTCGAGCGCGTGGAGCGTGCGCTGCAGGGTGGCCGCGGCATCGGTGATCGCGTCGTCGTCGAGGACGGTGAAGTCCGACCCGTGCTGGCGCGGGACGATCATCATCTCGAACGGCGAACGGCTGGCGGCCGGCGAGAAGACGACGGCGTGATGATCGGCCAGGATCAGTCGCTCTCCGCGCTCCTCCTCGGCCTCGGCCAGCGCACACCACACGCAGCGGCGGTTCTTGATCATCTGCCGCGCACCGCCGCCGATCTCCTCGGCCACCCAATGCGGGATCTGCGGGATCGCGTACAGCTCGAGGTTGAGGTGTGAGCTGCGCGACCCGGCCTGCATGCCGTAGCTCTGCACGACCTGGACGTAGAGCGGCTCCGGACGGCCCTCGGCGTCGTTGGGCCTCGGCTGCGATCCGAGGTCGCGCATCGCGTCGCGGGCGGCGCGGAGCATGGATCCCGCCAGCTGCGGGCTGGCGTCCGCAAGACGTTCATGGTGGTCGCGTGGACCGACGAGGATCTCCCACGCCCCGGTCGCTCGCTCGACCTCGCTCAGGCTGAGCTGAGCGGCGCTTGGCTTCGTCGAGTCGATGCGGTGAAAGGCCTGGGAGCGCAGCGCGACGCGCCGGACGAGGTGCGGCGGATCGTTCTCGGCGCCCTCGTCGCAGTGACGGCAATGCGTCCCCTCGACCGGCTGCGCCTCGACGACGAACGCATCACGCTGGAATGCCCGATCGGCGACGATCGCCGACCACCAGCCCGTGACCGGGTCGCGGCGCAGCTCGAACACCGCGGCATCGTAGCCGATGGGTCGTCACGCTCCGTCAAGCGACGCGAGGAGCTCATACGGGTCGCTGGCCACGATCGGGGTGCCGTACAGCTCCATGGCACCGATGTCGCTCGAGCGCTGCGACAGGTCGCCGCGGTCGACGATGCGGACGATCGGCGGGAGCCAGGCCCACGCCGCCGCGCCGTCGCCGAGCGGCGGTCGCCACAGCGAAAGGTTGAACGAACGCACGCCGACGCGATCTCGGTACGCCGCGAGCGTGCGTGCCACGGCGTCGACGAACGACGGTTCGCGCTCGTCGCTGCCCGCGGCTCCCACGACCAGCAGCTCGCGCTCCTTGGCCGGCGTCAGGTGGGCCACGAGCGCGACGTCGCCCAGGTCGCGGACCAGGCCGAGGTCGCGGTGGAGCGCGACGATGTCGGCGATCAGGTCCGCTCCCGCGCCGCGCGGTAGCGCTCGACGTCCCGTCGCAGCCGTTCGAGCCGCGCGATGTGCGGCCCGCTGCCGAGCAGCACCTGCGCATGGCCGTGCACGACCGAGCCGCCCGCCCGCCAGAGACAGTTCCACATCAGGAAGTAGTTGCCCGCCCCTGGATCGTCCGTGCGCGCGCGCTCCGCCCACGTGCGGCCGGTTGCCATGACGTCGGCAATCAGCTCGGCATCGAAGTCGAGGGGGTCGTGCCGGTCGAAGACGATGACGCCGTGGTGGGCATCGGCCAGCGCGGCGTTGGCGCCGGTCACGACTCGGGTGCCGCGCACGCGCCCGAACGTATCGGCCGGCGTCCCGGTCTCCGGCCGACAGAACGGGTCGCCCTCGGTGGACTCGATTTCGGCCGCGAGGCTCTCGCCGGAGGCAGCCCGGTCGAGCGGCCGTCGGGCACGCATCGGCGCGAAGATCGTTGCCTCCAGGGTGGCCAGGTTCGTGACCTTCACCATCGTCTGCTGCCGGACGGCATCGACCGAACCGAACGTCCGCTCCAGCCAGCCGGCCATCTCCGCCGGCGGGTCGGTTCTTCCTCGGACGACCCGCACGTCGAGGAGTCGCTCGGCGCGCTCGCGCGCTCCGCCATCGAGGCGGTCGAGGATCGAAGGCAGCTCGAGGAGGCCCGTCAGCCGACCGCCCGAAGGTACACGAGCTCGCCGCGGATGATCGGCCTGCGTTCCGGTACGCTGCCCATTGGCCCGAGTCTACGTGAAGGAGAAACGCCGATGGCTGCCACCAGAACGGCCACGCTCACCTGGAGCGGCACGCTCGCCGAGGGTGACGGAACGGTCACCGCGGGCTCGAGCGGAACATTCGCCGATCTGCCCGTCTCGTGGGCCTCGCGCACCGAGGCTCCCGAGGGCCGCACCTCGCCGGAGGAGCTGCTCGCCGCTGCCCACGCCTCGTGCTTCGCGATGGCCCTCTCCGGCGCGCTCGGGCGAGCCGGGACGCCACCGGATCACGTCCACGTCTCGGCGACGGTGACGTTCGACAAGGTCGGCGATGCCTGGACGGTCACGCGCTCCGAGCTCGACGTCGTCGGCACCGTGCCCGGCATCAGCTCGGCCGACTTCGACGTCATCGCGGAGCAGACGAAGGACAACTGTCCGATCTCGCGGGCGCTGGCCGGCAACGTCGAGCTGGCCGTCAGCGCGACCCTCGAGGAGGAGCACGCCTAGGTCCTCGGCGTTTCCATCTCTGGGGGCATGGTCAACGCTCCGAGGCGACCGATTCCTGCCTGAAAGGGACCTGCGCGCGGCGTTTGACCGATAGATCGGCCACTCGTCGTCGGGGACTGAAACCTTTCAGCCGCTGATCGGCTCGATCTGTGTGTACGCGCACTGCACGCGCTAAGACCCACACAGAACGATCAGGAGCTGATCATGGCGAACCTCAGGACCTCATTTCGCGGCGCCGCCCTGGCCGTGGGCGGGCTGCTGATCATGGCCGGCGTCGTCCTCGCCAACGGGGGTGTATCCAATGGCACGGCCAGCGCATCCGCGTCAGCCGCGGCGACGCCCGGTGGCAGCGTGCTGTCCGCCACCCTGACGCCGGAGCCGAGCGCGTCGGCTGAGCCGAGCGCGTCGGCCGATCCGTCGCCCTCCGCCAGCGCCGAGCCTTCAGCCAGCGCGTCCGCCGGGTCAACTCCCGACGCAAGCGCCGATGCGAGCGCGAGCGCCGAACCGTCCGCCAGCGCGAGCGGTAGCCCCGAGCCGAGCGCGACCGACGACGCCGACGAGGACAACAGCAACTCCGGCCCCGGCAGCGGCGACGGAGACCACGACAACTCGGGCCCGGGCAACGGCGACGACGATGACGACGAAGACAACTCGGGCCCGGGCAACGGTGACGACGGTGGCGGCGACAACTCCGGGCCTGGCGGCGGTCACTGAGCTTCGCGTTGGCCGAGGGGATGGCGAGCGCCGCGTGGCACGATGGGGGCGTGGATGACCACGCCCTTGTCGCTGCCCTGCGGGCGGGTGACCGGCACGCCTTCGGTGTGCTGGTCGACCAGGAGACGCCCATGATCTATCGCACCTGCCTCCGCATCCTCGGACGGCCGCATGACGCCGAGGACGTCGCGCAGGAGGCATTCCTGGCGGCGTTTCGCTCGATCGGTGGTTTCCGCGGCGAGGGATCGGTCCGCGGCTGGCTCATGCGGATCGCGACCCGCCAGGCCTTCCGGCGGTTAGCGCAGCGCCGCCCGACCACCGACCTCGACGCGGTCGGAGAGCCGATCCTGGCCGATGCAAGTGCAGACCCGACCCGGGTCGTCGTGGCCGCCGAGCACCGATCTGAGATTCGCGACGCGGTGGCGGCCCTGCCCGATCCCTACCGGGAGACGGTCGCGCTGCGGTTCTTCGGTGAGCTGTCGCTCGCCGAGATCGCCGAGACGACTGGCCGTCCGCTCAACACCGTGAAGACGCACCTGCGTCGTGGCCTCGAGCGCCTGCGCCCGACGCTCGCACCGGAGGTCGAGCGATGATTCGCCACCCGTACGGCCCGGACGAGCTCGACCGCCACGATCCCGCGCTCGACGGCATCGCCGAGCAGCTCCAGGCATTCGCATCCGACCTGCGCTCCGGACCGTCGGTCGGCCTCGCGGCACGCATCCATGCTGCCGTCGACGCCGCGCCCGATCCGGCGGTTGGTTGGTGGCAGCGGTTCACCGGCCCGGTGGCGCCGTGGGCCACGCCCGCCCGAGGGTTGGCCGCAGCGGCCGTCGTGGCAGCGGCCGTCGTTACGGCGCTGGTCGTGGGCGACATTGCGGATCTCGTCCGTGGCCCGATCGCTCCGGGCACGACGCCGAGCCCGTCGGTCATCGTCAGCCCGTCCCCGTCCCCGAGCCCCTCGCCGTCCCCGAGCCCCTCGCCATCCCCCTCGCCGAGCGAGAGCCCTCGGTCGGCGACGCCGGCGCCGTCGGCCAGCGACGAGGACGAATTCGAGACGCCGGAGCCCTCGGAGTCGGACAACAGCGGTCCCGGCGGCGGCGACAACAGCGGCCCGGGCGGCGGCGGCGACAACAGCGGCCCGGGGGGCGGCGGTTAGCCGGTCAGCCGGCCCTGAGCTGCTCGAACATCCGCGGGTAGAACACCGTCCCCGCCACCGGCGCTGGACCATCCGGCCTCGGCCGGACCTGGAACGCCCGACCGGCGTGGCTGTACGGGCTCTCGATGTCGTAGTCGATCGCCGCCACGAAGCCAAAGCGGGCGTAGAACGCGGGCGAGCCGAGCACGAACACGAACGGCTCGGCGCGCCGGTCAGCCTCGGCGAGGACCTGGGCGGTGAGCGCCGACGCGATGCCGCGTCCGCTGTAGGGCGGCAGGACGGCGAGCGGCGCCAGGGAGAGGACGTCGCCACGGACCGCGTACGCCTCCTCCTCGAAGCCGATGCGGCTCACGAGGACGTGCCCGAGCACGCTGCCGTCGGCCGCGGCCGCCACGAGCGACAGCTCCGGGATGAAGTCGGGTCCGCTGCGAATGGCGTCGACGAGCTCGGCCTCGTCGCGCCGGCCGAATGCCTCGCGATGGAGGTCGTGGATCTGGTCGAGGTCGAGCGGCTGCTCGGGCCGGATCGTCCAGGCCAGTGCCGCGACCTCCTCGAAGGTGGTTGCCGTCATCCCACGGGCTCCCAGCAGGTTGCGCGCCATCGATTCCTCGCTGCTCATCCGCCCCCACCTGCCCCCGCCAGCGCCCAGAGGTCGGCGAGGCCGCCGTTCGCATCGCGCCCACCGAACAGCAGCACGCGCCCCGTGTCCGGATCGGTCACCAGCTCGGCGCCCGCCCGTCCGGTCGGACCGTCGCCGGCCGGCTCCAGCGCGACGGCGTCGCCCTCGGCATCGGGGAGCACCCACAGGTCGCCGCGGAAGGTTCCGTCGAGTGCCTGTCCGCCGAACACGAGCGTCGCGCCGTCGAGCCGCGCCCGCGCGTAGAGGTTGCGCTCCGGCGGGAGCGCTCCACCGGCCTCCGACCACGCGCCGTCGGCGAGGGCCCAGCGATCGCCGAGGGCCAGGGTCCCGGTCGTCTGCCCGGCGTACAGCGCCAGGACGCCGTCATCGGTCCACCAGCAGCCGTGGAGGCAGCGCTCGACCGGGCGGGTGCCTCCGGGCGTCTCGTCGGTCCAGGCGCCGGCCTCGAAGTCATAGGCGCGCGTGTCGGAGAAGCGGGCCTGCTCCGAGGTGAAGCCGTGGCTGATCCAGAGCCGTCCGTCGGGGCCGAGGGCGGCGCAGGAACCGTAGCGGGAGACCGGCACGTCGCCGCTGCCGGGAAGCTCGGTCCAGGCATCGGCGTCGGGGTCGTAGGTCCACAGGTCGTTGAAGAAGGTTGCACCGGCCTGGCCGGCGAAGACGACGAGGCCGACGTCGGGGACCCACGCGGCCTCGTGGCCGAAGCGGGCGGCCGGGCCCGGAGCGGGCGCGAGCTCGGTCCAGGCGTCGGCGTCGAGGTCGTAGGACCACAGGTCGCCGAAGACGGCCGCCCCGTCGCGGCCGCCGAAGAGGATCGCGGTCCGGCCGTCGCCGGCCACGGTCCAGGTGTGATCCTCGCGCGCCGGCGGTCCCGACGCGTCGAGGCGCGTCCACGCCAGCGGCTCCGGCTCTGGGGTCGCCGAGGGTGAAGCCGCGGCGGTCGAAGGCGTCGCGGACGGGGACTCGGGATCCGTGGCAGCGACCGGCGTGCTCGATCCCGGTGAACCGGAGGTGGAGGGTGACGCGCTGCAGCCGGCGAGCACGAGCGCCAGCGCGAGCGCGGCCCGAGCCGTCATCGGCACGAGGATACGGCGCATCGCGCCTCGGCGCACGCCTGCGCCGGGGCGGCATGTGCGGCGCTGCGCGGCGTCAGCTGCCGGGCAGGGACTCCCAGACCGCGAGCTCGTTGCCTTCCGTGTCGCGGAAGATGCCGTACCAGCCCTGGCCCGGAACCTCGGCCTTCGGCTCGACGACCGAGCCGCCGAGCTCGGTGACCTTCTGGAGCGCAGCGTCGACAGAGTCGACGTGGATGTACGTGCGCTGCTTCTCGGGAGCGCTCTCGCCACGCTTGCCGATTGCGCCGCCCATCCCCTCCTGGCCCACCGGGGTCGTGAAGAGGTGATAGCCCTCGAACCCGGGGATCGGGTCGGCGAAGCTCCAGGCAAAGAGGCCGGAGTAGAACGCCTTGGCCCGATCCGGATCGTCGGCGGGGATCTCGAAGTGGGTGAAGTCGCCTTGCTGCATGTCCGAATCTCCTGATGATCTGTTCGACGAGAGTACGACGATCAACGGCTCGCGAGTTCGACACGGATCCGATCCGCATCTCGCGACGTCAGGGGGGCATGCCGAACCCCGAGCTCATCTCGCTGATCGTGGCGATCGTCTTGTGGATCGTGCTGCTCGGGACGATGTCGACCGACGCCTAGCCGGGAGCCCACCGCTCGAGCAGCTCGGCCGGAACCCGCGCCGGGCGGCCGTCGGAGCGGATCCAGATCCACTCGGTCGTCGCCTCGGTGACGAGCACGCCGTCCGACTCGCGATGGATCTCCGTGCGCCGGATCCCGCGCACGCCGGCCAGCTTCTGGGGCAGCGTGGTGACGAGGACGACCTCGCCGTACAGCACCGGTCGGTGATAGACGACGTGGTGCTCGCGGACGACCCATCCACCGCCGTGCTCTCGCGCCCAGCCGCGCTCCGAAGCCCATCGCCTCGACGTGATCGATCGCCACCTGCTCCGCCCAGTTCAGGTAGACCGCGTTATTGACGTGGCCGTTCTGGTCGAGCTCGTACTGGCGGACCGGGACGCGAACGGTGTAGCGCCACGGGTCGATTGGCGGTGATCCATCGGTCATGCCCGTGAGGATACGGGCTGGCGCCGGGCAAGAAGATGGAGCGGGAGACGGGGATCGAACCCGCGACCCCAACCTTGGGAAGGTTGTGCTCTGCCAGCTGAGCTACTCCCGCTCGCGGCGACGGCGATGATACAACGCCGGCGTGACCTGAACCGACCCGCGGGCGGCGGGGTATCGGTTTTCAGATGGACCGATGTCGCTGGCTCCTCGCCGCCGTGCTCGTCGCGCTCCTGCCCGCCTGCGCGGCGGAGGGTCCGATCCCGACCGCTCCGCCCAGCTCGTCCGTTCCGTCCGGCGGCGCGACGATCGCGCCGCTGCCTGCGTTTGCGGCCGACGGCGAGCGGCTCGCGGAGCACCTCGCCGCCCTCCAGGCCATCGCCGACGAGCACGGCGGCACTCGCTTCTCGGGGACGAGCGGCTACGAGGCGTCGGTCGACTGGGCGGCCGATGAGCTCGTCGAGCTCGGCTTCGAGGTCGACACGCCCGAGGTCGAGTTCACCGGCTTCGCCGAGCTTCCCGGGACCGAGCTGGCGGTCGGCACGTCGACCTTCACCGGGCCGGATGCGCTGCGGGCGCTCATCTACTCGGCCAGCGGCGATGTCACCGCGCGTGTCGAGATCCTCGACGACAGCGGCTGCGACGCGGCCGACTTCGACGGCGTGGAGCCGGGGAGCATCGTGCTGACCGTCGAGAGCGGGTGCTTCCGGCGGCAGCAGGCGATCAACGCGGTCGAGGCCGGCGCCGCGGCGCTGCTCATCGGATACCCCGGCCGCGGGCCCGGCGAGATCTTCCGCCCGACGCTCATCGATCCGGCCGGCATCGACATCCCGGTCGTGTCGGTGACCGATGACGCGATCCGCGCGCTCGAGAGCGCGGGAGCCGAGCCGGCGCGGCTGAGCGTCGAGACCGAGCGGGAGCCCGCCGTGCTGCGCAACGTCATCGCCCAGCTCGGCGACGGCCCGACCGTGGTCATGGTCGGGGCGCACCTCGACTCCGTGCTCGAGGGTCCCGGCATCAACGACAACGGCAGTGGAGTTGCCTCCGTGCTCGAGATCGCGCGCGGCATGGCCGAAGCCGGCGTACCGGAGGGGACCGCGGTTCGCATCGGCCTCTGGGGCGGGGAGGAGCTGGGCCTGGTCGGCTCACGCGCGTACGTCGAGGATCTCGACGAGGAGCTCGTCGCCTACATCAACCTCGACATGGCCGGCTCGCCGAACGGCGCGAACCTCGTCTACAGCGAGACGGCCGTCGCTGACGGATCCGCTGCCATCACGGACGCCTTCGTCGACTGGTTCACGGACCGTGGCCAGCCCGTCGAGCCGGCGGACCTCGGCGGGGGCAGCGACCACGGCTCGTTCAACGATGCCGGAATCCCGACCGGTGGCCTCTTCGCGGGCGCGACCGCGACGGGCGGAGCGTCCGCGCCGTCTGCCTCCGGCGCCGCCGGCGAGCCCGCCGATGCGTGCTATCACCTCGCCTGCGACGACATCGACAACGTCGACCTGGACCGGATTGCACTCTTCGCCGACGCCACGCTCGCGGTCGCGCTCGGCCTGCTCGACTAGGCGGGCTGGTCGCCCGTCGCCAGGCGTCGGTACGAGTCGTATCGGTCCTCGGAGATGTCGCCAGCCTCGACGGCCGCTCGGAGGCCGCAGCGCGGCTCGTGCAGGTGGGTGCAGTCGTTGAAGGCGCACTGCCCGAGGTGCTCGCGGAACTCGGGGAAGCACGACGCCAGCTCGCTCTGCGGGATCTGGAACAGCCCGAGCTCCCGGATGCCGGGGGTGTCGGCCACGTAGCCGCCCTCGGGTCCATCGAGCGGGTGCAGCTCGGCGTGGCGGGTGGTGTGCTTGCCCCTGCCCTCCATGATCTCGCTGACCTCGCCGGTCTCGATTCGCAGCCCCGGCTGAAGCGCATTGAGCAGCGTCGACTTGCCGACCCCGGATGGGCCGGTGACGATCGACAGCCTCCCCGCCAGCCTCGCGCGGAACTCCTCGAGGCCGATCCTGTCCCTGGCACTGATGTAGACAACGTCGTAGCCGATGCGCTCGTAGCCACCGAAGGTCTCGCGCGCAGCCTCGATCCCGACGAGGTCGGTCTTGTTGGCGACGAGGAGCGGCGGCACCTCGTTGTACTCGGCGACGACGAGGAAGCGGTCGATGAGCCGAGGATTCGGCGGGGGCCGGTCGCAGGCGAACACGATCGCCACGAGATCGGGGTTCGCGACCATCACATCCTCGCGCCACGTGCCGCGAGGTCCCGGCTGTCGGCGGCTGAACCGGCCCTCGCGCGGCGCGACGGCGATGATCGCTCCGGTCCCGTCGGGCAGACGCTCGAGCTCCACGCGGTCACCGATGACCGCGAGATCGGAGGTCTGCCGCTCGCGCTTCATGCGGCCGCGAAGCTTCGCCTCGACGAGGTCGCCCTCATCGGTCTCGATGGTGTAGAAGCCCGAGCGAGCGCGGAGGACGAGGCCGTGGATCGTCGTCAACCCAGTGGACCCACCGTCATCTGGTAGATCGTGTCGTCGCGCCGCGGCACGTCCGGTCCGCGCGCCATCCGTCCTTCCCACGGCTCCGCGGCAACCCCCAGGTCGCGGAGCCAGGCGGCGCCGACGCCGTTGTCAGGCGGCAGGTTCAGGCGCATCTCGTCGGTGCCCGGCATGGCGGCAAACGCCCAGCGCAGCAGTGACGCGGCGACGCCGGGCGTGTCGGCGACCATCGGTCCGAGTCGCGCCTCGTCGAGCCGCGCGACCGCGTATCCGACGACCGTGCCGTCGCGCTCGGCGATGGCGGTCCGGCACGACGGATTGGCGAGCAGCAGCGCGAGGACCGGCCGCCGGTCGCCACCAAAGCGAGGGCGGTCGTACGCGGTGAGCCGATCGACGTCGCCCGCCGTCGCGCGCTCGGTCGACACGGCCGGGTCTCCCTCGAGTGGCGTCGCGCGCGGCACTCGGGCGACGGCGCTTCGGCCCCGACTGGCGAATCCGTGCCGCGCGTACAGGTGCACCCCTTCATCGGACGCGTTGAGCTCGAGGCGCGTGCATCCGGCCCGCGCCAGCCAGGCGGCGACGTCGTCGAGGACGGCCGTGCCGACACCGCGGCGCCGGTGCGCTTCCGCCACCACCATGTTGCCAATGAAGCCGATCGGCGGGTAGGCGATGCCGGAACCGACGCCGGCGAGGGCTCCATCGGCATCGGTCACGACGACACAGCGGGCATGGGGCTGACCGATCACGGCGCCGAGCGCCCATTCGTGCACGGCCCAGCCGATCGCGGCGCGCATGGCGGCGATCGACGGCACGTCATCGGTCGTGGCGTTGCGTAGCGTGAAGTCGGCCGGGAGCGTCATCCGGCCGAGTCTACCGAAGCACATCTGCGGAGCGGTTCCGAACACCCTGACGCTCGGCGGTGTCCTATGTGTGTGAAGGTGATGTCGAAGGGAGCTCCACTGGACCTCGTCAGCCGATCCAAGGCCCGCGACCGCGATGCGTTCGAGATGCTCGTCGCGCAGCACGCCGCCGCGACGTACCGGCTGGCCGCCGCGATCGTCGGGCCCGCCGATGCGGCCGACGTGACGCAGGAGTCGTTCGTTGCCGCCTGGCAGCAGCTCTCGAAGCTCCGGGACACCGATGCATTCGGTCCGTGGCTGCGTCGGATCTGCACGGCCGATCGAAGTGCCGGACCCAGACGCGCCGCCGGATCCGGCGGCGCTCGGCCTGCCGCCGGACTTCCCGCTCGCGCCCTAGCTCGGATGGCACCGGGGCGGGTGCGCCTGCCGTCCAGGTGGGTCATTGCGAGGACCCTTCCGTTGTCTACGGCGTCGACCTGGCCGCCATGCACGACGACAATGGGTCGATCCTCGACGCTTCCTCAGGCAAGACCGTCGACGGGCTGCGACTAGCATGCGGTCGTGGGTACCGCGGCGGAGACGACGGACGTGCTGCTCGTCGGCGGCGGCGTCGGCATCGGTTCGTTGCGCCCGAACGCTGCGACGCCACGGGTTCGACGGGCGCATCGTGTTGGTCGGAGCCGAGCAAACATTGCCGTACAACCGGCCACCGCTGAGCAAGGAGCTGCTCCGCGACGCGCTCCCCGACGAGCTGGTCCTGGCCGAGCCCGAGTCGTGGTACGTACGTCGCGACGTCGACCTGCGGCTGGAAACGACCGTCGCCACCCTCGACGTCGCCGCCCGCACCGCGACGCTCGGCGACGGCGCGACGATCGCGTTCGATCAATGCCTGCTCGCGACCGGAGCCGAGCCGCGACGGCTGCCGATCGACGGCGCCGATCGCGCGAGGATGCTGCGCACGATCGAGGACTCACGTGCCATCCGCGCCGCCGCTCGTTCGGGGTCGCGCGCGGTGGTCGTCGGCGGCGGGTTCATCGGCGTCGAGGTCGCGTCCTCGCTGGCGACCCTGGGGGTGGACGTCACCGTTGCCGAGATGAGCCCGGAGCTGTGGGGCGGCGCCCTCGGCCGGAGCCTGTCGGCGTGGGCCGAGGATCGGCTTCGAAAGGCCGGGATCACGGTCCTGACCGGAGCGGCGGCCGAGGCGATCGAGCCCGACGGCGTACGGGTCGGTGGCGAGCTGCTGCCGGCGGAGCTCGTGGTCGCCGGCATCGGCGTCATCCCGCGCGTCGAGCTTGCCCGCGACGCGGGCCTGGACGTCGACGACGGCATCATCACCGATGCTCGCCACGAGACGAGCGCGCCGGGGATTTACGCCGCCGGCGACGTTGCGCGTGTCGACGGCATGCGCTTCGAGCACTGGCATGCCGCCCGCGAGGGCGGTGAGCGCGCCGCGCTGTCGATGCTCGGCCAGCCGGCCACCGTGAAACGCGCGCCGTGGGTCTTCAGCGAGGTGGCCGGGATCGCGCTCGACGTGTTCGGCCTCGCCCCCGCCTGGGACGAGGAGCGCTGGGTGCGGCCCGGATCGGTGCTCGCCTACGTTGCCGGCGACCGGGTCGTGCAGCTGGCGGTCATCGGCTCCGCGTTGGCCCCCGACCTCGCGCGTGCGCACCTCGAGGCCGAGACCACCTACGCGACGCTCGAGCGCTCGCTCACCGGTGCTTCATCGGTCTAGCTGCGCACTGCCGCGCGTTTGACCGATCGGCCACGCTGGAGGATCATTCACCCAGCGAACACCGACCAAATTGGTCGGGATTCGATCACGCACCCAAGCGAGGAACGATGGCCCTTCCGAATCCCGCCCTGACCCAGGTCCCCGGCGGCTACCGGTATGGCTGGAACGATCCCGAGCAGCCCCGGACCACGTTCCCCAAGGGCATCAACGCCGAGATCGTCGCCGAGATCAGCCGCATCAAGGGCGAGCCGGAGTGGATGACGAAGATGCGCCTGAAGGCGTACCGCCACTTCGAGGCGCGCCCGATGCCGAAGTGGGGCGCGGACCTGGATGGGATCGACTTCCAGGATATCTACTACTACGTCACCGGAACCGACAAGGCGATGCAGTCCTGGGACGACGTGCCCGACTACATCCGGCGCACGTACGACAAGCTCGGCATCCCCGAGGCGGAGAAGAAGTACCTCGCCGGTGTCGGGGGCCAGTACGACTCCGAGGTCGTGTACCACAACATCCGGGAGGATCTCGAGAAGCAGGGCGTCATCTTCCTCGGGACCGATGAGGCCCTGAAGACGCATCCGGAGCTGTTCCGCGAGCACTACGGCACGGTGATCCCGGCCAACGACAACAAGCTCGCGGCGCTCAACACGGCCGTCTGGAGCGGTGGAAGCTTCATCTACGTGCCGAAGGGCGTCCACGTCGAGCTGCCGCTCCAGGCCTACTTCCGGATCAACACCGAGAACATGGGCCAGTTCGAGCGGACGCTGATCATCGCGGACGAGGGCTCGAGCGTTCACTACGTCGAGGGCTGCACCGCCCCCACGTACACGACCGCCAGCCTCCACAGCGCGGTCGTCGAGATCATCGTCAAGAAGGGCGCTCGCGTCCGCTACACGACGATCCAGAACTGGAGCCACAACGTCTACAACCTCGTCACCAAGCGGGCCGTTGCCCACGAGGACGCGGTGATGGAGTGGGTCGACGGCAACCTCGGCTCGAAGGTCACGATGAAGTACCCGAGCATCTACCTCGTCGGCGAGCGGGCCCACGGCGAGGTGCTCAGCATCGCCTTCGCCGGCGACGACCAGCACCAGGACGCCGGCGGCAAGATCATCCACGCCGCGCCGAACACGACCTCGCTCATCACCTCGAAGTCCATCAGCAAGGGCACGGGGCGGACGTCCTACCGCGGCCTCGTGAAGGTCTATCCCGGCTGTGAGAAGTCGAAGTCGACGGTCCGCTGCGACGCCCTCATCCTCGACGAGGAGGCGCGCTCCGACACGTACCCGTACATGGAGATCGACGAGGAGGACGTCACCATCGGCCACGAGGCGACGGTCTCCAAGGTCGGCAGCGAGCAGCTCTTCTACCTGATGAGCCGCGGCCTGTCCGAGGCCGAGGCCTCGGCGATGATCGTGAACGGCTTCATCGAGCCGATCGTCAAGGAGCTGCCGATGGAGTACGCGGTCGAGATGAACCGCCTCATCCAGCTCCAGATGGAAGGCGCGGTCGGCTGAACCGATGACGACCGCCACCGCGGAGGCGCTCGACGCGGACGCGATCGGGCGCATCGGCGAGCACCTCGACGAGCCCGACTGGCTGCGCGCGTCGCGCGCGAGCTGGTGGGAGCGCGCGGAGGCCACCCCGCCGCCGACCGGCCAGGAAGAGGAGTGGCGCCGGACGGACCTCGCCGCGCTGCCTCGGGACGGCCGCCTGCTGGTGGACGCCCCCCGCCTCGAGGTCATCCTGCCGCCCGGCGCCGCCGAGGCCGGCGTCGTCCTCGCCGACCTTCGTGACGCCGTCCGCGACCACCCCGAGCTCGTCCGCCGAGCGCTGGGACAGCTGGACGGCCCCGAGTCGCACGCCCACTACTGGGCCCTCGCCCAGGCCGCATGGACCGGCGGGCTGTTCTGCCACGTGCCACGCGGCGTCGTCGTCGACGGCACGCTCGTCGCGCGGACGACCCTTCCCACCGCAGGCGGCACGTACCTGCCGGTCAGCCTCGTCGTCGCCGAGGAGGCCAGCAGCGTCACGCTTCTCGAGCAGACCGTGTCGCCCGACGGTGAGCCGGGCTGGTACGGCGGGATCGTGGAGATCGCCGCCGGCCGCGGGTCGACGGTCCGCTACGCCAATCTCCAGCAGCTGGGGAGTGCGGCCTGGAACATCGGCGCCCAGCGCGTCGACGTCGGCCCGGATGCCGAGGTCACGACGCTGAACGCCGAGATCGGCTCGAAGGTGACGAAGGTCGGCCTCGACGTGGCGATGTCGGGCAAGGGTGGCACGTCGAAGCTGCTCGGCCTGCTGGCCGCCGGCGGCGACCAGCACATCGACATCAACGCGCACCAGGTGCTGGCCGCCGACTACACGACCAGCGACCTGCTGTACCTGTCGGCCCTGTACGACCGCTCGCGCGCCGCCTTCTACGGCGTCACGCGCGTCGAGCACGGGACGAAGCAGACCAGCTCGTACCAGGAATGCCGCAACCTCCTGCTCAGCCCGGAGGCCGGCGCGGAGCCGATCCCGGTGCTCGAGATCAAGGCCAACGACATCCTGCGCTGCGGCCACGGCGCCACGGCCGGCGCGATCGACCCGATCCAGCTGTTCTACGCGCAATCCCGTGGGCTCGACCCGGTGGCGGCGGAGCGCATGATCGTGCGCGGCTTCTTCGAGCAGGTCGTGCGGCAGATCGGCGACGAGACGATTCGCGAGCACGTGCTCGCCGCGCTCGCGACCCGGATCGGCAGCGAGGAGCTCGACGCCGCATGACGGCACTGGAACAGGCGTCGGGATTCGTGACCGTCGCTCGCGTCGGCGATGTCGAGCCCGGCACCGTCAGGGTCGTCGAGCTCGACGGCCGATCCCTGTGCGTCGGCTACACCGAGGACGGTGAGTGGGGCGCCATCGACAACATCTGCACGCACGACGGCGGCACGCTCGGCGAGGGCGAGCTGGACGACACCGCGGTCGAGTGCCCGCGCCACGGCGGCCGCTTCGACCTCTTCACGGGACGCGTCCTCGCCCTTCCGCCGGTTCGCCCAGTGCGGGCGTACCCGACCGAGCTGGTCGGCGACGAGGTCCGCGTGAGGCTCGAAGACCGATGAAGATCAGCACGCGCACCGAGTACGGCATCCGCATCCTCGTCACGCTGGCCCGCAGCGAGGGCGAGGACCGATGCCTCTCGCTGGCCGAGATCGCCAAGCGCGAGAAGCTGCCGCACGCCTACCTCGAACAGCTCGCCGGCGACCTGCGCCGTGCCGGCCTGGTGACCGCGACGCGCGGCAAGTCCGGCGGCTACCGCCTGGCGCGCCCGGCCGCACAGATCGCCATGACCGATGCGATCCGCGCACTCGAGGGCCCGATCCTCGAGATGCCGTGCGCCGGCGTCGGCGACCTCGAGCATTGCGACCGGCCGCAGCCGTGCAGCGTGCACGAGGTCTTCCAGCGCGTCTACGAGACGCTGTCGCTTTCCCTGGGCGAGACGAGCCTGGCCGAGGTCACTGCCTCCGCCGGTGGTCCGCCGTATCCGATCGAGGTGCGCCGCCGGCGCATCGCCATGAACTCCGAACGCAGCACGCAGGAAACGCCAAGCGCATGACCGATCAACTCGTCATCACCGGGCTCGAGGTGAGCATCGGTGGCAAGAAGATCCTCAAGGGGCTCGACCTGACCGTCGGCAAGGGCGAGGTGCACGCGCTCATGGGCCCCAATGGCTCCGGCAAGACGAGCCTGGCGTACACGCTCATGGGCCACCCCGACTACGTCGTGGATGCCGGAAGCATCACGTGGGCCGGGAACGATCTCCGTAACGGCCCGACCCCCGCTGGCATGCCACCCGACAAGCGCGCCCGGCTGGGGCTCTTCCTGGCCTTCCAGTACCCGAGCGCGATCCCCGGCGTGACCGTCGCGAGCTTCCTGCGCAACACCTACAACGCGATCCATCATCCGAAGCCCGCAGACGAGACCGGCGAGACCTCGATCAAGTACACCGGCATCCCGCTCGCGAAGTTCCGCAAGCTGATGGAGGAGAAGATGGCGCTCCTCCGCGTGGACCCGGGCTTCGCGACGCGCTACGTCAACGAGGGCTTCTCCGGCGGCGAGAAGAAGCGGCTCGAGATGCTCCAGATGGCGGTCCTCAACCCGTCGATGGCCATCCTGGACGAGACCGACTCCGGCCTCGACATCGACGCGCTGCGCACGGTCGCCGAGGGCATCAACGCCACGATCTCGCCCGATATGGGGGTGCTGATGATCACCCACTACCAGCGGATGCTGAACTACGTGAAGCCGCAGTTCGTCCACGTCCTCCTCGACGGACGGATCGTGATGAGCGGTGGCGAGGAGCTGAGCCACCAGCTCGAGGCCAACGGCTACGACTGGGTCCGCGAGCAGGTCGGCCTGCCGGCAGGGGTCGGCGACGAGGCCTCCGCGCCGGAGCCGGTCGAGACCCACTAGGCGGCCCGGATGGCTGTCGAGCCGGCCGGCACCCGCATCCTGGATGGCGCGGCGCTGCGCGCCGACTTCCCGGTCTTCGAGCGGCCGACCCGCTCCGGCCAGCCGCTCTCGTACCTCGACTCGGCGTCCTCGGCGCAGAAGCCGCGCGCGGTCATCGACGCGATCGCCGACGCCTACGCCCACCACTACGCCAACGTCCATCGCGGCATCTACGAGCTGAGCGCCGATGCCGACGCCCGCTTCGAGGGCGCGCGAAAAGCCCTCGCGGCGTTCATCGGCGCCCCGAGCGCCCGCGAGGTCGTCTTCGTTCGCAACGCCACCGAGGCGCTCAACCTCGTCGCCTACAGCTGGGGCCGCGCGAACATCGGTCCCGGCGACCTCGTCGTCAGCACCGGCATGGAGCATCACGCCAACCTCGTGCCCTGGCAGCAGCTGGCCGCGGCGACCGGCTCGACGCTCGCCCACGTCGCGATCACCGACGACGGCAGGCTCGACCTCGACGACCTCGATCGCCACCTTGCCCGCGGCCCGAAGCTCCTGACGTTGTCCCACGTCAGCAACGCGCTCGGCACGATCAACCCGGTTGCCCAGATCGCCGCGCGCGCCCACGCCGCCGGTGCCCTCGTCGTGCTCGACGCCGCGCAGAGCGTGCCGCACATGCCCATCGACGTCTCCAGGCTGGGCGTCGACTTCGCCGCGCTGTCCGGCCACAAGATGCTCGGGCCATCGGGGATCGGCGCGCTGTGGGGCCGCCGCGAGCTCCTCGATGCAATGCCCCCGTTCCTGACCGGCGGCAGCATGATCACCCGCGTGACCCTCGAGAGCGCCGAGTGGAACGAGGTGCCGTGGAAGTTCGAGGCCGGGACGCCGGCGATCGTGGAGGCGATCGGCCTCGGCGCGGCGGTCGAGTACCTGGAGCGCATCGGCATGGCCAACATCCGGGCTCACGAGCGCGTCCTCTTCGACTCCGCCTGGCGTGCGCTCGGCGAGATCGAGGGCCTGCGCAGGCTCGGCCCGGACTCCGCCGACGAGCATGCCGGCGTCATCAGCTTCGTTCTCGACGGGATCCATCCGCACGACCTGGCCGAGATCCTGGATGGCCACGGCGTCGCGGTACGCGCCGGCCACCACTGCGCCCAGCCGGTCATGCAGCGCTACGACGTGCCGGCCACCACCCGTGCCAGCTTCAGCGTCTACAACGACCTCGACGACGTCGACCGCCTGACCGATGCCATCCGCGCCGCGCAGCGCATCTTCGGCACCGCCTGAGATGGACAACCTGTACCGCGACTTCATCCTCGAGCACTACCGCGAGCCCCACAACCGAGGCGTCCTCGAGCCGCACGACCTCCACTTCGCCGATTCGAACCCGACCTGCGGCGACGAGCTGAGCATGACGCTGCGGCTCGACCCGGCCGCCGATCGCATCTCCGACGTCGCCTTCGACGGTCGCGGCTGTGCGATCAGCCAGGCATCGGCCTCGATCATGACCGACGAGCTGCGCGGCATGAGCCTCGACGAGGTGCGCGCGATGGATCCCCGTGGGGTGGTCGCGGCTCTCGGGGTGCCCATCGGTCCCGCTCGCCTGAAGTGCGCGCTGCTCGGCTACAAGGTGCTCCAGGGCGCGGTCACCGGTGCGGCGACGAGCTGGCCGGACGAGGCCGACGTGCTCGCCGAGGCGGGCAGCGGCGGATCCGCGCCGTGAGCGTCCGCGAGGTCGACGTCGAGGAGGCGATCCGCCTGCGTGACGAGGGCCGCACGGTCGTCGATGTGCGCGAGCCGTTCGAGTGGGACGCCGGCCACGTCGCCGGCGCGCTCCACATCCCGCTCGCCGAGCTGCCCGGCCGCCTGGCGGTCGACCTGCCGGACCGATCCGCGCCGCTCCTGCTCTACTGCCGTTCCGGCGCGCGGTCCGGGCGCGCCGCGGAGTTCCTGGTCGCCAACGGCTACGCCGACGTCGTGAACCTCAACGCGCTGATCGCCGGCTGGCCCGATCGCGGCGGCGCCTGGGAGGAGCCGGCGAAGGCGCTCACTCCCGCGCAGGAGCGGCGCTACGCGCGCCAGCTGCGCCTGCCCGAGATCGGTCCCGAGGGCCAGCAGCGCCTTGCCGATGCGAAGGTCCTCATCGTCGGCGCCGGCGGGCTCGGCTCTCCGGCCGCGATCTACCTCGCCGCGGCCGGGGTGGGGCGCATCGGTCTCGTCGACGACGACGTGGTGGAGGAGTCGAACCTGCATCGCCAGCCGCTGCACGCGACCGAGCGCATCGGTCTGCCCAAGGTGGACTCGGCGGCGATGGCCCTGCACGGCATCAACCCCGAGACGACGGTCCTGCGCCATGCCGGACGGCTGACGCCCGACAACGCCGACCGGCTGGTGGCCGGCCACGACGTCGTGATCGACGGCACCGACCGCCTCGATGCGCGCTACGCGGTCAACGACGCGGCCGTCCGCCAGCGCGTCCCGCTGGTGCACGGATCGGTCTACCGCTGGGAGGGGCAGGTCACGACGATCGTTCCCTTCTCCGGCCCGTGCTACCGCTGCCTGCACCCGCGCCAACCCCCGGAGGAGCTCGCGCCGGACTGCGACGTGGCAGGCGTGGTCGGCGTCGTCCCCGGCCTGGTCGGGATGCTCCAGGCCACGGAGGCGCTGAAGCTCATCCTCGGCGCCGGCGAGCCGCTCGTCGGCCGGGTGCTCATGGTCGATGCCCTCGGTGGGCGCTTCGAGGAGCTGCGCGTCGCCCGCGATCCGTCGTGCGCCGCCTGCGGCCGCCTGGATGGCACGCGCGCCTGACGTCGCCGGTCTGAGCCTCTCGGCCGGGATCGCGCGCCGCCTACTCGCCCACGCCCGACGGGAGCTGCCCAACGAGTCGTGCGCGCTGCTTGGTGGCGATGGCGCGGTCGGCCGCGTCAGGACCGCCTACCCCGCGCGCAACGTGCTCGCCAGCCCGTACCGCTACGAGGTCGACCCCGATGACCTTGTCCGCATCGTCCACGCCATCGAGCGCGACGGTGACGACCTGGTCGCGATTTTCCACTCACACCCGGCGGGGCCCGCGGTGCCGTCCGCGACGGACGTGCGCGAGGCGCGCTACGGGGTGCTCCACCTGCTGGCCAGCCCGTTCCACGACGACGGGGCACTGCGCGCATGGAGGATCGAGGCCGACGGTGCCCTCGAGGTCCCCCTCACCATCGATGAGTCGGCGCCGGTAGCGTGCCGGCCGGCACTCACCTGAAGGCGTTGCGCAGGAAGACGGCGGCGCGCTCGCGCGTCACGGACTGATCGGGACAGAAGCGACCGGCGGCACAGCGGCCCATGATGCCGGCGGCGGCGACGCGGTTGATGGCAGCCTCGTAGCCGGTGCCGTTGTCGTCGCTGAAGTAGTCGTGGCTGGTGTCCGGCAGCGGCAGGGCGCGGTCGAACGCCTCGGCCAGCCGGCCGCGCTTGACGCCGAGGTCGGGGCAGTAGCTGTCGCCGCCGCAGCCGCGCGTCAGCCCCGCCGCGCGCAGGCGGTTGATGGCGCCCTCGTAGCGGTGGCCGTTGTCGTCGCTGAAGTAGTCGCGGCCGGTGGCCGGCAGGCCCAGGCCGGTGGCCAGGGCGTGGGCCAGCTGGCCGCGGGTCAGGCTGCGGGTCGGGCAGAACCTGGTGCCCGAGCAGCTCTCCATGATCCCGCGCTGGGCGTTCCACAAGATCTGGGAATAGAACTTCGAGCTGCCGATGTCGCTGAAGGGGCTGGTGAGCGCCCACGCCAGGCCGTACGGCTCCTGCGTTGCGTCGAAGCGGTCATGCCGAACCGTGATGCGCATCGTGCCGGTGCGCGACGCGGTGACGTCCACGGCCTCGTACGCGTTGTCGAACGAGAACGATCCGGTCGTCGAGCCGTTCGGCTGGCGCACGACGAGGTCGAGGTCGGCACGCAGGTGATCGGCCTTGCCGAGGTTCGACGCGCCGGAGGTGTGGCTGCTCCAGGCGAGGGCGACCCTGACACGCTGCCCCTTCACGACCCGGATATCGCGGGTCACGACGTCACCCTCGCGCATCCTGCCGATCGTCCAGCCGCCGTACGCTCCGTTGTCGAGGACCCGGTTCGACCACAGCGCCGAGGCGGTGCCGACGCCCTCGTGGTCACGGCTGAGATTGCCGTTCGGCAGCGGCGTGCGCCGGTTCGCGCCGGCCATGAGGATGGCCCGCGCCGCCTCGGGCCAGGCGACGAGGGTCGGTGACCGCGCCAACAGCTGCGCGCCGATGCCGGCCACGATCGGGCTCGAGATGCTCGTGCCATCGCCGATCGTGCCGTTGGCGGTGCGGACGCTCACCGCGGGAGCCGACAGGTTCGGCTTGTTGAAGTCGCCGTGCGGGTTCCAGGCGGTCCCGCCTGGATCGCGGTAGTTGGCGCCGTTCGAGCCGTACCACAGCACGTCGTCGCCGGTGCCGCCCGAGTTGCGGTCGTTCACGCCGCCCACGGCCAGGACGTTGTAGCCCGGTCGCCGGCGACACGACGTTCCAGTGGCCGAAGGTCCCGAAGTTCCCGCTGGCGGCCACGACCAGCCGTCCGTCCTCCCAGCCGATGGAGTCGAAGTAGCGGCGCGCCTCCTCGGCCCCGGTGGCGGTGTCCTGGCCGAAGCTCGCGTTGACGATGTCCGCGTCGCCGCCACCGGGCGCGACTGCCCAGTCCGCCGCCGCGATGACCGCGCGGTCCGTCGACAGCCCGGGCGTGTAGCCGCCCGTGCTCGAGCTGACGATGTCAGCGCCGGGTGCCACCCCGCGCCAGGTCGAGCTGAGGCTGGCGATGGCGCCGGCGACCCAGGTCGGATGGATGTGCGTCCTGATCGTTCCGGTCGTGCTGCGGCGCCTGACGACCTGGCCCGCCAGGTCGCCGGTGTTCGCGGTGTTGTGGTACTCGACGACGGCCACGCGCACGCCGTTGCCCTGGTCGCCGCTGCCGCTCGTCCAGTTGGCGCCGACCGTCGTACCGGCGGAGGACATGAAGGTCCGCCACTCCTGCTCCAGGCCGAGGCTGAGAACCTCGGGCCGCTCGGCCACCGCGGCGACGCCGGCGGCCGGCAGGTTGACGAACATCAGCGGTGCCGACGTGCTGACGTACGCGACCGATCCGCCGGCGGCGGTGATCTCCGCCTCCACCGCTTCGGCCGCCGCTGCATACACCGCGCTTCGCGCCTCCCAGAGCTCCGCGCGCAGGGCCCGGGCCTGCTCGAGCGTCGTCGGGATCGGTCTGCCGGCCAACCATTCGACCTCCGGATGGGCCTGCTCCACCGCGGCCTCTGCCGGGGTCACGTCGACGTCCAGCCAGATCGCCACGCGCAGCGGCTTGCTCGGTGCCCGCGCTCGGACGGCGGCGACGAGCGACGCATCGGCCTTGCGCTCGAGGACAGGCAGCGCGGCGAGTGCCGCCGCTCGCGCCTCGTCGAGCAGCGCCACCGTTCCGGTCGTGCCGTCGGCCCGTCGGTAGGAGCTGTGGATCGCGCCCGTGCGCCCGTCGATGAACTTTGCTGCCCACATCCCGGACGCGGCCGTGATGCCGGCATCCGTCGTCGCGCCGGCACCGGCCGTGATGGCGGCCTCGCCGACCAGCTGGTAGTCGTCGGGGCTACCGCCCACCCGGCGGCTCAGCTCCTGGCGGGCCGACGTGATCGGGTCGGCCCCGAGGGCCACCGGTGCGGGGAGGAGCCCGCCAAGCAGCAGGATGGCGATCGACGTCGCCACCCGTGCGCGCGCTGGTGCTGGCCTGGCCGCCACCACGTTGCCCCTTCCAGAGGTCGGCACGTCATACATTGTCACACGCTGCCCAGAATCCATGTTCGCATGTGGCCGATCGGGGTCAATGACCCATCGGTGTAGGCTTGGCTCATGACCACCGGAGCGCCGGCGGCGGGCCTGTTTGCCGCATCCACCCACCGTGCACGCCTGCGGCGGGCGGCGGCGGCCGCCGCGGAGCGCGGGGTCGATGCACTGCTCATCACGCCGTCACCCGACTACGCGTACCTGCTCGGATACGCGGCCCCGGCCATGGAGCGCCTGACCTGCCTCGTCATCCCGATCGATGGCGCCCCGGTGCTCGTCCTGCCGCGGCTCGAGGAGCCGCTGGCGCGTCATGCGCTCGGCGAGCTCACCGACGACGTCGAGCTCGTGCCCTGGGACGAGACCGATGACCCGATTCGCGCCGTCCAGGCCCTCGTGGGACCCGCGCGTCGGGTCGCCGTCCAGGACCAGATGTGGGCGCGCTTCGCGCTCCGGCTGCGCGCCGCGCTGGATCCCGCCGAGCTCGTTCCGGCCGGCTCGACGATGGGCGAGCTGCGGGGGGTGAAGGACACCGACGAGATCGAGCGCCTGCGATCTGTGGCCGCGGCCGCGGATCGGGCGATGGTCGCGATCACCGGCGAACGCCTCTCGGGGCGGACCGAGGCGGAGGTCAGCCGCCACATCCGTGAGCTGCTCATCGGCGAGGGGCACGACGACGCGGGCTTTGCCATCGTTGCTTCCGGACCCAACTCGGCCAGCCCGCACCACGAGGCCGGAAACCGCACGATCGGTGCCGGGGATGCGGTCGTCCTCGACATCGGCGGGACGAAGGCCGGCTACGCCAGCGATACCTCGCGGACCGCGTTCGTCGGCGAGCCGCCGGCCGACTTCGCAGGCCTCTTCGCCGTCCTGCGCGAGGCGCAGGCCGCTGCCTGCGAGGCGGTGCGGCCTGGCGTGCCGGCCGCCGAGATCGACGCCGTCGCGCGCGACATCATCACCGATGCCGGCTACGGCGAGGCGTTCCTGCATCGGACCGGCCACGGCATCGGGATGGAGACGCACGAGGAGCCGTACATCGTCGCCTCCAACCCCGAGCCGCTGGTGGAGGGCAACGCCTTCAGCGTCGAGCCGGGGATCTATGTGCGCGATACGTGGGGCGCTCGCATCGAGGACATCGTGATCTGCACCGATGCGGGTGGCGAGCGACTGAACACGACCTCGACCGAGCTCTACCTCGTCGACTAGCGCTCGAGCGTCTCGCGGTGCGAGCTGACGAGCGCGGAGAGCACCGAGTCGATCGCCGCGTTTGCCTCGTGGAAGGCGGCGGTCACCTCGGACACGTCGGCGGATCGGCGACGAAGCTGGCCGACGATCGCGTCGAGCACCGGTGAGCGGAAGAAGAGGAAGGCCTCGACCGTCTCGGCCAGCGACAGCCCGGCCTTCGACGCCTCGGCGCCGTACAGAGCACCCATCTTCTCGGCCTCCTCGAGCAGCAGCCGCCGTTCGGCCCGCTTCGAGGCGGCCACGTACTCGACGACCAGCGAGAAGGTGCGCTGGCCCCAGCGCCGGAAGTCGTCGCGCTGATCGACCGACAGTCGAGCCTGCCAGGGCTGGCCGGCGTATCCGGTCCGTGACACGCGCCGATGGAGCTCGCCGGCCATCGTCTGGGTCGAGTCCGGCAACCGCTCGACGCCGTACCGCGGCCGCCGCGGCGCATTGATCATCGACTCCAGGCTGGACCGCAGGAAGCGCCGATGCCCGCCCGGGGTCTGGTAGCTCTGCACCTTGCCGGTGTCGGCCCAGCGCCGCAGGGTGTCCGGGCCCACGCCGACGAGCCGCGAGGCGGCGCCGAGGGCCAGCCACGGATCGTCCGGGTCGGTTGGGGGAGGCTGTGGCACGTGTCGAACGCTAGCCGCGCAGGTCCTCGGCCCGCATGGCTCCGAGCTCCGCCCACAGGTGGACGATCGACGCCATTCCGTCGCGGATGTTGCGCAGGCTCATCCACTCGTTGGGGGCGTGGAAGTTGCCGGTCGGGTTGGCGAATCCGACCATCAGCGTCTTCAGGCCGAGATGCGCATCCAGCGCGGCGACGACCGGGACCGAGCCACCGGAGCGCTGGAAGAGCGGCGCCGTGCCGAAACCGGCCTCGAGCGCGCGCGCGGCAGGCGCGACGCCGGGGTGGTCGAGCGGCGTGACGACCGGGGCGCCGCCGTGGATGATTCGCACGTCGACGCGGACCGTCGGCGGGGCGATGGACTCGAGGTGCGCCTTCACCGACCGCTCGATCTCGCGGTAGTCCTGGTCGGGGACGAGGCGGGTCGAGAACTTTGCGGCGGCCCAGGCGGGGATGATCGTCTTGGCGCCCTCGCCGGTGTAGCCGCCCCAGATGCCGTTGATGTCGAACGTGGGCCGAGCCGAGAGCCGCTCCTTGAGGGTGTAGCCAGCCTCGCCGTCCATGGCGGCGGGCACGCCGCTCTCGTTGCGCCACGCGTCCTCGTCGAAGGGGAGCACCGCGTAGGCGGCGTGCTCCTCATCGGTCAGGTCGACGACGCGGTCGTAGAAGCCCGGGACGGTGAATCGCCCGTCCGCATCGGTGAGGGAGGCCAGCATGCGGACCAACGCGTTGGCCGGATTGTCGATGCCGCCGCCGTACTGGCCGGAGTGCACGTCCTGGCGCGGGCCCTGGACGCGGATCTCCCAGTAGGCGATCCCGCGCAGGCCGTAGCCGATGGCCGGCGTCCCATCGTCGTCGAACGTGTCGCCGTCGGACACGACGCAGACGTCGGCGGTGAGCAGGTCGGCGTGCTCGGCGATGAATGCCTCGACCGGCTCCGAGCCGACCTCCTCGTCGCCCTCGAAGAAGAAGCGCAGGTTGAGCGGCAGGCGACCGGCGGCGGCCATCCATGCCTCGACGGCCTTGAGGTGCATGAACAGCTGGCCCTTGTCGTCGCCGGCGCCGCGGGCGTAGATCCGCTCGTCCTCGTGGCGCGGCTCGAACGGCGGTCGGATCCACTCGTCGAGCGGGTCGGTGGGCTGGACGTCGTAGTGGCAGTACACGAGCACCGTCGGTGCGTCCGGGCCGGCCTTCATCCATTCGCCGGTGACGATCGGGTGATGGGTCGTCTCGTGCGCCGTGGCGCGCTCGATGCCGAGGCGCGTCAGCTCGTCGACGATCCACTGCGCGGTGCGGCGAACCTCGCCGGCACGTTCCGGATCGGCGCTGACGCTCTGGATCGAGAGGAACTCGTCGAGCTGCGCGAGATGTTCGGCGTCATGCTCACGCAGGTACTCGACCGCCACCTTGGCGGCAGCCGAAAGATCGGTATCGGTCTGGCTCGTCATTGACCGATGATAGGGGCATCGCGACCGATGCAACCCGTACAGGCCCTCGCGCGTCCCGGCCGCATGCGACGAATGCGCCATTCGGCTCGCTTCGCGCTCGCGCTTGCGCTCGCGGCTGCAGCCGCATCGGTGCCGGTCCGCCAGGCCGCGGCCTGCTCGTGCGCCTTCGGCGGTCAGGCGGAGGCCATCGCGGCGGCCGATGTGGCATTCGTCGGCACCATCGTCGCGAGGGGTGAGCCGGCCCTGTTCGATGGCGACCCGATGCAAACGGCGCCCCACGCCTTCGCCGTTACGCTCTCCAAGACGCAGATGCCGAGTCCGTTCGAGCTCCAGGTGGCAACCGGCGGCGGCAGCAGCTGTGGGCTCGACATGTCCGTTGGCGAGGAGTGGCTGGTCATTGCCTCCGAGTGGGAGGGCACCCTGGAGACGAACCTGTGCAGCGGATCGACACTCGCGGCAGACCTTGAGCCTGCGGAGCTGGCTCGCATCGAGGAGTTGCTGTCCGTCAACGACCCCGCGGCCGTTCCCCCGGAGGCAATCGAGTCCCCTCGACATTCCGGCGCCGGTAATCGGCATCCTGGCGGCCACGCTCCTGATCGGTGCGGCGAGCTTCATCGCGTTCCGGCGAGGCCGCGTCACGTGAAGACGCCGACCACGAAGCCCGGCGAACAGCACCAGCGCGATGCCCGGCACGAGGCTCCCGATGCGGAGCGACAGCGGCCAGTTCGGCCCGCCGGCAAAGGCGTAGATCGGGATCGAGATCGGGAAGACGATCACCGCCGCGGACCACGCGATCCTGCCGCGGGCGTCGAGGTCGGGCCGGTCCTGCACGTCGAGCCAATAGGCGGCGATCATCAGGAAGCCGCCAACCGCGAACACGACGAACAGGGTCCAGACGATCGGGAGCATGCGACTCGGATGCTAGCGCTCGCCGCTGCGGCGTCGCGCGACGTCCTCCGCGCCGTTGAGCAGATCGGTCAGGAAGGAGAGCGGCCGGCGACGCGGCAGCCGCGGCTCGGCGTCCGGCAGCAGGGCTCGGATCCCTTCGCGAATGCGGACCTCCAGCGCGGCGCGCGCCTCGCGTCCGCGGACGCCTTCGGTCCGGATCGGTGCGCCGAAGCGGACCTCGATCCGCCGGCGGAACCAGAGATCGGTGCTGCCGACGATCGCGCACGGCACGACCGGCACGCCGGCCGTGGATGCGAAGGCGGCGGCGCCCTCCTCGAACGGCAGCAGGTCGCTCTCGCGGAAGCCGATGCGGCCCTCGGCGAAGATGCCGAGGACGCCATCGGCCGCGAAGACGCGGCGGACGGCGCGAACCGCCGAGGTGAGCGTCGTCATCTCCGGGTGGTACGGGATGACCCCGCCGAAGAACGCCATCAACCGGTTCTTGAAGCCGCGGCTGAAGTCCGCCTCGCGCGGGCCGAACCAGGTGATCCGCGGCTCGACCGGGGCGACCGACATGACGAGCATCGGGTCGACGCCGTTGTGGTGGTTCGCCACCAGCTGGAATGGCGGCGCCGGCCAGTGCTCGAGGCCGGTGGCGCGCACGTCGAACAGGGCTCCGACGACGAGGCGGTTGAGGCCCCACATGAACCGATAGCGCGGCGTGACCGCCACGGCCAGCTCGCGCGGGCCGGTGCGCCTGGCGCGCTCGCCGGCCGCGTCCATCAGGCGCTCGTCGGGGCGGGCGTGGTGACCGCCGGCTCCGGCTCGGCGCCGCCGGCCGTCTCCTCACGCTCGCGGCGCCGAGCGTCAACGCGCAGGAGCGCGAGGCCGGAGCCGACGAGGAAGAGGACCGCCACGAGCATCGTCGCCCGCGCGCCGAGCGGCTCGCCGAGCATGCGACCGAGGAGGTCGAGCGCCACCGGCCCGGCGATGATGAGGAAGACCGGCTCGGCCATCGCGGTGCCGGCGTTGAGGATGCCCATGTAGCGCCCGGAGGTGTGCTTCGGGATGACGTCGGTCATCAGGGCCCAGTCGACCGACAGGAACGCCCCCATGCCGATGCCGAATGGCACGAACGAGGCGATCGCGAACTCCGGCGTCGGCGCGACCGCCACGCCGAGGAGGCCAACCCCGGCGATCACCGCCGCGGCCCAGATCACCGGCTTGCGGCCCACGCGGTCACTGATGCGGGCACCGGGGATCGCCGCGAGCGCGGTCATGACGCCGACGATGGCGGTGCCGATGAAGACGGTCGTGCTCGCATCGGCCTCGCTCATGCCGTGCGCGCGCTGGAAGTACGGCAGCGCCAGCGAGGTCGCGGCGTAGGCGCCGAGGAAGAGGAGGCGCACGAGGAGCAGCCACAGCACGCTCGACTCGCGGAGGATATCGGTGGCCCACGCCGATCGCGCGACACCGAGCCACGACTGCGTGCGTCGCGGAGCCGCGGTTCCCTCGTTGACGGTGGCGACGAGGATGAGCATCGTCACCACCTCGACGACGCCGAGCGCCAGGGTGGCGAGGAACAGGTTGCCGCTGTTGACGCCGAACGTGGCGATGCCGACGCCGGCGATCGTGCCGAGGACGATCATCGTCCCCATCAGCCCGCTCGCCAGCCCGACCTGCTTCTTCGGCACGAGGTCGGGGACGTAGCCCTGGAAGGGGCCCTGCGCGAAGTTCGAGCTGAGCTGGAGCAGGAAGTAGAACGCCACCAACGCGAGGTACGTCTGCGAGGTCGCGATGCCGAACAGGAAGACGACGTCGAGCAGTGCGCCGACGAAGATGTACGGCTTGCGGCGGCCCCAGCGCGTCACCGTGTAGTCGCTGACCATGCCGATCGTCGGCTGGATGACGATCGGTGCGATCACGCCGACGGTGACGAGGATCGCCAGGAGGATGCCGAGGTTCTCGGCCCCGCCGGGCTGGTCGGCGATCATCGCCGGCAGGATGATCTTGTTCAGCCCGCCCCAGATGATGACGATCCCGAACCAGTAGATCGACAGCGTCACGAGCTGCCAGAGCGGCAGTGCGCGCTTGAGATCGGGGTGCTGCGGCTCGGTCATCATGCGCGCCAGTATCCTCGCTCGGGACTGCGGGACGAATGCGGGAACGGCGTGTCCGCTAGGCTCCGCCGCCGATGCCAACCGACTCCGATGGCCGCGGCGAGGTCTTCCGCCATCCAGACATCCGCCGCTACCTCGTCGCCCGCTTCGTCGTCGGCAACGGCGACCCAGGTCCAGACGGTGGCCGTCGGCTGGCAGGTCTTCACCACGACCGGCGACCCGTTCGACCTTGGCCTCGTGGCGCTGTCGCAGTTCCTGCCATTCATCCTGCTCATCCTGCCGGCCGGCCATGTCGCGGACCGATACGACCGCCGCCGCATCCAGCTCGCCACCTACGTTCTCCTGGCGGCGTGCTCCCTGGCGCTGCTGGCGCTGACCCTGGCGGGTGTCACCGACCTGGCGCCGATCTTCGCGGTGATGGCTGTCTTCGGCGTGGCGCGTGCCTTCGGCCAGCCGACGGGGCAGGCGCTGCTGCCGAACCTGGCGCCGATCGAGCTCTTCCCGAAGGCGGTGGCGGTCAACTCGTCGCTGTGGCAGATCGCCACGATCGCCGGGCCGGCGATCGGCGGCGCGCTCGTGCTCTTCGGCGTCGAGGTCGCCTACGCGCTGGCGCTCGTGCTGCTGCTGGCCGGCGTGGTCCTCATCTCGGGGCTTCGCGGTGGCGGACGTGACGACCGCGCGAGCGAGCCGGTCTCGTGGAGCACGCTCCTCTCCGGCGTGAACTTCGTCCGGTCGCGCCCGATCGTGCTCGGCTCGATCTCGCTGGACCTGTTCGCGGTCCTCTTCGGCGGTGCCACGGCGCTGCTGCCGTTCTATGCCGGCGAGATCCTCGCCGTCGGCCCGGTGGGCCTCGGCGTCATGCGAGCCGCGCCCGCGGTCGGCGCCGCAATCATCGCGGCCGCGGTCGTGGTCTGGCCGATCCGCCGACGGGTCGGCGGCTGGATGTTCGGCGGCGTCGCCGCCTTCGGCGTCGCGACCATCGTCTTCGGGCTCTCGACAAACCTGGCGCTCAGCCTCGTCGCGCTGCTGGTGATGGGCGCCGGCGACATGGTCAGCGTCTACATCCGGCACCTGCTCGTGCAGCTCGAGACGCCCGACGCTATCCGGGGCCGGGTGAGCGCGGTGAACAGCGTCTTCATCGGTGCGTCGAACGAGCTCGGCGAGTTCGAGTCGGGCGTGACCGCGTCGTGGTGGGGGACGGTGCCGGCGGTCGTCGTCGGTGGCGTGGCGACGCTGGTCGTCACCGGCGTCTGGATGCGCCTCTTCCCCGTCCTGCGTGACCTCGACACCTTCCCGGACGCCGCCGAGCCAGAGGCGGCGCCATCGGCGCTAGAATCGGCCGGGTGATCGACCCCGTCGCCCTCGAGATCGGGCCGCTCCAGGTCCACTGGTACGGGATCTTCATCGCTGCCGCGGCCCTGGCCGGCACCCTGCTCGCGACGCGAGTGGCGCGGTGGCTGAACGAGGACCCCGACCACGCGTGGTCGATGCTGCTGATCGTGATGATCTTCGCGATCGTCGGCGCTCGGCTCTATCACGTCATCCACCTGTGGGACCACTACCTCGCCAGCCCGGCCGAGATCCCGCAGATCTGGAACGGCGGCCTCGGGATCCCCGGCGGCGTCGCGGGTGGGGCGCTCGGCGTCCTCGTCTACACCCGCTCGCGTGGCCTGAGCACGGCGCGATGGCTGGACATCGGGGCTCCGGCGCTGCTGCTGGGGCAGGCCATCGGCCGCCTCGGCAACTTCGTGAACCAGGAGCTGTACGGGCCGCCGACCTCGCTGTGCGGCGTCGACTTCCCGCCGTGCCTGCCGTGGGGCATCCAGATCGACGCCCTGCACCGGGGCGAGACGGGCTGGGATGCCGTCACCTTCCCCGTCGAGACGACCACGTTCGTCCCGCTCTTCGCCTACGAGGCGATCCTCAACCTCATCGGCATGGCGGTCCTGCTGTTCGTGATCCGTCGCTTCGGCCCGCGCCTCTTCGCCGGCGATGCCGTGCTCATGTACATCATGTGGTACGGCGCCGTGCGCACCGTGCTCGAGACGTATCGCGTCAACAACTGGACCTTCCTCGGGCTGCCGACCGCGATGTGGCTGGGCATCATCGGCTTCGTCCTGGCCCTCGCCTGGCTGATCATCCGGCACATGCGTGGGTGGGGCTCACCGATGATTCGGCCGGCGGACGAGCCTCAGACCGATGCGCCCGCGCCGCAGGCGCAGGCGGAGCCCTCCGCTGGCTGACCGGCCGGGCATCCTGCCCGATGTCACCGCCGCCGTGGGTGGTACCCCGCTCGTCGCGCTCGACCGCCTCGGCGCGGACGTCCGGCCGCGCCTGGTGGCCAAGCTCGAGCACATGAACCCGGGCGGATCGGTCAAGGATCGGATCGCGCTGCCGATGATCGAGGCCGCCGAGCGGGCCGGCCTGCTTCGGCCGGGCGGCGTGATCGTGGAGCCGACATCCGGCAACACCGGCGTGGGGCTGGCACAGGCGGCCGCGGTGAAGGGCTATCGGTGCATCTTCGTCATGGCCGACAAGCAGTCGGATGAGAAGCGAGCCCTGCTGCGCGCCTACGGCGCGGAGGTCGTCGTCTGCCCGACCGACGTCGACCCGGACGACGAGCGCTCGTACTACCGGGTCTCCGACCGGCTGGCGCGCGAGATCCCGGGTGCGTGGAAGCCCGACCAGTACTCGAACCCGGGCAATCCTGCGGCGCACTACGCCACGACCGGGCCGGAGATCTGGGAGGCGACCGAGGGCCGCGTCACGCACTTCGTCGTCGCGCTCGGCACCGGCGGCACGATCTCCGGCGCGGGCCGCTACCTGAAGGAACGTTCGCCGTCGCTGGTCATCGTCGGGGCCGATCCGGCCGGGTCGGTCTACTCGGGCGCGACGCCGGCCGCGTACCTGACCGAGGGCATCGGCGAGGACTTCTGGCCGACGACCTACGACACCGGCATCTGCGACGTCGTCGTGCGCGTCGGCGACCGCGACTCGATGCTCACCGCCCGCGCCGCAACGGCGCGCGAGGGAATCCTGATGGGCGAGTCCGGCGGGACGGTGCTGTGGGCCGCGCTCCAGGTCGCGCGCGAGCTCGACGATCCGGACGCGCTGTTCGTGGTCCTGCTGCCCGACTCGGGACGGAACTACGTCGGCAAGCTCTACAACGACGGCTGGCTGCGAGAGCAGGGACTCCTCGGGGCCGATGAACGTGTCACGGACTACGACTGGCGCAGCACCAGCCCCGGCGTCGTCCTGCGCGGCGAGGAGATCCCGAGGCCCGTTTGACGGACGTGACGAGGCCGGCGCATCGCGCCGGCCTCGCAGCGTGCCGGGGAGCCGTCAGCAGGAAACGGCGGGGTTGAACGCAGCGAACGTGCCCGAGGGGTTGTCCTCCCAGATCCAGACGTGCAGCGCCCAGAACGGCGGGAGCTCGTACCGGTTCGGCGAGTCGACGAACATGAACATCTCGCCGAAGAGCATGGGCGCGTCGGCGCTTGTCCACTCGCTCGCGAAGACGACGTATTCGAGTGCCACGAGGCGCAGCTGACCGTTGTCACCCTCGGCATACACCAGCGCCTCGGGCTTGGTGGGATCGATCGTGCCGGTGCCGTCGAGGTTAGCGCCGTTGATGTAGTGATAGCCCATCGCGCCGGTGTCGTCGAAGGACGCGATGCACTCATGGAGCGGGCCGCCCGGCGGCAGGCCGTAGCCCACCTGGGCAGCCTGCGTCAGGCTGTTGAAGCGCGCCGTCGCGGCCTTCGCCCTCGCGAGGTCGGACGGTCCGGCCAGGGCCGTCGCCGCGGTCACCGAGGCGAGCAGGATGCCAGTTCCGAGCCCCACCAGGACGCGGCGTCGAGTCGTTCGTCGCATGATCAGTCTCCCTCCACGACCGGGTAGATGGTGTCCGCGACCAGCCCGTGGGCCTCGCGGTGGACACGGGCGGCGGCATCGGAGCTGGGCGCGTCGACGAGGCAGAACACCTTCCCGTTCCCCTCGTCTACCCAATAGCGCAGGTACCGGACCCCGTGCTGGTCCTGGGCCTGCAGGTCGGCCAGGTGCGCCTGGCGCACGTCCTTGACGGCGACCCCGCCGTCGATGCTGTGCATGTCCATGTAGAGCGGCATGCGGATCCTCCTTTCGGGAGGTCAGCGTGCCGCGCGCACTCGACGCGACGCATCGGGCGTTCTACCTACGTGCGGGTCTCTCGGCTACCTATCTTTGGCTGTCGGTCTGGCGCTCGACCGTGCGATGGAGACGACGTCGCTGCGCCGGCGGACGCCGAGCTTGGCGAGGATCGCCGAGACGTGGTGGCTCGCGGTTCTCGTCGACACGACCAGCTCGGCGGCGATTTCCCGGTCGGTGAGGCCCACGCGCGAGGAGTTCCGGCACCTCGGTTTCGCGCGCAGTCAGGCCCGATGGCGATCGGGTGGCGTCCGGAGCGGTTCGAGGAGGTCCATCGTCGAGCGTCATAGCTCGGATGGCATCCAGCGGTCGCGTTCGGCCTCGTCCGTGTCCCGGTAGGCGCACCCGGAATGGGCTGCTCGGCCGCCATCGGCGACCATCCAGGCCTGGTCAGGCTCGATCGGCTCGCCGCACAGGTCGCAGGTCTGCGTCTCGTTCACACGGCAACGATACGCCCGGGCTCAAGAGGCGGTGAGATCGCTCCGCAGCGCGCGGGTCCGCATCTACTCAGCGGTCGCCGGTCGACGCCACGCTCAGCGCAGTCGCCGCGCCAGGGTCTGGGGCGACAGCCGTCGCGTTCGGCCGCGATAGCCGGGCTTCGACGGAAAGGCGAGCCCGGCCGAGCGACAGCCAGCGACGAAGCAGTGCGCGTGCACCCTGCCGCGTTTGCCCGTCCCTGGCAATTGCCGCGAGCCGGGACGCATCCGCTTCGCGCGTCAACTCCCGCATTCGATCCTCATGGACCTGCCACGCCGTGTAGTCGTGCATCGCTCCTGCCTCCTCTGGCGGATGGGGATCAGACCTCGACCGTGAGCTCGTAGACCTCAGGCGTCGGGTGGCCCGCGCGCGCATGCACGCGCATGACCGCCTCGCGCGTCGGCCCGGTGGCGAGGCAGAACACCTTGCCGCGCTGCGGGTCGAGCCAGGCGCGCTCGAAGTGGACGCCTTCGTCGTCCTCGATCGCGAGGTCGCGCTCGTGCGCCTCCGTCAGTTGCTGGGCCGTCACGCCGATGAAGCCGGTGTGGACGTCCATGAACTTGGCCATGCAGTTCCTCTGCGGGGGGTTGTTGCCGCTCGAGGGTCTGCGCCGGTCGTCACGGCGTCATCGTGTGGATGACCGATGAGCCCGACACGGGACGACCGATGTGGCGGCCCGATGAATCGCTGCCGCGAGTGAGGGCATCGGTCATTCGACCGATGCGAGAAGATGGGCGGCGAGTCGTAGACTGCGCGCGATGAGCAGCGTCGGCCCCGTTCTGTGCCCGATCCTCGTCGGCCGCGACGATCTTCTTGAGCTCCTCGATCGGCTGATCGCCGAAGCCGTGGGCGGCCGCGGCAGTGCCATCTTTCTTTCCGGTCAAGCAGGACTCGGCAAGACCCGTTTGATCCGCGCCGCCGATCGCAAGGCCGAAGCTGCCGGGCTACGGGTAGATGGCGGTTCCGTAGCGCCGCAGGATCACCAGGTGCCACTCGCGTCGGTCCGCGAGATGGCCGCCGGGATGCGCGGTAGCGGGGATTGGGGAAGCCTGTCGGAGGACCTGCTCGCAATCGACGGCAGGCACGATGGGGACGCCCTTGGCGCGCGCCGGCTGATCGTTCGAGCGGCGTCCGATCGCATCCTGGAGGCGATCGATCGCCCGACGATGTTGGTCTTCGATGACCTGCACTGGACCGACGAGCTGAGCCTGGAGGTGATCGGTGAGCTGGCCCGTCATGCGGAGGACCGCCCGCTGGTCCTGGTGGCGGGCTATCGGCCGGACGAGTTCCCAGCCAATGGCATCCACAGGGAATGGCGATCGCGCATCCTCAGCCAGCGCCACGCCGATGAGGTCCGGCTTCGTCCGCTGACGGTGGAGGAAACCGCGATCGCGACCACTCTGATCCTTGGCGGCGAGCTGCCGGCACCGCGCGACGTGGTCGAAGCGGTGCATGAGCGCACGAATGGCATCCCGCTGCACATCGAGGAGCTGCTGGCCGCGCTGGATGATGACGCTCGCGCCGATGGCCGGCGCATCCGCGAGGCCCATGTTCCGGACACCATCGGCGATGCGGTCCTGGTGCGTCTGGCACGGTTGTCCGACGAGGCACGCACGCTCGCGCGAGCCGGAGCGGTGATCGGGCGTTGCTTTACCCCCGACGTCCTGGCCGGCGTCGTGGATCGTCCGCTGATCGAGCTCGAGCCGACACTCCAGGAGCTCGAGGACGCGGCCATCATCTACCCGTTCCAGTACATCGATCACGGCTACTACGACTTCCGCCACCAGCTGCTCCGGGACGCGATCTACGGCGCAGTCCCGCCGTCACAGCTGCGGCGCTTCCACGCCCAGGCCGCCGAATTCGTGATGAGCCTCGAGGCATCGAGCGTCGTCCACGCCTCTCGCCACTATGAGCAGGCCGGGCTGCGGTCGCAGGCGTTTCGCACCTCGATGACCGCGGCCGTTGAGGCGAGCCGTGTCTCTGCCCGACAGGAGGCCTACGAGCTCTACCAGCGGGCCATCGCCAACATGCCCGATGACCTGCCGATCCTCGAGCGGGCCGAGCTTCATTACCGGTTTGCGGAAGCCGCCGGCGCGATCGAGCAGAACGAGGACATGGAGGCGGCGGCCGATCGCGCACGCGTGCTCTATCTCGAGGCTGGGCGGCCGATCGAGGCTGCGGACGCGCTCCTGACCAAGTTTTCGGGAGCGCTCCGTCGTGGCGAGCCCAACGAGAACCTGCGCGCATACACGGATCAGGTCCGCGCCGAGATCGAGAACCTTCCGGCGACAACCGAGCGCGAGACAATGCGCGGCTGGCTTCTCATCACGGAGGCCGAGCAGCGGTTCTTGGTCCTTGATCTCGAGGAGGCGCGGGAGCTCGCCGTGGAGGCTCGCGCGCTCGCTCATTCGCTGGGAGACCGGGAGACCGTTCTGGACGCGGACATCCTCCTGGGAAGGATCGACATCCTCGCCGGACGGTACGAGAGCGGCCTGCGCGATGGGATGCGTGCCGCTCGCGAGGCTCGCGATGCAGGGTACGAATCGGTCGGCGTGACCGGGTATCGGAACCTGGCGATCCTGGCCGCCAGGATCATGGCCCCGCAAGCTGCCGAAGCGGCGCTGAGCGAGGGCCTTCAATACGCCGATGCCATCGAGCAGTCACATTGTCGCCAGATGATGGCGAGCACCTCCGGCATCCTCGAATGGGGCGCTGGGCGGTGGGACGCGGCTGACGAGCTGGCGCGGCAAGAGCTCAGCGATCGCGGGTGCCGGCGAGGCCGGATCGGTTGCCTTGACTTGATCGGCCTGGTCTCGATGGGTCGGGGCGTCCCAGCCGAGGCGCGCCGGTGGCTTGAGGACTCCCTTGCGTCCGGCCGCACCATCGGCGAAGTTCACCTGATCCTCACGCCGCTCTGGGGACTTGCCGAGACGGATCTTCTCGAGGGTTCGGCCGACGCTGCCGTCATGCGGTGCGAGGAGGCCTGGACCATCGCCGGCTCGAGTGGCGAACGCGCCCTCTTCATCCCGTTCGTCGTCACAGGAGCCCGCAGTTTCATCGCGGCGCGCCAGCCGGATGACGCCGCGCGCTGGGTCGCCCAGGCCCGCGAGTTCTTCGCCGGTTGGGACTCCGTGGCCGGCGCGGCGCTCAGCCATGCCGAGGGCCTCGTCCGGCTGGCCGGCGGCTCGCTCACGGCTGCCCGAGAAGCGATCGAGCGCGCAATCCGCGGCTGGGAGGAGCGAGGTCGGGTCTGGGAATCCCTGTGGGCACGACTCGACCTGGCACAGTGCCTGATCCGCATGAATCGGCACGCCGACGCGGTCGGGGTGCTGACCGAAGTACGCATCCGCGCAGAAGCCCTGCCGAGCCCGCCGCTGCTGGCGCGTGCCGATGAGCTGGCGAAGGCGAGCCGCGGACGTGGCCGCGAGCATGAGCCATGGCGGCCACTGACCGTCCGCGAGTTCGAGGTCGCGCGACTGATCGCTGAAGGCATGACAAACGCGGAGATCGGCGCCGAGCTGTCGGTCGCACCGAAGACGGTGAGCGCCCACGTGGAGCACATCCTCGCCAAGCTGGGTGTCGCACGTCGGACCGAGGTTGCCGCCTGGGCGGCCGGCATTCGGGCGGCAGAGCCTCCGCAGCCCGCCTCGATCGCCGCCTCGCGCTGAAGGCACCTGCTGCCGTCGCCGAATCAGCGGAGTAAGGTTGTGGCTCATGAGTGAGGCAACGGCATGGCCCAGGTAGCTGAGACAGTTCTCGCGGACGCCCCGAGCGCGCAGGACCGGGTCAACCACTGGATCGGCGGCAAGCGGGTGGCCGGCACATCGGGCCGGCAGGGACCCGTCTACAACCCGGCTACCGGCAAGGTCGCGCGACAGGTGGACTTCGCGTCGGTCGAGGAGGTCGACGCGGCGGTCGCCATCGCGAAGGCGGCGTTCCCGGGCTGGCGCGCCACGAGCATCAGCCGGCGCACCGAGATCCTGTTTCGCATCCGCAACCTCGTGGAGCAGCATCGCGAGGAGATCGCGGCGCACCTGACGCGCGAGCATGGCAAGGTCAGGACCGATGCGCTCGGCGAGGTCGCGCGCGGCCTCGAGAACCTCGAGTTCGCGACCGGCATCCCGCACCTGCTGAAGGGCGGCTTCAGCGAGCAGGTTTCGAGCGGGATCGACGTGTACCAGATCCGACAGCCACTCGGCGTGGTGGCCGGCATCACGCCCTTCAACTTCCCGGCCATGGTGCCGATGTGGATGTTCGCCAACGCCATCGCCTGCGGGAACACGTTCGTCCTGAAGCCATCGGAAAAGGACCCGTCCGCATCGGTCTATCTCGGTGAGCTGCTCAAGGAGGCAGGGCTGCCGGACGGCGTCTTCACGCGTCGATCCACGGTGACCGCGTGGCGGTCGACCGCATCCTCGAGCATCCCGATATCGCTGCGGTCAGCTTCGTCGGCTCGACGCCGGTGGCGCGACACATCTACGAGACGGGGACGAAGAACGGCAAGCGGGTGCAGGCGCTGGGTGGCGCGAAGAACCACATGATCGTGCTGCCCGACGCGGACATCGAGATGGCCGCCGATGCCGCCGTCTCCGCCGCCTACGGCTCCGCCGGCGAGCGCTGCATGGCGATCTCGGTCGTCGTTGCGGTCGGCGACGTGGCCGATCCGCTCGTCTCGGCCATCGAGGAGCGCCTGCCGAAGATCCAGGTCGGCCCCGGCAACGAGGAGGGCTCCGAGATGGGCCCGCTCATCACCAAGGAGCATCGCGACAAGGTCGCCTCGTACCTGGATTCCGGCGTATCCCAGGGCGCCACCCTTCGCGCCGATGGACGCCAGCACGTGCTCTACAACGAGTCCGAGGGCTTCTTCCTCGGCGTCTCGCTGCTCGACAACGTCACGCCCGAGATGGAGTGCTACCGCAACGAGATCTTCGGTCCGGTGCTCGAGGTCGTCCGCGCCCCGGACTATCCATCGGCCCTCGAGATCGTGAACGACAACCAGTACGGCAACGGGACCGCGATCTTCACGCGTGACGGCGGCGCCGCGCGGCAGTACCAGTTCGACGTCAACGTCGGCATGGTCGGCATCAACGTGCCGATCCCGGTGCCGGTCGCGTACTACAGCTTCGGCGGCTGGAAGGCGTCGCTGTTCGGCGACCTCCACATGTACGGGCCGGAGGGCATCTCGTTCTACACCCGCGGAAAGGTCGTCACGGCTCGCTGGCCCGACCCGGGCACGTCGAAGGTCGACCTCGGCTTCCCCAGGACACGCTAGGCGGACCGCGCCGCCGCGCTCGTCGCACGCACGGAGGAACGTCAATGGCCCGGCGCATCGCACGTCCGATCCATCTCGCTGTCGCCTGGCTCCTCGTCCTCGGGCTGATCGTCCAGGTCTTCCTGGCGGGCATGGGCGTCTTCGACAGCTCCGCGATGTTCGTGACGCACCGGGACTTCGGATACACCCTGACCCTGCTCCCGGTGGTGCTGATCGTGACCTCGCTGGTGGGTGGCTTCGGGCGAATGGAGGCGATCGCGGCGGCGGTCATGTTCGGCCAGTTCATCCTCCAGTCGGTCCTCGTCATCCAGCGCGACTCGATCCCGGCGATCGCTGCACTGCATCCGGTCAACGGCTTCCTCATCCTCCTCATCGCCATCTGGCTCGCTCGCGACGCGTGGCGACGGTGGCAGGCTCCGGTCGCCGAGCAGGCTGCTGATGCCGCGACGCAGGAGTCCGCTGCCGGCTGAGTTGGCGCTGCTCGCCAGGGCCTGCCATGGCCCTCGCGCAAACAGGGTGCGGGGCGGCACCGGCGGATTCGCGCGGCCTGCGCCATCGGCATTCCGCCGCGTGCTAGAGTCATCGGTCTGTGGTGCCCGCTGCGCTCCGAGCGCGCCCTGGGGACCGTACGTGCCCGACTTGCACCCGAGCACTGACGGAGAGGGAGAAAGAGACACCATGTCCCATCACCGGCGTGCCGGGCGCGGCTTCGCGCTCGGCTTCATCGTGGTCCTCGTGGTATCGGCGATGTTGCCGATGACCGTCTTGGCAAAGAAGCCAGCCCCTTCGACCAGCCTTGGTCAGCACGACGAGCAGCTGCTCGCCGAGGCACGGTCGCAGGGTCGCGCCACCGTCACGCTGCTCATCGCCGCCAAGGGCGGAGCGATGCAGGGCGCGCTGGCCGCGGTGGCGGCCGCCGGAGGCACGATCCGCTACCAGGACGCCGCGCTCGGATACATCCGCGCCGACGTCGCGACCGGCAAGGTCGAGGCGCTCGCTAGTGACCCGAACGTCCAGGCCGTCGATCTCGATGAGACCTTCCAGATTCCGGACCCTCGGCCGGACAATCAGACCTCGCCGACGCCATTCGATCCGCCGGGCGAGGACACGCCACGGGACAACCCATACATGCCTATCGGCGACACCGGTGCAGCCGACTTCATCGATGCGCATCCGACCTGGGATGGCCGCGGCGTGACCGTCGGAGTCCTCGACAGCGGAGTCACGCTTGATCATCCCGCGCTCGCCACTACCACAGTCGAGGATCAGCCGAAGATCATCGACTGGGTGACCTACACCGACGGCCGGTTCACCGGCGGCCCCAACCCCGTCAACCTCGACCAGGACCCGACCTGGCTCAACATGCAGGCTCAGGTCAGCGGCGAGTCGTTCGAGTTTGACGGCGTGACCTACACCGCCCCCGCCGCGGGCGCATATCGCATCGCGCTGTTCAACGAGCGAGATCCACGCCTTGGCGGTGAGGTCGGCAGCGACGTCAACCGCGATGGCAACCCGGCCGGCAGCAACGGCATCTTCGCCGTGCTGTGGGACACGAACAGCAACACGGTGTGGGTCGACACGACCCAGGACAACAGCTTCGCCGACGAGGACGGGATGACCGACTACCGGGTCAACCACGACGTCGGCTACTTCGGCACCGACAACCCGGCCACACCGGTGAAGGACTCGATGCCCTTCGTGGTCCAGACCGATGGCAAGAACAAGGTCGTCAACATCGGCATCGTGTCGGCCGCGCACGGCACCCATGTCGCCGGCATCATCGCGGCGAACGAGCTGTTCAACGAGGACACCTCCGGTGCCGCGCCTGGCGCGCAGATCGTTTCGGTCCGCGTCTGCCTCTTCATCGCCGGCTGCACCGCCCATGCCCTCGTCGAGGGCATGATCTACGCCGCCAAGACGGCGAACGTCGACGTCATCAACATGTCGATCGGCGGCCTGCCGTCGCTCAACGACGCGAACAACACCCGCGCCATCCTGTACGACCGGCTCATCGAGCAGGAGAACGTGCAGATGTTCATCTCGGCCGGCAACAGCGGTCCGGGCGAGAACACCGTGGGTGACCCATCGGTCGCGACCAAGGTGATGAGCGTCGCGGCTTACGTCACCGACGAGACCTGGCAGTCCAACTATGGCTCCACCGCGCCGGTGGACGGAGAGGACAACCTGCATCCGTTCAGCTCGCGCGGACCCCGTGAGGACGGCGGCTTCAAGCCCAACATTGCCGCGCCTGGCGCCGCCATCTCGTCGACGCCACTCTGGCAGGCTGGTGGCCCCGTCGCGGGCGTGCACACGCTGCCTCCGGGCCTGTCGATGTTCAACGGCACGTCGATGGCGGCCCCGCAGTCAGCCGGTGCCGCGGCGCTGCTCGTCAGTGCGGCGAATGACGTCGGTGTCCAGAAGCAGCCGGCCCAGCTCCGACAGGCGCTCAGCTCGTCGGCGAGGTTCCTTGACGGTTACGGAGCCTTCGAGCAGGGCACTGGCCTGATCCAGGTTCAGGCAGCATGGGATCTGCTCGCGAAAAACGCCAAGACCGTCGACATTCGGTCGTCGGTCCCGGTCAACACCGCCCTCGAGCAATTCCTGGCGACGCCGGGCGTCGGCGTCGGCATCCACGACCGCGAGGGCGTGACGATCAACCAGCCGTACACCCGGATGTACACGTTCACCCGGACCTCGGGCGCCGGCGGTTCCACGACCTTCGACCTGTCGTTGATCGGCAACGACGGGACCTTCTCCCTGGGTGACGCGGAGACGATCGCCCTGCCCAAGAACCAGCCAGTGACGCTCACGGTTTCGATCAACCCGACGGAATACGGGCATCACTCGGCGATCCTCAACCTCGACGACCCGACCAACCCGGGCATCGAGTACCAGACGATGAACACCGTGGTCGTGGCCCGTGACTTCGTCGCGCCCGACTACTCGCACACCATCACCGGCTCGGTCGGCCGCAACCAGGCACTGAGCTACTACTTCGAGGTGCCGCCCAACACGCCGGCACTCAAGGTCGACTTCTCCGGCCCAAGCGCGACGCCTGGGACCGGACAGGCACGCTTCATCCGCTACCACCCGTTCGGCGTCAACATCGACGGCCAGAACAGCCTGCAGTGCTATTCACCGCCGGTGGTGCCGGGCGGGAACTGCGCCGGTGGCGGCCCGCTGAGCCGCACGACGTCGAACCCGCAGGCCGGCGTCTGGGAGATCACCGTCGAGGCGCGACGGACTGCGGACATCGAGTTCACGCCGTTCTCCCTCACCGTGTCGGTGCTTGGCGCGACCGTCGAGCCTAATCCGGACGTGATCGAGTCGCTCACGGTCGGCTCGGCTCACAACACCGAGTACGACATCACGAATGTGTTCGGTTCGTTCACCGGAAGGGCGGTCGGCACGGCGCTCGGTAGTGCGCGTGTCGCAACGCCTAGCATCGCCCATCTCGCGCAGCAGACGTTCGACGTCACGATCCCGTCAGGGACGACCTCGTTGAGGGCGACGATCGGCAACCCGTCGGATGCTGGTGCAGATCTCGACCTGTTCGTCTTCAACTGCACGTCGGGAACGTGCGTGCAGGCAGGGGTCAATGCGGACGGCGACTCCGAGGAGTCGGTGACGATTGCCAATCCGGCGGCGGGTCCGTGGCGCGTCCTGGTGGACGGGTTCAGCGTCCCTGCCGGGACGACCACCTACGACTACATCGACGTTTACGCCAAGGCCGGGCTAGGCAGCATCTCGGTGACTGACGCCAATGCCCTGCGCGGCCCTGGCGCCATGTGGACCGTGCCGGCCACGATCATCGCGCTCGTCCCGCCCGAGGAGGGCCGAGTCCTATACGGGAACGTCGAGGTCCGGACCGACGGCAACGTGCTGGTCGGTCGCAACGACGTGATCATCGAGGCCGTCGAGCCCTAGCTCGCGGCGTCGACAACCGAAGACCGTTCTCGAGGCCCGCCGGTCCGCCGGCGGGCCTCGGACTATCCCTGCGAGGCTGCGGCCCGGGTCGTCGACCTCGTGAGACCGATGACGCTGCCGCTGACCGTTCCCGCGTCGGCGTACGTCTCCGAGTGCGTGGTGCCCTCCGACGGACCCACCCCGAGGAGCTCGAGCGCCGCATCGGTGATGAGGGCGTACCCGCGAAGGCCCGTCTCATCCGTCACCCGGTTCTTCATCAGCCGATGCGCGAGGTTGACCGCCGGTCCCGCCACGTGCGTCCGGGTCGGCAGCTGCTGCACGACGAACGTTCCGGCGTGAACGATGAACTTCAGCTCAAGCGAGGGAAGGAGGACACACGCGCTGCATTCGTGAGACTGCATGCGCTGCTGCTCCTCGATGCGCGCGTGGTACGAGGCATACGTCGACCCGATGGTGCCGATCACGTCGCGACCGCGATTCGTCACCGCGTCTGCGTCGGCCACCGCAAAGACTGCGTCGCCCTCCGTCTGGACGGGCGTGAACGTGGGCTGCAGGCCATCCGCGACGACGTCCAGCAGGGTGATCATGAAGTCGTACGCCGGCGGCACAGGCACGACGCCGGCCGCGATGTCGGGATGCGCCTCGGCGACGCGCTCGAGGAACGACGTGTAGCCGCTGATATCGGCCAGCAGCAGGAGGCCGGTCGCGAAGCGGGGCTCGGTGCGCTCGGGCATCACCGCGATCATCGCACCCGCCGCAAGCCGCGCCCCTCGGTCGTGCCAGAATGGCGCCCGATGACTGACCGATTCGAGACGCTGGCCGTCCACGCCGGCGCCGAGCCCGATCCCGAGACCGGCGCGGTCGTGCCCGCCATCCAGATGAGCACGACCTTCAAGCAGGACGGCGTCGGGGGGCTGCGCGGCGGCTTCGAGTACGGACGCTCCGGCAACCCGACCCGAGCGGCGCTGGAGCGCGCCATCGCGACGCTCGAGAACGCGACCCACGGGATGGCCTTCGCCTCGGGCCTGGCGGCGACCCAGGCGATCGGCTACCTCCTCGACCCCGGCGATCGGCTGCTGATGAGCGACGACGTGTACGGCGGCACGTGGCGGCTGGCCGACAAGGTCTGGCGCCGATACGGCATCGAGACCGATCCGATCGACCTCCGCGACCTCGACGCGGTGGCGGCCGCCTTCAGCGCCGAACGGCCGCCGAAGATGGTGTGGATCGAGACGCCGTCGAACCCGATGATGAAGGTCATCGACATCAGCGCCGTTGCGCGGCTTGGGGCGGTCGTCGGCGCGGTCACCGTCGTGGACAACACGTTCGCCACGCCGTACCTCCAGCGGCCGCTCGAGTTCGGAGCCGACCTCGTGCTGCACTCGGCCACGAAGTACCTCGGCGGCCACTCCGACGTGGTCGGCGGCCTCATCGCGACGCGCTCGGACGAGCTGGCCGAGCGGCTGCGATTCCACCAGAACGCGGCCGGCGCGGTGCCGAGCCCGTTCGACTGCTTCCTCGTCATGCGCGGCCTGCGCACGCTCGCGCTCCGCATGGAGCGCGCATCGGCAAATGCGCTGGTGCTGGCCCTGTGGCTGTGCGAGCGCCCCGAGGTCGAAACCGTCCACTATCCAGGGCTGCCGGACCATCCGGCCGCGGAGCTGGTCGAGCGCCAGATGCGCCTGCCGGGCGCGATGCTCTCGATCGAGCTGCGCGGCGAGGAGCAGGCGCGGCGCTTCGCGGGAGCCACCCGGCTCTTCACGCTGGCCGAGTCGCTGGGGGCGGTCGAGTCGCTCATCGAGCTGCCGGCGCCGATGACCCACGCCTCCGTCGCCGATTCGCCGCTGGCCGTCTCGCCGGCGCTCGCCCGGCTGTCGATCGGGATCGAGAACGCCGACGACCTTCGCGCCGACCTCGAGCAGGCGTTCGCCGCATCGGCCCCGTGACCGAGGAGCACCCGCGCGAGGACGGCCCGACCGAGGTGGTCGAGACCGACCAGGGAGAGCTGATCGAGCGGCTGTCGGGCGGGACCGCGACGCTGCTGCTGGTGTGGCTGATCGGCGTCGGTGCGCTGTCGACGCTGCTCGCGGCGTGGCTGTTCGTCTGGTTCGTGAGCGGTGAGCGCATGGGCCTCGACGCGCTGTTCGGCGGGTTCGGGATCTACACCGCGCTCGCCGGCGCGGCCGGGCCGTGCGTGCTGTGGCTGGCCGGTCGCGCCCAGGGGCATTCGTTGGGCTGGTTCATGCTCACCGCCGCCAAGATCGCGCTGGTGATGATCGGGCTGGTGCTCGTCTTCGTCTTCGGTGCCGCGCTGGTCATGGGTGGCGCCGTCCCCGGGCCGGGTGCGCTGCTCGGGGCGGCGGCGCTGGCCGCCGGCGCGGTGATCCTGGCGCAGGTCTGGGCCCTCGCCACCTGGGCCGCGGACCGATGGATCGCGAGGGCCCGCCTCGAGGCGTGACCCGTCAGATCTCGTAGGTCTGTGACGGCTCGGCGATCTCGACCTCGGACTCGAAGGCCTCGGAGGCGGACGCGCGCGCCCACGATCCGTCGCCGTTCACCGGCATGTGGGTGAGCATCAGCCGGCGTGACCCGCCGTCGCGCGCGGCCTCGCCCGCCTCCGCCGGGGTGAGATGCCCGCGGGCCTCGGGCGGCATCGCGTCCTCGTCGAGCGACCGGAGCGTGGCCTCGCTGAGCAGGAGGTCGGCGCTGTCCGCGAGGTCGGTCAGGCCGCCGCAGGGGGCGGTGTCGGCGGTGTAGGCGAGCCGGCGGCCATCGGCCTCGGCGCGGAAGCCCCAGCACGGGATGTAGTGCTGGGTCTCGACCGGTGTCAGGGTCATCCCGTCGAAGGCGATATCCGAGGATCCGTCGTGTTCGGCGAGGCGGAAGCAGGCCTCGAAGTGCTTCGCGTTGCCCACGCCCCTGGCGAGGTCGAGCATCTGATCGGCGGACCCCGGCGGAAGGAAGACGCGCAGGCGCTGGTCGGCAGGCAGCTCGCGCCAGGGGTAGACGTAGCGCAACGTGACGAGGTCGAGCATGTGGTCGGCGTGCATGTGGCTGACGATCACCGCATCGAGCTCGTCGGGGTGGTGACGGCGCACCAGCTGGGCGACCACGCCTGGACCGATGTCGACGAGCACGCGCGAGCCCCCGCCCTCGACGAGGTAGCCGGCGCAGGCCTCGCCCGGATTGGGCGAGGCCGGAGACCTGCCGAGGATCGTGAGTCGCATCCTCAGCGTTGCTCGATCGGCATGTAGTCGCGCGTCGGCGGACCGATGTACACCTGTCGCGGGCGACCGATCTTCGTCTCCTCAGCGCCCATCATCTCCTGCCACTGCGCGATCCAGCCCGGCAGGCGGCCGATGGCGAAGCAGTTCGTGAACATGTTCTTCGGGAAGCCGATGGCACGGTAGATGAGCCCGGAGTAGAAGTCGACGTTCGGGTACAGACGGCGGCTGACGAAGTACTCGTCGCGCAGGGCGACCTCCTCGAGGCGCTGGGCGACCTCGAACAGCGCGTCGTCGGCGCCCGTCGCGCGCAACACCTGGTCTGCGGCCTTCTTGATGATCGTCGCGCGCGGGTCGAAGTTCTTGTAGACGCGGTGCCCGAAGCCGGCGAGGCGGAAGGAGCCATCGGGGTCCTTGGCGCGATCGACCCATTTCTGGACGTTCCCGCCGTCGGCGACGATGCGCTCCAGGGTGTTGATGACCGCCTCGTTGGCGCCACCATGGAGCGGTCCCCACAGCGCCGTGATGCCGGCGCTGATCGAGGCGTACAGGTTGGCGTGCGTGCTGCCGACCAACCGGACCGTGGATGTCGAGGCGTTCTGCTCGTGGTCGGCATGCAGGATCAGCAGCAGGTCGAGCGCCTCGGCCACCTTCGGGTCGACCTCGTACGCCTCGGTCGGCACGGCGAACATCATGTGCAGCAGGTTGGCCGAGTAGCCGAGGTCGTTGCGCGGATAGACGTAGGGCTGGCCGATCGCCTTCTTGAACGACCATGCCGCCAGGGTCGGCAGCTTGGCGATGAGGCGGTTGATCGTGATCTCGACCGCATCGTCGTCGAAGATGTTCTGGCTGTCGGGGTAGAAGGTGCTCATGCCGACGACGCCCGAAGCGAGCACCGCCATCGGGTGCGCGTCGGTCGGGAACGAGTCGAAGAAGTGCCGCATCTCCTCGCGGATGAGGGTGTGGTGCGTCACGTCGGTGACGAACCGATCCAGCTGCTCGCGGGTCGGCAGCTCGCCCCAGATCAGCAGGTACGCGACCTCGAGGAAGGTCGAGTGCTCGGCCAGCTGCTCGATCGGGTAGCCGCGGTAGCGCAGGATGCCCTCCTCGCCGTCGAGGAAGGTGATCGCGCTGGTGCAGGAGCCGGTGTTGCCATAGCCGGGGTCGAGCGTGATGAGCCCGGTCTCGCCTCGCAGCCTGGCGATGTCGACGGCGTCGTCGCCCTCGGTGCCGCGGACGATCGGAAGGTCGACTTCCTCCTCACCGATGCGGAGGCTGGCCGCCTCCGTGCGCGACGGCGACTCGGCGGTCACGCCAGCAGCTCCTCGACCGCCGCGCGCTCCTCCAGCAGCTCGTTGGTCGTCGTCGTGATCCGTTCCCGGGCGAACGCCTCGTGCTCGATGTCCTGGACGATCTCGACGGCGCCGGGCGTCGTCGCGCGCAGCGGGTAGCCGAAGACCAGGCCCTCGGGGACGTCGTAGCCGCCGCTCGTCGGCGCGGGAACGGCGGCGCTGAACTGCTCGCCGGTGGGCCGCGCGACGTTGCGGACGGTGTCGATGACCGCGTTCGCGGCGCTCGCCGCCGAGCTCTGGCCGCGTGCCTTGATGATCGCGGCGCCGCGCTGCTGGACGCCGGCGATGAACTCGCCGCGCAGCCACGCCTCGTCGCCGATCACCTCCGGCGCGGGACGCCCGCCGATCGTCGCGTGCCAGGCGTCGGGAAACTGTGTCGAGGAGTGGTTGCCCCAGATGGCGAGGTCCTTCACCTCGCGCACCGGCACGCCGGACTTCGCGGCCAGCTGGGACCGGCCGCGGCTCTGGTCGAGCATCGTCATTGCGAACCATCGGTCCTTCGCCATCCCGTGCCGGGCGGCCGCGGTGGAGCCGATGAGCGCGTTCGTGTTGCACGGGTTGCCCACGACCAGGACCCGGCAGTCATCGGCGGCAGTTCGGGCGATGGACTCACCCTGCCCCGTGAAGATGCCGCCGTTGATGCTCAGCAGGTCCTTGCGCTCCATGCCCTCCCTGCGCGGGACCGCGCCGACGAGCAGCGCCCAGTTCGCGCCGCGGAACGCGGTGTCGGTGTCGGAGGTGGTGACGACCTCGTCGAGCAGCGGGAACGCGCAGTCCTCGAGCTCCATCCGAACGCCCTCGAGTGCCGGCAACGCCGCCTCCAGCTCGAGCAGCTGGAGCGCGACCCGCGTGTCGGGGCCGAAGGCCTGTCCCGACGCGATCCGGAAGAGGAGCGCATAGCCGATCTGACCGGCGGCGCCGGTCACGGCGACGCGAACGGTGGCGTCGGGCATCGGTCTCCTGTCGTGGTGGGTCCGCGATCGAGTGTAGCGCAGCGTCGAGGTCAGTCCGTGCGGCCAGCCCAGTCGGCGATGGCGCTCGCCATCGAAGCAAACGCCATGCGCGGCAGCCACTCCGAAACCGACGAGCGGGCCACCCAGGCGTGGTCGCTCGACTCGGCATCGGTCTGGACCGATGCCTCCGCGTCGACGGCTCGCCCCCGGAAGACGGCGGTCACCGCGTTGGCGGGCGGCGAGTGGTAGACGCCCGCGAGCTGCACCAGCTCGACGGCGATGCCGGACTCCTCGAGCGTCTCGCGCCGGGCGGCCATCTCGAACGACTCACCGGGGTCGAGGTAGCCCGCCGGCAGGTCCCACGCGCCGAAGCCCGGCTCGACCGCGCGCTTCAGGAGCAGGATCGATGGCTCCGGCGCGTCATCGGCCTGGCGCTCGAGCAGGACCGCGGCTGCCGGCTTCGGGTTGGAGTACCAGCGCCAGCCGCATCGGTCGCAGGTCAGTGGCTGCTCGTCTGGCGGTCGCGCAGCGCGGGCAGGCCGGGACGGGTCGAGTCACCGCGCGAGCGTAGCAGCCGGGCCGCGCTCAGCCGCCGATGCGGGTCGGCTCGGGCTGCGGCAGGTCCTGGCGTCCGGCGGCCAGCAGGAAGATGTGCACCCGGTCGCGGAGGACGTCGCGCGCGGTCCGAAACGCCTCGAGGCGCTCCTCTTCGGGACCCTCGACGGCGGATGGATCGTCGATGCTCCAGTGCGCCTGCTGGGCCGCGCCGGGAATGACCGGGCAGGACTCCTTCGCCGCGTCGCACACGGTGATGACCCAGGCGAAGGCCTCGCCGATGAACGGCACGATCGTCTTGCTCGTGTGCCCCGTGATGTCGATGCCGATCTCGCGCATCACCGCGATCGCCTCGGGCCGGACCCGCGTGGCCTCGGTTCCGGCGCTGAACGCCTCGAAGCGGTCGCCGCCCCAGGCGCGGACCATGCCCTCGGCCATCTGGCTGCGCGCGCTGTTGTGGGTGCAGACGAAGAGGACGCGGGTCGGGCTCTCGGTGGTCGCTTCCATGGCGGCATCGTACGACTGTCGGGTCAACGCAGCATCAAGCGAGGTCAATGTCCACCGATGTTCACAACATGTGGATAAGTCCCATCGCCCGTCCGAAGGTCGTGGACAAGAGGGATTGCGGGCCGCTTCTGGCGACCCCTATGCTCTGGTCGTCCCGAAGGGGCAGCCAACGGCACCGGAGATTGCATCAACGGTCCGGCGGCGGTTCCTTCGGGACATTTCCGTGTCCGCCTCCGCCGCTCCCCGATCCCGCGGATTCACGTATTCGTAACAGGCAGAGTTACGAATAGCCGCAGCCCGAACCGGCCCTTACTCCCGGAGGTCGCGCTGCAGTCGTCGGACGATCTCGGCCGTCTCGTCCGACGGCCCGTGGCCCGGCTCCGAGGCCGGCCCGGCGAACGTCCCGAACTGCCGGTCACCGGCATCACCCAGGCCAGGAACGATGTACCCGCGCTCGTTCAGGTGCGTGTCGAGCGCAGCGAGGTGGATGTCGACGTCGGGGTGCGCGCCCTCGAGGGTTGCGACGCCCTCGGGCGCACCGATCAGCGACACCTGCTTGACGCGCGCAGCGCCCCACGCCATGAGGATGTCGACGGTGGCGGCCGCCGAGCCGCCGGTGGCCAGCATCGGGTCGAGGATCAGGCAGAGCTGGACGGTCGCCGCGTCGGGGAGCTTGTTGTAGTACTCGACCGGCTTGAGCGTGCGCTCGTCACGGTAGAGACCGATGTGCCACACCTCGGCGGTCGGGATCAGCTCGAGCATCGCATCGACCATCCCCAGGCCGGCCCGGAGGACCGGGACGAGCCCGATCCGCGGCTCCACCTCGGCTCCCGTCGTCGGCTCGAGCGGTGTCTCGACGGTGCGCTCGCGGGTGGCAAGGTCGGCCATCGCCTCGTAGCCGAGCAGCCACGTCAGCTCACGGACGAGCTCGCGGAAGCGCTTCGGCTCGGTCGTCCGATCGCGCAGGATCGCGAGCTTGTGTGCGACCAGCGGGTGCTGGCTGACCTTGACCGGCATCGCGGCCGATTCTAGGTGATTCTGGCTGGTACGCGGAATGCGAGGCCCAAAGCCGGAACTACCTCCTCTGGCGTCGTGCTGGTAGGCTATCCGTCCCTGAACGCAGTTCTTGCGCACGGACCGTGCCCAGCCCGTCGCCTGATCCGTACTTGAGGAGGTTAGGAGCGCATGGTCTTCGGATCGAAACGAGAAACCAAGCCGGACAGCCTCTCGCGCGAGGACGTCGTCGGGAACCTGTATCCGGATAGCCTGACGAGTGAGGTAGACGTGGCACAGCCAGCGACCGAATTCCCGCGCGGTGGGGACCGCGGCAACGAGTCGGTGATCGATCCGCACGCGCGATTCAACGGTAAGTACGTCAGTGACCGCGACCTGCGCATCGAGGGCGAGGCGCAGGGCGAGATCGAGTGCCAGGGAACGCTGATCATCAGCCCGCAGGCACGTGTGCGCAGCGCGATCAAGGCCCACAACGTGATCGTCAACGGCGACTACGAGGGCGACGTCGACTGCGGTGGACGCTTCGAGATCGGCTCCACCGGTCGCGTCAAGGGCAGCATCAAGACGCAGGTGCTGGTGGTGAAGGAAGGCGCGCACTGGGAGGGCGGCGTCACGATGACCCGCGAGCCCGGCGCCCGGCCGACTGCGCCGGCCCCGACCCCGGGGCAGCAGCCAGCCCGCTCGGGTGGCAATGCGGGCGGCGGTGGCGGCAGCATCTTCAGCAAGGGCGATCGCCAGCCGGAGTCCCCGCCCGCCGAGCAGCGCGAGGGCCAGCCGGCCGGACAGAGCACCGGCGGCTGACCGCACGCCCTTCAGCGTTCCTGCCAACCGTGCGTGAGACGCACATCAGGCGCCGATCCGGCCGCGCCGCAGGCGTCGGCATGGCCAACCCACGCTCAGCGCCGCACGGGATCATGGCCAATCCCGGATTCTGCGTTGCCTAACGTGCGCTTGGCGCACAGGTGACAACGCGGCGACCGTCACGGCGCTCGGCCCCGGCGCCGCCGGCGCTGGTCGAGGTCACGCGCGGTGGCCGAGTCGAGTCGGTCCATCGCGGTGCCGTCGTGGTCGTGGCGCCCGATGGGTCGCCGGTCGCATCGGTCGGTGATGCCGACCAGTTCGCCTTCATCCGCTCGAGCGCCAAGCCGTTCCAGCTGGCGCCGTTCGTCGCATCCGGGCGCTTCGACGAGTACGGCCTCGGGACCGATGCGCTGGCGATCATGGCCGGCAGCCACTCCGGCGAGGACCGCCACGTCCGCCTGGTCCAGGAGATCCTGCGTCGGGCCGGCCTGACCAGCGCCGTCCTCCAGAACCAGGTCCACCCGCCATTCGACACCGAGACCGCGCATCGCCTGATCCGCGACGGCGAGAAGCCGACCTTGCTGCGCAGCAACTGCTCGGGCAAGCACGCCGCGATGGTGCTGTTCGCCAAGGCCTCCGGGTGGCCGATCGACACCTACTGGCACCCCGACCATCCGGTTCAACGGCTGCCGCTCGAGACGATCTCCGCGCTCTCGGACGTCCCGATCGAGTCGATCGCCACCGCCACCGACGGCTGCGGGGTCGTCTGCTTCGGGATGCCGCTGCGCGGACTCGCCACCGCCTACGCCCGCCTGGCCGATCCCTCGGCGGTGGCCGACCCGCCGCTTCGCTCGGCGTTGACCCGCATCCGAGACGCGATGATGGAGCACCCCGAGCTCGTTGCCGGTGAGCGCCGACGCATCGACACCGCCCTCATGCGCGCCTTCCCGAAGCGGATCGTCTCCAAGGCCGGCGCGGAGGGCGTGCTGGCCCTGGCACTGCCGCCGGGCGCGCTGCCGAAGGCCGCTCCCTTCGGAGATGGACCGATGGGCATCGCGGCCAAGGTCGAGGACGGCAACCTGGCCGGACGGGCCGGAGACGCCGCCAGCATCACCGTCCTGCGACAGCTCGGCCTCGTGACCGATCCGTTGGCAGGACCGCTCGTCGACTACGCCGCGCCGCCGATCGTCGACCCTCGCGGCGGCCGTTCCGGGGACGTCCGCGCGGTCTTCAGGCTCACCTAGGCAAGAGCCGCGCGTACCGCATCGGCCAGGCGAAGGAAGAGCGGGGCGAGCAGGAGCGCCGGCAGGAAACTGGCGACGCGGACCTGCCGCAGGTCGAGGAGCCGCAGGGCAACGCCGATGAGGATGATGCCGCCGGCCGCACTGACGACAAGGATCGTGCGCTCGTCCATCACGTCGCGCAGGAGGAACGCGCCGCCGGCGATCGCACCCTGGATCACGAAGATCGTGATCGCCGAGAGCGCCACGCCCCAGCCGAGGGCGGCGGCGAACGCGATGCTGGCAACGCCGTCGAGCAGCGACTTCACGGCCAACAATCGGATGTCGCCGGTGAGGCCGTTCTCGATCGAGCCGAGGATCGTCAGCGGGCCGACGCAGAAGACAAGCGAGGCGGTGATGAAGGCCTCCGCGATCCGGCTCGGCTCGCCCTCGCGGGAAAGGCGCTCCTGAAACCAGCCACCGAGTCCCTCCAATCCGTCCTGGAGCCGCAACAGCTCACCGATGGCGCCCCCGGCCAGGATCGCCGCCAGCACGGCCAGCTCGTCACCGGGCAGCGCTGCCGGATCGGTCAGGACGCGGAGGCCCATCGCCACGCCGAGCAAGAGCGTGAAGAGGCCGAGCCCATCGGTCAGGGTGGTCTGGATCCGCGAGGGCATCCGGCGGCCGATGAGCACGCCGATGAGCGTGCCGAGCAGCACGGTGACGACGTTGAGGATCGTGCCGGTCAGGAACATCGGTTCGTCATGGACCGAGGGTGAGTGCCTCGACCGTCGAGCCGGCACTGAGCGTCGGCTCGGGTCCGCCGAGCAGGACGTAGACGACCCCGTCCACGACGGCCGCGCCGTGTCCGTGGTGTGGCTCGTTGAGGGAGGGCAGCGAGGTGATCGCGCCGTCGTCTCCGACGCACTCGACGACGGTGTAGGCCTGGTCCGGTGCCTCGCCGCCGGACAGGCAGGCGCCGAACTCGTCGGTGTGGAAGGCGGCAACGCCACCCCGAGGTGTCGGAAGCTCGGTGACGTGGTCGATCTCGGTGCCGGTGACGGTCTCGACGTTCGCGAGGTTCGAGGTGAGCCCGCCGACTCGCCCGCCCATCAGCCACACGGTTCCCGCGCCGTCCGACGTCGCCGCCAGGTGATCGCGCGCGTTGGCCATGGTCCCGACCTGCTCCCACGCGTCGCCCTCCAGCGCGAAGACGTCGGAGTGGATGTCGTCGGGCGAGAAGCCGCCGGCGTAGACGATTCGGGAACCGTCGAACGCGGCGGCGCCCGCCGCTCGCGGGCCGGGCAGCGACGGGCCGGCGACCCACTCGTCGGCTCCATCGGTCAGGACGAGCACGATATCGGTCGGCCTGCTGAAGTCGGCACCGATGTATCCGCCGATGAAGACCAGCCGTTCGCCGTCGGACACGAGCGCGGCGTGATGGACCCCGGTCGGCAGCGAAGGCCCGTCCGACCACTCGCCCGTGGCGGGGTCGAAGACCTCGACGTCGGTGAGTGCCGCGCCGAGCGGCGAATAGCCGCCGGCCAACCAGATCCGCCCGTCATGTGCGGTGACGGCCATCTCGAGGCGCGCGAACGGCGCGTCCTCGAGCACCTCCCAGGTCGCGGTGTCACCGGCCGAGGGAGAGGCAGCCGATGGGGCCGCGGTCGGCGCGGGCTCGGGCCTTCCCGACGCGGACTCGGCCGGCGGGGCCGATGGCGACGGTGAGGCGCAGGCTGCCAGGACGAGCAGCACGGCGACGGCGCGGAGCATCGGTCTAGCGTAGCGATTGAGGGGCGCTGCTAGCATCGGTCGCATGGAGACGGCAATGCGCGTGCGGATGGCGCCCAGCCCGACCGGGCCGCTGCACATCGGCACGGCCCGGACGAGCCTCTACAACTACCTGACAGCGCGCCACGATGGCGGGACGTACGTGCTGCGCATCGAGGACACCGATCTCGCCCGAAGCACCGCCGACTTCGAGCGCGACATCATCGACAACCTGCACTGGCTCGGGATCACCTGGGACGAGGGTCCGCAGGTCGCCGGCGGCGAGGACATCGGTCCGCATGCGCCCTACCGCCAGAGCCAGCGAATGGAGCGCTACGCGCGCGAGGCGGAGCGGCTGCTCGAGTCTGGTGCAGCGTATCGGTGCTGGTGCACCCCCGAGGAGCTCGAGGCGGTGCGCCGACAGCAGGAGGCGGCCAAGGAGCCGCCTCGCTACAACCGGCGCTGCCTGGGCCTGACCGATCCGGAGCGTGCCGCCATGGCCGCCGAGCGAGGGCAGGGCGCCGTCCGCTTCAGGGTCGAGCCCGAGACGATCCGCTTCGATGACCTCGTGCGTGGCGAGGTCGAGTTCGACAACTCGCTGCTTGGCGACTTCGTGATCGTCCGCAACGATGGGATGCCGCTGTACCACTTCACCGTCGTCGTCGACGACGAGGCGATGGAGATCACCGACGTCGTCCGCGGCGAGGACCACCTCAGCAACACGCCGAAGCACATCGCCCTCATCCGCGCCCTCGGCTATCGCGAGCCGCGCTTCGGCCACATCCCGCTCATCCTCAATTCGGACCGATCGAAGATGAGCAAGCGCAAGTCGCAGACGTCGATCACCGCCTACCGCGAGGAGGGCTACCTGCCCGAGGCGTTCGTGAACTTCATCGCCTTCCTGGGCTGGTCGCCGGGCACCGAGGAGGAGATCTTCAGCCTTGACGAGCTCGCCAAGCGGTTCGAGCTGTCGAAGGTCCACAAGGGCGGCGCGATCTTCGACCGCGACCGCCTCGACCACCTCAACGGCGTCTACATCCGCGCCCTGACCGATGAGCAGCTCGCGCTGCGCCTGCGCCCCCGGATCCCGTCCGCGGTGGCGGACGAGGATCTGCTCCGGATGGTGCCGATGGTCAAGGAGCGGCTCGTCAAGCTCGGGGACGTGGTCGAGCTGCTCGGCTTCACCTGGGAGCCCGATGCCGTCGTCGCGGCCTGGTACGCGCCGGAGCTGCTGCATCCGAAGAAGGGCGGGCCGGCGGAGGCGGCCGTTGCCCTCGAGGGCGCGCGGGTCGTGCTCTCGGAAGTCGATGACGCCGACTTCAGCGCCGATCTGCTCGAGCAGCGCTTCCGCGAGGCGGCCGATGCGGCCGGCATGAAGGCCGGCGACTTCTTCTCGCCGCTGCGCGTCGCCGTGACCGGTCGAACGGTCTCGCCGCCGCTGTTCGCATCGTTGGAGCTCCTTGGTCGAGATCGGTCCCTGGCGCGCGTCGACCTGGCGTTGGCCAAGCTGGCCGCCGTGAGCGCCGCATGACCGAGCCCCCGCCGGGTTCGGAGGCCCCACGGCTCGACGCGCTCCTGGATGCCGAGCTGTTCGTGCCGATCCGCTCGTCCTCGGGTGCTGCGCCGGACCCGGACCGTCTCGGGCCCGATGCATACCGGCACGGCATGGACGAGGCCGGCGAGCGGTTCATCGCCGCGTTCTCCTCGCCCGAGGTGCTCGAGCAGTTCGGGCCGCCGGGCAGCGACCACGTCCGCGTGCCCGCCCGCGAGCTCTTCGAGCGCGCGGAGGCCGCCCACGAGCGGGTGGTGGTCGACCCCGGCGCACCGACCGAGGTCGCGATCGCGGTCGGCGTCCTGCCGTTCCTCGCGGCGGGGATCGATCCGAACCGGCCTGACGCGATGCGTGCCCGCCGGCCCGTCGGCGGCGTGCCGGCGCTGGGCGTCCCAGACGAAGTGCCGGAGCCGCTCGGGGCTGCCCTCCGCGCCGCGTTGGAGGACCTGCACCAGGTCGAGCGTGCATGGCTGCTGCGCGCCGGCGACGCCTGGACCGCCGGCATCCAGCTCGTCCCCGATGCCGTGCTCGGCGACTTCGACGCGGTCCGCAACCGCCTGCATGCCGTCGCCACCGAGCACCTCGGCTCGCGGCGTGCCCTCGCGGTCACCGACCTGCGCGCGCCCGCGCTCCGCGAGGAGTACGACGCCACCGCCGCGCCGTTCTACGTCCGGCAACCGGAGAAGCGCAGCCTGCTCGGCCGCCTGTTCGGCGGCTAGGCCCGGACCGAGGATTGACCGCGCGTTAACGCGGTGCTCACGTGCATCGAGCACGCTGTGGCCCGTGCCGGTGGCTGCGGTACGGACACCGGTCTACCATTGCCGAGTCGCCCGGGCACTTGCATCACGAGGAGGGCACCCCCCGTGTACCGGTCCCGCCATGCCCGACGGTCGTTCGTCGCCGTCGTCGGCTCCCTGCTGATCCTTTCAGGCCTGGCTCCGATTACGACATCCCCTGTCCGCGCCATATCGCCAGACGTCGTCATCAGCGAGGTCTACGGTGGCGGCGGGAACTCGGGCGCTACGTTCACGAACGACTTCATGGAGCTCTACAACCGCGGCACCAGCGCGGTCAGCTTGACCGGCTGGAGCGTCCAGTACGCGTCCGCTACGGGATCGACCTGGCAGGTGACGGCGCTCTCGGGCTCGATCGCACCCGGGGGTCACTTCCTCGTACAGCAGGCTGCAGGCGACCGGGGGAACAACTCCGCTTCCGACCCCGGACGCGACGGGCTCGATCGCGATGTCGGCGACGGCGGGCAAGGTTGCCCTCGTGACGAATTCGACCGCTCTCACCAATGTCTGCGGAGCCGACTGCGACGGCGCGGCCTCAGTCCGTGACTTCGTCGGCTACGGCGGCACAGCCAACGACTCCGAGGGGTCGCCCGCGCCGGCGCCGTCGAACACGACATCGGCGAGCCGCGCCGCGAGCGGCAGCGACACCGATAACAACGCAGCTGATTTCACCGTCGGCGCGCCGAGTCCGACGAATAGCTCGACGGGCGAGCTCACGCTATCGGTCAACGATGTCTCCGCGAACGAGGGCAATGCCGGAACGACGACGTTCAGCTTCACGGCGAGCCTCTCGGCACCGGCGCCTGAAGGCGGCGTGACCTTCGACATCGCCACCGCGGACGACTCGGCCACGACGGCCGATAACGACTACGTCGCGAACGGCCTGACCGGCCAGACGATCCCGGTCGGCGAATCCACCAACGCGTTCGACGTCACGGTCAACGGCGACGCCACCGTCGAGCCCGACGAGACCTTCCTCGTGAACGTCACGAACGTCACCGGGGCGGCCATCGGCGATGGCCAGGGCATCGGCACGATCGTCAGCGACGATGTCGGGATCACGCGAATCCACGCGATCCAGGGCAGCGGCGACACCGCGGCTCCGGGCACCTTCACCGTCGAAGCCATCGTCGTCGGCGACTACCAGACGCAGGGGAGTGGGCAGCTCCGCGGCTTCTTCGTTCAGGAGGAGGACGCGGACGCCGATGCGGACCCGGCAACCTCGGAGGGCATCTTCGTCTTCTGCAGCGGCTGCCCGACCGACGTCGTCGTCGGGAATGCCGTCCGCGTCACCGGCGCATCCAGCGAGTTCTTCGGGATGAGCCAGCTGTCCGCGACGACCGCAGCGAGCGTCACGGTGCTCAGCACGGGCAATGAGCTTCCGACGCCCGCGACAATCGAGCTGCCGATCCCGGGCGTCCCGAACGGCGACCTCGCCGCGGCAACGGCCGCCATCAACGCCTACTACGAGCCGCTCGAGGGAATGCTCGTGCGGCATCCCGACACGCTCTCGGTCACCGAGTACTTCGAGCTCGCCCGTTACGGCCAGCTGCTGCTCTCCGAGGGCGGGCGGCCGCACACCTTCACGGCGGTCAATGCGCCGTCGGCGGCCGGACTGATCGATCACGAGATCGACCTGGCCCGCCGGACGGTCATCCTCGACGATACCGATAACCGGCAGAACCGGCCGGTCGACACGCCGAACACCCCCTACTACCACCCGGTGCCGGGACTCAGTACGGGCCACTTCGTCCGGGGCGGTGACGAGATCACCAACCTGACCGGCGTGCTGCACTGGTCGTTCGCTGGGCAGACGGGGACCGATGCGTGGCGCATCCGTCCGGTGACCGAAGCCTTCGACTATTCGTTCGGGCAAGCCAATCCTCGACCTGAGGATGTGCCGGACGTCGGCGGCAGGCTCAAGGTCGCGGGCTTCAACGTCCTGAATTACTTCCTGACCATAGACACGACGGCGTCGACCTCGACCGGGTCCGTGCGGTGGTGCACAGAACCTCGACTGCCGGGGTGCCGACAGCGCGGCGGAGCTCGAGCTCCAGCGCGACAAGCTGCTGGCTGCCCTCTCGACGATGGACGCCGACGTCTTCGGCCTGATGGAGATGGAGAACACGCCCGGTGTCAACCCGCTGGCCGACATCGTGGCCGGCCTTCCCGGCTACGAGTACATCGACACCGGCGTGATCGGCGGCGACGCCATCCGCCTCGGCTTCATCTACAAGACTTCGGCGGTCAAGCCGGTCGGGGACTTCGCGATCCTGGACAGCACGGTCGACCCGCGCTTCATCGACACGCGCAACCGCCCGGCGCTCGCGCAGACCTTCGAGGAGGTGGCCACCGGCGCCCGGCTGACGGTCGTCGTGAACCATCTCAAGAGCAAGGGCTCGGGCTGCGGCGCCGGGGACGACGACACGACCACCGGCCAGGGGAACTGCAACGGCACGCGAACGCTTGCCGCGGAAGCCCTCGCCGACTGGCTTGCCACCGACCCGACCGGATCGGGCGACGAGGATGTTCTGATCATCGGCGACCTCAACTCCTATGCGAAGGAGGACCCGATAGTCGCCCTCCAGGACGCTGGGTATACGGACCTCGTCGCGGAATTCGGCGGTCCGAGCGCGTACGGCTTCGTGTTCGACGGCCAGCTCGGCTACCTCGACCACGGGATGTCGAATGCGACGCTGACCCCGCAGGTGACGGGCGCCGCCGAGTGGCACATCAACGCCGACGAGATCCCGCTCTTCGACTACAACGACGCCGTCCTCGATGCGCCGGCGAGGCGGCGTTCGAGGAGGAGTCGGACGTCCTGCCGCTGTACGAGGCCAACCAGTTCCGCTCGTCCGATCACGACCCCGTCGTGGTCGGGCTCGACCTCAGGCTGGGTCCGTTGCACCTCCACAACAACCCGACGCCGCCGGTGGGCAACACCGGGATGCAGCACCCGCTGCCGATGGATGCGGACGCCCCGACAGCAACGACTCTCTTCAACTACGACACCGATCACGATGCCTTCGCCGGACGGCTGATCCAGAAGGGTGGATCGGCGACGACGACCGACCTGACGAAGTTCCAGAACTGGCGGACCCAGACGTTCGGCCGGGACGTTGCGATCGAGGGTGACGTCACCTTCGAGTTCTGGTCGGCGATGAAGGACTTCAAGGCCAACAAGCGTGGCGAGGTCGTCGCCTACCTGATGGACGGCTCGGAGGTCATCGCCACCACGTCGTTGAGGCCCAATGCGCCCTGGCAGGGTGGGTCGGGGACGTGGGTCGAGAAGTCGGTCACGTTCACCGACGTGGACGACACGATCGAGGCGGGCAGCTTCCTCCAGCTGCGGGTGGTGGTCGGCAACCGCTCCAGCGACGACATGTGGTTCGCGTACGACACCGCGACCTTCAGGTCGACGTTGACCATGCCCTGACGGGCGCGGCGCGGGTGCGTCAGTCGGACGGTGCCGTCGGGGGCACCAGGACGATTCGGCCACCCGCACCGCCAATTCGAAGCCGGTCGTGGGCGGACTGGGCATCCACCAGCGGGATCGTTTCCACGTCCCACGTGACTCGTCGATCGGCCGCCAATCGCACGACGTCGCGAAGATCGTCGATCGATCCCCAGGCCGTGGTCGTCAGCCACGCCTCGACCGCGGGGCGCTCGAAGCCGAACCCCAGCTCGCCGCCGCCCTCACCGACCAGCATGACCAGGCCGTCCGGAGCGACGACCTCGGCGGCGAGGGCCAGCGTCTCGGCGCTGCCGACGAAGTCGAGGACGACCTCGGCCGGTCCGCCGAGTGCGCCGGCGTCCGGGTCCAGGAGCGCGATGTCCGCACCCAGCTCGGTCGCGCGCTCCAGCCGAGGCGCCGAGCGTTCGGCGACCACGACGACCAGCTCGCGACCGGCCGCGGGCAGCAGGCGCAGGTACTGCAACGCGAATTGGCCGAGACCGCCGCAGCCGATGACCAGCACACGCGCGCCTGGCTTCAGCCACGGTTCCGCTCGCCGGACCGCTCGGAACGGGGTCAGGCCGGCGTCGGCCAGGGGCGCCGCCCGGACGGGATCCAGCGAGCCGAGCGGGACGAGGTGGCGCGCGTGGGGGACGAGCATGAACTCGGCGTAGCCACCATCGGCCTGGAAGCCGGGGGAGCGGCCGTTCGGGCAGCGCTGCTCATTGCCAGATGCGCACTCGCGACATGCACCGCAGCCCCAGCCGCCGTACACGATGACCGCGTCGCCAATCGCGACGCCCTGGGCGTCAGAACCCAGGGCGTCGATCCAGCCGGCGACCTCGTGCCCGAGGATGAGCGGGAAGTCGACGCGCGGCTGGCTGCCGTCGGCGATGTGGAGGTCGGTGTGACAGACGCCGCAGCCCGCGACCCGGATGCGGATCTCCGTGCCGGACGGCTCGGGAGTCGGGACCTCGACCAGGCGCAGGGAAGCGCCGGGCGCGTCGAGGCGCACGGCGCGCATCGGTCCGGTCAGGAGCCGGCGGAGGCGTCCTCGGTGGCCGCCGGGATCGGTTCGGAGAGGGCAGCGATGGCCGCCGCGAGCAGGAGGTCGGGCTCGACGGGGTCGAGGATGGCACGCACGAATCCCTCGCGGTCGACGGCGATCGCCACCGGCTTCGCGACGTTGACGTTCTCGCCGGCTGCGACGGTCTCGATCCCGAGCACCTCGACCGCGGATCGCCGCTCGTCGCTGAGCAGCAGGAACGGCAGGTTCTTGCTCTTGGCGTACGCCACCTGCTGCTCCTCGGAGTCGGTGCCGATCCCGGCCACCGCGATCCCCGCCTCGCGCAGCTTCCCGTGCCCCGCCGCGAGCGCCTCGATCGCCTTGGTGCCTCGGCGCTTCGCGGCGCCGGACATGGTCGGCGCGCCGAAGAAGAGCAGCAGTGCCGGCTGCTTCGTCACGAAGCTGCGCAGGTTGAGCAGGTAGCCGTCGGTGGCACGCAGCCCGACCGAGGGCAGCGGGTCGCCGACCTTGAGCTTCGTCGTCACCGGCCGATTGTAGCCGCGCGGATGCCTGCGCCCGGGAGTGGCCGCGGGCCTATCGTGGGCGGATGCACGAGCCCGCCATCTCTGTCGAGACCCGGGTGGCGATCCTCGCCTGGTACGACGCCCGCGGGCGTGCACTGCCGTTCCGCGGCGACGGCGACCCGTACGCGATCCTCGTATCGGAGGTGATGGCGCAGCAGACGCAGATCTCCCGCGTCGCGGCGCAGTGGTCGGCGTTCCTGGCTGCCTTTCCGACCGTGGAGCGCCTCGCCACGGCCCCGACGGCGGACGTCCTGCGCGCGTGGCGTGGGCTCGGCTACAACCGTCGCGCGCTCAACCTGCAACGGGCGGCGAGGATCATCGTCAGCGAGCACGGCGGACGCGTCCCGAACGAGGTCGCCGCGCTCCAGCGGCTGCCGGGCATCGGTCCGTACACCGCCCGTGCAGTCGCGGCCCTCGCGTTCGGGCATGCGGTCGGGCCGGTCGACACGAACGTGCGGCGCGTGCTCGGCCGCCTCACCGGCTCCGACGGTCCGGCCGCAGATCTCCAGCGCATCGCCGATTCGATCGTCCCGGCCGATCGGCCGGCCGACTGGACCCACGCGCTGATGGACCTTGGCGCGACGGTCTGCCGCTCGGCGGCGCCCCGATGCGACGAGTGTCCGGCGAGCCCGTCGTGCCGCTCGCTGGCGAGCCGCGGCAGCCGGCCACGGCCACGCGTCGGGAAGCGCGAGCCCGCATTCGCCTCGACCAGCCGCTGGCTGCGGGGCCGGATCCTGGATCGGCTGCGGGACGTGCCCGGCGCGGCCTGGGGAACGGTCACTGGTCCGGTGGGCAGCCACGACGAGGACGCCGTCGAGGCAGCCCTCGGGACGATGGAGGCAGACGGTCTGATCCAGCGACACCACGTCGACCGCACCCGCGCACGGCTGGCCAGGTGACGCTCGTCAGGCGGGTCGTTCTCGGAAGGTGACGCAGCAGAAGCCGGGCTGCGCGTCGAGCACGGCGACGAGCTCGTCGGCGCCGGCGCCCTCGACGATGCCGGCGGCCATGGCGGCGTTCGTGCCGCACACGAGCTGCGCGGTGCTCGTCGACCAGGGCGTCGAACGGGCAGTTGCGCAGCCGGATTGCGCCGTCGGGCTCGGCGCTCGGCTCGTAGCCGCCCGCGGCGAGGGCCTTCAGCAGCCTGGTCCGCGGTGAGCCTCTCCGCGCCGCCCGCCCAAGCTCCGTCCCGACTTCGCGGGCCGCGTTCGTCAGGGCCGGAGGCGGACCGCCGTCACCGGCACGCTCGAGCGCGGTGGCGAAGAGGTCGGCCGCACGCGCGTAGCGGCGGTCGGGCAGGGTCACGCTGAGCTCGCGGTCGGCGCGCCGGTAGACCCGCGCCGGCCGGCCGGCTCCAGGGCCGACGCGGCCGCTCAGCCGAAGGTAGGACGCGGCGAGCAGGCCGGCTGCGGCGAGCTTGTCGAGATGAAACGTCGCGAGCGCGCGCGACACGCCGACGGCACGCGCGGCGGCCTCGCGCCCGACCGGGCCGGGCTGCGCGACGACCCAGTCGTACAGCCGCAGGCGCACGGGCTCGTCGAGCAGCCCGACTGCCTCCAGGTCCCGCTGGCGCTGCTGGTCCTCCATCGGCGGCAATCTATCACACGCGTCCGCTGTCGATACAGTTGACACCCGGACGAGCCGTCGTGTATCACTAACGCATGCTTGCGATAGAGATCGCGCGACGAGCGCGCCGGCTGCCGCTCCTGATCCTCATCGGCCTGGTGCTCATGGCCGGAGGTGGACTGCTCGACGTCGTGGTGCAGCTCGGCACGGCGAGCCATCACGCCCACCACGAGAGGTTCGGGGGAGCGCACATCGGCCACCTGGTGGCCATCGCGGGCATGGTCCTCGTCCTCGCGGGCGTCGTGGCGCACGGCGTCCGCAGCCAGCGCCGCCCGGGAGCGGCCACCCAAGGAGGTCTGAACCACGATGCCCATCGGTGACTTCGTCAACCAGATTCCCGCGCCGATCTTCCTGCTGATCCACATCACCGCCTTCGCCATCGGCGCCTACTTCGCCTACCGCGCGTTCGGCGCCGGCGTTCCGCTGCTCGGCTGGGCGTTCAGCCTGTTCGCGCTGGCCGAGATCAGCTACATGACCTACCACCTCGACTGGACCGTCTTCCTCTTCGCGCACACGATCAGCGAGGTGCTCAACCTGGTGGCCTTCATCCTCGTCTTCGCGGCCACCGTCGGTCGCACGGTCACCTCGCTCAGCGGCAGCGAGGGTCGCGCCTGATGCCGCGAGGGCGGCAGTGGCTGGCGGCGGCGCTCATCGGTGCCGGCCTGCTGCTCTCGGCATGCGCGCCACCGGAGGCCGCCGAGCCGGTGGCGACCAACGAGGTCAACCTGCCGCCCTCCTACCGCTTCGAGCCGGCCGCGATCACCGTCCCCGACGGCACGACGGTGACCTGGACGAACAACGACAACTTCACGCACAACGTGCGGCTGCTCGACGACGGCGGTGACGTGCTGGAGCTGCCACCGGGCGAGAGCGTGAGCTTCACGTTCACCGGGCCGGGTGAGCACCGGTACGACTGTTCGTTCCACCCGTCCGACATGAGCGGGGTCGTGATCGTCACCGAGAGCTGACCCGCGGGGCGTCCGCCGGCGCCTCATCGGTCCATGGGCGAGTGCGCTACCGTGCATCCGCATGAGCTACCGGCTGCTGTGCCTCGACGCGGGCTTCACGCTGCTCACCCCGCGCCAGTCGCTGGCCGAGGTCCTCACCGACGCGCTCTCCGACGACGGCCGCACGATCACCGACGACGAGATGCGCGCCGTCTGGGAGGAGGGCGACCAGTGGTGGTGGGACGAGTACCACCGGCCGGGGAACGACACCTGGTCCGATGACTCCCGGATCGACGCCTACTGGCGTCGCTTCCACGGGTTCGTGCTCGGCCGTCTCGGCGTCGAGGCGCGCGAGGAAGTCCTCGACCGGCTCCTGGCGAGCCAGTTCCACGCCGAAGCGTGGGAGCTCTACCCCGACGTCGAGCCGATGCTGCGCGCCGTGCACGAGATGGGCCTGCGCATCGGGATCGTCAGCGACTGGGGCTCGAACCTGCGGGGCATCCTGACCGGGCTCGGCCTCGACCGATACCTGGAATTCGTCCTCGCGTCGGGCGCGGTCGGCCTTGCCAAGCCCAACCCGGCGTTCTTCCGCGTGGCCCTTGACAGGGTCGGCGTCGCGCCCGACGAGGCGCTGATGGTGGGCGACTCGTACCGCGCCGACGTCCGTGGTGCGTGGGCGACCGGCATGGACGCGCTGTGGCTCGACCGGACCGAGGGCGTCACGATCACGCCCGACGACGAGCCCGCGCCGGCCGACGTCCGCGTCATCAAGTCGCTCGACGAGGTTCCCGAGATCGTGCGCGCGGGAGCTCCGCTGCCGCGCGGCGACGTGACCGATCTCGTCGCGGCCTCCTCCTGAGGCCCGCTGGGCATGGCACCGGCCGAGTCCGAGGTCGTCGTCGACAAGTTCGGCGGCTCGGTCCTGCGCCGGCCCGAGGACATCGCCGAGGCCGTCGCGGTCGTCGAGCGTCAGCGTTCGGCCGGCCTCCGGCCGGTCGTCGTGGTCAGCGCCTTCGAGGGCGTGACCGATACGATCCTCGGCGCCGCCCGCGTGCTCCTGCCGGACTCGAGCGCGCTGCTCGGCGAGCCCTCGCAGGGTGCGGACTCCGGCCTCGCCCGCGAGACCGATCGCGCCCTCGCCACGGGTGAGGCGCTGTCTGCCGCGCTGTTTGCCCTCGGCCTCCAGGCGCGGGGAATCCCCGCTCGCTCGTTCTCGGGCGCCGAGGCCGGCATCCGGACCGCGGCCGCGCACCTCGGCGCCGAGGTGCGGCGCGTGCTCTCCCGGCCGTTGCGCGCCGCGCTCGCCGAGGGGTTGGTGCCCGTCGTCGCCGGCTTCCAGGGGATCGGCACGCACGGCGAGCTGACGACGCTCGGGCGCGGCGGGACCGACCTCTCGGCGGTGGCGCTCGCCGTCGCGCTGAACGCCGATCGCTGCGAGCTGTTCAAGGACGTCGGCGGTGTGCTCGAGGCCGATCCGCACCTCGTGCCCGGCGCCCGCTTCCTGCCCGAGGTCGACGCGCTCCAGCTCGAGCTGCTGGCCGAGATGGGCGCCGAGGTCGTCCATCCGGTGGCCGTGCGCCGGGCTCGGCGCGGACGTCTCCGCCTCGTGGTCCGGGCGCTTGACGACGACGCGCCGCAGACCGTCGTGCGGCCGTCCTCCTCCGCCGACGAGGGTGTGCTGATGCTGGCGGTCGACCGCAAGGAGCGCGTTGCGCGCATCTCCCTCGTCGGTCCGGCGATCCTGATGCCCGAGCTGCTGCCGTTGCCGGCCCACGGCGAGGGCGCGTTCGACGAGGGCGGCCTGCGGGTGGTGTGGGCGGAGGTGCCTGTCGCATCGGCCGCATCGGCCGCTCAGGCGGTGCACGCCTCGTTCATGGGGCGGGCCTAGCCGCCGCACTGGTCGTCGCTAGCCCGTGACGACGTCCGCGCTCAGATCGGTACCGATGATGCTCGAGAGCCGGTCGACCTCGTCGCCGATGGCTGTTCGAGGCACGCGCCCGGCCTCCTTGAACCACGCGATGCGCGCGACGGTGCCGTCGAGCTCCCACGTTCCGCACACGACCCCGCCGGCGACGATGACCGGCGAGATCCAGCCGGCGGTGCGGCTCACCGCGGCGCGGCGCCGCTTCGGCGTGACATGGCCGTCCTTCGTGCCGGGGCCGAGGACGTACTGGTCGAAGCCGGGGAGCAGCCGCACGGCGGACGTCGGCTTGGTCGCCGAGAGCTCGTCGGCATGCTCGGCGAGGATGAAGGCGCGCTCGCCGTCAACCGAGACTTCGACCAGCGTGTCGCCGAGGTCCGCGAACCAGGATCGCATCCGCTTCTTGCTGAACCAGCCGCCGGCGACCCAGTCGGAGAACGTGTCGACCGTGGCCGGCCCGTAGGCGCCGAGGTACGCGCGGATCGCGCTCGGCGCCGCCTCGTCCGGGTCGGGGAGACCGGCCCAGCGAGCACTCGCTGCCTGCGGCGTGGTGAACGTGACGCGGGTACCGGCGCTCGGCCCGAAGACGAGGTCGCCCTGCCAGGCGATCGGCTTGAGGAGCGTGCCCCATCCCGACCGCAGGCCCTCGGCGACGGACTTGAAGCCCCGCTTCCGCCCGACGGCCTCGATCAGCTCCTCGCGCGTGAGCGGCCCGTCTGCGATCGCCTCGCGCACGACGCCGCGCAGCCGTTCCATCTGGGCCGGCGTCATGCCGAAGTACTTCACCCAGCTCGGTCGTTCCCACGAGCGTCCGGCGGCCATCAGCGCCAGGAAGGCGCCGCCCTCCTCGGGAGTGAGCAGATGCAGCGTCCCGCGCATCGCCCAGGTCTTGACCAGGCGCCCGTCGGCGAGGGCTCGCGCGACCTCGCCCTTCCGCGACGTCCGCCGCCGAACGCGGATCGCGAGCTCGGCCGACGAGGCGACCTGCGCCTGCACGGCGCCGAGCCGCCGCACGACGCCGTCGACCGGCAGCGAGCCGACCGGATCGAGCAGCTGGCGCCGCATGCGCCAGGCGAGCGCCTGCGGCCAGGTCACGCGCAGCGTCATGCCGCGACCGCCTCATGCTCGGCCGCGCCGCCACCGCCGACCTGGAGCAGCACGGCGGCCACCAGGATCAGCACGCCACCGGCCAGCTGGAGCGGCGACGGCTGCTCGTTCAGCAGCCACGCGGCGAGGGCGACGCCGATCACCGGCTCGAGCGTGGCCAGGATGGCGGCACGCGGAGCGCCGAGCAGGCGGATGCCGGTGATGAAGCACAGCGTCGGGATCGCCGCACCGATCAGCCCGGCCAGCAGGACCGCGATCAGCGCCTCGCTCGAGGCCAGGGGAGCGCCGAGCGCGGCCACCTGTCCGGTGACGATGGCGATCGCCACGTAGCCGATCGCCGCCAGGCCCATCGTCGAGGTCGCGGCCTCGATGGGCTGGACGTCGGGGAACCCATGACGGGCGGCGAGCACGTAGAAGGCCTGCGCGAAGGCGGCCATGACCGACAGGCCGATGCCCAGCGGGTCGAGGTCACCGAGCCCGCCCGCTCCGGCCAGCGTGAGCACCAGGCCGAGCATCGAGACGCCCAGCGCCGCCCAGCGCAGCGGATCCAGCCGCTCGTCGAACCACAGCACCGATGCGACCGCCACGAACGCCGGGAACAGGTAGAACAGCAGCAGCGACAGGCCGATCTCGATCCTCACGAAGGCGATGAACATCGCGAGGTTGAGGACGAGGTTGGCTCCCGCACCGGCGAGCAGGAACCAGCGCTGGCGGGCCGGGATGCTGCGCGGGCTCTGTGGCCGCCGACCGGTGACGAGCGCGAGCCCGGCCAGCAGGAGCAGCGTCGCGGTCGCGCCGATCCCGGCTCGCCAGGCGACCAGGGCAAGCGACCCAACGCCGGCGTCGTCGGCGAAGCGGGTGATCGGTCCGAGCGTCCCGAAGCACACCGCCGCCACGACGATCAGCCCGGCCCCGAGCGCACCGCCGGATGGTTCGGTCGGTCGACTCATGCGCTCGCGAGCGAGACCTCCGCTGCCTCGAGCTCGGCGGCGAGTCGTGCCTCTTCGGCCTCGAGCGCCGGGATGCGATCGAGGGCCGCGTTGTGTCGCGCCACGAGGTCACGGACCAGCGCCGCGTCGGCGTACGTGGCCGGGTCGGCCAGGCGCTCTCCGGCCTCGGCGACCTCTGCGCGGGCGGCGGCCGCATCGGCCCTCGCGCGCTCGAGCGCGGCCCGAAGCTCTCGCGTGCGACCTCCTCGGGCGTTGCGCGCTTCGGCCTCCTGCCGCCGGCGGGCGGCGGCGGCCCTCGCCGACTCGCGCGGCTTCGACGGCGCGGTGACCGTGCCCCGCGGGGACGGCCGGGCGCCCTCGACCGCGCCGCGGGTCTCGATGTCGACCCCACGCTTGGCGGCGTAGTACTCGAAGTCGCCCGGATACAGCGTTGCCTGGCCGCCGTCCACCTCCACGATCGCGTTGGCGACGCTGCGGATCAGGTATCGGTCGTGGGTGATCAGCACGATCGTGCCGCCGAAGGCGTTGAGCGCATCCTCGAGCACATCGCGCGACTGGATGTCCAGGTGGTTCGTCGGCTCGTCGAGGCAGAGCAGGTTGGCCGGATCGGCCAGCAGCTTCGCGAGCGCGAGCCGCGTCTGCTCACCGCCGGAGAGGACGCCGACCTTCTTGTCGACCGCGTCACCGGTGAAGAGGAAGGCGCCGAGCAGCTTGCGGATCTCGGAGGTGGCCATCATCGGTGCGGCGTCGTTGAGCTCGGTGAACACGGTGTTGGCCGGGTTGAGCGCCTCGATCTGGTGCTGCGCGAAGTACGCGACCCGCACGTTCGATCCCAGCTCTCGCTTGCCTGTATCCGGCTCGAGGACGCCGGCCAGCATCTTCAGGAGCGTCGACTTTCCGGCGCCGTTCGGACCGATGAGCGCCACCTTCTGCCCGCGCTCCAGGGTGAGGGCGAGGTCGCCGTCGTAGACGACCGTCTCGCCGTAGCGCTTCGCGACGTCCTCCAGGGTGATGACCGTCCGGCCGGATCGGGGCGGTTCGGGGAAGCGGAACTTCACGCTCCTGGTTCTGCGCTGGGGCTGGGCGACGCGCTCGAGCTTCTCGAGCGACTTCACCCGGCTCTGCACCTGCCGGGCCTTCGATGCCTTGTAGCGGAACCGATCGATGAAGGCCTGGGTGTGGGCGATCTTGCGTTGCTGGTTCTTCGCCGCCGCCTCCAGCTGAGCCATCCGCTCGGTGCGCTGCTCGACGAAGTCGGCGTAGTCGCCGACGTACTCGGTGGCGCGCCCGTCGTGCAGCTCGACGACGCGGTTCGCTACCTCGTTGATGAAGTCGCGGTCGTGGCTGACCAGCACGATCGCCCCGGCGTACTGCGCGAGGAACTGCGTGAGCCACTCGACCGATGCGAGGTCGAGGTGGTTGGTCGGCTCGTCGAGCAGCAGCACGTCGGGGTTCTGGAGCAGGAGGCGGGCGAGGGCAACGCGCATCATCCAGCCCCCGCTGAACGTGCCGATGTCGCGCTCCATGTCGCCGTCCGCGAAGCCGAGGCCGGCCAGGATGCGCCGTGCCTCCGACTCGAGCCCGTAGCCGCCGAGGGTCTCGAACCGATGCTGGATCCTGCCGTACTCGTCCATCAGCTCGGCGAGCTCGTCGTCGTCGGTCGCGTCCTCGAGCTCCTGCTCGATGTGGCGCATCCGCCGCTCGATGCCGCTCACCTCGCCGGCGCCGGCAAGCACCTCTGCCAGCGCGGTGCGCCCGCGGCTCTCGGCGACTTCCTGGCGCAGGTAGCCGATGACCGTGTCACGGGCCCTCGTGATCGTTCCGGTGTCGGCGGTCTGGTCGCCGGTGATGAGCTCGAGCAGCGTCGTCTTGCCGGCACCGTTCGGCCCGACGATCGCGAAGCGCCGCCCGGCACTGATCATCAGTCCGACGTCGCTGAAGAGGTGCTGTGCCGCGTGGCTCTTCGACACGCCGGCCAGGGTCACGAGGCTCATGGGCGCCCTGCATGGTACCGGGGTCAGTCGGCGACGAGCTTTGCTCCGGATGTGTCGAATCGCAGGCGGGTGGCCATGCCGGGCACGCCGGCGGCGTTCCAGGCCTTCTCCACGGCGTGGGCCGAAGGTGTCGAGTCGCAGATGGCGAGGATCGTCGGCCCGGCACCCGAGAGGCAGGCGCCGGCCGCCCCGCGCTCGTAGGCGATCTCGATCAGCTCTGCGCTCCCGGGCAGGAGGGGGAGCCGGTAGGGCTGGTGGAGCTCATCGGCCATGGCGTCGCGCAGGAGTCCGGCGTCGGAGGTCATGATGGACGTCGCCAGCAGGGCGCTGCGAGCCGCCTGGCGCGCGGCCGCGGCATGCGGAACCGCCTGGGGCAGCGCCGCGCGCATCTCGCGCGTGCGGCTCTCGCGCTGCGGGATGAAGGCGACCGGGATCCACGCCTCGGGGACGCGGAAGCGGCGGAGCGCGATCCGATCATCGGCCTCGGGAAGCGCGATCGTGAATCCGCCGTAGAGGGCGGCGGCGACGTTGTCGGGATGGCCCTCCAGTCGTGCGGCGAGGGCGAGCAGCTCATCGGCCTCGATCGTGCGTCGCCCGACCGCCGCACCGAGCACCACGCCGGCCACGATCGCCGCGGCGCTCGACCCGAGCCCGCGAGCCGAGGGGATCATGCTCGACACGTCGATGCGCCAGGCAGCGGCGCCGGGTGCCATCGAGACGCGGAGCCCCTCGCGAAATGCGCGGATGAGGAGGTTCTCGCCGGCGGGCTCGTCGTCGCGAGGCGCTCCCTCGCCGCGCGCGTTCAGCACGATCCCGGTCTCGTCGCCGGCCCACAGCTCCGCACGGAGCTTCAGGGAGAGAGCCACCGCGAACGAGTCGAATCCACTGCCGAGATTGGCGCTCGAGGCGGGAACGTCGACGCTGGCGACGGGCGGCATCGTGGCGGAGTATAGGAGTGCGACTACGTCATCCTGCCCGCGGAAGGCCATTCCAACGTCGGATCGCGACCTGCGTCGTCAATCGGTGGGATCGAGTGCGGGTGACGTCGAGACTTCGCGCATGACTCGCTCCGCCCAGACCGACCAGACGCCACGCTGCCGGCCCTCCGTCGAGGCCGCGCTCCGCGACGACCCGGTCGTGTGGCTCAGCTCGGTCCAGGCCAACGGCCGGCCCCATCTCGTGCCCGTGTGGTTCCACTGGGACGGCGATCGGATCGTGGCCTTCAGCAAGCCGCACGCGCGCAAGGTCGACAACCTGCGCGACCAGCCGAGCGTGATGCTGGCGGTCGGCACGCCCGGCCCCGAGTTCGACGTCGAGCTCATCGAGGCGACGGCCGAGCTGCCGGACGAGTCCGCGGACCAGGTCATGCCGGAAGGCTTCGGCGCAAAGTACCGCGAGCTGCTGCATCGGGCGGGGCTGACGGTCCAGCGATTCGCCGAGGTCTACTCGCAGCCGATCGTCCTTCGCCCGACGCGGTTCCTCGGGTACGGCGGCAACGGCTGGGACCCGGGACCGGCGCTCGCGACCTAGGCGGCCGGCGGCGTCACCTGCTCGACGGCGGCGATGAGGTCCTCGAACCCGAACGGCTTGGCCACGAACGCCGCGGCCGCGATCTCGGCGGCCCAGTGCGCGGCATCGCGGGCCGCGGTCATGACCACGATCGGGGTGTGATGCCCGCGGCGTCGCAGCTCGGCGGCGAAGCCCCATCCGTCGAGGACCGGCATGCGCATGTCGAGCAGGATGATGTCGGGGCGCCGTTCCTCGAGCACCTGGAGCGCATCGGCTCCGTTCGCGGCCTCGGCGACCTCGTAGCCCTCGATCTCGAGCATCGCCGACACCGTGGCGCGGATGTCGGCCTCATCGTCGACGACGAGGATGGTGACCTCACGCATCGGCGGTGGCCTCCAACGCGTCGCCATGGCCGGCGTTCGAGGCCGGCACCTGCGAGGGCTCCGGGCGTTCGGCAGCGGCCCCCGCCGCGACCGGAATCGAGACCGAGAAGATGCTCCCGCCTCTGGGTGCGGGATCGACCCAGATGCGCCCTTCGTGCGCCTCGATGATGCGCCGGCAGATGTACAGGCCCAGCCCGATGCCCGTGTTGGCCGTCCCGTGCACGTTCGTCGCTCGGTAGAAGCGTTCGAAGATGCGCTCCCGCTCGTCCTCCGGGACACCGACACCGTGGTCGGTGACCGAGATCCGGGCGGAGCCGTCGTCGACGGCGAGCTCGATCTCGGGGAGCACGCCGCCCACGCTGTACTTGATGGCGTTCTCGACGAGGTTGTCGATGACCTGCTCGAAGCGCGGCGCGTCGATCGAGCCGGCCACCGCCTCGGCCGGGGTCGTGACCTTGAGGTCGATGCCCTGGTCGTGGTATCGCCGGCGGACCGACTCGACGACGGTGCGCAGGTCGACCTCCTCGAGGTCCATCACCTCGGCCCCCTGCTCCAGCCGCTGCGCGTCGAGCAGCTCGGTGACGAGGTCGCGGAGCCGGCGCGCCTCGCGGACCATGCGCGAGATGCCGGCGGCATCGGGCGGTGCGTTCGGGTCGCGCGCGACACGCCGCTCGAGCAGCTCGGCCTGGCCGAGGACCACGGTGAGCGGCGTGCGCAGGTCATGCGCGGCCGCGGACAGGAACTCCTCCTTCAGGCGCGCGGACTCCTCTCGCGCGCGCAGGCTGCTCGTGACGGCGGCGTGCGTGCGGGCCTCGAGCAGCAGGGCGGTGTGCGCGGCCATCAGCTCGAGCAGCCACAGGTCGTCCTCGACGAAGATCGGCGCCCGATCGGCATAGACCGACAGGACACCGATGCGACGCTCGTCCGTGGTGATCGGCGCGGCGATGATCGTCGTGGCGAGGTTCCGCTCATAGACGGCGGCGTGGTCCGGATCGGTCTCGGGAGCATTGAGGGCGACGACCCGGCGCTGCTGCCGGAAGGCCGACCCGGCGATGAACGCGTCGTCGGGGTACTCGAGCCACTCGCCGTCGCGGTTCACGTAGCGCAGGATCGAGGTGGCCGGGGACCGCCAGCCCGATCGACGCGCCCGACGCGCCGAACGCACCGGCCGCCGCATTCTGGATCTCGATGATCGCGCGGCGATCATCGGACACCGTGGGGAGGTGGATGGAGCGCTCCAGGAAGTTGCGCAGGTCCGGCTCGCGCCAGGCGCGACGGATCCAGGTCGGCGGGGCGAAGCCGAGGAAGTACGCGATCGCCGCGAAGAGGGCGAAGACCTGCGGCAGCCCCGCCAGGCTGACGGTCTCGACCAGAACGTCCGCCAGGCCGACGACGATGGCGGCGACGAAGAGGGCCGTCCCGATCGTTACCGCCGTCATCCGGCGTTGCGTGATCCCGCGGCTCCCGAGCGCCGCGCGCGCGAACGCGAGCCCCGCGTAGCCGCCGACGCCGAGGAACCACGCGATGGCGATGATCTCGTACAGCTGCGGCGCGGCGCCGAAGATGACGAATCCCAGCACCCCGATGATCGCCATTCCGGCGCCGCCCGCCAGCAGCATCCAGCGCGGCGTGCGGCTGAAGTCGTCGACCAGGCGGAGCATCGCGTACGGAGCCACCGCGAGGAGCAGCAGGACCAGACCGATGAGCCACGGCTGCTCGCCGAGCGCGAGCAGCTCGCCGATGCGGGCGAGGACGACGACGGCCGCGATCGATCCGAACAGGAGGACGGTGTCCCAGGCGGCGCGCGACGGGTCCTTCAGCGCACGCCAGAGGACGGCCCCGAAAAGGCCGATGAAGAGGACCTGGTTGGCAACGTCAATCAGCTCGAGTGCAGTCATCCCGTCTTGGCCGCGTGTGAGGCGCCGCTCCAGCACGGAGCGTGCCACAGAGCGAATGCTCGCTCAGTAGGCAAGCCTTCCGCCGACGGTTACAGCCCAAGGATCGCTCGGGCGATCAGGAAGTACACGACCAGCCCCGACGCATCCACGAGGGCCGTGATGAGCGGGACGCTCATGACCGCGGGATCCGCGCCGACCCGCTTCGCGACGAGCGGCAGCGTCGAGCCGATCAGCGCCGCGAGGGTGCAGACGGTGATCAGCGTCACCGAGACGACGGCCGCCAGCGGAGGGTCCCACAGCACCGCGATCGGCCCGAACGCGATGACGCCCAGCGCCACCCCGAGGGCGATGCCCGTGCTGGCCTCGCGCATGGCGACGCGGCCGAGATCCTCGAGACGGACCTCCCCGACGGCGATGGCGCGGGTGATCGTCGTCGCCGACTGCGCTCCCGTGGAGCCGGCCGTGCCGATGACGAGCGGGACGAAGAAGGCGAGCGTCACGACCGCGTCGAGCGATTGTCGGAAGGCGGCCAGCACGTTGACGGTGACGAAGCCCGCGACCAGGAAGACGATCAGCCACACGACGCGGCTCCGCCCGAGCTGCAGGATCGAGGTCGACAGGTACGGACGCCCGAGCGGCTCGGCACCACCGGCGCGGGCCAGGTCCTCGGTGTCCTCCTCCTCGAGGACCTCCATCGCGTCGTCGACGGTGACGATGCCGACCAGGCGGTCCTCCGAGTCGACGATCGGGATGGCCAGCAGGTCGGCCTCGCGCATGAGGCGGGCGACTTCCTCCTGGTCGCTGTCGACGCGCGCCGAGAAGACGTCGGTGTCCATCAGGTCGCCGACGCGAGCGTCCGGATGCGGCGAGCACGAGGTCGCGCAGGCCGAGCATACCGACCAGCCGGCGGTGGTCATCGGTCACCGGCAGGGCGTAGATCGTCTCCGCGCCCTCACCGATGCGCCGCAGGCGCTCCAGCGCGTCGGCAGCGGTGATCCCCGCGCGCAGGCTGGCAACCTCCGGCGACATGAGCCGGCCTGCCGAGTCCTCCGGGTAGCCGAGCAGCGTCGAGGTCAGACGCCGTTCATTTGGGGAGAGCCCGGCCAGCAGCCGCCGCGCGACCTTGGCGGGCATCTCCTCGGTGAGGCGCGCGCGGTCGTCGGGATCGAGGTCCTCGAACAGCTGCCGGACGTTCGCCTCGCGCATCCCCTCGAGCAGCTCCTGCTGGACCGATGGGTCGAGCAGCTCGAACACCTCGAGCGCGCGGTCACGCGCGAGGAGCCGGAAGGGCACGGCCCGCTGCTCGCGCTGGAGGCGCGACAGCTCATCGGCGATCTCGACGACGTCCGCCTGACTCGAGCCAGCGGTCGATGAGCTCGAGATCGCCGCCCTCGACCAGCTCGGCGAAGATCGACGGTCGGGACCGCGTCTGGCGTTCCGGTCAGGGTCGGTCGCGTCACGCGGCGAGGATAGCCCTCGCGACGCGCGCGAAAGCGCCCGGGCCGCGTGGCCCGGGCGTCATCGGTCTGGTGGGCGGCTCAGCTCTTGGAGGCGGCCGCCGAGAAGCGAGGGAAGCGAAGGATGGCGCGCCAGTTGCCCGACGCGATCGTCACGTCCGACGCCGTGGAAGGGGCTGGAAGCTCGCGTGCCATGCGTCGCTTCTCGGCCCGACGGAGCCGCTCTTCGTCGAGAGCCTGCACCATCTGGAACGCTGCGATCGAGTTCATGGTTGTGGTTGCTCCTGCGCGGCTCAGTAGGGGTAGTTACGGATCCGCGGGAGCCACTCGCTCGCGGAAGCGTCGCTGGTGTCGGCCAGTGCCTGGCGGATCGATCGGATCAGGAGGGACAGCATCGGTTGCCTCCGTTTCGTTCATGTCATTCGTGGTTGGTGAGCCGATCGTGCGCTCCACGGGCACCGGTGACGACGGCCGCCGGTCCCGGCATCCGCGGGACCTTGTGCCCGGCGCCATTACGTCATTCCGCCCTGCGGCGCGTTCGGCGGCGGCCGGTATCCTTGCTGCGTGGAGCAGGCTCCCCCCGAGACCCGACACCTGACCTTCCTCTTCGCCGACGTCGAGGGAAGCACGCGGCTCATGGAGCGGCACGGGGCCGACGCCGGAGCCGCGCTCTCGCGCTACCACGAGCTCGTCGCGCTCGCGGCCTCCCGCCATGGCGGCAAGCTCTTCGAGCGTATCGGTGATGGTGCGTATGCCTGCTTCACCGATGCGACCGAGGCCGTCGCCGCCGCCGACGCGGTCCAGCGGGCGATCATCGGCCACGACTGGGGCGTCATCGGCCGGATGCGCGTCCGCATCTCCGTCGTCACCGGCGACGTCGAGGCCCATGGCGACCGGTACTACGGGCGCCCGCTGTTCCGGGCCGCGCGGCTTCAGGGCCTCGCCAACGGTGGCGAGACGTTCCTCGCCGGCAGCACCGTCGACGAGCTGGGCGGCTCGCTGCCGCCGGGGACGCTCCTCCGCGACCTCGGCACGCAGCGCCTGCGCGACGTTCCGGAGCCCGAACGAGTCTTCTCGCTGGTGCATACTTCCCGCGCTCGGCCGGACGAGTCGGACGGGCAGCAAGCCTCCGAGAATGGGCAGGGGAAATCGATCGTGACTGACGAAGAGGGACCGATCCGGGTCCTGCTGGTTGACGACCACGCCGTTGTGCGGCGCGGCCTGCGCGGCTTCCTGGAGCTGCTGAAGGACTTCGACGTCGTCGGCGAGGCCGAGAATGGACGCGAGGGCGTCGCGGCCGCCGACCGGCTCATGCCCGACGTGATCCTCATGGACCTGCTCATGCCCGAGATGGGCGGCCTCGAGGCCATCGCCGCGATCAAGCAGGCACACCCCGAGATCGAGATCGTCGCCGTCACCTCGTTCATCGAGGAGGAGAAGGTCACCTCCGCCCTGGAGGCCGGCGCCTCGGGCTACCTGCTCAAGGACGCCGAGGCAGAGGAAGTGGCCCAGGCCATCCGCGCCGCATACAACGGCGAGGTCCACCTGGACCCGGCCGTCTCACGCCTGCTCGCCCAGCGCATGCGCCAGCGCAAGGATGCCGAGCCCGTGGAGCCGCTGACCGCCCGCGAGAAGGAGGTCCTCTCGCAGCTGGCCAAGGGAGCGGCGAACAAGGAGATCGCGTACGAGCTCGGGATCACCGAGCGCACGGCGCGCACCCACGTGTCGAACATCCTCGGAAAGCTGGGCCTCGCGTCGCGCACCCAGGCGGCCCTCTACGCGGTCGAGAACAAGCTCGTCTGAGCCTCCTGCTTCGACCCTCGTCGCGACGGACTCTCGCCGCGCGAGCGGTCAGGGGGCACCAACCCGGGGCGCCGAGCGTCCTGAGCCCGATGCGCCTTCTCCCCGTCCTTGCTCTCGCGGTCCTGCTCGTGGCCGCGGCCTGCCAGGCCCCCGCACCAACACCCGGTGGTCCGTCGCTCGTCGCCGTACCCACGGCCGAGCCGGCGGGCCCGAACGCCGGCTGCATGGACGCGCTCCTGACGGGGGTGCTGGCAGCGGACGACGAAGCGGGCGTCGTGGTCGAGGCGACTGACGGGACCACGATCCTCGTGGTCTGGCCTCACGGCTGGGCCGCGGTCGACCAGGACGGCATGCGCATCCTGCTCAACGACCGGGGAGATCCGGTCGCCCAGGTCGGTGACCACGTGGAGATCGGCGGTGGACAGGGGGGTGACGGCCGCTACTACACATGCGGCGAGGTCACGCGAGTCCCGTAGACACGAAGACGCCCCGCCCGGCGAACCGGACGGGGCGTGGAGGACGAGGGAGCTCAGGCCGCGGCGGTCGGGCGGAACCGCGACGGCAGGACCGGTGCGACCGACTGGAGGGCCGCGGTGACGAAGCCCTTCGGGCTGCCGTAGACCCGGAAGATGTCGACCGCCACGAGGACGATCAGCGCCACCTCGACGCCCTTGGCGATCCAGCCGAGGGTGAAGTACGGGCCCATCACCAGGTAGCCGGCGATCGTCAGGGCGGCGTAGCCCATCAGCGCGATGCGCGGGAACCAGCTGAAGCGCTTGATCATCTGCGTCGGTGCGGCGGCGCCGATCACGAACAGCGCGGCGAGGCCGAGGTAGCCGAGCCCGTTGAGCGTGAAGAGCATGCCGCCGAGGCCGAGGTGGATGTTGGCGGTGACCAGCGTGAGGCCGACGATGGCCGCGCTGAGGGCGAACCCGAAGGCCTTGCTGTGGAACATCGAGGTCATGTCCTGAGAACCCTCCAGAAGGTTTGATGGTCGACGCCGTCGGGCGGCATCGGTCTTGGTTGATCTGCGCCGAAGGATGGCAGCGGGGCACGGTCTGGTGAATCCGGCAGGAGGGCGACGCCGCACCCGGCATGCGCGCGAGGCCGGGGTCGGTCGAATGACGTAGGCCGGGCGCTCTAGAGGGCCGATGGGACGCATGCCCGCATGGCGTATCCTCTCGGGCCGATGACCCGCGCTCCCGCACGCCCCGACGCCGAGCTGCCGCCGGTGACCGCCGCCACCGAGCCGGCCCTGCCGGTTCCGTTGTCGATGCTCTCGCACGCGGTCGAGGAGGCTGCCCGCCTGCTCAATGCCGACGGAGCCATGGTCTACCTCGTCGACGACGGCATGATGCGATTCGCCGTCGACGCCGGGATCCGGAACCCGGAGGCGCAACAGCTGATCCGCGATCTTGCGCTGCCGCTCGGTGTCGGCATCTTCGGCCGGGCCGCCGGCGGCGGCGAGCTGGTCGTCACCGGCGACTACCGCAACGACGACCGCATCGCGCATTCCGACGTGGCGGATCGGATCGTGGCCGTCACCGATATCCGCTCGATGGCGGCCGCTCCCCTCCTCGCCGATGGCGAGGTGCTCGGCGCGCTCGGCGCGTACTCGAGCCGGGCCGACGACTTCGACGAGGCCGAGCTCGCCCTCCTCCAGGCGCTCGCCGACCATGCGGCCGTCGCGATCTCGAACCAGCGCCTGATCGAGCGGCTCGAGGCCGCCAAGGCCGAGCTCGCCCGCCGGGTCGACGCCCAGCGCACGCTCGGCGAGATCGCGGCGCGGATCGCGGTCATCCGCGACCCGGACGAGGTGCTCCAGTCGGTCGTCGATGCGGCGAGGCGGCTCATCGACTCGGACGGCGCGCACCTGACGCTGATGGAGCCGGGCGGCCGGTTCCTGCGCCCGACCGTGGTCGTGGGCGGCAACGCGGCCTGGACAGAGGACTGGCTTGCCGAGCTGGAGTTCCCGCTGAACGACGGGATCAACGGCCTCGCCGCCGGGCAGGACCGGGTGGTCGCGACCGAGGACTACACGGTCGACCCGCGGATCCCGCACGAGCCCGGCGATCAGCAGGTCGCCCAGCGCCTCGAGCTGCGCGGCATGGCATCGGCGCCGCTGCGCGGCCCCGAGGGCGAGGTCATCGGCACGCTCGCGGTCTCCTTCGAGCGGCCGCATCGGTTCGCCGACGACGAGCTCGCGTTGCTCCAGGGCCTCGCCGACCAGGGCGCCATCGCCATCGCCAACTCGCGCCTCACCGTGGAGCTGCGCCGCCACGCCGACGAGCTCGCGGACCGCGTCGAGGCGCAGCGCACCCTGTCGGTGATGGCGGCCGAGCTGACGTCGCTGCGCGACCCATCGGACGTGCTGATCCAGACCCTGAAGGAGGCGGTGCGCCTGCTCAAGGGCCATGGCGGGCAGATCGGGATGGTCGTGACCGATGAGGACGGCGTCCTGCGCTGGGGCGACGGCCACTCGCTCATCCACAAGCGGCTCGTGCCGTTCACCAAGGAAGACCACACCAAGGTCGACGACGGGATCTCCGGCCGATCCGTCCGCGAGCGACGCGCGTCGCTGACCGACGACTACCTGACCGATGCGTCCTTCCCGCACGACGCGTCCTCCGACGCGGTCGCCAGGAAGCTCGGGCTGCGGGCTGTCGTCGCCGCGCCGCTCATCGGTCCGGAGGGCGCCATCGGCGCCATCGGCGTCTACTCCGAGCATCCCGGAGCCTTCGACGCCGACTCGGCCGAGCTGCTCCGCCTGCTGGCCGACCAGGCCGCGATCGTGCTCGCCAACGCGCGGCTCAACGCCGAGGCAGAGGTCTCGGCCCACCAGCTCGCGCACCAGGTCGAGGCACAGCGCACCCTCGGCGAGATCGCGGCCGCGATCACCTCGCTTCGCGACCCGTCTGCTGTCCTGCTGCGGACGATCGACGAGGCGAAGCGGCTGCTGCATGCGGACCACGTCGTCATCCACCAGGTCCGCGCCGGCTCGCACGAGCTCGCGGACTTCCGGAGCATCTTCGGCGCAACGCCGGACATGCCGCCGCCCGACGAGGTGACGGTCAGCATCGGCCAGGGGGTGGCCGGGATGGCCATCGCCGACCGGCGGGTGGTCTGGACCGGCGACTACCTCACCGACACGTCGTTCCCGCACACCCCGCGCGCCGACGAGTGGATCACGCGGACCGGCTACCGCTCGCAGATGAGCGCGCCGCTCGTCGGCGAGGAGGGGCCGCTCGGCGCGATCAGCGCCTACTCCGCTCGTCCGGACGCGTTCGCCGACAGTGCCTCGGAGCTGCTCGGTGCGCTCGCCAGCCAGGCGGCCATCGTGCTCGCCAACGCGCGCCTCTACGAGGAGCTCGAGCACCGGGTCGAGGCGCAGCGCACCCTCGGCGCGATCGCCGCGCGCATCACCGCCATCCACGACCCCGGCGATGTGCTCCAGCGCACGCTCGACGAGGCGGTTCGCCTGCTCGACGCCGACGGCGGGCGGATCGAGCTGGTGGTCGAGGGCGGTGGGCTGCACTGGGCCTTCGGCCACTCGGCCATCGACCTGCCGATCGAGCGCGCACCGGGCGAGGCGGCCGTCACCGCCGAGGAGGGCGTGTCCGGCCGTGCGGTCCGCCAGCGCAAGGTCGTCTTCACCGGCGACTACCTCCTCGACGAGGCCTTCGTCCACGCCGAGGCGCCGGACCGATACATCCGCCAGCACGGCATCCGTTCGGTGATGAGCGCACCGCTCATCGGCGAGGAGGGAGCCATCGGCTCGCTCACCGTCCACTCGCAGACCCGCGACGCGTTCGACCAGGCCGATGCCGAGCTGCTGGAGGTGCTCGCCAGCCAGGCCGCGATCGCGGTCACCAACGCGCGCCTCTACGAGCAGCTGGGCCAGGAGTCGGCCGCGCTGGCGCGCCAGACCGACTCGCAGCGGCGGCTCCTCGAGATCAACCGCAGCCTGCTCACCACGCTCGACCCCGCCGGAGTCCTCGACATCATCGCGGACGGCCTGAAGAGCGTGGTCTGGTACGACAACCTCGGCGTCTACCGCGTCGACGACGCAGGGTCGATCCTGCGGCCCGTGTACGCGCGTGACCAGAATGCCGAGGCGGTCCTCAAGTTCGAGATTCCTCGCGGCGAGGGCCTGACCTGGTGGAGCCTCGAGCACCGCGAGCCGCTGCTCATCAACGACGCGCTCAGCGACCCGCGGCTCATCCAGATCCCGGGCACCGAGGAGGAGGACGAGGCGATCATCATCGTCCCGCTCGTCTCCGGCGACGAGGTGGTCGGGGCGATGAACATCAGCCGCGTCGGCGGCGCCGAGGTGGCCTTCACCGATGCCGACTTCGAGCTCGTCCAGCTCTTCGCCGGGCAGGCCGCGGTGGCGATCACGAACGCTCGCCTCTACGAGCAGCTCCGCGAGCGCATCGAGGCCCAGCGCACCCTCTCCGAGATCGCCGCCCAGATCGCCGCACTGCACGAGCCGCAGACGGTGCTCGACCGGGCCGTGGCCGATGCCGCCCGCCTGCTCCACGCGGATCGCGCCCAGATCAACCTGCTCGCCGATGAGGGCGACCATCTCGATCGACCGATCGCCGCCGCGCCGGTGCCGCCGTCGCCCGACGACGTGGAGGTGCCGATCGGTTCGGGCATCGCCGGCATGGCCGCCGCCGAGCGCCGCGTGCGCTGGACGGGCGACTACCTCGCGGATACCGAGTTCCCGCACGACGAGGGCGACGCGCGCATCGAGGCGCAGTCGATTCGGTCGATGATCTCCGCACCGCTGATCGGCACCGATCGGCTGCTCGGCACGCTCACCGTCCAGTCGATGGAGGCAAGCGCCTTCGGCTCCGACGACGCCGAGCTTCTCCAGCTCCTCGCCGACCAGGCCGCGATTACGCTCACCAACGCTCGGCTCTACGCCGCGGTCGAGGAGTCGGAGCGCCGCTACCGGCACCTCGTTGACAACTCGCCGGACATCGTGTGGAGCGTCGACGCCGAGGGCCGCTTCACGTTCTTCAGCGACTCGCTCGAGTCACGCACCGGCTGGAAGCCGGAGGACCTCATCGGCAAGCCCTTCACCACCCTCGCCGGGGAGGGGTCGGCGCCCGACGCAGTCGCCGCCTGGCAGGCCGTGCGCGAGGATCCCAGCCGCGAGCGTCGCGTTCGCCTGGAGCTGCCGCTCGCCGACGGGCGGATCAGCAAGGCAGAGGTGGCGATGACCGGCACGACCGTCGATGGGCGCTTCGCCGGCGCCCACGGGGCCGTCCGCGACATCAGCGAGCGGGAGCGCCTCGAGGGCGACCTGCGCAACCAGGCGGCCGAGCTGGCAGCCAGCCAGGAGCGCAGCCATCTTGCCCGCGAGCTCCACGACTCGGTCACTCAGGCGCTGTTCAGCATGGGGTTGACCCTGCGAACGCTCGAGCTCCTGCTCGAGACCGATTCCGACGCCGTGCCCACCAAGGTCGCCGAGCTTCGCGAGCTCCAGCAGGACGCCCTCGCCGAGATGCGCACACTCATCTTCGAGCTGCGGCCGTCGTCGCTCGAGTCCGACGGCCTGATCCAGGCGCTTCGCACCCATGCGACGGCGGTCCAGCGCCGAACCGGCCTGACGATCGTCGTCGACGCCGAGCCCGTCGAGCGCCTGCCGCTGGCCACCGAGGAGGCCCTCTACCGCATCGGCCAGGAGGCGATCCACAACGTCGTCAAGCACGCGAACGCCTCGTGCGCCACGATCCGGATCGTGGCCGAGGTCGATGACCGGCTGCGGCTGACGGTCACCGATGACGGCGACGGCTTCGAGCCGGCCGAGGTGGCGCGCGGGCACCTTGGCCTGATCGGGATGCGGCAGCGCGTCGACCTCGTCGGCGGAGAGCTGCGCGTCGAGAGCGTTCCGGGAAGCGGCACGACGATCGACGCGCTCGTCCCGCTCGAGGCTGCCGTCTCGGCCGAATGACGTAGGTCGGGCTGTGCCTTCCGCCGGTGGGCGTCGTGTTCAACCACACTTAACATTCAGTGCATGCAGGCCAGCGCGCGTCCGAAGCTACCCTCGGCACCGAGGGTGGTCATCGTCGATGCGGATCGCCGTGTCCTCCAGAGCCTCGCCGACCTCCTCGGGGTGACCGGTGAGGTCGACGTCGTCGGACGAGCGGCCGACGTGCGCGCGGCGCTCGAGGAGATCGAGCGCGTCCACCCCGACGTCGTGCTCGTCGACCCGCGCCTCCCCGACGTCGACGCCGGCATGGCTCTCATCGGTGGCATGACCCGGGCGTGGCCCTCGATTCGGGTCGTGATGACCGGCTGGGGCGATGCGGATGCGCGCCCTGCCCTGAATGGCTCGTCCTGCTATGTCAGCAAGGGCAGCAGCCCCGAGGAGTACGTCGAGGCCATCGTCGCCGACTGCCGCGACTGATCGGCGCACCGGATCCCTCGATGGATCGAGCCACGTTCACCTGAGCCCTGGCTCGCGCGCGATTCCCGCAGTCCATCGAGGGCCACGCAGCGTGAGCTGCACGCCCGCGCGCACCTCGTGCGTCCCGGGCCTCGGCCCATCGCGGGAATCGCACCGGAACGCGCCCTCGCGTGAACATCCCTCCCTACAGCGCGACGACGGGTCAGAGGCCGATGGCGGCGCGAATCGCGTCCAACTCGGGCGGGATCGGAGTCAGCGAGCCCTCCTCGGCCTGGACCGCATCGGGGTCCTTCAGCCCATGGCCGGTGAGGACGCACACGATCGTCTCCGACTGACCGATGCGGCCCTCGGCCGCCAGCTTTCGCACGCCAGCAACGGCCGCTGCCGAAGCCGGCTCGCAGAAGATCCCCTCCAGCTGGACGATCTGCCGCTGCGCCTCGAGGATCTCGTCGTCGGTGACGGTCTCGATCACCCCGCCCGACTCGTCCCGCGCGGCGACCGCGCCCTCCCACGACGCCGGGTTGCCGATCCGGATGGCGGTCGCCACCGTCTCGGGTGACTCGACCGGCTCGCCGCGCACGATCGGAGCGGCGCCATCGGCCTGGAAGCCCGAGCATCCGCGGCAGCCGGTCGCCACCGCGCCGCCGGAAGCCGCGCCAGTAGGCGGTGATGTTGCCCGCGTTGCCGACCGGCAGCGCCAGCGCGTCGGGCATGCGGCCGAGCGCGTCGACGACCTCCCACGCCGCGGTCTGCTGCCCGGTCGAGCCGATCGGGGTTGATCGAGTTGACGACGACCGCCAGCCCCTCCTCGCCGAGGCGTCGCACCGCCGCGAGCGCCGCGTCGAAGTTGCCGTCGACCATCGTGAGGCGCGCCCCGGCGGCGAGGGCCTGCGCCAGCTTGCCGCGGGCCACCTTGCCGGCCGGCAGGATGACGTGGCACGGCAACCCGGCCGCCGCCGCGTAGGCCGCCGCCGACGCCGACGTGTTTCCGGTCGAGGCACACACCACGGCCCGGGCGCCGGCCGCCACCGCCCGGTTGACGGCCAGCACCATGCCGCGATCCTTGAACGAGCCGGTCGGGTTCGTGCCCTCGAACTTCAGGTGAAGCTGCTCGAGGCCGAGCTCCGCTCCAAGGCGGCGCGCATGGATCAGCGGCGTCCCGCCCTCGCCGAGCGTGATCGGGAAGGCCTCGTCATCGCGGGCGAGGAGGGATCGGTACCGTTCGAGAAGCGGCTCGGTCACGCCGCGAGTATAGGAACGCGTACCCGCGCGAGCACCGTTGCGGCGGCTAGCTCAACCATCGACGTCGGCAGTGTGAAACTGTCGGCTGGTTAGAGTCACCTTCGCCCGAATAGTGCGGCCGCACGGATGAAACTGACGGAAGCGCAGCGACCGAGGTGCCGCGGGCGTTCACCGGCCGGTCAAAGCCTCGCGGACGATCCGCGCCTGCTCGACGGAGTGGGCCGTCGGGTAGCCCTCGGCCGGGCGCGAGCGCTCCGGTCGCGAGATGTCGCCGAGGGGGATGTGATACGGGACCAGGTGGCGGATGCGCGGCAGCACGAACTTGCGCGCGCCCATGTTCCGCGGCTCTTCCTGGACCCAGGCGAAGGACTCGATCTTCGAGTAGCGATCGATGACGGGCTGCAGCTCCTCGGCCGGGAACGGGTACAACCGCTCGACACGCACGATCGCCACGTCCTTCGCGTCGGCGAACAGGTCGGAGCCGATGAGGTCGTAGTAGATCTTCCCCGAGCACAGCAGCAGGCGGCGCACCTTGGCCGCTGCCTTCGGGTGGTCGGCGAAGCGCGGGTCGTCGAGGACGCCCCGGAACGCGCCGCTCGCCAGCTCGGAGGGCCGGGATGCGGCTGCGGGCAGGCGCAGGAGCGACTTCGGGGTCATGACCACCAGCGGCCGTGCATCGGGATGCCGAGCCTGGCGGCGGAGGAGGTGGAAGTACTGCGCCGGCGTGGTCGGGTAGACGACGCGGATGTTGCCTTCCGCGCCGAGCGCCAGGAAGCGCTCGAGCCGCGCCGACGAGTGCTCCGGGCCCGATCCCTCGTAGCCGTGTGGCAGGAGCAGCGTGAGCCGCGAGGTCTGCCGCCACTTGGCCAGCCCGGAGACGAGGAACTGGTCGATGATGATCTCCGCCCCGTTGACGAAGTCGCCGTACTGCGCCTCCCACAGCACGAGCGCGTCACGCGCCGTGACCGCGTAGCCGTACTCGAAGCCCAGCGACGCGTACTCGCTCAACGGGGAGTTGTGGAGCTCGAACGAGGCCCGCGAGCCGGGAAGGTGCTGGAGCGGGACGTGCCGAGCGGCGGTTCGCGCGTCCCACAGCCCGGCGTGGCGCTGGCTGAACGTGCCGCGCACCGTGTCCTGGCCGGTGAGGCGGACCGGCGTGCCCTCGCGCAGAAGCGTGGCGAAGGCCAGCAGCTCGGCATGGCCCCAGTCCACCGCGCCCTCGTCCGAGTCAAGCGCCACTGCCCGCCGCTCGAGCTGCTTCACCAGCTTCGGGTGCAGGGTGAATCCGTCCGGGAAGCGCTCCGAGCCCGGCGTTGGCCGTGCGCAGCTCCTCCAGCGCGACCGCGGTCTCCGGCTCGGCCGGCTCCTCGGGCGCGATCGCCTCCGACCCGCGGTCGAGCTCACCCTGCGGCTCCTCGACGCCCTTGCGGACCGATGCCTGCCGCGCTTGCGAGGTCGCGCTGCGCCTCCTTCACGAGCGCCTCGGCATCGTCGGCGCCGATCGCGCCCGCCTCGACCAGCTGCGCCTGGTACAGCTCCCGGACCGATGGGTGCTCGTCGATGGCCGCGTACATCGCCGGCTGCGAGTAGGCCGGCTCGTCGCCCTCGTTGTGGCCGTAGCGGCGATAGCCGACGAGGTCGATGACGATGTCATTGCCGAAGCGCTCGCGGTACATCATCGACAGCCGCGCCGCCGCGAGGCAGGCCTCGGGGTCATCCGCGTTGACGTGGATGATCGGGATGTCGAAGCCCTTGGCCAGGTCACTCGAGTAGTCGGTCGATCGGCCCTCGCGCGGGCCGGTGGTGAACCCGACCTGGTTGTTGGCGATCAGGTGGACCGTCCCGCCGGTGGAGTACCCGTCCAGGCGCATGAGGTTCAGCGTCTCGGCCACGACGCCCTGGGCCGCGAAGGCCGCGTCGCCGTGGATGAGGACCGGCAGCGTCGTCGAGTGATCGAGACGCACAATCGGGCCCGATCGGTCCGACTGCTCGGCACGCGTGCGCCCGGTGATGACGGGGTCGACCGCCTCGAGGTGGCTGGGGTTCGGCGACAGCACGACGCGCACCTCGGCGTCGTCATCGGTCAGGTAGCCGCCCTCGGCGCCGAGGTGGTACTTCACGTCGTCGGAGCCGCCCTTCGGCGCGGTCGGCGTCTCCACGCCGGCGCGGCCCGCCTCGAACTCGGTGAGGATCGTCTCGTAGCTGACACCCACGACGTGGGCCAGCACGTTGAGGCGTCCGCGGTGGGCCATGCCGATCATGACCATCCGCGCTCCCTGGTCCGCCGCGTCTCCGAGGATGACGTCGAGCATCGGCACCATCGCGTCGAGGCCCTCGATGCTGAAGCGCTTCTGGCCCAGGTAGGCCTTGTGCAGGAAGCGCTCGAGCGTCTCGACGCTGACCAGCCGCTCGAAGAGGGCGACCCGGTCCTCGGCCTCCATCGGCCGCCGATGCTCGCCGGACTCGATGACCTTGCGCAGCCAGACGCGCTCGGTGTGCGAGGCGATGTGCTCGACCTCGTACGCGATCGTGCCGGCGTAGGTCTCCTGAAGGTGCGGCAGCGCCTCGGCCAATGTCTCGCCCGGGACGTAGATGCGCAGCAGCTCGGCCGGCACCTGAGCCATGCTCTCCGGCGTCAGGCCGAGCGGCGCGGGGTCGAGTGCAGGGTCGCCGGGCGGCTCCGAGCCGAGCGGGTCGAGGCGCGCGGCCATGTGCCCGAAGTGGCGGTAGGCCTTCACCAGCGCCATCGCCGCGGCGACCGCCTTGAGCTGCTCGGTGCTCGCGCTCTCGGCGGGCGCGGGCTGCGGCGCAGCCACGGCCTCGGCGGCGGCCGGCACCGGCTCGTCGGTCGTCACGTCTGCGGCGCGCGCGCCGAGCGAGGCGAAGGCATCGGCATAGAAGCCGTCCTCGCCGTTCAGCAAGCCCTCCACGCGACGCAGGAAGAGGCCCGACTCTGCACCCTGGATGATGCGGTGGTCGTAGGTCGAGGTGATCGTCATGCGCCGCTCGCCGCCGACCGTGCGGATCGTTCCGGTGGCGACGATCGTGCCCTGGTTCGGCATCAGCCGCGGTACGGAGGCCGCCGTGCCCAGCGTGCCCGGATTCGTGAGCGTGATCGTCGCGCCCATCAGATCATCGACGCTCAGCTTGTTGCCGCGCGCGGCGGTGACCAGCTCCTCGTAGCGGGCGTGGAAGGCGGCGAAGTCCATGTCGTCGGCGTTCTTGATGACCGGCACGACCAGGAAGCGGCTGCCGTCGCGCCGCTCGACGTCGACCGCCAGGCCGAGGTTGATGGCGCCGGGGTCGACGCGGAAGGGCTGCCCGTCGGCATCGGTGAAGTAGTGGCTCATCGAGCGCTGCTCGCCCGCCGCGGTCACGATCGCCCAGCCGATCAGGTGCGTGAAGCTCACCTTGCGCGGCGCGATCTGGTCGTTGAGCTCCTTGCGCCGCGCCTCGAGCGTCGCGACGTCGAGCTCGCGGAAGCTCGTCGCGGTCGGCACGGCCAGGCTGGCCGTCATGTTCTGCGCCAGCCGCGCGGCCGGGCCCTTGATCGGGGTCGCCCCCTCCGGGACCGATGGCGCCTCCGGCGCCTTCGCCGGCGCTGCCTCGGCCGTCGCTGGCTGCTCGTCGCCGTTCGCGCTCGCCGGTGCCGGCGCCTGCACCGGCTCGAAGCCGGCGGTGCCCTTGTCGAAGAGGCCACGCCACTCCGGGTCGATGCTGGCGGGGTCCTGGCGATATCGCTCGTAGAGGTCGGCGACGTAGCCGGCGTTGACCAGGTTCAGCTCATCGAGCGGGTCGGTTGTGGTCTGGGCCGGATCGGTCTCGGGCATCTCGGCTCAAGGATACGGCGCGCGCTGTGCCTTCGCGCGGTGCACGCCCGACCTCTTCCCCCGACTCGCGCGAAACTGTCAGCGAATATAGCAATACTGATATAACGCGCACGGACGCTGGACCCGGTCGTGGAACGGAATCCCCGGGGCTACGCAGCCTCCCGCCGCTCGAGGATGCCCCGGGCCAGGATCACCACGCCGATCCCGATGACCGCCACCGGCAGCACCCAGTCCGGCAGCGGCAGCTGCCGGCCGCTGATGCCGATCACGCCCTCGAAGAAGAGGAAGCCGACGGCGAAGAGGCCGAGCCCGCCGAGCAACGCCCAGGTCCCGTTGCGGATCTCGGTCGGGTCGCCGGTGCGGGCGCCCCACAGCAGCAGGCCGAGCCCGCTGGCGGCCGGCCCGACCAGCGCCCAGGCATAGGCCCAGCTCTCCCAGTGCCCGGTGCTGTTCTGGTAGAGGAGCACGAGGCCGACCGTGGTGGCAACGGTGCCACCGATGACCATGCCCTGCTCGCGGTTCACGAACAGCCCGAGCGCGAGGATCACGACGCCGATGCCGATGACGATCGCCGGCCACCCGATATCGTCGATGCCGACGTCGAGCAGCTGGCCGATGAACAGCGCGATCCCGATCAGCAGCAGCGCGACGCCGAGGCCGATCGCCGGCGGGACGTTTCCCTCGTCGGTGCGCGGCGGAGTCGGATCGGTCATGCCTCGATCCTACGCCGGTTGCCAAGAGGTGGCCCTACGATGGCGCCGATGGACCTGAACGCCGACCTCGGCGAGAGCTTCGGGCGCTGGACGCTCGGCGACGACGAGCGGCTGGTCCCGCACCTGACGAGCGCCAATCTCGCCTGCGGCTTTCACGCCGGCGACTTCCGGGTCATGGAGGCGACCGTGGCCTTGTGCCGGCGCGCGGGCGTGGCCGTCGGCGCGCAGCCGGGCTACCCGGACCTGCTCGGCTTCGGGCGCCGTCCGATGCCCTTCGAGCCCGACGAGGTCGAGTCGCTCGTGCGCTACCAGGTCGGGGCGCTCGAGGCGTTCTGCCGCGCGCACGGCGTCGAGATGCAGCACGTCAAGCCGCACGGAGCGCTCTACAACCAGGCCGCGGTGGACCCGGCGCTGGCGGCGGCCATCGCCCGGGCCGTCGCTGGCTTCAGCCGCGACCTCCTCCTCTTCGGCCTGGCCTCCTCGGAGCCGATGGCGTCCGCCGCCGCCGACGCCGGACTGCGGTTCGTGCCCGAGGCCTTCGCCGACCGCGCCTACCTGGCCGACGGCACGCTCCAGCCACGCACCGAGGCCGGCTCGCTCCTGACCGATGCCGCCGCGGCCGCCGCGCAGGCCGTCGCGATCGCCTCGGGTTCCGTGACCGCCGTCGACGGGTCGACCGTGGCGCTACGCGCGGAGAGCATCTGCTGCCACGGCGATACGCCCGGCGCGGTCGAGATCGCGGCCGCCGTCCGTCACGCGCTCGAGGCCGCGGGCGTGGCCGTCGCCCCGCCCTCCGTCGCGTGATCCGACCCTTCGGCGAGTCGGCGCTGCTCGTCGAGACCGGCTCCGCCGAGCGGGCGCAGGCGCTTGCCGCAGGGCTGCGCGACGATCCGATCCCTGGCGTCGTCGCGTCCGTGCCAGGGCTCGCGAACCTGCTCGTCGAGCTCGACCCGCTCGCGGGCGACGTCGACGCCGTCCACGATGCGCTCGAACGGCGGCTGGACGTGCCCGCGTCGGTGGTCGCGCCGGGACGCCTGCGGACGATCCCGGTCGTCTACGGCGGCGAGGCAGGACCCGACCTGCCCGACGTCGCGGCACTGGCCGGCCTCTCGGTGGCCGACGTCGTCGCTCGCCACGCCGCGACCGAGCTGCGGGTCCTCTTCGACGGGTTCGCTCCCGGCTTTGCCTATCTCGGCGAGCTGCCGGCGGAGCTCCGTGTGCCCCGACTGGAGACGCCACGGACCCGGACGCCGGCCGGCTCGGTGGCGATCGCGGGTGCGATGAGCGGGATCTACCCGGCCGCACTGCCCGGCGGCTGGCGAGTCATCGGCCTCACGCCGGTCGTGGTCTTCGACCCGCGGCGCGACCCGCCGGCCTATCTCCTGCCCGGCGACCGCGTGCGGTTCGAGCCGATCGACGGCGCGGCCTGGGATGAGCGCGCCGGCGCGCCCGACGACTGGTGACGATCGAGGTCCTCGAGCCCGGGCCGCTGACGTCGGTGCAGGACCCGTTCGGCCGGCCCGGATGGCGCCACCTCGGCGTGCCGGTCGGCGGGGCGGCGGATGCGTGGAGCGCGCGCCTCGCGAACCGGCTCGTCGGCAACGGCGACGACGCGGCGCTGCTCGAGATCACCCTCGGCGAGGCCGTGATCGCGACGGAGCGGACGGCGTGGATGGCGCTCACCGGCGGCCTGCGCGCGTCGACCGGAGGGATCGAGCTGCCGCGCCACGAGGCGTGGCGGCTGCGTCCCGGCACGACGGTCCGGATCCGTGCCGGCGACGGCGCGCGCGGCTACCTCGCCGTCGGCGGCGGCCTCGAGGTGGACCCGGTCCTTGGCTCGCCTTCGACGGACCTGCGCACCGGCTTCGGCGGCCTCGAGGGTCGTGCGCTGCGGGCCGGAGACCGGCTGGAGAGTGGCCCGATGATCGGCCGCCCGAGCCGCTGGACGGGAGCCGCCACGAGCGGGCCGATCCGGATCGTGCCGGGTCCCCATCCCGACAGGCTCGCAGCCCTCGAGGCGGAATGGACCGTCGCCGTCGAGGCCGACCGCACCGGCGTCCGGCTCGACGGCCCGCGCATGGACGGTGGCGAGGTCCCGTCGATGGGCCTGCCGCTCGGCGCGATCCAGGTGCCGCCCGATGGCCGGCCGATCGTCATGCTCGCCGATCGCCCGGTGACCGGCGGCTATCGCGTGCCGGCATGCGTCATCGGTGCCGACGTCGGCCGGGTGGCCCAGCTGCGCACCGGCGACGCGCTGACGTTCGCATCGGTCTCACCGGAGGAGGCGCGTGGCGCGCTCCGCCGGGCGGAAGAGGAGCTCGCCGCCCTCGAGCCGCTCGAGGCGACGGAGGACGACGAGCTCGGATGGGCCGGCTCGCACGAGTGAGCCTCAGGACACCGGTTCGCTCTCCGACTGCGGCCGGAAGACGAGGCGAGTGGCGCCATTGTTCGCCGGCGTCACGTCGATGGCCGCATCGGTCAGGGGGGCAGCCACCTCGGATGCGACGAAGACCTTCATGCCTTCCTGCTCCGAGACCTCGTCGCCCGTGACGGGCGCCTCGGTGAATCCGAGGCCGATGCTGACCTCGTCCGCGCCGGACGGCTCCGCGAAGACCCTGAGGCCATGATCGTCGGGGACGTCCTGCTGTCGGCGAATCTCGCTGAGGAGCTCCGCGGCGGCGTGAGTGATCTGAAGCACGTGTTCTCCTTGGGGTTGCGTTCCCCGCCACCGCCGCAAGACCGGTACCACCCGCGCCTCAGGCGCTCGACCAGCCGCTCCAGCGATCGACGGCGATGACCATCGCGGGGCCGATGAGCGCGACCTGGCCGTATTGCGGGTAGCGAGCCCGAAGCGCCGACAGCGCGCGCTCCAGCTCCTCGCCATCGGCCACGATCCTGGCGCGGCCGTCCGCGCGCGCCCACCAGAGGCGGCTCCAGTCGGGGTCGTAGGCGTCCACCAGCACCGAGACGAGCGCGTTGGCGGCGACGTTCTCGAATCGGCGCAACGGCGTGCCACGCTTGGGCTTGGCGTCGACGGCGGTGTAGATGACGTCGCCGTCGAGCGCGAAGGTGATCGGGACGACGTGCGGCGCGCCGTCGGTCCCGACGGTGGCCAGGTACGCGACCGATGCTTCCGCGAAGCGAGCGCGAGCCTCGTCAGGTGTCAAGGACCGTTCGCAGGCTCTCGGGGCTGACGTTGCGCCCGGTCGTGACGACCGCCACCCGGGCATCCGCAACCGAGACGGCGCCACTCCGGAGCGCCGCGATGCCGAGCGCGGCGCTGCCCTCGAGCAGCAGGTGCGGCACCTCCAGCGACCAGCGCATGGCATCGGAGATGGCCTCCTCGTCGACCACGACCACCTCGTCGACGAGCTGGCGGCACAGCTTCCAGGTGATGCTGTCGCGCTCGATGTTGCCGGCCACGCCGTCGGCGAGCGTCGGGGCGATCGGCATCGGCTCGGTCTTGCCGGTCTCGAAGAAGGCGAACATCGGCGGTGAGGCCGAGGGCTGCACACCGATGAGCCGCAGGCCCGGCTTGAGCGCCTTGGCCCACAGACCGATGCCGGCGATGAGCCCGCCACCGCCGATCGGCACGACGATGACGTCGACCTCCGGCCAGTCCTCGAGGATCTCGACGCCGACCGTCGCCTGGCCGGCGATGACCTCCGCATCGTTGTAGGGCGGGATGTAGATCGCCTGGCCGGCGTCGTCGCGACGGCGTGCCTCGACCTCGGCAGCATCGGAGTCGTTGCCGACCAGCTCGACCGTGATGCGCTGGGTCTCCAGCGCACGGAGGCGCTCCAGCTTGGCGGGGGTGACGCTGCGGCCGACCAGCACGGTCAGCCGCATCCCGTGCCGCACCGCGGCCGTGGCGACGGCGATCCCATGGTTGCCGCTGCTGGCGGTGACGAGGGCCGCCTCCGGCCGCGCCTCGGCGACGAGCGCCACCTTGTTGTGCGCGCCGCGCGTCTTGAACGCGCCCGTCGGCTGGACCTCCTCGCGCTTCAGGCGAACCTCGGCCGCGCCCGTCTGCTCGGCGAGCTCGACGCTCGGCTCGAGGGGCGTGTGCAGGGCGATGCCCTCGAGACGCCGTCGCGCTTCATTGACGTCGGCGAGGGTCGGCATGCGCGGCATGTCGTGGAGTGTACGGGTGGGTGCGGGAGGTGGAGCTGCGCATCCATCGTTCGTAGTGGTAAGAAGCACCACCTTCGGCGGGCGACGGCCGGTTGAGCGTCCGAATATCGGCCGTAGTGGTGGCGGGGAGCGGAAGGGCCCGACACGGGGCCGGGTGGACGCCCGAACTGGAGGCCGAGGCGCCAACTAGTGGCCAGGTAACACTAGTGGCGATATTCGGGTCGCGCGGCGCGGCGGCGAGAGACCCTCAGGCGGCGGCCATGGGCTCCGGGGCGGGCGTGGAGGGATTGCCCTCGCGGACGTCGCGCAGGCGCAGACCGACCCGCATCAGCGACCCGAGCCGATCCTCGACCCGCGCGCGCTCGACGGGCGTGGCCCAGTGGCGCAGCGTGTAGTCGATCTCGTGCTTGTGGCGCGTGGCGGTGGCCAGCAGGTCGTCGACGCGGGCGCGCACCGCCGGCTCCGGGCCCTTCTGGAGGATGAGCCGATGCGACTCCAGGATGTCGACGTAGTAGGACGTCGCCAGCCGGTCGAGATTGCGCGTGGCACCGTGCTCCCAGGGCTCCGGCGGCCCGCCGAAGCCGTACCTGCGCCACTGATGCGGATGCGACTGCTGCATCGGTCTCGTGTCACCTGCCAACGGCTGATTCCAACGTAGCTGACGGTACGGGCAACGTGCTTGCCCGGCGAGTGACCGTTCCGGCTACCGGCGGCCTTACGAACGGATGGACCGCGACCACACCGGACCGATACCGACCACGCCCTACGTCATTCGACCGAGACCGCCCGCATCTCACGGCCGGTGGCACTTTGGCGTTCAAAGCGTCACCATGTCATCGATGGCCCCCGGCTCCGCGACCCGCCTCGACTGGTTCCTCTTCATCCTCCTCGGCTTCTTCTGGGGAAGCAGCTACCTGTTCATCAAGATCGGCGTTGACGAGGGGCTCCAGCCGTTCACCCTCGTCGCGACGCGCCTCTTCTTCGGCCTGCTCCTGCTCGGCGCGGTCGTCGCCATCGCCCGCGAGCAGCTGCCGCGGCAGCCGCGGATGTACGGCCACCTCCTGATGATGGGCTTCTTCAGCGTGGCGCTCCCGTTCCTGCTCATCACCTGGGCCGAGCAGAGCGTCGACTCCAGCCTGGCCGCCGTCCTCACCGGCGCGGTGCCGCTCTTCGTCATCCCCTTCGCGGCGATCCTGCTGCCGAGCGAGAAGATCACGCTCAACGCGGTGATCGGCATCGCCATCGGCCTCGTCGGAGTCGCCGTGGTCGTCGGCTTCAACCCGGCCAGCCTGGTGGGGACCGAGCTGGTGGCGCAGCTGGCCCTCATCGGTGCGGCGGCCTCCTACGCGCTCGGCGGCGTCTATGCCAGGCGCAACGTGCAGGGCCTGCGACCGATGATCCCCGCCTTCTTCCAGGTCCTCTTCGCACTCGTCATGACCGCGATCCCGGCGATCCTGCTCGAGCGCCCGTGGGAGGGCCCGCTGACGACGAACGCGATCTTCGCGGTCATCTGGCTCGGCCTCCTCGGCTCGGGTGCGGCGTACCTCATCTTCTTCCGCCTGCTGCGCAGCTGGGGCGCGACGCGAACGTCGCTGGTGGCCTACCTGCTGCCGATCTGGGGCCTCGTCCTCGGCGCGATCGTTCTCAGCGAGCCGATCGACGCCCGGCTCATCGCCGGCACCGCGCTCGTCATCGCGGGGATCGGCCTCGTGAACATGCGCGGATCGGTGCAGCAGGTCCTGCGCCGACGGCCCTCGCCGGCACCGACGGCTCCCGAGGGCTGATCCGCCGCTCGTCCATCGCGCCTTCACAATTCGCGCGCATTCAGCCGTCACTTTCGAGCACAGACCGATACGGACGCCCACAAGGGCAGTCCCGGCTCGAAAAAGGAGACGGATTCAGATGTTCGGATCATTCCTGCGGGTGGTGGCCGTGCTCGCGCTCGTCGCGGTGCTGGCCGGCATCGGCATCGGTGTCTACAACGCCGGCGTCAACGAGGGGCTAACCCAGGCGGCGCTCGCGGCCCAGGCGGCGGGCGAGGACCCGGCCGTCGTCATCCCGCCGTACGCCGGGCCCTACGGGTATGGCTGGGGCCACGGATGGGGCGGCGGAGGCTTCGGCTTCTTCGGCTTCCTGTTCGCGATCCTCGGCATCTTCCTGCTGTTCGGCCTCCTGCGCGCGGCCTTCGGCTGGGGCCGATGGAACGGTGGCGGTCGCGGCGGTCCGGGTGGCTGGGGCGGCGGCCGCGAGGAGCGGATCGCGGAGTATCACCGCGAGCTCCACAAGCGCGACACCGAGCCGTCGACGGGGTAGGCGTGGCGCATGAGCCGGGCGATGCGGTGGGCCGATGCTCACCGCGCCGTCGCGTACGATCCGCGCACCGATGACCACCATCCTGGTCGTGGACGACGAGCCGAAGATCACCCGGCTCGTCCGCGACTACCTGGAGTCTGCCGGCTTCGCCGTCATCACCGCCGGCGACGGCCAGGAGGCCGTCATGCGCGCCCGCACCGAACGGCCCGACCTCGTCGTCCTCGACCTCGGCCTGCCGCGGCTCGACGGCCTCGACGTGACCCGGCGGCTGCGCCAGGACGGCAACGTGCCGATCATCATGCTCACCGCGCGCGACGACGAGACCGACAAGCTCATCGGCCTCGAGCTCGGCGCCGACGACTACGTCACGAAGCCGTTCAGCCCTCGCGAGCTCGTCGCCCGCGTCCGGGCTGTCCTCCGCCGCCACGAGCGTTCGGAGGTGGCTGACCGGCTCGTCGCCGGGGCGCTCGTGCTCGACGTGCCGCGCATGCGGCTGGAGGTGTCGGGGCACGCCGTCGAGCTCACTGCCACCGAGTTCTCGCTGCTTGCCGCGATGGCCCGCCAGCCCGGCCGCGTCTTCACCCGCGCGCAGCTCCTCGACGCCATCCACGGTGTCGCGTTCGAGTCGTACGAGCGGGCGATCGACGCCCACGTGCGCAACATCCGCCGCAAGATCGAGGCGGACCCGCACCAGCCGCGGCACCTGCTGACCGTCTACGGCGTCGGCTACCGGCTTGCCGATGCCTGACTCCGGCCACGACCGATGGCACCGCCGGCGCTGGGGACCGCCCGATGGCCGCCGCCCGCGATGGTGGCCCGAGAACGAGCCGTGGCCGCCGACCGACGCGGCGCCCTGGCGCCGGATGCGCCGCCGCTTCATGTGGCGCATCGGCTGCGGCCTCCTGCTCTTCATCCTCCTCGTCGGTTCGCTGATCGCGCTCGTCGCCTGGCTCGTCGGCGGCCTCATCGACAGCGGCGTGCTGGTCCTGCTGGTCTCGGCCGTCTTGCCGTTCGTCGCCTTCCTCCTGTTCGTGGTGATCGTGATCCGGCTCGATTCGCGGCGCCGGCGCGCCGGTCGCGGACCTCATCGAGGGTGCCGGCCGGATCGAGGCCGGGGAGATCGGCACCCAGGTGCCGGAACGCGGCCCGTCGGAGGTCCGCTCGCTGGCGCGCGCCTTCAACGCGATGAGCTCGCGGCTGGCGTCCAACGAGGAGGCGCGGCGAACGTTGCTGGCCGATGTCAGCCATGAGCTGCGCACGCCGCTCACGGTGATGCAGGGCATGCTCGAGGGCGTGCTCGATGGCGTCTACCCGGCCGATGAGGCGCACCTGCGACCGGTCCTCGACGAGACGCGCGTCCTGTCGCGGCTGATCGACGACCTGCGCACGCTCTCCCTGTCGGAGGCCGGCGCGCTGCGCCTGCATCGGGAGCCGACCGACCTTCGCGCGCTGCTGGGCGAGGTGGTCGCCAGCCACCGCGCCGTTGCCGACGACGCCGGCGTTCGGCTCGACCTCGAGGCCGACGCGCTGGCGCCGATCTCGGTCGACCCGGCGCGCATTCGGCAGGTCCTGGCCAACCTCGTCGCCAACGCCCTGCGCTTCACGGGACCAGGTGGTCGGGTCCTGCTCGCCGCGTCCGCGTCCGCCGATGCAGTGACGATCCGTGTCAGCGACACCGGCAGCGGGATGGAGCCCGACGAGGTCGAGCACGCCTTCGATCGGTTCTATCGGTCTCCCGGTTCGCCCGGCAGCGGCCTCGGCCTGTCGATCGCGCGCAACCTGGTGGAGGCGCACGGCGGGCGCATCGGTCTGTCCAGCACCAAGGGTGCGGGCACGACTGTCGAGGTCACGCTGCCGACCGTGTGGCCGGACGGCTGATTGGCAGGCTCCGTGCTGGTCAGGGGTGCACGTACGAAGGAGTCACGCGCATGTGCCTGACCTGTGGATGCATGGACGCCCACCTCGAGATGGGCTCGAAGAACATCCGCTACGAGGACCTGAAGGCCGCGGCGGACGAGAACGGCAAGTCGGTGGCCGAGACGCTCGAGATCTGGAAGCGCACCCTCGAGGATGACCGCGGCGACCACGCCGAGGAGTACGCCTGAGTTCCCGGCCGATGACCAGCGGGGGAGCCTGACCGTCCACCTACGCGTCCGCGTCTCCCGCCGCGTCGATGGCGCGGACGCGGAACGTGTGCTTACCGAGCGCCAGGTTCGTGTCCGGCTTCGTCGCGGTACCGCGCGACGTCGAGGGCCGGTTGGTCGCCCCGACACATCCCGGATACAATCTCCGTCCGGAGCCGCCCGAGCACGAATTTCTGGCTCGTCCACTGGGGAGTGGCCAAGCGGTAAGGCGCCTGACTCTGGATCAGGAGACCGAAGGTTCGAATCCTTCCTCCCCAGCCAACCACCGCTTCACGCTCCGAGAAACTGCCCGATGCGGCGGCGGAGGCTGGCGGCATCGAGGCCGTGGGCGACGTCGTGATCCGCGGGCCTGCCGTAGTGACGGTTCTCGATGCGCCGCACCCCAACCGACAGGAGCCGATGCGGTCGTGTCGTGCAGAGCATCGCTGACGCACATCGCCGAGGTGCCCTCGAGGTACGGCTCGACCAGAACGACCGCCGGCGCGGTTCGCTCGGCGCGCACGGTCTCGGCGTCGAACGGGCGGACGGTCGTCGCGTACAGCACGGTCAGGTCGAGGTCAGCGGTGGCTGACAGCACGCGATCGAGCATCGGTCCAACCGCAATGACCGTCCCGGCCGAGCCCCGTCGCACGACGTGGAAGCGGCCGGGGCGGATCGGCATCGGCTCGGCGTTTGACCGGCCCGTGAGGCGCAGGTAGACGTTGCCGTCGCCGGCCACCGCGTCGCGCAGCAGGGTCTCGGCCTCGTCGGGATGGCCCGGAACGTGGATGGTCCAGTCCGGCAGGCTGGAGATCAGCGCCACGTCCTCCGGCGCCTGGTGGGTGCGGCCGTTGTCCGATGCGTCGTACGAGGCGCCGATACTGACCAGCACCGCCCCGACGCCCTGGTGCGCCAGGTCGAGCTTGACCTGCTCGAACGGCCGCTCCACGAGGAACGGGGTGTAGGAGTGGGCGATCGGGCGCATTCCCGACAGCGCCAGCCCGCCCGCCACACTGACCATGAGCTGCTCGCGGATGCCGACGTTGATGACGCGGTCGGGGTGCCGACGCCTGGCGCGGACGAAGTTGGCGACGCCGATGTCGGCCAGCACGAGCGCCAGCCGCGGATCGGTGTCGAGGAGCTCCGAGGTGACCGATGCGAAGCGGTCGCGCATCGTCTCGCTGGGTCGCGGCCGTCGCGATCACGAGCCCGCTCTCCACCACCGCCACGACGAGGTTCGGCCGGCCGCGGTGCTCCGCGGTGAGCGCCGCCTCGAGCGCGTCGTGGTCCCGCCCGTCGACGGTGGCGACCGCCCAGCCCTCGATCTCGAAGCGCCCGGCGATGCCACCCGGCCAGCCGTGGCTCGCCTGACCGGTTGTCGACGACCACGACGGTCAGCCGGTCGAGGCCGAGCCGGCCGGCGAAGGCGATCGCCTCGTGGTTGCTGCCCTCGTCGAGCTCCGCGTCGCCCACCAGCACGACGACCCGCGAGCCTCGTTGCTGCGCACGAAGGCCGAGCGCCAGGCCCACCCCGATCGGCAGGCCGTGGCCCAGCGAGCCACTCGAGATCTCGACGCCGGGGATCAGCATCCGGTCGGGGTGGTGGCCGAGCGGCGAGTCGTACGCGCCGAAGGTGCTGAGCGTCTCGACCGGGATGAAGCCCTTGGCGGCCAGCACGGCGTAGTAGGACATCGGTCCGTGGCCCTTCGAGAGCAGGAACCGATCGCGATCGGCGTCGTCGACGGTGGCGGGCGAGACGTTCAGGACGCGGTCGTACAGGACCCACAGCACGTCGAGCGTGGAGTCCGCGCTGGTCGCGTGCTTCTCGTCGCCGCTCATCAGGCCGATGAGGTGCGGCAGGTCCTCGTAGCCGAGCGGAGTGTGCGCCGGGGCGGTGGCATCGGTCATGTCACGCAGTCTGCAACCTCAAGTGCACTTGAAGTCAAGCGCTAGGATGTGCGCATGCCTGCGCTGCCGGATCGGATCACCATCGGTGAGCTCTCCACGCGCAGCGGGGTCGCTGCCTCCGGACTGCGATTCTACGAGGAGCGTGGCCTGATCCGTGCCGAGCGCACGGCCGGCAACCAGCGCGTCTACGCGCGACCCACCCTGCGGCGGGTGGCCTTCATCCGTGCGGCCCAGGAGGTCGGCCTGACGCTCGACGAGATCGGCACCGCGCTGGCCGCGCTCCCCACCGATCGAACGCCGGTGAAGCACGATTGGGAGCGACTGTCGCGCGCCTGGCGCAGTCGGCTCGACGAGCGGATCGCCGAGCTCGAGCGCCTGCGGGACACGCTGACCGGCTGCATCGGCTGCGGCTGCCTGTCACTTCGCACCTGCTCGCTGCTCAACCAGGCCGATCGCATCTCGACGAACGGTCCAGGCGCCCGGTACCTGCTGGGAGATGCCGACGATGAGTAGCCAGGTCGTCATGCGGCGCGGACCGCCCGCCGCCGCTCGTTCAGCCGGTCGCGCCACTCCAGGAAGCCGGCGCCGTCCTCGACGCGCCATGCCGGACCGCCGTAGCCGAGCGTGAACTGGGTGAAGCCGAGCGCCAGGTAGGCATCGGCATCCTCTCGCAGGAAGCGCTCGAGGTCGTCCGGCTGGAGCCCGACGCTCCACTCGATCTCGTACGGGTCGCGGCCGATCGCCTCGCAATGGCCGATGAGCGCGTCGACCGCCGGCTGCACCTCCTCGATCGAGTCCGGGAAGAAGGCATGCCAGACGTCGGCGTGGCGGGCGACGATCGGCAGGGTCAGGGTCAGGCCGACGCCGGCGATGAGGATCGGCATGCGGCGCATCGGTGGCGGATTGAGGGATGCCAGGCGCTCGATGATCCTCGGCGTCGCAGCCTCCAGCGCCCGGATGCGCGAGGCTCGCGTGCCGTACTCGTAGCCGTAGCGGCGGTAGTCGCGCTCGAACCAGCCGGCCCCGAGGCCCATGATCACGCGGCCGCCGCTGATGTGGTCGACGGTCCGCGCGATGTCGGCATGCAGGTCCGGGTTGCGGTACGAGTTGCAGGCAACCAGCGGCCCGAGCTCGATCCGCTCGGTGGCCTCCGCCCAGGCCGCGAGCAGTGACCAGCACTCGAAGTGCTTGCCGTCGGGCGGGCCATCCAGCGGGCTGAAGTGGTCCCAGGTGTAGGCGATGTCGTAGCCGAGCTCCTCGCTGCGGACGGCGGCGGAGCGGATGTCCCGCCAGTCGCCGTGCTGTGGATGGAGCTGGGCCGCGATCCGGATCGGTCGGGTCTCGTGTCGCTTCATGGGCACATGCTTGACCTTCCCTCAGGGGGAAGGTCAAGGTATGGTCGCGACATGTTCCCGATCGGCCGCTTCGCCCGCCTCTCCGGCATCAGCGCCAAGCAGCTGCGCGCCTACGACGCGCTCGGCCTCTTCCGCCCGGCCTGGGTCGACCCGTGGAGCGCGTACCGCTACTACTCGCCCGCGCAGCTCCCGGAGCTGCGTCGCATCCTGGCCCTCCGGCAGCTGGGCATTGGGCTCGACGAGATCGGTGAGCTGATCCGCGGCGGCGACCTGCGAGCCGCGCTCGACCGGCGCCGCGTCGAGCTCGAGCGCGACCGGCGACTGGCCGAGGAGCGGCTGGCCGCCCTCGACATCAGCGTCGGTGACACGGACGTCGTCCTCCGCCCGGTGTCCGAGGAGCCGGTGGCCGTCATGGCCCTGGGAGCCGATGCCTCCCGTGCCTTCGACGAGCTCGAGGCCCATGTCCGCGACGCCGGCCGACGGGCGCATCGGCCTCCGGGAGCCATCCCGTCTGAGCGCGAGATCTATGTGCCCGTGAGCGGACCGATCCCCGAGACGGACCGCATCGCGTACCGGCGCCTGCCGGCGGCGCGGGTCGCATCGGTCATCCACCGGGGCCCGTACTCGGGCATCGCGGCCGCCCGGCGAGCGCTGCTGCGCTGGGTGGACGCCTCCGGCCTTGCGCCCGCTGGACCGATGCGAACGCTGTACCTCCAGTTCGGCGCCGATCCGGCCCTGCGCCTGCCCCCCGACTGGGTGGTCGAACGGTCGGAAGACCTCGTGACCGAGCTTCAGCTTCCCGTTGAGGGCGCGTAGGCGGTCAGAGCGAAGGTTCGGGGCCCGTCGAGCTACTCGCAGTCGGCTGGCGCCGGATCGTCGGCGCAGACGGTGAGGACGACGTCGACTCCCTCGCCCGTGCGCTCCCCGCCGCTGATGCGGTAGGTGAGCCGCAGGCCCGTCATCACGTAGCGCCCCGGCTCCGAGGCGGTCACCTCGGCCACGATGCCCGTCGTGTTCGCCAGCTCGCCCGACGCCCTGAGCTCAAACTCGATGATCGTGCCGGCCAGCTCGTCGAGCTGCTCGCCGACGACCCGCTCACCGTCCTCGCCCTCGACCGCCGGCGACGAGTGGAAGGTGACCGATGCCCCGTCGAGCTGGCCGATCGGCTCGGCGGAGAGGAGCACGACGCGCGGCCCGGGTCGGGCCTCGATGAACATCACGACCTCGGTGACCGCCTCTCCCACGCCCGCCGGGAGGAAGGCCGCAGTCGGCTGGCCCTCGGGGATGGGGTACGCATCCTGGAGCCCGCAGCCGGCCAGGACCACGACCGCCGCGAGCGCGATCGCGCGAGGACGCTTCACGACCGGACGGTTGAGCTCATCACGCGCACCATATACTCCGCGCATGCTGATCATCGGTCTCATCCTCTTCGGAATGCTCATTGGGGCGGGGGCCCAGTTCATCCTCGGCCGTTCCGGAGGGCGCATCGACTGGGGGATCGCGCTCGTCTCCGGGCTCGTCGGCTCATTCGTCGGTGGGCTCCTCTTCAGCCTGCTGGCCGGCGACGGCCTCGAGCTGCGGCCGAGCGGCATCATCGGCTCGCTCATCGGTGCCGTGATCGTCACCGCGCTGTGGCGGCTGAGCGCGCGATCGAGCGGGGCGTCCGCCTAGGCCTGGACCTGCTCGCGGACCTGCCGCTGGATCCGGCTCAGCAGCGCCGTCGCGCCGCGCAGCCGCAGCGGGCTGACGACCTCGGCGAGGGCGAGGCGCACGGTCACGTCGGGCGGCACGGCCAACACCTCATCGGCCGAGAGGCCGTCCAGCCCGGCATGCATGATCCCGGCGAAGCCGCGCGTCGTCGGCGCCTCGGGCGGCACGTCGACGTGGATGCGGACGCGGCGCTGGTCGTCGACCTCCGCGGCAACGAACAGCGGCGACTGGCACTCCGGCACCGGCTCGAGCCGCTCCGGGTGGTCGCGCAGGCGCTGCGGCAGCGGCGGGACCTGCTGCGAGTACTCGAGGAGCAGCTCCAGGCGATCGCGTGGCGGCGAGGTCGCGAAGAGGTCGACGATCTCGGCCAGTGCAGGTGGCAGCACCTCGACGCTCACGAGGCCGGCTCTTCCTCCCGCTCGATCGGCACGCGCACGCTGTTGCCCCACTCTGTCCACGAGCCGTCGTAGTTGCGGACGCTCTCGTAGCCGAGCAGGTGGGTCAGCGCGAACCACGTGTGGCTCGAGCGCTCACCGATGCGGCAGTACACGACGACGTCGTCCGACGGCGCGAGCCCGGCCTCACCGCCGTACAGCGACTCAAGCTCGGCGCGCGACTTGAAGGTCCCGTCCTCGTTCGCGGCCCTCGCCCACGGCACGCTCTTCGCGCCCGGGATGTGGCCGCCGCGCAGGGCGCCCTCCTGCGGGTAGTTCGCCATGTGCAGCAGCTTGCCGGTGTATTCGTCCGGCGAGCGCACGTCGACGAGCGGCTTGCCGAGATGGGCGAGGACGTCGTCGCGGAAGGCGCGGATGCGGGCGTCGTCGCGCTCGACGACCGGGTACTCGGCGCCGGGGCGGGTGGGCGTCTCGGTCGTCATCGGTCTGCCCTCCGCCTCCCACTTGGCACGGCCGCCGTCGAGCAGCCGCACGTCGGGGTGCCCGAAGAGGCTGAACACCCACAGCGCGTACGCCGCCCACCAGTTCGACTTGTCGCCGTAGAAGACGATCGTCGAGTCGCGGCCGATCCCCTTCGAGCGCATCAGGTGCGCGAAGCCCTCGGCGTCCAGGTAGTCGCGGGTGACGGTGTCGTTGAGCTCGGTGTGCCAGTCCACCTTCACCGCGCCGGGGATGTGCCCGGTCTCGTAGATGAGGATGTCCTCGTCCGACTCCACGACCACCAGCCCCGGTTGATCCAGGTGCTCCGCCAGCCACTCGGTCGTGACGAGCTTCTCGGGATGGGCATATTCGGCGAGCTTCGGGTCGGTGTCGAGGGAGAGGGTCATGGATCGATGCTAGGCCTTCTCCAGCCGTTTGTCCCCGGCGTGCCCGGCCCTCGGTGCAGCCAATGCAACCAAATCCGAATGACGGGCAGCTCCACCCACGCTGGTTGCCACGGATGCAACACGGAGCGACTGAGCCCGATCTCGTTCGGACTTGGTGTCACCCGGTGCAACGGCCGCGGGGTGGCCCGCGGCCCGGCGTTGGTACCGTCGCTGAGCGACCGTTATCGCGAAGGAACGGCCACTCACGCCGGGTTCCGGTCGCTGAGCGACGCAATCCTCGCGCGAACCGGTGGACTTGGGGCCCTCGTTCGTGAGAACGGTCGCTGGCTGACCGATGATCGGCCCGGCGCGCTCTAGAATCGGCGCCGATGACAGGCCACTCGATCACGATGCTCGGCACCGGGCTCATCGGTGACTTCTATACCGGCGCGCTCCACGCACAGCGAAGCCGTGACCGCGTCCGGATCGTCTACTCCAGGACCGATGAGCGCGGCAGCGCCTTCGCGAGCCGCTGGGGCATTGCGGAGCACACCACCGACATGGCCGCGGCGGTCACGCACCCGGAGACCGACGTGGTCGTCGTCGGCATCCCGAACCACCTCCACGTCGAGGCGGTCGAGGCCGCCGTCGCGGCCGGCAAGGCGGTGCTGGTCACGAAGCCGCTGGGTCGCAACGCCGAGGAGGCACGGCGCATCCTCGAGATCGTCGAGGGCAGCGAGGTCTTCGGCGGCTACCTCGAGGACCTGGTCTACACGCCGAAGGCGCTCAAGGCGCTGGCGGCGGTCGAGGCCGGCGCCGTCGGCGACGTCACCTGGGTTCGCTCACGCGAGACGCATCCCGGCCCGCACTCGGCGTGGTTCTGGGACGGGCGGCTCACCGGCGGCGGCGCGATCATCGACCTCGGCTGTCACTGCATCGAGGTCATCCGCGGCTTCGTCGGCAAGGGCAACCGGCCGGTGGAGGTGATGTGCCACACCGACACGCTCGTGCACCCGATCGCGGACGAGGACAACGCCATCGCGCTCATCCGGTTCGAGTCCGGAGCGATCGGCCAGTTCGAGGTCAGCTGGACGTTTCGTGGCGGCATGGACGTGCGCGACGAGGTCGCCGGCACCGGCGGCACGATCTGGATCAACCATTTCCTGCGCACCGGGCTCGAGATCTTCACGGCCGGTGGCGCGGAGGGCTACGTCGCCGAGAAGGCGGAGACGAACGCCGGCTGGCTCTTCCCGCTGGGCGACGAGCTCGCCGAGCTCGGGTTCGTGGACATGTTCACCGACATGTTCGACGCCATCGACGCCGGACGCGAGCCACGCGAGACGCTGTATGACGGCTACGTCGTCAACGCCGTCATGGACGCCTGCTATCGATCCGCGAAAAGCCGCGCCTGGGAGCCGATCGAGCTCTTCGAGTGGCGCGGCGGCACCACACCGCGGATCGGGTCGACGCCGGAGATGGTCGACGGCAAGGTCGTCATCAAGCGCGAGCTCCTGCCCGACGGACGCCAGAAGCTGATCGTCAAGGACCCCGGATCCGGCGACTTCGCCGATCTCGTCGTCTCCGGCGACTGACTCGTCAGCTTCCCGCCGCCGCGCGGTCCAGCGCCTGGTCCGGACCGCCGAGCCTGACGAGGCGCGCCAGCGCCTCGCGGCTGAAGAGCTGCTCGACCACCATCGACGACGCACCGATGACGCCGGCGAGCGCCCCGAGCGACGACCGCTGGAGGAGCAGCTCGCGGGTCGCCAGCGGCAGCGATCGGCGGTAGACCGTCTCGCGGATGGCCGCCAGCAGCTGGTCGCCGCTCTGCGCCACGCCGCCGCCGACGACGACCAGGGACGGGTTGAACAGGTTGACGACGCTGGCCAGCATCAGCCCGACGCGCCGCCCGGCCGACTGGAGCAGCGCCACCGACACCGGGTCGCCGAAGGATGCCGCGCGCGCCACGTCGGCGGCCGTCACCCGGCCGTGCTGGTCGAGCGCCACGCGCAGCCGGTCGCTGCGCCCCTCCACCGCGGCAACGTGGCCGTCCCGGCCGAGCGCCGCGCCCCCGGCCAGCGCCTCGAGGCAGCCGACGTTCCCGCATCGGCAGATGACCTTCGTGTCGTCGACGACCTGGATGTGGCCCACGTCGCCGGCGCTGCCCTGGGCGCCGCGATGGATCCGGCCGTTCGAGATGATCCCCGCACCAATGCCGGTGCCGATCTTCACGACGATGACGTTGTCGTGGCCGACGGCGATGCCGGCCCGCCACTCCCCGAGGGCGAGGAGGTTGACGTCGTTGTCGACCCACACCGGCGCCGCGTGGCGCGCGACGAAGCGCTCGCGGACGGGGTAGCCGTCCCAGCCGGGCATGATCGGCGGCGACACCGGCCGGCCGCTGCGGAACTCGACCGGCCCCGGAATCCCGATGCCGATGCCCCACAGCCGCCCCGGCAGGTCGCGCGTTGCCGTCGTCAGCTCGGTGAACAGCTCGTCGACGCGCTGGAGGCACGCATCCGGTCCGGCGGCGATGTCGGACGGCTCGTCGCGGTGCCCGAGGATGGTGCCGTCGAGGTCGGTGACGGCGACGTCGATGCTCGTGGCGCCGAGGTCCGCGACGAGGACGTGGCCGGCATCCGCACGGAACGTCATCTGGCGCGGCGGCCGGCCACCGGTGCTCGGGCCGATCTCGTCGTCGACCACGAGTCCCAGCTCGATCAGCTCGGCCACGCGCTGGGCGACGATGCCACGGCTCAGACCGGTGCGAGCCACGAGCTCGGCGCGGGATCGGGACCGCGCCTGCCGGATCTCGTCGAGGATCGAGACGAGCGCATCGAGCGCCTCGCCCCCAACGTCGGCCGTCTTCTCGAGGTTCACCGTGGCCGCGATCATAGCGCCCGGATCCCAACTTTTGCACTTGACATGCAGAAGTACGATCACGGCGTGCAATTCCCCTGGCGCGTGTGGGCGTGAGGCCCGCGTCTGAGATCGGCGCCGCCGTCATCGGCAGCGGCTTCATCGGGACCGTTCATGTCGAGGCCCTTCGTCGCCTCGGCGTCCCCGTGCACGGCATCCTCGGGTCGAGCGCGGAGCGCGCCGCCCAGCGCGCGCGCCAGCTCGGCGTCCCGCGCGGCTACGGCAGCCTGGCCGAGCTGCTCGACGACGACCGGGTCGAGATCGTCCACGTCACCTCGCCCAACCACCTCCACCATCCGCAGGTGCTCGAGATCCTCGAAGCGGGCCGCCACGTGGTGTGCGAGAAGCCGCTGGCCCTGACCGCCGACGAGTCGGCTCAGCTGGTCGAGCGCGCGGCGAGCAGCGGGAAGGTCAACGCCGTCAACTTCAACATCCGCTTCTACCCGTTGAACCAGCACGCCCACGAGCTCGTCGCCTCCGGCGAGCTCGGCGAGGTGCGGCTGGTCACCGGGCGCTACTTCCAGGACTGGCTCCTCCTCGAGACCGATTGGAACTGGCGCCTCGAGCCCGATCGCGGCGGCGCCCTTCGCGCCGTCGGCGACATCGGCTCGCACTGGCTCGACCTCCTCGCCTTCATCACCGGCCAGCGGATCACATCGGTCATGGCCGACCTTGCGACCTTCATCCCGACCCGCCGCCAGCCGGCGGGGCCGGTCGAGACCTTCTCGACCGAGCGCTCGGCCGAGACGGTGGAGCGGCAGATCGCGACCGAGGACACCGCCACGATCCTCATTCGCTTCGAGGGCGGTGCGCGCGGCTCGGTGGCGATCAGCCAGCTCAGCCCGGGACGCAAGAACTCGCTCCAGTACGAGGTCGACGGCTCGGCGGCGGCCGCGTTCTGGGACTCCGAGCAGCCGGACCAGCTGTGGATCGGCCACCGCGATCGGCCCAACGAGATCCTCATCCGCAATCCCGCGCTGATGGGGCCCGCCGGACAGGCGGCCGCCGCGTTGCCGGCGGGTCACGTCGAGGGCTTCGCCGACACGTTCCGCGCGCTGTTCCGCGCCATCTACGCCGACGTCGGCAACGGTGGCCCGGCCGACAAGCCCGGCTACCCGACCTTCGCGGACGGCCACGACGAGATGCTCGTGAACGACGCGGTGGCCGCCAGCGCGCGCGACGGACGATGGACCGATGTCGCCCGCGCCGGGAGCGCAAGACCGATGGTCGCCGCCGCCGAGGAGGCGCGATGAGGCTTGGCTTCCTGACGGCTCCCTTCCCGGACACGCCGCTGTCCGAGGTCGCCGACTGGGCCGCCGCCAACGGCTTCGAGAGCCTCGAGATCGCCTGCTGGCCGAGCTCGACGGGAGAGGCGCGACGCTACGCCGGCACCTCCCACATCGACGTCGCGAACCTCTCAGAGGATCAGGCCAAGGAGATCGTCGACGAGATTGCGTCGAAGGGCCTGGCCATCTCGGGGCTCGGCTACTACCCGAACCCGATGCACCCCGACCGCGAGGTGCGCACCGCCGCCATCGGCCACATGAAGCTCGTCATCGAGGCCGCCGCGAAGATGGGCGTCCCATACTTCAACACGTTCATGGGCGGCGACGCGTCGAAGACCGTCGACGCGAACTGGGAGGATGTCCTGGGGGTGTGGCCGGAGATCGTGAGCCACGCCGACGCGCACGGCGTGAAGGTCACGATCGAGAACTGCCCGATGATCTTCAGCGACGACGAGTGGCCCGGCGGCCACAACATCGCCTGGTCGCCGTACGTCTGGCGCCGCATTCTCGAGCAGTGGGGCGGCAGCGTCGGCCTCAACTACGACCCGTCGCACCTCGTCTGGCTGATGATCGACCAGGAGCGCTTCATCACCGAGTTCGGGCCGCACATCCTCCACGTCCAGGCCAAGGACGTGATGATCGACCGCAACGGGCTTTACGAGCGCGGCACGCTGTCGTCCGGCATCGGCTGGCAGATCCCGCGATTGCCGGGGCTCGGCGACGCGGACTGGCCGCGCATCTTCAGTGCGCTGTGGCGGGCCGGCTACGACGGCGACGTGGCGATCGAGCACGAGGACCGCGACTTCGAGGGCAGCGACGAGCTCGTGAAACGCGGCTTCCTCCTCGCCCGCGACGTGCTCAGGCCGTACATCAAGTGAGCGCGATGACGCTGACGATCGACGAGGTCACCGAGCGCCAGCTGGCGAAGACGATCGACCACTCGCTCCTGCGCCCGGAGCTCGACGACGACTTCATCGCCGATGGCTGCCGCCTGGCCGCCGAGTACGACGTCGCATCGGTCTGCGTCCGCCCGACCGACGTCCGCCGTGCCGCCGAGCTGCTGGCCGGGACCGATGTTGCCGTCGGCACCGTGATCGGCTTCCCGCACGGCACCTCGACGACGGAGACGAAGGTATTCGAGGCCCGCGAGGCGCTCGACGCCGGCGCGAGCGAGCTCGACATGGTCATCGACATCGGCGCGCTGAAGTCCGGGCGCGACGAGCGGGTCGGCGCCGACATCGGCGCGGTGGTCGAGGTGGCGCACGCGGCCGGCGCGATCGTGAAGGTCATCCTCGAGAATGCCTACCTGACCGATGACGAGAAGGTGCGCGGCTGCCGCCTGGCCGAGGCCGCCGGCGCCGACTTCGTGAAGACCTCCACCGGCTTCGCGCCCGGTGGGGCGACGCATCCCGACCTGGCGCTCATGCGCAGCACCGTCTCGGACCGCGTCCAGGTCAAGGCGGCCGGTGGCGTGCGAACCCTGGACGACCTGCTTGCGGTCATGGCGCTCGGAGTCACGCGCATCGGCGCAACCCAGACCAAGCCGATTCTCGACGAGTATCGATCCCGCCGCGCCGGCGCCGCGCCGAGTGCGGCCCTGGCGGCGGATCGGAGCGGGTATTGATCGCAGACCGATGCGATCGCCAGCGAGGAGGTAGCGAGCACGCAGACTGAGGCGCGGGTCACGTTCAGCGCATATCAACGAAGAGACCGGCGGTCCATGATGGCGCCGGCACTGCACGGAGAAGGAGTCAAGGCTCGATGAACGTATTTCGGAGGAGTCGGGCGATCACCGTATCGCTCGGAATGGCGATTCTCGTCGCGGGCTGCACCGGCGGAGACGGCGGCGACGGGGACGGCAACTACACGATCGGTGTTTCGAACACCTTCACGAACAACGGCTGGCGCGAGGAGATGATCTGCTCGATCAACGCACAGGCGCTGGTCTCCGGCGAGGTCGCGTCGCTTAGCATCAGCCATCGCGACACCGATGCGGCCGGCCAGCTCGAGGACATCCGCAACCTCATCGCCGAGGACGTCGACGCGATCATCGTGAACCCGGCCGACCGCTCGGCGATCGACGCGGCCCTCGCAGAGGCCACCGAGGCTGGCATAACCGTGATCGCTGTCGACCAGGCAGTGACCGAGGAGAGCGCGTTCGTCCTGAGCAACGACCAGGAGGAGTACGCCTACCTCGGTGCCAGCTGGCTGTTCGAGAAGATGGGCGGCTCGGGCGACGTCGTCTACATGCGCGGTATCGCCGGAGCGGCCGCGGACGACGACCGCGACGCCGGGTTCCAGCGTGCGCTGGAGGAGAACCCGGACATCAACGTCATCTTCGAGAGCCATACCAACTGGGACCAGGCGACCGGCACGCAGCAGTTCAACGACTTCCTGGCGACCGGTGACAACTACGACGGCATCTGGACGTCGGGCATCGACAACGTGATCGTGCAGGCGCTCCTCGACGCCGATGCGGAGCTCGTCCCGATCGTTGGAGCCGACAACCAGGGATTCGTGCAGCAGCTGCTTGAAGTCGAGGGGCTCGAGGGTGCCGCGGTCACGAATTCCGCGGCAGTTGGTGGCGCCGGCGTCACGCTCGCGCTGCAGATCCTCAATGGCGAGGAGCCTGCGGAGCGGATCACGCTCACGGAGCCGCAGATCTGGTCGAACGACACCGAGGAGGGCATAGCCCAGCTCGAGGAGGCCAACGACCCGGACATCGATCCGCTCTGGCCGCTGCAGTACACCCTCGAAGGATGGACCGACTACTCGAAGGACGAGATCGTCGCCTGCGAGGGGCCGGGAGCCTAACCTTCTGACCAACGGACGCCCAATGACGGGGGCGCCGGCTCCGTGCCGGCGCTCCCGCCACTACCATCCACCGGGGAGTCGGAGGCGATGACGGATCTCCTGCTCGAGGCCACAGGCATCGAGAAGCGCTACGGCGCGGTGACCGCGTTGCGCGACGCATCCCTCGCCGTTCGACCCGGGGAGATCCACGCCCTGATGGGGGCGAACGGAGCCGGCAAGAGCACCCTGGTCAAGATTCTCACCGGCGCAGTCAGGCCCGATGGCGGCACGATTCGCCTTCGTGGCCAGGAGCGCGCCGTCCATTCGCCGGCGGAGGCGCGACGCACCGGCATGGTGTCGGTCTATCAGGAGCCGGCGATCCTCCCGGACCTGACCATTGCCGAGAACCTCACTCTGACCGAGACCCCGGTCGAGGCTTTCCGCGTACGGATTGCCGACCTCGGGATCGCGAACCTCGATCTGCGCGCTCATGCGCGCGACCTGCCGCTGGCCACGCTCCGCGTGGTCGACCTGGCGCGGGCGTTGGCCATCGAACCCGACGTCCTCCTTCTCGACGAGATCACGGCCGCTCTGCCGGCCGACCTTACCTCCCGGGTCCTCGACGTGGTCGCCGGGCACCGTGGGACATCGCGTTCGGTCATCTTCATCTCCCATCGCATGCTCGAGGTCGCTGGGCTGTGCGACCGAGCCACGGTCCTTCGCGAGGGCAGCACGGTCGGGGTGGTCGACATCACGCCTGGCGCCCAGGAGGAGATCGTGAAGCTGATGCTCGGGCCGGCAGCAGAATCCGCGTATGCCGACACACCCGCCGCGACTGCGGCCACCACGCCCGCTCCGGATGCCGTGCCCCGCCTCTCGGCACGCTCAATCGGGGCAGCTCGCACCCTCAACGACGTCTCGTTCGACCTCCAGGCCGGCGAGGTGCTCGGGATCGTGGCGCTCGAGGGCCAGGGACAGGACGAGCTCTTCGAGATCCTGTCTGGTCAGGCGCGCCCCGGTGCCGGCGAGCTGTTCGTTGACGGCGCGCCGGTGCAGCTGAGCCATCCCTCGGACGCGATTCGCGCCGGGATTGTGCTCGTCCCCGCGGATCGGACGTCGGCGCTCCTCATGCAGCGATCGGTCCGGGAGAACATCGGCCTGCCTGCCATCGCCCCCGCCCGTGCCTGGGGTGTGGTGAACGCGAGGGCCGAGAAGCGACGGGTCGCCGCGGCGATCAGCCGGCTTCAGATCGACACCCGCGCGCAGTCCGAGGCGCGTCGCCTCTCGGGTGGAAACCAGCAGAAGGTCACGATCGCCCGCTGGCTGGAGAGCGGCGTGCGCACGTTCCTGTTCTACGACCCGACCCGCGGCATCGACATCGGTACGAAGCGCGAGATCTACGGGCTGGTTCGCGAGCTGGCGGCCGCGGGCGCCGCGGTGCTGCTCCTCACCTCGGAGCTCGAGGAGATCCAGCGCGTCTGCGACCGCGCCATCGTCATCTTCGGCGGGCGCGTCGTCGACGAGCTGCCGGCCGATCGCGCTGATGAGCCGACGCTGCTGCGCGCGGCACACGGCCTGCCCGCCGCTGCGGAGCACGTCGCGTGACGGAGTCCACCGATCCGACTGTCGTCGTGGAGCCAATCCCCGAGCGGATGAGCTGGCGTGATCGACTCGCGCGCGGCATGGGAGGCGACGCCTGGACGATTGGCCTGGCCGTGGTTTTCATCGGCCTCTTCATCTTCACGCTGTTCCTCCGGCCGGCCTACGGGCTCGAGGCGCTCGCCATCGCCTCGCTGCCGGTGGCCTTCGCCGCCGCCGGTCAGGCGATCGTCGTGATCTCGGGAGGCATCGACCTTTCCATCGGTTCGGTCGTCGCGCTGATGAATGTCGTGTCGGCTGTGCTTCTCGTGAATGCGCCGGAGCTCTCCGTGCCGATTGTGCTTCTCGTCCTGCTCATCGGCATCGTGATCGGCATGGTCAACGGTGCCCTGGTGGTCGTCAGCCGGGTGCCCGACATCGTGGTCACGCTGTCGATGCTGTTCGTGTGGGCCGGTGCGGCGCTCCTCGTGCTGAGCACCCCTGGCGGGGGGTCCGTCCAGTGGCTCGACGACCTGATCGACGGCGGATTCGTCATCGACCTCGTCCCGCGCGCGCTCGTCCTCCTGCTCGTCATCGTCGGCCTGGTGTGGATTCCGCTGCGCCGCTCACGGCTCGGGCTCTCCCTCTACGCCATCGGTTCGAACCAACTGGCCGCATTCCGCAGCGGCGTGAACGTATCGAGGACGAAGGTCATCTCGTATGGACTCGCCGGCCTCTTCGCCGCATTGGGAGGCCTCGCCCTCACCGCGAGCACCGGAATCGGTCAGCCGGTCCCGGGGCCGTACCTGCTGCTCTCGGTCGCGGCGATCGTGCTCGGTGGTGTCAGCCTGGCCGGCGGTCGCGGTGGTCTGCTCGGCCCGATCATCGGAATCTTCATCCTCGGCTTGATCCGTGCCGACCTCCTGTTCCTGGGCGTTGAGCCCGCGTTCTCGACTGTGATCCAGGGGGTGATCATGGTGGTGGTGGTCATGCTCGGCGCGTACCTTACGCTGCGGCGGAGGACGGCATGACCGCAGGCGTCGCCAGCGTCCGGGATCGGTCCACGGTCGACGTAGCGCGCGCATGGATGCGGGACCGGCCGCTCGTCCCGCTGTTCGGGCTGCTTGCGTTGCTCGTCCTCGTCCTGCAGATCGCCCAGCCGGGGATCATCACGGCGAGCTGGCTGTCAGGCACGCTGCGATTCGCGATCCCGCTCGCGATCATCGCCGCCTGCCAGACGATGACCATGCTCACCGGCGGGATCGACCTCTCCGTGGCCGTCGTCGCGTCAATGACGGCCTACGTCATGGCGACGTTGGTCCCTGACTTCGGCTGGCTCGGGGCGTCGCTCATCGCGCTGATCCCGGCGGCAGTGGTCGGGGTCGTGAACGGGATCGGGGTCGGGATCTTCCGCGTTCACCCGCTGATCATGACCATCAGCATGAGCCTGGTCGTCTCGGGTGCGGTGAATGTCTACGCGCGGGCGAACATCGCCGGCGGGACGAGGGTGCCACCGGAGATCGCCTGGCTCGGTGGTCAGTCCCTGTTCGGGTTCCTGCCGAACAGCCTGCTGCTGTTCGTGCCGCTGGCAGCCCTGATCCTGTTCGGACTTCGCCGCTTCGGCTACGGACGTCTCCTGTATGCCGTGGGCGACAACGAGATCGCGGCTCGACTTGCCGGCGTCCGGGTCGGCGCCGTTCTGGTCGTCCTGTACCTGATCTCCGGCATCCTGGCCGGCGTCGCGGGCCTGGTCTACGCCGGCGTGATCGGCAGCGCAACCGGTCGGCTCGTGGATCCCTACCTGCTGCCATCGGTCGCCGCGGTCGTGATCGGTGGAACGTCGATCTTCGGCGGCCGCGGTGGGTATGCGGGAACGATCGTCGGGGCGCTGATCCTCACCGTGCTGACGACGCTGCTGAACGTGCTCGGCATGCCCGAAGCCACGCGTCAGATCCTGTTCGGCGCGATCGTCCTCGCCGTGGCGGCGGCCTACACCCGGATCACCGAGGAATCCTGACTCATCGGTCCTCGTCCGGCCGATCCGCATTCGGGTCAGCGTCGGAGTCAGGTGGCACGTTGGCCTCATCGGTATCGGTCATGGCCGGGTCGTAGGTGAGGTCCTTGTCCGGCGGCTCGCCGGCCGGCTCGTCGACCTTCGTCGCGTCGCGTTCCTGTTCCATCGGTGCCCTCGTCAGCGGTTCTGGCCGGCTTCGCGGATCTCGTCGTCACCGGCCTGGTCGCCCTCGCGGTGACCGGCCGGCTGATCGTCGTCAGGGCTGGCACCCGACTCGTTGTCGGTGACGGCGACACGCTCCGCGCCCTCGTCGAGCTGTCGGCGCACCTCCTCGGTGTTGGGGTCGGGATGCTGGCCGATCCAGGCTCCCCCCTCGCGCTTGTCATCAGTCATGCGATCCCCTCATGCAAGGCACGCGCCGGGCATACTTCGGCCGATGACGGAGGCTGATCCTGAGGCCGTGCTCCTGACCGGCGCCTACGGCGCCGGCAAATCGAGCGTGGCTGCCGAGATGGCCGAGCTGCTCGACGATCGCGACGTCCCGCTGGCGGCGATCGACCTCGACTGGCTCATCTGGGCCAACGTGCCCGACTCGCACGGAGAGGCCGGCAACCGGCTCATGCTCGCAAATTTGGCGCCGATGATCGGCAACTATCGAGCCGCGGGACTGACCCGCTTCATCCTCGCCGGCTTCCTGACCAGCGCCGACGAGCGCGACCGCCTCCGGGACACGCTCGGCATGCCCGTGCGCGTCGTGCGGCTCACGCTCCCGATCGAGGAGATCGAGCGGCGGCTCGCGTCAGACCCGACCAGCGGCCGTCGCGACGACCTCGAGCAGGCGCGGCGCCAGGTCGCCGACGAGGTCGGGGTCGGGATCGAGGACCTGGCGGTCGCGAACGACCGGCCGATCGGCGAGGTCGCCACCGACATCATCCGCTGGCTGGGCTGGGCCTGAGCCATGTGCGGCCGATTCAGCCAGGGCGAGCCATCCCGGCACGTGAGCGACTACTTCGGCGCCTACCCCGACGAGGACCTGCCCGACGGCCTCTACAACGTGCCGCCGACCGAGACGATCCGGATGGTCGTCGAGCGCGACGGCGAGCGCCGCCTGGCCGCCGCTCGCTGGGGCTTCCAGCCGTTCTGGACGAAGGACGTCGCTGCCGGTGCCCCGCGCTCGTGGATCAATGCCCGGGCGGAGACTGCCGCGGTGTCGCCCGCCTTCGGGCCGGCCCTGCGCGCGACGCGCTGCGTGATCCCGGCGGACGCATTCTACGAGTGGGACCGCGCCGCGCGTCCGCGGCAGCCCTACGCGATCGGTCCCGTCATCGACGGCGAGATGCTGGCCCTGGCCGGCATCTGGAGCAGCAGCCGCGACCGCGGCGTCACTGCCGCCATCCTCACCACCCACCCGAACGAGCTGGTCGCACCGATCCACAACCGGATGCCGGTGATCCTCCCGCTCGACCTGCTCGACGCCTGGCTGGACCCGGCGGCCACGCTCGACGAGCTGGAGCCGATGCTGGCGCCCGCAGCCGAGGAGTCGCTCCGGATCTGGCCGGTCAGCACCGAGGTCAACAAGGTGGCGGCCGACGGATCGCATCTCTTGAGCCCGGTCGAGCTGCCGGCGTCCCTCGGGCTGACGTACTGACGGCGACGATTGCTCCCTGGCTGGACCAGGTGGCCGCGTGGGTGTCCGAGTTCGGACGGTAGGCGAGGCTCAGCGGCTGAGGCGTCGGTATCGGTGCACCGCCAGCGGCGCGAAGATCGCGACGATCAGGACGGGAAAGAGGACCGCCAGGATCCGGGCGTTCTGGGCGACGAACGAGGTGCCCTCGCCGCCGGGATTGCCGAACAGGTCGCGGGTGGCGTAGATCGTCGCCGACAGCGGGTTCGCCTCAGCCACGAAGCCGAGCCACGCGGGCATCGTCGCCGACGCCGCGAAGGCGACCGTGACCATCGTGAACGGGAACAGCAGCGTCCACACCGAGTTCACCGCCGCCGGCCCCGGCACGACCAGGCCGAGGAAGATCCCGATCCACAGCATCCCGAACCGGAGGAGCAGCAGGAGGCCGATCGCCGCCGCCGCCTCGCCCATGCTGCCGTGCCAGCGCCAGCCGAGCACGAGCCCGCAGCCGACCATCACGGCCAGGCCGACGCTGGCGTAGATCATGTCGGTGATGCTCCGGCCGACCAGGACGGCCGAGGCCGCCATCGGCATCGAGCGGAAGCGGTCGGTGACGCCGCGTTCCGCATCGGCCGCGATGTAGGCCATCGTCTCGCCGATGCCGAAGGCCATCGTCATCACGAACATGCCGGGCATCAGGAACTCCAGGTAGTTGCCGCCGCCGGGGACGCTCATCGCGCCGCCGAACAGGAAGCCGTACAGCACGACCAGCATGATCATGAAGGCCATGCCGGCGACCACGCCGAGCGGCTCGCGGATCCAATGCTGGATGCCACGACCGACGATGACGAACGTGTCGGAGATCATCCAGCGCATGCCGTCCATGCGGCTGGGCGAGGTGGGGGACTCGGTGATCGCGGTCATGCCGCTGCCTCCTTCTCGGCGCCGATGCCGACCGCTGTCGCCTCGGTGACATCGGTCCGGTGACCGGTGAGCTGCATGAAGACCTCGTCGAGCGTGGGGCGACGCACGGCGAAGTCCTCGGGGTCGATGTCGGCTGCGTTGAGGCCACCGAGGACCGCGGTCATGACCGACATCCGGTCGCGGATCGGCGCGCTCACGCGTCGGGCGTCCTGGTCCACCTCTGCGTCGGTGCCGGCCGCCTGCGTCACGACCGATGCCGCCGCCGCCAGCTGATCGCTCTCGCGAACGACGACGTCGATCCGGTCGCCGCCAACCTGCGACTTCAGCCGATCCGGGCTGCCCTCGGCGATCACGCGACCGGCGTCGATGACGCAGATCTGGTCGGCCAGCTGATCGGCTTCGTCGAGGTGCTGGGTGGTGAGCACGACCGTCGTGCCGTCCCGCACGAGCGCGCGGATCGAGGCCCACACTTCGTTCCGGCCGCGCGGGTCGAGGCCGGTGGTCGGCTCGTCGGCGAAGAGGACGTCCGGCGCCAGGATGAGGCTGGCGGCGAGATCGAGCCGGCGACGCATGCCGCCCGAGTACTGCTTGACCGGCTTGCGGCCGGTGTCGGCGAGGCTGAAGTGCTCGAGGAGCTCATCGGCCCGTTGCTGTGCCTGGCGCCGGCTGAGGTGGTAGAGGCGGCCGAACATCACCAGGTTCTGCTTGCCGCTGAGGATCTCGTCGACCGCCGCGTTCTGGCCGACGAGGCCGATCCGCCGCCGCACCTGCGCGGCCTGGCGCACGACATCGAGCCCGGCCACCTCTGCCCGCCCGCCGTCCGGCCGCAGCAGCGTGGCGAGGATGCGCACCGCGGTCGTCTTGCCGGCACCGTTCGGGCCGAGCAGTCCGACCACCGACCCGCCGCGCACCTCGAGGTCGATCCCGTCGAGCGCGCTCGTCTTCCCGTATCTCTTGGCCAGCCCTTCGGTCCTGACCGCTGTCGTCAGTTCGTGCATCGGTAACTCAATACGCTGTACGAAGTTGGACGAGCATGATACCGTACGGCATACGGAGTTTGTCAAGAGGGTACGCTCGAAGCCGATGGCACCGGAATATCTCGGCCGTGGCGACGCGCGACGCAGCATGGACCTGCTGTGGGGCCGATCCCAGCCTGCCACCCGCGGTCCGAAGGCCGCGCGCGAGCTCGAGACGGTCATTCGCTCGGCGATCGAGCTGGCCGATGCAGAGGGCCTGGACGCCGTCTCCATGCGACGCGTGGCCGAGCGCCTCGAAATGGGCACGATGTCCCTCTACACGTACGTCCCCGGCAAGGGCGAGCTACTCGACCTCATGGTCGACACCGTCTACGGGGAGCGGGTCGAAGAGGCGGCGCTGGATCCCGGGAGCGGTATGCGCGAGCGGCTCGAGGCGCTCGCCCGCGACCAGTGGGCCTTCTTCCAGCGCCACCCGTGGACGCTGTCGATCGCCTCCGGGCGCTCGGTGCTCGGTCCGAACGAAGCGGAGTCGTACGAGCACGCCCTCTCGGCGGTGGCCGATCTCGGTGTGCCGGCGCGCGACGCGGTGGCAATCGTCGACGCCATCTCGATGTTCGTCCGCGGCGCCGCCCGGGATGCCGCCGAGGCCGCCGGCGCCGAGTCCGCGACCGGCAAGACCGAGCTTGAGTGGTGGAGCGAGCGCGACGCGTACCTGAACGAGGTGATGACGCCGGAGCGATTCCCGACCCTCATGCGGCTCGGCGCCGCCGGCGGCTTCGACGTCCCGCCGGACACCGAGAACTACAACGTGCGCTTCATCCTCGACGACTTCGAGTTCGGCCTCCAGCGCCTGCTCGACGGCATCGAGGGATACGTGCAGGCCGATGGCGACCCGAGCGTCAGTCGCTGATCGGGTGAAATCGCGAATGGCACGGCCAGTCCCGGGCGTCGTTTCGCGGTTCCAGTCGCCAAGCGGGTGATTGCGAGAGCCAGGCGGCGGGCCAGAGGGCCTCGTTCGCGATAACAGTCGCTGAGCGCATTGACCGTCGCCAGTGGCCGGTCGACGCGGCCGAGCGGCAAGGGGTGGACTTGGAAGAGAGGGTGAGTCACGTGCCGCTAGCATCAGCGCGGTGGACCTCCTCACGAACCTCTCCGAGATCGTCGGCGCCAACCATTGCCTGACCGATCCCGACCTGCGGGCTTCCTACGAGACCGACTGGACCCGCCGCTGGACGGGGGCAGCGCTCGCGATCGTCCGGCCCGGGACGACCGACGAGGTCGCCGCGGTGCTGCGCGCCTGCACCGATGCCGGCGTCGCGGTCGTGCCCCAGGGTGGCAACACCGGGCTCGTCGGCGGCTCGGTGCCGCGCGGTGGCGAGGTGGTGATGACCCTCCGGCGCCTGGATGCCATCGAGGAGATCGACGCCGACGCGGGCGAGATGACGGTCGGCGCCGGCGTGACGCTGGCCGCCGCCCAGACGGCGGCACGCGCCGCGGGCTGGGAGGTCGGCGTGGACTTCGGCGCCCGCGACACGGCGACGATCGGCGGCATGGTGGCGACGAACGCGGGCGGCGTGAACGTCCTCCGCCACGGACCGATGCGCCGCCAGGTCGGCGGCTTCGAGGCCGTCCTCGCCGATGGCACGGTCCTGCGGCGGCTGCCGGGCATGCCCAAGGACAACACCGGCTACGACATCGGCGGCCTGCTCGCGGGCTCCGAAGGCACGCTGGCCGTCATCACCCGGGTGCGGCTGCGCCTCGTGCCACGTCTGGCTCGGCGGGCGGTGGGCGTCATCGGCCTCGACGGTGCTGCCGATGCGGTGGCCGCGGCCGGACGGCTGCGCCGCGAGCTCGGGTCGCTGCTGGCGCTCGAGCTGTTCACCGACGATGGCCTCGAGCTCGTCATGCGCCACGCCTCCGTCGCGCCGCCACTTGATCGACGGCCGATGTACCTGCTCGTCGAAGCCGGGTCCGACGAGGCCGATCCGACCGATGACCTCGCCGCGGCCCTCGAGGCCGTCGGGGCCGGCGATGCCGCGATCGCGAGCGACGAGGCCGGGCGGCACCGGCTCTGGCAGCTGCGCGAGCGCCACACCGAGGCGATCAACGCGGAGGGCGTGCCGCACAAGCTCGACGTCTCGGTTCCGCTTACGCGCTACGCCGAGCTCGTCGAGCGGGCGCCGGTGGCGGTCAGCGCCGTGGACCGGGTGCCCGAACGATCGTCTACGGACACATCGGCGACGGGAACCTCCACGTGAACGTCCTCGGCCCGGCGCCCGACGACGAGCGCGTCGACGACGCCGTCCTCCAGCTCGTGATCGAGCTCGGCGGAAGCGTCAGCGCGGAGCACGGCATCGGCGTGGCGAAGGTGGACTGGCTGCTCCGCGACCGCGGCCAGGCCGCGGTATCCGCCATGCAAGCCATCAAGCGCGCCTGGGACCCGGCCGGCATCCTCAATCCCGGCGTGATCTTCCGACCGTGACCGCTCACGCGCACACCACGAGCGCGCGACCGCTCGTCCTCGTCCTGGTGCTGGTCGTCGCCTTCGCCCTCGTCGAGGTCGTCGGCGGCATGCTCACCGGCAGCCTGGCGCTGTGGGCCGATGCGGGCCACATGGCCACCGACGCGGCGGGGCTCTTGCTGGCGCTGCTGGCGATCTGGATCGCGCGGCGGCCGGCGACGCCGGATCGGTCCTTCGGCTACGCCCGCGTCGAGATCTTCGCCGCCGTGCTGAACGCCGTGATCCTGCTCGGCGTGGCCGCGGTCATCCTGGTCGAGGCGGTGCGGCGCCTGGGCGAACCCGTCGAGGTCGTGGCCGGACCGATGCTCGTCATCGCCGCCATCGGCCTCGTCGTCAACCTCGTCGGCCTGCGGGTGCTGCACGCGGGCTCGCGGGTCAGCCTGAACCTGCGCGGCGCGTACCTCGAGGTCATGGGCGACCTGTTCGGATCGGTCGCGGTGATCGTGGCCGGGGTGGTGATCCTCGTCACGGGCTGGACACCGATCGACCCGATCGCCTCGATCGCCATCGCGGTGCTGATCGTGCCGCGGACGTTGAGCCTGCTGCGCGAGGCGCTCGACGTGCTGCTCCAGGCGACGCCGCGCGGGATCGACATCGGCGAGGTCCGCCGCCACCTGCTCGACGCGCGGGGCGTGGTCGACATCCACGACCTCCACGCCTGGACGCTCACGTCGGGCAAGCACGTGATCTCGGCGCACGTCGTCATTAAGCCCTCGGCCGATCCGCCGCAGGTCCTCGACGAGCTCTGCGCCTGCCTGACCGATGACTTCGACTTCGAGCACTCGACGATCCAGCTCGAATCGGTCGACCGCCGCCGCCTGGAGGAGGGCGGCCACCCCTGACCGACCCTATCATCGGGCGATGACCGAATACCTCGAGACCAATGGGGCGCGGATCGCGTACGACGTGGACGGCGACGGTGAGCGCGGTGCTGCTGATCCACGCGGGGATCGCGAACCGGAGCATGTGGGATGGCCAGGTTGCGGCCCTGAAGGACGCGTACCGCGTGATCCGCCACGACACACGAGGATTCGGCGAGACCGAGTCCGATGCCGTGCCGTTCTCCAACCGGGCGGACATCGCCGCGGTGCTCGACGACGTCGGAGCGGACTCCGCCCACATCGTGGGGCTGTCGCGCGGCGGCCAGATCGCGCTGGACTTCGCCCTCGAGTACCCGGATCGGGTGCGCTCGCTGACCGTGGCCGCGGGCGGTGTCGGCGGCTTCGAGTCGCCGACCGGGTCCGACGAGGAGACGTTCGCGGAGGCCGAGCGCCTCGAGGAGGCGAAGGAGTGGGAGCGCCTCGCCGACTGGGAGACCGACTTCTGGGCCGAAGGCCCCGGCCAGCCACGCGGGCGCATCGATCCCGCGATCCGCGCGACGGTCCACGACTGGATCCTGTCGAACTACCGCGCGGAGAAGGAGGGTGGGCAGCCGATCGTCCTCGATCCGCCCGCCAACGAGCGGCTGGCGGAGCTGCGGGCACCGCTGCTGGTGCTGTACGGCACGCTCGACGAGCCCGGCACCTCCGACGCGATGCGCCATCTGGCCGCATCGGTTCCCGGCGCGCAGCTCGAGGTGTTCGAGGGTCGGCGCACATGCTCAATCTGGAGCATCCCGAGCGCTTCAACCGTTTGCTGCGCGCGTTCCTCGACGGGCATCGCCAGGAATAGGCGCGCGGGTGCCATCGAGCGGTCGGCCAGTTGCGGCCCGCGAACGTGACACGGGACGGCATACTGCGCCAATGACTGAACCGGCAGCGCCCGCGGCGGCGCCAGAGGAGGCGCCGGCAGCATGCGCCTCGGGCTCCTGTTGGCCGCGGCGATGTTCGTGCTGGTCGTCGACACCTCGCTGATGAATGTGTCGATCTCGGCCGTGGTCGAGGACCTCGGCACGACGGTGAGCGGCGTGCAGTCCGCGATCGCGCTCGAGGCCCTCGTCTCGGCCGCCTTCATCCTGATCAGCAGCAAGATCGGCGACCTGTTCGGACGGAAGCGGGCCTACATCGTCGGCCTGCTCGCATACGCGGTCGGCGCGGCGGCGATGGTCCTGGCCGACGGCCTGCTCCCGGTCATCATCTTCTGGGCGATCATCGGTGGGCTCGGCGCCTCACTGCTGCTGCCCTCCATGCAGTCGCTCATCCACGGCAACTTCGAGGGCGCAGCGCAGCGGAGGGTCTACGCGTTGGTCGGCGCGGCGGCGGCCATCGCCGCCGCAATCGGTCCACTCCTGGGCGGATTCATCACGACGTTCCTCGACTGGCGGGTCGGCTTCGCCCTGGAGATCGTCGTCATCGCCGTGGTGCTGGCAGGGATGGGCATGGTCAAGGACGTCAAGTACACCGGTTCCCGCAGCCATCGACCTCGGCGGCGCCCTGCTCTCGGTCCTGGGCATGGGCGGCATCGTGCTCGGCGTGCTGGTCTGGCAGGAGGGCGGTGAGCGCGTCGGGCTGCTGATCGCCATCGGCGTCATTTCGCTCGGCGCGCTGGTCTGGTGGCTTCAGCGGCGCAAGCGTGAGGGCAAGCCCGTGCTGATCGAACCGGCCCTGTTCGCGTCGAAGACCTTCAGGCTCGGGATCACGGGACAGACGATGCAGCAGATCGCGCTGGGCGGGATGATGATCGCCCTGCCGATCTTCCTGCAGATGGTTCTCGAGTACAACGCGCTCCAGGCGGGGCTCTCGCTCGCCCCACTGTCCCTCAGCATGTTCTTCGTGGCGGTCATTGCCGGGCGCCGCGCGGGTAACCGGCGCCCCGCCAGCATCATCCGAGCCGGCTTCGCACTGCTCGTGGTCGGCGTCGCGATTCTGATCCCGATCGTGCCGCGCGCGGACTCCGGATGGTGGATGGCGATCCCCCTGGCGATCGCGGGCTGCGGACTCGGGCTGCTCGTGTCGCAGCTCAACAACTACACGCTCGCGCCGATCGAGGAGGAGCGGATCAGCGAGGCTGCCGGCGTGAACTCCGCTGGCGGGTCGTTCGGGCTGTCGTTCGGCCTTGCCGTGGCCGGCGCCGTCATGCTCGCGACGCTCGCCTTCACCTTCACGAACCTGGCGGAGTCGAGCGAGGTCTTCACACCGGAGGAGGCGCAGCAGGTCGCGACGGCGCTGGAAGAGGATGCCCAGCTGATGAGCAACACGGGCCTCGAGGAGGCGATCGTCGGGCAGCCGCCCGAGGTCGAGGACGAGATCATCCGCATCAATACCGAGGCACGGCCGATCTCGCTCCAGGTCGCGCTGCTCGTGCCGCTCATTGCCGGGCTGATCGGCCTGTTCAACTCGTTCCGGATGATGCGCCTGCCCGACGTGAAGCCGAGCGTCGACCTCGAGGGCTACAGCCTGGGCTGACGCCCTCAGACGACCTTGCCCGGGTTGAGGATGCCGAGCGGGTCGAGGGCAGCCTTGATCGAGCGCATCACCTCCACCGCATCGGTGCCGACCTGCTCGACAAGGAACTCGCGGCGCGCGGCACCGATCCCGTGTTCGCCCGTCACCGTCCCGCCGAGCGCGATGGCGACGCGGTAGAGCTCCTCGCACGCGGCGTGGGCGCGACCCTCGGCGGCGTCATCACCGCGGTCCCAGACGAAGGTCGGGTGCAGGTTGCCGTCGCCGGCGTGGCCGAAGGTGCCGCAGCGGACGTCGTGGGCGGTGGCGACTCGTTCGATGGCGGTCAGCAGCTCGGGCACCCGCGCGCGTGGCACGCCGACGTCCTCCATGCGCGCCACGCCCAGCCGCTCCATCGCCCGGAAGGCCATGCGCCGCACCTGGCGCAGCCAGTCGGCCTCCATGGGATCGGTCGCGCGCGTGACCGATGCGGCGCCGGCATCGGTGCAGCAGGCTTCGGCTGCGCTCAGCTCCGCATCGGCCGCGTCGCCGGGACGGTCCGACTCGACAAGCAGGAGGGCCGCCGCGGACCGATCCAGGCCGAGGTTGTGCCAATCGTCGACGGCGGCGATCGTGACCGCGTCCATCAGTTCGAGTGTGCACGGCTCGACGCCGGCGCGCGTCATGCGGGCAACCGCGTCGCCGGCGGACGCGACGGTCGGGAAGAACGCGAGCATCGTCCGCGTTGGCGGCGGCGCGGGGCGAAGGCGGAGCGTCGCCTCGGTCACGATCCCGAGCGTGCCCTGCGAGCCGACGAACAGGTGCGTCAGCGAGTAGCCGGCTACGTCCTTGATTGTCCGACCGCCGGTACGGATGACGCGGCCATCGGCCAGGACGACCTCCAGCCCGAGCACGGCGTCCCGCGTCACGCCGTACTTCACGCAGCACAGCCCGCCGGCGTTCGTGCCGATGTTGCCGCCGATCGAGCAGAACTCGTAGCTGGCCGGGTCGGGCGCGTAGAAGAGGCCCTCCTTCGCGACCGCCTCTTTCAGCTCCGCGTTGATGACGCCGGGCTGGACGACGGCGACGAGGTTGTCGCGGTCGATCTCGAGGATCCGGTTCATCCGGGTCATCACGACGGTCAGCGCGCCCTCGACGCCGGCCGAGCCGCCCGACAGCCCGCTGCCCGCCCCGCGCGGCACGACCGGGACGCGATGCTCGGTGGCGAGCCGCATGATCGTCGCGACCTCCGCGGTGGTCGCCGGCAGCGCGACCGCCAGCGGCAGCCCGGGCTCGAAGTGGGCGGTCTCGTCGCGCCGATACGACTCGCGGTCGTCTTCGTCGGTCAGCACCCGAAGGTCGGGTGCGTGGCTGCGCAGGTCGTCGAGGAAGTCGGTCACCGCGGCGATGGTACGGGGCGCTGCTAGGCTGCGGAGCGTGAGCGAGATCGACACGATCCTCGAGGCGGCCGCCGAGCGGCGAGCGCGCGGGGAGCGACTGGCGCTGGCGACGGTCGTATCGGTCCGTGGCTCGTCGTACCGCCGGCCCGGCGCGAGACTGCTGGTGCCGGAGGACGGCGCGCCGATCGGCCTCATCAGCGGCGGCTGCCTCGAGGAGGAGGCCGCGCGGCTGGCCCGCGAGGCGCTGGCCCTGGATGCGCCGATGCTCGTGACGATCGACCACTCCGCCGAGGGCGACGAGCTGTGGGGGCTGGGGCTGGGTTGCCGTGGGGTGATCGAGCTGCTGGCCGAGCCGCCGGCGATGGCGGCCGAGACGATCGACGCGCTGGACGCCGCCCGTCGCGAGGGCCGACCGACTTATCTGCTGACCGGGCTGGACGGCGAACGGCGAAGGCTGACCGCCACCGAGGCCGATGCGCTCGGCGAGCGCGCCGCGCTGGCGGTCGCGCACGGGCGTCCCACGGTCATCGGCGAGGCCGTGCTCGACCCGATCCTGCCGCCGCTCCACCTGGTGGTGTGCGGGGCCGGGCCGGATGCCGGACCGCTGGTGGCGGCCGCGCTGCGTCAGGGCTGGCGGGTGGACGTCGTCGACCCGCGCCGTTCGTGGCTGCGCCCGGACCGATTCGCCGGCGCTCGCCTGCTCGACGTCGAGCCGGCCGAGGCTGCGGAGGCGAGCGGTGCGGGCGAGTGGACCGCCGTCGTGGTCATGAGCCACGACTACCTGCGCGACGCCGCGTTCGTCGGCGGCTTCCTGGGCCGCGGCGTCACCTATCTCGGCATCCTCGGCCCGCGCGATCGCACCGATCGCCTGCTGGCCGAGCTGCCATCACCGCCGCGTGATCACGACCTCGCCGTCATCCACGCGCCCGCCGGGCTCGACATCGGCGCCGATGGTGCGGAGCAGGTCGCGACGGCGATCGTGGCCGAGATCCTCGCCGTCCTCCACGGCCGTGCCGGCGGCCGCCTTCGCGACCGTCCCGGATCGATCCACTCCTAGCCGCCGATGTAGCTCATCTCGACCTTGGGCAGGTCTACCGTCTCGAGCGAGCGCAGCTCGGAGTAGCGGTCGTCGCGGCCGGTCCAGATCGCGCGGAGCGCGTCGGTCAGGTGGCGGTCATCGGCTCCGGAGCGGAGCAGGGCCCGCACGTCGTGACCGGTGGTGGCGAAGAGGCAGGTATAGAGCTGGCCGTCGGCCGAGAGGCGGACGCGGGTGCAGTCGCCGCAGAACGGCTGCGTCACGCTGGCGATGACGCCGATCTCGCCGGCACCGTCGCGGTACCGATACCGCCGCGCGACCTCGCCGCGCTGCGCGGGTGCGACCGGCTCCAGCGGCCAGTGCGCGCCGATCGTGTCGACGATCTCCGCGGCCGGCACGACGTCCTCCAGCCGCCAGCCGTTCGTGTGGCCGACGTCCATGTACTCGATGTAGCGGACGGTCACGCCGCTCCCGCGGAAGTGCTCGGCCAGGGCGAGCACCGCATGCTCGTTGAGGCCGCGGCGGATGACGGCGTTCAGCTTGATCGGTCCGAGGCCGGCCGCCTCGGCGGCGGCGATGCCCTCGAGCACGCGCGCCACCGGGAAGCCGACGTCGTTCATCCGGCCGAAGGTCTCGTCGTCGAGCGCGTCGAGGCTGACGGTGACGCGATGCAGGCCGGCCTCGGCGAGATCGTGGGCGCGAGCCGCCAGCAGCGACCCGTTCGTGGTGAGCGACAGGTCGTCGACGCCCTCGAGCGTCGCCAACCGCGCGACGAGGCCGTCGAGCCCCTTCCGAACCAGCGGTTCGCCGCCGGTGAGCCGGATCTTCCGGACGCCGAGCGAGACGGCGATGCGCACGACGCGCTCGATCTCGTCGAAGTCGAGGATCTCGGCGCGCGGCAGGAAGGCGTGGTCCGGCCCGAACGCCTCGCGCGGCATGCAGTAGCCGCAGCGGAAGTTGCACCGATCGGTGACGCTGATGCGCAGGTCGCGCATCGGTCGCTGCATCGTGTCGAGGACGGTCATCGGGGAGGACATGGGTTGAGGATCGTACGTCAGCCGACCAACTGGTGAAGACCGATGGCCAGGCCGAGCCCGATGGCGACCGTTCCGCCGCCCAGCAGCGCGACCCGCGACGCGAGCCGCTCACAGCGCGGCAGGGTGAAGCCGCCGAGCCCGAGGCCGAGCCCGACGGCGCCTCCGATCGCCAGCGCGAGCGCGATGGCGGAGCCCCAGGTGAGGAGCGGCTCGACGGCGCCCTCCGAGATGCCGGTCTCGTCGAGCGCGAAGGCGAAGCGCTGGCGCTGGAGCTCGGCGCCGTCATCGGTGAGGATGCGGACGCTCGCGTCCCAGTGAGCTGTCGGCGGGCAGGACGATCGCGTCGGCGACCCAGTCGATCGTGCCGTCCGGGTTCGGGGTGACGTGGGCGCCGTGCTCCATGCCCGGCATCTCTTCCAGGCCCTCCATGCCCTCGAGGACGAGCGGCACGGTGGTCGAGCTGCCGTCGTCGAGCCGCTCGAGGGCGAGCTCCATGCGGTCGACCGCGATCATCGCCCCCGACGTGTTCACGACGATGCGGTTCACGCCCGGCCGCCCCGCCACGATCTGCATGCCCATTCCCGGCGCGATCTCGCCGAAGGCGTCGGGGAGCGGCTCGATCGGAACGCCGGCGGCCTCGTCGACGGGTGGCGTCGTGGCCAGCGCGGCGCTCATCACCAGCACCGCCGCGCCGAGCATGACCTCCACCTTGAGCCGCGTCGGAAAGCCGTCGAGCCAGCGCCGCATCCGCCCGCCGTCGAAGTAGTTCAGCCCGCCGAGCGTCAGCGCGCCGAGCGCAAGGGCCGACTTGATGATCAGCGTCCGCCCGTACTCGGTGCCGATCGGGAGGATGCTGCCGGTCTCGATCCAGGCCGAGTACGCGCCGGTCACCGCCACCAGGCCGATCGACACCAGCGCGAGGGCCGAGAACCGCGGCACGGCGGTGCGCATCGGGAGCGGTGTCGCGCCGGAGATCCACGCCGGACGCAGGAGCAGCAGGAGCAGCCCGGCCACGCCGCCGAGCCAGATGCCGACGGCGACCACGTGGACGACGCCGGCAAGGATCGGCACGAAGCCCGGAAGCGCGGACGCGTGCCCGGCCGCGATGAGCAGGACGACACCGACCAGGCCGGTGGTGATCGCCGTCGCCGGAGCCCCGCGTGGTGGTCCCCAAAGCAGGAGCGCGGCGCCAAGGGCGGCAACCCCGGCTCGGACCAGCTGGAGCAGACCCGTCCGGCTGTCGACGAGGTACGCCGGCCCCGCGCCGGAGGCGACGCCCGCCGCCAGGGCGGAGAGCAGCGTCGCGACGGCCGCGACCGCGAGGCCGGTAGCGAGCAGCCGGACTAGCCGCCTCGGCATCGCCCGCTCGCGCAGCACGAGCCGATGGAAGGCCGTCAGACCGATGGCCGCCAGCAGCCCGAGGTATGTCAGCCAGCGGCCGACGACGCCCACGATGTCCGCATCGCCGTGCACCTCGTGCGTCGATGCGCCCGGTAGGTCGCCCTCCACCTGGCCGACGCCGAAGTGGAGGAAGCCCTCGGTGATGTGACCGTCCGCCGCGGAGAGGCTGCGCCAGGTGATCGAGTAGATCCCGTCGGTCAACGCTGGCGCCGCGACGACCAGCGCGTGCGGGTCCTCGGGGTCGATGTCGCCCGCTCGCTCGAGGATCGGAGTCCCGTCGAGGGCCTTCAGGTCGAGCGAGGTGACCTGTTCCTCGAGCGGCTCGCTGAACACGAGCCGCAGCTCGTCCGGCGCCACGGGCAGGACGGCGCCCGAGGCCGGTGAGCTGGCAACGAGCTGCGCGTGCGCGAGCACCCGGCCACCGGCGAGGCCCGGCAGCGCCGGGCTCGCCAGCAGGGCAAAGACGGCGGTGACGCCGGCGAGGCGCCACCACCGGGGTGCGGGCATCAGCTCGCGCGTCGCGCCAGCGTAAGGCCCAGGGCGACGAGCCCCGCCAACAGACCGATGATCGCCAGCACGAGCGCGATCGTCGCCTGCGTCGCAGCAGCGGCGCCGGCCTCCGCATCGGCCACGACATCGGCCGTCGCTGGGAACTGGACCGGGAACTGCCCGCCGGCGAGCTCCTCGACCTCGCCGAAGGTCTCGGGCCCGGACGTGAACGACTCGTCGAACGGCTCGCCCTCGACCTCGCCGAAGAGCCGGAACGTATACGGGCCCGGCCGCGGTCGGGAAGAAGACCGACTGGTAGGCGCCGGGCTCCCCGAAGCGCGGGCTGATCTCGAGGTCGCGGGTCTCGCTCCCGAAGGTGACCTGCGCCTGGAGCGTCTCCTCGAGGCCCTCGACGGGCGCTTCATCGCCATGCGAGACGAAGAACTCGAGGCCGCTCTTCTGGCCCGTGAACACCGGCTCGTCCATGAAGCCCACGACGAAGGTGTGCTCGCCGACCTCGCGCGACTCGTGCGCCAGGACGCCGCCAGCCGAGAGCGCGACGAGCGCGACCGACAGGACGGCGGCCCGTCCGATGCGATGGATCATGATTCCTCCCGGGTCGCGACGCATTCCGCGACCCTGCTCTGGGTTCGTTTCAGATGGCTGAGACGACCAGGGTCGGAGGAGCGCGGCTGGCACCCGGATGGGCGAGGACCGAACCGATGGCGGCCGCGGGCCGCGCGGGCGGTCGCGGACCAGCGAGAAGTGCACGGATCGGCTGGCGCAGCGCCGCCTCGATCGCGAGGACGAGCGCCTCCTGCGTCCGCGTGACGAGCGCCGCTACCGACGCGGCGATCGCGCCGATCAGGCCGATGACCGGGAGCGCGAGCGGGTACTCCGGACCGAGCAGCGCGCCGACACCGGGGGCATGCCCGTGGATGATCGCGTGCTCGACGTTCTCCTGGATCACGAAGCCGATGGCGACGACGGCCGACCAGTCGCAGCCAGGCGACGACGAACCGCCGCGCGAACGGTCGTCCGGCGTCGCGACGTGCGCCAAGGGAGGCTGCGCGTCGCCGAAGGCGGCGCATCCGGAGCCAGATCGAGACCCCGGCGACGAGCGCGACCGCAGTCAGCGCGAGGCTCGCCCAACCCCAGTAGCCGTGTCCGGCAGTCCGCAGGGCGGCGGCGAGCTCCTCGCCCGGACCGATCTGGACGAGGTAGATCGCGTCGTGCGCGACGAACAGCGCCAGTCCCGCCAGCGCCCAGAAGGCCAGCCGGTTGCGGAGATCGGTGCGGAGCGCCGGAAGTCTCACGTCAATTCATACGGTACCGGGCACGCGCCGCATGCCGAGATCAGGCCGACTCGCCGTGGCCGTGGGCGTGCTCGACGAGGCGCATCGGCAACGAGGGGAGCGGCCGTGGGTCGGGATCGGGCTCGTACTCGTCGCTGCCGGGGTTGACCGAGTAGGTCCATCGCGGCCCGTCGGCGGCGATCGCGCGCAGCGCATCGGCCAGGGCATCCACGTCGGCCGTCGTCGATCCGAGGCCCAGGCTCATGCGCGCCGCACCGGGCAGGCGCTCGTGGTGCCCGGCGCGCATCTCGATCATCAGGCGGTCGACCTCGTCATCGGCCACCTTGAGCAGGCGAACCATCAGCGGGTGGGCGCAGAAGCAGCCATGGCGGATCCCGATGCCGTGCTCGGCCGAGAGGACGGCGGCGAGCAGGTCGTACGGCACGCCGGCGAGGCTGAAGGTGAGCAGGCCGGTGCGCGGGTGGTCATCGGGCCAGACGCGGTAGTGCTGGAACCCGTCCACCGTGGCGAGCTGCGTGCGGGCGTACGCGGCCAGCTCGTGCTCCTCGTCGGCGATGCGGTCCATGCCGGCCGCGGCCAGCGTGTCGCAGGCGACGCCGAGCGCCACGGCCCCGACGACGTTCGGCGAGCCCGCCTCCTGCCGGTCGGGGAGCTCGGCCCACACGGTGTCGGTGACGGTGACGAGCTTGACCGCCCCGCCGCCGCGCAGGAACGGATCGCCGGACGACAGCCAGTCGCGTTCGCCGATCAGCGCGCCCGCCCCGTACGGCGCGTACAGCTTGTGCCCGGACAGCGCGAGGAAGTCGATCCCGTCGCGCCGCATGTCGATCGGCGCGTGCGGCGCCAGCTGTGCGGCATCGACGAGCAGGCGCGCGCCGTTCTCGTGGGCGATGCGCGCGATCTCGGCCAGCGGCCAGATCTCGCCGGTCACGTTGCTGGCGCCGGTCACGGCGACGAGGTGCGGGTCCTCGCAGTGCGGCAGCTCCTCGAGGGTGGCCCTGAGGCTCTCGAGCGCGTCCGCATGGCGACTCCGGGACCGGCAGGTAGCGGACGCCGATGCGCTTCCACGGCAGGAGGTTGGCGTGATGCTCACCCGCGAAGGCAACGACGTGCGTGCCTTCGGGCAGCGTGCCCGCCAGCAGGTTGATCGAGTCGGTCGTGTTGCGGGTGATGATCACCGCGTGGTCGTCGCGGGCGTTGACGAAGCGGTGAATCGACTCGCGCGCACCCTCGTAGGCGGCGGTCGAGGCTCGTGACTTGAAGCCCGCGCCGCGGTGCACGCTCGAGTACCAGCCCAGGAGCTCCTCGACGGCATCGTGGACCACCTGGAGCGCCGGCGCCGAGGCCGCGTAGTCGAGGTTCACGTATCGCCGTGACTCGCCGGTGACCAGCGGCACCTCGACGTCGGCGCCCACCAGTCGCAGCGCCTCGCTGCCGTGCACCGATGTGGGCTCGTGGGTCGCCGTCATGCGCGCCATCCTACGCCCGCGGTCATGGGAAGAACACGAGCTTCGCCGCCGCCAGCACAAGGACGAATGCAAGCGCCCGGCGCAGGTTCAGGACGCTGTAGCGGGCCGCTCCCAGCCAGGAGCCGATGAGGCCTCCGACCGCCACGGCACCGATCCACAGCGGCAGAGCCGTCGGCAGGACGAGCCCGCCGCTCAGCAGGCCGGCCAGGCCGGCGATCGAGTTGACCAGGATGAACGACCCGGACAGACCCGCGGCGTCGCGCGTGCTGGTCCAGCCGACGAGCACGAGCAATGGCGTCAGGAAGATGCCGCCTCCGGTGCCGGTAAGCCCGGCGAGCAGGCCGATTGCAGCACCGGTGACGATCCCCGGGATCCATGGCACGCCCGGATGGGTGTCGTCGTCGGCGGAGGGCGGTGACGTTGCCAATCGCCAGGCCCCGAACAGGAGCACGGCCGCGACGAGGAACCGATAGATCTCGCTCGGCAGGTCGATGCTGCCGCCGATGAACGCCGCCGGCACGGAGCCGATCGCCAGCGGGACGAGGCTGCGCCAAGGCAGGTGGCCGGCTCGCGCGAAGCGGACTGTGACGATCGAGGCCACGAACAGGTTCAGGACGAGGGCCGTCGGCCTCATCACGATCACCGGCACGCCCACGAGCGCCATCGCGGCGAGGTACGCGGATGCGCCGGCATGCCCGACGCTCGAGTAGAGGAGTGCGGCCGCGAAGAACAGCGCGGCGAGGAGGATGTCCTCCGGGGTCACCCGGCGACGGCGGCCGGGTCCTCGCGCCGCAAGAGGATGCCGAGGTACGCCTTCCACGGACCGACCTCGGCGTCATGCGAGCCGGCCATGCCGGCGAAGATCTGGCTGACGTGGTCGAGATCGTGGACCGCCCACGTCGCGAGCAGCTCGCGCAGGGTGACCTCGCCGAGCGTCGGGTGCAGGCCGCGCCGGTCCAGGTCCTCCTCGGTGGCCAGCACCTCGAGTCGCGCGAGGTTCTCGGCGCGGAGGCGCGCGAAGTGCTCGACGAGCTCGTCGAGAGTGTCATCGGTGTCGCGATCGGCATGCGCGAAGCGGTCGAATCGGTCGAAGGGCATCGAGGTGCCGTGCTCGAGGATCCGCTGCGTACGCTCGATCCAGTCGGTCAGCTCGCCGGTGATCAGATGTCCGACGACGTCCTTCGGGCGCCAGCCGTCGTCAGGCACATCGGCCGTATCGGTCCAGGCCTCCGGGGTGCCCTTCAGGAGGACGCGCAGGAGGTCAGGCGTGCGCCGCAGGAGGTCCGTCGTCTCACCGATGAAGTCGCTCACATCGCGATGCTACGCCCGCTGCGCCAGCATGCAATGGGCGACTCAGGCGAGGTCGCGGTCGGCGTCGACGAAGGCGGTGCCGAGGACGCGCGCGACGGTCGGGAAGGCGTGGATCGTGTCGGCGAGGATCGTCGAGCGGCATGTCGGCGCGGATGGCGAGCACGCACTCGTGGATCGCCTCCGACACCGCCAAACCCGCCAGGAAGGCCCCGACGAGCCGTCGGCGGCCGCGGTCGACGACGATCGTGCAGTGCCCCTGCGACTGGGTCGTGTAGCCCTTCGACGAGGTGCCGATGTCGACGGTGTACTCGGCGGCATCGATGCCGCGCTCACTGGCCTGCTCCAGCAGCAGCCCGACCGATGCCACCTCCGGATCGGTGTAGGTGGCGCGCGGGATGGCGTCGAGGAACGGCCGGTAGTCCGCGTCACCGAGCGCGATCCGGGCTGCGGCCTCGCCGGTGTAGTGGCCGAGGTGCGTGTGCATCTCGGGGCCGCCGACGTCGCCGGCGACGTAGACGTTCTCCGCAACGCGCAGACGCTCGTCCGGCTTCAGCCGCCCATCGGTCGGCGTGACGCCGACCGACTCCAGCCCGAGGCCGTCGAGCGGGAAGTCGCGGCCGATGGAGAGCAGGATCTCGTGGCCCTCGACCGCATCGGCGCCGCCGTCGAGCTCGATGACGTGCGCGCCACCCTCGCCCTCGCCGGCACGCACGCGCGTCGCGCGCGACGCCGAGCTTCAGCGTGACGCCCATCGGCCTCGAGCGACGCGCCGAGCAGCTCGGACGAGCGGCGGTGCTCCTTGTCGTGGACGCGGTCGCGCGGATGGACGAGCGTGACCGGGACGCCGTAGCGGGCGTAGACCTGCGCCAGCTCGACGCCGGTCGGCCCCGCGCCGAGGATCGCCAGCGAACGGGGCAGCTCGCGGGTCGACGTGCCCTCGACGTTCGTCCACGGGTGCGCCTCGGCGAGGCCGGGCAGGTCGATCGGGCACCCGACTGACCGATCCGACGGCCAGCACGACGGCACCGGCCTCGAGCACCCGGTCCGCCGACGCGAACGCGCCCGGGTCCGTCGAGCGAGGCGGAGCCGCGGATGACGGTCGCGCCGGCCCCTTCGAGCGACTTCGTGTGGCCCGAGTCGTCGGGGGTATCGGTCCCCTCGCGGTTGATCATGTAGTCGCGGAAGTCCGACGCCTTCGACCATCCGAAGTCGCCGCCGCCGTGGTGCACGTCGGCCGCGTGGAGGAGCGCCTTCGACGGCATGCATGCCCAGAACGGGCACGAGCCACCGAAGAGGCCGCGGTCGATGATCGCCACCGATGCGTCGCGCGAACGGGCGTAGTGGGCGGCCGCCTCGCCGGCGGCGCCGGCGCCGACGACGACGAGGTCGTATCGGTCCATGCGCTGATGATAGGGGGCCTAGGGACCGATCTCCGCGCCGGCGATCCAGACCCGGGGCGGGTTGACGGCGCCGAGGCGCAGGGCGAACGCGCCCTCGTGCTCGGCGTCCCACGCCACCAGGTCGGCTGCGGCGCCGACCTCCAGGCGGCCCAGGTCTGGGCGGCGCAGCGCCTTCGCCGCCTCCGGCGGTCGCGGCGGTCAGCGCCTCGGTCGACGGTCATGCCCGAGCAGCGTCGCGCCGAGACCGATCACCAGCGGCATCGCCCCGAAGCCGCGAGAAGGTGCCGGCATTGGCGTCGCTGGCCAGCGCGACGGTCGCTCCGGCATCCAGGAGCGCGCGTGCGGGCGGCAGCCGGTCGCGCAGGACGATGGCCGGCGCCGGGAGAAGGGTCGCGACCGTGTCCGAGGCGGCGATCGCCGCCACGCCGGCGTCGTCGAGCTGCTCGAGGTGGTCGACCGATGCCGCACCAAGCCGGACGCCCGAGCTCCGCGGCGCCGGTGCGCGCGAGCTGCTCGGCGTGGAGCCGCACGCCGAGGCCCGCCGCGGTCGCCGCACGACCGATCCGCTCGGTGGCGGCGAGGTCGAAGAAGCCGGCATCGGCGAAGACGTCGACGAACTCCGCCAGGCCCTCCGCGGCCACGGCCGGGATCATCTCGTCCGCGACGAGCGCGGCGTGGCTGGCCGCCGTGGTGCCCGCGGGGACGGCGTGCGCGCCGAGGAAGGTCGACACGACCCGCACCGGCAGCCGATCGGCCACGCGGCGAATGATGCGGAGGTGGCGCAGCTCCTCGTCGAGCGACAGCCCGTAGCCGGACTTGCACTCGACGGTGGTCGTGCCGGCGGCGAGCGCGGCGCGCAGCCGCGCCTCGCACAGCGCCTCGAGCGTGGCGTCGTCGGTGTCACGCGTCGCGGCGACGGTGCGCAGGATCCCGCCGCCCGGTGTACGGCGCGCCCTCGAGGCGTGGCGGCGGCCTCGTCGGATCGGTCACCGGCGAAGACGGGGTGGGTGTGGCTGTCGACGAGGCCGGGCGTGACGAGCGCGCCGCCGAGGTCGAGGCGGTCATCGGTCGGTGGCGCATCCACGGGAGAGCCGATCCACGCGATGCGGCCGTCGCGGACCTGGATTGCCCACGGAGAGATCCCGGCCGGCGCCAGGCGGCCAGTGCCGGTCAGGAGCTTCGAGCCCGGCGCCGTCATGCTCGCAGCGTAGCGCGTAGTCGCCGGTACACTCGCCGCATGGTCGCCAAGCCGGCAATCCTCGCGGTCGACGACGACGCGCCGGTCCTGCGCGCCGTCGAGCGCGACCTGCGTTCGCGCTACGCCGACGAGTACCGGGTCATCGGTGCCGGCTCGGGAGCCGATGCGCTCGAGGTCGTCCGCGAGCTGACCCAGCGCGGCGACCCGGTGGCGCTGTTCCTCGTCGACCAGCGCATGCCGTCGATGACCGGCACCGAGTTCCTGGCCGAGGCGATCCCCCTCCAGCCCGACGCGAAGCGCGTCCTCCTCACGGCCTACGCCGACACCGACGTCGCCATCCGCGCGATCAACGAGATCCGCCTCGACCAGTACCTCCTCAAGCCCTGGGATCCGCCCGACGAGAAGCTCTACCCGGTCGTCGACGACCTGCTCGCCGATTGGACCGCCGGCTACCGTCCGACGTTCGAGGGCCTGCGCCTCCTGAGCGGCCGATGGTCCCCGCGAGGGCACGAGATCCGCGACTTCCTGACGCGCAACCAGGTGCCCTACGCCTGGCTCGACCCGGAGACCGATGAGGACGGCCGCCGCCTGGCGGCCTCGTTCGCCGAGCCCGTCGACCCGACCCGTCCGGTCGTCATCCTGCCCGACGACCGCGTCCTGCGCGATCCGTCGAACCGCGACCTCGCCGACGCCACCGGGATGTCGACCCACGCGGCGCTGCCGTTCTACGACGTCGTCATCGTCGGCGGCGGACCCGCGGGCCTCGCGGCGGCGGTGTACGGCGCCAGCGAGGGCCTGAAGACGCTCATGGTCGAGCGCGAGGCCCCCGGCGGCCAGGCCGGCACGACGAGCCGGATCGAGAACTACCTCGGCTTCCCGGCGGGGCTGAGCGGCGGGGACCTCGCGCGGCGCGCCCTGACCCAGGCGAAGCGGCTGGGAGCCGAGATCCTCTCCTCGCAGGAGGCGACGGTGCTTCGGCGCGAGGATCCGTATCGGTATGTCGGGCTCGACGACGGCAGCGAGGTGGCCTGCCAGGCCGTGGTCGTGACGACCGGGGTGAGCTACCGCCAGCTCGACGTGCCGGGCGCGGCCGAGCTGGCCGGCGCGGGCGTCTACTACGGCGCCGCGACGACCGAGGCGCTGTTGTACCGCGACCGGGAGGTGGCCGTCATCGGCTCCGGCAACTCGGCCGGCCAGGCGGCGGTCCATCTCGCCCGGTACGCGCGCAAGGTCCACCTCGTCATCCGCGGCGAGGACATCGGTGCGGGGATGAGCGCCTACCTCGTCGACCAGATCGGCGAGCTCGAGAACGTCGAGGTCGATCTGAGGACCGAGACGGCCGCGTTGCGTGGGGAATCCCATCTCGAGGGTGCGACATTCTCGACGCCCGACGGCGTGCTGGAGCTCGCGCTCGACGCGATGTTCATCTTCATCGGGCAGCAGCCGCGGACCGCATGGCTGGACGGCGTGGTCGCCCGCGACGAGCGTGGCTTCGTCCTGACCGGCCCAGGGGTGCCGGACTGGATGCTCGACCGCGAGCCATTCCTGCTCGAGTCGAGCCTGCCCGGGCTCTTCGCCGCCGGCGACGTGCGGCACGACTCGGTGAAGCGGATCGCCAGCGCGGTCGGGGAGGGTGCCATGGCCGTTGCGCTCGTCCACCGCTACCTCGCGCAGCTGTGAGCCACACCCACCTCTCGGTCGACGAGATCGTCGAGCGTCTGCGGGAGACGCCGCTGTTCGCGGGCGTCGAGGACGGCCCGCTGCGACGGCTCGTGGGCCGCGGCGAGATCGTCGACCTCGAGCCCGGCGAAACGCTCATCCGCCAGGGGGACGAGGCCGATGCATTGTTCGTCGTGCTCGCCGGCGAGCTGGAGGTGACACGCCAGTCCGGCGAGAGCCGCATCCCGCTGGCCGTCGTCGGCCCGGGATCGCTGCAGGGCGAGATCGCCGCGCTCGAGGGCGGTCGGCGCCTTGCGACCGTGGCGGCGACGCGCAACGCGGAGGCGCTGCGAATCCCCGTCGACGCGCTGCGCGAGCTGCTGGCCACCGGCCCGGACGTCGCCCTCTCCGTGGTCCGGACCGCCGTCGCGCGGCTGCGCGCGATGGAGTCGACGCTCCGCGAGCGCGAGAAGCTGGCCGCCCTCGGGACCCTGTCCGCGGGCCTCGCGCACGAGCTGAACAACCCGGCGGCGGCCGCGCTGCGCTCGATCGCCGCGCTGGATGAGGCGGTGAGCGCCGCCGAGTCGTCGCCCCGGCCAAGCCCGCCTCCTCAGCCGCCGTCGGACACGCCGAAGCCTCGCACGGCACTGGAGCGGGCCGACCGGATCAGCGAGATCGAGGCCATCGCCGGGAGCGCCGACGCGGCCAGCGCGCTCGTCGAGGCCGGCTGGACCGCAGCCGCCTTGCGCGAGCAGCCTGCGGAGGTCATCCCGTGGCTGGCAGCGGATGCATCGGTCAGACAGCTGCTGGGTGAGCTGGAGATTGCGCTGACCCGGATCAGCGACATCGTCGGGGCGGTCAAGGGCTACACCTACCTCGACCAGGCGCCGGTCGGGCGGGTCGACGTCCGCATCGGCCTGGAGCAGACGCTCGTCATCCTCCGACACCGCCTGCGCGACGTCGAGGTGCGCACCGAGATCGCCGACGACCTGCCGACGATCGAGGCCTACGGCTCCGAGCTGAACCAGGTGTGGACCAATCTCATCGACAACGCCGTCGACGCCATGGACGGCCGCGGCACGTTGTCGATCCGCGCCGAGCCCGAGGCGTCGGCGGAGGGTGTGGGCGTGCGCGTCACGATCGCCGACAGCGGCTCTGGGATTCCACCGGAGATCCGCGATCGGCTGTTCGAGCCGTTCTACACCACCAAGGAGCCGGGCAAGGGCACCGGGCTGGGCCTGCACATCTCGTACGGAGTGGTGGCGCGCCACGGCGGCCGGATCGAGGTCGACAGCGAGCCGGGCAACACGCGCTTCACGGTGACCTTGCCGCCGACCCTGCCGCGAGCGACCGACGAGGACGGCGGGCTAGAGCTCAGCCGGTCTCTGGTTGCGCCCGGCGAGCGTCCGGCGATCGGACCCGCAGGGTCGTCAGCAGCAGCCCGGCGATGATGAACAGCACGCCGAGCAGCTGGAGCTCGCTCGGCGCCTCGTTCAGGATCCAGATGCCGAGCACGACCGATCCGACCGGCTGGATCGTCAGCACCACGCTCGTCACCGCCGCCGGCAGGCGCGGGAGGCTGATGCTGATCAGCAGCCAGCCCACGACCTGGACGCTGAGCGCGAGCAGGATCAGCCAGAAGTGCGCCGGCCAGGTCGGCACGAGGTCGACCTCGCCCAGCGGGAGGCCGATGAGCAGCGACACGATCGCGGCCGACAGCGTGGCATCGAACAGTGGCCCGGCCGGGCGTCGCGGGTCTGCGTTCGCGCGGCGCTGCACGAGGAGGAAGCCGGCGTAGGCGATGCCGGTGCCGATCCCGAACAGGACGCCGAGGACCGGGTTGCGCCCGAACGCCCCGTCGCCGAGGACGCCGCTGATGAGCACGACGCCGATGAGCACGAGCGGGACCGATGCGGCCACCCGCCCGCCCGGCCGCTCCCCGAGGAACAGCCACGCGGCGATCGGCACGATCACGACCTGCGTGTTGCCGAGCACCGTTGCCAGCCCGGCGCCGACCTCCTCGATGGCGTGGTGCCACAGCACGAGATCGACGGCGAAGAAGATCCCGGCGATCCACGCCAGGCGACGCTGGCCCGCGGCACGGACGCCGAACCGGCGGCGCTCGAACCAGGCCAGCAGGAGGAGCGGCGGCAGGGCGTAGGCGCAGCGGAAGATCGCAGCCGTTGCCGGCGTGACGTCGGCGAGGCTCACGAAGATCGCCGAGAACGCGATCGTCAGCGCGCCCAGCACTGCGGTCAGCACGGGCCGCTCACGGAGCAGGGCGAGGAGGGAGCTCACCACTCGAAGCCTAGCCCACCTTGCGCGCGCGCCCCGGCACACGCACACTCCCCACCGATGCCCGAGCTGCTGACCGGCACGGTCACGTTCTTCTTCAGCGACATCGAGGGGTCGACGCGCCTGCTTCGCACCTGCGGAGAGCGATGGCCCGCCGTCCTCGAACGCCATCGCGAGCTGCTGCGCGCTGCCTTCGCAGCGAACGGCGGAGCCGAGGTCGGCACCGAGGGCGACTCGTTCTTCGTCGCCTTCCCGACGGCACCGGCCGCGGTCGCGGCGGCGGCCGATGCGCAGCGTGCGCTGGCCGCCGAACCGTGGCCGGAGGATTCCGAGGTGCGCGTCCGCATCGGCCTGCATACCGGCGAGGCCAGCCTGTCGGCAAAGACCTACGTCGGTCTCCACGTCCACCGGGCCAGCCGGATCGCGAGCGTCGCTCATGGCGGCCAGGTGGTGCTGTCGGACGCGACCCGCTCGCTCGTGCAGGACGCCCTCCCCGGCGGCGTGGAGCTTCGCGACCTCGGCGAGCATCGGCTCAAGGATCTCGAGCATCCCGAGCACCTCTGGCAGCTCGTCATCGGCGGGCTGCTGAGCGACTTTCCGGCGATCGGATCGCTGGACGCAACGCCGAACAACCTGCCGACCCGACTGACGACGTTCCTCGGCCGCGACGCGGAGATCGGTGCCATCGGCTCGCTGCTGGCCGATCACCGCCTCCTCACCCTGACCGGGCCGGGCGGCACCGGGAAGACGCGCCTCAGCCTCGAGGTCGCCGGCCGCGCGTTGCGCCACTACCCCGACGGCGTCTGGTTCGTCGAGCTCGCACCGATCAGCGACCCGGAGCTCGTGCCCTCGACGATCGCGCAGACCCTCGTGCTGTCCGATCGCGGCGGCCGCCCGGCGATCGAGCGCCTCGTCGACCACATCGGCCCGAAGCGCATGCTGCTCGTGCTCGACAACTTCGAGCAGGTGACCGGGGCCGGCGCATCGGTCAACCAGCTGCTGACGGCCTGCCCGAACCTGACCGTCCTGGCCAGCAGCCGCAGCGCGCTCCAGGTCTCGGGTGAGCAGGAGTACCCCGTCCCGCCGCTCGACCTGCCCGACCCGGCCAACCTGCCGTCGCTGGCGCAGCTGTCGCAGTACGAGGCGGTCGCCCTCTTCATCGAGCGGGCGCGCGCGGTGAAGCCCGGCTTCGAGGTCACCAACGAGAACGCGCCGGCGGTTGCCGAGATCTGCGTGCGTCTCGACGGGCTGCCGCTGGCGATCGAGCTCGCGGCGGCGCGCATTCGGATCCTCACGCCGCAGGCGATGCTCGGCCGGCTGGGGGATCGGCTGGGGCTGCTGTCGGCGGGCTCGCGCGACCTCCCGGCTCGACAGCAGACCCTGCGCGGCGCGATCGCCTGGAGCCACGACATGCTCGAGGAGGACAGATCGCGCGGCGTTCGCGTGCCTCGTCGTGTTCGTCGGCGGCGCCGGCCTGGCTTCGACGATCATGAGCAGTCTGCGGCGGCGAGCTCGGCGGCGATACCGCTCGACGACTTGGCGTCGCTGATCGAGAAGAGCCTCGCTGCGCCAGGACGGAGGGCACCGGTGGCGAGCCGCGGTTCGCGATGCTCGAGACGATCCGCGAGTTCGCGATCGAGCAGGCGAACGAGCGCGGCCAGATGGGACGGCCTTCGCGAGCGGCACGCTCGCGCGTTCGCCGACATCGCCGGCGAGTCCGGCGCTCGAGCGATGGGATCCGGCTCCGGGGCGTCGTTCGATCGGCTGGAGCTCGATCACGACAACCTGCGCGCGGCGATCGGCTGGTCGCTGGAGCACGACACCGAGGCCGCCCTGCGCATGTGCCACGACCTGTGGCGCTTCTGGCAGCGCCGCGGGTACATCGTCGAGGGGCTCGAGCGAACGGAGGCGGCGCTGGCGCTGCCGGATGCGAAGTCGTACGCCGACGCGCGCGCCGACGCCCTCTCGGCGGCCGCAGGCCTGGCGTACTGGCGCGCCGACACCGAGCAAGCGCGGCAGTACTACGGTGCCGAGATCGAGGCCCGAACCGCGCTGGGCGATCGTCCGGGGCTCGCGGAAGCCGAGTACGGGATGTCGTTCACGTATTCGGTCATGGACCTTCACAATCCCGGACACCGTGGCCAGCGCGCAGCGCCACATCAACGCCGCGCTGCGCGATCTACCAGCGAACTCGATGACGACGCCGGCATCGGGCGCTGCGAGTGGGCGCTCGCCAACGTCCTGTGGGGCGCCGGCAAGACAGATGAGGCGCGCGGCCACGGGGTCCACGCGCTGGAGCTGTTCGAGGCCGAGCGGCGATCGGTTCATGGTCGGCTGGGCCAGCTACACGGTGGGTCTCGCGGACCTGACCGTCGACCAGGAGACCGCGGGCGGCAGCGCCAGCGCTCGCGACGAGGCGCGAGCCCGGTTCACCGCCGCACTCCAGACGTTCCGTGAGGCGGGCGACGTGACCGGCTATACGCTCGTCCTCGACGCGATGGCGGTCCTTGCCCTCCGATCCGGCGACCGAAGCGCGCGGCGCGCCTCACCGGCGTGGTGGGCCGCCTCGAGGAGACGAGCGGGACCGGCCTCAACCCCTGGAACCGCGGGGTCCTCGAGTTCGATCCCAAGGAGCTGCGCGCGGATCCCGCGCTGGCCGAGGACCTCGCCCTCGGTGCGGCGATGAGCGTGGAGGACGCGGTCGCGTACGCGCTCGGGGAGGAGCCGGTAACCGAGGCAGCGTCCTAGGCCGGCGCCGCAAGGTCGCGCTTCGGGAAGACGAGCAGCGCGTAGACGATCGGGATCACCGCCGCCGCGAACACGATCACCAGGTCGACCGGATCCAGGTCGCCGGACAGGATTGCGCCGGGGTCGAAGTGGTGGAGCAGCGAATACTCCTGCGCCCAGGCCGCATCGGTCCAGAGCGAGCCGAGGATCTCGAGGAAGTAGTGAATCAGCAGCCAGGCCAGGGTCAGGCCGATGGCCGGGCCGGGCCGGTCGAAGCTGACCGACATCGCCAGGCCGAAGGTCGTGAACGCGGCCCACAGCCCGAAGCCGTTGAGCAGGACGAGTGGCAGCTGGCCGAGGTCGAGCTCGTCGACGAGGCCGATCGCCGCTGCGCTGGCGACCATGCCGCCGAGGATCGCGGTCAGCACGAGCAGCACGACCAGCAGCAGCGCCGCGAGGATGCTGGTGTAGAGCGTGGTGCGGGAGATCGGCCGCGCCAGCAGCACCTCCAACGTGCCGCGTGCCCGCTCGCCCGCGACTGCCACCGACGAGGCGCCGACCGCGAAGATGCCGATCATCGCGATCGCCAGCGGATGCTGGAGCCCGAGCGTGATGCTTCCCGGCAGCGTGAACAGCGAGCCCGAACCGAAGTTCAGCATCTCCTCGGGGAAGGCGCCGGAGCTGGCAAGGTCGCGGATGAGGACGCTGAACTCGTCGTAGATGATCGGGATGACCGCGCCCCACGCAATGCCGGCCACCAGCACGACGAGCAGGCGCACCCGCTGCCAGCGCAGGGTCTGGCGGAAGAGGCGCAGGCTCATCGTGCAGCCGCCTCGGGCTCCTCGACGGCCTCGGCCCCTTCGTGATCGGCGTAGTACTCGAGGAACGCCTCCTCGAGGCTGGCCGGCTCGATCGTCAGGTCCTCGAGGTTCGGCGAGGCGATCGAGCGCACGAACCCGGCGATCTCGCCCGACAGGGTGCCGGTGATCCGGCTGCCGTCGACCTCCACGTCGGCGAGCCCGGGCAGGGTCGTCGGATCCGGCGCGGCTCCGCGCCAGCGCAGCATCACGCGCCGCTTGCGGCGCTGCGAGGAGCTCGGCGACGTCGTGGATGGCCATCAGGTGGCCGGCGCGGATGATCGCCACCCGGTCGCACAGCCGCTCGACCTCGCTGAGCACGTGTGAGCTGAAGAAGACGGTCTTCCCCTCGGCGCGCAGGTCGTCGAGCAGCCGATAGAACGCCAGCTGCATGAGCGGGTCGAGGCCCTCGGTGGGCTCGTCGAGGATCGCCAGCTCGGGGTCGTGCTGGAGCGCCTGGACGACGCCGATCTTCTGGCGCATGCCGCGCGAGTAGTCGCGAACCCTGCGCCGCAGGACCGATGCGGGCAGCTCCAGCCGCTCGCACAGCTCCACCCGGCGGCGCGGTTCGAGGCCCTGCATGTCGACGAGGTAGTCGAGCACCTGCTCGCCGGTGAGCGAGTCGTACAGCGCGATCCCGCCGGGCAGGTAGCCGGTGTTGCGGCGGATCTCGACCGAGTCCGTGGCGATGTCGTGGCCCAGCACGGATGCGGTGCCGCGGGTGGCATGCAGGAAGCCGAGCAGCGTCCGGATGGCGGTCGACTTGCCGGCCCCGTTCGGGCCGAGGAAGCCGAAGATCTCGCCGCGCCGGACGTCGAGCGTCAGGTCGTTCAGGGCCCGGACCGGGCCGTAGTGCTTCGTCAGCGCCTGCGTGCTGATGACCGCGTCGACCGGCGTGCCCTCCATGCCGTTGATGCTAGCGCCCGCCCGACGGCGGCGAGCCAGCGCTTCGTCCATCCGGGCGCGTACGATCCGCCGATGCACGTCCTCGTCATCGGTGCCGGCGCCTTCGGGACCTGGACCGCGCGCTGGCTGCTGCGGCGTGGCGCATCGGTGACGCTGGTCGACCAGTACGGCGCCGGCAACTCGCTCGCCAGCTCCGGCGACGAGTCGCGGGTCACGCGCTCCGCCCACGGTGCGGACGCGCACTACCCGACTCTGGCAGCGCCGCGCGCTGGACCAGTGGCTGGCGCTGGACCGATCCCTCTTCGTGCGAACCGGCGTCCTCTGGCTCGCGCACCGCGAGGACGGCTTCGAGGCCGATTCGCTTCGCACCCTGGCCGGCCTCGGCATCCCGGCCGAGCGCCTCGAGACCGATGCGCTGCGCGCGCGCTACCCCCAGCTGCTCGCCGAGGACCTGGGTTGGGCGCTCCACGAGCCGGAGGCCGGGGTGCTGATGGCGCGGCGCGCGGTGGCCGCCACGGCGCGGGCGTTCGACGAGGAGGGCGGGGAGGTCCGCATCGGCCTGGCGCAGGTGTCTGAGGGCGCCGTCCTCGTCGACGGCGAGCCGGCGACCGCGGATGCCGTCGTCTTCGCCGCCGGCCCGTGGCTGCCGAAGCTGCTGGGAGCCGGTCCCCGGGTTGGAGCTGGCCGTGCCGCAGCAGGAGGTCATCTACTTCGCGACGCCGCCGGGGGACGCGCGCTTCGACGCCGGCAACCTGCCGACATGGGTCGAGTACGACGCCGCCTTCTACGGCCTGCCCTCGATCGAGGGCCGCGGCGCCAAGGTCGCGCCGGACTGGCCGGGACCGATCGTCGATCCCGACACCCAGGAGCGGCGGCTGTCCGACGAACGCGTCTCCGTGTCGCGCGAGTACCTGCGACGGCGGCTGCCGGACCTCGCCGAGCGGCCGGTGGCCGAGGGCCGCGTGTGCCAATACGAGCTGACGCCCGACACGCACTTCATCATCGATCGGCACCCGATCCTCGACGGCGGATGGATCGCCGGCGGCGGCTCGGGCCACGGCTTCAAGCACGCCCCGGTCATCGGCGAATACCTCTCCGGGCTGATCCTGGGCGTGGACGTCTCGGAGCTCGCGCCGCCGGACGATCGATTCGCGCTTCGGCCTCGGCAGGCCGGTCCGGGACTCCGCACCTCGGCGACGGTGCCGATCACCTGACGGCGGCGCCCGCCCACCAAGCCCCGAACGGCTAGGAGGAGCCCAACGTCCCGAGGGCCGCGGCGAAGTGGTCGTAGGTCTCGTCGCTGAAGAGGACGAAGCGCACGAGCTCGATCCCGGTCTCGCCGCGCAGGTGATCGGCCACGGCCCGCACGGCGACCCGCGCGCCCTCGTCGGCGGGGTAGCCGTAGATCCCCATGCTGATGGCCGGGAAGCCGACGCTTCGCGCGCCGAGCTCGTCGGCCAGGCGGAGGCAGGACCGATACGCGCCATCGAGCATCGCCTCTTCGCCGTGCTCGCCGCCCTTCCAGACCGGGCCGACGGCGTGGAGAATCCAGCGTGCCGGCAGGTCGTGGCCCTCGGTCGCGGCCGCGGTGCCGGTCGGCGTCCCGTCGGGGTAGCGCCGCGTCAGCTCCTCGAGCAGGCCGGGTCCCGCGGCGCGGTGCACTGCACCATCGACCCCGCCGCCGCCGCGCAGCGCCTCGTTCGCCGCATTCGCGATGGCATCCAGGCGCTCGGTGGTGATGTCGCCGTGCGCGAGCTCGATCCGACGTGCGTCGGTGACGACGAGCGAGCTCATCGCGCGACGCGGGTCGCGCGCCACACGTTGCGCAGGCCGACGCGCTGGCCGTAGAGAAGCACGCCGGCGCTGTAGATGCGCGAGGCAATCCAGAGCGCCGCCGCCACCGTCACGACCAGCAGCACGAGCGCCAGCGCGACCTCGCCGACGCTCGGCGTCGTCAGCAGCATCCGGGCCGGCATGAGGTACGGGCTGAAGAACGGGATCACCGACAGCACGACGACCCATTGGGCATCGGGCTCGTTGAGGCCGGCGAAGGCGGCGAGGTAGCCGCCGATGGCCAGGAAGATGAGCGGGCCGGCGGCCTGCTGCGCGTCCTCGACGCGGCTCACCATCGAGCCGGCGGCCGCGTAGAGCGTGGCGTACAGGAGGAAGCCGAGCAGGAAGAAGGCCCCGAACCAGATGATCAGCGTCGGGTCGAGGTCGGGGAGCGTGATCGGTGCCTGGCCGCCGAGGCCCAGCGCCTCGGACACCGGCCCGCTGACGAGGTAGCCGATCGCGGCCGCGATCGCGATCGCGAGGTACTGGGTGAGGCCGGCAGCACCGGTGCCGAAGACCTTGCCGACGAGCAGCTGGCGCGGCGTCGCCGCCGTGATGAGCAGCTCCATCACGCGGCCCGACTTCTCCTCGGCCACGCTCTGGGCGACCCAGTTGCCGTATGTGAGGATGCCCATGAAGGTGAGGATGACGATGGCGTAGGCGAGGATGAAGGCGCCGCCGAAGTCCTCCTCGTCGCGGGCATCGTCCGGGTCGATCGGCACCGCCACGAAGATCGGCGGCGCGAAGATCGCCTCGCGCTGCTCCTGCGGGATGCCTTCACGGTCGAGACGGTCGCCGATCGCCAGCGACGTCGCGGCGGCGGTCACCAGCAGGCGCGTCTGGTTGGTCGGGCTGGCGCTGCCCAGGTACTCGAATTCAAGGTCGCCGTTGTCCGCCCGGGCGATCGTCAGCAGCGCGTCGTACTCACCGTCGCGGACCGCCTGCGCGGCCTCCTCCGCGTCGTCGGCGCGCACGACGCGCGCCGGCTCCTCGCCCGACTCGCCGTCGCCGCCGGGTCCGATGACGAGCGCGGTCTGGATGGCCACGATCGGATCGGTGCCGAGGTTATCGGCATCGACCACGACCGCGACCTCGGGTGGATCGGCGACGCCGACCGCGGCGAGGATAGTGGGGACGAAGATGACACCGACGACCGCCACGGCCAGCAACACGGTCGTGATGACGAACGCGCGGCCACGGACCCGGACGAGGTATTCGCGCCGCGCAACGTGGAGGGCGTTCGGCAGGAGTCCGGTCATCCGGCCGCCTCCTTCCCGGTCGTGGCGAGGTGCTCCTCGTCGGGGTCGACCGCGCGCCGGCCGACGTGCTCGATGAAGATCTCCTCGAGGCTCGGCTCGGCGATCTCGAAGCGGGAGACCCGATCGCCACGGTCGAGCGCCGCGCGGAGGATCGTCTCGGGGTCGCGATCGGCCGGCACCCGGAGCTCGACGTAGTCCTCGCGCTGGGCGGTGATGTCGACACCGGGCAGGTCACGGACCCAGTCGACACCCTGGCCGTTGCCGTTGGTCGCCAGGCGCACGACCTGCCGGCCCATGTCGCGCTTCACGTCACGGACGGAGCCGCTGACGATGACCCGGCCGCGATCGATGATCGCGATCGACTCGCACAGCTCCTCGACCGTCTCCATCTGGTGCGTGCTGAAGATCAGGGTCTTGCCCCGGTCGCGCATCTCGATGAACGCCTCCTTGAGCAGCCGCACGTTGACCGGGTCGAGCCCGGTGAACGGCTCGTCCATGATCAGCACCGCGGGGTCGTGCAGGATCGCGGCGATGAACTGGATCTTCTGCTGGTTGCCCTTGGAGAGCTCCTCGACCTTGCGCTCGAGGTAGTCGGGGATCCGGAAGCGCTCGAGCCAGTCGGTGATCTCCGCCTGCGCCTTGTCGGCCGGCACACCGTACAGCGCCGAGAAGAAGCGCAGCTGCTCGCCGACCTGCATCTTCGGGTACAGCCCGCGCTCTTCGGGCAGGTAGCCCCACGTGCTGCGTGGCAGCGCGGTGTTCTCGGTCCCCATCCAGGTGACCCGGCCGGAGTCGGCGCGAAGGATGTCGAGCACGATCCGCATCGCGGTCGTCTTGCCCGCGCCATTGGCACCGAGCAGACCGAAGATGCTGCCCGGCTCGACCGTGAAGCTGGCGCCGTCGAGTGCGACAACGTCGCCGAACCGCTTGCTGAGTCCGTCGAGAACGAGGCTCACGAGTGTGATCTCCGGGGGTCAAGAGGCTCCGCGGCGCGGAGGGCGAGGTCCTGACGCGCGTGTGGTCCTCGCCATGTCCAAGGTAGCCGATCATCTGACCGCTGACCTCGCCGCGGGGCGTTCGTACCGATTTCCCATGCGACAGAATCACGACCGGGCCTCTGCTACACTCGGGCTCCGAACCGCCTCGCGCCCTCCTCGGAGGAGCTGCGGCGGTTCGCGGCATGCATGCCCTTCCGAAGAGAGACCTTCCTTCATGAAGATTGGTGTTCCACGCGAGACGGCGGACGGGGAGACGCGCGTCGCGCTCACGCCGCAGATCGCCGGCCAGCTGGTCGGTGACGGCCACGAGGTCGTCGTGCAGTCCGGCGCCGGGGAAGCAAGCTCCAACCTCGACGAGGCGTACCGCGAGGCCGGCGCGACGATCGTGCCGGACGCCGCGCAGCTGTACAGCGAGGCGGACATGGTGCTCCGCGTCGGTCGACCCTCCGACGAGGAGGTCGAGATGCTGCGCTCGGGATCGGTCCTCATCGGCACCCTTGGTACCCTCGCCAAACCGGAGCTGGCCCGGAAGCTGGCCGAGCGCGGCGTCACCGCCATCAGCATGGACGCGATCCCGCGCATCACCCGGGCCCAGTCGATGGACACGCTCTCCAGCCAGGCCACGGTCGGCGGCTACAAGGCGGTCCTCATCGCCGCGGACCGGCTGCCGAAGTTCTTCCCCCTGCTGACCACCGCGGCCGGCACGATCCGCCCGGCGCGCGGGATCATCATGGGCGCCGGCGTGGCCGGCCTCATGGCCATCGGCACCGCCCGTCGCCTCGGCGCGGTCGTCGAGGCCACCGACGTGCGACCGGTCGTCAAGGAGCAGGTCGAGTCACTCGGCGGGACCTTCCTGGCGGTCGAGATGACCGACGAGGAGAAGGCGAAGGCCGAGACGGCCGGCGGCTACGCGACCGAGATGAGCGACGACTACAAGCGCCGCCAGGCCGAGCTCATCGCCGCGCGCGTCAAGGAAGCCGACTTCATCATCACGACGGCCCTCATTCCCGGCCGCCCCGCCCCGAAGCTCGTGACCGATGAGATGGTCGCGAGCATGAAGCCGGGCAGCGTGATCGTCGACATGGCCGCCGAGATGGGCGGGAACGTCGAGGGCACCGAGGCCGGCAAGGAGGTCGTCAAGCATGGCGTCCGCATCATCGGCCTCACCAACCTGCCGGCGACGATGCCGGCCAGCGCGACCCAGATGTACGCGAAGAACATCCAGACGCTCGTCAAGCACCTCGCCAGGGACGGGTCACTGAACCTCGACTTCGACGACGAGATCACGAAGGGCGCGACGATCACCCATGGCGGGAAGGTCGTCAACGAAGCCACCGCGAAGGCACTCGGCATCGAGGTCGCCCCGCCAGCAGAGCCCACGAAGGACGAATAGACCGATGGAACTCGATCCGTTCGCACTCATCTCGGCCGTCTTCATCCTCGTCCTCGCCGCGTTCGTCGGCTACGAGGTCGTCTCGAAGGTGCCGACGATGCTCCACACCCCGCTGATGAGCGGCGCCAACGCGGTCCACGGCGTGATCGTCGTCGGCGCGATGCTCGTCGCCGCGACGGCCGACTCACCCGTCGCCCTCGTGCTCGCGTTCCTCGCCGTCATCCTCGGCACGATCAACGTCGTCGGCGGCTTCGTCGTCACCGACCGGATGCTCGAGATGTTCAAGGGCCGCGGCGGGGATCGGCGCTAGATGGACCTGCTCGAGATCCTCACATACCTCGTCTGGCTCGTCGCCAGCGTCACGTTCATCCTCGCGCTGAAGTTCCTCGCCAGCCCGAAGACCGCGCGTACCGGCAACCTGCTCGGGGCGGCCGGCATGGCCCTCGTCGTCGGCTGGACCTTCTTCACGACCCCGGGGATGCTCGCGAACTGGTGGATCGTCGTGGTCGGAGCGGCCATCGGCTCGATCGCCGGCGTCCTCGGCGCGCGTCGCGTCCCGATGACCGCGATGCCTCAGATGGTCGCCATCTTCAACGGCGCCGGCGGTGGTGCCGCGGCGCTCGTGGCGGTCGTCGAGTTCACTGCGCGACACGTCGCTGCATCCCGGCGAGCTGCTGCCGCTGGCGTTCGTCATCGCCACGCTGCTCGGCGCGATCATCGGCTCGGTCAGCCTGACCGGGTCGGTCGTCGCGTTCGGCAAGCTCCAGGGCCTCATCCCGGGACAGCCGGTGAAGTATCCCGGCTCGCAGCTCGTGACCGCCGGGCTGTTCCTGGCACTCGTCGGCATCGGCATCTACCTCGCCGTCGTCGAGCCGAGCGTGCCGCTCTTCCTCCTCTTCGTCGGGCTGTCGCTGATCCTCGGCGTCCAGCTCGTGATGCCGATCGGTGGCGCGGACATGCCGGTCGTCGTGTCGCTGCTGAACTCGTACACCGGCATCGCGGTGGCGGCCACCGGCTTCGTGCTGAACAACTATGCGCTGCTCATCGCCGGCACCCTCGTGGGCGCGTCCGGCGCGATCCTCACCCAGCTGATGACCAAGGCGATGAACCGGTCGCTGATGAACGTGCTGTTCGCCGGCTTCGGCACCGGCGGCGGAGCAGTCGCGGCCGGGGAGGAGGGTGAGGAGCAGCTGCGCGAGATCAACGCCGAGGACGCAGCGGTCCTCATGGCCTACGGCAAGCGCGTGATCATCGTTCCCGGCTACGGGATGGCCGTGGCCCAGGCACAGGGCCCGGTGCGCGAGCTGATGGACCTGCTGATTGCCAGGGGGGTGGACGTCCAGTTCGCCATCCACCCGGTGGCGGGGCGCATGCCGGGGCACATGAACGTGCTGCTGGCCGAGGCGAACGTGCCGTACGACCGTCTCAAGGAGATGGACGAGATCAACGACGACTTCGCCGATACCGACGTCGCGCTCATCATCGGTGCCAACGACGTCGTCAACCCGGTGGCCCGCGAAGAGGGCTCGCCGATCAGCGGGATGCCGATCCTCAACGTCGACCAGGCCCAGAACGTCATCGTCCTCAAGCGTGGCCGCGGCGCCGGATTCGCCGGCATCCCGAACCCGCTGTTCAGCAACGAGAAGACGAAGATGCTGTTCGGCGACGCGAAGCCGTCGGTCGAGGACCTCGTCGCCGGGGTGAAGCAGGCGTAAAGAGCCCTTGCGGCATCGCTCTTGCGTTGGATGTGGCGCTTGGCTACGCACGGGTGAGGGACGATGACTACGACGACAACCCTGATCGACGAACTCAATCAGCAGCTCTCAGACGATCGGGTCAGACGCATCAGCGACCGAATCGGTGCGGATCCGACGCACACCCGCGCCGGCATTGACGAGGCGTTGCCCGTGCTGCTTGGAGCGCTCGGGGCCGAAGCGCATGACCCTGACGCCGCTCCGGGCCTACGACGCGCCCTGGCCGAGGATCACAATGGCGCGCTGCTCGATCAACTCGACGACTACCTCGACGGGAACGTCAGCGGCCGTCAGGCCGATGGCAGCGGGATCCTTGAGCACGTGCTTGGCGATCGCCGACCGGACGCCGAGCAGGCGCTGTCGGCCAAGAGCGGCCTCGACTTGCAATCCATCGGGCCCTTGCTGGCGACGCTCGCGCCGATCGTGATGAATCTGCTGGGTCGAAAGCAGCAGCAGAGCGGCGGCCTCGGGTTGGACGACCTGCTCGGACTCGATCCTTGGTGGTGGGTCCACCTCGAGCGCGCATCGCTCGCAGGCGCAGGGGCTCGACGACCTCCTCGGGTCGATGTTCGGGGGATCGCGATCCGGTCGCTGATCGCCGGCGCAATGCCGAGATCGTTGTCCGTCGTCAATCGTTGGCCGGGGCAACGCCGGGAGACGATGGCGCTCACAACGAGGAATTGTGCCTTCCTTGAGGCCCGCTTGTCCCTGACGTAGCATGGTGGCGGCACCAATCGAGGACCGCCCCTCCGAGCCCGAGCCGGACAACGCGGTCGCGGCGCGACGCAAACGACGTCGCCACACACACCTGGAGGGAACCCCCGTTATGACCAATGTCGGAGTAGTGCCCGCGGGCCGGATCATCGTGCTCCTGCTCGCCTTCCTCATCGCCGCCTCCGCGGCGCTCGTCAGGCCGCCCGCCGTCGACGCCGCGAAGCCCACCGGCGAGAAGGTCGACTTCGAACTCACGATCCTTCACAACAACGACGGCGAATCGCGACTGCGTGAAGCGTACGTTCCCCTCCCGGGGACGCCGTCGCCCGGACCGGACCTGACTAAGCCGTTTGCCGGTGTGGCGCGCTTCGCGTCGCTGGTCGAGATCCTCAAGGACGAGGCGACCAAGGGCCGGCCGCCGGCCCCCGGCGCCAAGCGCGGCGTCGTCATGCTGTCGTCCGGCGACAACTTCCTGGCCGGCGCCGAGTTCGCCGCAAGCCTGGACAACGGCATCCCCTTCTACGACGCTGTGGCCCTCGGGCTCGTCGGCTACGACGGCATCGCCATCGGCAACCACGAGTTCGACTTCGGTCCGGACATCCTTGCCGACTTCATCAACAGCTTCGCGCCGCCGGTCCCGTTCCTAAGCGCGAACCTCGACCTCTCCGGCGAGCCGGAGCTCCAGGCCCTCGAGGACGAAGGCGTGATCGCCAAGAGCACGATCGTCGAAGAGCGTGACGAGCTCATCGGGATCATCGGTGCCACCACGCCGCAGCTACCCAACATCTCCAGCCCGCGCAATGTCGTCGTCGAGGCGGTCGCTCCAGCTGTGCAGGCCGAGGCCGATCGCCTCACCGAGCTGGGCGTCGACAAGATCATCCTCATCAGCCACCTCCAGAACATCGCCGAGGACCAGGCACTCGCTCCTCTCCTAAGCGACATCGACGTGATGATCGCCGGTGGCGGCGACGAGCTGCTGGCGAACCCCTGGAACCCGCTCTCGCCGGCCGACACCCCCTCACTGATCGCCGGCGCCTATCCGTTGGCGGCGCTCGATGCCGACGGCAAGACGATGCCGATCATCACCACCGCCGGTGGCTACAAGTACGTCGGCCGGCTGGTCGTCGAGTTCGATGCCTCCGGTGAGGTCTTGAACGTCGACGAGCAGGGGAGCGGCCCGGTTCGGGTCATCGGGTTCGATGACGGCAACCCGGCCACCGCCGACCATGTCGTCGCGCCCGACCCGGCCGTCCAGTCACAGGCGGTCGAGCCCGTCAACGAGTTCGTCGCCGGCCTCGCCGCGAACGTGCTCGCGACATCGGAGGTGGCTCTCGACGGCACGCGCCCGACCATCCGCCTGAGGGAGACCAACCTGGGCAATCTGGCCGCCGACTCGTCGCTGTGGCAGGCCCAGCAGTTGGCCGACGACTTCGGCGTCGACAGCCCGCAGATCGGGCTTCAGACGGGTGGAGGGATCCGGAACGAGACCCTGATCCCCGCCGGTCCGATCACCGAGCTCCACACGTTCCAGATCCTGGCGTTCGCGAACTTCGTGTCGGTGATGGAGGACGTGCCGGCAGAGACCCTCAAGGACGTTCTGGAGACCTCGATCTCGGCGCTGCCCGGCAACAACGGGCGGTTCGGCCATTGGGCCGGGCTGAGCTTCACGTTCGACGTTACCGAGCCCGGCCGCGTGATCAATGGGACCACGTGCGCGGTCTCCGCACCCGGCGAGCGGGTGCAGACGATCACCGTCGGCGGCGAGCTGATCTACGACGCGTCGCTGGCAGATCCGTGGCTCGTCGACGAAACGACGTGGACCGTCGACATGGTGTCGAACGACTTCACGTTCCGAGAGAACGCGGCCGGCTTCGGCGGCGACTGCTATGACTTCGGCACCGCCGTGCCGTTCACAACCGTCGGAGTGACGTACCAGCAGGCGCTCGCGAACTATCTGACATCTCCGGATGGGTTGGACGGGCTCATCTCGGAGGAGCAGTACCCCGAGACGCCTCCCGCGGACCCGTCACGGGTAATCCCCCTCTGACGCGGGACATCGACGTGACCGGTCGGGCCCTCGGCCCGGCCGGTCTTCGCTCGTTCAGGAGTGATGGGTGAACGGTCGCTGGGTCGTCCTCGACGTGGGGGAAACCCTCGTCGACGAGACGCGGGTCTTCCGCACCTGGGCGGAGATCTTCGGTCTCCCTGAGTTCACGCTCATGGCCGTGCTCGGCGGCTCGATCCGAACGCCGACCAGCCCGATGACTGGCGACGCTTCTTCGAGCTCATCCAGCACCCCGAGTGGCAGGACAGCCGGGAGGACTTCGAGGCCCGCTACGGCGACCTCCGTCCCGATGACCTCTATCCCGATGCGCTGCGCGCCATCGCCGGCCTGAGAGACCGCGGCTACCGCGTCGCCGTCACCGCCAACCAGCCGGCTCGCCGCCACGACGAGCTGGTCGCCCTCGGCGTCAACGTCGAGGCGATGGGCATGAGCGACGCGATGGGCGTCGCCAAGCCGGACCCGGCCTTCTTCGCGCGCACCCTCGAGCTGCTTGGCTCGCCGCTGCCGGGCGACGTGGCCTACGTCGGCGACCGAGTCGACAATGACGTGCGACCATCGGCGGCGGCCGGGATGCGGGCGGTCTGGATCAGGCGCGGGCCGTGGGGCCTCCTCCACGAGGATCGCGATGGCGCCGCTCACCTCGTCGTCCGCTCGCTCGACGAGCTCGTCGAGCGCATCGACGAGGCATGGGTTCCGCTGAACGACTCTCGATAGATCGAGGGAATTCCACGGGACCCACTTGCTGCGCGCGATTCCCGCGGTCAGTCGAGGGCTCCGCCGCACGACCCGCCCCTGCGCGCGCCGCTCGTGCTCACCAGGCCTCGGTGCAGTGTGGGAATCGCGCGCGACACCGAGCTCGTGCGGAATTCCCTCGGTACAGCGAGACAGAGATCCCTTACGCGCGCCGGCGCGCCTCGAGGATGGCGGCCACCTCGCGGTCGCTCACGCCGAAGCGGCGGAGGGCATGGCGGATGAGCTGGTTGCCGAGCTCGCGCTCGGCGACGACCACGCGCGCCGCGCCCAGCCGGCGCAGCTCCGTCTCCTCGGCGTCCGAGTGGGCCCGCGCCACGACCTCCAGGCGCGGATTCCGGTCGCGCGCGTAGGCGATCGCCTGGCGCGTCGCGAGCGCGTCGGGGATGGCGACGACGAGCGCGTGTGCGTTCACGACGCCGGCGCGGTCGAGGACCGATGACGTCCCGGCCTCGCCGAAGATGACCGGCGCGCCCGCCTGGCGCGCCTCGCGCGCGACGTGGAAGTCCGCCTCGATCGCGACCCAGGCGAATCCGCGCGACCCGAGCACACGCGCAACGGCGTGGCCGACACGCCCATAGCCGAGGATCACCGCGTGACGTCGCATCTCGCTGCCGGGCTCGTCGCCCGGCAGGGGCGGCATCTTCGCCCGCGCGTCAAGCGCATCGCCGATGCGGCTCGCGACGATCAGGAGCGGCTGGGCGGTGAGGATCGAGATGACGACGGCGCCCATCGCCAGGCTGAACGAGTCCGGCCGCACCGCGCCGAGCGCGAGGCCGGTCGCGGCGAGCACGAAGCTGAACTCGCCGCTCTGGCCGATCAACGCGCCTGCGCGCAGCGCGGATGACGGTCGCTGCCCGTCGAAGCGCGCGAGGGCCGCGATCGGGAGCGCCTTGCCGAGCGTGACGATCAGCAGCAGCGCGACCACCACCGGCCAGGCGGCGAGGATCGCCGCGGGCTGGAGGAGGATCCCGATCGACACGAAGAAGAACGTGCTGAACAGCTCGCGCAGCGGCACGATCTCGCCGAGCACGCTGTCGGTCAGGTCGGAGTCGGCGAGGGCCAGCCCGGCCACGAAGGCACCGAGCGCGACGCTGACGCCGAGCGCACTGGCCGCGAAGGCCGTCCCCACCGCGACGACCGCCACGCCGATGACGAAGAGCTCGCGTGACCGCAGGCCGGCGATGAGCCCGAGCAGCCGCGGCAGCAGCCGAGACCCGGCGACGATCATGAACGCCACGAAGCCGATGGCCACCGCGACGCGGATCAGCGCGCCGCCGACGCCCTCGTCCTCGCCCCCACCGATGGCGGAGAGGCCCACGACGAGCACGACGGTGACGAGGTCCTGGACGATCGAGACGCCGATCGCGGTTCGCCCGTGGGTGGTCGTGTGCAACGCGTCCTCGCCGGCGACCTTCACCAGCACCACCGTCGAGCACACGGACACCGCGCCGCCGATGAAGAGCGCCTCGAGCAGCGGCCAGCCCAGCGCGAGCCCGGTGGCGGTGCCGATCGTCATCGTGAGCGCCACCTGCACCGGTGTCCCGGCCAGGATCCGCGTCCCGACCGTGCGCAGCTCGGCGAGACTGAACTGGAGGCCGATGCTGAACATCAGCAGCGCGACGCCGATGTCCGCCAGGGCCAGGACGTCCTCCCGCTCGGCGATGAAGCCCGGGGTGGCAGGCCCGACCGCGATGCCCGCGGCGATGTAGCCGATCATCGGCGGCACGCCGAGCCGATGGGCGATCGCCCCGAGCACGAGCGCCACGCCCAGCGCGATGAGCAGGGTGAACTCGAGGCCGGTCATCGGCGGCTGGGCGGCATGGCCGAGATCATACCGACCGCTCGCGCGGCGTCCGGCTAGACTCACGGAGTCCCGTCGCCGGGACGGGCTCTGGCGCCGAGCCCATAGCGTTGGTGTCACGGTGGAGGCTGCGCACGTGCGCGGCCTCCTGCGCTACGGGAGTCGCCGATGGCTGAACGGACACCCGAATCGATCACCCAGACCACGCCGATCGCTGAGGCAGACACGGTCCTGCACATCGGGGCGGTCATCGCTCATGGGGCCGACAGCCTTCGGACGGTCGCCGAGGCCGCGGTCGAGAACACCGGCTGCCGGGTCATCGCCGTGGTCGACGATGACGGGCGGTTGATCGGCGTCATCCCGGTCCGCGCACTCGTCAACGACATCTTCCTGAAGATCGTGCCGGAGGAGTTCCTCGGCGAGATCCTCGACCTCGAGGGTGCCCTCAAGTACGCCGAGCACTTCGGCGCGCGCACGGCGCGCGACATCATGTTGCCGCCCGTCTCGGTCCACCTCGACGAGACCGTCCGCGACGCGTTCGAGCGGATGCATGCCGCGAAGCTGAACGGCGTGCCGATCACCGACGCCGATGGGCGCGTCGTCGGCTACGTCGACCAGCTCGAGCTGCTGCTCGTCTGGGTGCGCGCCAGCGGCCGCGACGCGCTCCTCGAGCCGAAGCCGGAGAGCCGCACGTGACCCCCGAGGTCGTCATCGGCCTCGCGATCTTCGTCGTCACCTACGCGTTCATCGCCACCGAGCGCGTGCACAAGACGCTGGCCGCGCTGGCCGGTGGCGTGGCGATGGTGCTCGTCGGGATCCTCACCCAGGAGCAGGCGTTCGAGGCGATCGACTTCAACGTGATCTTCCTGCTGGCCGGGATGATGATCCTCGCCGGCATCGTCCGGAAGACCGGCGTCTTCGGCTGGCTGGCGGTCCGGGCCGCGCGATTCGCCGGCGGAGACGGCTACCGCGTGCTCGTCGTGATGAGCGTCATCACCGCGGTCGCCAGCGCCTTCCTCGACAACGTCACGACGGTCGTGCTGGTCGGACCGATCACCCTCTTCCTGGCCGCGCGCCTCGGCATGAGCGCGTTCCCCCTCATCGTCAGCGAGATCCTTGCCGCCAACATCGGTGGCGCGGCCACGCTCATCGGTGACCCGCCGAACATCCTCATCGGCAGCGCGGCGGACCTCGACTTCACGGCGTTCCTCCTCCACATGGCTCCGCTGTCGATCATCCTGCTGGTGCTCTACCTGATCGCCGCGCGCTGGCTGTTCCGTGGCCAGCTCGACACCGATCCCGAGCTGCGCGATACCCTGCTCGCCCTCGACGAGCGCGAGATGATCACCGATCCGCGCCTCCTGCGCTCCTCGCTGATCGTGATGGGCGGGACGCTGATCGGATTCCTGGTCCACGGGATCATCGGCTTCGAGCCGGCGACGATCGCGCTCACCGGCGCGGTCGTGCTGATGATCGTCGCCCGCGAGGACCCGCACGAGGTCCTGCGTGAGGTCGAATGGCCGACCCTCTTCTTCTTCATCGGCCTCTTCATGCTCGTCGCCGGGGTCATCGAGATCGGGCTGATCGAGGCGGTCGCCGACGCGATCGTCGCGGTCACCGGCGGGGCGCTCGGCGCGACCGCGATCCTCGTCCTGTGGGCCTCGACGATCCTCTCCGGCGTGATCGACAACATCCCGTACACCGCGACGATGATCCCGGTCGTCGAGGAGCTCTCCGCGGGACACGAGTCGGACGTGCTGTGGTGGGCGCTCGCCATCGGCGCCGATCTCGGCGGCAACATGACGATCATCGGTGCCAGCGCGAATGTCATCCTGGCCTCGATGGCGGAGCGCGAGGGGCACCCGATCAGCTTCGGTGCCTTCCTCCGCTACGGGCTGCCGGTCACCTTCGGAACCGTGGTCATCAGCACCCTCTACCTCTGGGTGCGCTACCTGAACTAGGCCGTTCTAACGCCCCTCCCCGACGGATCGGGAAGGGGCGTCGAATGCGCGAGGGTCGGATCGGTCTATTCGCCTCCCGGCGTGACCTCCACCGTGCCCTTCGTGAAGCCGTCGCCGGTGGTCTCCTCCTCGATCCCCTCGAGGGCCGCCTCGGCGAGGTCGGTGCGGTAGGCGTCGTCCGGCGGCGCCTCGGCGATGATGCCCGACTCGAGGCTGATGTCGACCGTCTGCTGCCAGAGCGTCGGGATCCATGACCCCGATGCCGTTCGGCGACGGCCAGATCAGCGGGTTGATCTCGTTCATCATCCACGCCTGGTGCCCGGCACCGAGCGTCGAGCCCGGCCGAGACCGTGTACTCGATGCACTCGTCCGGGTTGTCGCGGCAGTGGATCCAGCCGCGGAAGCTGGCACGCAGGAAGCGCTCGGCGACATCCTCGTTGCCCTCCTCCTCGAGCCACGCGGCGCGCGAGAAGAGCGCGTCCTGGAGCATGGCCGTCCCGACCTCGTTGTAGTCGATGACGGTCATGTCCTCGGGCTGGTAGAGCTCGCCGGTGTCGGGGTTCTCGGCCTCGAGCACCTGCGCATACTCGTTGTAGATCATCGCCTCGGCGACGTCGATTTCCCGGGCAAGGAACGCGACCATGTCGAACAGCTGAATCACTTTCTCGTAGTCGACGTTCTCCTCCAGGCCCTCGGCGCGGGCAGCAGCGGTGACCTCGAACTCGTTGCCGAAGTCCCAGACCCCGATACGCTTGTCGGCGAAGTCGGCCGGTCCGCTGATGCCCGAGTCGGCCCAGGCCACCGAGAGGGTGCCGGAGCGCTGGAAGACCTGGGCGATGTTGACCAGGTCACAGTCCTGCTGCCGCGCCTCGAGGACCTTGGGCACCCAGCTGATCGTGAATTCGGGGCCGTCCGCCGCACAGCCCACGGCCTGCGGGATGACGTCAGGCCCACCGTCGATGATCGTGACCTCGAGGCCCTCGTCTGCGTAGTAGCCCAGCTCGGCCGCGGCGAAGTAGCCCGCGAACTGTGCCTGGGGCGCCCACTGCAGCTGCAGGGAGACGGGCGTCACCTCGCCACCGTCGCCATCGTCGCCCTGCTCTTCGGTGCCGCATGCCGCGAGGACAACTGCGCCGATGACGGCCACGCTCAACCAGATCGGATAACGCTTCATCCGCTCCCACTCCTCCGTCGGTGCGATATACGCGGGACGGTGAACCGGCCCGTCGCGTCGATTGGCGGATTCTAGGGATCGAGGGGCGGTGCGGCTACCGACTTGTCCACATCACGTCGATTCGGTGCGCACCGATGCGTGCCACGGGATGAAGACCCGCTCGAGCATCACGATGATCAGGTAGAAGACGATGCCGGTCACCGCGCCGAGCAGGATGGCCGCCCAGGTGACGTCGAAGCGGAGCGCCGACGCGGACTGCACGACCACGCGGCCGATGACGATGGAGCTGCCGCCGAAGTACTCACCGACGATCGCCCCGATCAGGCTGAGGGTCGTGGCGACCTTCATCGCGGTGAAGAAGAAGGGGAGCGCGTTCGGGATCCGCACCTTGCGCAGGATGGTCGTCTCGCTCGCGGCGTACGAGCGCATCAGCTCGAGCGCCGCGGGCTCCACCTGGGTGAGTCCGCGGGTGACGTTGATCATCACCGGGAAGAAGACGAGGAGTGCGGCGACCATCATCTTCGAGAGCGGGTTGGTGATCCCGAACCATGCGTTGAAGATCGGGGCGATGGCGATGATCGGGATCGCGTTGGCGGCGATCGCGATCGGCAGGACCGCGTCTCGCGCGTTGGCCCAGCGAGATACGGCGAACGCCACGATCAGGCCGGCCGAGGTGCCGATGACGAGCCCGCCGATCGCCTCGTACAGGGTCGCCCGCGCCGCATCGAACAGCGGCCAGCGACCGGCGCCCCAGTTCTCGACGAGCGCCGTACCGATCGCCGAAGGAGCCGGCAGGATGAAGCCGCGCACGTCGAGCCCGCCGACGAGGAGCTCCCACAGCAGGATCCCGCCGGCGAACACCGCGATCGCCGGCGCGTAGTGGCGGACGCCGCGTGCGAAGCGCAGCCAGCGGCCCGGGCGCTGCGGCAGCGGGACGCCGACCGATGGCGCGGCCGCCGTCATCCGATGCCTCCCTCCGCGACCAGCCGCTCGTCGGACGCGTCGGCGAGGTCGATCGGCCCGCCGCCGCCCGCCCGGAGCGCCTCGCGCACCTCGGTCACGAGGCGAAAGTAGACCGGGTCCTCGCGCGTCTCCTCGTTGCGCGGGTGGGGGAGCGGCACATCGACGATGCGCGTGATGCGGCCGGGGCGGGCGCTCATCACGACGACCCGGGTCGAGAGGAAGACCGCTTCCGGAATCGAGTGCGTGACGAAGACGATCGTCGTCCCGGTGCGCTGCCAGATGCGCAGCACCTCGGTGTTCATCCGCTCGCGGGTCATCTCGTCGAGCGCGCCGAACGGCTCGTCCATGAGCAGGATCGCCGGCTCGAGGGCGAGCGCGCGGGCGATTGCGACGCGCTGCTGCATTCCGCCCGAGAGCTGGTAGGGATGGTGCTTGGCGAAGTCGCCGAGCTCGACGAGCGCGATCATCTCGGCCGCGCGATCGTCGCGCTGCGATCGGTCCACGCCGAGGAGCTCGAGCGGCAGCTTCACGTTCTCCTCGACGGTTCGCCACTCGAAGAGGACCGGCGCCTGGAAGACCATCCCGTACTCGCGCCCAAGCCGGGCGGCGTGGGCGGTCTTGCCGTTGACCTCGACGCGTCCTGCGGTCGGCGACGTGAGGTCGCCGATCAGGCGCAGCAGCGTGCTCTTCCCGCAGCCGGACGGTCCGATGAGGCTGACGAACTCGCCCCGGCCGATCTCGAGGTCGATCGCCTGGAGGGCGGTCGTGACCGCGCGACCGTCGACGTCGAAGACCTTGTCGGCGCCGCTGATGCGGACGACGGGCTCGGGGGCTCGGGGCGTGTCGGTCATCGGTCCTCCGGCTGGCTCAGGTGATGTCCGGCCTGGCGGCGCGCCCGCGCAGGGCGACCACCTCCGCGAGGCGGATCAGGCCGAAGAACGCGATGCCCAGGATGGCGCAGGCGAGGATCGTGGCCCACAGCTTCTCGGGCCCGCTGATGTACTGGTTGTTGAAGTTGATGATGGCCCGGCCGAGCCCGTCGGGAATGCCGCCGGGTCCCTCCCCGACGATCGCGCCGACGATGCTCGCGGTGGCCGCGATCTTCAGCGCCGTGAACAGGTACGGCATCGAGGACGGCATCCGCAGCTTCCAGAAGATGCTCCAGCGGTTCGCGGCGTACGAGCGCATCAGCTCGAGCGCCCGCGGGTCGGGCGACCGCAGGCCGCGGATCATCGCGATCGTGACCGGGAAGAAGGTGAGGTACGTGGCGATGATCACGACGCTGGCGACGTCTGGCACCGAACGCGAAGACGATCATCGGCGCCAGCGCGATGATCGGGATCGTCTGGCTGGCGATGACGTACGGCACGAACGCGCGCTCGAGGAGCCGGGAGTGCACGAAGACCGCGGCAAGGGCGATGCCAATGACCGTGCCCAGCAGGAATCCGAGGGCGGCCTCGCGCCACGTGTAGAGCGACGCGCCGACGAGGAACTGCGCGAGGCTCTCGTCCGCGCCACGCTGCACCGGGGCGGACAGCGCTCCGAACACGTCCCACACGTGCGGGAGCAGCAGGTCGGAGGCGAACCAGATCTCGAGTGGCGGCTCCCAGATCCACGTCTCGGTGCGCCAGGGGTCGCCCCCGATGAACTTCGCGCCCTCCCAGGCGACGAGGATCAGCCCGACGAAGATCGCGAAGACGAGGAGCCGCCGGCCCCAGCCGCGCTCAGGCGACGGCCGCATCGGTGATCTCGAGCGCGCGATCGATGATCGCGAAGCCCTCGGCCAGCTCCTCCTCGCTGATCGTCAGCGGCGGGTTGGTGAAGAACGTGTTCCAGCGGACGAACGTGTAGAGGCCGTCCTCACGGAAGCGCTTGCCGAGGGCCGCCATCTCGTCGCTGGTGCCGTTGAACGGCGCCATCGGCTCCATCGTGGACCGATCCCGGACGAGCTCGACGATCCCGAAGAGGCCGATGCTGCGCGTCGCGCCGACGCTGGGGTGCCTGGCGGCGAGCTCGGCGTGATGCCGCTTCAGGGACTCGCCCATGACCGCCGCCCGCTCGATGAGCCCCTCCTCCTCGTACACCGCGATCGTCGCCAGGGCGGTCGCGCAGGCGAGCGGGTGCGAGTTGTAGGTGAGGCCGCCGTAGAAGACCTTGTCGGTGAAGTGCTCGGCGTACTTCCGCCGCATGCCGAGCGCGCCGAGCTGGACGTAGGCGCTGGTCAGGCCCTTGGCCATCGTGATGAGGTCGGGGACGACGTCGTAGTGGTCGACGGCGAACCACTTGCCGGTGCGGCCGAAGCCGGCCATCACCTCGTCGGCGATCATGAGGATCCCGTATCGGTCGCAGATCTCGCGGACGCCCTGGATATAGCCGTCGGGTGGGACGAGGATGCCGTTCGTGCCCGTCACGGTCTCGAGAATGAAGGCCGCGATCGTGCTCGGGCCCTCGAGCTGGATCGTCTCCTCGAGGTTGGCGAGCGCCTCGTCGGCGGTGTCCCAGCCGCGCTGGATGCCGTGGTACGGGTCCATGACGCGCACGACGCCGGGGATGCCGGGCTCGGCCGCCCAGCGCCGCGGGTCGCCGGTCAGTGAGATCGCGCCCGCGGTGCCGCCGTGGTACGACCGATAGCGCGCCAGGATCTTGTGGCGCCCGGTGACGAATCGGGCCAGCTTGATCGCGTTCTCGTTGGCCTCGGCACCGCCGTTGGTGAAGAAGAAGGTGTCGATGTCGCCGGGGGTGATCTCGGCCAGCTTCGCTCCGAGGCGCGCCCTCGGCTCGGTGGCCATGAACGGGTTGGCGTAGGCGAGGGTCTCCGCCTGCTCCTTGATCGCGGCGATCACCTTCGGGTGGCCGTGGCCGATGTTCGTGCACATCAGCTGGCTGTTGAAGTCGAGGAACCGCTTCCCTTCCGGCGTCCAGAAGTACACGCCCTTGGCGCCGGCCACCGGGATTGGGTCGACCTTCGACTGCGCCGACCACTCGAAGAGGGTGTGGCGCTTGGTGAGGGCGACCATCTCGTCGCCGGTCATGCTGCCTCGCTCGGTCTCGATCGCCATGACGGGTGCGACACTCCTCGACGGTGCTCGTGAAGAGGCCGATTAGACCACAGCCGCCGCGCAGCGCAGGATCGCGTCGACGGTGCGGTCGGCATCGGCCTCGGTGGTCGACCAGTTGCTCACGCTGATGCGCATCGCGGCAACGCCCTTCCACGTCGTCCCGCCCATCCAGGCGGTGCCATCGGCCTGGACCTTCGCGATGACGTCACGCGTGCGGTCGTCGTCACCGAAGCGGACGAGCACCTGGTTGAGGACGACGTCGTTGAGGACTTCGACGCCCTCGGCGTCGCGAAGCCGATCCGCCATCCGCGCCGCCAGCGCGCAGCAGCGCTCGACCAGCGCGCGGATCCCGTCTCGGCCGAGCGAGCGGATGGCGGCGTACAGCGCGAAGCCACGCGCGCGGCGGGAGCTGTCGAGGACCCACTCCCAGTTCTCGCGCTGCTCGCTGCGCATGAGGTAGGAGGCGGCCATCGACATCGCCGCCCGATGCGCGCCCGGGTCGCGGACGGCCACGAAGCCACAGTCGTACCCGACGTTCAGCCACTTGTGGGCGTCGGTCGACCACGAGTCGGCGCGCTCCACGCCATCCACGAGGTGACGCAGCGCCGGCGAGACGGCGGCCCACAGGCCGAACGCCCCGTCGACGTGCAGCCAGGAGTTCGGGTGCCCGTCCAGCGCGGCGGCGATCTCGCCGACGGGGTCGAAGCCGCCGGTGTTCACGTTGCCCGCCTGCGCGGCGACGATGAGCGGACCCTCGACCGGACCGATTGCGGCGCGTGCGGCGTCGGCGTCCATCCGGCCCTGGTCGTCGGTCGGCACGCGCACCACGCGGTCGCGGCCGAGGCCGAGGAACTGGAGGGCGGTCAGCAGGGTTGCATGCGCCTCCTCACCGATGACGACGGTGAGCTCCGGCGCCCCGTACAGGCCCTTCGCCTCGACGTCCCACCCTTCGCGTTCGAGCACCGCGTGACGCCCGGCCGCGAGTCCGACCGCGTTGCCAAGGCCGGCGCCGGTGGGGAGGCCGACGCTCGCGTCGCGTGGCAGGCCGAGCAGCTCGAGCATCCAGGCGCCGGCGGTTCCCTCGACGGCCGCCGCCGCCGGCGAGAGCGCGTGGAGCGCGGCGTTCTGGCCCCAGGCGCCCGTGAGCCAGTCGGCGGCCGCCGCAGCGGGCAGTGCTCCGCCCACCACGAACCCGAAGTAGCGCGGCCCGACGCTGGCGACGAGTCCCGGATCGACGGCGGACGCGAGCTCCTCGACGACGGCGACCGGGTCCATCGGTCCGTCCGGAAGCGCGGCCGGCAGGCGCTCACGGACCTGGGAGGCGTCGGAGCGAGCTCCGGCATGGCGCTCCTCGACGCCGGCGAGGTAGTCGAGTCCGAGCTCGGCGGCGCGCCGCAGCGCCCGCTCGCGATCATCCATGGACCGATCCTACAGGCCGGCGATCAACCCGCCGTCGACCGCGACCAGCTGGCCGGTCACGTATGACGCGCGCTCGGAGGCGAGGAACGCCACCAGCGCGCCGAGCTCCTCGGGCTTCCCGTACCGGCCGGCCGGGATCGTGGCGAGGTGCCCGGCACGCACGTCGTCCTCGGTCGTGCCCTCGCGCTCTGCGCGCCCGGCATCGAGCTCGCGGACGCGAGGCGTCGCAATCCGGCCGGGCAGGACGCCATTGACGGTCACGCCATCGGCGGCGACGGCGCGCGCCGCCGTCTTCAGCCAGGCCGCCAGCGCCGATCGGCCCGCGGTCGAGTACACGAGCTCGGGGATCGGCTGGCGCACCGAGCTCGACAGGATGCCGACCACCCGGCCCCATTCCCGCTCGCGCATGTCCGGAAGCAGGAGCGTGGCCAGCTCGATGGGGGTCGTGGCAAGCAGTTGGAACGCTCGCTCCCACCCCTCGCGCTCCGTGGCGGCCGGATCGACGGTCGGCGGTCCACCCGCGTTCAGGACGAGCACGTCGACGGGGCCGATCGACGCCGCGGCGTCGGCGACCGCGCGCGCCGCGTCGGGGTCCGAGGCATCGGCGGCGACCGACTCGACGCGCACGCCGTGGGCGGCGCTCAGCTCTTTCGCCGTGGTCGCCAGGCGATCGGCGTCGCGAGACCAGATCAGCAGGTCGCAGCCCTCGGCCGCGAGCGCGTCGGCCGTTGCGCGTCCGAGGCCCGACGAAGCTCCACCCACCACCGCTCGCCGCCCGCGCAATCCAAGATCCATCAGGTCGTCTCCAACTGCGTAGTCCGCCGCCGGCCGATGAGGTGGACGATGAGCCCGAGCACCATGAGCCCAAGTCCAGCGATGATGAAGACCGGGACGGTGACCATCATCGCCAATCCGCCCAGCCCCATGAGGATGCGCTCCGGCCACCCGGCGGGCCCGACCAGCCATCCCCCCGTCGCGACGGCCAGTCCCGCCACGCCGAGCGCTGCGCTGATCACTGCGATCGCGATGGTTGCGGGGTCGCCCTGCAGCAGCAGGCCCTCGCCCTCGCGAGCAAGGACGAAGACGAACGGGATGAGAAACGCGGGGAGGGTGTACTTCCAGGTGAGCCACATCGTCTTCACCGGTCGGCCGCCGGTGATGGCGGCGGCGGCGAACGGGCTCAAGGCCGTCGGTGGCGAGACTTCGGACAGCACCGAGTAGTAGAAGATGAACATCGCGGCCGCGTAGCTCGGAACACCAAGCTGGGTCAGCGCGGGACCGATAATCACCCACGAGATGATGAAGCTGGCGGTGACCGGCACCGCCAGGCCGAGCACCATGACCGCGACCGCCGAATAGAGGGCTGTCAGGAACAGGTTCGCGCCGGCGAGGTCCACGATGATGTTGGCGAGCTTGAGACCCAGGCCCGTGAGCGTCATGACGCCGACGATGATGCCGGCGATGGCCATGACCGAGGTGACTGCGAGGACTCCGAGCGCTCCGCTCGCCGCGGCTTCCCACACGCGGCGAGGCGTCCACCATGTCGCACGGTCGAGAAACGCGACGGCGAACTGGATGATGGTGGCGAGCATGACCGCACGGAACGCCGTCATCCCCATGATCAGGAAGACGACGATCGCGACCAATGAGATGAAGTGGTACCCCGACCGGAGCAGCAGCCTGCCCGTGGGCGGCACCTCGATCCCAACGGCGTGAGTTCTGAAGCGCCGCGCATCCATCTCGATCGCCAGCACGATGCCGAGGTAGTAGAGGACCGTCGGGATGGTCGCCCAGATCAGGATGTCCAGGTAGGGCACGCTCAGGAGCTCGGCGATGAGGAACGCAGCAGCCCCTAGCGTCGGCGGTGAGAGGAGGGCACCGATTCCGGCAGCGGCCAGGACGCCGCCCGCCTCCTCTCGCGGGTAGCCGGATCGCCGCAGCAGGGGCCATGACACACCGCCGAGGGCGACCGTCGTGGCGACCCCGGATCCCGAGACGGTGCCGAGCAGGAACCCGGCGAGGGTTACCGTCCGACCCGGCCCCGCCCGCGACTGGCCGAATGCGGCGAACGACAGGTCGAGGAAGAAGCGGGTTGCGCCCGAGTACTCGAGCACCGCGCTGTAGATGGTGAACAGGATGATGTAGGTGGCCGCCACCTCGAGCGGGATGCCGAACACGCCCTGCGTGCCCATGACGTTGTGGCCCACCAGTCGCGGCCATGCGTAGCTGTCGGTGGTGAAGGGTTGGGGGATCAGTGGACCCACGTAGGCGTACGCCAGGAACGCGGCGACGATGACGGGCACGACCCAACCGACGGTGCGTCGCGTCGCCTCGAAGAGGAGCACCACCAGGACCGTGCCCATCACCAGGTCGAGCTCCGTCGGGCGCACCGCGCGCCGGAAGAAGCTCTGCCACTCGATGGCGATGTAGGCGAGCGGCACGAGCGCCGTGGCCGCCAGGACCCAGTCGTACCACGGTGGATTGTCCGCCGGGCTGTCGTCACGCGCGGCCGCGGAGCGTCCCCAGCCCCGATAGACCAGGAAGGTCATCGCCAGCGCCAGTCCCAGGAATAGCGGAAGGTAGAACTGTGTCGACTGCGGGCGGAAGACCTGCCAGATGGCCAGCCCGGTCAGGGCGACGCCGAGCGCCTGCACGATCAGCAGCGGGCGGCCCGACAGCGTGCGTGCCGGCTTCTCGGCGTCGAATTCCGCGATCAGCGCCGCCTGGTCGACCTGGTCACGGTCGGCGCTCACGGCGCGGCCACGGAGAGTTGAACCGATGGCGAGTCGTCGCGAACCAGCCGCCAAAGCTCAAGCTCTGGCTGGCCGTCGATGAGCAGCGTCCGGCGACCCAGATCGGTCGCCGCAACGATCAGGCTAGCGATCGTGACGGGCCGAGCGGGCTCGGCGGTCCACGCCCGCGCGCCCGACTGGGAAGGTCGCGCCGGTTCATCGATCGCGTAGTACTCCTCCAGCACGGCCAGCTCGTCGGCGGCGAGGGAGCGCAGCTGGATCATGCCCTCCGGCGCCACGGCGTAGTGCTCCTCGGCGGTCGATCGGTACAGCGAGTTCCGGTAGCGGAGGGCGAATCCACCGTCGGCAAGCGGCATGCGCGCGAGGACGGTGCCGTCAGGCCCGCGCACGATGAGCAGCGGGTATTGCCCGCTCCCTGCCGACCCGGGCAGGAGCAGCAGGGCCAGGATGGCGAGGCCGACCGACCGGCCTCGCCATCGCCGGATCATCGGTCACCCGGCCTCGTCGTAGTAGGCCTGCGAGCCTGGGCAGATCTCCATGAAGGAGATCTCCTGCGCGACGGCCGGGTCGAGCTCCTCCGCTGCGGGGTGAACAGCGACCAGAGCGTCCTTCTGATCGAAGAGCAGTCGGGTCAGATCCTCCTGGAGCTGCTCGTCCATGCTCGTGTTCACGACCAGGAGGTTCGGCACGACGATCACGGCCACGTCCTCGGACTGGCCCTCGTACGTGTCGGCCGGGATGACATCCTCGACGTAGTACTCGCCGTGGGCGTCGACCAGGTCCTGGGTGTACTCCGCGTGCGGGACGAGGACCATGTCGCCAGTCGTGGCGTAGTCGACCAACGCCCCGGTGGGCAGGCCGCCGGACCAGAATCCGGCGTCGACGGTGCCGTCCCGCAGCCCTGCGACCGTCTCGTCGACGCCGAGCTGCTGGCGCTCGATGTCCGCGTCGGGATCGATCCCGGCAGCCTCCAGGATGCGGAGTCCGATCACCTCCGTGCCGGAGCCCGGCGACCCGAGGCTTACGCGCTTGCCCGCCAGGTCGTCGATGGAGGTGATGCCGGCGTCTGCGCTCGTGACGATCTGCGTGTAGTTGTTGTAGATCAAGGCGAGGGCGCAGGCCTCGATCGGACCCTCGGAGAAGTCGTCACCCGTACCGCTGACCGCGTCCCCAGCGGTGTCGGCCAGCGTGAACGCGATGTCGGCGCCGCCATTGCCGATCAGCAGCATGTTGTCTACCGACGCGTTCGTCTCCTGGACCGATGCGGTGTAGCCGTCGAGGGTCTCGCCGATGACGTCGGCCAGGCCCCCGCCGAGCGGGTAGTAGACGCCGCCAGTCCCGCCTGTGGCGATGGTCAGCTCGTTGCCGCCGGCGGCGTCACCGGTTCCGTCCGCCGCGTCGGTTGCGCCTTCGTCGATGGGCGCGCAGGCAGCCAGTGCCAGCAGCAGCCCGATCAGCAGGGTCCCGGATGCCCGTGGCCGGAGCCACGGGAGATGGGTCGTCGCAGCCATTCGATGCTCCTCACTCTTGGCGACGGCTCCCCTCCGCTGCCGCCGCGAATGATTCGCTCGGGTTTGTTGCGCGTGCTGATGAAGTCTAACGACTGCGTCGAGAGCCTGATCAGGCCTGCTGGAGCGTGAGCGGCTGGAGCTCCCCGAGCGACTCGGCCACGACGACCGCGTCGTCGCCGGGCTCGAGCCGGAAGTCGGCGGGCGGGTTCGTCATGCTCGAGCCGTTGCGGGTGACGGCCAGCAGCGTCGCGCGGTGCTCGCCGCGCAGCTTGGCCGAGAGCTCGTCGATCGAGAGGCCGACGTAGTCGTCGGGCAGCGCGACCCGGTACAGCTCGGAGCCGGTGCCGCCGGAGACGATATCGGTGACCAGCTCACTGAGGCCCGGGTACAGCGCCGAGCGCGCCAGCAGGCGCGAGGCGAGTCGCGAGGTGACGAGGATCTCGTCGGCGTCGGCGCGGCGGAAGTGGCCCAGGTGTGCCGGGTTGTTGGCCTCGACGACCGTGCGCACGTCGGGCGCCATCGACTCGATCGCCATCACCGCCAGGATCGAGCGCATGTCGGCCTCGTCGCTGCGGTCGGTCGGGAAGACGATCGCCGAGGACGCCTCGCGGATCCCACAGCGCTCGAGGTCGTCGGTGTTGGTGATATCGCCGCGCACGTAGTACACCCCGTCGCCGGCGGGGTTGCGCTCGACGTCGTGAAGGAGCACGACCTTCGTCGTGAACTCGTCGCCCTTGAGCTCCTCGATCAGGTCGCGGGCGGTCGCGTTCCAGCCGCAGACGACGATGTGGTCGCGGTAGCCCGCAGCACCCATGCCCTGGCCCTCCTTGAGCAGATAGTCGATGACGAATCCGACGACCGCGCCGGTCATGGCGGCCACGATGGCCACGCCGAAGAACGCGAGCAGCCAGCCGACCAGGAAGCCTCCCGGCGAGCTCACGTAGCTGGCGTCGCCGGAGCCGATGACGGTCGTGATGGCCCAGTAGAAGGAGCTGCCGAAGCCTGCCAGCGTGAACTTCTCGGGCTCGAGCAGGGTGACCGCCAGCGCCGCGAAGACGACGAAGCCGACGATCGCGGTCAGCAGCGAGGTGAAGAAGTGGCGATCCATCTGGCCGCCGATGCGCTTCGCATGGAAGCCGATACGCCGGAACACCGGCGCTGCGAACAGGGCGGTCAGCGGGTTGCGCACGCGATCCTCCGTGGCAGCGCGGCTTCAGGTCTCGGCCGGGCCGCCCGCATTCTGCCACGGCGTGCCCGCGCTGCGACACCGGCACGAGCCGATCCCGGCCGGTCCATGCCATCCGGCACTGCCATTGAAATGCGCGCGGGTCATGATGGCGGGGTGGCCCGAATGAACGGCGGATAGAGGACTCAATGAACGACGACCACGACCTCAGGCGTCTGCGGGTGTACAACGCCGGCATGGGGGCACTGCACGCGGTGCAGGGCATCGCTGTGCTGGTGCTTTCGAACGATTTCGCACTCCCTGTCACCGCGGCGTTCATGGAAGGGCCGCCCGGCACACCGACGACGACCGAGGAGCTTTTTTCGCTGCCGCTCGGGCCTGCGATCGCGGTCTTCCTGTTCATCTCTGCGATTGCACATTTCGTGGTGGTCGGGCCCGGCTGGGGCAAGTATCAGCGTGATCTGGCGGCGCACCGGAACGAGCAGCGCTGGATCGAGTATTCATTCAGCGCGTCGCTGATGATCGTCCTGATCGCAATGATCACGGGGATCGCCGACATCGCCGCGCTGGTCGCGCTGTTCGGTGTGAATGCCGCCATGATCCTGTTCGGCTGGCTGCAGGAGCGTTACGAGGAGCCAGGAGGGGGAGGGTGGCGGCCGTTCGTATTCGGCTGCATCGCCGGGATCGTCCCGTGGGTGGCGATCGGGATCTACCTCATCGGGCCGACGGCCGAGATCCCGGGGTTCGTCTACGCAATCTTCGTGTCGCTCTTCGTGTTCTACAACTCGTTCGCGGTCAACCAGGTCCTGCAATACCGTAAGGTCGGCCCGTGGAGGAACTACCGATTTGGGGAGGCGGTGTACGTGGGGCTCAGCCTGGTCGCGAAGTCGGCGCTGGCCTGGCAGGTATTCGCTAACACCCTCGTCCCAGCCTGACGCCAGGGCGGCTACGCAAGCGGCGCCGACAGCTGTCCTTCGACGAGCGGCACGCCGACGATGCCCGCCAGACGCTCGGCGATCGCCCACCAGTCGAACTCGGCGGTGACCTGGCTGGCCGGCACGCTGATGGATCGGTCCGAAGGGAGGTAGACGGGCAGGATGCGGTCGAGGATGGCCTCGATCTCGTCGCGGAACGCGTCGGAGGTCGAGCGGACGCCGTCCGCAAGCAGCCCGACGTCGGGCAGCAGCCGCACCGACAGGTCGTACGTCGTCGCCCAGCTGCCGGATGAGCGGCTCGACGCCGAACGGATCCTCGCCGCGCGGTGACGCGAAGGTAGTACGCGAAGTTGTCGACGACCGAGCGATCGGTCACGAGGACGTCGGCGCGCTTGGCGAGCTCCAGCTCCTGCTGCACCTGCGCCATCAGCACCCACAGCTGCGCTTCGGCGGTGGCGCCCTCGTTCAGTCCGAGGGGATTGTAGCGGACGACCTCGCGCCCGACCTCGACCGACCGGCCTCGCGCGGCCGATCGTCGAGGCGAAGGCGTGCACGGCGTTCGACTTGCGCACCGAGTGCGAGCCGATGAACGCGATCTTCGCGCTGCGCGGCCAGGCCATTGGCGACAGCCTACAGGCAGGCGCCGGTGTCGACGGCGGTCGTCGAACCGATGAACGGACCGATCGATTCGCGGGCCTCATCGGCACCGATGGCGTATCCCGACCTCGGCCGAGGTGCGCGATGCGCCGAAGACGACGGCCCCGACGACGCCGGGCCCCACGACCAGCGGTCCGCCGCTGTTGCCGCGCCGAATCTCGCCGCGCAGCTCGACGACGCTGTGACCGTGAGCGCCGTTGCCGTAGATGTCGGGCCCGATGAAGCTGTACGTCGCGGTCACCGCGGCGGCCGTGACGGTCAGGTCGCCGCCGCCGGGATAGCCGAGCGCGGCGGCGGCGGTGCCGCGACCGGGCACCTCGGCGCTCAGCTCGAGCGTCGGCGCGGCGGCTCCCGGCACGTGGAGCAGGGCCAGGTCGGAGGTCGCGTCGTAGGCGACCACCGTGGCATCGAGGTCCGTGCCGTTCAGGCTGACGCTGGTCGTCGAGCTGCCGGCCACGACGTGCGCGTTCGTCACGAGGTGCTCGGAGCCGACGAAGAACCCGCTGCCGACCGACAGGCCGGCGCCGCAGCCTGCCGCGGCGACGCGGGCGGTGCTGGCGATCGCGGAGTCGGCGAGGGCGCGGACGGCGGGGTCAGTGGGCAGGTCAACCGGCGCGGCCGGCGTCGGCTCGAGGCCGGCGAAGAGGCCGGGCAGCTCGGTCGTCGCGAGGAGCTCCATGATCCGCCCCGCCACGGCGTCGGGCGCCGGAAGCCGCTCGCTCGTCTCGCGCAGGGCGACCGAGTCGCGCGCCGCGGGACCGAGGATCGGGGCGATGCCCATCGTCATCAGCCCGCCGATCAGCCAGACCAGCAGCACGACATGGGCGGCGCCGACCAGCGCCCCGCCGGCCATGTCGATCGGCCGCAGGGCGCTGAATCGGAGGCTCTCGGCTCATCGTCGCGCCGACGCCGGCACCCAGTGCCTCACCGGTCAGCACGAAGGCGGCGAGACCGATGAACGTGACGAGCGCCCGCGTCGGCTGCTCGATCGCCAGCAGCGACTCCTGCATGAACGACGCGACGACGAGCGCCAGGGCGAACCCGCCGATCGCGCCGAGCAGGCCGAGGATCGGTCCGAACGTCCCGGCTCGAGCGCCGGCGATCAGGCCGAGGCCCAGCAGGATGAGCACGAGGAGGTCGAAGGCATTCATGGGGTGCGGCGAAGCCTAGCCGGATTCCCGGATCGCGGCCCTCGGATCGGCATCGGTGCGGGTGTAGTATCGGGCCTTCCTTCTGACGTCACGTCCTGCCGATCAGGTTCACCGGAGGATCGAAACTTCATGGCGCGAATCGTCCGTGCCGCGCTGCTCCAGGCGGAGTGGACCGGCGACAAGGAGTCGATGATCACCAAGCACGAGAAGTACGCGCGCGAGGCCGCGGCCGCCGGCGCGAAGGTCATGTGCTTCCAGGAGCTGTTCTACGGTCCCTACTTCTGCCAGGTCCAGGACCCGGAGTACTTCAGCTACACCGAGCACATCCCGAACGGCCCGACGACCGAGCGTATGCAGGCGCTGGCGAAGGAGACCGGGATGGTCCTCATCGTGCCGATGTACGAAGAGGACGAGCAGACCACCGGCATCTACTACAACACCGCCGCCGTGATCGACGCCGACGGCACGTACCTCGGCAAGTACCGCAAGACCCACATCCCGCATGTCAAGGGCTTCTGGGAGAAGTACTACTTCCGCCCGGGCAACACCGGCTACCCGGTCTTCGACACCGCGGTCGGCAAGGTCGGCGTCTACATCTGCTACGACCGCCACTTCCCAGAGGGCGCGCGGGCGCTTGGCCTGAACGGCGCCGAGATGGTCTTCATCCCGTCGGCCACGTCACGCGGCCTGAGTGAGTACCTGTGGCGCGTCGAGCAGGTCAGCCACGCGCTGGCCAACGGCTACTTCGTCGGCACGATCAACCGGGTCGGCATCGAGCCGCTCGGCGACGACGACTTCTACGGGCAGTCCTACTTCGTCGATCCGCGCGGCCAGTTCATCGGTGACGTCGGTTCCGCCCACGATGAAGAGCTGCTCGTCCGCGACATGGACCTCGACCAGATCGAGGAGGTCCGCCAGACCTGGCAGTTCTTCCGCGATCGCCGGCCGGACGCCTACGAAGACCTCGTCCGGCCGTGAGCGACGGTTCCGTCATTTGCAGGCCACCGCCGCACTAACTCGCCGATTGGGCCCGATTCGCACCGTCCTGCAGGTTGAGAGCGGCAGGTGATGGGAATTGGCGAGCTCCTTCGCAGATCGTGCGGCGCTCACATGAATCTGATCGGAATCCCATCTGAGGTACGCATGAAGTTCGGGGTCACGCTCAAGCCGGATCACCACTACAGCCGCAGCGTCGAGCTCGCGAAGCGCGCAGAGGCCAATGGCTTCGGCTACGGCTGGATGTTCGACTCGCACGTCCTGTGGCGCGACCCGTACCCGCTGCTCACCCTCATGGGTGATGCGACGGAGCGCCTGCGCCTTGGCACCTGCGTCACGAACCCGGCGACGCGCGACATCACGGTGACGGCCTCGGTCCTCGCGACGCTCAACGAGGTCACCGGCGGGCGCATGGATCTCGGCATCGGCCGCGGCGACTCCGCCAGAAGGGTCATGGGCAAGAAGCCGACGACGGTGGCGTACATGGAGGAGTGCTGCCGGATCGTCCGCTCGCTGACGGCGGGCGAGAAGATCACCCTCGACGGGACCGATATCCAGATGCCGTGGGCGACCAACGGTCCGGTGCCGATCTGGGTGGCCGGCTATGGACCGATGGCGCTCGCGGCCGCCGGCCGCGTCGCGGACGGGATCATCCTCCAGCTCGCCGATCCCGACGTCATCCGCTGGTGCCTCGGCTTCGTCCGCGCGGCCGCGATCGAGGCCGGCCGCGACCCCGACTCGATCGAAGTGATGGCCGCCGCGCCGGCGTACGTCAGCGACGACGTCGCCGCTGCCCGCGACAAGGTCCGATGGTTCCCGGCACTCGTCAGCAATCACGTCCTCGACCTCATCAACAAGTACCCGAAGGACGAGCTGCCCGAGGAGCTGTGGCGCTACGTCGAGAAGCGCGAGGGCTACGACTACCTGCACCACGCCGAGGTCGGCAGCGACAACGCGGCCTTCGTGTCGGACCAGATCACCGACGAGTTCGCGATCGTCGGCCCCGTCTCCGCCCACCGCGAGCGCCTCGAGCAGCTCCGCGACGCCGGCGTCACGCAGTTCAACATCTACCTGATGAACGGCGAGGAAGAGGAGCAGCTCGACGCCTACGGCCGCGAGATCGTCGGCGAATTCGCGACCGCCCCGATCTGACTGCGGTCCCTCAGCGGACAGCAGAAAACGTCAAGACAGTCCTGCCGCGCGATGCGAAGGTGCGGCGATGCACGCGGCTTCGATTGGATGGCTCCTTCCGGCGCTCGTCCATGTCCAGACGAACCTCGACGCCAGGCTCAGCGTCGCCGACCTGGCCGCGACCGTCGACCGATCCCCGAGCCACTTCGCACGAAGATTCGAGACGGCCACCGGGGAATCGCCGCGCCGGCACGTGGAACGGCTCCGCCTCGAGCGCGCGGCGATGCTGCTTGTCACCCGCGATGCAACCGTCCTCCAGATCGCGCTCGACTGCGGCTACGCCAGCCACGAGACCTTCACGCGGGCCTTCGTCCGGCGATTCGGCCGGACACCGAGTCGTTGGCGTGCCGAAGCGGGCATGCGCCGCGCGTCCGGCCCGCAGCGCCCTCGCGCGCAGGATGGGCTGGAGGAGGAGCTGGCCATCGGTCACCTCTCCGAGACGCGGGTCCGTCGGCTCCGTCCGCTCCGGCTCCTCTTCGTGCGACACGTCGGTCCTTACGAAGCCGTGCCCGTCAGCCTCTGGGACGAGCTGCCGGCGGCAGCCGTTCGGCTCGACGCGGGAACGGACGGACACCTCGTGGGCATCGCCCACGACCCTCCGGGGATCACGGATCCGAGCCGGCTCCGGTTCGACGCGGGCCTCGTCGTCCACCGCCAGCCACGCGTCACCGCCCATGAGTCCGGCATCGGGTTCGAGGAGATCGACGGCGGCACGTGCGCGATCACCACGCACATCGGCCCGTACGCGTCGATCCCTGCGGCGTACGAGTCGATCGTCGCGCGGCTGCGGGCCATGGCCCCGCGGATCGAGATCGTCGGCGTGCCGTCCATCGAGCTCTATCACACCACGCGGATCGATCCGCTCGGCCGCATGAACCAGACCGAGATCGCGATCCCGGTCCTCGAACGTACCTGAGGAGAGTCCATGCCCCGCATCGAGTCACGCGTCGAGATCGACGCTCCGCCCGCGACCGTCTTCCCGTGGCTGGTCGATCCCGATCGGCTGAGTCGCTGGATCAGCGGCTTCGTCGGGTCCGAGCCGATCGGCTCGGGCGAGGTTCGTGTCGGCTCACGCTCGCGCGACATCATCGAGGCAGAGGGACGTCGCATCGAGGTGGAGACGGAGATCGTCGAGCTGCGCCTCGGCGAGCGGCTGGCCGTCCGCATCACCTCGTCCAGCCACGACCAGGACGACAGCTACGACCTCGATGCCCGCGACGGCGCGACCGAGCTGACGTATCGGTCCGACATGCGCCTGCGAGGCCTCACGCGCCTGCTCTCCCCACTGGTCGCGTCACAGCTGCGCGCTCGCGCCGAGAAGGATCTGGCGACGCTGAAGCGAGCGGTCGAAGCCGACGCGGCGCCCTAGCTGAGCTGCTCGGCCAGCGCGACGATGAAACCCTCTGGGGCGCGAACGTAGCAGAGCCGATAGCTGTCCTCGTACTGCGTCACTTCGCCGACGAGCTCCGCGCCGTGGGTCTGCAGGCGACCGAGAACCTCATCGAGATCGTCGACGGCGAACATGATGCGGCGGATGCCCAGCGCGTTCACCGGCGCGTCGTCTGGCTCGGCCCTGACCGCCGGTGGCGTATGAAACTTGTCCAGCTCGACCCGCCCGTGGCCGTCGGGCGTCCGCATCGTGACGATGTCGCTTCTGACGCCGTCGAGCCCGACGAGGCGGTCGACCGACGGTCCCCCGACGGTCGTCCGGCCCTCGAGCTCCATCCCAAGCGCAGCAAAGAACGCGATCGCAGCCTCGAGGTCGTCGACGACGATGAGGACGTTGTCCATTCGCAGGAGTGCCACGTCCTCGAGCCCCGCAATCGGCAGGCCACGCCGAGGCTACGGTGGGGGTCAGTCTCTGCGTCGGGCGCGGAGCGCGGGACCGGTCGTCGACACGAGCCAGATGACCGCGATCGGCAGCGCAGCGATGCCGACCGCGTAGAGCGCGACCGTACCGTAGCCACCGTTGGCCGGGTCCAGGAACGGGTACGGGTACCAGCTGTCGATCGCGCCGCGGACGAGCGTGAAGGCAGTCCAGAGCAGCGGCGGTGCCAGCCACGGGACGAGCGCGCGCCCGAAGGTCAGCGCGCCGTGCGGCGGCTCGATCAGCCAATCGGCCATGACGGCGACGGGCATGACCCGGTGCAGGACGCTGTCGACCCACACGATGTTCGTCTGGAGCTCCTCCTGGAGCCCGCGCAGCAGGACGGCGAAGACGACGAACGTGACGGTCATGTACACGACGGCCGCCCCGCGCCAGAGATCGGGGAGGGGCTCCGCACCCACCAGCTGTCGGCGGCCACCCTCGAGGAAGACGCCGGCGGCGAACAGGTTCGAGAGGATCGTGAAGAAGAGGAAGAACCGGGTCGGGTCGAAGACGCCGGCCTCGATGAGCGTCCAGGCCTGGTAGCCGATCGCCGCCAGCACCAGCAGGCCGAAGCCGATGCGGATCGCGCCGAGCAACCGGTCGTTCATCGGTCTCACCGTACAGACAATTCCTGCGGTCGATGGCGGATGGTGGGATCATCGGTCCATGAGCGTCGTCATCAACAACCTGACCGTCGACTGTCGCGACCCGAAGGCGCTGGCCGAGTTCTGGACCGCCGCGCTCGGGTGGCATGTCGTCGACGAGTCGGACGAGGGCGTCATGATCGCGCCCTTCACCGAGCCGCAGCCCGGCGTCTTCCCCGTGTACTTCCAGGAGAACGACGACGACAAGGTCGTCAAGAACCGATGGCATTTCGACCTGGCGCCGGTCGACCAGGCCTCGGAGGTCGCCAGGCTCCAGGCGCTCGGCGCGCGCCACGTCGACATCGGCCAGGGGGAGGTGGCCTGGGTGGTCATGGCGGACGTCGAGGGCAACGAGTTCTGCGTCCTCCGCTCGCTCCCGAAGGAGGCATCCGCATGAAGATCTCGTTCGTCGCCGGATTCGGACCGATCACCCGCGAGGCCGATGCGGCCCATGCCTTCTGGCATGACGGCCTCGGCATCGCCTTCGAGGAAGCGGCGCCGGGCTACTTCACCAACGACGACCTGGACGGGGTGAAGGCCTTCGCGATGTGGCCGCTCACCCAGGCCGCCGAAGCGACCTTCGGGACCGCCGAGTGGCCGGCCGACGTTCCGGCGCCGCAGGCGTGGATCGAGCTGGACGTCGAGTCGGCCGATGCCGTCGGTGCGGCCGTCGCGGAGCTGCAGGCCGGCGGTCACCGCCTGCTGCGCGAGGCGCACGAGGAACCCTGGGGCCAGACGACGTCGCGGCTGCTGTCACCCGAGGGCCTGCTCGTCGGGATCACCTTCACGCCCTGGATGCACGAGCACGAGCACCCGCACGATCGTCCTGAATCGGCGTTCAGCCCTCGGAGGCAGCCGCCTCGCGCATGGCGGCCTTGTGGGCGCGCTTCTTGGCCTGGTAGTCGGCCAGGGCCTCGGGGGAGTCGACGTCGCCGAGCGTCGGGTGCGCCGGCAGCGCCTCCTCCCAGCCGGGTGGCCGGACGCCGAGCTGCTTGATCAGCACCGCGGTCAGCGAGGCGACCTTCATGTCGCCGAAGCCGGGGAGGGCGGCGATGCGCCGCTGCAGGTCGCGCCCGTCGGACGCATCGGTCCAGATCCGGCCGGCGTCGCCGTCGTAGGTCTTCGCGACGTAGGTGGCCAGCTCGTGGACCCGCCGACCCATGGCGGCGGGGAAGCGATGCACCGCCGGCGGTCCCTTCGCCGCCGCCTCGACAGCGCTCACGTCCATCGCCGCGAGGGCGTTCGCGTCGAGCGTGCCGAGCCGCTCGAGCAGCACCTTCGGCGCCGAGAAGGCCCACTGCACCGGCACCTGCTGGTCGAGCGCGAAGCCGATGAGCAGCGCCATCGGCTCGCTCACCAGGAGCCGATCGGCCTCGTCGTCGCCAGTGAAATGGAGCCGGTCGGTGACATCGATCAGATGGTACGCCACCACGAAGCGATCGGACGACGGGCACCTCGTCCCCCGGGGCAGTCAGTCGGCTAGGCGAATCAGCGTCAGCGTTCGATCCACCTGGTTGAGTACGGCCATGGACGACCCCGACACCGAGATGTCCGTGGTACCGGTTCCGACCGCGAGCGTTTCGACCACGGTGCCGGTCTCAGGATCGACCGCTCGGAGTATCGCGTCGCGCGAGTCGGCAACCCACACCAGATCCCCGGCAAGCGCGATCGCGCTGGGCGAGTCGCCGACACCGATGGTGGCCACCACCTGGCCCGTGGCAGGATCGACGCGGGTCAGGCCGAGCGCACTCGCGGCCCACACAGCCTCGCCAACGGCGAGGGCGCTCACGTCTGCGCCGATCGACACCGTGCTCACGACCTGTGCCGTCCGTGGATCGAGCCTCATCAGCTCATCACCGATGGCCACCCAGACGGCGTCCTCGTTGCCGGCGATCCGGCCATCGCCGGTTGGCGCTGTGCGCGGGAGGTTCGTCTGGGTCGCGCCCCCAGTTTCGGGGTCGATGCGGGTGACAACGCCATCCAGCGGCGAGAGCACCCACACGGCACCCGCGGCGGGCGCTGCGGCACGCGGAGACGGCCCTACCTCAATCGTCGTGACCCGGCGCGCGGCCTCTGGGTCGATGCGCGTGACGGTGTTGAATTCATCGTCGACGGTCCAGATCGAGTCGAATGCGGAGATCACATCGGCCGCGAGGGGGTGGCGGCTCACGCTCGCGGGCGGTGCCTCGAACGTCTGCACCTCTGCAAGCGTGTCGCCTGTCTCCGGGTCGAGGAGGATGGCACCCGGCAGCGAGGAGCTGGCCACCCAGATCCCACCTGGGCCATGAGCGACCGCGATGCTCCCGACCCCGGACGGGATGGTACCCAGGACGTCGGCGCGAGGCGTGGGGTCGGGCGGGGTGGGTCGTAACAGGATGCCGGAGAGCGCTGCCAGTCCGCCGATGAATAGCAGCGCAAGCACCAGCAGCGCCATCACGAGCTGCCTGGGCGGGAGCCAGATGTGGGTCGAAGCTCGTCGATCCGCGCCCTCGGTACGATCCAGGACCTGCTGGACCATCCAGTCGGGCGCCTCGCGAGGTGCTTCCTCCCGGAACCAGCCGCGAAGCAGATCGTGGAACTCGTGCTCGTTCATGCGCTCGAGTCCCTTGCGTCATCGGCCATCCGGGCATCGGCCTCGAGGGCCGCTCGCAGCGCGCGCTCGGCGTGGTGCAGTCGGGACTTGGCTGTGCCCAGCGGCACGGACATCGCCGTTGCCATGTCGGGGACCGTGAGCCCGGAGTAGTGGCGGAGCACCAGAGCTGCCCGGTGCTCGACGGACAGCCGCCGAAATCCGCGGCCCAGAACGTCTCGATCGGCGACGGCGCCCGACTCGTCGTTCACCGAGGGCTCGTTGGGCGGGAGGAGCGTGAACTCCGCACGCCGCCGCTTCCGCGCTCGTGCCTGGTCATAGCACGCCCGCATGAGAATGCGATGCAGCCACGCGTCGAACCGATTCGCGTCTCGCAGGCGGGGGAGGTCACGCCACATCCGCGTGAGGGCCTCCTGCACGGCATCCTCCGCGGTTGGCCGGTCGCGCAGGATGAGGGTCGCTGCCGCAAAGAGCCGGTCGATCGAAGCCGAGACGAGCGCGGTGAATGCGTCGCGGTCCCCTCGAATCGCCAGATCGACCAGCTCGCGCTGCACAGATCAGTCCAGTTCTACGACCCGATGAACTCGTGGATGTCCGCGCAGAAGTCCCGATCCTGAAGGTCGTTGCGCCCGGTGCTGCCCTTGACTTGGCCCAAGAACTCCAGGAACTCGTCATCCGACGAGTCGGTCGGAGTCCCGCCGTGATCGATCAGGACCTCGAACCTGATCTGTCCAGGGTCATTGAACAGGAGCTTGGCGTCCGGCCCATAAACCTTGGAGCTGCCGGTGGCCATGACAAGGATGGTCAGCGTGCCGTCTCCGTTGTCGGTCACCTTGAGATCCTTTGTCAGGACACTGAAGGTCTGGGTGAAGGTCTTGTCGTTTGCAAGGTTCGTGATCACCTGGATGCCACTCACCCTCTCCGACGCATAGGCCAGCCCATCAGGCCCGTGCGGGTTGAACAGGAACGCCCCGCGGATATCCTCGTCGATGCGCACGGTCAGGTCACCGCAGAAGTCCTCAACGACCTCGCTCGTCACATCCTGGAAGTGGACCTTGTCGAGAGGTGCAGCCAGAGCAACCGAGGTCGTGAAGCCAACCGCCAAGACCGCCGCGACCAGGGCGGCGAGGAGATGACTGGCCTTCCATTGACGTCTGCTCCGTGCGTCTGTCATCGGCGACACGATCGGGATGGATCTTCGGCGCATTGCGGCCTCCATGTCGTTGGCACGCGGTTCCGCGTCCCTTTCCTCCAATGGCGACCCGACCCTCCCGATTCGTTCAATCCGCGAAGTTTCGTGACGTCGATTGTCCCAGCGTGCACGTCGGACGGCGCGGCCGCTAGGATGCGCTTCTGGTGAGCCGACGACGGAGGAACCGATGCGCACCCTGATCAAGGGCGGGACGATCGTCAACGCCGATGCCACGACCCCCGCCGACGTGCTCGTCGACGGAGAGAAGGTCGCGCTCATCGGCCAGGAGCTCGACCTCACCGCCGACCGGACGATCGACGCGGCCGGCAAGTGGGTGATCCCCGGCGCGATCGACGTGCACACCCACATGGAGCTGCCGTTCGGCGGGACGTTCGCCAAGGACACGTTCGAGACCGGGACCCGCGCGGCGGCCTTCGGCGGCACGACGACGATCATCGACTTCGCCGTCCAGGGCAAGGGCCAGGCGCTGCGCGAAGGCCTCGACGCCTGGCACGCCAAGGCCGAGGGCAAGGCGACGATCGACTACGGCTTCCACATGATCATGAGCGACGTCACCGATGCGACCCTCGCCGAGATGGACACCCTCGTCGACGAGGGCGTGACCGACTTCAAGCTGTTCACCGCCTACCCCGGCGTCTTCTTCAGCGACGACGGCGCGATCTTCCGCGCCATGCAGCAGACCGCGAAGAACGGCGGCCTCATCCTCATGCACGCCGAGAACGGGCTGGCGATCGACATCGTCGCCGCCCAGAACGCCGAGGCCGGCAACACCGATCCCTACTACCACGGCGTCTCCCGCTCGCCGGTCATGGAGGGCGAGGCAACGAACCGCGTCATCCGCCTGGCGCAGGTCGCGGGCGTCCCGGTCTACATCGTCCACCTCTCGGCTCGCGAGGCGCTCGACGAGGTGCGCCGCGCGCGCGACGAGGGCCTGCCGGCGTACGCCGAGACGTGCCCGCAGTACCTCTTCCTCACGCTCGAGGACATGGGCAACGGCTTCGAGGGCGCGAAGTTCGTATGCTCGCCGCCGCTGCGTCCGGGCGACCACGCGCCGGAGCTGTGGAAGGGCCTCGCCAAGGACGACCTCCAGGTCGTCTCGACCGATCATTGCCCGTTCGACTTCCATGGCCAGAAGGACCTCGGCAAGGGCGACTTCCGCAAGGTGCCGAACGGCCTACCCGGCGTCGAGGATCGCGTGAACCTCCTGCATTCCGGCGGCGTCGTCGGCGGGCACCTCACGCCGAACCGGTGGGTCGATGTCATCAGCGCCGCGCCGGCGCGGATGTTCGGGCTGGAGGGCCGCAAGGGCGTCGTCGCCGCCGGGGCGGATGCGGACCTCGTCGTCTACGACCCGGCCGCCAGGCACACGATCAGCGCGAAGACGCACCACATGGACGTCGACTACTCGACCTACGAGGGCTGGGAGGTCACCGGCCGCGCGGACATCGTGTTGAGCCGTGGCAAGGTCATCGTCAACGGCGACGAGTGGCTCGGAGCGGCGGGCGACGGCCGGTTCCTGAAGCGCGCCCCGACTGGCGGCCTCTTGGCCCGGACCTAGATCAGCCCGCGACTGGCTGGCTCCAGCGCGCTGCCAGTTGCATCGGCTGCAACCAAGTCCGAACGAGCCGACGCTCCTTCGGCGTAGGTCGCGTCTGGTGCAACGGAGGACGTTGAGCCTGGCTTCGTTCGGATTGGTGTCACCGGGCGCAACGCGGACAGCTCGAACGGATGGCCGTTCGTGGCCGATTGCGGCCCGGCCGCTAGACTGCTCGCTCCGAGCAATCTGCCCATCCGGAGGTCCCCGTGAACCGACTCCTCATCCTCGTCGCGCTGCTGGCCATCTTCGTGGCCGCATGCGGGACGCAGACGCCCGACGACGCCGATGCCACCCTCACCCCGGAGTCGACCCCGGCGCCCGCCACCGATGCGCCCGACGACACCGACGAGCCCGAGGCGACGGACGACGACGACGGCGACGACGGGAGCACGGGCTCGCTGGACGACATGATCCCCGACGACCTGAACGGTGTCGCGGCCACCACGATCCCCGGGATGGACCAGATCCTCTCCGGGGCGCTCCAGGCGCAGGGTCTCGACGCCGGTGACGCCGAGTTCGCGTTCGTGACCTTCGGCGACGATGCGAACGCGGTCGTCCTCAACGCCTTCCGCCTCCCGGGCGTGAGCGAGGTCCAACTGCAAACGCTGGCGCAGCTCATGTCTGGCGCGGGGACCCCCGGCGAGTTCGATGCCGAGACCACCGAGATCGGTGGCAAGACCGTCCTGAGCTTCTCGGGCGAGGGACAGGATGGCTTCGTCTACTTCTACGTGGTCGACGACGTGGCGTTCACGGTGGCCGGACAGGATGCGGCCTCGGTCGAGCAGCTGATTTCGGAGCTCCCCTGACGAATACGCGCGCGCCGATCGCCATCTTCTTCAACGAGGGGGCAGGAAGCGCGCGCACCGATCGCGTCAAGGGCACGGTCGAGCTCGCTCGGGACTCCCTCGGTGCCGACCTCCATGTCACCGACACGCGCGACGCCGATGTGCTGACCGCGTGGCTCGCAGAGCGCTTCGGCGACTACGAGACGGCGGTGATCGTCGGCGGGGACGGGTCGCTCGCGGCCGCCTACAACGTCGCGACCGCGTTTCCGAACGTTCGGCTCGGCTACCTGCCGGCGGGCTTCGGCAACGCCTCCCGCCACTTCCTGCGCCTCCCCGACGACCCGCAGGGCCAGGTCGAGGTGCTCGCGCGCGGCGAGGAGCGGCCGATCGACTTCGTCGAGGTCGATGGCCGGCTTGCGCTGTTTGCCGGCGCGGGCTGGGACGCGCTCGTCGCCGGTCGATACGCGGAGGCCGGCGCGAAGCGCCTGCCGGGCTGGGCGGCAGCGGTGGCGCGATCCGTCCCGGACCTCTGGCGCCGGCAGCGAGTCGAGGTGCGCGCCGACGGGTGGGTCGTGCACCGCGGCCCGATCGAGCTGCTCGTCATCGGCACCACGCCGTTCTACGGCCGCGGGCTGAAGGTCAACCCCGGCGCGCGACCCGATGCCGGCCGGCTCTCCCTGCGCGTCTACCCCGGCCCGGCGCCGCGCCTCGCGCTCGAGGCGGGACGCTGGGCGTTCGGCGTGCGGCCCCATGCACGGCGCATCGACGCCACGGAGGTCACTGTCACGGCGATGGACGGCAGCCCGATCCCGGTCCAGGTTGACGGCGACCTCATCGGGACGAACGCCGCGTGGCGGTTCGGACTGCGACCGCAGGCGGTGCGCCTCATCGGTCGCTGGAGCTAGAGCCGCCGAACCGCGTCGAGCGCCGCGAAGGCGGCGCGCCGAAGCCGCTGCGGCCCCGAGCCGTGGATGCGCAGCTCGGTGGTCGGCATCGAGACCGCGCCGCTGATCGCGGCCCGTACCCGGCTGCGGCCGTGAACGTCCTGCGGCAGCAGCGACAGCTGGAGCACGGCGTCACCGACCGGCGGTCCGGACGCGCCACCGGTGTCGAGGATGCCGCCGACGTAGCTCGCGGACCCGTCGCGCGCGGGAGCGGCGGCGAGGATGGCGAGGAGCGCGCCCGCGGTATCGGCCTCCCAGCTGGCAAGTGTCGCCACGCCGAGCGCGCCGAGCCGTGCCAGGGCGGCCGTCGCGAGGTCGCCCTCGTCGACGCCGTAGGCGAGCTCGCCGAGCGCGTCGCTGGCGGCGGCCACAAGCGGATCGAGCTGCCCGGCATCACCGGTCGTCGAGAAGCGCACGTGGATGCCGTCGTCGCGCGCGTAGATGCCGGCCTCGACACCGTCCGGCGGCGTGTCGAGGAGCGCGCCCAGCCGCTCGGCCAGCGCCGACTCGCCGATGCCGAACGCCTTGACCGTGCGAATCGCCAGCGGCGGCAGGTCGTAGCGCCGAGCCAGGCGCGGCCGCAGCTCATCGGTCCACATCCGTCTCATCTCGGACGGCACGCCCGGCATGAGGGCGATGACCGAGCCGTCTCGCTCGACCCACCAGCCCGGCGCGGATCCGATCGGGTTGGGCACCGTCTCGGCGGACGGGATCAGCTGTGCCTGCCGGCGATTGGCGGCCGGCATCGGCCCGATGGCGCGGAACCGATCCTCGAGCGTCGCGATGAGCCCGGCGTCCTCGACGAGCTCCTCGCCGAGCGCATCGGCCAGGCCTTCGCGGGTGAGGTCGTCGTGGGTTGGCCCCAGCCCGCCGGTGGCGAGGACGACCTGCGAGCGGGCACGCGCCTCGACGAAGGCGTCCCGGATGGCCGCTCGATCGTCGCCGAGCATCCGGGCGTGGCGCAGCGGGAAGCCGAGGCCGGCAAGCTCCCGCCCCAGGAAGGCGGCGTTCGTATCGACCGTCTCGCCGAGCAGCAGCTCGCTGCCGATCGAGAGCAGCTCGGCGTGCACCATCGGCGTCGAGTCTACGGTAGGCTCGCACTGCCGATGCTGCGAGGAACCCGTTGAGCGATCCCGCCCTGACCGTGGGAACGGTCCTGACCGATGACCTCCGCGACTGGCTCGTCGCCGAGCTGCGCTATCCGGTCCTTGCCGTCGCGAGCAGCGACGGCGCACCGAGCCAATCGGTCATGTGGTTCGAGCTCGATCCCGAGCGTCCCGACACGATCCTCATGAACACGATGGTCCGCCGTTTGAAGTACCGACAGCTCCAGGCGGACCCGCGCGTCAGCCTCCTGTTCGAGGAAGGACTGAAATGGGTCGCGATGCGTGGGACCGTCGAGCTCGACGCGACGTTCGAGCCCGCCCTGGCGCACATCCAGCACCTTGCCCGGCGCTACCGGGGCGAGCCTGAGCGCTACGCGGGGCAGGAGCGCGTGATCATCCGCATGCGCGTCGAGAAGGTGATCCGCCATGACTGAGGTGAAGATCGGCGCGAACTGCTGGAACCAGTACACGACGTGGGCCGACCTGCGCGAGGCGGGCATTCGGGCCGATCGGCTTGGGTTCGACTCCATCTGGACCTGGGACCACCTCTATCCGATCCAGGGCGACCACGAAGGACCGATCTTCGAGGGGTACCTGACCCTTGCCGCCTGGGCCGAGGCCACCGAGCGCGCGACCGTCGGGCCTGATGGTCGGCGCCAACACATTCCGCAACCCTGCCGTCGTGGCGAAGATGATCACGACGCTCGATCACATCAGCAACGGCCGCGCCGTGCTCGGCATCGGTGGCGCGTGGTTCGAGACCGAGCATGAGGGCCTGGGCCTGGAGTTTGGCGGCTCGCCCGGCGAGCGGCTGCGGTGGCTGGACGAGGCGGTTCAGATCATGCGCGGCATGCTTCACGGCGAGCGGCCATCCGGCTCGAAGTTCTACCGCGCAAAGGAAGCCCTGAACCTTCCTCCGCCGGTCCAGGCGCATCTGCCGATCCTGGTCGGGGGTGGCGGCGAGCGCCGCACGCTGCGCACGGTGGCGAAGTACGCGGATGCCTGCAATCTCGGTGGCGGCATCGCCAACGTGAAGCGCAAGGACGAGATCCTGCGCCGGCATTGCGAAGAAGTCGGCCGCGACGAATCGGAAATCGAGCGCACTGTCGGCACCGGCACGATCATCATCCGCGACTCTCGCGAGGCCGCGCAGCGAGCCTACGCCGACATGTGGGCTCGCCACCGCAACGCGGATCCGTGGAGGAATCAGCCTGTCGGCACGGTCGACGACGTCGTCGAGCACCTGCGTCCCTTCGGCGAGATCGGGTTCCGGCATTTCATCGTCGGGTTCCCTGCACCGCACGACGCGGAGACGATGGAGCGGCTGATGACCGACGTGAAGCCTCGCTTGATCGACGCGTGGGGATGACGACGTCCTCGATCCTCGATGGATCGAGAGCGCTACAGGTGTCGGAGTCGCAACCTGGCCCGGAAGCGGTCCTGATTTCGAGTCGTAGCGGGCTACCCTGCACCGATGAAGGTCTCCCTCCTCGCCGGCGGCACGGGCGGGACGAAGCTGGCGCACGGCTTCGCGCTCATCGGTCCGAAGGTTGAGCTCAACGTCATCGCCAACGTCGGCGACGACACCGAGATCCACGGTCTCCACGTCAGCCCCGACCTCGACACGCTGCTCTACACGCTGTCCGGCCTGATCGACGCCGATCGGGGGTGGGGGATCAAGGGCGACACGCTCAGCGCGCACGAGATGTTCGCGCGGCTCGGCGAGGAGACGTGGTTCACCGTCGGTGACGCCGACCTCGCCACGCACGCCCACCGCACGCGCCTCATCCGCGAGGGCGCCAGCCTGACCGATGCGACCGCCGCCATGGCGGCGGCCCTGGGGCTGACCACGACGCTCCTGCCCGCCACCGACGACCGGCTGCGCACCCGACTCGAGACCGATGCCGGCCTCCTCGACTTCCAGGACTACTTCGTCCGCCGGCGCCAGCAGCCGACGGTGACCGGGATCCGCCTCGACGGTCTGGCCGACGCGCGCCCGACCGAAGCGGTCCTCGCCGCCATCGCCGAGGCGGACCTGCTCGTCATCGGTCCGTCCAATCCCGTTCGTCAGCATCGGTCCGATCCTGGAGCTGGTGCGCGAGCCGTTCGCGCAGGCGACGGCGCCGAAGGTGGCGGTCAGCCCGATCGTCGCCGGCCGCGCGCTGAAGGGCCCGGCCGACCGGATGCTGGCCTCGATGGGCCACGAGGCAAGCGCGCTCGGCGTGGCGCGCCTGTATGCGGGGCTGGTGGATCGGTTCGTGATCGACGAGGCCGACGTGGCATTGGCGCCGCAGATCGAGGCGCTGGGCATGGCGGTCGACGTGCTGCCGACGGTGATGCGCACCGATGACGACCGCCGCACGCTCGCCGCGGCGCTGCTTCCGAGCGGCTGAGCCCCGCTGGGTGGCGCGCCGCGATATGCTGCGGGCGTGTCCCTGCGGATCATCGTCCCGCATCGGGGCCTGGAGGCGGCGAAGACGCGCCTTGCCAGCACCCTCAGCCCCGACGAGCGGATGTTTCTCGCGAGCCAGCTGCTCCAGCGGGTGCTGAAGGTCGCCCACGAGGTGACCGATGACGTCGTGGTCATCTCGCCCTCGCGTCCGCTGCGCGAGATCGTCGAGCCGTCCGGCTCCCGCCTCATCGTCCAGCGCGGGATGGGGCTCAACGAGGGACTCGAGCAGGCTCGCTTCGACGCGGTCGTCGAGGACGTCGGCACGATGGTCGTCCTGCACGGCGACCTGCCGAACCTGCGCGCCGACGACGTCGAGACGCTGATCGGCGCACTGCCGTCGAGCGGCGCGGCGGGCGTGGCGATCGCGCCAGACCGCGCCGGCACCGGCACGAACGGCCTCGTCCTGCGCCCGCCGGGCGTGATCCCGTTCTGCTTCGGCGAGGGCAGCTTCGCGAAGCACGTGGCCGAGGTCGAGCGTGCCGGCGTGCCGCTCGTCGCGGTCAACCGCGCCGGGCTGGCCTTCGACCTCGACACGCCCGAGGACCTCGCCCGCTGGCTGGAGCTCGGGGACGCCGCGTGACGGCTCGTCTCGAGCTGATCGCCCTCGACGGCATCGGCGAGGTCGAGCCCGGCGACGACCTGGCCGGCCACATCACCGCGGCGCTGGCCGCCTCGAACCTGAGCCTGACCGATGACGACTGCCTCGTCGTCACCCAGAAGGTCGTCTCCAAGGCCGAGGGCCGCCTGGTCGAGCTGAGCGGCGTCGAGCCCTCGCCGATGGCGGTGGACTGGGCGGAGCGATGGGGCAAGGACCCGCGCCAGGTGGAGCTCGTCCTGCGCGAGTCGGCCGCGATCGTGCGGATGGCGCCGGGCGGGCTGATCATCAGCCGCACCCGGCACGGTCTCGTGTGCGCGAACGCCGGGGTCGACGTCTCGAACGTCGGCGGTGGCGACGTCGCCTCGCTCCTGCCGCTCGACCCCGACGCGTCGGCGCATGGCATCCGCGACGGCCTGCGGACGCGCACCGGCGCGGCGCCGGCGATCGTCATCAGCGACTCGTTCGGGCGGCCGTGGCGTAACGGCATCGTGGACGTGGCGATCGGCTCGGCCGGCATCGAGGCGCTGCGCGACATGCGGGGCGAGCCCGACGCCGCCGGACGCGTGATGCAGGCCACGGTCATCGCCGTCGTCGACGAGCTCGCATCGGCCGCGGACCTCGCCGGCGGCAAGGTCGAGCAGCGACCCGTCGTGCTCGTGCGAGGGTTCGACTGGCGCCCGTCGGAGGCGGGCGCATCGGTCCTGGTCATGGAGCGGGAGCGCGACCTGTTCCCGTGATTCGGCGCGGAACGTGCATGAGATGACCTGCCCGCCGAGCGGGCGAGCATGGCAGAACCGCTGATCCTGGACCGATATCGGCTCCTCGAGCGCCTCGCCGCGGGCGGGAGCGCCGAGGTGTGGCGCGCGCGCGACGAGCAGCTCGGTCGCGAGGTGGCCGTCAAGCGGCTCCATCCCCACCTCGTCCCCGACGATGCCTCGCGCAAGCGGCTCGCCGCCGAGGCGCGCGCCGCCGCCGGCCTCTCGCATCCGGTGATCGTCGGGATCTACGACGTCGACGCCTCGGGCGAGTCGCCGGCGCTGGTCATGGAGCTCGTCGACGGCGAGTCACTGGCGGCACGGATCGCCCGAGCCGGTCCGCTCCCGGCTCCGGAGGCCGCGGCAGTCGCCGCCGACGTCGCCGAGGCCCTCTTCCACGCGCACCAGCAGGGCGTGATCCATCGCGACGTGAAGCCCGGCAACGTCCTCCTGTCGAGCGACGGGCGCACGCGGCTCGTCGACTTCGGGATCGCCCACAGCCTGGCCACCGCCGCCGAACGGCTGACGCTCACCGGCACCGTCGTCGGGACCCTGCACGCGATGGCGCCCGAGCAGCTGTCCGGCGGACCGATCACCCCGCGCACCGACCTCTACGGCCTCGGCGTCGTGCTCCACGAGGCGCTCACCGGCCGCCAGCCGTATCCGGCGACGTCGCCCGTCGCGCTGGCCGATGCGCAGCGCGCCGGCCCGCCCGATCTCGGTGGGGTCGAGCCGGCGCTGGCCGCGGTCATCGCCGGCTGCCTCGCGTTCGAACCGACCGACCGACCCCTCCACGCCGGCGCCCTGGCGGAGGCCCTGCGCGCGTGGCTCGCGGGCGACCAAGCGCCGGCGATGGCTCTCGGTTCTCCTCCGCCCGCCATCGACCCCGACGCGATGACCCGCCCGATCGCCATGCCACCCGCTCCCAGTGCCGACACAGGACATGGCCCCGCCGCCGCCGCCTCGCCGGCGAGGCCAATCGCGAGGGGTGGCGTTGGCTGGCCGCTGCTCGTGCTCGCCGGGCTGGCGGTCATCGGCGTGCTGGTTGCCGCGGCCATCGTCAATGCCGGCCCGAACGGCCTGATCGGGGAGGATCCGCGAAGCACCTCGGTCGCCACGCCATCGCCGACGCCGGCCGCCACGCCCCCGCCGACGCCGGCCGCAACGCCTGTGCCGGCCTGGGCGTCGGAGGCGATCGACCGCGTCGCGGAGGCGTGCGGCCAGGAGCGCGCCGACGAGTTCGCCGTGGAGACGTCAGGTCTCGACAGGAAGGCGATGGGCGACGCCGCGAAGGAGGCCGTCGACGCGTGCGAGGAACGACGATGGCGGCGGCGAGGGCGGAAACGGCCGCGGGGGCGGGAACGGCCGAGGCGGGGACGACTAGTTCGGCTGGAGGAAGAGCGCGACGATCTCGCCGTTTTCGACGCGGAAGTTCGCCTCGACGTGTAGCGGCTGGACGCCGGGACGGATGACCGTCAGGTCGGCGATGTAGCTGGCGCCCATGTTCCGGCTGTCGTTGGTGAACATCCGGAAGCCGTCGCCGGCGCGCACGAACCAGCCACCGACCTTGTCACGGCCGCGCAGGTTGGTTCGCTCGTCGGACCCGGGGATGCTGATGCCCATCACGGCGTGCTCGGCGAACAGCTCGGCCGCCTTGTCGCGGCGGTCGTCGTTGATCAGCTCGAGGAAGAGGTCGACGGTCTCGGTGGCTCCCACGCCGGCGAGTATAGGCGCGGGTCAGGAATCGGTCGCCGGGTGGGCGAAGAACTCGAGCGCCGTCTTCGTCTTCGTCTGCTGCTCGCCGGTCAGGTCCACGCCCGCCTTCTTGAGGAAGAGCCTCGTCTCGGTCGCGACCTGGAACGCCTCGCGTGGCAGGGCCTTGGTCGAGAGCTCGAGGATCCGCGACGCATCGGGATAGAACCACAGCTCGGCGACGAGCTTGCGGCCAAAGCCCTTCGGCGTGAAGCTGAGCTTGAGCACGGTGAGCGGCCCCAGCAGGGTCAGGCTGTCGAGGTCCACGTCCTGCGGGGCATGTGCGTCATAGAACGCGCGCTGCTGCTTCGAGAACAGCGAGCGCAGCGGCTTCTCACCCAGATGCACGGCCTTCACCGCGGTGGGGCTGAGCTTGGACTTCATCGTGGCCGAGCAGACGTAGCCGCCGGGCATGGCATCGATCTCGACCACCATCGCCGGGGACTTGCGGTACTCGTCGGGAAGGTCGGCGGGCTTGACCGGTCGGAGCTTGATGACCGAGTCGTCGCCGCGGCCCTGGACCCGGCGGCCGCGCACGACCAGGCCGTGCGAATTCAGCTTGAGGTCCGGGGTGTCGAAGAAGAAGACCTGCCGGATCTGGGCGTCAAGCGGGTCCATGCCGAGCGCCTGCACCGTCGACCGGAGCTCGGAATCGGGGACGGTGAGCTTGAGCTCGACGCTGTCGGCGCTCTTCGTCAGCTCGAGCACCTCGGCAAGCTGCGCGTCGGAAAGCGCGCGTGTTCCACGATCAACGGCCATGGCGCGTACGGTACCGCCCGCGCGGGCCAAGCGGTATCCCCCAACTTGGGTGATATCCAATCCGTCCCGGTAGACTTCGACCTGCATGGATCGCCTCCGCATCGGCCTCATCGGCTGGGGCACCGTGGGATCGGCAGCCGGTGAGCTGATCGCCGATGGCCCGCTGCCGCTCACGCTCGCCTGTATCGCCGTGCGCAACCCCGACCGTCCCGGACTGCCGAAGGGCGTCCCGGTCGTGGCGCCGGAGGAGGTGCTGACGGCCGATGTCGTGGTCGAGCTGGCCGGCGGGCTGGAGGGGCCGCGCGCGTGGGCGCGAGCCGCGCTGGACCGTGGCATGCCCTACGTGACCGCCAACAAGGCGCTCCTCGCCACGCACGGCGACGAGCTGGCGGAGCTCGCCGATCGGCGGTCGGCGGCGCTGCTCGGAAGCGCATCGGTCGGCGGCGGCACGCCGATGATCGAGATGACCCAGCACATGGCATCGACCGGCAGCATCGCCCGCATCCGCGGCGTGATGAATGCCACGACGACGTACATCCTCTCGGCCATGGGCCGCGGCGAGTCGTACGACGACGCCCTGTCGGAGGCGCAGGCCGCGGGCTACGCCGAGGCCGATCCGAGCTTCGACGTCGACGGCCACGACGCGGCGCAGAAGCTGGCCATCCTGGCGTCGGTGGCGTGGGGCCGATGGCGCCCGGAGGCCGACGTGACGACCGCGGGCATCGTCGGCCAACCGGTGGCGCCCGGCAATATCCTCCGCCTGGTGGCCGATGCGACCCCCGACGAGCTGACGGTCGGGCCGAGGATCCTCGACCCGCTGGACCCGCTCGCGGTGACCGAGGGCGTCGAGAGCATGCTCGAGCTCGCGATGGGCGACGGCAGCACGGTCCGCGTCTCAGGCCCCGGCGCCGGTGGGATCGTCACGGCCGGCGCGGTCTACGCCGACCTGGCGCGGCTCGTGAACGGGGAGCGCCCGATCCTGTTCAGCCGGGGTTGAAAGCGTTGGCGGTGAACCGCGCGCCGGCCGGGTCCCGAATGACCGTGCTGCGCACCATCGGCAGGTCGAACGGCTCGACCTCGACGGTGCCACCGAGCTCGCGGGCCCTCGCGGCCACCGCGTCTGCATCGGCGATGCTGAACGTGACGCTCCAGTGCGCCGCGGCGGCCTCGGCGAGCGGCAGGAACCAGGCGACGCACTCGGTGAAGCCCGGTGGTGCGCCGAAGTCGATGTGGCGCTGCTTGGTGCCGGGGTTGACCTGTTCGAGGAAGTCGGCGTAGCCGGGGAGACGGACCATCGTGCCGCTCATCGCGCCCATGTCGACCGCGCCGACCTCCCACCCGAAGACGGTGGCGTAGAACCGCGTCGCGCCGGCGACGTCGTCGGTGTTCAGCTCGCTGAAGTTCCAGGTACCCGGAGCATTGACCGATCCCGCCCCGCGGATCGCGCCGGGCTCCCAGAGGCCGAAGGCCGCACCTTCGGGATCGGTGCACAGCGCCACCCGTGCGAGCCCGAACCGATCGCTGGCCTCGGCCACCGTGCCGCCGGCCTCGCGGACCGTGGCGGCCGCCCCGTCGGCGGTGTCGACCGCGACATACGTCGTCCAGTCCGGCGCCGACCGGCGGCCGGCGCCGGGCGAGGCAATCGCCGCGACCGTCTTGCCATCGAGGGTCGCGACCACGTATCGGTCGCTCGAGGCCGACGGCGCGCGCTCGTCGAACTGCCAGCCGAAGAGCCCGCCGTAGAACGCGAGCGCGGCGTCGACGTCGGGCTGGGTCGTGTCGATCCAGGCGGGCACGCCGGGCGGGAACCCATCACGTTCCGGCATCGGTTCTCCTTTCGGGTATCGTCACAGCATGAACGGATGGCCGACCGTCGGCGTCGCCGGTGCCCGGGGTGTCGTGGGCACCGTGTTCTGCAACATCCTGGCCGATGCCGGCCTGCCGCCCGAGTGCCTGCGAGCCTTCGGCCACACCGATGGGAACAGCCTCGCCTACCGCGGCACCGATGTCCCGGTGCGCATCCTCGACGACGCGATGGCCGCGGAGCTCGACGTGCTGTTCGTCGCCGTCGATGCGGCGCAGAGCCGCGAGATCATGGCCGGGCCGGGATCATCGGTCCCCCTGGTGGTCGACAACTCGAGCGCCTTCCGCCTGACCGATGGCGTCCCGCTCGTCGTCCCCGAGGCGAACGCGCACGCCGCCCGCGAGCTGAACGGCGGCAACCTCATCGCCAACCCGAACTGCACGACCGCGGCCGCCGTCGTCGCCCTCGCCCCGATCCGCGACCTCGCCGGCCTCGCCTCGGTCGACCTGGCCTCCTACCAGGCGGTGAGCGGCGCGGGACGCAAGGGCCTCGACGCGTTCGAGGCGGAGCGCGGCACCGAGCATCGCGACCAGTCGGCCGAGAGCCCCTTCCACGGGCGGATCGCGGACAGCGTCGTGCCGCAGATCGACGTGCTCGACGAGACCGGCTGGACCGGCGAGGAGCGAAAGATCCACGCCGAGCTGCGCAAGATCCTCGAGATGCCGGATCTCGACGTTGCCGCCACCACCGTTCGCGTCGCCGTCCACACCGGCCACTCGGTGGCCCTGCACGTGCGGACCGAGCGCGAAACGACGGTCGCCGAGATCGAGGCCGCCCTGAGGGCCGCGCCTGGGCTCGAGTACCGGCCCGCCGACGGATCCGAGCGCCATCCGATGCCGCTCGACGTCGAGGGTCGCGACCCCGTCCTCGTCGGCAGGCTGCGCGCCATCCCGGGCCGCGAGCGCGGCTTCGCCCTGTGGGTCAGCAGCGACAACCTGCGCAAGGGCGCGGCACTCAACGCCATCCAGTGCGCGGCCGTCGCCGACCCGGATCGCTTCGGGAGGCTTCTCCCGCCCTCGCGGTGACCAACGACGGGGTCGGATTCGTGGGTTTCAGGACCCATCGCTTCGATGAGATGGTCGCCCTCTTTCGCGACCGCATCGGCCTCGTCGTGATCCGCGAGACGCCGGGGGCGACGTGGTTCCGGCTCGGAACGGACGCGGAGCTCCACGTGTACGCGGACACCGATCCGGATCACGCCTTCTTCACGACCGGCCCGGTGATCGGCCTGCATGTCGACGATCTCGACGCCACCCGCGCCTGGCTGGAGGCCGATGGCCTCGAGATGCTGACCGATGTCGAGCGCTCGGACACGGCTGCGTGGTGCCACTTCCGCGCGCCCGACGGGACGGTGCTCGAGATCATCGGGCCGGCAACCCCGTGACCTCGGACGATCTGGACCGGCTGGTCCATGCCCACCTGGCGCGCATGCCCGGAGCCACGCGAGCGCTCACCGAGCCGCTCGTCGCCTCCGACGCCGCCGACCCGTGGCTGCGTGATGCGCTCCTCGCGTACCTGCGCTACTTCGTCCGGGTCTTCGAGCGCGACGAGGCGCCCGAGGCCGCCGAAGGTGCGCTCGCGACCGATCTCTCTGCGCTGACCGGCGTCGAGCGCACGGCCGACGCCGATGCCGACACGACCGAGGCGGAACGCCGGCTCGCTACCGGCTTCGAGGAGCGCGGCTACCGGTTCCTCGGCGGGCGGACGCCGCCGTACCTCGGCGCCTATATCTGGTCGCGAACCGAGGATCGGCGGTTCAGCGTCACGCTGCCGCGGGCCGACGCGCAGGAGATGACGGTCCATTTCCTCCACGACTTCGTCATCCGCGGCTGGCTTCACTGGCGGACGTTCGGCGAGCAGGGTGCCGGCGGCTGGTTCAAGCACGGCGACCCCGACTGGCCGGATGGCCTCTACTGCGTCGCCGAGAAGTACCCCGATCCCGACACGAACCCGGCGTTCCAGGTCTCCCTGCTTTGCCACGAGGCGCAGCACCTCGTCGACGAGCGTGCCTTCGGGGAGCTGACGTCGGCCGAGTTCGAGTACCGGGCGAAGCTCGTCGAGCTCATCGAATACCAATCGATCGACGACCGGCTGCGCTTCTTCCTGGCCGATGCCGCCGACGACCCGGAGCAGCCCCATCCGTACGCGGCGCACCTGATCGTCAACCGGCTGGCCGATCGGCTCTTCGTCCGCCCACCGTCGGAGGCGGCGTGGGAGTCGGTCCCGTACGAGCGGATCGCGAAGGCGGCGGCGGCGCTCCTGGACGAGGACACGAGCCGCCTGGCCGCATCGGTCCGGGAGCGCCCCGCCGGCTAGGCCGACCGCTGATAGCCGCGGAAGGCCCGGGTGGCGAGCGCGACGCTCAGGAGTGCGACGATCGCCAGCCCCGCGACCCGCGGCAGGACGAACGACCAGTCCGGACTCGCCAGCAGGGCCTCGCGGCCGGCCTCGATCGCCCAGTTGATCGGGTTGTAGGTCGCGACCGTCTCGATCCAGTCGGGCGCCAGCGCCAGCGGCAGGAAGGCGGCGGACAGGAAGGTGAGGGGGAGGGTCAGCATCGTGTTCACCCCGATCACCGACTCGCGTTGACGCAGGGTGAGCGCCATGGCGCAGGACAGGGACGCGAACGCGAAGGCCACCAGCACAGCGACGCCGAGCAGCACCGCGAACCCGAGCGGACCGCTCGCGAACTGGGCACCCAGCAGCCAGGCCAGGCCACCCATGATCAGTCCCTGGATGACGAGCGCGATCGCCTCGTAGCCAATGCGCCCGACGATCAGCGAGCTGCGGTGGGTCGGGCCGGCCAGGAAGCGGTCGAGCAGGCCACGATCGATGTCCTCGATCACGCCCATGCCGGACCAGCCACTGGCCATCAGCGCGGTCATCACGATGATGCCCGGCACGAGGTAGTCCAGGTACGTTCCGGCCGTCGCGAAGCCGGGGATCTCGGTGACGTTGCGGAACAGCGAGCCGAACAGGAGCAGCCAGATCACCGGCTGGATGAGGGTGATGACCACGAACCATGGCTGCCGCAACAGCTGGCGGGCGTGGCGCTGGGTCATGAAGTAGGACTGCGCGATGGCGGTCATGCGAAGGACTCCTCGGTGTGCCGGAAGGCCCGGCCGGTGTGGCGGAGGTAGACGTCGTCCAGCGAGGGACGGCTGACGGTGACCGATGCGACGCCGATGCCGGCGCCTTCGAGCGCCGACAGCACCGCGGGCACCGCGGAGGCCCCGCGATCGACGCGGGCGCGCAGCGACCTGCCGTCGACGAGCGACTCGCCGATGCCCGGCACACGGGTCAGGACGCTGATGGCCCGCTCGTTGACAGCCCCGTCGGCCAGCTCGACGACGATGGCGTCGCCGCGCAGATCGGCCTTCAGCTCGTCGGGCGAGCCGGTCGCGACCACCCGCCCGTGGTCGACGATGGCCAGGCGGCTGACGAGCCGATCGGCCTCCTCGAGGTAGTGGGTGGTGAGCAGGATCGTGAGCTCGTCGGCGCGGGTGAGGCGCTCGATCTCGGCCCACAGGTCGGCGCGCGCCTCAGGGTCGAGGCCGGTGGTCGGCTCGTCGAGGAAGAGCACGCGCGGCCGATGGACGAGGCCCATCGCCACGTCGAGCTTGCGCTGCATCCCGCCCGAGTACGTCCGCGCGATGCGGTCCGCGGCCTGGGCCAGCCCGAAGCGCTCCAACAGCTCGGCGCAGCGCTCCCGCAGCTGACGACCGCCGAGGCCGTGGATGCGCCCGGCAAGCTCGAGGTTCTCGCGCCCGGTGGCCTCCGGATCGACGGCGATCCGCTGGCCGACGGTGCCGATCACGCGCCGGACGCGCTCAGGCTCGGCGAGAACGTCGAACCCGGCGACCGATGCCGAGCCGGCGTCCGGCCGCGAGAGCGTGGTGAGGACCTTCACGGTCGTCGACTTGCCGGCGCCGTTCGGACCGAGCAGGCCGAAGATCGTGCCGGCCTCGACGCTGAAGCTCAGCCCGTCGAGCGCGGTGACGTCGCCGGGGTAGCGCTTCTCGAGCCCATCGGCAACGATCGCGGTTGTATCATTGGATGACATCCTTGGTCTCCTGATTATCTTAGGTGCTAAGATACCTGCATCATGAGATACAACCGATGACGCTGTCAAGCATCGAATCCGCTGCCGCTGCCCTTCGGCGGCTCATCACCGAGGCGATCGGGATGCACGAGGTCATGGCCGCCAGCCTCGGCCTGAACCCGACGGACCTGCGCTGCCTCGAGCTGGCGGGGAGCGAGCCGGAGATGACGCCGACGCGTCTCGCCGAGCTCAGCGGCCTGACGAGCGGTGCGGTGACCGGCGTGCTCGACCGCCTCGAGCGCGCCCGCTTCGTGCGCCGCGAGTCGGACCCGACTGATCGCCGCCGTCTGCTGGTTCGGATCGACCCGGAGCGGCTTGCCGAGCTCGAGGCGCAGTACGCGCCGATCATCGAGCGTGCGGTCGAAGCCGCCTCCGCTGCGGCCCCCGCCGGGGAGCCCTACCTCCCCACCCTCGCCGATGCGCTCGCCCGCGAGGCTGACCGCCTGCGCGTGACGACGTACGGAGGCCTCCTCGACGATGCCTACCAGGTCCCGATCGGTGACGTCGCCCGGGCGCGGCTCGTGCTGCACACCGGCGCGCCGCGGCTCAGCGTCGGCGGCGCGGCCTTCGGCCAGCAGGTGCGCATGGTCGCCGAGACGGCAGCCACCCGGTTGGCGCTGCAGCCGGCAGATCCGGGCGCCGAGCTCATCCGTGCGTCGTTCGTTGGCCCGCCGCCGGACGTGCGCACGAACGACGGCACGGTGACGATGCGATACCGCCGACGGATGATCGACACGCGCAGCCGCGAGGTCGCGGCCGCCCTGCACCCGGCCGTGGCGTGGGCGGTTGAGATCGAGAATGGCCTCACCGACCTCGACGCCGACCTGCGCGCGCTCGGCGTGCTGGGTCTCACGGCCAGCGGCGGCGTGAACCACTTCACGCTGCGTCTTCCGCGCCCGAGTGGGACCGTTCGGGTCGCGATTGCCGGCGGCGTGAGCCAAGGTCGCCTGACGCGGCCGGCTGGCGTTCCCGTCCTGCTGGCGGCCGGCGGCGGCGTCTCGCGCCTGACCTTCGACGGCCAGCGCCGCGACTCCTCCGGCGAAGCCCTCCGGGTTCGATCGCGTGGCTACGACCGGGCGCCGGACCGCTATGAGGTCGAGATCGGCGGCGGTATCAGCGAGTTGGCCATCGAGGAGGAGTGAGGCCGCGGCCGCATCTGTTTAAACTGGAGGCTCCCGGGCTTGACGCAGGAGATTTCCGCATGCCGTCCTTCGCCGAGCTCTCCGGCGAGTTCCTCGACGCCGAGCTCGCCGACTCGCCGGTCCACGCCAGCCGGCTCGGCCTGACCGAGTACGACGACCAGCTCGACGACCTCTCCGAGGGCGCCTTCGAGCGGCGACGCCGGACCGATGCGTCCTGGCTGGCTCGCTTCCGCGAGGTCGAGCCCGCCGAGCTCGACCTTCGACGAGGCGATCGATCGCGACCTCGTGATCAGCATCCTCGACGGCCGGCGCATCGTCGACGACTTCGAGATGTGGCGGCGCCAGCCGGACACCTACCTGAACCCCGGCCTCTCGGGCATCTTCAGCCTCTTCCTGCATCGGCTGCGGCCGATGGCGGAGCTCGTCGACGCGGCGATCTCGCGCCTCGAGCTGATCCCCGGCAACCTGGAGGACGGCCGGCGCAACCTGCGCGCGGAGCAGGTCCCGGCGATCTTCCTGGAGCGTGCCGCGAACCAGGCGCGAGCCGGGGCCCGGTACGTGCGCGAGCTGCTGCCTGCCCAGGTCGAGGATCGCGACCTCGCCGCGCGGCTCGCCGAGGCGGGCGACGCGACCGCATCTGCCTACGAGGCGTACGTCGCCTTCCTCGAGGACATGAGGCCGAGCGCCACCGGCGAGTGGGCGCTCGGGGAGCATCGGTACAGCGCGCTGCTGCGCGAGAAGGAGCTGCTCGGCTTCGACGCGCGCGAGCTGCGCGAGCGCGGCCAGGCAGCCTACGACGAGCTCGCCGGAGAGCTGACGCGCTGCGCGCGGGAGCTGCGCGGCACCGACGACTGGAAGTCGGTGCTCGACGAGCTCAACGACGACCACCCGACCACGCCGGAGGAGATGCGCAGCGGCTACGAGGACTGGACCGAGCGCGCACGCGTCTTCCTCCGCGAGCATCAGCTGGTGAGCTTCCCGGCCGGCGAGGAGTGCGCGGTCGTGCCGTCACCGCCGTTCCAGCGCCCGGTCCTGGCGGTCGCCTCCTATCAGCAGCCGCCGCCGTTCAGCGACCGGATGCTCGGCCACTTCTTCGTGCCCTTCCCACCGGACGGGGCGTCTGAGGACGAGATCCAGAAGCGGCTGGCGTCGAACGCCTACCCGGGCATCCCGACGACATCGGTCCACGAGGCCTATCCCGGTCATCACTGGCACCTGGTGATGTCGAAGGCCAATCCGAGCCGCCTCCGTCACGCGTATCGCACCCCGTACTTCAGCGAGGGCTGGGCGCTGTACGCCGAGCGGATGATGCGCGAACAGGGCTTCTTCACCGACCTGCGCCACGAGATGTACCAGTACGAGGCCACGATCTTCCGCGCGGCGCGGATCATCGTCGACACCAGCCTGCACATGGGCGAGATGACCTGGGACGAGGCGGTCGCGTTCATGACGGAGCACACCGCTCTCACTGAGCCGACCGCCAAGGCGGAGGTGACGCGCTACTGCGCCTGGCCGACCCAGGCGTCGTCGTACCTGACTGGGTGCCTGGAGATCGTCCGGATCCGCGAGCGGTTCTTCGAGGCGCACGGCTCCAGCGGGACCGATGCGCTACGCGCCTTCCACGACGGGATCACGACGTCGGGTGGGCTGCCGATCGCGCTGGCCGAGCGGGCCGTGCTGGCACGGCCTGACAGCGCCGCCACTATCGGCCGGACGCGAGAACGTGTGGAGGTCGTGCAGGTTCGACTGCTGATCGAAGATGTGGATTCGTCGGGAGGCAGACGGCAGATCGGCCCCGAAGTACGCGTTGAAGACGACCCGGAACGAGTTCACCG
>CAWJOA010000008.1:0-285137 GCA_963844415.1 uncultured Chloroflexia bacterium
GTCGGTGGGCTGGACGGCCATAGGCCTCACACGCCTGCGGGTCGCTGCGCCACCATGGTTCTGCACCCTACCACATGTAGTGGTGTGCGGATGGCCTGCACCACATCTGGGGAGGCTAGTGCGTCGCGTATCTCGTGGCGGCAAGGATCATCTGGACGGGGTAGTGCGTGGAGGTTTCGCACCAGCCCGGCGACGAGACGCAGCGATACTGCGCAGCGGCGCGTTGAGCCGGGAGCCGAGCTCTTCATGTAGTCGCGATGGAAGATCCAATTCGGCGACGTCGTGTAGCGCCATCGGTGCGGTGCGGACATCGCGGTCGCGCTGCCCTCCTGGACGATCAGATCCCCGTGCGAGCCGATCACCGTCCAATCGGTTCCGCCGCTTCCCTTCGGATGCATGCCCCAGGTCGTGAGCCACGCGATGAGGGAGGAGTTCGGCTCCATCTCGGCGCCCTGCGTCGTCCCGGTGAGCGCCGCAAAGGAGGCTCCGTTGTGCGGCGAGCCGAGCGTGACGACGTCCTCGACCATCAGCCGCGGGAAGGAGTCGACGCCCTGCTTGGTCAGCGCGTATCGGATCATCAAACCGCCCATGGAGTGCGCGACGACATCGACTGCAATCCCTTTGGCCGTGAAGTTCGTGGCGATGTAGTTCGCGAGGTGCCAGGACAGATGGCGAATGCTCGTGTTGTTTGAATGCGTCGTCCCTGCGTGCCCGAACCAATGGGTGTGGCTGCCGAAACAGTTCATGCAGCCCATCGCCATATTCGGACGGGGGTTGCAGCTTCGAGTCGCCGGTCAAGGAACTTCGGCACGTAGAACGGGCCGGTCCAACCGTTGGCGCGCATGTGGTCCATCAGGAATCCCCAGTCGCCTTCGCAGTCGCCACCGCTGTAGCCGTGCACGAAGATGGTCGGCTTGTTGAGGTCGTCGGTCCGTGCGCCAACCGCGGTCGCGGTGGCGTGCTGTGCGGTCAGGGTCAGGATGAGGGCAGCGATCAGGATCCCGACGCTCGGCCGCTGAATGGCTGATGTGCGCATCTGGGCTCTCACGTGCGTCGATTGCTCGCTCAGCGAGTGAGCTGATCGGCCCTTACACGCACCAGGGCGGCAGAGTGTTTCGTCCGGCCCGGTACGATGCGCGCGTGGTCGTTGCCGCAGCCATCGTGGCGGTCGTCCTGCTCGGCGTGATCGTGGTCTTCCAGGCCGCGCTGGCACTCGGCGCCCCGTGGGGCGCGGCATCGTGGGGCGGGCAGCATCCCGGCGTCCTGCCGACGCGCCTGCGCATCGCCAGCGCCGTGGCCGCCGTGCTCGTCTACCCGCTCGTGATCGTGCTGGTGCTGGCGTCAGCAGGGATCATCAACGACGAGTGGCTGCCGATCGACCCATCGGTGGTCATGTGGATCCTGGCGGGTCTCCTCACCCTGGGCGCGGCGGCGAACTTCGCCTCGCGCTCGCCGCGCGAGCGCTTCTGGGGCCCCGTCGCGCTGGCGATTGCGGTCTGCTGCGCGATCATCGCGCTCGGCGTCTAGCTGCCGATCCGCCTCAATCGGTCCGAGGCCTCACGCAGCGTCTCGTGGCGCTTCGGGAATGCGAAGCGCACCTTCGAGCGGCCGAGCTCGGGACGCGAGTAGAACGACGAGCCGGGCACGACGGCCACGCCCGGTGAGGCGACGAGCTCGCGGGCGAACGTGACGTCGTCGGCATCGGTCAGCGAGGTGATGTCGGTCATCACGTAGTAGGCGCCGTCGGGTCGCCAGGCGCGGAAGCCGGCGGCCTCGAGCGCGTCCATGAGCAGGTCCCGGCGGGCTCGGTACGCATCGGCCAGGTCGGCGTAGTACGACGCCGGCAGCGAGAGCGCGACCGTGCCGGCGGCCTGGAGCGGCGCGGCAGCACCGACGGTCAGGAAGTCGTGGACCTTGCGGATGCCGGCGGTCAACGCCGGCGGGGCGATGACCCAGCCGACCCGCCAGCCGGTCACCGAGTACGTCTTCGACAGCGAGTTGATCGCGACCGTGCGCTCGCGCATGCCCGGCAGGGTCGCGATCGGCACGTGCTCGCCCGCGTAGACGATGTGCTCGTAGATGTCATCGGTGAAGGCGACGACATCGTGCTCGACGCAGAGCTCCGCGATCAACGTCAGCTCGGTGCGTGAGAAGACCTTGCCGGTCGGGTTGTGCGGCGAGTTCAGGACGAGTCCGCGCGTGCGTGGCCCGAAGGCCGCCCGCAGCTCGGCCTCGTCGATCGACCAGTCCGGCTCATGGAGGGTGACGTAGCGCGGGACGGCGCCGGAGAGGATGGCATCGGGACCGTAGTTCTCGTAGTACGGCTCGAAGACGACGACCTCGTCGCCGGGGTCGAGGACGGCCATCATCGCCGCGATCATTCCCTCGGTCGCGCCGCAGACCACGGTGACATCGGTCTCGGGGTCGACGGACCAGTCGGGGTAGAACCGCGACGTCTTCGCCGCGATCGCCTCGCGGAAGTCGCGGGCACCCCACGTGATCGCGTACTGGTTGATGTCGGCGTCGATCGCCGCCTTGGCCGCCTCCTTCAGCTCGGGCGGACAGGCGAAGTCCGGGAATCCCTGCGCCAGGTTGACCGCGTCGTGCGCCATCGCCAGGCGCGTCATCTCGCGGATGACCGATTCGGTGAAGCTGGCCGCCTTGCGCGAGATCTCGCTCATGGACACCGAGCATACAATCGGCGCAAGATGGCCATCCCGAGCGGGAGCCCAGACCGATGACAGCCAAGCCCGAGGCGCTGTCGCCTGCCGCGTCCCAGGACCTCGCCACGATTTCGCCCGACCCGCGACGCGGCCTCGTGTCGGTCGCCGTCTTCGTCGGCGTCTGCCTGGTGCTGGCCGCGATCGCGTTCCTGCCGGCGATGCCGACCGACCTCGCGCCGTTCGTGCTCGCCCTCGGCCCGCTCGTCATCGCGGTCGCCATCGCTTTGTGGGAGGGCAACGACGCCCTCGGCCGGCTGCTGCGGATGCTGACGAAGATCCCGGACAACGTGCTGTGGTTCCTCGCCATCGCCGTGCCGGTCGCGTGGGCGCTGACCGTGCTGATCGTCGCGATCTTCGCTGGAGCGCCCGTCGAGGGGCTGTTCGACGGCGTCGGCCTCTCGAGCCTGCTCGTCCTGCTGGTCGTCCTCGTCCCCGCCTTCGCCGAGGAGCTCGCGTGGCGCGGCTTTGCGGTGCCCCGCCTGCTGCCGTTCATGTCACCGCTCGCGGCCGCGCTCGTCCTGGCCGTGCCCTGGACGATCCTCCACCTGCCGCTGATGCTCGTGCCCGGCGGGATCAACGAGGAGCTGGCGGTCTTCCCCGGAGTCCTGGCGCTGTTCAGCTACTCGGTCATCCTCACCTGGATCTTCGTCGGTTCCGGCGGCAGCGTCCTGCTCGTGGCGCTCGTCCACGCCGGCCTCAACGGCGTCGTGCCGATCTTCCAGAACCTCGACACCGAGCAGGCCTGGCTGCTGCGGGCGATCGTCGCCGCGGTGATCGCGATCCTGGTTGTCGTCTTCGGAGGCATCCACCGACGCACGCCGGCGCCCACGGTCTGAGATCAATCGGCCTCGAGGGCACCGGGGCGCACGACGCCGAGCTCGTAGGCGAGCACCACGAGCTGGGCGCGATCGCGCAGGTCGAGCTTGAGGAGCAGGTGCGACACGTGCGTCTTCACCGTGGGCTCCGCCAGAACCAGGCGATCGGCGATCTCTCGATTCGAGAGGCCCTGCGCGACGAGCGCGAGGACCTCGCGCTCCCGATCGGTCAGCACACCCAGGCGCGCCGCGTGGGACTCATCTGCCGGGATCCGCAATCGCGCGAACCGACCCAGCAATCGTCGCGTGACCGATGGCGCGATGAGCGCTTCCCCGGCCGCGACGATCCGGATCGCCCGCACGAAGTCCGGCGGTGGCACGTCCTTCAGCAGGAACCCGCTGGCGCCCGCGCGGAGCGCCTCGACGACGTGCTCATCGGCATCGAACGTGGTGAGGACGAGGACGCGGGGCCCCGGCGCGTCGCCCGGGTCACCGACGATGGCTCTCGTGGCCGTTACGCCGTCCATCACCGGCATGCGGATGTCCATGACCACGACGTCGGGACGAAGGGCGGCTGCCGACTCGATCGCCTCCTGCCCGTTCGCCGCCTCTCCGACGACCTCGATCCCCTCCTCGTCGGCGAGGATCATCCGGAAGCCGGTCCGGACGAGCTGCTGATCGTCGACAAGGAGCACACGGACCGTCATGTCGAGTCCACGTTCGTGTCGATCGGCAGCCGCGCGGTGACGCGGAACCCACCTGCGGTCGGCCCCGCCGACAGGCTCCCGCCGAACATCGCGACCCGCTCGCGCATGCCGACGAGGCCGCGACCCTCATGGCTCGGCTCGATCGGCGCCTGGGGGCCGGACCCGCGCCGGTCGTCGACCTCGATCTCGAGCGATTGGGGCTCGTAACGGACCGTCACCCGGGCCTGTCCGCCGCCCGCATGCTTCAGCGAGTTCGTCAGTCCCTCCTGGATGATCCGGTACGCGGAGAGCTCGAGGCCCGGGTCGAGCTGCCGCCGCGGTCCCTCGACCGATAGCTCGACGGACAGGCCGGCACCGCGAACCTGCTCGACCAGGTCGCTCAGCCGCTCGAGGCCGGGCAGCGGCTCCCCGCTCCCGCCCTCGCCGAGGATCCCGAGCATGCGGCGCATGTCGGTCAGCGCCAGGCGCCCGGTCGCGTCGATCGCCTCGAGCGCGGCACGGGCCTCCGCCGGGCGGGCGTCGAGTGCGCGAAGCGCGCCGCCGGACTGGATGACGATGACGCTGACGTGGTGGGTCACCGCGTCGTGGAGCTCGCGGGCGATGCGCGCCCGCTCATCGGCGACCGCGCGCCGGCTCTCGTCTTCGCGCTGCGCCTCGAGGAGGCGGACCCGCTCCTCGCGAGCCCGACCGTAGAGTCGGCGGATCCGCGCAGCGTCACCGACGAACCAGGCGACGACGAAGAAGATCTCGGTCTGGATGACCGATTGCAGGCCGTCCGGGAGGCCGGCATGCCGGAGAGACAGCACCGCGAGCAGGACACTGAAGCCGATGAGGATGCCGATCCCGAGCCGCCGCTCGAGCTGCTCGCCGGCGGTGTAGAGGGCGACCAGCGGCCCGAGGCTCGACCGCAGCTCGGCATCGGGCGGGAGGATCGCCAGCTGGACGAGCAGCGCGCCGAGGACGACGAGGACGACCGCCAGCGGCCACCGTCGCCGGAACGCGAGGGGCAGCGCCTGGAGCATGAGCAGGACGAGATTGGCGACGCCTTCAGGCCCAACGTCGGGTGCCCCCGCGAAGACGGCGACAAGCGAGAGCGCCGCGACCGCGACCGCGATCGCCCCGTCGAGCAGGTAGGGGTTGGCCAGGACCGATTGCCGGGCACGCGCTTCGGGCGTCATCGCGCCGAACCGTACTCCCGCGCGGGTGGGCGTGGCATCGGTCGAGAGGATGAGCCTGGACCGATACCCCGGTATCGGCGCGTCGTAGGCGGCCCGCTGCGACTGTCGCGCCCGAAGTCGAGACCTCCGGTGGACGACTCAGGGATGCCGAAGGCGGAGGCTGGACGCATCGGTTTCACACACGCCCAAGGAGTCCTCCGATGCGATCCCTCGCCCGCAACCACCCGATCCCCACGTTCCTCGCGATCACCTACCTCATCGGTGCCGCGGTCTTCGCGCTACCGCTCCTCGCCAACACCGGTATCGGGCTCATCGACCTCGATTTGCCCGGAATCGCCCCGTTCATCCTGCTGTCGGCGTTCTCGCTGGTGGCAGGTGCCTTCGTCACGACGGCACTGGCCGATGGGCGGCCCGGCGTCCGCGAGCTGCGCGGCCGCGTCTTCCGCTTCCGCGTCAATCCCGTCTGGTACGTCGTCGCACTCTTCGGCCTGCCGCTCATCGCCGTGGCAACGGCCGCAATCGCCACGACGAACAACCCGATCGCGGCGATCGTCGGGCACCCCGACGTCATGCTCGGGACGCTCGTGGCCGGTGCCGTCGTCGCCTTCCTCCTCGTCAACTGGTGGGAGGAGGTCGGCTGGACCGGCTTCGCGCTCGAGCGGCTGCAGCCGAAGCTCGGGCCGATCGGCGCGAGCGTCGTCACGACCTGGCTGCAGGCGCTGCTGCACCTGCCGCTGGTGTTCGTGGTCGGCGGCGTGACCGTCGGGCGCGTGCCCGCGGACCAGATCCCGCTCTACCTCGTCGCGCTGTTCATCCTGCCGATCTCGGTGCGGATCCTGATCACCTGGATCTACAACGTGACCGGCCGCAGCGTGCCGATCGTCGGCCTCTTCCATGCCGGCCTCGGCGTGGCGTCAAACCCGGACTTCACGACAGTGCTGTTCCCCGGCTTCGCGGCCGGCCTGGTCTACGCCGGGTTCGCGATCATCGCCGTCGCGGCGCTGGTCATCACCCGCGGACGGCTCGGCTTCGCCGCCGGTCCGACCTCGGAGAGCGCCGCGACCGCTGTTGCCGCCACAGCCTGAGTGGTCGCTGCCGCGACCGTCGAGTGGCCCTCGCCCGGGTCCCTCGGCGGTCGTTTGGCGCCTCCCCGCCGATTTCACCACACTTGACAAGCGTACGTTCAGATGTACGCTTGACCGATGAAGACCGTGCCGATCACCGAGCTGCGCCAGCGCGCCGCCGAGGTCATCGAGGACGCGGGCGCAAGCGACGAGCCGACCGTTGTGCTCCAGCGATCGCGCAAGGCGGCCTACATCGTCAGCCCTGACCGATACGAGCACGACCAGGAGGAGCTCCGCACGCTGCGCCGCGCCCTCTTCCTCTCCGAGGTTGCGGAGGCGGAGGCCGAGTACGCCGCCGGCACGACTCGGGAGTTCGCCGAGATCGAAGGGCTCCTCGACGAGCTTCGCGCCGACTGACCGATGCGCGTTCGCGCCTCGAGTCGATTCCTGCGACGGGCGAAGAAGCTGCGTGACCCGCACGCCGCGATGCTCCGCGCCGCCCTCCGCCGCTTCGCTGCCGATCCCCTCGACCCATTGCTGCGAACCCACAAGCTAAAGGGCGACCTGGCCGACTACTGGGCGTTCAGCGTGGACGATGACCTGCGCGTCCTCTTCCGCTGGGACGGCGACATCGCGTTCCTCGTCAACCTCGGGACGCATGACGAGGTGTACTGAAGGCTCGCTTGCTCGCGTATATATGTATATACGCCGCGCCCACTCCCCACCGATAACCCGCCGGTACACCCGCGCCCGCTACCCTCAACGGATGGATCCCGAGGCCATCCTGGCCGGCCTGAACGACGAGCAGCGCGAGGCGGCCACCGCCACGAGCGGCCCGGTCGTCATCCTGGCCGGCGCGGGGACCGGCAAGACGCGGGTCATCAGCCACCGCGTGGCCTACGCCGCGGCAACCCAGGCCGTCGACCCGAAGCAGGCCCTCGTCGTCACCTTCACCGAGAAGGCGGCCGCCGAGATGAAGGCCCGCCTGAACCGGCTGGGCCTGCCTCAGGTGACCGCCTCGACCTTCCATGCCGCGGCGCGACGACAGCTCGCCTACTACTGGCCGATCGTCCACGACCGGCCACTCCCCGAGGTGCTCGACTCGAAGCTGCGGATCATCGCGCCGATGGCGCGCGGCCTCCCCGGCGGCTATCGGTTCACGCCGGCGAAGGACCTGGCCGACGAGATCGAGTGGGCCAAGGTGCGCCGCCAGACGCCCTCGACGTACGCCCCCGAAGGCGAGCCGCCCGTGCCGGCCGACGTCTTCACCGAACCTCTGGCGCCGATACGAGTCGGCCAAGCAGCGGGCGGACCGGATCGACTTCGAGGACATGCTGACCCTGGCGGTCGAGCTGTACGAGACCGATGCGGACGCGCTCGCGCTCGTCCATCGGCGCTACAGCTGGTTCAGCGTCGACGAGTACCAGGACACGAACCGGCTCCAGGAGGACCTGCTCCGGCTGTGGCTCGGCGACCGGCGCGACCTGTGCGTGGTCGGCGACCCCGACCAGACGATCTACACCTTCACCGGCGCCAGTTCTGAGTACCTGGCCACCTTTGCGGACCGATACGCCGATGCGACCGTCGTTCGCCTGAGCGCGAACTACCGCAGCTCGCCGCAGGTGATCGCGCTGGCCAACCGCCTGATCCCCGGTCGCGAGCTGCGCGCAACGGCTGCCGAAGGACCGATCCCGGACCTGCTTCCCTACGCCGATGGCGACGCCGAGGTCGCCGCGGTCGTGGCGCGCATCCAGGCGTTGCGGGTGGAAGGCGTGCCGGTGACCGAGCTCGCGGTGCTCGTGCGGACGAACGCGCAGCTCGTGCCGTTCGAGGCCGCGCTGACCGCGGCCGAGATCCCGTTCACGGTCCGCGGCGTCCGCTTCTTCGCCCGCCGCGACGTGCGTGCCGCGCGCGCCGCCCTGCGCGGCGCCGGTGAGGGCCGGCTCTCGCGACTCGTCGCCGATGCCTGGCGCAGGGAGCTCGGCTTCGACGAGGCTGATCCCCCCGGTCCGGCGTCCGGGGCCGAGGCCCGCGACCGCCACGCCGCGCTGACGACCCTGCTCGGGATGGCGCGGTCCCTCGAGGCCGATCAGCCGGACGCCACCGTCGAGGACTTCCTCGCCGAGCTCGCCCGCCGCGACGCCGACGAGGCCGATGCCGGCGGCGACGGCGTGACCCTCTCGACGCTCCATCGCGCCAAGGGGCTCGAGTGGGACGCCGTCTTCCTTCCCGGGCTGGAGGAGGGCACGCTGCCGATCCGCCAGTCCGCGTCCGACCCGGAGACGCTGGCCGAGGAGCGCCGCCTCCTCTACGTCGGCATCACCCGAGCGCGGCGGCATCTCCTGCTGTCGTGGGCGGGGTCACGCATCGGTGCGAAGGGCCAGGTGCGTGCGCGGCCGTCGCGGTTCATCTCGGAGCTGCGGCCGAACGCCGTCGCGCGGCCGGCGCCGAAAGGTCCCGCGGCGACGTTCGAGCTGTCCGCCGCCGACGAGCCGCTCCTCGAGCGCCTGATCGAGTGGCGCCGCCAGCGCGCGCGTGCCGACGGCGTGCCGGCCTACGTCGTCGCGGACAACAAGACCCTGGCGGCGATCGCCTCCCGCCGGCCGTCCGAGGCGGGCGGACTGCTGGGCGTGCCCGGCATCGGTCAACGCAAGGTCGCCGACCTACGGCGACGAGATCCTGGCGATCGTGCGCTCGGCCTGAGCCTCTTGCACGGCTGGTGCAAACTCATCGTGCGTGCCCCACCGCATTACGGAGGACTGGGGCCATGCGTATCTCTCGATCCCTCTCGCGATCCTTCGCGGCACTCGTCGCCGCGATTGCGCTCACGGCGCTCTCAGCCGGCGCCGCGTTCGCCCATCCCGAGTCCGAGGGCGACCATGGCGGCAGCAGTTGCATCGTCACCGCCGAGCCGGGGACCATCCCCGTGGGCGGCGAGTTCACGGTCGAGGGCACCTTCGGAGGCGCCTCGATCTTCGTCCTGCCGGGCGCCGATGCCACGGTCCCCGAAGACGCCGAGCCCGACGCGACCACGCCAGAGGGTGACTCGTTCAGCGTCACGTTCACCGCGACCGGGGACCCGGGTGAGCTCACCATCACTGCGTTCATCGAGGGCTCCGAATGCGGCGACACCGACCACGTCACCGTCACGGGCACCCTGCCGAATACGGCCAGCGACACACGGACCGATGCGTCGGCGATGATCGCCGGCATCCTGCTGCTCAGCGTGGCCCTCCTGGTCGCGCGCGTCAGGCTCGTCGCTCGGAGGGCCTGAACCCCTCGCCTACGGCCTGCGGGTGACGTACCACTGGCGGCCGAGGACCGCTGCGCCGACCAGGCTCATCGTGCCGCCGACGAACAGGAGTGGCGCCAGGAGCGATCCGCGCGGCCTCACGTCGTCGTCGGCGGTGGGGTCCCGCGCCGCGGGTGACTCGGCGGGAGCATCGGTCTCACCCGCGGTGCGGGTCGGACTCGCGTCCGGCGTCCCTGACGGGATGGAGCCGGTCGCATCGGTCGTTGCCGTCGGGGTGGGGTCGTCATCGGCAGGGGGTGGGCTCGGCTGCGGACCGGGGACAAACGGAGACACCGTGGCTCCCGGCGGCGGAACCGGGACCGGTGTCGGTGTGACGCCCGGCGGAGGCGGTGTCGGCGGCCGTGGAGTCGCCGTCGGCCGCGGCGTCGGTGACGGCGTGGGGGTGGGCAGCGGCGTGACCGTGATGTCGTCGGGGAGCGTGATGGGTAGCGGTTGAGGACCGCTGGCGGGGATCGCGTGAAACGTCACCGGCCAGATGCCCGCAGGGAGTGACGACGACCCCTCCCATGTTCCGTTGTGGCCGCTGCCGCTGACCCTTGCGAGGGTCACCGTGACGCTCCCGACCTCCGCCCAGACAGCCTCAGCACGCTCGGCGGGAAGCGAGTCGTAGTCGACGCTGAACGTGAAGGACGTGGCGGTCGTGCCGAACCCAGGAGCGACGGTCGCCCCTGTCAGGACCGCCTCGGCGCGGGCTGGCATCGGGGCCATCGCCAACACGGACCCAAGCAGCGTGGCAACGAGAATAAGCTGCCGCGTCGGAGCGCGCGATCCCCCGATCTGAGCCCCCACTCCAGCGGTCTCGGTGCGCTGGGGCACGAGTGGTCTCGCCAATGGATTGGCCTCGGGCAGGCGAGCATGATGCCACCGAGCGGCATTTGGGCGCCACTCAGCCGCAGGCAGATCGACCCGCATCGGTCAATGGTTGCGGGGGGCTCGACCTTCGGTCCGTGCCTGTGCGACGGCGGGGGGGTATATACGCCGTCGGACGCGACTCCCGCAACTGTCACAGAATATGTCGGTAGTGATATATCGGCCCCCAGCGCCGGCACAGGCGAGAGGGGGCGACCAGGGCCTCAGCAGTCGGTCGCTTGCCGCGGCTCGCTCGTCGGCCCCCAGCGCCGGCGATGGCGCGAGGTCCTCCGTGGCCCCGCGATTGCAGGACGCGCCTCTGTTCCGGAGCAACGCCAGTCGTACAATCCGGCGACATCGCGCAAATCCGCACACCCGAGCGTGCACGTTCAGGAAGGACAGGGCCATGAGGTCCGCTGCTTGGTTGTTCGTGATCGCGCTCGTGCTGGGGGCATGCGGGCCGGCAGAGGAAAGCCCCGGTGGCGATCCCGGGACGGGCGCCGGCAGCCCCGGCGCGGACGGTGAAGCCGTCGAGGGCAGCATCCGGGTCGCGCTCGGCGACATCGAGGGGGTCGAGACGCTCAACCTGCTCATCGCGCTCGAGCGCGTGCGCGAACGTGGGATCGAGGTCGAGCTGACCGAGTTCGCCGAGGAGGACCTCGCGGCCGAGGCCGTGCTTGGCGGGCAGGCCGACGTCACGCTCGGCGCGCCGTACGCGGTGATCCAGGAGACCGGCGCACCGATCCGGCTCATCTGCCAGCTCCAGACGGCGCGCTTCTTCGCGATCGTCGACGCCGCCGCCTACCCGGACTGGCAGTCCCTGGACGGCGAGATCTTCACCGTCCACTCGCGCGGCTCGACGACCGAGGCGATGGCCCTGCTGGTCCAACAGGAGGAGGACATCGAGTTCAGCGAGATCAGCTACGTGACCGGCGCCGAGGTGCGTGCAACCGCGCTCCTGCAGGGCAACGTGCAAGCGACCTTCCTCGACATCCCGAGCTGGAACTTCGTGCAGGAGGAGGCGCCAGACCAGTTCCACGAGCTGGAGCTGCCCGACGTCGCGGCCACCGATGAGGCCTTCGTGGCCAACACCGCCTGGCTCGCCGAGAACCAGGAGGTCGCGCAGGTGCTGCTCGAGGAGACGCTCACGACCTGGAACGCGATCATCGAGGATCCCAACTTCGTGGTCGAGGAGCGGGAGCGGCTCGGCCTGGCCGAGGACCTCGAGCCGGAGCTCGAGGAGCAGATCGTCCCCTACTACGAGCAGGCGTCGCAGGAGGGGGTCTTCACCACCGACTGCGGTGGCGAGGAGGCGGCGCGGACCGACTTCGAGTTCTACGGCCTCGTCGGGCAGGTCGAGGGCGATCCCGCGACCCTGGCCGTCGAGGACTTCTGGGACCTCGCGCCGTCCGAGGCCGCGCTCGCGAACCTCGAGGGAAACTGACCTGACCGCGAGGAGAACGGACCGGTGACCGGCAGCGGCCTCGCCGCTCCGGCCGCCGGCGCCGCCGGCCGACCGCGGCTGTGGGGAGGGTGGACGCCCGCCGCGCGCGGCTGGCTGCTGCGCATCGGCTCGATCGTCGCGGTCCTCGCGCTCTGGGAGCTCGGCGGCCGGATCCCGATCAGCCTGACCTTCCCGAGCTTCACGGCCACGATCGCGGCGTTCGGCGAGATGCTCGCCGACGGCACGTTCGCGCGCGCCTACTCCGAGACGATCGGTCCCCTGCTGGTGGGGATCACGCTGACCGCGGTCGGCGGCGTGGCGGCCGGGGTGGCGATGGGCCTCTCACCGAAGGCGGAGTGGCTCGGCATCCCGGTGTTCGTGATCCTCCAGGCGGCGCCATCGGCCGCGATCATCCCGCTGATCACGTTCATCTACGGCATCGACTTCGCCGCCAAGGTCTTCGCCGTCGTGCTGCTCAGCACGCCGGTGATCGTGCTGAACTCGTACCGCGGCATCCGCAACACGCCGGTCTCGCTGGTCGAGATGAGCCAGGCCTTCCTCGCAAGCCGCCGGCAGCGCATCTGGATGGTGATCCTGCCGGCGGCCAGCGGCCTCATCTTCGCCGGGCTGCGCCTGGGGCTGGCCCAGGGGTTCACCGGCGCCATCCTGGCCGAGCTCCTCATCACCCCGACCGGGGTGGGCGACCTCATCAGCTACTACCGCTCGCAGGCCGAGTACGCCTACATGTACGCGGCCATCCTGTCGATCATCCTCGTCGCCAGCGTCACGATCACGCTGCTGCAACGGCTCGAGCTGCGCCTCTTCCGCCCGGAGCTGCGAGCGCCATGACCGATACCGATGCGGCCGCCCTACAGCCGGCAGTACGCGTGGAGAGCCTCACGAAGGACTTCCCCGGCGGCACCCGCGCGCTGGAGGGCGTCACGTTCGACGTGCCGGCCGGCCAGCTGACGACCCTCATCGGCCCGAGCGGCTGCGGCAAGACGACGACGCTGAAGATCGTGGCCGGGCTGATCCGAGCCGACCGCGGGCCAGGTCATCGTCAAGGGTCGCCCGGTCACGGGGCCCGGCCCGGAGCGTGCGTTCGTGTTCCAGGACTTCGCCCTGCTGCCGTGGGCCACCGTGCTGCGCAACGCCGCCTTCGGGCTGGAGCTGCGCGGCGTCCCGAAGAAGGAGCGGGAGGCGACAGCCGGCGCGTACGTCGCCAAGGCGGGGCTGGCGGGCTTCGAGCAGCACTACCCGCACCAGCTGTCCGGTGGGATGCGCCAGCGCGTCGGCCTGGCCAGGGCGCTGGCGGTCGATGCCGACGTCCTGCTCATGGACGAGCCGTTCGCATCGGTCGACGAGCAGATCCGCCGCACGTTCCAGGAGGACCTGCTCCAGCTGCTGGCCGAGGAGCGCAAGACGGTCCTGTTCGTGACCCACTCGATCGAGGAGGCGGTCTACGTCAGCGACCAGATCGTGATCCTGACCCGCGGGCCGGGGCGCGTGACGAAGTCGGTGCGGCCCGACATCCCGCGCGACGGGACGCCGGACGAGATCCGCCGCAGCCAGCCCTACCTCGACGCGGTCGAGGAGATCTGGGGCGAGCTCAAGACCTACGCCGAGGAGGACATGCGGGCACCGGCGGAGGCGGCGTCATGACGATCGCCGGCCGCCGCATCCCGATGGCGCTGTCGCTGCTCGTCTGGTTCGCCCTCTGGGAGATCGTCGGCCAGCTCGAGCTGGTCTTCCTCATCCCGCCGTTCACCGAGGTCCTCGCCGCCATCGGCACGGTGGTCACGTCGGATCGCTTCGCGGAAGCGGCGCTCATCACCCTCCAGGCGTACGGCATCGGCATGGCGCTGTCGCTGGTGGTCGGCATCGGCATGGGCTTCTGGATGGGCCGGGTGCAGGCGGTCGGGGAGCTGATGGGCATGTGGGCGAACATCTTCGAGAGCTCGCCGCTGACCGCGATCGTGCCGGCGCTGATGGCGCTGCTGGGCTTCGGGCTGCCGACGATGATCGTGACCGTGTTCCTGTTCAGCGTCTGGGTCATCGCGCTCGACACGCAGGTCGGCGTCGCCCGCGTCAGCCAGTCCCTGCTCGAGATGGGCCGATCCTTCGGCGCCGGCCGGCGCCAGGTGCTCACGAAGATCGTCCTCCCCGCCGCGCTGCCGGAGATCCTGGCCGGCGTCCGGCTCGGCCTCATCCGCGGGCGTGAAGGGCGTGATCATCGGGCAGCTGCTGATCGCGATCGTCGGCATCGGCTACCTGTTCGAGCGCTACTCGCGCGGCTTCCTGATGGCCGAGTTCTGGGCGCTGCTGATCATCGTCTTCGCCTTCGCCTTCGCGCTGTCCGAGGCGGTCGGCTTCTTCGAGCGGCGCGTCGCCGCCTACGCCACGAGCCGATGACGACGTTCGCGATTCCGCCTTCGCCACCGGTGACGCTGCCGGTCGACGGGCTCGACGCCGTCTTCCCGGTGCTGCGGGTGTTCTGCGTCGGGCGCAACTACGCCGAGCACGCCGTCGAGATGGGCCACGACCCGGACCGCGAGCCGCCCTTCTTCTTCATGAAGCCCGCGGTTGCCGTCGTGCCCGATGGCGGCCGCCTGCCCTTCCCCGTCGCCACCGATGACCTGCACCACGAGGTCGAGCTCGTCGTCGCGTTGGGGAGTGGCGGGTCGGGCATCTCCGTGGAGGCGGCGCTGGAGCACGTCTTCGGCTACGGGGTCGGCCTGGACATGACCCGCCGCGACATCCAGGCCACGGCCAAGGAGATGGGACGGCCGTGGGACATGGGCAAGGGCTTCGACCGATCGGCACCGATCTCTGCGCTCCGCCCGGCCGAGGTCATCGGCCATCCGGACGCCGGGGCGATCTGGCTGCGCGTGAACGGGTCGGTGCGCCAGGAGGGCGACCTGGCGCAACAGATCTGGAAGGTGCCCGAGACGATTGCGCTTCTCTCCACGCTCGTGGAGCTGAGGCCGGGCGACCTGATCATGACCGGCACGCCGGCGGGTGTGGGGCGGGTCGTCCCCGGCGATGTGCTCGAGGGTCACGTCGACGGCGTGGGGCAGGTCCGCGTGGAGTACGCCGGTCGGTGAGGGTATATACGCGGTCGGTGATGCCATCTCGAAACTGTCAACGAATATATCGCTAGTGATATAACCGACGACAGTGGCGGCGCCACTGTGAGGGGCCGGGTATATACGCCACGTCAGCGGCGGCGAATGCTGCGCAGGGCGTCGACCATCGATTCCTCAGAGGGAAGGTCGAGACGTGTGGCCTTGCGCTCGGTGGCCGCCATCAGGGGGTCGCTATATCACTAACGACATACCCATCACGAACGACAGACCCCGCCCGCCGAGGCGCCGCGGACCAGCCGCACAGGACCGTGCGATCCTGAAGGCATGCATCGGTCGGTCTTCGAGGCCGCGGGCGGGATGGACGGCATGCGCCGGCTGGCGGAGGCCTGGCACGCCCGGGTCATGGCCGATGAGGTCGTGAGCCACGCGTTCAGCCACGGCTTCCATCCGCAGCACACCGAGCGGCTCGCCGCGTACTGGGCCGAGGCGCTCGGCGGACCGACGGCCTATTCGGACGCCCACGGCGACGAGACATCGGTCGTGCGCATGCACAGCGGCAACGGCGTGCACACCGAGATGGACGAGCGCGCAATCGCCTGCTTCGACCAGGCATTGACCGATGCCGGCCTCGCCAGCGACGACCGGCTGCGCCAGGTGCTGCACGACTACTTCGCGTGGGCGACGACGGTCTCGATGGCCCGCTACCACGAGTCCGCCGACGACGTCCCCGATGGCCTGCGCATCCCGCGCTGGTCGTGGGACGGGCTCGAGGGATGATGCATCGGTCCTGAGGCTGCGTACCTCCTCCAGCCGGGCCCAATCAGGGGCCCGCACACCCACCGGAGGAGACAGTCTCATGTCCCGAACGTCCCGGGTCCGTCGCGGCTTTCGAGCGCTCAGCTTGCTCGGCGTGACCGCCCTCATCCTCACGCTCGGCGTCGCGCCGATGCTCACCAGCGGCGCCGATCACCTCGATGCGCCGAGCCTGGGCAGCATCAGCGTCAACCCGAACGACAGCCTCAATGTCAGCAAGGTCCGCGGGCCGCTCGACATCAACGACGTGTACGCCTTCCGCGGGTCGACCGCGAGCCGGAGCGTGCTGGTCATGACGGTCAACCCGGCGATCAACGTCCTCGGGCCGACCACGTTCCAGCCGGGCGCTGCGTACACCCTCAACGTCGACACCGGCACCGATGCCGTCGCCGACACCCGCATCACCACGACCTTCGGCGACCCGGATGCCCGCGGCATCCAGCGCTACACCGTCAAGCAGGACGGCAAGGCAGTCGCCTCCGGCTTCACCGACGGCGCGAAGGGCAAGACGCAGGGCCGATCCGGCGTCACCGCCTTCGCCGGCATGCGCTCCGATCCCTTCTTCTTCGACCTGCTCGGCTTCATCGGCAGCACGAAGGGGCAGGGCACGCGCACGCTGAACGACGGCAACGAGTCCGACTTCTTCGTCGGCCTCAACACGCTCGCCATCGTGGTCGAGCTCCCGAACGCCCGCATCGGCGGGTCCGGCACGAACGTCGGCGTGTGGGCGACCACCAGCGTCGGCGGCGTGATCGCCGACCAGATGGGCCGCCCCGCGATCAACACCGTGTTCAACTCGTCGACGGCGGACAAGGAGGCGTTCAACGTGACACCGCCGTCCGCCCAGGCGACGGCGATGGGCGGGAAGTTCCGGACGAACACCATCAGCGTCCTCCAGGCGTTCTCGTCGCTGGACGCTGAGGGTGCGTACACGGACGACCAGGCCGGCGCGCTCGCCGGCATCCTGATCCCGGACACGATCCGATACACGCTCGGATCGGTAGCCGCGGGACCGCTGAACGGGCGAGGCCTGGCGGACGACGTGATCGACGCCGAGCTGAACATCACGACCGGCGGGGTCGCATTCCCCGGACGTGATGGAACCGGCGCGATCCCGACAGACGGGGTCGGCCCGCACGCCGACTACCTGTCGACCTTCCCGTACCTCGGCGTGCCGCACCAGCCGTAGCCGCACGACCGATGCCGGCCGGCCGGTCCCCGTGACCGGTCGGCCACCTCACCCACAGGAGACCTGACCGATGCGAGCCACCAGCGCGCTTCCACCTCCGCCCCGACGCCTCCCGCGACCGATGCTCCTGGTCGTGGCCGCACTGATCATCGTCGCGGCGTCGTACGCGGTTCTTGCCCTGCGGCCGGAGCCCGGGCAGCAGGCAACCCCGCCGCAGGTCGTGGTCCGCGCGCCCGGAGTCGCCGTGAGTGGCAGCGCGCTCGACCGCATCGGCGACGCGATCGCGACCTGGAGCGCCAACCTCGAGCGCGATCCCGCGGACTTCATCGCCGCCGTGAACCTGTCGACGCTCTACCTCGAGCGCGGCCACCTGACGTCCGACGCCGATGACCTCGCCGCGGCGCTCGCAGCGGTCGAGCAGGCGATCCAGACCGATGCCTCGCTGCCGGCCCCGCGCCTGCAGCGGATCGGGGTGCTGCTCGCCTCGCACGACTTCGCCGGAGCCGAGGCAGCCGCCGCGGAGTTCCTCGTCGACCAGCCCGGCGAGCCGGCGGCCCTCGCCGCACTCGGCGACGCGCGGCTGGAGCTCGGCGACCTGGCCGGAGCGGAGGCGGCGTACGCGGAGGTCGGGCAGGACGACACCGCACCGATGATCGCGCGTCGCGCCCGCCTCGCGATGCTGGGCGGATCGCTGGACGAGGCCGGCCGGCTGGCCGATGAGGCCCTGGCGCTCGCGCTCGCCGACCCGGACACCGACGACCCGGCGTTCTACCACCTGCTCGCGGGCACGGTCGCCTTCCAGGCCGGCGATCTCGAGCGGTCGCTGGCCGAGAGCCAGGCCGCCCTCGAGGCCGAACCGGGCAATCCGGGCGCGCTCGCCGGCATCGGCCGGGCGCAGGCGGCCCTCGGAGACCTCGATGCGGCGATCGGCTCCTACGAGCAGGCCGTCGCGGTCCGGCCGGACGTCGCCGGCCTCGCCGCCCTCGGTGATCTGCTCTCGCTCGCCGGACGATCGGCCGATGCCGAGGCCCGGTACGCCGAGGTGCGGGCGATCGCCGACGATCCCGGCCAGCAGCGGCTCGAGGGCCGAGCGATCGCGCTGTTCCTCGCCGACCACGGCGAGTCACCGGATCGGGCAGTGGCCCTCGCGGAGGCCGACCTCGCGACGCGGACCGACGTCCACGCCTGGGATGCCTACGCCTGGGCGCTCCATGCCGCCGGCCGCCACGAGGAGGCGGACGAGGCGATGGCGAACGCCAGGGCGCTCGGCACCGAGGAGTCGCTCATCGACTACCACGCCGGGATGATCGCCGCGGCCCTCGGCCGCACCGACGAGGCGCGCGAGCTGCTCACCGCCACGCTCGAACGCAACCCGGGCTTCGACCCGATCGGCGCCATGCGCGCCCGCGGGGCGCTCGCGGAGCTGGAGCGCGACCGCTAGCCCAGACGGTCAGATGTCCCGGTGCGCGTCTCGCTCGGTATCGGTTTGCAGCTCGTCCGACAACCGCGGCGGCTGCCGCCAACCGGTGGCGTCCACCTCGCTGTGGGCCAGGTTGAGGTGGACGGTCTCGTGCTCGACATTGCCGATGGCCGATGACGGCACGTACAGCGCCGGCGAGAAGAGTCCTCCCGCCACCTCGATGAAATGCTGGCCGACGTCCTTGATCCTGCCCAGCTCGTGGCCGTCGTTGGTGACGACGTTCCAGCCCGGCTTGAGATCGGCAATGCGCATGACGTTCAGGGCTACCTGCTCCGAGCCAGCAGCGTACCACCCGGTTCCGCCACCGGCCGGAACCGATGCAACCGCCGGTGGGCGGCTAGGCGCGACCTTGTTCGACATTCGATACTGTCGCGAGGATCGGCGCTCCGCGTCGAGCTGGATAGAGGAGGCAACATGGCGAAGAAGGTGGCGGTTCCGAGCATGGTCGGAACCACCGTGGACTCGGCTGAGACCGCGCTGACCGACTCCGGGCTGGGCGTGGCCAAGCGCTACGTCTCCGGAGAGCCGGACGGAACGATCTACAGCCAGGAGCCGCGGTTCCCCAGCAAGCTCGCGAAGGGTGACGTCGTAACCCTCGACATCCTGCGGGCGCCCAAAGCACCCGCCCCGGTCGACCTCAGCGCCGTGACCAAGTCCATCGGGGAGCTCACCAAGTCGGTCGCCGAGCTCAAGGCATCGCTCGCTGAGGTCAAGGCGTCAGGAGCCGAGGTCAAGACGTCCGTCGACGAGCTCAATTCTTCCGTTGCCGGGTTCAAGGCTTCCGTCGCGGAGATCAAGACTTCCGTTGCCGAGGCCAAGGCCTCCGTTGGCGAGATCAAGACCGCCGTTGCCGATCACCACGCTGGGGAAGGACATGGGTCGTCTGCACCGGCCGGCGCGGCTACGGCGCCCCCAAAGCCCGAGGAGTCTTCGGCCGCCGTCCGGTCGCCAGCACCCGCACCACACTCCCCGCCCCCGTCGACCGACAAGCCTGCCGGGGACGCCTGAGGGCGAGGCGCCCTACCCTTCGCCGCGGAAGACCTGCGCGTTGGTGGCCAATATATCGGTAGTGATATATCGCTACCAGCGTTCGGCTTCCGGTGGGAACGAGGCGGCAGTCAGCGACCGATGACGCCCCGCTGGATGCCCCACGTGAAGCTCTGGCGTAGTCCGCCGTGATGACACCACGCATGCTCATCGTCCATGGCCGCCAGCGAGTGCGCGAATGGAAGCATCGAGCGATTCCAGCCTCAGTCCAGCTGATCCCGTCGCTGGTCGCTCCAGCACGTCAAGCGACCGCGCGAAGGCCACGAGCCCGACCGGCGGACTTCGGCACGAGATCGGCGATCGGCGCCGACGGTCGACTCGGGGAACGGCTCCGCCGACGGGCAGGCGGTCTGCGACCGCGAGACCGATCGGGCGACGATCGAAGGCGAAGCTGGTCACATCGGTCCCCGTCGAGCGAGATCCGGATATCCGAATCGCCACCAAGACTGCCGTCGGCGGAGGGGGGCGACGGCCGACAACGTGACGCCGTTCATCGCCGCATTCGGCGCCGATGCCTCCCAGCTCCTGCCATCCGTCGTACCACCCGCGACGGTGCCGCGTCGGGCGCAGGTTGCGACGTACTGGAGGGCGACCTCCTCGCGCCACGTCGGCTCCGACCCTGGCCACGAATCGGTCACCCGTACCAGGCCGACGTCGGTTGATGCTCGGATCCCGCGAGGACGAAGCGGACCAGCGCCGAGGGTTCGGCGTCGGTACTCGACCCAGCCGGTGCGTTCGTCTGCCTGGCGTTCCGCTCCTGGACGATCCAGATCCGGCGTCAGTCGTACAACTCGGCAGCGTATTGCGACCGCGACCGCCAGCTCAGGGTCCGAGACTCCGAGGCTGCCGCGACGGCGTGCTCCGCCACCACCCGGTATCACCTGCTCGAACGTAGCGGCTGCTCGTCGTGATTCGATCGCGATCCCAACTCGTTCAGTTAGGCGCCAGAGTTCATGCCGGAGATCGTATACGCCTCGACCATCGCAGCATCCGATGAAGGTGCTCGAACGAGGAGCAGGTTGTCGCCACGGTCCCCAGCGCCGCACGATCGCGTCACCGTCGGCGGTGAACGTGAGCCGGATGCTCACCGGCGACTAGGTCTGCGGCGTCGAGCTCGGGAACATGATTCTCGACGTCAGGAGACCGTCCATCCAGGTCCAGGGCCCCCTGCTCTCGGTACTGATAGTCCAGGAAGACAACCGGGCCATCTCGACGCGCCTGCGTGTTCTGGAGGGTGGCCGTGATCCAGCGAACGCCTGCGCGCCATCGTCAGCGTCGAGCTCGACGACGATCGGCTCGTTGACGACAGCTCTGGATCCGCTTGACGCTGTCCGTCGAAGTGCCTGGTCGGCCTCCTGCGCCAGGCAATCGACAGACGGCGCAGCTGCATCGGATGATTCGGCGAAGTCGGCCGAAGCGCGGGTCGGTTCGAGGGCGATAGCGCAGCGGATGTGTAGGCGCTTGTGACCTGGTCGCAGGATGACTCCCGAGAGCGACTGCTAGCCGGCGCAGACGAGCCTCGTCCGTCCGACGCTCCACACTCCGCGGCCACCGTGCGATGACGCGATGCAGGCGACAGATGTATCGGCTCGTCCGACGCCATTCCCTCGTCGATTGCAGGAATGCCTCCACGGCGGGGCTCAGTCGCCGAGCGGGACGAGTACCGGCTGCCAGGCGGCCTGGTATGCAGTCTCCGATACGAGCTGCGGCTCGCCGGAGCCGTCCGCCGGCACGATCCAGCTGTCGATCGCATCGCCGGTGACCCAGACCATGTCGTAGAGGATCCATCGGCCGTCGGGAGACCAGCGCGGGTGCGTCGGCGTCGGGTTCGAGTCCTCGGTTCGCGGTACGAGCATGCGCTGGTCGTCGCCGGCAGCATCGGCCACGACGATGCCCTCCGGGGTCAAAGCCGCGAGCCGCGAGCCCTCTGGCGACAGTGCGCCCGCCTGGAGGAGCCAGTCGCCGGAGGCGAGCGTGGTGACGGTCCCACTGCGCGATGTCAAGCTGTCGCAACTCGTACTCGGCACTCAGGTCGGTCCAGGAGAACGTCAACGAGCCCCCGTCCGGGCTCCAGGTCGGCTGGCCGTAGTAGCCAGGACCCACGACCTGATCGACCGCGCCCATCGGCGGCGTGAACAGGTAGATGCCGCTTGGCACGTCACCCATGATCGGCTCATCGGTCGGGCATCCGTCGCAGGCGATGGCGACGAACGCAAGCATCGTGCTGTCAGGCGACCAGGCCAGAGAACCCGGCGCCCCGTGGTCGTTCACGGTCAGGTCGAATCGCCGGCCGTCGGGGTCGATCACGACCAGCGTGCCCGCGGAGTGGTTGGTGAAGGCGAGCCACTCCCCGTCCGGCGACCACGCCGCACCGGAACCCGGGCCGAGCGGCGTCGCATCGCTGCCATCGGCGGCCATGAGCGTGAGCGTTTCGTCCTCGGACTGCATGACGACCTGCCTGCCATCGGGCGACCAGGTCGGCGATGCGAATTCCGACAGGAGGATCTGCGGATCCGATCCGTCCGGCTCCACCGTCACAGCCGTGCGCGAGTTGGCGGCGCCGCAGGAGATGCACGCGAAGCCGATGCGACCGTTCGTGACCGACGCCAGCCAATCGCCCTCGGGGCCGGAGGCGACCCAGCCCGTCGTCTCGCCGAAGCGGACCTCGTACCAGGCAAGGTCGTCGGCTTCGACCACAGCGGCATCGGTCCGCGCGACCGTCGCGCCGGCAGGCAGTGTCGCGAGGAGCTCGCCGCTCGCGCTGGGCTCGGCCCGCATCCGTACCCCGGCGGCCCGGACGCGGAGCATGGACCCGGAACCCTCGGCGGTGGCGCTTGCCGACGGGGTCGGCTCCAGGCTCTCGGGGACGGCCGACGCCGATGCGGTCGGGACGGACGCGGACGCCGCGCGGCATCGAGGCGGACGGCGACGGCTGCGTCCCGGTGCATGCGGCGAGGACCACCGCGATCACAGCGAGGGTTGCCCGGGTCGATCGAACGTTCATGGCCGGACCCTAGCCCATGCGACTACGGCCGAACTGCGGGGATCAACCAGCCGTGGCGGTCGGACCTTCGACAGCTCAGGGTGACGCTGCTTACCGGCACGGTTGCCCAAGTGAGCCACGCGACGGATGACCGACGCGACAGCGGCATCGGAGGCCCACGATCACGCGCATGAATTTCGCGGCCACGACCAACCCCACTGCGGCCCCGCTCGTCGCTGGCATCGACCAGCGCGACGCCGACGAGCTCGCCATCGAGCGAGCCGAGCAGCACTCGGTGCTGCGGTCGGCCGCGCTGCACATCCTGCCTGGGGCATTCATCGCCCTCGTCTTCGTCGCGATGATCCCTCTCGTCCGCGATGCCGGCCTGCCGCCGTTCATGGCCCTGATCGCCGCCGACCTCGTGGGCATGCCGCTGATGTTGGGCGCACTCCTGTTCCTCGGGTACCGGCGCCATGGCCGACCGACGCTGGACGGTGTCGTGCTCTACCGGCGACCGCTGTCGCTGCGCCGCTGGCTCTGGATGACACCGGCGTTGCTCATCGTCGCCGGGCTGAGCATGGCCCTCTTCGCTCCCGTCGGCGCATGGATCCAGCAGACGTTCTTCGCCTGGCTGCCGGCCGACTTCGTCCTGCCGATGGACATCTCCCCGTGGGTGGGGCCGATGCTGGGCCCGATGCTGGTCCTGTACGTCCTCGTCGTGGCCATCGGGGCGTCCATCGTCGAGGAGCTCTACTTCCGCGGCTACCTGCTGCCGCGCCTGTCACGGTTCGGCCCCGGCGCCGCGGTCATCAACGCCGCGCTGTTCGCCCTCTACCACGTGTGGTCGCCGTGGCTGTTGATCGGTCGATTCGTGGCGTGGATCCCGCTCGCCCTGGCCGCCCGCCGGACGCGGAGCGTGCGCCTGATGTCGACGGTCCACGTGATCGGCAACAGCGCCGACGTGGTCGGCTGGATCCCGCTCGTCCTCTAGCCGCGGGACGACCAGATCGGTGGCTAGGCGGGCCGCAGGACGAGCAGCCAGGTCAGGTCGGCGGCGGCGACCGCCGCCCAGAAGCCCATGACGAGCAGCGGGCGACGAAGAATGCACTGCGAGCGTTTGATCCCCAGCGCCAACGCGCGCCCGTAGAGGTAGATCGCCGCAAGGGCGACCACGAGCACGAAGATCGGCGGCGTGAGGATCCACGCGATGAGTCCGACCGTCCCCATCTTGCAGACGGTGAACGCAAGTCGCTCGTACTTCTGGGCGCGGGTCAGCGGTGGCCGCTGAGCGAGCCATTGCGCGACCGGGATCGGTGCCGGCATCATCGGCCGCATCGGGTAGCGGAACTGCACTCGCGCTCACGAGACTGCCCCCCGAACGACGCCGTCGAGCTGGACGAGCTCCCGGGCCGGGACCTGGCCGACCGAGGTCCGGCGACGCAGGCCGCCGAACAGCTGCCGTGCGCAGAACGGGATGCGCACCGGGTCGGACTCGCCGTCGACCGAACCGACATGGACACAGCACTGCTGGAGCCGCTCGATGTTCATCGTCCAGGCGTCCATGAACGACTTCACGCTCAGGCGCTTCGTCCGCAGCGCGACGAGCTCCGCGGCCCGCTCCCCCTTCACCAGGTACCGGCCGACGTCCTTGATGAAGCCGCCGACGGAGAGGTCGCACGCCTCACAGATGTTGATGAGGTAGTCGATCAGCTCGGGCCGCGAGATCGTCGTGGTCTCGCTCATCATTCCGATCAGCGCGTCCCACAGCTCGTCATCCGCGGCGATCCGGTTGCCGACGACCGAGAGGTTGGCCTTCAGGCGCTCGATGCCGACGAGCTTCGGGATGGACCGATACGCCCCGGAGTCCTCGCGGACGAAGTACGTGATCGCGCAGCAATCCGGGTGCGAGCACGGCAGCGCGATGAAGTCCTCGGCCGACGCGCGCCCGCTCGTCTGTGGCGCCAGCCGTTTCAGGACGCCGGTCGTCGTCATGCGGCGCATCGGGTCGATCGGCTGCGACCGACCGGAGCCGAAGACCGGCTGATAGGCCACGCCGGCGATGTAGTTCGTGTCGAACGCGAAGTCCGCCACCGCGCCGATCTCGTGGTCGTTCACGCCGTCCGCAACGACCATCGTCAACGTCGTGAAGATCCGGGCATCGGTCAGCCGCCGGATCGCCTCCGCCTTGACGTCCCGGAGGTCCTCGCCGCGATGCCACAGGTGCGTCTCCAGCTCGAAGCCATCGAACTGCAGGTAGACCTCGACCCGGTCGCGAAGGTCGGCGAGCGCGGCGAGGAATCGGTCGTCCTTCACGATCCGGATGCCGTTCGTGTTCAGCAGCACGCGGGTGACGCGGCGTTCGACCGCGGCCTGGATGATCTCGACGATCTCGGGGTGCACCGTCGGCTCGCCACCCGACAGCATGAGGACGTCGATCTTCCCGCCCTCCCGCTCGATCGACGCGTCCAGGGTGCGCAGGATGTGCGGCAGGCGGGCGTATCGGCCCACGTTCGTCCCCGAGGCGGCGAAGCAGGTCGGGCAGTTGAGGTTGCAGTGCTCGGTGACGTCCATGAGGAGGATGCAGGAGTGCTGCGTCTGGAGCCGGCCGAGGCCGTTGGCGTAACCCATCGGGATCGGCATGACGTTGTCCGGCGTGTCCTCGACGATCTCGCGCGTCGGCACGCGCCACTGCTGGAGGTACTCCCACAGCGCGTGATCCTCGTCGTACAGGCTGACGACCTCGCCGTGCCCGCGGCGGCAGTGCCGGCGCAGGTAGACCGATCCGTCCTCGAGGACGAGGTTGCCCTGCAGGATGTCGGTCCCGTAGTCGATGTCGCGGTCGGGGTCCTCCGTGAAGCAATGACCGCAGACGGTCAGGACCATCCGGAGTGGCGTGTACGAGCGGAGGGGAAGCGCGGCGGTCATCGGTGTACCTCGCTAATCGCAGTCCCAGGTGATCGTGCCGGAGATGGGATCGACGTCGGGCCCCTCGGCCTCGGGGCCCTCGGGCCCTGTGAGGTCGGACTGAAGGTCGGTGAATGTCACCGTTCCGGAGCTCCCGCCGCCGCTGACCTCGGAAACGAGCTCGGTCGAGCCCCGCATACGAGCTCCAGCTCATTGACTCCTCGGTCCCCCCTCCGCCATCGGCATAGATGGCGACCGTCTCGACTTCTCCCGATGGCGGGCCGCCGTCCGGCGGGTAGTTGTCGACAGACAAGCTCACGTACGGCGTGCCGGGCAGCTCGCCGGAGACGCTGAACGGCCCGTCGGGATAGACGATGCATCGCGCTGTCCCGCTTCGGCTCAACGAGGGCTGGCCATCGATCTCAAGGTCCAGCGTGCCGCTTCGAGGCGGCGGTCCAAACGCGCTCAGGATCGCGTAGCAGCTGCCGCCGATCAGCAGCGCGAACACGAGCGGGATGCTGATGCCGATGACCGTCGCGGTCGTCCTCCCCCTCCGGGTCGGCCCGACCAGGGCGACGATCCCCCATGCGATCAGCGCCCCGAACACGAGCGCGACGGCCAGGATGCCCAGGAACCCGATCCGGTCGGGCGCGAAGAACGAGCCCGTCCCGAGTCCGACCAGCACGATCACCGCGACGTTGATCCCCACGAGAATGAGGAAGAAGCGGCCCCAGAATCCCTCGCCGGCCGTCTCGTCCGGATCCGGCGTGTCGAGGGCGACCCACGTGGCGTCGATCGCCTCGCGGGTGTACCCCGCGTCCAGCAGCTGCTGGGTCAACGCCTCGCGGGTGTACTCGCCGCGGTGGTCGCGGATGTAGTCGGCGATTCGCTGGTCCATCGGTCAGCCTCCTGGTGCGCTGGCGGGCTCGGGGACGGGCAGCCGGTAGACGCCGCTCCGGACGCGGCGCACGAAGTGGATGACGAGCAGGCCGATCAGCGGGATCGAGCACGATCTGCGGCCCGGTCAGTCCCCACGCCTGGACCTCGTTGCCGCGGACGAACTCCACGCCGAAGCGGAAGATGCCGTACGCGAGCAGGTACGCCTTGAGCGTGTCGCCGTTGACGGCCAGGAGCGGCCCGCGGGTCACGATGATCCCGAAGGCGATGGCCTGAAAGCCGATCTCGTACAGCATGCTCGGGTGCATCGGCCCGTCGCAGCCGGGGCAACGCGCGAAGGCGGCCGCGGCCTCGGGCGAGACGGTCATGCCCCACGGCAGGTCGGTCGGCGTCCCGAGTGGCAGCTCCGCGAGGAAGCAGCCCACGCGACCGATGACGAGCGCGAGCGGGATGGCGGCCGCGTAGTAGTCGCCGGTCGAGCGGGTGTATCCGAGCGCGCGCTTGCTCAGGACGATGGCGACGTAGCCTCCGACGAGCCCGCCGATGATGCTGCGCGGGCCGTGGGTCACGACGTAGGTGAGCGGCAGGTTCGCCGCCTGCACCTCGTCGATCACCTCCCAGCTGGTGAGCAGGCGTGCGCCGATCACACCGCCGACGATCGCGGCCAGGCTGATGACGACGATGCGCGGGTCGAGGATCCCGTCTCGGCGTAGGGCCCGGTAGTAGAGGGCGACGCCCGCGGCGAGGCCGAGCAGCGTGAAGACGTCGTGGGTGTAGAGGGTCAGCGGCCCGATCTGGACGGTCGGTACCACGACTCAGGCCGCTTCGGCTCGGTCGACGCGCGCCCCGCGCATGGTCCGACTATACGCGCCGGGCGGGTGAGGACACCGTGAGCACCAGCACGTCGGTGGCTTCGGATCGTCCGCGCAGGTCGAGGCGCCGGCGCTCGCGTGCATCGGTCGGCGGCAGCCCGGCGGCTCGTGCGCTCGCCTCGGTCACCAAGATCTCGCCGGCGCCGGCGAGTGACGCAAGTCGCGCCGTGATGTTCACGGCGTCGCCGAGCGCCGTGAACTCCACGTGGTCGGCCGTCCCGACGGCGCCGACGTAGGCCGGTCCGGTGTTGATCCCGACCCCGACTGGAGCCCAGGGCCCGCCGGTGGCGTGGCCGGTGGCGCGCAGGAGGTCGATGCCGGCGTCGATTGCGTGGGTGGCGTGGTTTCCCTCCGTCAGGGCGGGGATGAAGATGCCGATGACCTGGTCGCCGACGAACTTGTCGACGATCGCCTCGTGCGCGACCAGGACATCGGTGGCGGTGTTGTAGAAGCGGTCCATGCGGCCGCGGAAGTCACTCGACGGCATCGACTCGGCGAGCTGCGTCGATCCCCTGATGTCGGCGAAGAGGAGCGTGCACTCGATCTCGGCGCCGCCCCGATTCCGGTACAGGTCCTTGAAGCACCCCGCGCAGTACTTCGGGTTGCCGGCCCACGGTCCCAGGCCGAAGAGCCGCCTGATCGGTCCCCCGGGCGAGCCGAACGGACCCGTGCACATCTTGCAGCGCGGCGAGCTCGGGACCGTCCGCCACATGCGCCGCAATCGACGCACCCGCCGACTGCGCGCGTGGCCGGGATCGCCCATCCAGGTCGCGTCGGTTGCCGGCCCATCGGGGGATTCGCTCGGGCGTTCGGGCTCCACGGCGCGGGGACCTCGCAGCGGAGTGCCATTGTGCCCGCCAGCGCCAAGCGGGACGGTGGAATTTGTCCGTCAGCTGAAATCCCACCTCGTGGGTCGTGGGAGCTCCTCGGGCGCGAACTGCTCCATGCCGGTCATTCCCGGCAGGCCGATCACCGTCGACGGCGTGATGCGCCACACCGCGTACGGCGGCGGCCCGGCGGTCGGCGCATTCGGGCCGTGGACGCGGCCGTCGCGAACCTCCAGCGGCCACTCCATCCTTGACCGATACGCCTCCGTCACGCGGCCGAGCTCCACCTCATCGGTGACCATGGCCGCCACGCCATCGATGATCAGGTCGAGCGAGGGCAGCGTGGTGCTGCCCGTTACGACCGTGCAGCGCGGCTCACGGGCGAGGTTGCGGGCCTTGCGCGTGCGCTCGCCGCTCACGAAGTACAACGCCCCGTCCATCCACATGCCGATAATCGGCATGACGTGCGGCCGTCCGTCGTCGCGCATGGTCGCCAGCCAGTACGTCCGCGGCTTCTCGGGATTCTCGAGACGCTCCTCGGCCGTGGCCCACGGCGCGGCGCCTCGATCGGTCAACGCCTTCGTTTCGATGTTCTCGTCGACTGCCATCTCTCCCTGTTCCTGGCTGGGGCTTGTGGTCTCAGGGCGCTGCAGGGTGCGGACCAGCGGACCGATGCTTCGCTCCCCATAGCCTGGCGGGTCTTTCGCCCGCGGCAGAGGGCATCGCGCCGGGTCCCACGCCGGCCAAAGAAGAACCGCCCGTTGGTGGACGGGCGGTTCTGCAGCGTGGGGGTGCGGTCGTCAGGCGGTGACGCGCTCTGGCTCGTCGGTCGTGAGCCACTCGGCGAGCGTCGGCACGAGGGCGATGCCCGCCAGCCCGACGAGGATGTAGATGATCGACGAGATCACATTCGTTTCGCCGAACTGTGAGCCGGTGATCGCGGCGACGAGGTCGAAGTTGGCGATGCCGACCAGTAGCCAGTTCAACGCGCCAACGATGACCAAGAGCAGAGCGACGGACTTCAGGATGCGCATGGTGAGTGTTTCTTTCCTTTTGCTTTCCCCTGGACTCAGTGTCCAAGGTTTGTCCGGACTCTACATTCATCACACAGTTCTTGTCAAGTGTTTGTCCACCGTGTAGTCTGGACGAACCATGTACACCATCAGCGAGGCTGCCAATCGCGCAGGCGTGAGCGTCGACGTCATGCGCGCGTGGGAGCGGCGCTATGGCGTCGTGGCTCCGCAGCGGACCGCGAAGGGCTACCGCCTCTACGACGCCGCGACGATCAACCGAATCCGCGCGATGCGCCGGCTGGTGGAGGAAGGCTGGAGCCCGAGCGCCGCCGCCACGCACATCCGCAATTCCCCCGTTGACGAGATTACGGAGGAAGGCCCGCGGCACGTCGCCGCAACCGACGACAGCGCCGATCGCCTCGCAGATCCCATCGTCGATCGCTTCGTCCGCGCCGCGGCAAGCCTGGACACGGCCTCGCTGGCCGGGGTCCTGGACGAGATGGGGAGCCGTTCGTCATTCGAGCCGATGGTCGAGCGTCACCTCTTCCCCGCCTTGCGCGCCCTCGGCGCCGCCTGGGCATCCGGAGACGTCTCCGTGGCCGCCGAGCACGCGGCCAGCGCGGCGGTGGCACGCCGGCTGGGCACCGCGTTCGAGGCAGCCGCCGCCAACCGCCCGACTGATCATCCGATCTTGGTCGGGCTGCCGCCTGGAGCGCGGCACGAACTCGGCGCGCTCGCCTTCGCGACGGCCTGCCGCCGGGCGGGCCTCGCCGTGCGGTACCTCGGCGCGGATCTTCCGGCCGCCGACTGGGCTCGGGCCGCGCGGGACACCGACGCGGCCGCAGCCGTGATCGGCGTGCCGACAGCCTCCGACGCCGATGCGGCTCGGGCCGTGGGGAGGGCGCTGCGACGCGCCTCGCCTGGGCTGCTCGTCGCGTTCGGCGGGCGCGGCGCCGCGGACATCAGGCGCGCGACCGTCCTCCCAGCGGCGATCACCGAGGCCGTGGCCGCGATTCGTTCGGCCTCGGGGATGTAGAGGTCAGTTTGCTATGTAGGCTGCGCAGGTGAACATCGAGCTGCGCGAGATCACCGATGCGAACCGCGAGGCCGTCGTCGCCCTCCACGCCGGGCCGGGCGAGGGAGTGTTCGTGTCATCGGTCGCCGATTCGATCCTGGAGGCGGCCGAACATCCCGAAGGCAGCCCGTGGTATCGCGCCGTCTACCTGGACGATGAGCCGGTCGGGTTCGTGATGCTCAGCTGGAACGTCACGCCGCAGCCGCCCGACATCATCGGTCCGTGGTTCCTGTGGAAGCTGATCGTGGACGAGCGCCACCAGGGACGGGGCATCGGTCGCGCGATCGTGGAGCGGGTCGTCGAGCTCATCCGCGCCGAGGGCGCGACGGAGCTCTTCACCAGCCACGTGGTGGCCGAGGGTGGTCCCGACGGCTTCTACGAGCGCCTCGGGTTCGTCCCGACCGGCACGTTCGACCCGCAGGGCGAACGGATCCTCCGCCTCAATGTCGATCCGCGAGGCGATAGATCTCGATCGGCCGATCCAGCCCCTTGACCTCCCGCGGACCCAAGCCGTGGAAGTTGAGGCCGCTCCCATCGGCGAGGCCGACGGTCACCGACGAGGCAAGGACCTCCGACGGACTGGCGAGTGCCATGATCCGCGCGGCCGCGTGGACGGCGACGCCACCGACGTCGCTGCCCATGACCTCCACCTCGCCGGTGTGGACGCCGATGCGCACCTCGAGCCCGGTCTCGCGAAGCGCGTCGAGAATGGCGGCGGCGCATCGGAGTCCGGCGACCGCGCTCCGGAAGGTGGCGAGGAAGCCGTCGCCGGTGGTGTTGACCTCGGAGCCGCCGAAGCGGAGCAGCTGGGTGCGGACGAGCCGGTTGTGATCGGCCAGGAGTTGCTTCCAGGCGGCGTCGCCGAGGCGGCTCGCGGTGGAGGTCGAGTCGACGATGTCGGTCATCAGCAGGGTCGTGACGATCCGCTCGTGCTCGCGCGGCATGCCGATCGCGTCGCTACTGCCGGCGAAGTCGAGAATGTGCACCGGCTCGTCGCCGACGACCCACGCATCATGGCCCGGCGGGATGTCGCCCACCTCGAGGGGGCCGAACTCGACCTCCTCGCCGTCGTCCATGCGCACCCGGAAGCGTCCGGAGAGGAACACCTGGACGTGGTGCACCGGGCACGATGACGTCCCCGCCGCCGGTCCCATCTCGGTCGACCACCGGAAGCCGGGCTGCTGGACGCCGTACCCGATCGTGTGCGAGCCGATGCGGACGATCCGGATCGAGGCGAGCGGCCAGTCGTGGATCGCGTCCGGGTCGTCGATGCGCTTGCGTCTGATCGCTCCCACGGCTCCATGTTGACGCGGCAGGGCAAGCGGACGGATTTCGGAAAGGGAGGGTTACCTGGCGGCAGCGATGGTGCGGCCGAGCCTGTTCCACGCGATCCAACCCGGCGAACGCCTGGTCGACGACGGACCCACGCACGGTGAGCTCGGTGCGAGACGCAAGACGGGCGGCGACGCGACGGCCGACCCAGCCGGCGTGGAGCCCGAGCGCCAATCCGAGCGCCGCGCTGACAAGGACCGATGCGGTCAGCAACGCCAAGGGTATCGGGACCGGACCGAGCCACGGCGCGTCGAACGTGCCGACCGGCACGCCGCCACCCGCGACGAAGAGGATGACGATCCACGCCACAGCGAAGAGGGTCACCGCGCCGACGACCGCCTGGATGACGCCGATGACGGGCCAGATCGGTGACCGCGGGATGACGAGATCGGCGCCCGCGGCCGCGACCGCCCGGTCCAGGACCCGCGCGACATCGGCCTCGGCGCTGGCAGTACCAAGTGCATCCAGGACGCGGCCACGGGCGGCCGCGGGCAAGGCCGACGCGGCCTCGTGGAGACCGGCACGCAACGGGTTGAGCACTCGCCCCAGCGCGCCGCGCGAGCGCCAGGCCCGCAGGTAGGCGGCGGGATCGGCGCGTCGGTGGCGCCGGCCCGTGAGCATCGTCGTGAGCGCGACCAGCCGGCTGAGCAACGAGCCGCCACGCACCCTCGCCCGATGGAGGACGGCAGCGCGCACCTGTTGCGCCAGCCCGTCGACGTCGACGAGTGCCAACGCCCCGTCGACCGCGGCGCGCTCGACGGACCTGCGCCGTTCGTCGGGAAGAAGCGGCCGGTACCCCGCGCCGGGGTCCAGGCCAACGGCACGAGCCAGCCCGTCGGCCCCCCGCGCGACGTCCGTCTGGAGCTTGGCGGCGACGATCGACTTCGCCTCGCCAGCATCAGCGAGGGCAGCTCGTAAAGGATTCCACGCCCGCGCCGTTCACTGCCGACACGAGATGGATGGGAGCGCCCAGCGATTCCATCAGCCGAGAGGCGCGCGCGGAGGTCATCGATGACGAGGCGCGCGTCCGCATCGGTCATGCGGTCGGCCTTGTTGAGGACGAACTGGAGGCGCTCCGCGTGCGGCGCCAGGCTGCGCCAGTACGCGTGCTCGCTGGCGTCGTCGTACTTCTCCGGGTCGACGACCCAGGTCGACGGCGTCGATCCGGGGCAGCAGCTCGTCCACGGTCGCGCGATGCTCCCGCCGCACCGAGTCCATGTCCGGCAGGTCGAGGATGGCGACGTCGTCGAGCCCGTCGCCGTCATGCGACACGATCGCTTCGACATTCAGCCAGGCCAGCAGCGGGGCGAGCTCGGCCTGATGCGCTGCCGGCACCCAGGCGACGGGCGCGTCGGTCGTGGGCCGGACGGCCCGCGCCGGGCTGACGACGTGCCCGGCCAGCGCGTTGAGGATCGACGACTTCCCCACCCCGGTGCCGCCGGCCAGCGCCATGACGTAGACCGGCCCGAGGAACCCCGATCGCCGCGCGATCCGCTCCGCCACCTCTCCGGCGGCACCCGCCTCCGTCTCGAGGCCGATCGACCGCGCTGCCTCCGCGGCCTCGCGCAGGCGCCCCAGGCGGTCCTCGAGCAGGGTGCGGCCGGCGGTCACGAGGCTGGCAACAGTCGAGCGACCTCGCCGGCGGCGTCGCGTAGCGCCCCGGCGACTGCCGGATCACCGCTCTCCCCGAGCGCCTCCGACCAACGGGCCCGCTCGTCGGCGAAGGCACGGTCGAGCAGCCGGTCCAGGTCCTCGCGAGCGCGGAAGACGAACGCCGCAACGTTCGCCTCGCCGAACAGCGCCTCGAGCAGCTTCTGGTTCACGACGGCCGTCGCCGCCGTGATCCCGACCTCCGCGCCGGTCAGGCCGCCGGTATGGATGAAGACCGCCAGCACCGCGCTCGTGCCGACGACGTTGACCCCCAGGCTCGCCGCTTGCGCCAGCCCCTTGCGGCGGGTCCCCAGCTCGCGGATCTCATCGCCGATGCCCGTCGCCCAATCCTCGAGGTCGTCGGTCAGGCGCTTGGGCAGCCCCGGCGGGGCTCGCCACAGCCGCTCGTCGACAGCGAGCGCCGCCTCGCCGTACCGATCGCCGGTCCAGGCGGACGCCGTCCGTCGCTGCCGCCGCATCGGCGTGCTGCACTGCCAGCGCGGTCAGGTCGGCAAAGGCGGCGTCGCGCACTTCGGTGGCCGGTGCCGGCGGACCGGGCTGGATCAGGCTGCGGATCGTGGCGAGCACCTTGCCGATGCCCTCCGCGAGGAAGCGCGCGACCTGCCCGGCACCGATGAACTCCTGCCACTGCCGGAGCACCTCGGCACGCATGAACGTCCCGCGTCGAAGCTCCTCCGCCAGCGCCGTTCGCGCCGATGCGTACGCGCGGTCGGCCGATGCCCGCAGCTCGGCGATCGCCCGCTGCTCCTCGTCGGCCTCGGCCGCGATGACCTCGACCGCCTCCGGGATCCCGCGCAGGGCGCCCAGCGAGGGCCCGCTGCGCGACCTGCGTGCGTTCTTCGTGCGAGGCGACGAGCCGATCCAGCGCATCGCGAATCGGCCCGATGGCGCGCTCGCCGAGAGCGTCGCGGGCGGGGTCGAGGTCGCCCTCCGCCACCGCGACGAGCTCCAGCTCGCCGGTCGCGGCCTGGTCGACCAGTTGCTCGCGCTCGAGGAGCGCGCGGTAGTCGGCGAGGACCGCATCCGCGTCGGCTGTCTCCGCGGGCAGGCGGTTGACGACGGCGAGCAGCGGCACCCCGCGGGCGCGCGCACGCGCCAGGACGTCCCACGGCACCTGGTCCGCATAGCGGCTGGCGGTCGTCACGAAGATGACGAGATCCGCGAGCTCGAGGAGCTCCATCGCGCGCTCGCGGTTCTCGGTCTCGACGCTGTCGAAGTCGGGCGCATCCACGATCACCAGTCCGACGCCGTGCCCCGTCACCGGTGCGCAGGTCGATTCCGGTCCGCTCCGCCAGCGCGGTGAGGCGGTCGGTCAGGTCGGTCCGGTGCGCGATAGCGATCGGCCGTCGGGTCGTCGGGCGCAGGACGCCGGACGGGCTGAGCGCCCGGCCGGCGAGGGCGTTCAGCAGGCTCGACTTGCCGCTGCCGGTGGAACCCATGATGACGACGAGCAGCGGCGCATCAAGGTCAGCCGCGCGCGGTTGGAGATAGTCTTCGACGTGGCGGCGAAGGCTCTCAGCGCGCGTCCTACCCCCATCCGTCGGCGCGGAGGCCGTGCGTCGACGCAGCGCCGCCGCCAGGCGGCCGAGCGCCTCCGCCGATCTGGACCGTCCTTGCTCACGCTCCATGGTCGCCGACCTGTGCACGACGCACGCCGGGCCCGAGGGAGCTGCATCGTTTGGCCGCCCCGTCCGCTGAGCGTCAGCAGGCCGTGCCGGCCGCGCGCCGCACCGCTCCCGTCTGGCCGGGACGCCAGAACAGCCACAGCTCCGCGACGGCGGCGTGCAGCAGGAACGAGATCCAGAAGGCGACCCCGAACGCATCCCGGGTCTCGAGGACGCTCGAAGCCCTCGAACAGGCCGATCCAGATGCGGATCGTTCCGACGGCCAGCCCGACGGCGAACGCCCGGATCATCCAACGCCGATGGGTGGTGATGTCCCGGCGCCGCACCGCCCGATACGCGACGAGCAGCGCCGTCAGGAACCAGAGGCCGAAGACCACCGTGGCCGATGCCTGGAGCGTGCCGCCGAAGGACTGGAAGAAGCCGAACAGGACGCCGAAGACGCCGCTGATCAGCCCGGCCACGAGGGCAACGCGACCGATGCGCCGATGGCGCCTGAGGTTCCGGTTCCGGAAGCCGCGCCACAGCTGGAACGGCGCCAGCGACAGGTACACCGCCCCGGGCAGGATGTGGGCGTAGGCGAGCCAGGGATACGCCGCGTACCGGTACTCGAACTCGGACTCGTCGACCACCGCCCCCGAGAGCACGTTCGGAACGTCGGTCACCAGCCGGAGGCCGATGAAGACGGCCATGATGACGAGCAGGAGGCCGATCGCCACCCAGATCGCGCGGTCCGCGACTCGCTCCACGCGGCCAGTGTACGAAGGCGACTGGAGGCCGTCGGCTTCGGCCAGCATCACCTTGCCGACGTCAAGCTCGACAGGTATAGGGTGGGTAAGTGAGGGGTTGGACGTGCTAGTGCTGATTGACAAGCGCGATTGCTGGCGCGGGTATTGAAGAGGACAGTAGGCATTCCCGGCACAGCCGGGTAGGGTGAGGCAAATCGGATGTACTTAACATCAGCGCGATGATAGCAAGCATCACGATGCTCGGACAGCACGGGCGGCCATCTCTCGCGCGGTCACTAGGGGAATGCTGACGATGCGGATGCGCATGCGCTTCAGGACGAGAGCTATGAGTGAGTGCTGCTAGGGGGTGCGGACAAGCTAGAAGGCGTAGGTGCTTGGCAGAGTAGTAGGGGAGGTAGTAGCGAGGCAGGCTAGGCTGCAGGAGGCATCTTGCGCAATGCATAGCAGCGCTCTTTCAGGTGTGAGTGCTGTGAGGATTGCGGCTTGCCCATCCAATGGCGGACGTGAGCGACGGCTTGGCGCTTGGCTTCGTGAGGCGTTGCGGCCTCGCCGCGGTCATGCCACCACGACTAGCCCCAGCATGCGTTGTCCTGCTTGTTGACGGTCAGGACAGCATTCAGGCCGGCCGCCAAGGGCCCTAAATGGTGGTGTGCTGGTGTATGTTCTTCAAGGTGATGCCGATGCGCGGGTGACCATGCGCTAGTGTGCGGTTGCTCCCACCAGTACTCGAAGCGACCTCGGTGAATGAGCTCTGTGCGACCGGGCCACTCGCTAATGGGACCCACGATCGCCCCAGCCCGCGCGGCCTCAGACTACGCCCGTACTGGCCTGATGCGAGCAGCACCAAACTGTGGCCGGGTTGATGGTTTCGCCTATGGGTAGGTGGTATCGAACAGCGGGCTCGTCAGATCGTGGCCGACCAGCCAGCACACCGGCCGGTCCCTGAACTCAGACCATGAGGGCCGAGCCATCCCCAACCACATGACCCACCCGCCGAGGGCCAGCACGAGCAGGCTGCTGGCAATCAGCATCTCGGTCATCGGTCAGTCCTCCCTGTGGGGGCGGGAGCTCCGCCTCAGGCCGGTTGCGGCGGGCACGGCCCTCCGCATCGCGGGACCGGGCGGCATTCGCGCCGCGGAAGTGGACCGACTTGCGCTGCACCTCGCTGGTCGGCGAGCTCAGCAGGGCGGCCTCGGCGGTGAGCTCATAGGCCAGCCCGCATGAGTCGTCGACCAGGCGAACGACTGCACGCTCTCGTGCGCAGACCCGGAGCATCTGCGTCGCCGCGAGGTAGTTGCCGGCGCGGTTCTGGCGCACGGCCTCCTGGCGGGCGCGCCGCTGCGTTCAGGCGAGCGACGGCCTTGACGACCTCGGCGTTCGGCTTCTCGGCCGCGACGGCGACCGCGTCCGCGGACTCCCAGTCGATCGAGGCGCCATCGGCCTTGAGGACCTGGTCGGCATCGCTGACCGTGAAGAAGGCCGAGGCCCTCAGGCCGACGCCTGCAGCCGGGGGAAGGCGACCCGCAGGACGAGCTCCACGTCCTGCCCGGCGACCAGGTCGCCGACGAGGATCTCAGCTCGCCCGGGCACGGCTGCCTTGGCCACGATCGGCGACAGCGGCTCGATCCGAGCACCGGGTCGTGCTTGACGTCGATCTCCACGCCCGCGCCACGGTCTCCAGCATCTCCCCCAGCTCGCTGGTGATGAAGTCCGGGATCTGGTTCGGGTGCGGAGATGTAGTAGAAGTGGCCGCCTCCGGCATCGGCGATGGCTTGGAGCAGCGTCTCGTCGAAGTCGGCGCCCACGCCGAAGGTGGACGTGGGCACACCGGATGCGCGCAGGTCGGCCGCGAAGGCGGTCAGCGCGGGCGCTTCGGTCACGCCGACGTTGGCCAGACCATCGGTCATGAGGAGGAAGCGGTCCACGCCGTCGGGGTCGAGGTGGTGCTCCACGGCCCGGCGCCCTTGGCCCATCCGCGATGGAGGTCTGTCGAGCCCCGGGCGTCAACCGCCTGGAGGCGGACGAGGGCCTTGTGCTTGGCATCCTTGGTGGCGTTCTGGCTGCCGACAAAGAGGTCGACCTGATCGTCGTAGACCACGACGGAGAACCGGTCGCGGAGGTCAGGCCCTGAAGCGCACGCTCGACGGCGTATCGGGCGAGGGCGATCTTCACGCCGGCCAAGGACCCGGATCGGTCGAGGACGAAGCAGACGTTGACTGCCGGCCGGGCTGCGGCCTTCTCGCCGCGACGCCGTCGTGCTTTGGGGGCGGTGAGCTTGAGGAGGAGGTGACGCTCGTCAGGCTCGAAGGCACGGACGAGGTGCTGGTCGGAGAGGACGTTCAGGGTCATGCAGGATTCCTTTCGGGACATTGGGAAGGGCAACGTGAGGATGTCGCACGGTCGCGACACCTCGTGAGTCGGACTCAGTGGATGTGGTTCGTATGCAGCCGCAGGTAGAAGCGACGCCCGGGTTCGGCCGAGATGGTCTCCACCATCTCCTCGATGGCCTGGCAGGTCCGACACAGCACGCCGGATCGACGACGAAGCCCTCTCAGCCGCCCACCACAGCCGATGGGCATGGCGCGAGTGGCGTGATGGCGTTCGACATTCCCGTTTCCTCCTATCGAACCCGGCATTGGCACCGCGCTCATCAGGGATGAATGAGCCGGTTGCCGCGCCTTCATCGAGCCGGGACTCTCCAGCGCTCAGACTAGGTCGCCCGTTTTGGGCTCATCGGGATGGTAGAATGCTCAGACACAACGGTCAAGTAATCTGGACACCAGGCCAATACGCAACCGAATCAGCCAGCACGCTGGGCCGCACTCCAGGGCCCGCCCGGCAGCTTCGTCCGAGCCGATGGTGAGATCACGGAATCGGGGCCCGCGAATAGGCCGGCGTGAGACGGCCACGCCTACTCGAGGATCAACGGCACACCACGGCCAACACCGCCCAATAGACGAACCTTGCTGCAACGATAGGGGGCTGTGCACGCCGAGTGATGGACGGTCAGGCCGGCGATCGAGCACAGGACGTCACAAATGTCGAGCAAGCAGACGCACGACTAGAGGCGCTAGCGGAACGAACGGTCGAGCGATATCGCGAACAGCTCAGCGAAGAGGTGGACAGCCTGGTAGGTGGTAAGGCCGCGGATAGATGGTCATCGGCCATAGAGCGATGTCTTAGTGCATCACGTGATTGTTGCCGAGGGTGAGGATGGGACTGGCGAGCGCACGTCTTTTCACGTAGTAGGGTGCGCTCCGCCGGGCTGGTAGAACTTTTAGGCGACCAGGTAGTCGACACCTGCGCGGCGGGCGACAGGATAGGCGCAGTCATGCGCCGCATGTTAGAGCGGGCCTTCTCGCAGCTGCCGGTCTATGAAGGCGACGGGCTGGTAGGCCTTCTTACGACAGACACGATTGCGCGCTGGCATGCAGCAGGAAGTGGCTCGGATCGACCGTCTCTGGTGCGTGAGGTACTGGACTTCGCCGAGACGGCTGCCACCTACAGACTCCTAGGACCGAATGCGAAGGCAGACGATGCGCTTGAACTGTTAGATTCCGCTGCGCAGGCCGGCGCTCCGCTGCAGGCAATCCTGGTGACGTCGACGGGTGGACCTTCCGGCCGTCCCAGTGCGATAGTGACGCCAGCTGACCGGGTGCGGCTGAACTCAGCCAAGATCTAGTGCATCACGTGAGACGAGGACTGTGCCAATCGGCCTCCGAGCAGATAACAACCAGGTGCGACCGCGCCCTGGTGGCGCCGACGTAGAGGAGTGACGCCAGGTCCGCCTCGTCCACTCGACTCGTCGATCTCCGCGAGCACGACCACCGGCGACTCGAGGCCCTTGTACTGAAGATCGTCGCGACGCGGACCTCGTTGCCTTTCGTCGGCAGCGGCAGCACCGCGCCCTCCGGACCGTACTCGGGCATGAGCCGATACGGCCACGCCTCGACCGGCGCCCCGAGGGATCCATCAGCCAAGACGAGGTCTTTGAGCGCGGCGTCAGCACCACGACGTCCGACGCGCGCGACCCGCCCAGCGTCGATGATCCGCCGCAGGACGGTGCCGAGGACCTTGCGGCAGCCATCGGCGTCGCCATCGGTGTAGGTGAAGACCTCGACCGGCTGGCCGTCCGGGCCAAGGGCCACCGATGGCGGCACGTCCGCATCGGGCTGGCGAAGCGGAGCGCGAAGTCGTGGATGGCCTTGGTGGTGCGCCGGTTCTCGGTCAGGTGGAAGACCGGCGGCGACTCGGGCATGACGACGCCGAGCTCGTCGGGCTCGCGGGCGTGGTAGAGGTCCTGGTTCGCGTCCTGGAACTCGTCGACGAGGATGTAGCGGTACTGGCGCTGCCATCGGCGCAGCACGTTCGGCCGGCGCTTGAAGAGCTCGGTGACCGCCGCGATCTGCTCGCCGAAGTCGAGCGCTCCCGCGCTCGATCAGCTTCTCCTGGTACGCCCGGTAGACCGATGCGATCTCGTGCAGCCGCATCACCTCGAGCGCCGCGCCGTCCATCACGTACGAGTCCGCGAGCGCGTCGATCGCGGCCGGCTGTTCTTCGGGGATCTGGTCGCGGTACACCGCGCGCCCGGTTCCGGCGACGGCCCGGCGGGCTTCGCGGTCCGCTGTCTTCATCGGCTCGTTGGGTCGTTCGGCCTCCTTGCCAGCCGCCTCCGCGCGTTCGTTGCGTCGAAGCCCGGCATAGGCGCTCCGGACACCGCGCACCGGCGCGAGATTGCCGTTGACGAGGAGTCGAGCGGCCGCATCGGCGTAGCTGCCGTATCGGTCCTCGAAGATCTGCTGCTCGCGGGCGACGAAGGCGTCGAAGTCGTCCGGCGTGACGAGCTCGTCCTTCGCGCGGTTGATGAACTTCACGAACTCCGGCAGGTGCCAGGTCGTCGAGTGATAGATCAGGCCGAGGTCCGGCCGCAGCTCGCGGAGCAGGAGCAGCTGGCCGACGCCGTCGAGGACGTCCGGGTTGCGGGGCATGTCCGCATCGGCCGCGCTCTCGCTCAGGACCCGATGGCAGAAGCTGTGGAAGTTGCTGATGCTCAGGCGGGCGGCGGTCGCGGCGCCCACGCGCTCGTCGATCCGCTCGCGCAGCTCGCGGGCCGCCTTGACGTTGTAGGTCAGGACGAGCAGCTGCTCGGGGAGGAGGTCGTCCTTGGTCTCGAGCAGCCAGCGGACGCGCTCGACGATGACGCGGGTCTTGCCCGTGCCGGCGCCGGCGATGACGACGACCGGACCATCGCCATGCTCGACGATGGCCCGCTGCTGCATCTGTGAGCGGGAACTCGGGGTCGGTGCGCTCGGTGGCAGCCGGCGGCGCTACGGCGATGGTGCTTCCCTCCTGACTGAAATGATGCCCGAACGGGTCAACAGTGACGAGGGCTCAAGGCAGGTCGAGCACTTCGAAGTTCCGCGCTTGGTCGCAGTCGCCACAGATCCAAGCGTCGCCGTCCTGTGCCGGCGGCAGGCCGTCGGACCACAGCGGGCGGGCGCAGATCGCGCATTGGTCCGGTTCTGGCAGTTCGGGCTCGTCCATCAGACGATCGTGAACCGATACGGGATGCCGTGCGCGGTGAGCCAGGTGCGCAGGCTCGAGGACGCGGTCGAGTCGCCGCGGTAGCGGGCGGCCAGCAGCTCGATGGCGTCCAGCGGCGGGTCCGCATCGGTCCGTTCGGCGCGCAGCGCCGCGACCAGGTTGGGCACATGGGCGGCGTCGACCTCGAGGAAGGTCTCGATCTCGTCCCTGCCGAAGAAGCTCTCCAGCCCGGAACCGATGTCGTGGCTGAGCAGCCGGATGCCGCCGGCCCACCGCTCGAGCCAGACGCGGACCCACTGGGTGCCGAGATGGCCCTCGAAGAGGACTCGTTCGGTGTCGATCACGGCGTCAGCATCGGTCTCGTTCGTGACAACTGCGTGTCGCGACGGCTGAGGTGTCACGATGCCGGCCGAGGATAAGCCCGTGATCACCGAGACCCCGCTCCCTCCGCGATCGCCATGTTCGCTGACGAACAGGTGACGAATTAGCTCAGTGATCGGGGCGATAGGGGGCCCGATCATCGATGTTGCCGACGAATTGCGGCAAGCGGCCATGCCCGAGCTGCTGCCGGATCGCCATCGACTCACCGGTGTGATACCAGTAGTGGTAGACCACGCGTTGCAGAAGGTTCCCGAAGACCCGCGCCGTTGGCTTGCCACGCGTGACGACGCGCTCCTGCAGCCCGTGAGCTGTCAAGCCGTCAAGCCAGGGGTCGGCGGCAACGGTGATGGCGCGCCACGCATCGAGGACGCGCGCGAGTGGCGGTTCGCTCGCGGGAGCGCCGGTCGCGAACTCCTTCGCGATATCCAGGTACGGCTGCAGGCCTTGGGCGTAGGTGAGGAAGTAGCGCTGCTCCTGCCATGCCAGGTGCCCGATGTTCCAACTGATGCAGTTCATCGGTAGCAGCCGTCGTCGAGCATCCTCGTCGCTGACGCCGCGCACTGCGGTCATGAACTCCGAGCGCGTGAACCGCAGCTGGTCGACCAGGGGGTGCGCCACGCATTCTCTCCGCGAGCAAGCCGTCGCTCCAGCCTAGCGGCAGTACGTGACGTGCGGCGTCAGGAATTCGACGCCAGACCGTCACAGAGCGGCCGGAGAGGTTGTCGGGCCTCAGGGCGTGAACGTCACGCTGTCAGGCCGGACGATGAATTTCGTAGTGACCGAGCACCTCGAACCCCATCCTCCGGTAGACCCCGAATCCCATCTCCGATGACTGAAGCACCACGAGCTTGCAGCCCCAATCGCGACCGGCCTCCACGGCCGCCCACGTGACCGCGGTGCCGATACCCCTGCCGCGCAGCTGCTCGGGCACACCGACGCCGTAGACGCCCGCCACCTCGCCGCTCAAGATGGCGGCGGAGTTGCCGGCCGGACGCCCGTCGAGGTAGGCCGTGAAGAGCCGGACGTCGCCATCGGCCAGCAGGGCACGGGTGTAGAGCATGCGAGCTGCCTCTTCGGGGAACCCGCCGGCAACCGTCGAAGCGATGTGAGCCTCCAGCCCTTCTGCGTCATGCACCTCGTGCACTGCGACGCCCTCGGGTGGTGGTGGTGTCCGGGTGGGCGGTTCGATCGCCATCACCGGCTCGAGCCAGTCGATGGCCTCGAATCCGCGCGCACGGAGGATCGGCCTCGCGACGTCCGCGGCATCCTCGCGGATCCACGCTTCGTGCGGAATCATCCGCTCGCTGATCCAGTCAGCGGCCGCACCGATCTGCTCAGGATCGGCGGGCTCGAGGACGGCGATGCCGTTGAAGAGCCGCACGGGAATCCGCGAGTCGAAGGCCACGACCGGGCCGAACCGACGCAGCTCGGCATCGGGCCGAAGGTCAACGAGCTTCTGGAAGCTGACGATGAAGTTGCGAGCGGCAGCCGAACGCCGTTCGTCAACTGATAGAGCCGCCACGCCGCGCATCCTACTGCCACCGATGGGCAATGCCGGTGACGAACGGCCATCATGGCCCGCCCGGGAGGCGTTCGCGGGCTCGGCGATGCTGTCGGCCCCGCGCGATCACGACGGGCAAGCTGTCGCGTTCGGCCTCCACGATGCAGCCGATGACGACCGCGACGATGCTCCCACCCTGCCCCAGCTGCGGCTCGACCGATTCGATCCGCATCGCGTATGGCTTGCCCGGCGTCGACATGGCCGAGGCCGAGGAACGCGGCGAGATCCGGCTCGGCGGCTGCTTGATGGGCCCGAGTCGCCCGACTACGAGTGCCTCGGCTGCGGGGTGGCGCTGCCCTGGGTCGCCCCGGACGACGATGACACCGATGACTGACACGATCCGCGCCGCGATCGCCAGCGGGGGGATCAGCGGTGAGGCTCGCCGTCCTCGTCACCGCGGCGCTGCTGGTCTGGCCGCTCCAGTACTTCATCGTCGTCCCGGCCGTCCTCGCGTGGCGGCTCACCATCCTCGCGCTCCGCCTCGGCGCGTGGGGACTCGTCCTGCTGTTCTTCCCTGTCGTCGGATGGGCCCTGCTGGCGTACGTCGCCCTCGTCCGACGGCCGGATCACGACGCCGAGTGGCTCGCCATCTACCGCGAGCAGCACGGCCTCAAGCCGCGGTCGGTCCTCCGGCCGTGGCTCATCGACAGAACGCGCTCAACCACGTGAAAGAGCTGCTCCGCGGCGCCATCTACGGCCACCTCGTCGGTGACGCGATCGGGGTGCCGTACGAGTTCCGCCAGCACGTCGAGAGCGTCGAGCTTCGCGGCCACGGGACGCACAACCAGCCGCCCGGCACGTGGAGTGACGACGGCGCGCTCATGCTCGCCCTGCTCGACTCGCTCGTCAGCGCCGGCTTCGATCCCGAGGACCAGGGCCGCCGCGCCCTCGCCTGGGCCGATGCGGGCGCCTACACGCCCGACGGCGACGGCGCCTTCGACATCGGCGGCGCCACCGCAGGAGCGCTGAGCCGGCTGCGGGCCGGCATGCCGGCGATCGACGCCGGCGGCACCGATGATCGCGACCAGGGCAACGGCAGCCTCATGCGCATCCTGCCGATCGCGCTCGTCGGCCCGCCCGACGACGACGCCGAGCTCGTCGAGCGCGCCCATCTCGCCGGCCGCGTCACCCACGGCCACGCGAACTGCCAGGTCACCTGCGCGTTGTACGTCCTCGTCGCCCGCGCGCTGATCGAGCATCCGGGCGGCGACCCGGAGGCCGCCCTGGCGCTCGCGACCGATCGGCTGCTGGCCGTGTACGCGCGAGAGCCGGAGTTCACATCGGTCCTGCGCAGGCTGCTGGCGCATCGGTCCAGCGTGAAGAAGCCTGGCGGCGGCTGGGTGCTCGACAGCTTCTGGTCCGCCTGGGAGGCGTTCGCGAGCTCGGGCTCGTACCGCGAGACGATCGAGCGCGCGGTCGGCTACGGCAACGACACCGATACGACCGCCGCCATCGCCGGCGGCCTGGCCGGCATCCGCTGGGGCCTCGACGAGGCCAGCGGCGGCATCCCAGCCGAGTGGCTCGAGGCTCTGCGCGGCAAGGCGATCGTCGAGGCTGTCCTCCAGCCGCACAGGGACATCGAGACCGCCGGCGATCCGGGTGCCGCACCGCACTAGCGACGCCAGCGACGACATGCGGCGCCGCGGGTGCGACGTTTGACCGACGCGGCGTGGTGGTGCGGCGGTCCTACCATTGCCCCATGGCCCGTCTGAGGCGGTCGTCCGACTGCGGTTCGCTCCTGGAGTTCGAGGAGGTGCGGCGCCGGCTCCAGCTCGGCACGCGCGTGGACGTCGGCGTCCAGGAGATCGCGATCGACCAGATCATCGGGTCGCTGGGAAGGGCGCACGAGTTCGACGGCTGCTTCCGGCCCCGGACGCAGCGGCTAGGCAAGGTCCTCGTGCAGATCAAGGCGGCGAGGCCGAACGCCGCAGACATGGCGATCCTCGTCTACCAGGTCGACCATGCCTACTTCGTGGTCGACGGGCACAAGCGCCTGGCGCTCGCCGTGGAGGAGGGCCGCGAGGTCATCGACGCCGAGGTCGGCCGGTTCTCCAGCCGCTTCCAGGTCACCGGCGGCACGACCATGCAGGAGATCCGGACGACCGCGCGGGAGGATCGCTTCCGGAAGGTGACCGGGCTCGATCTTGCCGCTCCCGAGGCGCGCTTTCCGCTCTGCGAGGTCGACGGCTACCTCGACCTCGAGGAGTCCGTCAAGGCGCACTCGTACGACCTCTCGAAGCAGGAGGCCGGCTGGTGCCGCCGAAGGAGGCGGCCCGTCACTGGTCGACCACGTCTACCGGCCCGCGGTCGGCATCGCGCTCGACTCGGGGCTCGCGCGGCTGCTCGACTCCAGCACCGAGCCCGAGCTCTTCCTCATGATCCGCAGCGGCAGCCATGGACCGATGGATCCCGGCTGGCAGATCCCGCCCAGCTTCGTCGACTACTCGGTGGGCCGCCTGCGCGATTCCGAGCCGCGCGGCATCGCGTCGGCGCTGTCGCGCGTCACACGACGCCGTCGCCCGCGGCCGGGAGTCTTGCCGAAGGGTGACATCGGCCGCTCGCACGAGGCCGACTAGGCCGGTCCTCGGGGCGTGGCACACGCTCGTAGATCGCGGGGTAAATCGGCAGACACCAGAAGTTCTTGCTGAAGAAACTGCGGAAAGGCCCGACAGTCGTCGAGGGCGACAGCCACGGTGACCGCCGCCCTCGAATCGTCGCTACGGCGCGACCGCTCTATGGGCCTTGGCCAGAAGAGCGTAGCCCTCATCGGTCGGGTGGCTGTCGAACGTCCCCTCACCGATGTGTGTCAGCGCGAGGGCGTCGTCACCAATCACGGGATGGGCGTCCACGACGGTCATCCCGAACGCCATGGCCGTGCAGGCGATGATGTCGTTCAGGCCGAAAGCCATGGGGTCGACCGCCGAGCGGCAGTCGATGGCGCTGGTCATTGCCGAGGAGCACGCCATCGACGGCACCCTCGTACGGCGCGCCGAGACCGCCAAACGGGTTGTAGACGGTCATGACGTAGACCTCGGCGCCGTCAGGGTCAGCCCCCACGGCGGCGGCAATCGAGCCGAGCACGAACGGATAGCGCTGCGCCGCTCCCTGCAGCGCCGCGACGACCTGTGCCTGGCATGCCAGGCCCGCCGGATTCTGGACGCAGGGATCGGATGGGTCGTTCAGCAACGCGCCGACGTCGTTCCCGCCAAGGCTCAGCGTCACGACCCGCGTGTCGGTGGTCGGGTCGCCGATGGCCGCGAACGCCGCGCCGACCTGGCCGGTGAGGAACGACTCGGTCGTCTCCCCTCGGACTCCGAGGTTCGTCCAGGCCTTCGCCCCGCCGTGCGGAGTCCCGCCGAAGTAGTCAGCCAATAGCGCGGTGTAGCCGGTCACAGTCAGCACTGACGCCCCGTCAGCCCACGCCAACGAGTCTCCCAGGGAGACGTACACGGTCGACGGTGTGGCCGCCGCGACGGGAGATCCAATCGAGAGGGCCGCGGCGAGCGTTGCGATGGCGAATGCGGCGCGGATGCGGCCGAGATGATGATGAGTGCGCATCGGCGCCCTCCTCTGCTTCGTTGCGGCGCTGGACGGCCGCCGGATGCACCATGCGGGTGAAGGAGTGCGGCTCGACTGCGGTCGACCTGCGGCTCGCCTAAATCGATGACGGCTGGGGAGCGAGTCGCGTCCGGTCGTCCGACCTCGGGCCGTCGATCAGGCCCATCGGCCTGCTCGAGGCGCGTAGACGGGCCTCGACGATCGCGTGTGGCGGCATCAAAAAAAAAAAAAAAAAAGAGGCGGTAGCGGTGGGCGAGGACGAAAAAAAAAAAAAAAAAAAAAAAAAAAAAAAAAAAAAAAAAAAAAAAAAAAAAAAAAAAAAAAAAAAAAAAAAAAAATTCACGACCTCCAGCCAGAACAGCGGGGGGACCAGGTATTCGGCTCACCGGCGAGGACCTGCTCGCTCGCAGGCGTGCGGCTCGCTCTCGAGAATTAGGGGGCCGCTACCGGGGCGGCCCCCAAAACGTCAGCAGCGGCCAGGGCGCCAAAAGGGCCGATGCGTCGACGACGAGCGCCGTCAAAAAAAAAAAAAAAAAAAAAAAAAAAAAAAAAAAAACCCGACGCTCGTGCCGAGTGCAAAGGGCCGTTAGGTGTGCAATGGCTACGCAACTCGTCGCCGCACCATGGGGGCCGCACTGGGCCGGATACCGTGTCGCAGCGTCGTCTGGGCTCGGCTCCGCCAGCGGAGGGGCGTCAGGCACTCGATGAGATTTGGGGGGGGGAAAAAAAAAAAAAAAAAAAAAGGGGGGGGGGGGGGGGGGGGGGGGGGGGGGGGGGGGGGGGGGGAAAAAAAAAAAAAAAAAAAAAAAAAAAAAAAAAAAAAAAAAAAAAAAAAAAAAAAAAAAAAAAAAAAAAAAAAAAAAAAAAAAAAAAAAAAAAAAAAAAAAAAAAAAAAAAAAAAAAAAAAAAAAAAAAAAAAAAAAAAAAAAAAAAAAAAAAAAAAAAAAAAAAAAAAAAAAAAAAAAAAAAAAAAAAAAAAAAAAAAAAAAAAAAAAAAAAAAAAAAAAAAAAAAAAAAAAAAAAAAAAAAAAAAAAAAAAAAAAAAAAAAAAAAAAAAAAAAAAAAAAAAAAAAAAAAAAAAAAAAAAAAAAAAAAAAAAAAAAAAAAAAAAAAAAAAAAAAAAAAAAAAAAAAAAAAAAAAAAAAAAAAAAGGGGCCGGAAAAATACCAGTGAGCAAGGATCAGGGCGCGCGCCCGCGCATCAAAAAGGGGGGGGGCCGGCGACGCCTCGAGGCGGATCGCGAAATATAGCCTCGCGATATGGAACCACGAGCACGGACAACCAGCGGGCCGGGCGATCACGCTCGACGACGGAACCGCTCCAAACCCGCTTTTTTTTTTTTTTTTTTCCCCCCCCCCCCCCCCCCCCCCCCCCCCCCCCAAAAAAAAAAAAAAAAAAAAAAAAAAAAAAAAAAAAAAAAAAAAAAAAAAAAAAAAAAAAAAAAAAAAAAAAAAAAAAAAAAAAAAAAAAAAAAAAAAAAAAAAAAAATCCGATGCTCGAGGTCCAGGAACCTCCTCCGCTCCAGCCGGTCGGCGCAGATCCACATGGCGGAGAGCCGGTTCTTTATTCATACCTGTGGGTCATCATGGGTTATGACCATGCAATGTGAGTTTATTTTACGTCAAGACAAGGGTGAACGAGAAAAATAACGGCTCGGCAGGGAGGACTGGCGAAACTGTCACCGGATATATCACGAACGTCATATTTGTTGACAGTTTGGGAACCCGCCCGACGAGGAGGCTTTTATTTTTTTTCTAAGGAAATGGCGAGCGTGCGCGGCGACGCCGTGCCGGGCAGGCGGCACGGCGTCGCTGTGCGAGGCGGTCGCTAGCGGGTCGCGGATCCTGCGAGGGCCGGCTCCGGGATCATCCAGTCCACCAGCTGATCGGAGAGCGCAGTCCGCGCGGCATCGATCTTGTCGACGCCGATCGCGACGGTGGCCCGCCGATCGGTCTTGTACTCGACCGGCGCGAAGAACTCGATATTCACGCCGGCATCGGCCAGGCGCTTGGCCGTCTTGGCGACGGTGCCAGGCTTGTCCTCCAGCCAGATGGTGAGGCACGGGACCTCCTTGTAGGCGATCCCATCGGCGGTCAGGGCGCTCTTGATGCCCTTCTCGTCGTGCCCCAGGAACGCCAGGGCGCCATGGGTGCCATGGCCAAGGCTCCACGCCTCGATGTTGATGCCCCGCTGGGCAATCGCATCGGTCACTCGGGCGAGCTCGCCCGGGCGGTTGGTGGCTTCAACGATGAAGCGTCTGGAAGGTCTGCATGGGAATCCTTCCTGGCAGCCTCCCAGGAGCGGTCTCCTGCCCGAGCCGGCTCAGGATGGCTGCTGCGGACGGGTCTGATCGTCAGCGTCGTGGCTTTGGCGCTGTCCGGCGATCCCTGTGGACCGCTCCCGATGCCCATCCGGCACCCAATATTGTCCGCCTCTGACGCGCCGATGTCCAATCGTGCGGGCCACCCGCGAAGACTAGGTCGACACGGATCCCATGGCCAGGCCGAGCGGTAACGGAGCTGGTGCTCGCCACCGCCGCCGCTCCCGTCGCGCCGGTGCGCCCGCCAGGCGTGCGGCCTCGATCATGGCCGATGACACGCGGCGATACGCGTCGGCCCATGCATACGCGGTTTCGTCCGTGAACGCGTCGCCGAGGACCTGCTCGATCGTCCACAGCAGAGCGCGGCCGACGGTCGTGTAGTGCTCGGCCTGGACCCCGTAGCCGGCGTGCCGCCGGCCGAGGGCCTCGACTTCGGGGACGATCTGGTCCAGCCGATCGATATTTCGCACGACGACCGTGAGCGTCTGCATCAGCACCATGCGCTGCTTCTCCATGTCGGAGTAGCGGAAGTGCGCAGCCAGGCGTGGATCGAGCTCGAAGAGGCGGGCGTAGAACAGCTTGGCGGCGTCATCGGCGGTCGGCTCGATGGCGCTCCAGCTGCTGCGGATCAGCGCTTGCTCGGCGGGGGTCATTCGGATCTCCTGTGATTCATGCCTCGAGGATCGCCGCCCGCGCCTGAATGCGGAACGGCCGAGGCGCCGCGCCCGGCATTGGACGTTTGTCGCCCTCCGGTCCCACCTGCGACCATGGACCGATGGGATTCCACGTCGAGCGCGCCGGCGAGGCCGGGGGGACCGTCGTCCTGATCCACGGCAACGGCCCGCCGGGCTGGGGCGCCTGGGAGGCCGCACGGCCGCTCGCCGATCGCTATCGGCTCATCGTCCCGCACCGCGGCGGCTACCCGCCGAACCCACCGCTGGATCGGATCGACTTCGACCACCAGGCCGTTGAGCTCGCGGAGCTCGTCGAGCCGGGCACGCACCTCGTCGGACACTCGTACGGCGGGGTCATCGCGCTGATCATGGCTGGGCGCATCGGCGATCGGCTCCGATCGCTCACCGTCGTCGAGCCGCCGGCCTTCGGGCTCGTGCGTGGCAATCCGGCAGCCGAGGCCATCATCTCCGAGCTGCAGGACATCGGTCTGGCGGAGAGCGACCCTCGGTCACAGCTCGTGGCCTTCATGCGCACCGTCGGTTCGACCACCGAACTGCCCGATCCGCTCCCGCCGGGCGGCGAGCAGCTGGTCGCCGCGGGCAATGCGCAGCGCCCGCCGTGGGAGGCAGTTTTCGACTTCGCGGCGATCCGGTCGGCGGGCATGCCCGTGCTCGTGATCACCGGTGGTCACAAGGACGCCTTCGAGGCGGTCGGCGATGTCATCGAACGTGAGCTGAGAGCGGAGCGCGCGGTGATTCGGGGCCGCGGCCACAGCGTCCAGCGTGTCGGCCAGCCGTTCAACGACCGGCTCGCCGCGTTCATCGACGCGGCGGACGCCTCCGAGTGACCAGCTAGCAGTGGCAGCGTCCGCTGCGAGGACGCACCGTCAGCCCGGCTGGTCGTCGATCTCGTCGCGCAACGCGCCGAGAATCTCGAGCTCAACCCGGTCTTTCGGACGGCCGGCCGCTCGCTTCATGCGGATCAGGTCGTCCAGCGATGCCACGCTGATGAGGAGGCCGTCGTCCAGCTCGGCCGTCTCTGCATTCGCGTCCAGCTCGTCGAACCCGGCCACACCAGCTGGTGTCCCCAGGATGTCCAGGTCGCCGAAGTCGGTCGCTGAAGGTGAAGGTGTCGCCGCGCTCCAGGGTCCGGCGATCCGGGTGGAACGGCAGGTCCGGTGGAGCACCCCGCAGCTTCGTTCCGAGCTCGCCCAGCGCCCCGCGAGCCGCTCGAGGTTGTCCCGTCTCGCGCGTAGCAGACGTCGATGTCGACCGTCAGCGTCGGCGACCCATGGCCTTCGCGGCCAGGCCGCCGATCAGGATGACCCGGACGCCGTGAGCCTGAAGGCGTCGCAGGATATGGACGGGGTCGAATCGTGGCTCGATCATCGACGGATCCGGATGTCGGGCATCGCGCGCGCTTCCTCGACCGCGCACGCGGATCCGCTGTTCGGGCGTCAGCCGCAGCCGATCTCGGATCAGCGAACGGTCAATCCGATCCCCAGCCTGGGCTCCGGGGCGAGCTCGTGGCCCGTCGCCGTCCAGCAGCCGCTCGACCGTATCCATCCGTGGGCTGACAATGCCGGCCTCGATCCGGCCGACCGTCGCCTGGGGCACTCTCAGCTGCGACCGCCAGCACCCGTTGCGACATTCCGGCGCGTCGCCGGGACGAGCGGACGATCCGTGCGATGTTCATCACCCTGGATGATAGCATGCATGCTATCGGAGGGCCGGCGTGGGGGGCGCCGCCGCGCAACTGTCAGCGAATATCTCACTATTGATATAACGCCCACCAACGGCAAATGCCCTTGGCGAAGAGCTCGCCAGCGCGCCCCAGCGACGCCTCGGCGCCAGACACGAGCGCTCGCGGGCCGTCGTCCCGATCAAGCCGGGCCGGTATTGAGCCGATGGGCCCGCTCGAGATGTGGGTGCGCGCCGAGCTCCTCGAAGGTCGCTGAGCGCCGCGTCGAGCTCCGGCGACCGACCGCCGCCCTCCTCTGCGAGCCAGAGCCGGATCGCGGGCGGCGTCGAACGGGCGATGCTCGCGGTCGAGCACCGGCAGGGCGTCCGAGCGCGCCACGAGATCGCCCGTCCGGCAGGGTGATGGACACGCCGATGCGACGCGCGAGACTAGCCGAGCTGCTCGACGGCGGCGCCGAAGAGGGCCTGCGCAACCTCGAGCGCTGGACGAGGTCGCCGGTGCGCGACGACATCGGGCGCAATGCGGGCGCAGAAGGAACCGAGGAGCTCCAGGCCCTCCCGCAGCGCCGCCGAGTCGGGTCGCGGACGAAGATCGTGGTCAGGCCATCGGCCGCTTCGAAGGCGAACCAGGCGCTGAGGAAGGTCTCCGGGATGTCGCCGCGCCGCTCGATCGCCTGCCGCAGGCTCTCGACCGCGCCGGCGTCGTCCTCGAGTGCCGATCTTGATGGCGAACTGCGTCGGCGAGGGCCGGGATCACGGCCTGCAGATCGCCAATGCGCAGCGCCGTGTCGGCGACGTCGGCGGTGATCTCCGCGGCCTCGTCGAATCGGCCGCGGTAGGCGTAGAGCAGCCCGCGCATGCTGAGGATCTCGCTGCTCAGGTAGGCCTCGGAGCTGCGTCGCGTCAAGGCCGAGACAGGACCTGGCTCCGCCTCCTCCCAGCGGGCGGAGATCATGAGGAATTCGCTGCGCGCCGTGCGGATCCATCGGTCGAAGATGCCGTCCGGGGATCGTGCGCCGCGCGTACTCGGTGCCCTCGACGAGGTGACTGGTCCATCTCCTCGTATCGGCATCGGGAAGATGCGCCCGCCCTGCGACGCAAGGTTCGTGTTGGCCCGCCCGACCTCGTCGGGAAGGTGATGCTCCAGCGCCAGCTCTCGGCTGCGGCGCAGGAAGTCGATGCCCGACGCATCGTCCATGCCGAGCGAGACTGGTGCCGAGGTTGTTGCAGCGCGTGGACCAGCGCGACCGTCGCGCCGGTCGCCTCGGCGACCTCGATCGCCTTGCGTGCCCAGTGCTCTGCCCCGTCGAAGTCGGGAACCAGCATCAGGCTCTGGGCCCGGAAGCTGTAGCGCCATCGCCAGCTCCGGGCTCGGCCCGTACTTCTCGAGACCCTCGACGGCCAGGACATTCTGCCGCTCCGCCTCCATCCGGGTCGCCGAGCAGCCAGATGTAGCGTCCCAGCCAGATCCGGGCGTTGGCGGCCGCGCGGTCGTTGCCGGCCGCCTCGTGGATGGCGGTCACCGCGTCCTGCTGGATCCGGGTCGCCCGCTCGGTGTCGCCGAGCAGGTAGATCTCCTGCGCGGCGGCCTCGAGCATCTGGCCCCTCGAAGGTCCGGCTCGTCGAGCGTATGCATCGGCTGCGGCCAGGTGAACCAGTCGAAGGCCTCGCGGCTGGCGTTCAGGGCATGGGCGCGCTCGCCGGCCAGGCGCAGGTAGCGGCGCGCCCGCTCGCGGTCATCGCTGTGCTCGTAGTGGCGCGCCAGCTCGTCAACGCGCTCCTCGCCGCCGTTCTCCTCCAGCCAGCGGCCGACCCGGCCATGCATCGCCCGCCGCGTGCTCGTGAGCAGGCTCCCGTACGCGACCTCGTGGATCAGCGGATGGCGGAAGACGAAGCGACTCGATCGGTCGCCGCGCTCCCGCGCCTGGATCAGCTCGGCGCGCTGGAGCTGCGGAAAGCCTCGTCCGTCGCGGCGGCATCGGCTCGGCCAGGTCGGCGACGATCGGCTCGTCGAACTCCATCCCGACCACGGATGCGAGCTGGAGCACGCGGCGCGCATCGGCAGGCAGGGCGTCGAGCCGGGCGAGGAGCATCTCGTGGATCGACGCCGGCAGCCGGCGCGGCTGGTCCGCGCCGTCGCGCCGCGCTCGCCGTGGAGCAGCTCCTCCAGGAACAGCGGGTTGCCGCCGGACCGCTCGAGGACCTGCTCCGTCGATCTCGTCGGCAATCGAGGCGCCCGTGGCCAGCTCGGCGGCCATGCGACGCGCGTCGTCGGGCCGCAGCGGACGAATGTTGATCTGCTCGTAGGCGCTGCGGCCCTCCCAGCCGTGCGACCAGTTCGATCGGTACGTCGCGAGCAGCGCGACCCGCAGCTCCGGGCATGATGGTCAGCAGCTCCTCGACGACGGCCAGGCTGGCCGGATCGGCCCAGTGCAGATCGTCGAGGACGAGGAGCACGGTGCCGTGCGTCGCCCGGCTCGGAGCAGCGCGCCGATGGCGTGCACCAGGATCCGCTGCTTGCCGGCCGGCGAGAGGTCGGCCGAGCTCCGCCGGCCTCGGCGGGGCTCGCCGACCACGTCGTCGATGACGCGCGCCCAGGTCGTGATCGTCGCATCGTCGGCGTCGGCGCCCGCGGCCCGAAGCGCCGCATCGGTATCCGGTTTGGCGCCGTCGATCGCGCGCAGCAGCTGCGGCGCGAGCTGGCTGACCAGGTGATACGGGAAGGCCGATGGCGTACGAGCGCGATGACGTCCATGCCGTGGTGAACCCGCCCGTCTCGGCCCGGCGGAGGATCTCGATCGCCAGCCGGCTCTTGCCGATCCCGGGCTCGCCGACCAGCGCGATCATGAGCCCGCGACCCTCGCGGGCCTCCTCGAGCGCCGACTCCATCGCGGCCTGCTCGCGGTCGCGGCCGACGAGCTGCGCCTCTCCGCCCCGCCCCGTGGACGCTCCGGCAAGGCGCCCTGGAGCTGCCACGCCTCGACCGATCGGTGCGGCCCTTGAGCGGCCATCGGGTCGCGCGGCGCGAAGCCGAACGCCTCGTAGGCCAGCCGGCGGGTCATCCCGCCGACCAGGATCTCGTTCGGCTCGCGCGCTCTGCTGGAGGCGGGCCGCGACGTTCACCGCGTCGCCACTGACGCAGTAGTCGCCCTGCTGCGGGCCGCCGGGCCCGCCGACGACCTCGCCGGTGTTGACGCCGATGCGGACCTCGAGCCCGTCATCCAGCCCGGCACGGCCTCCCGGATCGCGACCGCGGCCCGAAGCGCCGCGCTCCGCGTCGTCGTCGTGCGCCAGCGGAGCGCCGAACAGCGCCATCGCCGCGTCGCCGATGTACTTCTCGACGCTGCCGCCGTAGCGCTCGACCTCGGCCGCGACCGCGCCGAAGTACGCGCGCTGGAGCTCGCGCATCTCCTCCGGGTCGCTGGACTCGGCGCGCCCGGAGAAGCCGACGAGGTCCGCGAAGAGCACCGTCACCAGCCGCCGCTCGTCGGTGATCGTCACGCGCCTATTGTGCCGCGCGAAGCCCTTCCGCCATGTCGCGCCGGCAGCCTCTTTCCGAGCGGCGCTCACGAAACTGTCAGCGAATATCTCACTACTGATATAACGCCCACCAACGGCAATTGCCCTTCGACGAAGCGCTCCCGCGGCCTGTCAGCCCCAGGTGATCGGCACCCTCGGGTCCGGGGTGTAGGAGCAGAACGTGCCGGTATGGACGGTGGTGCGCAGGTGCCCGCCGAGGGCGGGACTCTCGACCTCGATGCGGTCCAACGCGCCCTTGATCGCCCGCGTCACGCTGATCCGCGCCCGTTCCGCGGACGATCCCACCTGCCGGTCACGTCCGCCCAGGCCCGTGGCCGATGCCAGCTGCGCCGTCAGCACGCTCGAGCTCGGCGGCGGCGCGGGCGGTGCGCTCCGGGTCGTTCCAGGCCTCGGCTTCGGCGACGTCTGCCCTGAGCTCCTCAACGCGTTCGCGGTATGCCGCCTTCGCCACTCGGTCGAGGGCGGGTCCGGTGCCGGCATCGGCCTCGATGCGCAGCCCGTCGCTCGCAGGCGAGGCCGCGATGCCGTTGCCACCCTCGCCAGCGAGGTCCAGCGCATGGACTTCCTGCCCTGGCTGCCGCAGGAGCGTGGCCAGGTAGCCAAGGCCCTTCGAGTGCTTCATTCGCACGGCATCGCCCTCAAAGGCGATCGACCAGTAGTCACCTTCGCGACGGAACACGCCCGTCCCGACGGCCATCGGCGCCCCATCGGTTCGAGAGCCACGCGCCTCGAGCGCCGCGGCAAGCGCCGTCATGCCCATGACGCGGGCCATGGCGAGCGCCTCTCCCTCCAGTTCCACGGCGCGAGCCGCATCGCCCGGAGCATCGCGGCCACGAAGGACGGCGGCCAGATCCGCGCGGCTGTGGGCGGTCCAGGGACGCGCGCCCATCCGCTCGTTGACCTGTACGGCGTCCTCGAAATGCCGGACGGCATCGTCGAGCTGGTCGAGCGCGGCGGCGAGGAGGCCGAGATATCGGTCGACGGCGCCGATGCTGCCCTCGGTATGGCCGATGGCGTGGCGGCCCAGCGAACGGAAGCAGCTGCGCGTAGAGGGTCTCGCATGCGCCGCGCGCGACGAGACGCGCCGCGGTCTCCGCCGCCAGGCACATGCCGAGGAGCCACTCGTTGTCCCGGTAGATCGCGGCGAACTCGTCGCGCGCCAGCTCCGTCGAGCATCGCGCGCGCCTCGTCTCGTTGATCGATGTCGACCAGCAGGAACGCGAGCGCGCACCGATGGAAGGGATACCACGGGAAGTCGTCGACCGACCGCCGCACCTCGGACTCGATCTCCGCGAAGCGACCCTGCTCGCGCCTCAGCAGGAACCGATGCATGCGCGCGGCAGAGACGTTGTCGTGGGCGAGGGTGAAGTACGAGCCGGGATCGCTCTCCTCGTCGAGGATCGTTTCCGCGGTCGCGAAGTCCCCCTCCATGAGCATCATGAGCGCGCGGTTGGCGATGCCCAGCCACAGCTGTCCTGGCTGGCGCAATTCCGCCACGGCCCGGACCATCTCGGCCAGCTCCCGGCGCGCGTTGGCCATGTCGGCGAGATCGGTGTGGATCAGGAAGAGCGTGAGACGCGCGTCGAGCATCCGCTCACCGCCCAGCCCCTTGGCCACCTCGAACATCTCGGTGGCGATCCGCAGCCGCTCTTCCGGGTTCTCAGGCCACCAGATCGCCCAGAACCGACCGACCAGCGCGTACGACAGCGTCTCCGCGTCGTCCAGCGACCGCGCCAGGTCCACCGCCTGGCGGCTCAGGGCGTCCGCGTCCATGCGCTTCTCCGGGGAGCTGCGCCATCCGCACGCCAGCCGGGAGAGGAGCCTGACGCGCAGACGGTCATCGGTCCCGCCGAGATGCACCAGCGCGTCCTGGAGCAGCGGGACGAGCCGCGTCTCGAAGCCGGGGCGTGACCACGCCATCTTGCCGCCCACGCCGAGCGCCGCCTGCGCGAGCTCGCGCGATGCCCCGAGATCCTTGGCGATCCCCGCGGCCTCGAGCAACACCTCGCGGCCCGCGGGTACGTCGCCGCTCGCGTTGTGGACATCGCCGAGGGCGAGCAGGAGGTCGAGCTTCAGCCGCGGGTCAGGAGTCCCGGAACGGTCGAGAGCGGCCAGCGCCATCTCGTAGAGGCGAGCCGCCTCCTCGAAGGCCAGCGAGCGCGTCGCCTCGTCGCCGGCCCGGCGCGCATAGCCGACCGCGGGTGCGGCGGCCGATCCATGCGGCTGACCCTCGAAGAAGTGGTAGGCCAGCTCCGCGAGATGGCTGCCGGGATCCGCGGCATGCCGCTGTTCGAGCACCTCGGCCGCGCGCCGATGAAGTCGCACCCGGCGTCCGGCACTCAGCTCGTCGTACAGCGTCTCGCGGACGAGGTCGTGTGAGAACCGATACCGACCCGGTGCGCCGGCGACCTCGAGCAGCAGGCCCTCGCGCGCGGCCTCGTCGAGACCCTGCTCGAGCGAAGATTCCTCCAGCTCGGCGATCGAGCCGAGCAGCTCGCCGTCGAACTCCGGACCAACGATGGCGCCGACCGACAGGAGTGCCCGCGTCTCCGACTCCAGCCGCTCGAGCCGGCGGCCGATCGTGGCGCGGACGCCGGGCGGCACGGCGACATGGGCGGACGATGCCCGAGCCAGCTGCTCGAGCCGGCCCTCCGCGGACAGCAGGCGGACGGCCTCGCTCGCGTAGAGGGGGTTGCCCTTCGTGCCGCGCACCAAGGCGCTCACCAGCTGCTCGCTCGGCTCCTGTCCGGCGGTCGCGCCGATCAGGCTGCGAAGCGCGACTCGGTCGAGGCCACGGAGGGTCAGCGTCCGGGTGGCCGGCTCGCGAGCGAGGTCGGCGATGGAATCCGTCAAGGGATGCGTGGCCGTGAGCTCCGAGTCGCGGTACGTGCCGAGCACGAGCAGCCGCATGTCGGCGATCTGCCCCGCGATGAAGCGGAGGAGCCGGAGCGACGACAGCTCGGCAGCCTGGAGGTCGTCGAGCACCACCACCATCGGGCGACCGTCGGCCGCGGTCCGGAGGAAGGTCGCGGTCGAGTCGAAGAGCTGGAAGCGGGCCGTATCGGACTCGACGGCCTGCGGTGGCGGCAGCTCGGGGAAGAGATCGCGAACCTCGGGCAGGATGTGCGCGATATCGGCCGCCCCGGCCGCGAGCTGGCTGCGGGCGGCGTCCGCATCGGTCTGGCGCAGGTACGACCGCAGGATCTGAACCCAGGGCCAATACGCCGGCGCTCCCGCATCCTCCCACGCCCGTCCCCACAGCACGAGGATGCCGCGATCGCGCGCATGGCCCGCCACCTCGTCGGCCAGCCGGCTCTTGCCGATGCCCGGTTCGCCACCGATCAGCACCAGCCCGCCCCGACCGGCTTCCGCATCGTCCAGGCCGAGGGTCAGCGCCGCGAGCTCGGGCTCACGGCCGAGGAACGGCGCTCGCGTCTGGGGACCGGTCATGTGCTCACCACCTGCTCGGGTCGGCGGGTCAACTGACGAAGGATACTTGGGCGCGGCGGAACGCCGGTCTCTTGCCGGCGTCCGACGCGGGTCGCAGCCCTGCACGGCTCAGTCGTCGTCGCTGACGAGGTATCGGCTGGCCCAGCCATCCGTGACCTCGGGCTCCTCCCGGAGCAGATACGAGGACCATCCGTCAACGGCCACTGGCTCCTGCCGCAGCAGGTACGAGGACCACCCGTCCTGCACCAGTCGAGCCTCGTCGAGCTGGGCTGCGCGGTTGGCGGCGGTGATGCCGGGCAACCACCCGTCCACGGCCTCTCCTGCCGCGGGCCGGGCCTCGGGAGCCGGGGAGATCGCCTCCTGGAATCCGAGCACGCCGGCGAGGCCGATCGCGCCGATGAGGATGATCGCGCCGAGAAACATGAGCATGGAGCGGCCGTTGCGCGTCGCGCCAGCCTCGGGGATGAAGGTGCGGGGGACGGTCGGGGTCATCGAGTTTCCTCCTGGGTTCCTGCGTTCGCTGCGGCCTCGTGGCTGCATGCGTGTCTACCCATGAGGCGTGAGAAGGGAGTGAACAGTCGTGAGAATGGCCCGGGTTGCCCACGGAACGATCGGTCCACGTAGCGCTAAGGCCCGGCGCCCGCGGCGCACGCCGACCTTCGCGCGAAGGCGGCAGTGCCAACGATCACTGCGGGCCCTCGGGATCTGATGGATCACTGACTGTCGTACCGTCGAGGATCACCTATGACGACGGAGAGCTCTGAGCAATGCCTAAGTACATGTTCATCGGCAGCTATACCGCGGAGGGGGCGAAAGGAATCCTGAAGGAAGGTGGCTCTGGCCGTCGGGAGGCCGCGAAGGCCGTGATCGGGTCCGCCGGAGGCACGCTCGAGTCGTACTACTTCGGCTTCGGCGCCGACGATTTCTACATCACCGCTGACTTCCCGAGCCATGCGGCCGCGGCGGCGGTCGTGCTGACGGTGGGCGCGACCGGGACGTCGAAGAGCCGAACGGTCGTCCTGCTCACGCCCGAGGAGCTCGATGGCGCCTCGAACGTCAGCGTCGACTACCGCCCGCCCGGAGGCTGACTACGCGCGATTAAGTTGCGTCGCCAGCCTTGTAGGCAGCCCCGGCCGCCCGACGGCGGTCGTGCTGCGCCAGCAGGCGCTTCCGCAGCCGAATGGCCCCAGGCGTCACCTCGACAAGCTCATCGGCCGCGATGAACTCGATCGCCGACTCCAGGGTGAGCACGCGCGGCGGCGTGTGGATGCGGTAGTCGCCATCGGTCGCCTGGGTCCGCATCTTCGAGAGCGCCTTCGACTTCGTCGGGTTGACGTCCATGTCGCCCGGGCGCGAGTTCTCGCCGATGACCATCCCCTCGTACACCTCGGTGGACGGACCGATGAACAGCTCCGACCGCTCCACCAGCGACGACAGCGCATACGCCCGCGACTCGCCCGTGCGGTCCGCCACCAGCACGCCCGACGTCCGATGGGTGACCTCGCCCGCCATCGGCCCATAGCCCTCGCCGATCTGGTGCAGCAGCGCCGTTCCGCGCGTGTCGCGAGAGGAGCTGCCCGCGGTAGCCGATCAACCCGCGGGTGGGCACGATGAACTCGAGGCGCGCCCGCCCGTCGGCATCGGTGCTCATCTGCTCCAGGCGTCCCTTGCGGTCGGCCATCGCCTGCTGCACGACGCCGATGTACTCGGGCGGGATGTCGATCGTCACCCGCTCGTACGGCTCCTGCCCGTCGCGCACGATCACCTCGGGACGCGAGACGGTCAGCTCGAACCCCTCGCGCCGCATCTGCTCGATGAGCACGGCCAGCTGGAGCTCGCCGCGGCCGCGGACCTCGTACGTGTCGCCCGACTCGGTCGGGTGGACCTCGATCGCGGTGTTGCCGAGCACCTCGCGGTCGAGCCGCGCCTTCACCTGCCGGCTGGTCAGGAACTTCCCGTCGCGCCCGGCCATCGGCGAGGTGTTGACGCCGAACGTCATCCGCAGGGTCGGCGCGTCGACGTCGAGCCGCGGCAGCGGTCGCGGGTCGTCGGGATCGGTCAGCGTGTCACCGATCGTCACCTCCGGCAGCCCGGCCACGCTCACGATGTCGCCCGGTCCGGCCTCACCGATGTCGACGCGATCGATCCCCTTCGCGGTCTGCAACGCCGTGACCGATGCGACCATCGTCGCCGTCCGCCCCGGCTCGACGGTGCCATCGGTGTTCTCGGGCTCCTCGCGCACGATCGCCACGCGCTGACCGATCTTCAGCGTGCCGTTGCGGACCCGGCCGACCGCCATGCGCCCGACGTAGTCGTTGGCGCTCAGGTTCGTGACGAGCAGCTGGAGCGGGTGGTCGGGTTCGAAGGTCGGCGGCGGGGTGATCTCCACCAGCAGGTCGAGCAGGGGGTGCAGATCGGTCCCCGGTTGGGCAAGGTCGCGCGTTGCGGTGCCGGCCTTGGCGTTGGTGTAGACGACCGGGAACTCGATCTGGTGGTCATCGGCGCCGAGGTCGATGAACAGCTCGTACACCGCGTCGAGGACTTCGGCTGGGCGCGCATCGGTCCGGTCGATCTTGTTGAGCGCGACGATCACCGGAAGGTGGCGGTGCATCGCCTTCTGGAGGACGTAGCGGGTCTGCGGGAGGGGTCCTTCCGCGGCGTCGACCAGCAGCAGGACGGCGTCCACCAGCAGCAGGCTTCGCTCGACCTCGCCGCCGAAGTCGGCGTGGCCAGGCGTGTCGACGATGTTCAGGCGGATGCCCTCGTAGTCGACCGTCGTCTGCTTGGCGAGGATCGTGATCCCCTTCTCGCGCTCGAGGTCGCCACTGTCGAGCACCCGCTCGACGAGCGTCTCGTTGCTGCGGAACGTCCCCGTCTGGCGCAGCATCCCGTCGACCAGGGTCGTCTTGCCGTGGTCGACGTGGGCGATGATCGCGACGTTGCGCAGGTCCGCGCGAACGGCGAGGGGTTGTGTGGGCATCGGCGGCATCGTACGGGTGATTGCGCTCGGGCGCTGTTAAGCCCTCTGCCCGACCGCGTCGCGCACTGGTGTTGGATATATCACTACCGATATATTCGCTGACAGTTTCGGCAGCCGCTAGCCAGGGCCCTCGATGATCGCGCCGAGCACCTCCGCCGCCGCCTCGTCCTCCGGCGTGTGGCGCGCCCGCCGGTCGCGAACCAGGTCCTCGAGAGCGGCGACCCGGATCAGCAATCCCGCCACCACCGTCATCCCGACGGCATTGCGGTTGAGGACCTCGTAGTCGTCGCCGGCGGCCGTGCTGGCCCGGGGGTGCAGGTGCTTCGCATCGGCCGTGGAGAGGTTGTCCATCGCCTGGCCGAGCCGCTCCTGCCCCTGGGCGCTCCCAGCAACGCAGACCTCGACATCACGGCGAACCTCGGCCGGCACGCCGTGCGCGACCTCAGCCAGCTCGCCGATCAGCACGAACGGCACGTTGAACCGGCGCAGCTGTCGAAGGATCGGCCTCCCGCGAAACGCCTGCGTCCGCCGCGCCACGCTCATCCGCAGCTGGCTGCGGATCGCCTCGCGGTCGACCGCTGGACCGATCGGTTCCACGGCGAGCCTGTGCCCGGTGGCCTCGAGGATGGTGACGAGTGTCGCCGCTCGCGGGATCACCGTTCCGCGCTCGATGCGCGCGATGCTCGGCTGGGGCAGGCCGCTTGCCTCCGCGAGCTCGTGCTGGGTCATGCCGGCGCGCTTGCGCGCCCATCGGACCGTCCGTCCGACCGCCTTCGCTTCCATCCAGCGACTATATCACTACCGATATAATCGCGTCACCCAGATCTCCTCCGCCGGCCACTTCCACGCCCACTCCGGGCTTACGTAGTCGTAGAACGCGTGCTTCTTCGCCTCCGGCGGCGCCGCGAGCTCGATGAGCCGCTCGACCTCGAACCCGTTCGCCCGCAGCAGCTCGATCCAGTCGCCGTGCGCCAGGTGGTATTCGATCCCCGTCTCGTGCGACCACTGGATCCGATATGCCCCGAATTGCGGTCGCTGGAGCGTGTCCGACTCTCCGCCCTCATCGGGCGCGGTCAGGTACGAGATGAACGAGTTCGTGAGAAACACGAGCCGTCCGCCGGGCCGCAGGAGCCGCGCCGCCTCGGGCACCCACAGGGCCGGATCTGCCCACAGCGAGGCGCCGAACTCGCTGACGGCGAGGTCGAATGAGGCATCCGGCAGCGGCACGCGCTCGCCGGGCGCCTCGACGAGCGGGAACTCGACGCCGGAGCGCTCCATGATCCGCCGGGCGGTGGCGAGCTGCGCGGGCGTCGGGTCGACGCCCACCGGCCTCGCGCCGCGGTACGCCAGCTGCGCGGAGAAGTAGGCCGTCCCGCAGCCGAGCTCGACGACGTCGAGGCCGGCCAGGTCCCCCAGCGGCGAACCGATCTCGTCCTCTCGCACGTTGAACACGCCCCACGTCAGGTCCTGTGGCTGCCACGCGCGCTCGGCCTGCTCATCGGTGAACTGGGCGTTCGTCTCCGTCCATTCGGCAACGTTCGCGGCGATCGAGTCGGGAAGCTCGGGATCGGTCATCGATGCGAACTGTAGCGGCCAAGCCTCTCTCGCTCGAGCGGGTTCGCGCTTGGTGAGGGCTATATCACTACCGATATATTCGCTGACAGTTTCGCGACGACCGATCGAAGGAGCTACGCCCGCTCGAACCACTCACGGCCCGGCGGATCCCGTCGTCGACGTCGGTCGCGCCGCCACCAAACGCCGCAAGAAACTTCGAGTCATCCACGACCCACGGCCGCTCCCACTGGTAGAGCGTCTCCCGCAGCTCGCGCAGCAGCGGCATGAACACGCCCAGGCCAACGAGCATCGGGCGGGTCACCCGCGAGGGCCGCACCGGGCGCCCGACGATCGCCGCGGTTCGCTCGGACCACTCCGCGCCGGTCAGCGCCGGGCTCACCGGCAGGTGCCAAACCTCACCATCGGCCTCGGGATGCTCGCCGAGGGTGACGAGCCCGGCCGCGATGTCAGGCAGGAACGAGAGCGCATGCGGCTGGTCGAGCCGGCCCAGCCAGCGCGGCGCCTTGCCGCGCGCGATCGCGGCGAAGAACTGCTCCCCCACCGCCGAGTTCACCCCCCGCGGTCCGTAGTAGTCGGACGCCCGACCGATCGCCACCGACAGCCTCCCGGCGGCATGCCGCTCCAGGAGGTCCTGGCTCAGCCGGGCTCGGAGGGCTCCCTTCTTGCCGGTGGCGGCCATCGGGAGCGACTCCGTCATCGGTCCGTCCGTCGGGCCGTACATGTACAGGTTCTCGACGACGACCAGCCGTGCGCCCGCCGATTCCGCGGCGTCGGCGACGTTCGCCTGGAGCGTCGGGAACTCGTCGACCCAGCGGGTGTATGCCGGTGCGGCGCACTGGTACACGACCGATGCGCCCGCCACCGCGTCGATCGCCTGCTGCCGGTCCATGACGTCGGCGTCTCGCCGGCCGATGCTGCGCACGCGACGCCCGCGGCGCCCGAGCTCCTCGACGACCGCCCCGCCGATGGCGCCCGAGCCTCCGACGACGACATGCAGCTCCTGATCTTTGGTCCCAGTGCTCATCACCCGCTCCTCGCTAATCTAGTCAGTGGTAAGATGCATCCTAGAGCGAGGATCTAGACGGTGTCAAGTTTGTGACGACGAAACGGTCGAGCTATCACCACGGGGATCTGCGGCGAGCGCTGCTGGACTCGGGCCTGGCGCTCCTCGCCGAGCGGGGGCCAGACGGCTTCACGCTGCGCGAGGTCGCCCGCCGGGCGGGCGTCAGCCATGCAGCGCCGTACCACCACTTCGCCGACCGCGGCGCGCTCGTGCGCGGGATCGTGGCCGAGAGCTTCGACCTCCTCGGGTCAGCCCTGGCGGAAGCTTCGTCCGGGGCCGGCGACGATCCGCTCGACCGCCTCGCGGCGATGGGCCTCGCCTATGTCGACTTCGCGCTCGACCACCCGCAGCGCTATCGGCTCATGTTCCGGACCGAGCTGAGCCGGTCGAGCGTCCCCGATGAGCCGACCGAGGCCGATGCCGCCGGCGGCGGCGCGTTCGCGACGCTCGTGAGCGCGGTCCAGGACGCGGCCGATCAGGGGCTGCTGCGCGAGGGGACCGATGCCGGCGGTGCCGCCGTCACGGCGTGGTCATCGGTCCATGGGCTGGCGTCGCTGATCCTCGAGGGAGCGATCGGGATCCGCCCCGACCAGCGCGAGCGTGCTCGCCAGGTGGCGTCGCACGTCGTCGCGCTGGTGGTCGACGGCCTTCGGCGATGAATCAGACCCCCGCGACGTCCGCGATGAAGTCTCGAACCGTCGGGCTGTTGACCTCGGTGTAGACACCCGGGAATCGATTCTTCGCGCACCCGATGCCGTAGCTCACGATCCCGACCTGGATCTCCGTTCCGCTCGAGGTCGTCGCGAACAGCGGGCCACCGCTGTCGCCACCGCAGCTGTCGATGCCCTTCTGCCCCGCGCACAGCTGTGTCTCGACGGTCACGAACCCGTGATAGGCCGTGTCGCACGGCGCGTCGGCGACGACCGGGACGACGACCTCGCGGAGCTCGTTCGGGAAGCTCGCCTGCCCAGTCGTCGAGGTGTTGCCCCAGCCGATGACGGTGAGTGGCGTGCCCGCCGCCTCGAACCCATCGTCCGTTGCGCCGGCCAACTGGATCGGCTGCACGCCGGTGACCGGGCGAGCCAGCTGGATGAGGCCGACGTCCGGTGAGATGACATTCGGGTCGTAGTCGGGATGGATGAAGAAGTCGCGGACGGCGACTCGCTGGCCCTCGGTGCTGTCGAGGTTCGTCCGGCTCACGGCGACCGCCACCTCGTCCGGGCTCTCCAGGAAGTCGAGGCAATGGGCCGCGGTCAGCACCCAGCGCGAGGCGATCAGCGACCCGCCGCAGTACTGCTTCTGGAAGTCGTTGCCCGCTGTCGGCTCGAAGAGGAGCGCGACCATGAACGGGTACTCCCCGAAGTCGGCGGGCTCGCCGCCGATGATGCGCGGGTCGGGCTTCGGCGCCGCGCCGACCGATTGCACGAAGGCGGTGAGGACGAGAGTGAGCGCGGCGATGGTGGCGACGATCCCACGTCGGCCGACTGATGCTGTCACGAATGCATTCCTCTGCTGGTGTTGGATGACAAGGCCGGGCAGCCGTGGTCTCGACCAGGGATCGCGGCCGCGGCCGAACGCTGCATGCTCCGTGCCGAGCACGATACGGCGCGCCGTCCGTCAGATCCGGCGACATCGCAGTACGGAGCCGGTATCAGGCGCGATCGCGTTCAGTGGTTGACCGGTCGCGCCGGCAGAACTCGTGCGGAAGGCGATCCATTCGCCATCGGCGATGACCTCGCCGAGCTCCTCCGGCGGTCCGTTGTAGAAGTACACGGAAGCTCGCTCGACCGGGCCGTCGATGACCGGCACGACCCGACGCACGTACTGCGAGCCCGCCTCGTCGGCCGGGTCGTACAGCTCGAGCGCGTCCAGCGTCGCGAGCATGTCCGCATCGGTCAGCGGGTAGATCTCGACGACGACGCGACCACTCGGATCCTCCACCAGCGCCGGGTACGCATACGGCCGATACGGAGCGCGCGGCACCTCGTGCAGGCGACCGTTCACGAAGCCGATCCCGACGAGCTCCGCCCCACCCAGCAGCTCGTGGTTGCGCTCACCACGACGAAGCGTGCCGTAGACGGCGACGAAGCCTGGGTTCAAGGCGCGATCCGCACCGAGACGACATCGGTCGGCAGCTCCTTGCCCTTCAGCTCGAGTGACCGGCGCTCGAGGCCCGGGTCGAGGTCGGACTCCGCGGCCGCGTCGGCGGAGACGAGGACCTCGCCGGCCCCTGCGGCCGCTGCCAGCCGTGCCGCAACGTTCACGGCGTCCCCGACCGCGGTCAGCTCGATGTGGGTGCCCTCGCCGACGATCCCGAACCAGGCCCTGCCCGCGTGAACCCCGGCGCCGACCGGCACCCACGGCCCGTCGGGCTGATCGTGGCCGGTGGCTCGCAGCAAGTCCTGGGCAGCGGCCACCGCTCTGGCGACGAAGCGCTCACCGGTGAGGAGCGGGAAGAACAGCGCGACGAGCTCGTCGCCGACGAACTTGTCGATGAATCCGTCGTGCTTGAAGACGACGCCCGTGGCCGTCGCGAAATATCGGTTCAGGAGCGCGCTGTACTCCCCGGAAGACATCCGCTCGGCCAGCGCGGTCGAGCCGCGGATGTCGGCAAACAGCATCGCCCCGTCGACCTCCGCGCCGCCGTGGTGCTTGGACATGAAGTCGATGCACGAGGTGCACCAGTTCGGGTTGGCCTCCGACTGGCGCTTGCCGATGAGCCGCATGAGCGGCGCGCCAGGACCCTGGAACGGCGACGCGCACATCCGGCAACGCGGGTCGCTCGGCATGCGCCTGAAGATCTGGCGGCCGATGCCCTTCCACGTGTCGCCGCCCTGCTCGAGGAAGTTGCGCCAGAACGCCTCGTCCTTGACGGGCGGGCCGGCCCCCGGAGCGTCGGGTTGCTGCTCGGACACTCGTGCTGCCCCTTCTGAGGCGTTGACCGACCGCATCATACGATCGGCCGGCGGCTGGTCGAGAGCTAGGCGCGGCCGCTCGCGGCCCAGGCGTGAGCGGTCAACGTGAACGGGCCCTCGGGGAGGAGCGCTCGGCATCGCTCGCGCAGCACGGTTCGACGCTCTTCGTCGAGGGCGGCGACGTATGCACCGGCGGGCCCGACGCCCCGGGTGTACGGCTCCCACCACTCCTCGAAGCTCTGGTGCTCGCGACTCACCGTGAAGGTCGTGTCGCGGACGCCGCGCAGGCCGGCCGTCTCGAACAGCTCGACGAGGTGGCCCGCTCGCGCTCCGGGCAGGTGCGACTCGTCGGCGACGTCCAGGTCGAGATCGTGCGCGGCGCGCCAGAAGAGGCTGAGCGGCGCGCGACCACCGGCGAAGTCCCAGACCGAGGCTGCCACGGCGCCTCCATTGCGAGTCACCCTGCGCATCTCGGCCAGGCCGCGGACGGGATCGGACATGAAGTGCACGACCAGCTGGGCGAGCGAGGCGTCGAATGCGTCGTCGGGGAACGGCAGCTCCTCGGCGGAACCCTCCAGGACGGTGACGCCGGGATGCCGATCGCGTGCGGCTTCGACGAACGACGCCGACGGGTCGATTGCGGTGACGGCATCCGGCCCGAGGCGCGCGACGAGCTCGCCGGTCAGGATGCCGGGTCCGCAGCCGACGTCGAGCACTCGGTCGCCCTCCCCGACCTCCGCGAAATCCAGCATCTGCGGCGACAGCAGCCGAGAGTATCGGCCCATGAAGGCGTCGTAGGCATCGGCGGCGACGTCGAAGGTCATCGCGGCCAGCGTCCGGATCTGGCGGCGCGATGTCAAGGGTGGCGACCTTGCGCGAAGCCACGGGCTGGCGCATCATGCCGCCCGACCATCGAAGCAATCCACACCAGGAGGACCGAGGCAGTGACGATCGCCCTTGTTGTTCCTCCCGGCCGCGTGGAGCACGCCTGACCGCCATCGGTCTGACCTGAGACCTCGGCGAACGCAGCGCTCCTGACCGGTCGGGACGACCTTGCACCACGTCCCAACCCCGAATTCGGGAGCGCTTTTTCGTGTCCGTCACGCACCCGCTGCGCGGTCCGTCGTACGCCTGGCCCGACGGCGAGGCCTATACCGATCTCCCGCGCGGCACCCTCAAGTCCGGCAAGGAGGCCCAGATCTTTCTGGTGGAGCGACGCTTCGCCAGGAGCGGTCCGCGCCTGCTCGCCCACAAGCGATACCGCATCCTCAACCCCGTCAAAGGCCAGCTGCGCGACGAGGGCTTCTCGAACTCGACCTCGTTCCGGAGCCGCGCCACGTACCGCGAGGGCTGGAACGTCAACGCGCGCGATCGCCGCGCGCTGGCGGCCGGCAACAAGAGCCGCCATGGCCAGGAGCTCGCCAGCGTCCTCTGGCCGATGCAGGAGTGGGCGGTCCTGCGCCGCGCCTGGGAGGCGGGCGTATCGGTCCCGTATCCGGTCGAGCAGACCGATGACGGGCTGCTGATGGAGTTCATCGGCGACGAGTCGGAGGCGGCACCGAAGCTTGCCCAGGCTCGGCTCCGGGGCGACGAGCTGGCCTCTGCCTGGCGGCAGGTGACGAGCTGTCTCATCGCGCTGACGATGGCGGGACTCGTGCACGCCGACCTGTCCGCGTACAACCTGCTGTGGTGGCACGGGCGGCTGGTCGTCATCGACCTGCCGCAGGCCGTGGAGTTCACGACGAACCCCGATGCCTTCGAGCTGCTCCATCGCGACGTCGCGAACGTCGGCGAGTGGTTCAGCCGGCGGGGCGTGGCGGTGGACGTCGAGGCGGTCTACGCCGAGCTGGTGTCGGTCGCCTGGTTCGGCTGAAGCACGACGCATGAGCTGTCGCGACCGCTGCGGACGATCGGGCCATGCCCGTCGTCGACTACCGCCAGTTCATCAACCGCGACCTGCCGCTCAGGGTCCGTGCCTGTGAGTCGAAGGCCGTCTACGTCACGCGTGGGGAGGCCCGGAGTGCGTCGCGCAGCCGACGACTCGACGGATCACTGGCGCCGTACCACTGCCGCTTCTGTGACCGATGGCACATCGGCCATCGACGCCGCCGGCACTAATACGAGAGGACCGATGACTACCCCGCGAACCGTTCGGCGAGCACGCCGTGGCGCAGGCCGCGATCGCTGACCGTCAGCGAGTTGGCGCCGAGCTTGTCCATGACCGTGCGGACGATGCAGGCGCCGGCCAGGATCACGTCGGCGCGCTTGGGCTGGAGGCCGACGAGCGAACGGCGGGCCTCGGCGTCGCGGGAGCGGTACAGCTCGATCTGGCGATCGATCTCGGCGCGGTCCAGGACCGTTCCCTGGACGACGTCCGGGTCGTAGGTGGCCATCTCGTGCCTGACCGCCGCGATGTTGGTGAGCGCCCCGCCCATGCCGACCAGCGCGTCGGGATGCGGCCGCCCATCGAGCCGGGCGAGGTCGGCCGAGATCGCCGCGAGCGCCTCGCCGAGCACGTCGGGAGTCACGACGCCGTCGAGCCCGAAGCGCTCGGTGTACCGAACCGCCCCGACGTCGACGCTGAACCGCTCGTCGACGCCGTCCCCCGACCCGAACGTGAACTGGCTGCTGCCGCCGCCGGTGTCGAACACGACGAGGGACCCTTGTGCCAGGCCGATCCCCTGCTTGACGGCGAGGTACGCCAGGCGGCTCTCCTCCTCGCCCGAGACCACCTCGACGTCCACGCCGGACCGGCGCCGGATCTCCGCCACGACCGCCTCGCCGTTTTTCGCGATCCGCAGCCCGGCCGTCCCGACGGCGGCGATGGCCCGCGCGCCGGCTTCCTTCGCCTCGGCGACCATCGCGGCGATCGCGTCCGCGGTCCGATCGACGGCGTCGGGCGCGATCTCGCCGGTCGCCTCGATCCCCTCGCCGAGCCGCGTCAGCTCGGCGCGATCGATCACCCGGCGCCACGACCCGTCGGCGCCGCGCTCGCCGATGTGGAACTTCACCGAGTTCGTCCCGACGTCGATGACCGCGTAACGCTGGTGGTCGCCGGCCAGCAGCGCGCGCAGGCCGGCCCCGTACGGTGTGTTGACATGCCCGCCGAGGCCGGCGCCGCGGACGGCGGCGATCACCGCGGCGGGATCCTCGGCCTCGATGGCGATCGTGCGGGTCTCGTGCCCATCGGCGACGACATCGGTCACTTCGGAGGTGCAGCCGCCGATCGTGTAGCGCACCCGGCGCTTGTGGACGCGGACCGCGGCGACCTCCTCGGCCGGCCCGATGAGCTCGTCGAGGAACTGGTCGAGCGTGTAGTCGGCGCGCTCCAGCGTCGGCGCGGGCTGCCGCAGGGCCTCGAACACGCGGCCGACATCGGCGGCGGACACCGGGAATTCGGCCTTCATCACCGGCGTCCACTGCTCGAGCCCGTTGGCGTCGACCTCGCGCAGGACCTTGATGTCCATGAGCGCGTCCCGGACCTTCACGGTGTCGCTGTCCGGGGCGACGACGTAGATCTCGTCGCTCTCCTGGACGCGCTCCGGCGTCAGGCGCGCGAACGCATCCTCGGCCGGTCCGAAGCTCGAACCGAAGGTTCGCCATTCCCAGCGCGGCGTGATCGCTTCCATCGCGGTCCTCTGTCCTGACGCGCCACTGAACCCGGGCGCTGGCGGCAGCGTCACGCGGCCGGGCGGCCGATGTCAAGGGTTGGCGGAAGGGTCCACCCTGAGCGTCACGACTTCGAACGGGTCCTGCTTGCCCTTGAGCTCGAAGAACCTCCTCGGCAATGCAGCGTCCAATCCGGCCGCCGCCGCGGCGTCGGTCGAGACGAGCACCTCCCCGGCGCCGGCCTGCGCGGCCAGCCGAGCGGCGACGTTCACCACGTCGCCAACGACCGTGAGCTCAGCGTGCGATTTGTCGCCGACGGCGCCGAACCACACATTCCCGGTGTGAACGCCGGCGCCGACCGGAGCCCATGGCCCGTTCTGTTCGCCGTGTCCGGTCGCGCGCAGGAGTGCGACGCCGGCATCCACGGCGCGCCTTGAGTGGTCGCTCCCGAGCACCGGGGCGAAGACCGCAACGACCTCGTCGCCGACGAACTTGTCGACGAACCCGTTGTGCGCGAACACCGTGGACGAAGCGACCGAGCTGAATCGGTCGAGCAGATCGTGGAACGCACCGGGCGTCATCCGTTCCGCCAGCGCGGTCGAGCCGCGGATGTCGGCGAACAGCATTGAGCCCGGAACCTCGGCGCCGCCGTGATGCTTCAGCATCACCTTCTCGCATTGGTTGCACACGCGCGGGCTGGCGGCGGACTGGGCCTTTCCGACGGCCGTCATCAACCGTCCACCGAACCCGTGGAAGGGCGAGCCGCACAGCTGGCAGCGTGGATTCGACGGCAACCGCGAGAAAATCGGGCGGGCCAGAGCCTGGGCGCGGGAGTAGTTCGCGAGATAGTCATGCCAGAACTTCTCGTTCTGGGCAGCCGCCTCGTCGCCTGGGCCCGGATCGGGCGTCGTCATGAGGCCAGAGTACGCAGGCGCACAAGGCGCGCCAGCGACAGTGTTCGGCGTCAGGGCCTGCGAAACGATTCGCGCTCCGCTTCGACCTCGGGCCGCGCGAAGCATCCGACGAGGTGGTCGTTCACGATGCCCATCGCCTCCATGAACGAGTAGACCGTCGTGGGGCCCACGAACGACCAGCCGCGCCGGCGCAGGTCCTTGCTCATCGCCACCGACTCCGGGCTGGTGCTCAGCTGGCTGAGCGCCTCGCGGTCGAGGGTCGCGGGGCGCGTCGACGGATCGGGCTCAAAGCTCCACGCGTACGCGGCGAGGCTGCCGAACTCGTCCTGCAGCTCGCCGCAGCGTCGGGCGTTGTTGATCGCCGCATCGATCTTCCCGCGATGGCGGACGATGCCCGCATCGGCCAGGAGGCGGTCGACGTCATCGGTCCCGAATCCGGCCACCGTCTCGATCTCGAAGTTGGCGAAGGCGGCGCGGAAGTGCTCGCGCTTGCGCAGGATCGTCAGCCAGGAGAGGCCGGCCATGAAGCCCTCCAGGCTCAGCTTCTCGAAGAGGCGCCGATCATCGGCGACCGGGCGGCCCCACTCGCGATCGTGGTAGGGCCGATACAGCTCGTCCCCCGCACCCCACCAGCAGCGGGCGACGCCGTCGGGCTCGAGGCTGATGCCGGTGGGTGCGACGTCCACGCTGTGATTCTGCCCCGCAATCCCGCCAGGGATTGTCAGGAAACCGATGACGCCCGCGCGGACGCGGGCGCATCGGTCTGGTGCGGCGTCAGGGCGTGGTGCAGATTGGACCGACCTGCTCGTTGACGACGACCTTGTTGCGAGCCACCACGAAGCGCGTGTCGATGTCGCAGTCGCGTCCGTCGCCCCACAGCATGTCGGTGTGGGACGTGAGCGAGAACAGCACGGTGAGTTCGCCGACTGAGATGACACGCGACCGCGTCGATGCCGAACTGTCGTACAGGAGGGCTCCTGCCTTCGTCGCGGTCTGGTCCATCGTGTAGCTCTCGGTCATGTGGATGCGCCCGCTCGCGTAGACGACGGTGCGCCGTGTGCCGAGCACCCGGGTCTCGATGATGGTGCCATCGAACTCCTCGTGGACATCGTGGGAGTCGATGGGCTCGACGATGATCGTCGGCTTCTGGACGCTGGGCGTGGCGGCCGTGGCGGCAGGCGCCAACGCGAGCAACACGGTCGCGGATACGGTGACGGCGAGCATGAGCTTGCGGTACATCGGTATTGGCCCTCGGAACGTTGGACGGCTCCCTCGAAGGGAGTCTCCGGCATCCGCTGGCGGCTAGCCATCGGCCAAGTGTCGGAGAACCCGATTGGACAGGTGACCAGCCGCGAGAAATGAACGCCAGCGCCCGCCATGGCACTATCTACCGGTGATGCGTCGAATAGCACTCCTTGCGGGCCTCGCCCTCCTTCTGGCGGCCTGCGGCAACATGCTGAATCCGGAAGGCAGGACCGCCACGCCGTCGCCCTCTCCCCTGCCATCGGGGGTGGCCAACATCAACAACAGCGGCGCCGACACGCTGGCGCCGGGCCGATACACGCGCCACGACTTCGCCCCGCGCGTGACCTTCGACATCGGCGAGGAGTGGTACGGCCGCCAGGTGTTCGACGGCTTCTTCGACATCCAGCAGGGTGCCGCCGACGATCCGAACGTCATCGCCGTGCAGTTCGCGCGCCCCCTGGCCGTCTACGGTGCCGACGGCGCCACGGAGCCGACCGATGCCGCCGATGCGGTCGCCATCCTCGAGACGAACCCGGACCTCGAGGTCGTCGAGACCAGCTCGTCGCAGATGGGCGGCCTCGAGGGCAGCCAGGTCACGATCGAGAACACCGGCGAGAGCGGTGCCGTGTTCATGGACCTCCCGCCGGGGACCATCTCCCTCGACTCCGGCCGGCGCCTGTGGATCGCCTTCTTCGACACCGATGAGGGCCTGCTGGCGATCATGGTCGGCGGCCCGATCGAGGGCTGGGATGAGGCGCTGGCTGTCGCCGAGCCAGTCCTCGAGTCCGTGGACATCGAGCAGCAGGACTGACCGCCGGTCCGCGGCGGAAACCGCGACCCGCGGGCGCTCGTAGCCGCTCAGCGACGCGAAACGCGACCCATCGCGCTTGGTAGTCGCTCAGCGACTGTTACTGCGAACGAAGGGCGTTCCGCGCCGATTTTCAGCCGCTCAGCGATTGGTTCCGCGAACGAGCCGGGCGTTTCGATGCGCTCGTTCGCGATAAGACCCGCTCAGCGACTGGAGCCGCCCAGCGACCTGGAGCCGCTTAGCGCACGTCACCGCTCAGCGACAGAACCCCGGGACCACCCGATACCCAGATCAGGTGCGGAGCCCGAACCCACCCTCGCCGACGAGGAACGCTCCGGCGAGGAACGCGAGGCCGAGCGGCACGAGCCCGACGGTCCCAAGGCTGACGCCGACGGCGGCGAGCACGAAGATCACGACGGCGACCAGGAGGAGGATCGAGCGAATCGAGAGGTTCACGGTTCGAGGCACCTCAGGTTGGGCGGAGTTGACGCCGCACGCTCAATGCATGGATCGGACCACCGTGCCCGCTAGTCCAGCGCCGGCTCCGCCTTCGGGACCGATGCGCGCCACCCGGCCTGCTGGCGCTCCCCGATCCGCCCCGGCGGCATCACGACCGCCACGAGAAGCGCGGCGAGCAACGCGGTGACGATCCCGACCACGAAGGTCGCGCCGGTGGCGATCGAGAAGGCGGTGTGGATGCCGTCGACGATGGCGGGGATCAGCGGCTCGACGATCGCCTGGAACTCCTCCGGAACCTGGGCCAGGATCGAGGCGCCGAGGTCGCCGACGCTCGTCAGCTCGTTGAACTGGGACGCATCGGCGCTTGCGAACTGGCCGGCGAACTCGGGCGGGACGCCGGCCTCGACAAGCTGGCGCGGCGTCTCTTCGAGGAGCGTCGAGCCGAAGATCGTGCCGGCGATCGCCAGGCCGACCGTGCCGCCGACCTGCTGGAACAGCGTCAGGCTGCTGGTGCCGGTCCCGAGGTCGCGCACCGGGACGGCGTTCTGCACCGCCAGCGTGAAGACCGCGAACGACGGACCGATCCCCAGGCCGGTGATCGCCATCGACAGCCACAGCAGCGGCAGCGGCGTGTCGGGCCGCAGATTCGTCAGCAGGTAGAGGCCGAAGGCCGTGACGACGAGCGCGCCGACGATGAGCGCCTTGTACCGCCCGGTCCGCGCGACGATCTGGCCCGAGCCGACCGCAGAGATGATCAGGCCGCCGAGCAGCGGCAGGATCTGGTAGCCGGATACCGTCGCCGAGCTGCCGAGTACGAACTGGAACCAGCGCGGCAGGAAGACGACCGCCGCGAAGAAGCCCATCGCCGCCAGGAACATCGCGCCGACGCTGGCGGTGAAGGTGCGGAGGCGGAAGAGGCGCAGCGGGACGATCGGCTCGTGCGCGCGCGACTCGGCGAAGACGAAGGCCACCGCCAGCGCGAGTCCGAGCAGGATGAGCCCGCCGACGGCGGGATCGGTCCATTCGTCGAACTGCTTGTTGGTGAAGCCGATGAGGATCGGCACGAGTGCCCCGACCAGCAGCACGGCGCCGAGGTAGTCGATGTGACGGTCCGCGTCCTCCTGCCGGCGGGTCGGCAGCGTGCGCGAGATGACGAACAGGACGACCGCGCCGAGCGGAAGGTTGACGAAGAAGATCCAGTGCCAGCCGAAGTTGTCGGTGATCAGGCCACCGATGGCCGGACCAAGGAGCGAGCTGACGCCGAAGACCGCCCCGAAGAAGCCCTGGTACTTGCCGCGCTCGGATGGCGCGAAGATGTCACCGATGATGGCCAGCGCGATGGGGAACAGCGCCCCGGCGCCGAGTCCCTGGATGCCGCGGAAGAGCAGGAACTGCCACATCTCCTGGGAGAGGCCGCACAGCAGCGAGCCGATGAGGAAGACGCTGACGCCGAAGAGGAAGATCGGGCGGCGGCCGAAGATGTCGGACAGCTTCCCGTACAGCGGCCCGGAGACGGTTGCCGTCAGCAGGTATGCCGTGAAGGCCCAGACGTAGACGTCGTTGCCCTCGAGCTCGGTGACGATCGTGGGCAGCGCGGTCCCGACGATCGTCTGGTCGAGCGCGGCGAGGAAGATGCCGAGCAGCACGGCGAAGAGGATCTCGAGACGCACGCGATGCGGCAGCTCGATCGGCGCGCGGTCGTGGTCGACGGGCATGGCGGGGCTTGCGGTCGAAGACACGGGTGTGCGGGTCCTTTCCGGGCGGAGCGCGCGATCGAGCCGCGCGACGTCATCGATCTCTCGGGAAACTCGGTGTGAGTGATGTGACGGACGCCACCGTCACTTCTCATCGGTCCGCAGGCCAGCGTACTCGCAATTCCCGACAGGCGGCGTCAGGATCGTAGACGGCTCCCTCGCCACACCATCGGTCCAGGGACTACGATCCGAATCTCGCTCCACCGACACCGCCAAAGGAGGCATCCACGATGGCCGACCACCCGAACGCAGCGTTGATCCGCAGGGCCGGCGAGGCCATGGCAGCCGGCGACATGACGGTGGGGATGGACGCAACGGCGGACGACGTCGTGTGGCACGAGATTGGCCGTGACGAGCCAATCCGCGGGAAGGCGGCCCTGCTCGAGCGCTACCAGAGCATGCCCGCGGGCGCGAGCATCACGGTCGACACCCACGATGTCATCGGCAACGACGAGCACGTGGTGGCCCTCGTGACCGCCACCGCCACGATGGGCGACCAATCGCTCACGTACCGCACCGCCGAGATCTATCACGTGCGCGACGGCAAGATCACCGAGCGCTGGGCATTCTCCGACGACACCGAGCGGATCAACCGCTTCTTCGGCGGGATGTAGCAAGACGGTCGCGGATGCCAGCGACGCGCGCCCGCGTGAAATCGGGCCTGTGCGACCATCTCCCTGATGGCGGGTGACGCACAACGAATCGCCTGGCTCGCGCTCGCGGCGATCGGGCTCGCGGCCGGCGTGCTGAGCGGCCTCTTCGGCGTCGGGGGCGGGATCGTGATGGTGCCCGCCCTCGTGGTGGCCGGGCTGAGCCAGCACCGCGCGCAGTCGACGTCACTGGCGGCGATCGTGCCGATCGCGATCGTCGGCGCCCTCCTCTTCGGCCGGGCCGACAGCGTGAACGTCGGTGCAGCCGCCGTGCTGGCGGCCGGCAGCCTCGTCGGGGCGCGTGCCGGCGCGCTGCTCATGCATCGGCTCAGCGGGGCGCTCCTGACCCGCATCTTCGGCGTCTTCCTGATCATCGTCGCCATCACGATGCTGCTGCGCTGATGCCCGCCGATCCGCTCACCCTGGCGACGCTCCTGGCCATCGGTGTCGCCGCCGGGTTCCTTGCCGGCCTCCTTGGCGTCGGCGGCGGCATCCTGCTCGTGCCGGCGATGGTGCTGCTGCTCGGCTTCGACCAGCACGTGGCCCAGGGCACGTCGCTGGTCGTCATCGTTCCGGCCGCGATGATCGGCACCTGGACGCATTACCGCCGAGGCACGATCCGGCCACGCGACGCACTGCTGGTGGCCGCCGGCGGCGTGATCGGTGCGGTGATCGGCAGCCTCTCGGCGCTGTCGCTCGACGACGAGCTCCTGCGACGGCTCTTCGCCGTCGTGCTCCTCGTCGTCGCGGTGCGGATGCTGCTGCCGAAACGCTCCCCGGAGCCAGCCGATACCGCTTTGTTGGGCAAAGCGCCAGAGCTGGACTAGAGTGCCCGCATGACCGATGCGGCCCGATCCGTCCAGCGCATCTACCTCGTTCTGACACTGCTGACCACGCTGGCCGCCTCGTTCATCTGGGGCGTCAACACGCTCTTCCTGCTCGACGCCGGGCTGAGCAACGCGGAGGCGTTCGCGGCGAACGCGTTCTTCAGCGTCGGCATGGTGATCTTCGAGGTGCCGACCGGCGTCGTGGCCGATACCCGCGGGCGCCGATTCAGCTTCCTCCTCGGCGCAGCGACGCTGCTGCTCTCGACCCTGCTGTACCTGTACATGTGGAACGTGACCGCCCCGTTCTGGGCGTGGGCGATCGCATCGGCCCTGCTCGGGCTCGGCTTCACGTTCTTCTCGGGCGCGACCGAGGCGTGGCTGGTCGATGCGCTGACCGCGACCGGCTATACGAAGGACCTCGAGACGATCTTCGGCCGCGCGCAGATGGTGGGGGGCGGCGCGATGCTGGTCGGCACGGTCCTCGGCGGCGTCATCGCCCAGTTCACCGACCTCGGCGTGCCGTACATCATCCGCGCCGCGATGCTCGGCATCACCCTCCTCGTGGCGTGGTTCTTCATGCACGACATCGGCTTCAAGCCCGACCGCGAGGCGAGCCCGGTGACCGCGGTGCGCACCGTCGTGCGAGGGGCGGTGGACGGCGGCCTCCGCAACCGTCCCGTGCGCTGGCTGATGCTGGCGGCGCCGTTCAGCACCGGTGTCGGCTTCTACGCCTTCTACGCCTTCCAGCCCTACCTCCTCGAGCTGTACGGCGACCCGAACGCGTACAGCATCGCCGGCCTGGCGGCCGCACTCATCGCCGGGGCCCAGATCCTCGGCGGCTTCGCGGTGCCGTTGGCGCGTCGCCTCTTCCCGCGCCGCACGCACTTCCTGATCTTCGGGATCGCGGTCAGCGTCCTGATGCTGGCCGGCATCGGCCTCACCGACAGCTTCCTCGTCGCGTTGGTGCTGCTGACGGTCTGGTGCCTCGTCGCCGCCATCGAGGAGCCGATGCGCCGCGCCTTCATCAACCCGCTGATTCCGTCGGAGCAGCGCGCGACGGTGCTCTCGTTCGACTCCCTCATGGGCTCGACCGGGGGCGTCGTCATCCAACCCGTGCTCGGCCGCACGGCCGATGTGTTCGGCTACGGCACCTCGTACCTCGCCGCGGCCGGCATCCAGGCGTTGGCGCTGCCGTTCGCCATCCTCGCGCGTCGCGAGAACGCGCCGTCGGACCCGATCACGTCGGCCGACGAGCCCGCGGCCGAGGCGACAGCGGCCTAGAGCTCCTGGACTCTTCGACGGGAGACGGCGAAGGGGCGTGCTACGGGCAGCGGACGTTGCGGTCGAGGCCGTCCTCGATCCACTGGACCATCACCAGCTCGCCGCCGGTGAAGCCGTCGCGGTCGCAGCGCTCCTCGGCATCGGCGCGGCTGTGCGCGCCGGCATGCCAGGCGGGGTAGTCGGCGAAGTCGTCGGTGCCGTGGGTGACCCGCCACCACAGCAGCGGAGTCGAGTAGAAGCCGACCTCGGCGCCCTCCATCGACTCGAGGAAGTCGACCGCGCCGTGGAGCGCGGCGACGTTCAGGGACCGATCGCTGCGCCAGCTGTTCGCGGTTTCGACGTCCAGCCACCAGGTCACGTCGCGCGCGACGTGGTCGTCGTCCGCATCGGCCCAACCGAGGGAGACGTGGGCGGCCAGGACGCGAGCGTAGCCATCGGCCGCGGCCTGCCAGCCGTAGACGTAGGCGCACTGGTGCGTGTCGTCGTCGCGTCGACCGCAGGAGATCGGCTCAGACGCTCCGCGCGGCCAGAATCGCGAGTGGTCGGGGCCCGGATTGCCGGTGTTGAGGTAGAGATCCGCGTCCGGACCCGCCCACTCGAGCTGGGCGGCGAGGCACTGGTTCTCGCTGTACGTCCGGCCATGGTTGACGCCGACGATCGCGAATCCGAACGATTCCGGGAGCTCGTCGTTGCACTGCGGCCACGACGCGTCGATGCCGACCGCATCGGTCGACTGCGGCGGCGGTGGAGGCGGCGGCGTCGGGATCGGGCGGGCCGGCGGCTGCGCCTCCGCCGACGGGCGTGGCGCGGGGGTCGGCTCGAGCTCGAAGAGGTCGGCCGGGTCGTATGCGGCGACCGGCCCGGTACCCGCGACGAGCAGCACCGAGAGGCCCAGGACGGCAGCCACGGTCCGTCGGGCACGCGTCCGGATCGAGTTCCTGCGAGGGTGCATCGAGCCTCTACCCTAACGCGACGACGGATCACTCGCAACGCCGCAGTCACCGAATCAGTGACGCCACGAGTACTATCGGCCGATGGGCGTGACGCTACCCTCGGGAACGGTCACCTTCGTGTTCAGTGACATGGCCGGGAGCACGGCGCTGCTCAAGCAGCTCGGCGACACGGAGTACGCGACCCTGCTGGCCGTGCATCGGCGGCTCGTGCGCGAGATCTTCGCCGCCCACGAGGGCCAGGAGATCGACACCCAGGGCGACGCCTTCTTCTACTCGTTCGTCCGCGCCCGCCAGGCGGTCGCCGCCGCGGTCGAGGTCACGCGGGCGCACGCCAAGGGCTCCTGGCCGGGCGGGGTGGAGGTGCGCATCCGTCTCGGGCTGCACACCGGCGAGCCGGCCGTCGGCGACGAGGGCTACACCGGCCTCGACGTCGTCCGCGCCTCGCGCATCGCCGCCACCGGCGCCGGCGGCCAGGTGCTCCTGTCGGACACGACCCGGGCGATCGTGGCCGGTGACCTCGGCGACGGCGTCGAGCTCCGACCGCTGGGCGAGCGCCAGCTGAAGGACATCGACCGCCCCGAGCCGATCTTCGAGCTGGTCATCGACGGCGCCGCAGCGCCGGCGCCTGCGCCGGAGCCGGCACGCGAGGAATCGGTCAGCGGCGAGCGATCGGAGCTCCACCGCAAGACCCGCGAGCTCATCGAGTCGCGCGTCCTGTCATCCCTCGAGAAGACGTTCGGCGAGGGCTTCCCATTCAGCTCGCCGTCCGTTGGGTCACCGCGGTCCGCGAAGGCGATGACGAAGGAGATCCAGCGGCTCAAGGAGCTGCACGAGGACGGCGCGCTGACCGACGAGCAGTACGAGCGGGCGGTGGATCGGCTGCTCGACCGCGGGGCCGGCTAGGGATCGGCCACCGGCGCCGGCGTCGCCTGCAGGAGCCCGTGGTAGTCGCGGGCCTCGCGCTCCTTCTCCTCGGCCACACCTGGCGCCATCGAAGCGACATCGGCGAGCTGCAACCGCTGAAGCACCGCCAGATCATCACCGACCCCCCGGAGCAACCGCTCGCGCGCCTTCGGCGAGTGGCCGTCCCGGGCCGCCATGTGCAGGTCCATGTGGCGCGAGATCCAGCGAACGACCCGGTTGACGAGCGCGGGCTCGTAGCCGACGCGCTCGAGGATCTCGCGCGTCATGTCGGCTCCGGCTCCGGCATGACCGATGTACTGCTCCTCGCCCGTGCGCTCCTTGATCGTCGTCGTCCGCCGCTTGCCGATGTCGTGAAAGAGGCCCGCCAGCCGCTCGTCGAGGCGAGCGGGCATGCGGGACATCGTGTCGAGCGAATGGTCGAGGACGGTGAGATGGTGGTAGCGCGTGCGCTGCGGGACGTCCATCTCGCGCCGGATCTCGGGGATCAACGCGTCGAGCGAGCCATCCTCGAGGGCGCCGCTGACGGCGGCGGCGGGATTATCGGTAAGCAGGAGGGCGTCGAAGCCCTCCCGCGTCAGCGCCGCCACGGCTCAGGCCGACGCGATCCGGACCGCGAACTCGGCCAGGCTCTTGGCGAGATCGTCGGCGCTCGACTTGATCTCGCGCTTCATCTTCGTGGCTGCGTCTCGCAGATCGTTCTCCTTGCGGTCGCGCGCGATCTTGATGATCCCGTCGGCCCGTCCTGCTGCTTTCGCTTGAGGGTGAGCAGCACGGCGTGCGCCTCGTAGGCCTCGCTCTCCTCCTTGCCCGCGCTTCTTGCGGTCTCGTCGGCCAGGGACCCAGCGACTTCGCCACCTCCTCCTGCTTGCCGCTCGCGCCGTATGGCTTGCCGAGTTGGTGGAGCTTGGTGAGGTGCTGGCGATCGGCCTTCAGATCCGACTTGATCTGGCGCTTCACGGCCGCGACCGGATGCGATGGTGCTGAGCGCGAGCCCGACTCAACGATCGACTGCTGGATTGCGATGGCCTCGTCGAACTCATGCTTGATGAATGCTGTTCCCGATGGCATGGCGTCCTCCCCTGTGGCTTGATGGTCTGCCGGCACCCAACGCACGCGATGTGCCAGCTTTGGCGGCCGGTACCGCGGGCTACGGAGCCGATGCGGCCTAGGAGGCGCGCGAAAGCTCCGGGGGGAGGAGCGCCTCCTCGAGGGGGACGGGGCGCGAGAAGAGGAAGCCCTGGGCATGGCGGAAGCCGAGCTCCATGAGGGCGTCGCGCTGTGCCTCGTGCTCGACGCCCTCGACGATCGTGTCGAGGCCGAGCTTCTCGGCGATGTGGGCGATGGCCCGCAGCACCTCCTGGCGCTGCGGCTCGAGGTGCACCTGCTCGACGAGTGAGCGGTCGATCTTGAGCGTGTCGATCGGGAGCCGGCCGAGGTACTCGAGCGACGAGTAGCCCGATCCGAAGTCATCAAGAGCGATCCGCACGCCGAGGCGCTTGATGGCCAGCAGCTCGCCCTCGGCACCGGCGCCGGCCGACGCGATCGTGCTCTCGGTCAGCTCGAGCATCAGGCGCGACGGCTTCAGGCCGGTCTCCGCCAGCACGGACTCGACGACCGCCGAGAGCTCGCCGCCACCGCCGAGCTGGTGCGCCGAGACGTTGACGGAGACGAGCGTGCGTCCCGCCGGCGAGGTCGGCGCACGCTCGGCGCAGGACCCAGTCGCCGAGGCGGCGGATCAGGCGGTTCTCCTCGGCCAGCGGGATGAAGTCGGCGGGCATGAGCCGCCCCAGCTGGGGGTGGTTCCATCGCACGAGCGCCTCGAGACCGAAGCGCGAGCGGTTACGCAGGTCGACGATCGGCTGGTACTCGAGGAACAGCTCGTCATCGTCGAGTGCCCGGGCCAGCGCCGTCCCGAGCTCCCGGCGTCGCGATGCCTGGCCCGACATGCCGCGGTCGAAGAGGCGAACGCGCCCCTTGCCCAGCGACTTGGCGGCGTACATGGCGGTGTCGGCGTCGCGGAGCAGCTCGTCCGCGGCGGCGGTCGGCGTCGGCGTCGTCGATCGGTCCCGACCGCACGGCGATCCCGATGCTGGCCGACAGCGTCGCCGTGCCCTCGCCGAGCTCGAACGGCGCGGCCAGTGCGGCGAGGATGCGCTCCGCGACGCGTTCAGCACGGGCGGGAGTGGCGTCCTCGAGCAGGAACGCGAACTCGTCGCCGCCCAGCCGGCAGGCGCTGTCCTCCGCGCGCAGGACGCCGCGCAGGCGCGAAGCCACGAGCTGGAGCATCCGGTCCCCTACCGCGTGGCCCAGGCCATCGTTGACATCCTTGAAGTCGTCGAGGTCCAGGAACAGGACCGCCAGGCCGTTCGTCGCTCGCGCGCGCCGCACGAGCGCATGGGAGAGGCGGTCCACGAAGAGCACCCGGTTCGGCAGTCCGGTCAGCGGATCGTGGAGGGCCTGGTGGCGGAGCTGGTCCTCGAGGTCCTTGCGGTCGCTGATGTCCACGAGGATGCCCTGCACCATGATCGGTCGGCCGTCGACGTCGCGGCTGATGACCGCCTCGTCGTCGATGACCCATACGACGCGCCCGTCGCGGGCGATCAATCGGTATTCCCAGCGTCCCTGGCTGTCGGTCCGCTCGAGGTCGTCGCTCTCGGCCTGGACCATCCGGTCGCGGTCGGCCGGGTGCATGCGGCTCATCCACAGCCCCGGGTCGCTCATCCACTCCTCGGCGGTGTAGCCGAGCAGGTCCTTGATCTTCGGGCTCACGAAGTGCCAGCGGCCGTGCTGTCCGGCCTCGGCGACGTACACGACGCCGGGGACGCGCTCGACGACGGATCGGTACTGGGCCTCGGCGACGGTGAGCTCATCGGTCAGGCGACGCTCTGAGCCGATGACCCGCTCGCGATCCAGCAGCAGGAGCGTCTGGCGCGCGAGCACTGCGATGGCGACGCTGCCCGCGGCCACGGCGACGCCGGCCCGAGCCAACCCGGTGATCACCTCCGGCTGGAAGATCAGCAGGATCGCGATCACCGCGGTCACCACCGCGCTGCCGATGGGCAGGACGGCTCGCAGCGTGTCTGCGGCGTTCACGTAGCGCGGCGAGCGCTCCTCGAGATCGGTCCAGTGGCCCCCACCGTGCCCGGCGAGCACAGTGCCGGCGGCGACGGTGAGGTGCAGCGGCATCGTCACCGAATCCGGGGCGGTGATCGTCAGCAGGCCCAGGTACCCCACCGCCCCGAGACCCAGACCCGCGAGCACCTCCCACTGCCCGGCGAATCGGAGCGGCACGTGCGTGGCCAGGTTGAGCAGCAGCGTCACCGCCAGGATGCCGAGGAAGAAGGCGCCATGCCCCAGGACCGCCACGCTCTCCCCGTGGTCCAGCACGCTGGAGCCGATGAGCACGACGGCCGCCATCAGGCTGAAGAAGACGGCCGCGGCATCGAGGTAGAGCGCCGCCTCCTCGGCCGGGCGCATGCGCCCGCGAACGGCCGCGACGGAGGCGCCCACGGCGGCGATCGCGAGGCCGACCACGCTCAGCTCGGCGACGAGGGTGGGTTGGGCAATCCACGCCGCGATGAGCCGCGCTGTCTCCGCGACGAGCCAGACGCCGATCCCCATCGCGATCCAGCCCCGCGCCCGCCGACGGCGGCCCACGGCGTCATGCCAGCCGCGGAACGCGAAGGCGAAGGCGACGGCGGCGGCGGCCAGTCGGGCCACCTGGCCCCCCGGCGCGCCCCACGCTGTGAGGGTCCCGGCGACGAGGAGGACGAGGCACACGCCCGCGGCGACGAGGAAGCGCGGAGTCACGCCACGCGACGCCAGCGACGCGGGGTAGTCGTCGCTCACGGTCATCGAGGCGGCTTTCCCCTCGGCAGGCGCGCTCCCATCGGGCGAGCCTACGGGTGCGACCGCCCCGAAGGGATGGCCCGAAGGTACCGATCAGGCCTCGCGGCGTGCCCTCGCCGCAAGCCGATGACCGAGCCGCGACCCCGCGCGGGCGAGCGCGCGGCCGGCGCGCCAGGTGAGCCGCGCTCCCCGCCGCCCGAGCCACGCATAGGTCGCCCCGATCGTCCGCAGGTCGTCGTCGAGGGACTGCGGGTCCAATCCGGCCCGGGCGAGCGCGGCCTCGCGGTCCGCCGGCGGCAGGCCGGTCAGCGCATGACGGATGGCCAGGAGCACGACGACGGCATCGTCGAGCTGACCGATGACCGGGATGAAGCCCGGCACCAGGTCGATCGGCGAGACGAGATAGGCCGCTCCGGCAAGCAGCGCTGCCTGGCGCGCGCGCGACAGCCGGTCGTCGCGCGCCAGATGCCACGCCAGGCGCGCGTACTTCGGGAAGCGTCCGACGAGCGCGACGAAGCGATCGCGTGGGAATCCGTCGTCCGGGCTCTGCTGGGCGGTCACGTCGTCAGCGGGCGTAGCGGATGCCGCCGGCGCGACGTTCCTTGTTCAATCGCCGGTTGAGGTGGAGGCCCTCGAGGACGAACTCGATCGCCGAGGCGACTCCCGCCGGCGACTCACCGGCGTCGAGCCGCGCGACGGCCGACCGCAGCTCGGGAACCGTATCGGCCAGCCGGCCGTGGGCAGCCGACGGGACGAACTCGCCGACCTCGGCCTGGAGCCCCTCCTCCTCGAAGCGGTCGATGAGCGGCGCGAGCTCGCTGAGCGCGAAGTGGCGGTTGAAGACGTTGACCACCGCGCGCGCCACGAGCTTCTCGACCACGCGGTCCTCGCGCGTCTCGTCGCCGAGCGTCTCGAGCTCGATCTTCCCCGCCGTCGACGCCACGACCGCCGGCAGGTCGCTGATCCGCGGTGCGGCGGCCGGCTCACCGAGGCGCACGGCGCGCTTCAGCGCGGCCGCGGCCAGCGTCTCGTGGTTGGAGATCGTCACTCGCACGCTCACCCCGGAGCGCTGGCTGACCTCGGACGATCGGCGCGCCAGCTGCGACAGCTCGGCGACGACCTCCTTCATGAAGCCGGGCATCTGGACCGGGATGGACCGATCATCATCGGTGTCGAAGACCGTCGCCTCGGCGTCGACGATCGCCATCTCGATGTCGCTCTCCTCGGGGTAGTGCGTCCGGATCTGCGCACCGAATCGGTCCTTCAGTGGTGTGATGATCCGCCCGCGGCTGGTGTAGTCCTCGGGGTTCGCGCTGGCGATCACGAAGAGGTCGAGCTCGAGGCGCACCCGGTAGCCGCGCACCTGGACGTCGCGCTCCTCCATCACGTTGAGGAGGCCGACCTGGATGCGCTCGGCCAGGTCCGGCAGCTCGTTCAGGCTGAAGATGGCCCGATGCGTCCGCGGCAGTAGCCCGTAGTGGATCGTCAGCGCGTCGGACAGGTAGCGTCCCTCGGCCACCTTGACCGGGTCCACCTCGCCGATGAGGTCGGCGATGCTGATGTCCGGGGTGCTGAGCTTCTCGCTGTACCGATCTGCCGCCGCCCACCATCCGATGGCGGCGTTGTCGCCCTCGTCGTCGAGGATCTGCCGCGCCAGCGGCGAGACCGTGTGGAACGGGTCGTCGTGGAGCTCGGTGCCGGCCAGGTACGGCAGCCACGGGTCGAGCAGGCCGATCAGGCTGCGCGCGATGCGGCTCTTCGCCTGCCCGCGCTCGCCGAGCAGGATGACGTCCTGGCCGGCGAGGATCGCGTTTTCCAGCTGCGGCAGGACGGTCTCGTCGTAGCCGAGAATCCCCGGCAGGAAGCTGCGCCCCTCGCGGAGGTGGGCGAGGAGGTTGGCCCGCATCTCCGCCTTGACGCTCCGCGATCGCCAGCCTGACGCGCGCAGCTCACCGAGGGTCGTCGCGGCCGGCGGCGTCGTGGTCATCAGGTTCCGAGCCTACCACCGTCCTCGGATGATGGCGTGCGGCGCGCCGGCTGCCGCGACCCGGCGTCATGTTGCCAGTGGCGAGGCGCCACTACACTCACCGGCACGATGCGCAGATCCGCGATGCCGCTCGTCTCGCTCATCTTTGCCGGCGTCACGGCCTGCAGCGGTGGCGCGCCGCCAACGCAGCTCGACAGCGGGACCCAACCATCGAGGACGGCGGATCCCTCACCGACCGCCGGCATCGTCGCGCCGTCGGCGAGCCCGACTCCGGTCCCAAACCCGGCTCCGACCGAGCTCGTCGGTGTCTGGACGACGACCGTCATCGGCGAGGCCGTGAGTCTGGTAATCGAACCCGGCACCTACCGCATCCTCCGCGGAGGGCAATCCGGGAGCGGCCTGATCGACGTCGTCGACGACGAGATCACGTTCCATTCGAGCTCGCTGTGCAGCGGCTCTGGTAGCTACATCTGGACGGTCGACGGCGGTCGACTCACGTTCACTGCCGTCGACACCGATCCGTGCGGCGGCCGAGCATCGGTGCTGCTGGACGTCATCTACGAGCAGTAAGCCCGGCATCCGGGTACGAGCGGATGGCGTCCGCAACCGCGGGTGGGTCGCAGACGCCGCGCGACGCAAGCTCATCGAGGTACTCGCCGCGCGCGGCGAGCTCGGCCTCGAACGCATCAACCTCCTGGCCCAGGCTTGCCGCGAGGACCGCGTATGCGCTCGGATCGTGCGTGAACCGGCGCCCCGAGCGGCCACCGTCTGACGACAGCATCGGCGGCGTCGGCAGGCGCTGGGCGCCGGTGAGCGACCTGGACCGATCGCCCTCGATCGCGCCGAGCCGGACCGGTGCCAGGACGCCGTCCCCGTCCAGCCGCAGGTGCCAGGCCTCCTCGACACGCCGATACATCCCGGCCGGCGTCAGGTAGGCCGAGTACTGGAGGTAGACGGTGAGGCCGGCAAGGTCCGCATCGGTCGCGCCAAGGTCGGTCTGAAGGGTGGCGATGCGCCTCGGGGAGCGAGTCGGCGTGCATCGTGGCGCCGATCCCCCATCCCTTGCCTGCCAGCATGAGCGCGCCGCGCGCGGCGCGGCCCCAGACGTAGATCGGCAGGTGGTCGCTCATCTCGTTGATGAGCAGGTACCCGGTGCCGACCGGGATCTCGTCGAGCCAGTCGTACTCCTCCCACCAGCCGCGGACGAAGATCCCGGTCGTATCGGTCGGGGAGGAAGTCGACGAGCGCGCTCAGCAGCGTCGTCTTGCCGGCCTGCGGCGCCTCCGAGCTGAGCATCACCCCGCGGCGTCGCGCCACGACCGCCCAGAGCGTCGCCATCAGCCGGCTGTCGATCGTCGGGGTGCCGATCAGCTCCACTGCGCTCATCGGCGTCGGCGGCTCCCAGTGGTAGCCCCACCACCCCTCGGGGAAGCGAGCAGACCAGGAGCGCTCGGGGCCCATCATCGTGCCGCCACGGTACGGGCGACCCGAACGCCGCGCAAATCAGGGAGCCACGATCCACTCGGCGTCGGTGTTACGGACCCTCCACCTCGACGACGGAATCGATGGCGAAACGCTGCCGGCACAACTCCTCATCGTCCTCGGGTGAGCTCAGCGCGTTCGGGAAGGTCAGGTTCGGCCGCCATCGGCACTCGGCGGAGACCGGATCGTTGAAGTTGCCGACGATCTCGACCCACGTGCCCGGCTGATCGAGCAGCGCTGCGGTCGACCTCCGGCGGCGGGTAGACAACGAGCTGGTAGTTGGCCCCGGTGTCTCCCGGGTCGCCGGAGTGGAGAATCGCCGGCGGGAACGTGGACGCCAGCCACTCCGGCTCGCCGAAAGGCGGGCAGCAACCCCCAAAGCCGAGCTCACCGACCCAGCCGCGAATCGTGATCGAGCTCTCGCCGAAGCAGCCCGCCGCGAACTCGCCGAGGTAGCCGAGAACGAGCGTTGAGACCTTGTCGGCCGGCGGGCAGGGCGGCATCGGGCCGTCGTACGCGAGCTCGTAGTCGGACGCAAGCCACGCCGCACCATCGGATGAGCGCTCGAGGTCGGGGCCGACCCATCCCGCCGGGCCCCACACCGGCTCGAACGGCCCGACCCGATCCAGCGCGTCGGTTCCGGGTTCGACGCGGTTCCATGTCCCACCGTCCTGCGAGCGCCATGCGATCGCTTCCAGCGACGCCTCGTCCCAGCCAACTGCCAGCATGCCCTCAGGCCCGGAGCTGATCCGATCGACATGCAGTCCGGAACCGCCGATGCCCGTTGGCGCGGAGCTCCAGCTGATGCCTCCGGCACCGACCGCCCCTCGGCGGATCGACGTCGCCCCGTCCTCGGCCGCCACGACGACCCAGACCTCGTCGCCGACGAGCTCCGCATCCGAGATCCGGAACCCGCCGTGGTCGTTCGGAGCCCAGGTCACACCGTCGACGGTCGTGAACAGCCGATCGCTGTACCGATTGAATGTGACGTAGCCGTCCCCTGACGATTCGAGCTCCAGCTGCGTCGGCGGATCGCCTGACCCGATGGCGTGCGGACCGTCCCAGTTCTGCCCATCAACGGAGGTCCAGCTGCCGGCGTCACCGGTCGCGACCCAACCCGCCGGGCCATGCGCGACGGCGCTCAATCCGGAATCGACGCCGGCCGCCGACTCCCAGGTCTTGCCATCCGCCGAGAACGACAGCAGCGTGCCGCCGAGCGGAATCTCGATCACGGCAACCCACCCGGCGTCGCTCGCCGCGACCGACCTGATCGACGATTCAGGACCGGCCTCGAGCGGTGTCCACGTGATCCCATCCTCGGAGCGAAGGGCCAGCGCCGGCAGTCCGTGGAGCTCGTAGGGCGGGTAGTCGAACTGCGCGTGGGATCCATACGCGAGATACGCATCTCCGTCGGATACGACTCCAGCCATGGACCCGAACGTCGCCAGCCACGGCGTCTTCGTACCCCGCAGATACGGGTCGTCCTCAGGACCGACGCTGGCATAGCCGGTCGCGCCGTCGACCGCCACGGACACCCACCCCGGGCTCTGGATGTCGATGACCTTGGCGAGATCCCCCGCGTCGAGCTGCGCGATGGCCGGGAATTCGGCACCGGGCCCCGAACGGACGTTCAGGTCGTTCACGACAGAAACCGCCCACATCGGTGGCAGGAGGAAGCCCACGTCCGGGTCGGCGACCGGCGGCCATGGCGGACCAGCGAGTGGTGTTGCTGCGGGGGATCCCGACGGAGCCGCCGAGTCCGACGGCTCCGGGCTGGCCGAGGCCGCCGGCGTGCCGCGCGGCGTCGGGGTCGCCGTCGGGTCCGGCGCGCCCGCCACTGGGACTCCCGAGAAGAGCGTCGTGGCCAGGATGAATGCGACGCCCACCAACGCCAACGCGGCGACGATGACGGATGCCCCGAGGAGCCGTGGGTGGGCGTGAGCCCACTCGGACAAACGGGTCGGAAGCGAGCGGGCGTTGGTAGTCATGGCTCCGATCTTCGACGAGGGTCACTGCGGCCGAACTGCGGCGCTTGGACGCCAAGCAAGCAGGCGAGGTTACACCCCCGAGACGGGGTCTAGACGCCGAGCGGGTTGACCGGCTTGGCGGAGGTCCCCTGGAGGATGGCCTTCGTCTCGGTGTAGAGGTCGAGCGCCTCGATCGACTGCTCGCGGCCGTAGCCTGACTCCTTGAAGCCGCCGAACGGCACGCCGGGGAACGCGATGAACGGGGTGTTGATGCCGACCGCTCCGGAGCGAATGCGCTGCGCGACGCGATGCCCGCGTGCGCCGTCCTGCGTCCAGACCGTGGCGGCCAGCCCGTAGCGAACGTCGTTGGCGAACGTCACCGCCTCGGCCTCGTCGCTGAAGCGGGTGAGGGTCACGACCGGCCCGAACACCTCCTCCTGCGCGATCCGCGCGTCGTTGCCGACGCCCGCGATGACGGTCGGCGCGACGAAGGCATCGGCGTCGAGGTCGCCGTTGAGCTCGACCCGTGGGCCGCCGGCGATCAGCTCGCCGCCATCGGCCAGGCCGATCTCGATGAACTCACGAACGCGATCGGCGTGCGCGCGACTGATCAGGGAGCCGACCTTCGTCTCGTCGGCCAGCGGATCGCCCACGGTCAGTCCGCGCGCCTTCTCGGCAAAGGCCGATGCGAACGCGTCGTACACGTCGCCCTGCACGAGGATCCGCGATCGCGCCTCGCACGACTGGCCGGCGGAGTAGAAGATCGCCCACAGCGAACCGATGACGGCAGCATCGAGGTCCGCATCGGCGAAGACGATGTTCGGGCTCTTGCCCCCGAGCTCGAGCGACACGCGCTTCAGGGTCGCCGCGGCGGCGGCCGCGATGCGGCGGCCGGTATCGGTCTCGCCGGTGAAGGCGACCTTGTCGATGCCCGGATGCGCGGCGATCGCCTCCCCCACCTCGGCGCCGGGACCCGGGACGACGTTGAGCACGCCGGGCGGGATGCCGGCCTCGAGCGCGAGCTCTCCAAGGCGGATGGCTGTCAGCGGCGTCGCGGATGCGGGCTTCAGGATCAGGGTGTTGCCGGTCGCCAGCGCCGGCGCGACCTTCCACGCGGCCATCATCAGCGGGTAGTTCCACGGGATGATCGCGCCGACCACCCCGACCGGCTCGCGCAGCGTGTACGTCACGACCGCGGGGTTGACGACGTGCGATCGACCGTAGAGGTGCTGGGCTGTGCCGGCGAACAGCTCGAGCGTGGCGACCGCGACCTTCACCTCGGCGGCGCACTGCCACTTCGCCTTGCCGTTGTTGCGGCTCTCGAGCTCGGCGAGGGCATCGGTCTGCTCGTCGAGCAGCTGTGCCAGCCGGTTCAGTGCGCGCGCCCGCTTGGCGGGGCTGGTCTTGGCCCAGGCGCCGTCGAGCGCCTGGCGAGCCGCGGCCACCGCCGCATCCACATCCTCGGCGCCGGCCCTGGCAACCGTGGCCAGCTCGATGCCGCGCGCCGGGTCGAACGTCGCGAAGGTTCCTCCGGCTACCGCGTCACGCAGCTCGCCGCCGATGAGGAGCTGGGTGGAGGCGTCAGTCATGGGGGCCATGGTAGCGGGCACGGCCGCGTATATACATATATACGCGCGAGCGCTACCGGCTCCCGTCGAGCAGCGCGCGATCCCCGATCGGCGACTGGAAGTCGACCTCGGTCACGGTTCGGGCCGGTTCGGTGGGGCACGCGCCGCCCACGTTGTCCTGCCGCGCGACGAACAGGGTCACGGCGGCGACGTCGGCCGACTCCTCCAGGTCCACGGCCGCCAGCTCGTAGCAATCAGGCCCGGCCGGCATCTCGAAGCCGATGATGATCCGGCGCTCGTCGATCCGCAGCATGCACGCGATCGGCACGGGCTGGCGCTCGCCGGTCCCGCCGCCGACGACCCGCGACTCGAGTCCTCGCCAGCTCGTGTTGCACTCGTCGACCGCGACGCCGGTCGGGTTCGCGCACGCCGCCAGCAGCAGCGCCAGCAGGGCCGGGAGCGCCGCCCTACGCATCGGGCTCGAAGCCGATGACGTCGACGTCGCGCACCGCCACGTAGCCGATGGCCTGGTAGATCTTGTTGGATGTCGGGTTGGCCAGATCCGTGAAGAGGGTGACGAAGCGGCGTCCGCGGTCGAGCTGGTCCTGGGTGGTGGCGGCGGTCAACGTCGTCGCGTAGCCCCGTCCACGAAGGTCGGGCGGCGTGTACACCGGGCCGATCCGCACGCCGTTCGGCGTCTCTCCGCCCGCACCGGCCATGCACGACCGGACGGCCCTCGTCCTCCCAGAGGTACAGCGTGCGATAGCGCCCCGCGATCCAGCGATCCGCCATCTCGAGCGGATCGGCGGGGGCGGGCTGCCCGGGCGTCGCCTCGTCGGTGAACGCCCGCAGCCAGGCGGCGACGAGCTCGCGGTCACGTGCCTCCGCCAGTCGCCATGAGCCTCGCGCTGGCCGGGCCGGCGGGATGACGCGGTCGAGCCTGAAGATCCGTTCCGAGAGATCGAGCCGGCTCCGGCGTCCGGTACGCGCCGACCAGCGCTCGGCGAAGCGTCCGACGACCTCCTTCGGCCCGCTCACTCCGGGCAGGAGCCCCTCGGTCGCGAGCGCGTCGGCGAGCAGGTCGATCGCGGCGGGGTCGTCGACCTCGGAGAGGACCTGGTTGAACGGCGGCGTCCGCAGCGTGGCGGCAACCACGCGCTCAGCGTCATCGGCCACGACGCCGAAGCTCGGCTCACCGCCGAAGAAGTCGGGCGTCGAGCGGACCTGGGCCGCGATGCCGAGCATGAGGTTGTGCTCGGCCTCGCGCGCGACGAGGAAGTCGCCGGCGCGCTCCAGGAAGATGGCGGCATCGTCGAGCCGATCGAAGGTGAGCCCCATCCGGCCATGATGGCCGATTCAGCCGACGGACAGACCGATGTGGAACGTCGTGCCGGCCGGTCCCGTCGACTCGACCTCGACCGTGCCGCCATTGGCGGCGAGGAGCTCGCGCGCGACGGTCAGCCCGATGCCGCTTCCCGGCACGCGGCCGCGCGACCGGTCGGCACGGTAGAAGCGCTCGAAGATGAAGGGCAGGTCCGCCCCATCGATGCCCGAGCCCTGATCGGCGATCCGGAGCACGATCGGCGGTCCGGCGTCGAGGCCGATGCGGACCGTGCCGCCCCGTGGCGAATGGCCGATCGCGTTCGTGATCACGTTGCGCAGCGCCCGCGCCACCTGGGCCCGGTCGACCGTGGCCGTCACGGGACCGTCGCCCTCCACCGCTGTCGTGACCCCGTGCTCACGTAGCAGGGCCTCGCTGGCATCGACGATCTCCCGCGCCAGGACGGCGAGGTCGACCGGCTCGGGATTGCGCTGGAGCGGCGCGGCCTCGGCTTGAGTCAGCTCGCTCAGCTGTCCGATGAGGCCGGACAGCCCGGCCGCCGCGACCCTCGCCTTCTCGAGCTGCGCTGCATCGGCCGGCACGACGCCGTCGACCATGGCCTGCACCTGTGACTCGAGCACGGTGGCCGGGGTGGCGAGGTCGTGGGCAAGGTCGCTCGCCGCCCGCCGCCGCAGTGCCTCGGAGCGCTCGAGCCGCTCGGCCATTCCGTTGAAGGCCACGGCGAGCTCGGCCGACTCGGCGTCCGGCCCACCTTCCGCGCGCGCCGTCAGGTCGCCACCTCCCAGCCGGCGGGCCGCGCCGGCCACCTCGCGCAACGGGCGCGTCAGCCGGTTCGCGGCCAATGCGGCGGCCGCGAGCATGGCGACGACGGCGACAGCCCCCGTGACGAGCAGCGCCCCGTTGAAGGCGCGCAGGAACGGCGCCGCCGGCGCCGGCACCTCGATCTCGAGCGCGCCGCCCCCGACGTCCGCGGCCAGCTCGGTGGTCAGCGAGTCGGTCTCGACGCCCGGTGGCAGGCGGCCGCCCTCGGCGATCGGCGTGCCCGACGCGTCCACGATGCGGACGACGCCGCCGGTGTCCTGCGCGATCCGCCGCACGAGCATGTCCAGGCCGCGCTCACCGACGCCGCGGCGCAGGCTCTCCTCGACGAAGGCGCCCGCCAGCGCCAGCCGAGCGAGCTCCCGCGGGCCGAGCGTCTCGTCGAGTGAACGCGACGCGGCCCGGTTGACGACCACGCCCGCCAGCAGGAGCACGACGACGAGGACGCCTGCCAGCAGCAGGGCCAGCCGCACGGCCAGGGATCGGCCGCGCACATCATGGCTGCCGGTCGACGGTGGCCACCAGCCGGTAGCCGGCCGCCGGAACGGTCTCGATCAGCCAGGGTGTCCCGGCGTCGTCGCCGAGCTTGCGGCGCAGGTTGGCGACGTGGACGTCGACGACGCGCTCGTAGACCTCGTCGGGCCGCCGCGCCACCGCATCGAGCAGCTGCTGCCGCCCGAGCACCTGCCCGGGATGGGCGGCGAGCGCGAGGACGAGCGAAGCCTCGCCGGGCGTCAGGCGGCCGCTCGCCCCATCCGCCTGCGTGTATCGGCGCGAGCCGGGATCGAGCACGAATCGGCCGCCGCCCAGGCTGAGGATCGGCGGTGGCGCGGCGGTCTCGGCCCCACGCGTTCGACGCAGGATGGCGGCGACGCGGGCGGTCAGCTCATGCGGGTTGAACGGCTTGGCGAGGTAGTCGTCGGCCCCCGCGCGCAGCCCGGCGATCCGCTCGGCGTCGCTTCGCTTCGCCGAGGTGATGAGCACCGGCACGTCGCCGGCATCGCGGAGCGCCTCGAGGACGGCCTCGCCCTGCATTCCGGGCAGCATCAGGTCGAGGATCACGAGATCGTGCGGCTGCGCGTCGTAGGCGGCCAGGGCGGAAGGGCCGTCGCCGGCATCGGTCACGCGGTGCCCCTCGCGCTCCAGGTAGAGCCGCAGCAGGCCGCGCAGCTGCGGCTCGTCCTCGACGACCAGGATGCTCGCCCTCATGCCCGGCATCCTACGCGGGGCCGATTCAGACGTTGTGAAGACCCGGGCTGGTGTTCTTGGCGCGATCTTCATCGCCCGGTGCGCACCCTTGCGAGCATCCATTCGTCGCCCATCACACGAGGATCCTCTCGATGCGACTCACCAAGAGCCTCGGATTCGCCGGGGCGCTCATCCTCTCGGCGATCGTCGGCGGCACCCTGATCGGCTCGGTATTGGCAACCGACACCGACGGCACGACCACCGACGAAACGTCCGAGTACTGCGACGTCTTCCTCGACACGTTCGCCTCCGAGCTCGGGACCGATCGCGACGGGCTCGTCGCGGCGGGCAAGACGGCTGCGCTGGCCGCGGTCGACGCGGCGGTGGCGGCCGGCGACCTGACCGAGGAGCGAGCCACGGCCGCGCGTGAGCGGATCGAGAGCTACGACGGCAGCGGCTGCGGCCTCCTCGGCCATGGCATCGGCTTCGAGCGCGGCTTCGTCCACGGCGCTGGCCGCGGCTTCCTGGGTGGCGACGTCTTCGAGGCGGCCGCCGATGCCCTCGGCATCGAGAGCTCCGAGCTCATCGGGCAGCTCGGCGACGCTGGCTCGCTCGAGACCCTCGCCGGGGACCTCGGCGTGGACTACGACACTGTGAAGGCGTCGGTGCTCGCCGCGGTCGAGGCGGACCTCGACGCGGCCGTCGCCGAGGGCATGTCCCAGGAGCGTGCCGACGCGACGATCGAGCGGCTCACGACCTGGCTCGACAACGGTGGCGAGGTCGGCGGGTTCCGCGGGCACCATCGGTTCGGTCCGTGGGGCGGCGACGACGAGCAGGACGCCGAGGGCTCTGGGGCGTAGCTTCGCTGGTCCCTGGCATGGGCGCCGGACGCTCGGGCGGGCTCCGGCGCCTTCTCGTGCGGGCCGTCGCCACGGCCGTCGAGCGTGGGCTGTTGCAGCCGCACGGCCGGGGTCGACCAGCCACTCGGGCGGCGATCACGCGGTGTCGACGAATATATCACTACCGATATAAGGTGCTGGGCGCGAGGACGAAACCGCTCCCTGAAGCCGCGCCCTCCTTGACACCACTACTTAGTATGCTATCCTTCTGCCAAGATCCGTAGCATGCTAAGGACTGGACCGATGACCGCCACATCCCTCCCACGATCCCGCGAACCCCGCTTCGGCGGGCTCTTCCTCCGGGCGGCTCGCGCCACCACCAACCTCATGCTTCCCTTCGCCGGCAAGCGGTGGTTCGGGTTCTTCTCGGTCTTCCGCCATACCGGCCGCCGCTCCGGCGAGGCCTTCGAGACACCGGTCGCGGCGCGGCGCATCACCGATGGCTTCGTGCTGGCCCTGGCCTTCGGGACGGGGCGAACTGGTACCGCAACCTCATCGCCGCGGGCGGCGGCATGATCCACTGGCGCGGCGTCGACTATCCGATCGGTGCCCCCGAAACGATCGACCGCGAGACAGCGCTGGTCGCGTTCCTGCCGATCCAGCGTGCCGGCCTCCGCGCCCTGGACATCGACGGCTACATCCGGGTGCCGGATGCGCCCACCCAACCGGACCGATGACCTGGCGCGTCGCCGACGAGTCCGACGAGCCCGCGGACGAGCGCACGTTTGTCATCGAGGAGAGCCTCGGCTACCTCATCAACCGGGCGGCGCGGGCCTTCGCCAACCGGTTGGCCACCGAGCTGCGGGCGTTCGACGTCGGCATCGGTCAGTGGGCCGTCCTGCTGCACCTGTGGGGCAGTGACGGGATGACCCAGGCGCAGCTCGCCCGCCGGGTGGCGATCGAGCAGCCGACGATGGTTCGCACGATCGACCGCATGGAGCGCGACGGCCTCGTGACCCGCACGCCGGACCCTGACGACGGGCGCGCAACGCGCATTGCGCTCACCGAGCGCGGATGGGCGCTTCGGGATCAGCTCGTTCCGCTTGCCGCCGACGTCAACCGGGCCGCCACCGCCAGGCTCAGTCCAGCGGAAGTCGCGACCCTGCGGCGGCTGCTCGCCAAGCTCGTGCACGTCGAGGCAGGTACGCTGACGCCATGACGAAGATCGGCTACGCCTGCATGCTCGAGCAGTTCCACCCCACCGACCTGCTCGATTGGGCAGAGCGCGCCGAAGGCGTCGGCTTCGACGCCGGCTTCCAGGTAAGCGAGCATTTCCACCCGTGGACCCCGCAGCAGGGCCAGTCCGCCTTCGCGTGGAGCTTCATGGGAGCGCTGGGCCAGCGCACGACGCTCCCATTCGGCACCGCCGTCACCTGCCCGGGCTTCCGCTATCACCCAGCGGTCATCGCCCACGCCGCAGCCACCCTTGGCGCGATGTACCCAGGCCGCTTCTGGCTTGGCCTTGGCGCGGGCGAGGCGCTCAACGAGCACGTCATCGGTGGCGAGTGGCCCGAGGTCGGCATCCGCAGCGCGATGATGTTCGAGGCCATCGAGGTCATCAACAAGCTCTTCAGCGGCAAGGTCGTCAAGCACGACGGCGACTACTTCACCCTCGAGTCCGCCCGCCTCTACACCCGGCCCGAGGAGAAGATCCCGATCTACGTCGCAACCGCCGGGCCGGTGAACGCCAAGCGCACTGGCCGATACGCCGACGGGATCATCACCGTCGGCGCGGCCGACGAGAAGATCGCGATGTTGTGGGACAAGTTCCGCGAGGGCGCCGCCGAGGCCGGCAAGGACGCCGAGGCGATGAAGACCCAGCTCCAGATCCACGTCAGCTGGGCGCCGACCCAGGAGGAGGCGGAACAGAACGCCCTGACGGAGTGGCCGAACGGCGGCATGCCGTTCCCGAAGCAGGACATCAAGCACCCCGAGGACTTCGAGAGCATGGCGAAGCTCGTGCGGATCGAGAACTTCGCCAACCGCATGCTCATCAGCCCGGACCTCGACGAGCACACGGCGCAGATCCAGCGCTTCGTCGACATGGGCTTCGACGAGATCTACCTCCACAACGTCGGGCGCGACCAGGCGGCGTTCATCGACGCCTTCGGCAAGGAGGTCCTTCCCAAGCTCCGCCTGGACTGACCGATGGACGTCTTCCTCGAGACCGATCGGCTGGTCCTGCGACGCTTCACCGCGGACGACGCCGACCTGATCGTCGAGCTCGATGCCGATCCGGAGGTACGCCGCTACGTCCAGCTCGAGCCGACCACCCGCGAGGAGGCCGCCGACGACATCCTGCCGGCCTGGCTCGGCTACTACGAGCGCTACCCCGGCTACGGCTTCTGGGCCGCGATCGAGCGCGCGACCGGCGACTTCATCGGCTGGTTCCACCTTCGGCCGGGCCTGACCGATGGCCGCGACGACGAGCCGGAGCTCGGCTACCGCCTGCGCCGCGCGTCGTGGGGTCGTGGGTTCGCGACCGAGGGCTCACGCGCGCTGATCGAGAGGGCCTTCACCGACCTCGGGGCGCGTCGCGTCTGGGCCGAGACGATGACCGTCAACGCCGCATCGCGCCGGGTGATGGAGAAGGCAGGGCTTCGGTTCATCGGTCCCGTCTTCCACGATTGGCCTGAGAAGCTCCCGGGCGACGAGTTCGGCGACGTCATGTACACGGTCACCCGCGACCAGTGGTTGCGGCGGTTCAGTCGTCGCCCAGCCGTACGCGGCGGAAGGTGAGGAACAACGCGACGTCGTACACCGACTTCAACACGCCGGCGACGAGGAACGGGATGCCGGCGGCCAGGCTCATGGAGAGCGTGGCCAACGCCGGAGCGATCGGCCGCACGAGGTGCCGCGCCGCATTCGTGTAGCCCGCAGCCGCGGTGCGCTCGGCCGGATCGACGAGCGCGGCGACGTACGCCTGGCGCGCGGGCACGTCCATCTGCGACAGCACCGATCGGCCCAGCAGCAGCGCGATCGCCACCTCCAACGTGGGTGACAGCGGGATGAGGACCAACAGCAGGTTCGAGGGCAAGTGGCTGAAGACCATCGTGTTCAGCAGGCCGATGCGCTCGCCGAGCCACCCGGCGAGGACCGATGACGCCGCCGCCAGCATGCCGACGCCGAAGAAGACGAGGCCCATCGTCTCGGCATCCGCCCCGAACTGGCGCCCGAACCAGAAGACGATGAAGCTGCCGACGATGAAGCCGCCTGCGAACGCATCCAGCGCGAAGAGCCCGGCCAGGCGCCGAACGGCGGCCCGCGAGCGCTGGAGGCCGCGCTCCGCCGGACCGATCTCCGGCGGGACCTCGATCGCTCGGCTCAGCCGCACCGCGAGGTAGACGCACACGACCGCGCCGAGCGGCATGACGAGCAGCCAGCGCTGATCGGGCGGCAGGGCGGGCAGGACGTCGCGCAGCGCGCTCGGTCCGCCGGCGGCCAGCGCGCCGACTGCCCCGGCCACGTAGGCGACCGCGTTGTATCGGCCGTAGAGGCGGCTGCGTTCGCGCGGTGGGGTCGACGCCAGCATTGACTGCTCGACGGTCGTGATCGGTCCGGACTCGTTCGCATCGGTCGACAGCGTGCCGGTCAGGGCAGCCAGCACGAGGACCGGCACCGAGCCGGTCAGCGCGAACGCGGCGCCCGCAACGCCCATGACGACGAGCAGCCCGACGTACGTGCGGCGACGTCCGAACCGTTCTCCCCACCGGCCGACCCCGAGTGACGCGATCGCCATGCCGAGCAGCATGGCCGTGAAGATCAGCCCGACCGTGGTCTCGTCGAGGCCCGAGGCGGCCAACGACGAGCCGATCAGGATGCTGCTGAAGCCGTACAGGAACGCCCGAATCGCCTGGACCGAGAAGATCAGCCGGACGTCGGACAACCGGCGCTCGGCGCTACTCGATCGAGAACCAGGCGCGGACCTGGCGGGTCACCGTCAGGTCGCCGGCAGCCACCTCGGTCGGCGCGTCGGCGGCCTCCGCCATCGCCATCATCCGCATCCGCGGCATCGGCACTGCGCCGCCGTGCTCCTCCTCGACCCTCGCTAGGCCGCCGAGGGCCACGCCTCCAGACTCGGCCAGCGCTTCCGCCTTGGCCCGCGCCGAAGCCATCGCCGCGCGGAGCGCCTCGTGCTCGGCCGCGGAGGGGTCCGAGGCGCTCATCTGCGCGCCGTGCACCTCGTTCGCGCCCGCGGCCACGAGGCCGTCGAGCACGTCACCCAGCCCGTCGAGGTCGCGCACCTTCGCCGTCATCTGGCGCACGACGCGGTAGCCGATCAGCCGCTGTCCCTTGCGGTAGTCGTACTCCGGATGGATCCCGACATCCGGCGCGTTCAGGTCGCCCTCGGCGACACCGAGCTCACGGAGCTTCGCCAGGACCGATGACGACCGCGCATTCACGTCGTCGCGCGTCGGCGCCAGCTGCTTCCCGCTGCCGCTCACCGCGAACGAGACGACTGCCAGGTCCGGCGCAAGCGTCGCCTCGCCAGTGGCCACGACGCTGATCCAACGCTTCTCCGCCATCACTCCACCGCCTCGAAGACCGCTGCGATTCCCTGGCCGACACCGATGCACATCGTCGCCAGCCCGTACCGCGCGCCGCGCCGCCGCATCTCGTGCAGCAGCGTCGCCGTCAGCCGCGCGCCGGAGGCGCCAAGCGGATGACCGATGGCGATCGCCCCGCCGTTGACGTTCGTCTTCTCCGGATCGAGACCGAGCTCGCGCATGACGGGGATCGCCTGCGCGGCGAACGCCTCGTTGAGCTCGACGAGGTCGAGGTCGTCGACCGTCAGGCCGGCGCGCTCGAGGGCGCGCTGGGAGGCCGGGATCGGCCCGAGGCCCATCGTCGCCGGGTCGACCCCGGCGACCGCCGAGGCCACCATCCGCGCCATCGGTCGCAGGCCGAGCTCTCGAGCGCGCGCTTCCGACATCACGAGCACGGCGGCAGCACCGTCGTTGATGCCCGACGAGTTCCCCGCGGTCACCGACCCGGAGGCGTCGCGCTTGAACGCCGGCTTCAGCCCCGCCAACGACTCGAGCGTGGCGTCCGGCCGCGGGTGCTCATCGGTCTCGAAGGATCCGCCCGGCGTCTCGATCGGTACGATCTCCTCGGCGAAGCGGCCGGCGGCGTTCGCATCGGCCCAGCGCTGCTGGGATGCCAGCGCAAACCGATCCTGCTCGTCACGGGTGACGCCGCAGCGCTCGACGACGTTCTCGGCGGTCTCGCCCATCGAGTACGGGTAGTAGGCATCGGCAAGGCGCGGGTTCGTGAAGCGCCAGCCGAGCGTCGTGTCGAAGGCGGTCTGCTCACCGCGTGGGAAGGCCGCGGAGGGCTTGGCGGTGACGAACGGCGCGCGGGTCATCGACTCGACGCCGCCGGCGATGAAGACCGATCCGTCGCCATACCCCACCGCGTGCGCGGCGCTGATCACGGACTGGAGCCCGGAGCCGCACAGCCGGTTGACGGTCTGCCCGGCGACCTCGATCGGCAGCCCGGCGAGCAGCGCGGCCATGCGCCCGACGTTGCGGTTGTCCTCGCCCGCCTGGTTGGCGGCCCCGAGGATGACGTCGTCCACGAGTGCCGGATCCACTCCGGTGCGATCGACGAGGGCCGAGATCACGTGCGCCGCGAGATCGTCGGGCCGGACGTCCTTGAGCGCACCGCCGTAGCGGCCGAACGGCGTGCGCAGTCCGTCAACGACGACGGGAGTTCGAACTGGATCACGCGACATTCGCACCGATCCTAGCGCGAGTTGCCCGAGCTCGTGTCACGAGATGCTGGGCTTCACATCACGGGCCGCCAGGCGTAGCCTGCGCTGGCCATGGGTCGGAACCGACCCACCCAACGGAGGAAGTGCCCAATGCGCCGGATATCCGTAGCTTTCGCGGTGTTTGCCACTCTCGCATTCGCGACTCCAGCCATGGCCGTTCCCGGCTGCGGGACGGACTTCGACCTGCTGACGATCGCCGACACCAACGACCGTGTCGACGAACGGATCTACACCGCGGAGGAATTCGCCGAGGTCGAGGCGCTGGTCGCGTCCCAGGACAAGAACGGCGATGGGCTCGTCTGCAGCAAGCAGTTCAAGCCGAACCAGGGCCAGGACAAGCAGTGGATCGGCCCGGAAGACGGTGACATCAGCGATTACGTCATCACGACGATCCTGGATAACAAGGCGGTGGGACAAGGTTCGTGAGCGCGCAGTAGCGTCGCATGGACCCTAGTCACCGATCCGGACCGGCTCCTGACGGGGCCGGTCCGGTTCGCATCGCCGGCGGAGCGCGGAGGGCGCGTTAGGAGAGCGAGATGGACCTCTACCCCTGGTTCAAGACCCTGCACATCCTCTTCGCGATCGTGGCCGTGGGGCTGAACATCAGCTACGGCATCTGGCAGGCGCGGGCGGCGAGCTCGCCCGAGCACATGGGCTTCGCGCTGCGCGGCATCAAGTTCCTCGACGACCGCGTCGCGAACCCGTCGTACGCTGGGCTGCTCGTGGTCGGGATCATCCTCGTCCTCATCGGCCCGTACGAGTTCACGACCTTCTGGATCGCCGTCGCCATCGGCCTCTACCTCGTCATGGGCGGCGTGGCGATCGTCTTCTACTCGCCGACGCTGAAGCGCCAGATCGCCGCCTACGAGACCGGCGGCGCCGAGTCCGCCGAGTTCAAGGAGCTCGGTGCACGTGGCCGAATGCTCGGCATCATCCTCGCCATCATTGTCATCGCGATCATCGTGCTCATGGTGGTGAAGCCTCCCGGCTTGACCGGTTGAGCTCGCCGGCGTCCGACCTGCCGGTCCCCGGCCGGCAGCGCAGCTGGTGGCTGCGCGAGGCGCTCGCCGAGGAGGGCGACGCACCGCCCGCGCCTGCACTGACATCCGACACCGATGCCGACGTCGCGATCATCGGTGGCGGGTACACGGGGATGTGGGCCGCGTACTTCATCGGTGAGCGGAATCCGGACGCGCGGATCGTCCTGCTCGAGCAGGACATCTGCGGCGGCGGGCCGTCCGGGCGCAACGGCGGCTTCGTCCACGGCTGGTGGGAGAGCCTCGGCTACCTGACCGATCGCTTCGGCGAGGACGCCGCGCTGGCAATCGCGCGCGAGGCCGACGAGGTCGTCGACGGCATCGGTCGGTGGTGCACGCACCACGGGGTCGACGCGCACTACGTCAAGGCCGGCTACCTGCGGGTCAACGCCTTTCCCAACGAGCCGCCGGACTGGGACGAGGCCGTCGGCCGCCTCCGCGCCGCCGGGGAGGGCGACCAGCTCCAGCCGGTGGCTCCTGACGGCGTCCAGCGCGTCTGCGCCTCGCCGGCATTCAGGGAGGGGCTGTTCATGGCGAGCGGGGCATCGGTCCAGCCGGCGCTGCTCGCGCGCGGCCTGCGGCGGGTGCTGCTCGAACGCGGCGTGCGGATCTTCGAAGGCACGCGCGTCGAGGCGCTGGATGCCGATGGACGCGTCAGGCTGCGCACGGGCGGCGGGACCGTGAGCGCCGACCAGGCGGTCCTCGCCATCAACGCGTGGGCGAGCGGCTGGCCGGGATTGCGCAGCCGCGTGCTGGCGTGGGGCAGCTACATGGTCGTCACCGAGCCGATCCCCGACCGCCTCGCCGAGCTCGGCTGGACCGGCGGCGAGCTCCTCAGCGACTCGCGCTTCACCATCAGCTACTTCCGCACCACGCGCGACGGGCGGATCGCCTTCGGCGGCGGGGTCGGAGCGGCCGGCTACGGCGGCCGGATGGGCGGCACCTTCACCGATGACCGTCGCGCTGTCGCCCGCGTCGCTGCGAACTTCCACCACCTCCTGCCGATGCTCCACGACGTCCGATTCGAGGACGCGTGGGGTGGACCGATCGACATCACCGGGCATCGCTTTCCCGAGATCGCCTCGAGCCATGACGGGCGCGTCCACTTTGCCCACGGCTTTGCCGGCAACGGCGTCGGCCCGGCACGTCTGGCAGGCCGCATCCTCGCCGTGCTCGCGACCGGGGGTGACGACCCGATCGCCCGGCTACCGATCGTCGGGCGCCGCCAGCCGCTGCTGCCACCGGAGCCGATCCGGTTCATCGGTGCGCGGATGGTGCGGGAGGCGCTCATCCGCCAGGACGACGCGCTCGACGCCGGGAAGCGCCCTCGGTGGTACCTGCGATTCGTCGCGTGGTTGCCGAGGCTGCTCGGCTACCGCATCGGTCATTAGGCGAACTTCTCCCGGTCTTCCTCTACGGGCAGCTGCGCTTCGCCCAGCGGCTGCCGGTGCTCATCGCCGGGGCCGTGCTGCTGATGCTCGGAACGATCGCACTGACGCTCATCATCACGCGGTTGCGCGGCCGCGAGGACTGACCCGACTCAGCCGCTGTAGTCGTGGGCGGCGTCGAGCTTGCCAAGCTGGTCGATGCCCCGCAGCCGCCAGCCGAGGATGATCAGGAACACACCGATGACGATCGCCGCGGACCCGATGAGCCACACGAGCCCGAGGGCGCCCGCCGCCGGGAAGACAAGCAGGATCACGCCGAACAGGATCGAGGCGACGCCGGCGAGGCCGAGCCAGAACTCGCCGCTGATCTCCGCGCGCAGCCGGATCGCGCTCCAGATCTGGAAGACGCCGGTGACGATCGCCCACGCCGCGATGAGGATCACGAGGATCTCGGCGGCGAAGCCGGGCAGGACCAGCGCGATCAGGCCGGCCAGGATGGAGACGACGCCCTCGACGATCTCGAGCCACCAGTTCCGATCCACGCGGCGGGATCGGATCCCGGTCCAGACGCTCGTCACGCCGTCGATCAGGGCCCAGGCGCCGAACAGCGCGACGAGGATCGCGAGACCCCAGGCGGGTGCGAGGAACGCGAGCACGCCGAACGCCATCGCGAGCGCCCCGCGGAGGATGAAGGTCCACCACCAGCGCGCAAGGGCGACGGTCTCCGAGACGCTGAACGCCATGCGCGGACTAGGCCGCGCGATGGGCGTGCGGGTGCGTTGCCGCGACGGCCTCGAGCAGGCGCTTCGACGCGGCGGCCACTTCCGCGACGGCCTCGTCGAAGGCGTCCTCGTTCGCCGCCGATGGCTTGCGGTAGCCGCTCACCTTGCGGACGAACTGAAGGGCGGCGGCGCTGATCTCGTCATCGCTGGCCGGGACCGCCCCCGTGCGCAGCGTTTTGATGCTTCGGCACATGGTCGGAGCATAGCCCTCGCGTTGCTTTCGTGCCGTAGGGTGGGCGCTCCTCGCACTGTCCCTCGTCTCCGGCGGTCGTCAGCTGATGAGGAGCTCCTCGAGGGAGGCCACCACGCGATCCGCGGCAGAGACATCGGTCTCGGCGAACTGGGGGACACCGACCACCGTGAGCCCCGCAGCCTTCGCCGCCGCCACCCCCGACAGGGAGTCCTCGAGCGCGAGCGCGTCGGCCGGCGCGACGCCGAGCCGCCGGCAGGCGAGGAGGTAGATGTCGGGCGCCGGCTTGGCGTGGGCAACGTCGTCGGAGGTGACGATCACCTCGAACGCATCGGCCAGGCCGGCGGTCCGCAGCGCGTCGTCGACGAGGACGCGTGGCGAGTTCGATGCGAGTCCCAGGCGAACATCGGTCTCGCGCAGGCGCTCGATGAGCTCGACCGCGCCGGGGCGTGCCTCGACCGCTCGCCGCACCCGCTCGTGCATGCCGGCGATCATCTCCTGGACGAGCGCCGGGCCTTCGGAGCGCGGGCGACCCAGGCGATCGGCGAAGTAGTCGGCCGTGAAGTCGTAGCTCGTGCCGATCACCGCCATCTTGTCGTCCCACGTGAACTCGCCCCCGTGACGAGCGAAGAGCTCGACCTCGGCCTCGTGCCAGAGCGTCTCGGTATCGAGCAGCAGGCCGTCCATGTCGAAGATGACGGCCCGATAGCGCCCGCTCAGCGGCACGTCAGGGATGCTGCGCGAAGAACGAGCCGCCCGAGTCAGCCAGCGTGCGCAGGAGCGGCACGGTCCGATAGCGGCCGTCGGGGACGGTTGCATGCAGCGCGTCGAGGGTGTGGACGACCGGCACGAGGCCGATCCGCTCGCCCCACGCCAGCGGCCCGTCCGGCCAGTTCGTGCCGAGTCGCATGGCGGTGTCGATCGCGTCGGGCGTCGCCACGCCGTCCGCGACCGCCGACGCGGCCTCGTTGACGATGGTCGCCAGGATGCGTGCCTCGATCCGCGCCGGATCGAGGCGGGCCGGCTGCGGGCCATCGGCCCGTCGCGTGAGGCCGGCCCACGGCGCACCGCGATCGCCATCGGCCGAGTAGTCGTAACAGCCGCCGTTCGCCTTGCGCCCGAGGCGTCCGGACTCGACGAGCGCCCGCTGGAGCGGATGCGGCCGGTAGCGCGGATCACCGAAGAACTGCTCGAACACCGTCGTGCTGACCGCGTAGTTCACGTCGGCACCGATGGCGTCGATGAGCTCGAACGGCCCCATGCGGAAGCCGATGCCGCGCATGGCGTCGTCCACGGCCTCCACGCCCGCACCGCCCTCGCCGAGGATCCGGAACGCCTCGAGGTAGTAGGGCCGCGCCACGCGGTTCACGATGAAGCCCGGCGTGTCGGCCGCGACGACCGGGGTCTTGCCCAGGCGCCGCGCGAGCAGGGCGACGGCATCGGTCACCTCGGAGGAGGTGGACGGTCCGGCGATGACCTCGACGAGCGCCATCAACGGCACCGGATTGAAGAAGTGCATCCCCACCACGCGCTCGGGATGCTGCGTGACCGATCCGATGGCGGTGATTGACAGCGAGCTCGTGTTGGAGGCCAGGATGGCCCCGTCGGCGGCCGTCGCGTCGAGGCGGCGGAAGGCGTCGCGCTTGAGCGCGAGGTCCTCGGGGATCGCCTCGACCACGAGGTCGGCGGCGGAGAGCGCCTCGATGGTGTCGACCGGTCGGATGCGGGCGAGAGCGTCGCTGGCGTCGTTCGCGTCGAGCTGGCCCTTCGTCGACCTTGCGTTCCAGGAAGCCCGCGATGCGCTCGCGAGCCCGCTCGGTCGCACCGTCCAGCGGGTCGTGGACGAGGACGCCGAGGCCGGCCTCGGCGGCGACCTGGACGATGCCCGCGCCCATCGTGCCGGCGCCGAGGACGCCGACGGTGTGGATGTCGTTCACCGGCCGCTGAACCGCGGGTCGCGCTTCTCGCCGAAGGCCGCGACGCCCTCGGCGTGATCGTCGGTGCGGCCGGCGAGCTCCTGGAGCGCGGCCTCCGTCGCCAGTGCCTCGGGAAGCGCAGCGTCCTCGGCGGCGTTGAGCAGCCGCTTCGTCAGGCCGATCGCGGCGGTTGGGCCGTCGGCCAGCCGCTTGGCGAGCTCGCGCGCGGTGTCGGCCAGGCGGTCTCCAGGCACGACCGCGGCGACGAGTCCGAGGTCGCGGGCGTCACCCGAGCCGAGCTGCCGCTCCCCCATCAGGATCTCGAAGGCACGGTGCCGCCCGACGGCCCGCACGAGGACGCGAGCAAGGCCCGAGTCCGGCACGAGGCCGATGCGGCTGAAGGCGGGCACGAAGCGCGCGTCGTCGGACGCGACGACGATGTCGGCGGCGAACGCGATGCTCACGCCCGCGCCGGCCGCCACGCCGTTGACGGCGGCCACGACCGGCTTGGGCAGTGCGCGGACGGCCTCGATCAGCGGGTTGTACTCGGCGGCGAGGACGGTTCGGAACGCGCGCTCCCCGGAGCCGCCGCGGAGGTCCGCGCCGGCGCAGAAGCCGCGGCCCGCGCCGGTGATCACAACGGCACGGATGCCTTCGTCGCGGGCGGCGGCCTTCATCGCGGCCATCAGCTCGCGGCGCAGCTGGCTGTTCAGCGCGTTGAGCGCATCGGGCCGGTTCAGCGTGAGGGTGGCGACGCCGTCGGCGACCTCGCTGAGCAGCGGCGATGCGGGCTCGTCAGGCACGCGGCCGATTGTAGCCGCGGCCGGACGCGAAAACGCCCGGCGCGGTGAGCGCCGGGCGCATCGGTCAGCTTGGGCAGGTCAGACCGCGGTTCCACCGCTGCGCCGAGCGACCATGTTCCACAGGAACACGACGATGACCGCGCCGACGATCGCAGCGATCAGGGTCGGAATGTCGATCCCGGTCGTCCAATCCGTGTTCGTCAACAGGCCGAACAGGAACCCGCCGACCAGGGCGCCAACGATGCCGGCAACCAGGCCGCCGATCACGCCATATCCCTCGTCACCGGGCACGACGCGGCTTGCGATGAAGCCGGCGATGGCGCCGACGACCAACCACGCAATGATGCTCATAGAAACTCCTCCTTCGGGGCGACGCACAAAGGGCGTGCGCGCTCGCGCGGTCTCGGTCATTGCACGTTGCGTACCGACCGGCGAAGCCGCTCAGCGAGCGAGCGTGTAGAAGCTGCCCACGTCGGCCATGCCGGCGGTCCCATACAGCCGATGCGCGACCGCCCGATGGTGGCCGCTCTCGAGCGCCACAGCGTAGGCACCCCGCCGAATTGCCTCGGCGAACGCGGCGTCGAGCAGCGCCGCGCCGATGTCGCGGCCACGAGCGGCCTCGGTGACGATCAGGTCCGGGATCCAGGCCTGGGGCTTGAGCGTGAAGAACGGCTGGCGGAACTCGAGGCTGACGAAGCCGACGGGCATGCCGTCGAGCAGCGCGAGCATCGACCCGGTGTCGGCGCGACCGACGTGCTGGGCATACGTCCTGCGCAGCGCGGGCAGCTTCTCCTCGCTCGGTGCGGGGCGGCCCAGCTCGGCGAGGAGCCGGGTGGTGGCGTCGAAGTCATCGTCGGAATCGGTGATGCGCCGGATCTCGACGCCGGTGGCCGGGGCCAGCTCGCGCGTCAGGATCGGTCCGATCTCGAAGTACTTCCCCTGGTTGACGAACCCGGCGGCCTCGTACAGCGCGCGGGCCGCGGCGCGGTCGTGACCGACCTCCAGCTCGAGCGTGTGCCCGCCGCGCAGCCTCCACTCGGCGACGGCGGCCCCGAGCAGCGTGCGGCCGATGCCCCGCCCGCGGAACCGCTCGCGCACGAACAGATCGCTGACCCAACCCTCGAACGTGGCGTGGTTCAGGCGGCGTCGGAGCCGGTGGACGATGAAGCCGGCAGGCGTCCCGTCGGCGACCGCCACGAACGGCGTCGCGTCGACGTCGCCGATGAGCGACTCGTAGGCAGAGCGATGCGGCCCTGGGTCGGCATCGGGGTCGAGCCCGTACAGCTCGCGCGCGAGCGCGAGCGCATCGGTGAAGTCGTCGCGTCCGAGCGGCCGAAGATCGACGCCGTCGGGACGCGGGACGGCCAGGCCGCCGACCGGCCGGTCGGGATTGCCGAGCGTCACGAGGTCAGCGGCCCTTGAAGTCGGGCGTGCGCTTCTCGACGAAGGCGGCCATCCCCTCCTTCTGGTCCTCGGACGCGAACAGGAGGTAGAAGAGGCGCCGCTCGTGGGCGAGCGCATCGGTCAGGCTCATCTCGTAGGCCGCGTTGACCGCCTCCTTGGCGAGTCGCAGGGCCAGTGGCGACTTCGTCGCCATCTTCGCGGCCAGCGCCAGCGCGTCCTCCACGACGAGCTCATCCTGGGTCACCTGCGCGACCAACCCGGCATCGAGCGCCTCGCGCGCCGAGATCGGCTCGCCGGTCAGGATCATCGTCATCGCCTTCGCCTTGCCGATCGCGCGGCTGAGCCGCTGGGTTCCGCCCGCGCCTGGGATGACCCCGATGTTGATCTCCGGCTGACCGAACTTCGCGCCTTCGCCGGCGACGATCGTGTCGAGCGTCATCGCCAGCTCGCAACCGCCGCCGAGCGCCCAGCCGTTGACCGCGGCGATCACCGGCTTCGTGATCTTTCGGATTCGGTCCCATTGGCCGATGCGGTTGGTTGTGAGCATGTCGATCGGGGTCGCTTCGGCCATCTCGCCGATGTCGGCGCCGGCGGCGAAGGCTCGCTCGTTGCCGGTGACGACGATCGCGCGGATGGCGTCGTCCTTGTCCAGCGCCTCCAGGGCGTCGCAGAGGACGTCCATGACCGCGCCGTTGAGCGCGTTGAGCTGCTTCGGCCGGTTGAGGCGGACGAGGGCAGTGCGCTGGTCGGCCTGGCGCTCGACGAGAACGAGGGGTTCGTCGTTCATGGCGCGCGGAGTATATATGTATATACGGTCGCCGAGATCACACGGCACCCCACGGATCCGGCAGCTCCGCGGCGCACTCCCCGCAGAACCGATACCTCGCAGGCATCCCGGCCGCGCCACAGGACGGGCACGTCCGTCCCGCTCCGGCCTCCAGGCGCCGCAGCTGCGCGAACCGTGGCGGGCGCTTCTCGTGGAAGGCGGCGACGGCCTCGCGGGTCTCGTCGGCGGTCGAGTGGACGGCCAGCCAGTCGCGGGCGTGCTGCACGGTCTGCGACCACACGAGGTCGCGCCACCAGTTCAGCTGCGTCTTCGTGTATCGCATCGCCTCGGGCAGCTTGCGGGCGAGCTTGGCGGCGAGGTCGGCGACGACCGCGTCGAGCTCGTCGCGCGAGGCGACCCGCGAGACGAGGCCCCATTCCAGTGCCTTGGCCGGCGAGACCGGCTCGCACAGCATGACGATCTCGCGCGCGCGCCGGTCGCCGACGATGATCGGCAGCCACTGGGTCGCGCCACCGGCCGGCACCGATCCGTGCTCCGGCCCGACGTGGCGGATGTACCCGTCGTCGACGATGACGGAGAGGTCGCAGGCGATCTGGAGCTCGTTGCCGCCACCCACGCAGGCGCCGTTGATGCGGGCGATCGTCGGCTTGCCGATGTGCCGCAGGCGATCGTGCATCTCGATGAAGGCACCCATCCAGCGCCAGTACTCGCCCGAGGTGTGGCCCATGAGCGCCTGCTCGTCGAGATCGGCGCCGGTGCAGAACGCACGGTCGCCGGCGCCGGTGAGGACGACGACCGCCACCGACTCGTCCCAGGACGCCTGCTCGAACGCGGTCGAGAGCTCCTTCATCGTCGGCAGGTCGAGGGCGTTGAGCACCTCGGGGCGGTCGATCGTGACCGTCGCCACGCCGGTATCGGCGTCGCGCGCGTAGCGGATCCGTCGATAGCCGAGGGTCGACGGGTCCGACGCGACCGGCGAGCCGGGCTCAGGCATCGGCCTCGTCGGGTGCGACGAACATCGTGACACCGGCCCCCGCGAAGTTGCGCAGGTCGCGCGCGCTCTCGGCACCCGCCTCGGAGCCGATCGCCTCGTCCAGATCCGCCTCCGAGTCGAAGACCATCTCGGCCATCAGGTAGAACTGCGGCTGTCGGCCGGCAACGCCGGCAGGCTTCGAGAGCCGGACGCCGCGGAGATTCGGATAGCGCGCCACGATCGGGGTGTGGACGTCACGATAGTGAGCGTCGAAGGCGTCGGGATCGTCGGGCTGGTTGTAGAGGGCGATCAGCCTCGGCATCGGCGCTCAGCTCAACGCTTGAAGTAGTCGGCGTTGATCTGGATGTACTGCTGCTGGTCGTCGGGCACGGCGTCCTCGGCGAAGATCGCCGTCACCGGACACTCCGGTTCGCACGCTCCGCAGTCGATGCACTCGTCGGGGTCGATGAAGTACATCGCGTCGTCGTCGGTGGCGTGGATGCAGTCGACCGGGCAGACGTCAACGCACGATGCGTCCTTGACGCCGATACAGGGCTCAACGATGACGTAGGTCATTGCGGTCTGGCGAACCCTCAATGCAGCGAGCTTCGAGTGGCGCGATCGAGTCTACACCGATGGCGCCGGGCGCTAGCATCGCGTCAATGCTGACCGATCTGGGCCACCGGCCGCTCATCGTCGCCGCCATCACGCCGTTGCGCGACGGTGGCTCGCAGCTCGACGAGGGGGCGATCGGTCCGTACGTCGCCTTCCTCGAGTCGCACGGCGCCGATGGCGTCTTCGCCTGCGGCACGACCGGCGAGGGGATCAACCTGGCGCTCGAGGAACGTCGCCGAGCCGCCCGCGCCTTCCGGGCCGCGCTGGGCGGGGCGTTGATCGTCCACGCGGGAGCCCAGACGACCGCCGACACGGTGGCGCTGGCGGCCGATGCCGCCGAGCTCGGCGCCGATGCGGTCGCGGTCATCCCTCCGCCCTACTTCCCGCTCGACGACGACGCGCTGACGGCGCACTTCGTCGCCGCGGCCCGCGCCTGCGCACCGCTGCCCTTCTACTGCTACGCCTTCACCGCGCGCTCGGGCTACCCCCTGCCGGTCGACGTCATCCGGCGCATCGCCGAGTCGGTCGACAACCTGGCCGGACTGAAGGTCAGCGAGTCGCCGTTCGAGCGCGTGGCGCCGTACCTCGCGCTCGGCCTGCCGGTGCTGATCGGGAACGAGCCGCTGATCGTCGCGGGCATCGACGGCGGAGCGCTGGGAACCGTGTCCGGGATGGCCGCGGCCTTCCCGGACGTCGTGCGCACCGCCCTCGATGCGGCCGACGAGCCCGCGACGGCCCGGCTCCGTGACCTGCGCGGCGCCATGGAGTCGAGTGGCCAGTTCATCGCGGCGGCCAAGCACGCGCTCGGCCGGCGGGGCACGCCGGTTCGTCGCGATATGCGCGCCCCGTTGCGTCCGCTGACGGCCGTCGAGGCCGAGGCCTTCGAGGCCGCCGCGGACGCCTACCTGGACCCTGCTCGGGCCTGATCGACGGTCTCAGTTGCCTCCGGCCTGCAGCTGGCCACGCACGAACCCGCCGGGGAAGCGAGCGTTATGCAGGTTGACGTAGAAGCCCGACGGGTTGTCCACGATCCGCTGGAGCAACACCGGGTCGGCAGCTACGCAACCGGTGAGACCGTTGCTCTGCTCCAGCAGGTCGTGTCGCGGGTCTCCAGACTGCGCTGGCACGGCCTGGATGTCGAAGAACGGGACGACGATCGGCCCGTTCATTCCCGCCACCTGCTCGTGGATGTGGCCGCGGTTGGCCGTGCCGCCGTCCTTGAACGAGACGTCGAAGCAGACTTCGCCACCGGCGACATCGATCCGGACCGATGCCTTGCCTCGGCCGTCCAGGTCGGCAACGGGGACCTCGTTCGTCCCGAGTAGATCGGCCTTCAGCTTGGTCGAGTTCGACGCAGCAACGCTGGCCGCAAGGGTCAGTGCGGCGATGGCGATGATCGACGCTCGGGCGAGGGATCCGCGGAAGCGACGTTTGCCCACGTCACAGCTCCTTTCGGCGACCCGCACGCGGACGCTTCGTGCGCCCGGGAAGCGCACCGGGTCCCATCGAGGGGTACGGCCCCGGTTACGCCGCGACCTCAGGCGGTGGCGAGGTCGGCGGCGGCCTGGGCGGCCCGGAGCGAGGCGTAGCCGGGCTTGATCTGCTCGTTGATGATCCGCAGCCGGCCGTCAAACGGCCAGAACGCCGACTTCATCGCGTTCAGCGTCAACCACTCCATGTCGTCCAGACCGATCCCGAACGCGCGCACGAGCGTCGCGAACTCGCTGCTCAGGCTGATGCCGCTCATCAGCCGGTTGTCGGTGTTGACCGTGACCCGGAACCGGAGCCGGCGGAGCAGGTCGATCGGGTGCTCCTCGATCGAGGGTGCGGCGCCGGTGTGGACGTTCGAGGTCGGGCACATTTCCAGCGGCACGCGCGTGTCGCGCACGTACGAAGCGAGACGTCCGAGCACGACGCGGCCGTCGGGACGCAGCGTGATGTCATCGACGATCCGCACGCCGTGGCCGAGGCGCTCGGCGCCGCACCACTGGAGCGCCTCCCAGATCGACGGCAGCCCGAAGCCCTCGCCGGCGTGGATCGTGAAGTGGAAGCTCTCGTGGGCGATGAGGTTGAACGCGTCGAGGTGGCGCGTCGGCGGGTAGCCGGCCTCCGGCCCGGCGATGTCGAAGCCGACGACACCGTCGTCGCGGTGGCGCACCGCCACCTCGGCGATCTCCACCGAACGCGCCGCCTGGCGCATCGCGGTGACGATCAGCCCGATCGTGATCGGTCGCCCGTCCGATCCCCGGCGGAAGCCCTCGAGCATCGCCTCCACCGCCTCGTCGAGCGTGAGGCCGCCATCGGTCAGGAGCTCGGGGGCCATCCGGACCTCGGCGTAGACGATCCCGTCCGCGGCGAGGTCCTCGGCGCACTCGGCGCTCACCCGCTCGATCGCGTCGCGCGTCTGCATGACCGCCACGGTGTAGCGGAAGCCCTCGAGATAGAGCTCGAGGGACTTGCGGTCGGCGCCCAGCGTGAACCAGCGCGCCAGCTCGTCCGGGTCGGTTGTCGGCAGCTCGCGATACCCGATCTCCGATGCGAGCTCGAGGACGGTCTGCGGCCGCAGTCCGCCGTCGAGGTGGTCGTGGAGCAGCACCTTCGGGGCGCGGCGAATCGTGTCGAGCTCGAGCCGGGCGGTCGGCTGCTCCATCGGTCAGGCGTCGGTCGCCGTGGCGGCGGTGTTCATCTGGAACCGGCTCGGCGGCGCGGCGGCGGCGAGCCGCGCGATGTCCGCATCGGTCAGGTCATAGCCGAACCGAATGGCTGCGAGGTTCTCGTCGACGTAGCGGCGCGGCAGCGACTCGCGGATGGCATCGTCGTTCCAGTCGATGTGCGCCAGCCGCAGCAGCCGCCCCAGGGCGATCATGTTGCCGAACAGCTCCTTGCCGAAGTGCTCGCTGCCGAGCGAGGCGAACGGGATCTGCTCGGCGCCGGGGACATCGAGGCCAAGGTCGGCGACGACCTTGCGGCCGCTGATGCGCAGGTGCCCCTTGTCGGCCAGCTTCAGCATGATGTCCGCCTCCTCGACCACCGGGTTGGCGATCGGCTGGTCGTCGAAGATGAGGAAGGCGTCGCTCATGCTGCCGCGCACGGACGAGTCGTAGTCGAACAGGACGGTGACCTCCTTGCCCATCCGGGCCAGGAGCGCACCCATGACGCCGGCGATGAGCCGAACGCCCTGCCCCCCGACGCCGTCCAGCGCAATCTTCGTGCTCACTCCGGCTCGACCCCTGCCTCCCGCATCGCGTCTTCGAGACTGATCTCGCGCTTCGCCACGCGCAGCTTCAGCTCGGACGGCAGCTTCTGCATGATGGCCAGCTTGCGCTGCGCCTCGGCCTTCTTGGCCTCGGCCGGATCTGCAGGCGGACTGACCGATGCGGGCGCCGCATCCTCCGCGGTCCGCGGCGCGACCGGCTGGGTGTCGCCGCCCGGCTGGCCGCCGACGAGGTCGCGCGCCTCCGCGGCCGCCTCCGCCTTCTGTGCCGGAAGCTCGGCCTTCGTCTCCGATCCCGGATCGGCGCCCGTCTCGGAGGACTCGACGACGCCCGCCGGCTCCTCGACGTCCTCCGGGGCCGATGCGCCCGTGCGCATCGACTCGGGGATCTCGAGGCCTGCCGCGGCGAGCGCCTGCGCGAGGGTCAGCTCCTTCTTCGCAACCTGCAGCTTGACCTCGGGCGACAGCTTCGCCATCAGCGCGGCCTTCTCCTGCGCCTCGGCGCGCTTGCGCGCCTTCTCGTCATCGGTCGCGGGCGCCGGGCGCTCGACGACCACGGTGGCCGCCTCCGGTGCCGTCGCGCCGCCCTCGCCCGGCGACTCGGTCGCGGAGGTCATCGGTCCGGCAGGCTGCTCCGGCAGCGCGTCCGGGTGCCGTCCGTTGCCGTTGCTCTCGGTGTGGGCCACCGGGTACACGACGCCGATCTCGAAGGCGTCGAGATGCGTTGCGTCCTTCGGCGCGCGCTTGTAGGTCTTGCGGTAGAACGTGAGCATCTCGTTCGCGCTCGCGAAGCCGATGCGCCGCCCGTTGTTCTCGATGCACTGGCTCGTGATGTCGACGAAGCTGAAGCCGGGCCACTCGATCGCTTCCTTGATGACGTTGCGCATGTGCAGCTGGTGGTAGACGGTCGTCTTCGCGTACAGCGCGTGCGGGGAGGAGCGGACGAGTCCCTGGAGGTTGATCGGCGTGTTCGGGTTGCCGCCGGGGCTCGACAGGGTCTTCGTGCCGGTCGGCGTCGTCGGGCCGGTCTGGCCGCCGGTCAGGCCGTAGATCTCGTTGTTGTTGCACAGCACGGTGACCGGGGCGTTGCGCCGAATGCTGTGGATCAGGTGGTTGCCGCCGATGCTCGCGGTGTCCCCGTCACCGGCCACGACGATGACGTTCATCTCCGGCCGGACGCTCTTGATGGCCTCGGCGACCGGCAGCGTGCGGCCGTGCAGCGTGTACACGGCCTCGTGCTTCAGATAGCCGCCCATGCGCCCGGTGCATCCGATGCCGGTGACGATGACGGTGTTGCGCTCGTCGAGCTTCATCTCATCGAGCACCATCGCCAGCATCATCATGATCGTGCCGATGCCGCAGCCCGGGCACCAGATCGTCGGGAAGAGGTCGACCTTCAGCCGATCCTTGTAGGTCATCTCCGCCATCGGCGCCTCAGGCATCAGCCCACCCCCAGCGGCGCGCGCGGGCCGGGCTCGGCCGGCTGCGGCGGAATCGGAGGCTCCGACGGTCCACCCGACAGCACCCGGTCGATCCCCTCGCGCACGGCCTCGAGCGAGATCCGCCCGCCGAGCAGCGGCACGCGCTTGACCGGCCGATGCAGCGCCAGCTCGACCAGGTCCGCGTACTGGCCGTCGTTGGCCTCGACGACAACGACCTCGCGGTAGCGATCGGCGATCGACGCCAGCTCGGCCGAGAGCACCGGGAAGATCCGGATCGGCCGGAAGAGGGCGAACTCGTCGCTGAGCGGCGCCGCCACGCGGGACACGATCCCGTAGCAGACGACCAGCACGTCCGCATCGGTCTTCCATCCGTGCTCGAACTGCGCGTAGCGCGCGGCGACCTCGAGATGGCGGTGCTTGGCCTCGTAGAACTGGCGCAGGTACTCGTCGGCGTCGGCGGTCGCCGGTTCGCCCGCATTCGGGCCGTGCTCGTACATCAGCACGCCGGCGAAGAAGCGCGGCGTATCGGTGAAGTCGCCCAGGGGTGGGAGCGAGCGCTCGACGACCGAAGCCGAGGCGGCGATCTCGTCGAGGTCGACGACCTCGTTGAGGTGAGCGACGAACGTGTCGGACAGCACGACGACCGGCGATCGCGACTCCTCGGCCGCGTTGAACGCGTCGACCGTGACCCGAAACGCCTCCTCGACGCCGTTGGGGTAGAAGGCCAGCGGGGTGTAGTCGCCGGTGCTCCCCCACTTGACCTGCATGATGTCGCCCTGGCCGGGCATCGTCGGCATCCCGGTCGCCGGCCCGACGCGCATGACGTTGACGAAGACCGATGGCACGCCGACCTTCTGCGCGTAGCCGACCGCCTCCTGCATGAGGCTGAAGCCCGGGCCGCTCGTGGCGGTGAAGGACTTCGCGCCCGCCAGCGAGGCACCGATGACGGCGTTGGCCGACGCGATCTCGTCCTCGGCCTGGAGGAAGCGGAACTCGGGATGCTCGGCCGCATGACCGGAAGCGATGTTGAGGATCTCGGTCGACGGGCTGATCGGGTAGCCCGCGTAGTAGCTCGCCCCGGCGGCCAGCGCGCCGCGGAAGACCGCCTCGTTGCCCTGGGTCAGCTTCCGGGTCACGTGGCGCCTCGCCCGCCCGCGTCGAATCGCGCGCGCAACGCACATCTGGCGTGAATCGCGACGGTTCGCGGCGTCATCGGTCCGGCTTGGAGGCCGCGGCGTGCTGAGCCACTGCCGCCGGAATCATCTCGATGGCCAGGTCCGGGCAGTAGCGCTCACAGAGGCCGCAGAGGATGCAGTCCTCCTCCTCGATGATCGCGTCGTTGCGCAGGACGAGGGTGTTCTTCGGGCAGATCTCGACGCAGATGTCGCAGCGCTTGCAGAAGACCGGGTTCCAGCTGATGTTCGTGTAGTCGACCCAGCGGATGCCGTCCCGGTGATCGTCGCTGATCCCGGATCCGAAGCCGATGGCGGACTGGCCCGCCCCCGCGGGCTGATCGGCGGTCATGGGACGGTGATGATAGCCCCAGCGTGCGCGACGACGGCTCGGGTCACGCCCACTGGATCAGTACGCGGCAAGTTGCGCGCCTCGCTACCATCCGGCACGAATGTCGCCGCGTCCCCGCCTCCTCCTCGCCCTGCTCGGCGTTGCCGTCCTGCTCTCGGCCTGCGTGAGCAACGAACCGCAGCCGAGCGGGTCGCCAGCAGGGGCCGATGGCGACTCCCACCGCGTCGCCCTCGCCCACCCCCGTGCCGACGCCGACGCCCGCGCCCGAGGTCGAGGTTCCCATCGCCGTCGTCACCGGCCACACCAACCCGATGGCGTCGGTCACCGAGGCCGAGGTCCTCGCGGCCATGGAGGCGGACACCTTCATCCAGCAATGCGAGTTCTTCACGGCCATCAACCCGGTCCCGCGATGCGCTTTTGCGGACGAGATCGTCGACCACATCGTGGCGAACCCGAACGACCTCGCATTCCTCCCGGCCGGGATGGTCGTGCCGACGGTCAAGGTGCTCCCGGTCGACGGCGCCGACGTGTTCGGGGATGCCGAGGCGCGGGCCGCGCCGTACCCCTTCACCGTGAGCGTCCAGCTGGTCGAGCAGTTCGCCGACTGGGGCTTCGACGTCGAGGAGGTCCGAACGCTCATCAGCCTCGGCGACTCCTGTCCCGACCGCGGAGTCGCGCACGCTGCGATTACACGCGGTCTCGGCTGGGATTGGGTGTTCGGCGGCGGCACCGCCGAATACACCGCGGTCTACCCCAACCCGGTCCCAGAAGGCTTCGTGGGTAACGGGTTCAACATCGTCGACGCCGTGCCGACCGGCAACGAGGGCGCCGTCGCCGAGCTCGTCAGCGGCGCCGACATCACCCTCGACGACTTCGAGTGCCCGGTCGTCGAGAGCTTCACCGTGAACGAGGGCACCCTCTTCTCGATCGATCCGGCGGTGCTGCCGCGGCTCCGCGACACCTACGGCGTCGACGTCGTGAGCCTCGCGTCGAACCACCTCTTCGACCGCGGCGTGAACGGCTTCCTCGAGACCCTCGACCAGTTCTCCGCCGCCGGCCTGCCGATCACCGGGGCCGGGCCCGATCTCGACGCTGCCCTCGAGCCGGCCGTCATCGAGGTCAACGGCGTCACCTTCGGGTTCATCGGGTTCAACCAGATCGTGGGCTCGACGGCGGCGGCTCCGGGCGTCCCGGGCGTGGCGTGGCTGGACGAGGCGAACATCGCCGCCGCCGGTGAGCGGGCGCGAGCCGTCGCCGACGTCGTGATCTGCGTGCCGCAATGGTGGGGCGGTGACACCGTCGGCGAGGGCGCCGAGTACCACGCGACCTTCCGCGGCGACATGCGGGAGCACCAGGCCCAGATGTTCGCCGCGGGCTGCGACCACATCCTCGGCCATGGCACGCACTGGTCCGGACCGATCGAGATCACCGCCGATGACGACGGCGGCCACCAGGTGACGATGGTCAGCCACGGCAACTTCCTGTTCGGCCAGGAGTGGAGCCAGCAGACCCAGGAGGGCGTGCTGGTCGAGCTGGCCTTCGTCGGCACCGAGCTGGCGCAGGCCCGGATGCACCCGTACATCATGCTCGAGCAGGCGCAGGCCAACCTCACGGACCCCGAGACCGATGGCCAGTACGTCCTCGGCCGCATCTACGAGGCCTCCGGGGAGTGCTGCTGGACGGCTCCCTGATCCCGGCATCTTGACCGGCATTCCAACCGGCAATATCCTTGGACGATGACTGTCCGTGCGGCGCAGCCGCCGCGCCTCGTGCGCCTCTTCCCCGCCCCGTTCATCGCCCGCGCCACGGGCGCCAACGTCCGCACCGCCGAACGCTGGCGGAGCGGGCAGGCGCCGCAATCGCGCTACCGCGATCGCATCGGTGAGCTCCAGGCCATCCTCGACCTCCTCGGCCGCGGCATGACCGATGCCGCCAAGCGCGACTGGCTCGAGGCCCCGAACGCCCACCTGCGCTGGGCCCGCCCCGTCGAGCGCCTGGCCGATGGCGACTTCGACGCGGTCCGCGCGGCCGCCGAGTCGTACCTCGTCGGGGACTACGTCTGAACCCGATCAGCCGCTTCAGCGGACGGGCGCACCGCCAGACCGGCATCGACACGCCGGCGACGCCGCCGGACCGGCCGGCGCCGACCGAGGGCCGCTATCACCGACCCGGAGAGCCGTGGCCGCTCTACGCGTCGCTCGAGCCGGCGACGGTCTGGGCCGAGTGGCAGGCCGCAACGCGCGGCGCGATCGATCCCGCCGACGAGCGTCGACGGCTCTGGCGGATCGAGGCCGATGACCTTGCCGTCGTCGACCTCCGTCGCCCCGGCCTCGCCGAGGAGCTCGGCGTCAGCCAGCGCCAGCTCACCGGGCCGCGGTCACGGGCGCATGGCCTTGCGGCGCAGGCGCGAGAGCTCGGCGCGGACGGGCTGATCGTGCCGTCGGCGGCGCGCGACGGCGCGTGGAACCTCGTCGTCTTCCCATCCGGCCTCGACCGGCTGCGGGTCGCCGGGTCGCGAGCGATGCACCCGCGCCCGCCGGACGGCGGCTAGGGAGAGAGGCGGCGGAGCATCTCGTCGCGATAGTCGCCAAAGAAGCGGCCGATGATCGGCAGCTCGAACTGCCGCATGATCGACTCGCGCGGCTCGCGCTCGAGCAGGAACTCGAACGAGACGCGGACGAGCTCCTCTGGCGTGGCGCCCGGGGCCAAGTCCTCGAGCACCTCTCGGTCGACGCTCACCTCGTGGGTGGTGGCGGCCGCATCCGTCCCGAGCGTCACCGTGCAGTGCCAGCCGGACTCGGTGGGGCTGCAGGAGACGATCGGCTCGGTCATCACTGCCCGTCGGCGCGCAGGATCGGTGCCATCGGTCAGGCCGAGTCGGGCTCGGCGACGCCCTCGACGGGGCGTGTCGGCTCCTCTGCCTCGCGTGGACGGCCGGAGACCATCGCCACCACCGCACCGATGATGAGCACCGATGCGATGACGGTCCGCGGGGTGATCGGCTCCGACAGGATCAGCGCACCGAGGGCCACGGCGACGACCGGGTTGACGTATGCGTAGGTGGCGACCGTCGAGACGGGCACGTGGGCGAGCAGCCAGGTGTAGGCGGTGAACGCCACGATCGAGCCGAAGACGATGAGGTAGAGGACCGCCGCGATCGAGCGCGTCGAGAAATCGGCGACATCGGTTCGGCCGAGCTCGCCGAGCAGGACGCCGCCGATGACGAGCGCCAGCCCGCCGATCAGCATCTCCATGCCGGTGCCCAGCAGCGCGGACCGTGGCATCGGGTTGTGGCGGGCGTAGATCGAGCCGCTCGCCCAGGCGACCTCGGCGCCGAGCACGAGCACGACGCCGAGCGGGTCGATCTCGCCGAACCCCCCGACCGGTACCAGCAGCACGACGACGCCGGCGACACCGGCGAGGATGCCGCCGACCACGAGGCCGCTCGGGCGTCGGCGAGTGACGATCGAATCGAAGACGGCGAGGAAGATCGGCGTGGTGGCGACGAGCACCGCCGCGACGCCCGACGCGATGAACAGCTCCGCGAGCACAACCAGGCCGTTGCCGCCGAGCAGCAACAGCGTCCCGACCACCGCGGCCGTCCGCCACTGCGCCGCCGTCGGCCGCTCCAGGATCACGCCGCGACGCAGCCGGGCATGCGCGACGAGCACCGCGAGCACGATGAGGCCGGCCGTCACGAACCGAACGCCGGCCGCGAGCAGCGGCGGCAGCGTCTCGATCATCACCGCGATGGCCAGGTAGGTCGAGCCCCAGACGATGTAGACGGTGAGGAGCGCGACGGCGACGGCGACCGTCGACGGTGGTCGGCCGGCTGGGGCGAGGTGCTGGGTCACGATGCTTCCATCATCGCGCGCCTACCTGACATGCCGTGTCACGAATGCCCGATCGGTCAGGCTCGGTCAGGTTCGACGGCCCCGCTCTCGACGGCAGGCCGTGCCTCGTCGACGTCGCGCGGACGGCCGGAGACCATCGCCACGACCGCGCCGAGGATGAGGACGGCCGCGATGAGCATCCTCGGGGTGAGCTCCTCGCCGAGGATGAGCGCCCCGAGGACGACGGCGACGACCGGGTTGACATAGGCGTAGGTCGCGACGGTCGAGACGGGCACGTTGGCGAGGAGCCAGGTGTAGGCAGTGAACGCCACGATCGAGCCGAAGACGACGAGGTAGACGAAGGCCACGACCGAGCGCGTCGAGAAGTCGGCGACGTCGGTGCGGCCGAGCTCGCCGAGCAGCACGCCGCCGACGATGAGCGCGAGACCGCCGAGCAACATCTCCATGCCGGTCCCCAGCAGCGCGGACCTGGGCAGCGGGTTGTAGCGCGCGTACAGCGAACCGATCGCCCACGCGATCGCGCCGCCCAGCACGAGCGCGATCCCGAGCGGATTGATGTCGTCGAAGCCCTCGACCGGCACGAGCAGCACGGCGACGCCGGCGATGCCGGCAACGAGGCCTCCGATGACGAGGCCGCTCGGCCGCCGGCGGGTGACGATCGAGTCGAAGACCGCCAGCCAGATCGGCACGGTGGCGACGAGCACGGCGGCGACGCCGGTGTCGATGAACAGCTCCGCGAGCACGACCCCGCCGTTCCCACCGAGCAGCAGCAGCGTCCCGACGATCGCGGCCGTGCGCCACTGGATCGCCGTTGGCCGTTCGAGCGTGGCCCCCCGCCGCAGGCGTGCGTGCGCGACCAGCACCGCGAGCATGATCAACCCAGCCGAGCCGTAGCGGGCCCCGGCCGCCAGTAGCGGCGGCATCGTCTCGATCATCACGGCGATGCCGAGGTAGGTCGAGCCCCACAGGATGTAGACGGTGAGGAGCGCGACGGCGACGGCGACCGTCGGTGGCGGCCGCCTGGCTGGAGGGGTCACTCCGGCATTGTGGGGCCAGCGCCGAATCTCTTCCGCGGGCACAATCGGTCCCGATGTCGAGCGACCGAGCCACCGTCGACGAGCGCCTGTCCGAGGTCCTGCGCGACGAGCGCGGCCGGCTGACCGGCGCGCTCGTGCGCATCCTGCGTGACTGGGACCTCGCCGAGGAGCTCGTCCAGGACGCGGCGGTGAGCGCCCTGGAGCACTGGTCGGTCGACGGCATCCCGCGCAATCCGGGCGCGTGGCTGATGACCGCGGCCCGGCGCAAGGCGGTCGACCGCCTCCGGCGCCAGGCGCGCTACCGCGAGCGGATGGCGGAGCTCACCCGGGAGGCCACCTCGTTCGCGGCCGCGGTCGAAACCGGCGGACCGATGGAGGCCGATGACCGGCTCCCGCTGCTGTTCACGTGCTGCCACCCCGCACTCAGCCGCGAGGCCCAGGTCGCGCTCACGCTGCGAACGATCGGCGGGCTCGAGACGCCGGCCGTCGCGCGCGCCTTCCTCGTCCCCGAGGCGACGATCGCCCAGCGCCTCGTGCGCGCGAAGCGGAAGATCCGCGACGCCGGCATCCCCTACCGCGTGCCCGACGCGTCCGAGCTGCCGGCGCGCCTCGGCGAGGTGCTCAGCGTCCTGTACCTGATCTTCAACGAGGGCTACCTCGCCTCGTCCGGTGACGTCGCCGAGCGCCGCGAGCTGGCGCGCGACGCCGAGTGGCTGACCTCGCTCGTCGCTCGACTCATGCCCGACGAGCCGGAGGTGCTCGGCCTGCTGGCGCTCATGCGCGTCCATCTGGCGCGCGCCGACGCCCGGTTCGGCGACGACGGTTCCATCGTGCTGCTGCGCGACCAGGACCGGTCGCGGTGGGATCGGTCGGCGATCGCGGAGGCAGCGGCGCTGCTTCGGCACGCCGAGGCGATGGATGGGCCGGGGAGCTACCAGCTCCAGGCCGCGATTCTCGTCGCGCACGCGGGGGCCAGGACCTGGGACGGCACGCCGTGGGACGAGATCGTGCCGCTGTACGACGCCCTCTACCGGCTCGAGCCGACGCCGGTGGTCGCGCTCAACCGAGCGCTCGCGCTCGCCGAGCGCGACGGACCGGAGGCGGGGCTCACCGCGCTCGACCCGCTGGAGGACCGGCTCGACGCCTACCACCTCTTCCACGCCGCGCGCGGCGAGCTGCTCCGACGCCTGGGTCGGACCGATGGGGCGCGCGCGGCCGACCTGCGCGCGCTCGAGCTGGCAACGAACCCGGCGGAGCGCCGGCTGCTCGAGGAGCGGCTACGCGGGTAGGTGCCGCTCGGCGGGACCGACGTATCGGACGTCGGGGCGGATGAGGACGTTCGCCTCGGCCTGCTCGAGGCAGTGCGCCGTCCAGCCGGCGTGGCGCGCCAGCGCGAACGTGGCGGGGAACAGGTTCGGCGGAAGGCCGACGCCCTGGAGGACGGCGGCGGCGTAGTACTCGACGTTCGTCTTGATCGGATAGTCGGGCTTGTGCTCGGCGAGGACGCGCAGCGCGATCTCCTCGACCGCCACCGCCTTGTCGAGCCAGTCCGCAACGCCGGCCATCCCCTCCGCCACCGAGCGCAGCGCGGCCGCGCGCGGATCGTAGGCACGGTACACCCGATGGCCGAAGCCCATCAGCCGCTCGCCACGGGCCAGCGTCGCGCGAATCCACTCCTCGGCCTGGTCGACCGAGCCCATCTCGTGCAGCTGGTCGACGACCTCCGACGGCGCGCCGCCGTGCCACGGCCCTTTCAGCGCGCCGATCGCGCCAGCCACGGCCGAGGCAACGTCCGAGTGCGTGCTGACGATCACGCGCGCCGTGAAGGTCGAGGCGTTGAAGCCGTGCTCGGCGCCGACGACGAAGTAGGCATCGAGCGCCCGGGCCGAGGCCTCGTCCGGTGCCTCGCCACGCAGCTGCTGGAGGAACCCGGCCGCCAGCCCCAGCGACGGGTCCGGCTCGATCGGTTCGAGTCCCTCGCGCAGTCTGGCGAAGGCAGCGAGCGCGGTCGGCGCCGCCGCGGTGATGGCGCGTGCCTGCTCGACGGTCGGTGGCCACAGCGTGCCATGCACGGCGCCCCATGCCGAGATCGCGGTTCGCAGGGCATCCATCGCGCCGGTGGACGGTGGCAGGCGCCGCAGGACATCGAGCACCTCCACGGGGAGCGGGGCGCAGGCGAGGTGCGCATCGGTCTTCCAGTCACCGGTCCAGAGGAGCTCGGCGACCTGCGCGTACGTGCCGCGCTCGACGAGCTCCCCGATCGGGTAGCCGCGGTACTGGAGGCGACCGGCCTCGCCGTCGATCATCGCCAGCGACGTCTCGCCGGCGAGCACGCCCTTCAGGCCGGGCGAGAACGTACGGGTCGTGGTTTCCATCTGTCGCCCGAGTCTAGCGCGAGGCGCACGCGTAACGCCGTTCGCGGCTCGCGCGTCTGGGGCGCGATCGGGACCATCCCGAGCGTCCCGGTCACCACGAGGAGCCGCCCGACCCCATGCGCCATCCCGAACGCTTCGTCGCCATCGCCCTCATCGGCCTCGTCGCGCGGCCTGCACCAGCCCGTCGTCCAGCCCGACCGATGGCGCGACGGCGTCTCCGGAGCCGGCCGGCACGCCGGTCGCGTCGGGGAGCGGATCACCGGCATCGACGCCTGAGCCGATCCCGAGCGACGAGCTGGGCGAATTCACCTGTGACCCGCCCATCCATGTCGACCAGACCGTCGCGCGCGCCAACATCACCGACGTCCGCATCGGCACCCACGACGGCTACGACCGCGTCGTCTTCGAGTTCGCCGGCGGCGTGCCCGAGGCGAGCCTGGAGCGCGCCGAGCCGCCGTTCACGCACGACGCGTCGGGCGAGCCGATCGACGTCGCCGGAGAGAGCTTCCTGCGGCTGATCATGCGCGGCGGCACGAAGCAGCAGGACGACGGGACGAGCAGCTACGACGGTCCCACCGACTTCGATCCCGGCTTCCACACGCTCGTTGACCTCGTTGAGGGCGGCGACTTCGAGGCCCAGAGCACCTGGTACTTCGGCCTCACCGAGGGGGAGTGCGTGCGCGTCCTCGCTCTCGACGACGAGCCGCGCATCGTCGTCGACATCGAGCATTGACCTCAGAGGCCACCGTTCATACGGCACCGGCAGCGCTTCGGCGCGAGCCGATGCCCATCGTCCAGCGCGCCGGCCGTGTGCTCCTCGCGGCCGGCGCGTTCGGCGTCATCGGCCAGGTCCTGTTCTTCGATGTCGGCCTCGGCATCAACTTCCCGATCGCGATTGCGCTCGTCCTGGTCGGCGGCTGGATGCTGCGCCGGCGCGCGACGCGGACCGAGCTGCGGGACGCCTGGCTCGGGCCTGCGGCCCTGGTCTTCGCCTCGTTCGCGGCCGTCCGCGCCGACCCGACCATCGTCGCCCTCGACCTCCTGACTGCCCTCGGCCTCACGGTCGCGGCGCTGGCCAGCTTCGGGGGCAGATCCATCGTGGCGCGACCGCTCCTCGCGATGCCGGGCCTGGCGCTGGGGCTCGTCGCGTGGGTCGCCGGAGGAGCGTTACCCGTCGTGTCCGGGGCGCGACGGCAGCTCCCATCGGCAGCGGGATTCGCCCGCCGCGCCGCACCGGCCGCCCCGATCGCGCGCGGCCTGGTGATCGCCATTCCGCTCGCGCTCGTGTTCATCGCCCTCTTCTCGGCGGCCGATGCCGTCTTCGCCAGGCTCGTCGGCGACGTCGTCGGCATCGAGATCGATCTGGGCGACGCCGGGTGGCGAGTGGCCCTGGCGCTGAGCCTGGGGTGGGTTGCCGCTGGGGCGTTCGGGATCGTGGCGTCCGAGCCACCCGCCACGGTGCCGGCGACGCGCGGGCTCGCCTGGCGCATCGGCTCGACGGAGGTCGTGACCGTCCTCGTCGTCCTGAACGCGGTCTTCCTCGTCTTCGTCGGGCTCCAGGCCGCCTACCTGTTCGGCGGGCTGGACACGCTTGCCGCGTCCGGCCTGACCTACGCGGAATACGCGCGGCGCGGGTTCGCGGAGCTCGTGGTCGTCGCCTTCCTCGCCGGCAGCCTCATCATCGGCGCCGATCGCCTCGTGGGCCGGCGGACCGCCGCCGTCGCCGGCGGTGCCATCGGCCTGGGGACGCTCACGGGCGTCGTCGTCGCCTCCGCTGCCCTGCGCCTGATGCTGTACCAGGACGCCTACGGCTGGACCGAGCTACGGCTCTACGTGCTCGCCACGATCGCGTGGCTGGCGATCGCGACCATCGGCCTGATCATCGCCATCGTCCTCGACCGCGTCCGGTGGATCGGCCACGTCATGCTTGGCGCCGGGCTGATCGTCGGCGTCGCGCTCAGCACCCTTGGTCCGGCCCGCTTCATCACCGAGCAGAACGTGGCGCGTCTACTGGACCCGAGCCTCGTACCATCCAACGGCCAGATCGGGCTGGACGCCGACTACGTCATCGGCCTCGGTGACGATGCCGTGCCCGCCCTTGTCAGGGCGCTGCCCGCGCTCGACGAGCAGACCGCCACCTTCGTCGGCGAGGCGCTCACATTCCGTCTCGCCGAGCTTCGCCATCGGCCCGGCCTGAACGCCTGGCAGGCATGGAACGCCGGGCGCGAAGGCCGCGCGCGACGCGCTCGAGGCCGCCGAAGCTCGTGGGGACCTGCCCTAGACGACCTGCTCGCCGTCCTTGTAGACGGCGCTGATGCGCTCGTCGAGCGTCTCGACGTCGAGCGGGTCGCCGTCGACGACGACGAGATCGGCCCGCTTCCCCGCCTCGAGCGTCCCGAGCTCTCGCTCCAGCCCCATCAGCTCCGCCGCCGAGCGCGTGGTCGCGACGATCGCCTGCATCGGCGTCATGCCGCCCTCGACCATCAGCGCCAGCTCGCGCAGGTTGTTGCCGTGCGGGGTGACGCCCGAATCGGTGCCCATCGCGACCTTCACGCCGGCGGCGACCGCCTTCGCGAACGAGGCCTTGTGCGTCTCGACCACCTCGCGAGCCTTCTTGACCGATGCCTCCGGGATGGCGGCGCCGGCATCGGCCGCGTCGATGACTCCGCGCGGCGCCACGAGCGTCGGCACCAGCCACGTCCCCCGGGCCAGCATCATCTCGATCGCCTCGTCGTCGAGGTAGATGCCGTGGTCGATCGAGCGGATCCCGGCCTTGATCGCGTTCTTGATCCCAGGCGTCGCCTGCGCGTGGGCCATCACGAAGATCCCGGCCGCATTCGCCTCCTCGACGAGCACCTCGAGCTCCTCGATCCGGAAATGGGCATGGGTCGGCTTGTCGCGCGGCGAGAGCACGCCGCCCGATGTCGCGACCTTGATGACGTCGGCGCCCATCCGGATCAGCTCGCGGACCTTGTTGCGCATCTCGTCGGGCCCGTTGACGATCGTGGTCGGCACGCCGGGATGCTCGGTGAGGAGCGCACGGACCGATCCGCCGAACGGCATCCAGCCGTCGCCATGGCCGCCGGTCTGGCTCAGCATGCTCAGGCTGATGTGCATCCGCGGCCCGGCGACCAGCCCGTCCTCGACGGCCTGCTTCACCCCGAGGTCGGCGCCGCCGGCGTCACGCACGGTGGTGATGCCGATCCGCAGCGTCGCCTCGAGGTTCGCCGCGGCCTGGAAGAAGCGGTAGCTGAACGGCGTCTGGATCAGCCGCATCGTGTCGATGCTGCTGACGACGACGTGGGTGTGGCAGTCGAAGAGGCCGGGCAGGATCGCCTTGCCGGCGAGGTCGACCGACTCGTCCCCGTCCAATCCGCTGCCGATGTCGACGATGCGGCCGTCCTCGACGACCAGGTCCGTCTGAGCGGGTTCGGCGCCGGTGCCGTCGACCACCGTCGCGCCGGTGAAGAGCGTTCTCGTCATGGGTCGAGGCTACAGCGCGACCGGCATCGGCGTAGCATCGGACCTGCATCCCCACTGGAGAGATCCTTCATGGCCGATTCCCTTGCGCCGCCCTCCGGCGCCCTCGACACCGCGAAGACCTACGTCGCCCGCTTCAAGACCGAGAAGGGCGACATCGTCGTCGAGCTCTTCGCCGATCGCGCGCCGCGCACCGTCGAGAACTTCGTGAACCTCGCGCGCGCCGGCTTCTACGACGGCACGACGTTCCACCGCGTCATCGGCGGCTTCATGGCCCAGGGCGGCGACCCGACCGGGACGGGCACCGGCGGCCCCGGCTACGAGTTCGGCGACGAGTTCCACCCGTCGCTGCGCCACGACTCCGCGGGCATCCTGTCGATGGCCAACGCCGGACCCGGCACGAACGGCAGCCAGTTCTTCCTCACCTACGGTCCGACGCCGCACCTCGACAACAAGCACAGCGTCTTCGGCCGCGTGACCGAGGGGATGGACGTGCTGAATTCGCTCCGCGAGCGCGACCCGCAGCGTGACCCGCAGCCCGGCGACCGGATCGAGACGATCGAGATCACCGAGTCCTGAGCGCTACGCCGCCTGCGCGACCTCGTACAGGAGGCCGTAGGTGGTCGCCGGATCGGGCGCGAAGTCCATCCGGGTGTTGCAGGCGCTGCAGGCGAGCTCGTCATCGGTCTGGTTGACCGTGAAGACGACCTCGTCGCCGCACCACGCGCAGTCGAGAAGAATGTTCATGCGCCGATCCTGAGCGTGGCTCGTGACACGTCGCGTGTCGCGTTTCACTTGCGTCATTGCGCAAGCAGTGAGATCATTCGAGCGATGGAGATGGTTGCGGCGACCGATGCGTCGCGAGCCCGCGCGGCGAACATCGCCCGCGCGTTGGCCGACCCGAAGCGCCTGTGCGTGGTCGAGCGGCTGGCAGGCGGCGAGCAGAGCGTGAGCGAGCTGTCGCGCGAGGTCGGCTGCCAGGTCCCGAACATGAGCCAGCACCTGTCGGTGCTGCGCTCCGCGGGGCTGGTTGCCAGCCGCCGCGAGGGGAGCACCGTCTTCTATCGGCTCGTGGACGACCGCGTCCTCGATGCGTACCGATTGCTGCAACAGGTCGCCGGCTGAGCCCGGCACTCCAGAGAGGAATCCAGATGTCATCCAACGTTCCCGAGGTCACCGACGCCACCTTCGATGCCGACGTGCTGCAGAGCACGAAGCCGGTGGTCGTCGACTTCTGGGCCGAGTGGTGCGGGCCGTGCCGGATGGTCGCGCCCGAGATCGAGAAGCTGGCCGCGAAGTACGAGGGCGTGGTCGAGGTCCGCAAGCTGGACGTCGATGCCAACCCGCACACGGCCATGCACTACGGGATCATGAGCATCCCGACCGTCGCGCTCTTCGCGCCAGGCCAGCCGCCGCGAGCCGCCGTGGGCTTTCGCCCCGCCGAGGCGCTCGAGGAAGCCTTCGGCCTGTCGGCCTATGCCGACGGCAACGGAGCCGCGACCGAGGGCTGACGACTCGCACAATCCGGCGCGCCATCGCATACTGCGGGCCGCTCATGAGTCGACGTTGGGGGTTCGTCCTCGGCTGCCTGCTGGTCATCGGCGCGTGCGTGGCGCCGCCGGCCGCGGCCGCCGCGGACGGAATCATCATCACCTCGACGGCCGTCTACGACATCCGCCCGGACGACGGCACGGCGGTGGTCACGGTGAACGTGGCGGCCACGAACGTCACGCCCGACTCGGCGACCCAGCGGTTCTTCTACGAGGCCATCTCCCTGCCGATCCCGGTCGGGGTGGCATCGGTGAGCGCGTCGTCGGGCGGGGTGCCCCTGTCGGTGACGCTCGAGCCCGGGGACGAGGTCGTCCAGTTCGCGGACATCGCGTTCGCCACGGACATCTTCTACCAGCAGACCTACCGCTTCACGCTGAGCTTCGTGATGACCGATGCCGGCGGCGACCCCGAGCGGGAGACCTGGATCCGGAGCCGATTCGTCGCGCTGCCGGTCTGGGGGTTCGGCACGGCCGGGGCCGACGCCAGCGTCGAGGTCGTCATGCCGCCTGGCTTCGAGGTGATCATCCCGTACGGCGAGATGGAGGTCGTCGAGTCGGCGGATGGCACCCGCGTGATCGCCGAGACCATCGATCCGGCGACGTTCTCGGCCTATGTCAGCGCCGAGCGCAGCGGCGAGCGGACCCGGAGCAACATCGAGGTCGAGATGGCGGAGGGTCCGGTCAGGCTCCGCTTCCACGCCTGGCCCGATGACCCGGACTGGACCGAACGCCAGGGCGACGTCCTCGGCCGCGGGCTGCCACGGCTCGAGGAGGAGATCGGCCTCCCCTACCCGATCGACGGGGCGCTGAACGTCTCCGAGCATGCCTACCAGCACCTCGGCGAGTACGCCGGCTTCTTCATCGCCGGCGTTGACACGATCGAGATGCGCTTCGACGCCGACGCGTTCACCGCGCTCCACGAAGCCGCGCATGTCTGGTTCAACCGCGGGCTCGCCGACGAGCGCTGGTTGATCGAGGGCTTCGCCTCCTACTACGCGGAGGTCGCCGGCCGCGCACTCGACGAGGAGCTCCGGATGAACGACCTCACGAGGCAGGTCCGCAGGGCCGCATTCCCGCTCAGCGAGTGGGGCGGCGTCGGCTCCGGGGAGCGTGAGGCGGAGGAGTACGGCTATGCCGCCAGCCATGCCGTCGCGCGCGATATCGCCAAGCTGGCCGGTCCCGAGGTGCTTCGGACCGTCTGGCGACAGGCCGACGCCGAGGAGCTCGCCTACGGCCTGCATCCCGATGAGGACGGGCCAGCCCGCCAGCCGAACCCGGACGACTGGCGCCAGTTCCTCGACCTCCTCGAGAACGCGTCGGCGCGCGACTTCGACCCGATCTGGACGAAGTGGCTCCTGACCGATCGCCAGGCCGACGAGCTGGCCGAACGCGGTGAGGCACGCGAGGCGTACGCCGCGACCGAGGCGACCCTCGGCGACTGGCTGATGCCGGCGAGCACGCGGAACGACATGGAGGACTGGCACTTCGACGACGCGACCGATGAGCTCGCGCGCATCGACGACCTCGTCGTGGATCACGCGGCCATGACCGATCGCGCCGCCGCGCTCACGCTCGTGCCGCCAGACGAGGTCGGCGAGCGGCTGGGCAGCGACGGGATCGATGGCGCCGTCGACGAGCTGGCGCGACCAGGAGACGGCACTCGGCGCGATCGAGGTGGCGACGATCCAGGTGGCCGACGAGCGAGAGCTGATCGAGGAGATCGGCTTGCTGGGGCAGCCGGATCCGGCGGTCGGGCTCGAGGCGGCGCGCGCCGCATTCGAGGACGGTGACGAGGAGGCCGCGGCGCAGCAGGCAGAGGCCGCCGGAACGCTCGCAGCCGGCGCGGCGGACGACGGGCGGCTGCGCGTTGCGGTGGCCGGCGGCGGGATCCTCGTGGTCGACGCGCTCGCCATGGCGGCGCTGGCGCTGCTCTGGCTCCGGCGACGGCGGCACCGGCTCGCATGAGCTCGATCAACGCCGTCCTCTTCGGGACCTTCACCCTGCGCTTCAGCACGGGGCTGACCGGCGCGATGCTCGCCTTCTACCTGGCGACGCTTTCCGACTTCGGCGGCCCGGCGGTGAGCGGCACGATCGCGGGCATCCTGACGGCGACGTACTTCGCAGCCGAGATCATGCTGTCGCCGGCCTTCGGGATCCTCTCGGATCGCATCGGCGCGCATCGGGTCATGCAGATCGGTCCACTGATGGGCGCTGCGGCGGTGATCGTGACCGCCTTCACGACCAACCTCTGGCTGCTCGGCGGCACGCGCTGGCTGGAGGGGATGGCAGCCGCCGCGGCCATGCCGTCGATCCTGGGCTACATCGCGATCACGACGTCCGGCAACGAGGCGCTCCGCGGACAAACGGTCGCTCGCTTCGAGGCCGCCACGGTCGCCGGGCTGGGCGTCGGGGCGGTCGCGGCCGGGCCGCTGTTCCAGGCCTTCGGCAGCGCCGCCTTCCTCATCAACGCCGGCATCTATGGCGGCTCGTTTCTCATCTATCGGTACGGCGTGCGCCCGGTCGAGACCGATCCGGCGGCGATCGAGGACGCGGCGGACCACCCGGTCAGCCCCGCCGAGGTCAGGCCGGCGAGGTTCAGCCTCGCGCACTACCGGCGCCTGCTGGGGACCCGAAGCATCTGGCTGCTGGCGCCGACCTGGATCGCGCTGAACGCGATCATCGGTGCCTGGACGACCCAGGTGTTCTTCCAGCTCGTCCGGGAGAACCCGGACCCCGCGTTCGACGACCAGCTGCTGATGGGTGGCTTCGATCCGGCCCAGGTGAGCATCGGCCTGGGCATCGCGCTGCTGGTGTTCATGGCCGGCATCTTCGCGTCGGGGAGCGTGCTGCGACGCTTCCGACGCACGACGATCATGGCCGCCGGCATCGTCGGCGGGCTGGTGATGATGCTCGCGTTCTTCGGGCTCAACCACTCGGCGGACGTGGCGATGGCGGGCCGGATCGGCCTCGCGGCGGTCGGGATGGCGGGCCTCTTCGTCCTCGCCGGCGCGACTCCCGCGGCGCTCGGCATGCTGGCCGACATCAGCGAGTCCCATCCGCTCGACCGCGGCGCGATCATGGGCCTCTACTCGATCTTCCTCGGCCTGGGCCAGATCGTCGGCAGCGTCGCCAGTGGCGCGGCCGCGGATTGGCAGGGGATCGACGGGCTGCTGGCGGCATCGGTCGTCCTGCTCCTCGTCGCGCTCGTGCCGCTGCGCTGGCTGCGCGAGTCGGAGCACCTCGTCGGGATGCGGGCGGTGCCCGTCGAAGGCGACCCGGCGGCGGCGTGATCGAGGGCGCGCGTTGGATGACGGCCGGGGGAGCGCCCACTTCGGGCCCTGACCCGAGCGATCAGCGGAGCTGCGCCATCACCTCGGTGCCGATGCCGCTCCAGCCGCGACGTGTCGGCCACGCCGCGGACGCTGAAGATGATGTGCTGGGCGCCTGCCTCGGCGAGCCCGGCGAAGCGCTCGACGACCGCATCGGCCTCCTCCTCGTCGGGGTTCACCGAGGTGAGCACGGTCCGTTCGATCTCCTCGTAGGGACGGCCGAGCCGCTCGCAGTGCTCGCGCAGCACCTCGAGCTTGGCGCGAACGAACTCCGGTGAGCGCCCGAAGATGTTGCAGGCGTCGGCGTACTGGGCCACGAGGCGCAGGGTCTTCCGCTCACCGCCGCCGCCGACCAGGATCGGGATCCGCGGACGGCTGATCGACTGCGGCGAGTTGATGACGTGCGTGGCGACGAGGTGCGTGCCCTCGAACGCCTCGTGCGTGCCGCTCCCCTCCGACCACATCTCGTGGGCGAAGCGCAGCGTGTCCTCCAGCCACTCGAATCGCTCGCGCAATGACGGCCAGGCGAAGCCAAGTCCCTTCGTCTCGTGGACGTTCCAGGCCGCACCGATGCCGAACCAGGCTCGACCGCCGGACAGGACGTCGAGGGTGGTCGTGGCCTTCACCCACAGCGCCGGCGCCCGGTAGTGGATGCCGCCGACCATGAGGCCGATGCGCGCCCGCTCGGTATTCGCGGCAACGAACCCGAGCGCGGTCTGGCCCTCGAGCATCGGCGCCTCGGGCGGGCCGAGGCCGCGGATCTGGAAGAAGTGGTCCATGACCCAGATCGAGTCGAAGCCAACGTCATCGGCCGTGCGCGCCACGCGCGCCAGGGTCGGACCGATGGCGGTCGCACCGCCGGGCCAGGTGAAGTTGTTGATCTGGAGGCCGAACTTCATCGTCGGCCATGGTGCCATGCGACCGATCGCGGTGGGGGCGCGGGCGCGGCGCGGAGGGAGGCGCCGCGCCCGCATCGGTCCAGGCGCTAGGCGAGCGAGCCCGACAGGTAGGCGTCGTACGCGGCCATGTCGAAGTGGCCGTGCCCGCTCAGGTTGAAGAGGATCACCCGCTCCTCGCCGGCCTCCCGTGCCTCCAGGGCCTCGTCGATCGCGGCCTTGATGGCATGCGAGGACTCCGGCGCCGGGATCAGGCCCTCGGTTCTCGCAAACTGGACGGCCGCCTCGAAGCAGGCGTTCTGCTCGTAGGCGCGCGCCTCCAGGAATCCGAGCTCGTAGAGGTGGCTGACAAGCGGCGCCATGCCGTGGTAGCGCAACCCGCCGGCGTGGATCGGCGCCGGTCGGAAGTCGTTGCCGAGCGTGTGCATCTTCAGCAGCGGCGTGGTGCCGGCGGTATCTCCGAAGTCGTACCGGTACTCGCCCTTCGTCAGGCTCGGGCAGGATGCCGGCTCGACCGCCAGGAAGCGGGTCTTCGAGCTGCCGCGCAGGCGCTCGCGAAGGAACGGGAAGGCGATCCCGGAGAAGTTCGACCCGCCACCCGCGCAACCGATGACGACGTCGGGCCGGTCGCCGGCCATCTCCATCTGGCCCATGGCCTCCTGCCCGATCACGGTCTGGTGCAGGAGGACGTGGTTGAGGACGCTGCCGAGCGAGTACTTGGTGTCCTCGCGGCCCGCCGCCTCCTCGATGGCCTCGCTGATCGCGATGCCCAGGCTGCCGGTCGAGTCGGGATCCTCGGCAAGGACCGCGCGCCCGGCGTTCGTCTCGTTCGACGGTGAGGGGATGACCGTCGCGCCGAACGACTCGATGAAGCTGCGCCGATACGGCTTCTGCTCGTAGCTGATCCGCACCATGAAGACCTTGGTCTCGAGGCCGAAGAGGCTGCCGGCGAAGGCGAGGGCGCTCCCCCACTGGCCGGCGCCGGTCTCGGTCACGAGGCGGGTGACGCCCTCGGCACGGTTGTAATAGGCCTGGGCGATGGCGGTGTTCGGCTTGTGGCTGCCGGCCGGCGACACGCTCTCGTTCTTGAAGTAGATCCGCGCCGGCGTGTCGAGCGCCTTCTCGAGCGCGGTGGCCCGATGCAGCGGCGTGGGCCGGAAGATGCGGTACGCCTCGCGCACCTCCTCCGGGATCTCGATGAGCGGGTCCGCGCTCACCTCCTGGCGGATGAGCTCCATCGGGAACAGCGGGGCGAGCATCTCGGGGCCGATCGGCTCTCGCGTCCCAGGGTGGAGCGGCGGCGGCAGCGGCTCGGGCAGGTCGGCCGCGATGTTGACGTAGTGCGTCGGCAGGTCTGCCTCCGGCAGCACGAAGCGACGCTGGGTGCGGGTGATGGTGACCGTCATCGGTGTGGCCTCCGTGAGAACAACAAGACCCCTTCGCCTCAACGGGCGAGGGGGTCGTCTCACGGTGCCACCGTTGTTCCCGGGGTTGTTCTCGTCCCCGGCTCAGTTCGACCACGGAGCGCCGTTGCCAGGTGGGCGCGGGCTCGATGGCCTCGGCCTCGATATCGGTGCCTCTCCGCCGGCGGCTAGTCGGGATGCGTGTCCGCGCCGCCCTTTCGCCGCCGGAGCTCACGGGTCCATTCGCCGGTCGCGCCGCCGCCGGGGTCTCAGCTTTCCCGGCTCCCTGTGGGCTCGCCTGACGCGGGTACTCGTCCCGATCGTCGCCGTGTTCGGTTGTCGCGGCGAAGGTAGGCTCGCGGGCTCGTGGTGTCAAGGGTTCGCGACCCGAGCGCGCCCGTTCATCGCCACTAGGGTTAGGAAGCACCACACCGCGCAATTGGAGCCTCTGGGAGCGCCCGATCGGCCGGTTCGCCGCCTACATATCGGTGTGAGTGATCGATCGGTGGCGGCTCTAGAGCTCGGCGACCCGCCGCACAGCTGTCACCTAGCACTAGTGGCGATATCAGCAACGCCAACGACCAGCTCCAGGCGATTCCGAGCGGAGTCGTCGTGAGCGTCGGCGATCCCTGCCCGGTGCGCGTCTGGCCCGAGGTGGCATGCCCCATGCGAACGGGGTCACCCAGGAGGTGACCCATGGACCAGCACAAGTACGACGGAGCGGACTACGTCTGCGACAACTGCGGCAGCGAGATCATGATCAAGCACACCGGTGACGGCGAGAAGCATCGGAGCCTGAACTACACGTGCCGATGCGGGACCGAGATGCGTCTCGAGGACGCGAAGGTGGCCGCGCGATGACCGACGAGGCGAACCGCACGCAGGGCGAAACGATGGGGCCGGAGCAGGAACCGACCGAGGCCGGCGACCAGGACCCGGCGAGGCGGGATCCCCGTCCGGACGGACCGATGACCCAGCCCGTCGACCCCGACGCGGCGAACGATCAGATGGGCGAGAGCCCCGATGCCGCCTACGGCCGGCGTGAGGGGCAGGCCGACTCCGAAACCGGCGGCCAACCGAGCTGACTACAGGATGTCGTGCTCCCGGACGTCGATCGGGCGATCCGGGCGGAACGGGTTGTCGGCCGCCTTCGCCGCGCCGGCGATGAGGTCGACGACGCGCCGCGAGCCCCCGGTCCCGGCCATGATCCCGTGGCCGGAATAGCCGCCGTTGAGGAAGAGGCCGTCGGGGCCGATCGGTCCAAGGTAGGGGCGGCGGTCGGGCGTCACCTCGTACTGGCCGGCCTGGAGGAACCAGTGCGCCGACGGCGCGCCATCGGCCCAGACGTCGCGCCAGAAGGGCGCGACTCGCGCGAGGGCATGTGGCGATCGCGGGTCGAGCAGTCCGAAGGCCCAGTCGTGCTCGATCGGGACCGGGTCGTGCGGCTCGCTTGGCGGCGTGTCGGGGTCGGTGAAGAGCGCGAGCGCGCCCCCGAGGAAGGGACGCCAGTGCGCGGCCGTCTCCTCCTCGATCGTCATCGGAGCATCCGCCGGCACCTGCGGCAACGCCGGCAGGACGAGCTTCTGGCGCCGGGTCGGGCGCAGCTCGACGCCGATCCCGGCAAGCGCGACGGTGTTCGCCAGAAACGGACCGGTCGCCACCACGACCGCCCCGGCCGAGACGTCGCCGCGCGTCGTGCGCACGCTCCGCACCCGGTCGCCATCGGTCGCGATCTCCTGGGCGCCGGCGTGGGTGACGAAGGTGGCGGCGCCGCCGGGCGTCGCGTCCGGAATCCACTCGGCGTTCGACGCGGCGGTCGCGTACCCGATCGACAGCTGCTTCGGGTCGAGCCACCCGTCGCGAGCGCGGTATCGCGCGCCGCGCACGTCGGGCGACAGCCACGGCCAGCGAGCGCGGGCCTGGTCGCCGGTGAGGAGCTCGACGTCGGTGAGACCCCAGTCGCGCTGCTGGTCGACAAGGCGGCGAGAGCGCTCGACGGTCGCATCGGTCAGGGAGCAGAAGAGATACCCGCCGTGGTGCAGGCCGAGGTCCCAGCCCTCGAGCCCGGTGCGGGCGGCGAAGGACTCGAACAGGTCGACGCCCTCGCGAACGAGCTCGACCTCCTCCGCGTTGTCGAACTGGAGCCGGAACGCGCCGGTCGAGACCGGGGTGGTCAGCGTCGCCAGCGCCCCCCGGCGCTCGAGCACAACCACGTCGAGGCCCGCGCGGGCCGCGAAGAAGGCGGTCGCGCAACCGATCACCCCGCCACCGATCACCACGACGTCGGCGGTTGGCGGCGGCGCATCGGCGAAGCGAACGGTCGGGGTCGCTGCCATGACACGAGTCTAGGTCGCTAGCATCCGCGCATGAGCCGATCGGAGCGCGCCGACGTCGTCATCGTGGGTGGCGCCATCATCGGCTCGTCGCTCGCGACCTTCCTGGCCGGACGGCCGGACTTCGACGGCCGCATCCTCGTCGTCGAACGCGACACGACGTTCCGCACCTCGTCGACCACCCTCTCGGCGGCCAGCATCCGGATGCAGTTCAGCACGCCGCTCAACGTGCAGATCAGCCAGTTCGGCGTCGAGTTCCTGAAGTCGCTGGACCGATACCTCGCCGTGGACGGCGAGGTGCCCGAGATCGATCTCGTCGAGAACGGCTACCTCTTCCTCGCGACCGAGGCCAGGCTTCCGACCCTCGAGCACAACCACGCCGTGCAGCGCGAGCTCGGCGTTCCGGTCGAGCTGCTGACCGCGGCCGAGATGTCGGCCCGCTTCGACTGGCTCCAGACCGATGACCTCGCTGCGGGCTCGCTCGGGCTCTCCGGCGAGGGCTGGTTCGACGCCTACGCCCTGCTCCAGGGGTTCCGGCGCAAGGCGCGTTCCCTTGGCGTCACCGAGCGTGTCGGCGAGGTCACCGAGGTGCTCCGGGACGGCGAGCGTGTCAGGGGCGTCCGCCTGGCCGATGGCTCGGAGATCGAGGCCTCGTGGGTCGTCAACGCCGCCGGCCCGCGGGCCGCGGAGGTGGCCGCGATGGCCGGCGTGGAGCTGCCGGTGCGGCCGCGGAAGCGGATCATGTACCACCTCGAGTCGCCGGTCAGCCTCGGGGCCGCCCCGCTCACGATCGATCCGACCGGCGTCTACTTCCGCCCCGAGGGCCCGGCCTACGTGAGCGGCTGGTCGCCGCGCGACGGCGAGCCGGACCCGGACACGCTCGACCTTCACGCCGACCGCGCGCCGTTCGAGTCGCTCGTGTGGCCCGCGCTGGCCCACCGCGTGCCCGCCTTCGACCAGCTGCGCCTCCTCGACGCGTGGGCCGGGCACTACGAGGTCAACACGCTCGACCACAACGCGGTCGTCGGGCCGCACACGCGCCTCGCGAACTTCATCCTCGCCAACGGCTTCAGCGGCCACGGCCTCCAGCAGGCGCCGGCCGTCGGGCGCGGCCTGGCCGAGTGGATCGCCACCGGCCGCTACGAGACGCTCGACCTCTCCCCGCTCGGCTACGAGCGCATCGAACGCAACGAACCGATCCGCGAGCTCAGCGTCATCTGACGTCGCCAGTCAGGCGGGACCGAGCCGGCAATACTCGCGAGGCAGCGTGGTCGCATCGGTCACGCGGTAGCGCTCGTCGCGCGCGTCGAGGATGGCCGCCCAGTCCACGCCGGCCGCCAGCTTCTGGCCGAGCGCCTTCAGCTCACCGATGCGGCCCACCGCGTCGAGGCCGATCTCGCGCTGGAGCTCCAGGTCGAGGCGATAGAACGCGGCCCGCGGGTAGTGCCGATGCACGAGCTCGGTCTGCTGCTCCGCCGGCGATCGCAGCAGCTCGGCGAGCAGCCAGCCGACCCACGGCCACAGCCAGCCCGGACGCTCGCGGCCGAGGAGCTTGCCGGTGCCGAGGCTGACGACGACGGTGTCATCGGGCCGATAGGCATCGGTGTACTCGAAGGCTTCCACGCAGGCCTGGTAGACCGGGTTGCCGGCGACGCCCGTGCCGCCATCGATGAGCTCGCCGATCGGCACGATCCGCCACGGCCGGAAGTACGTCGGTGCGGCGCCGGAGGCGGTCACGACGTGGCTGAGCCGGAAGCCGCCGGCCCTGCACGAGTTGGCCGGGTTGTCCTTCACGAAGTACCACGGCATGCCGTCGGCGACGCGCTTGGCGGTGATCAGCAGGTCGATCGGCGCGTCGTTCAGGGTCCAGTCGCGCGCCCCCGGCCCGAGCTCCTCGCGGATGAGCTCGTGGAGCGTGCCGGTGTCGTACAGCGTGCCGGTGAGCAGGCGGCGGATGCCGCTGAGCAACGGGATGCTGCGGAAGACCTCGGGTGAGCGCACCTCGTACAGGTGGACGAGCTTCTCGCCGGAAATGCCGGCGGCGATCCCCGCGGTCAACGCCGCGCCGGTCGAGGTGCCGGCCACGAAGTCGAACGACTCGCGCGCCGGCCGGCCGGTCTGGCGCTCGAGCTCAGCGAGCAGGATCGCCGGGATGATGCCGCGAACGCCGCCGCCGTCGATGCTGAGGATCCGCTTCATCCGTTCATCCTGACGGGGCTCTGTGACACCCGTCGGTCTCGTTGCGCCGGCGTATATACGTATATACTCGAGCCCGTGGGGCGCCGGTCACTCGACGACGGCGGGCCCCAGCAGGAGCGGCGACCCGAGCTTCGCCTCGTAGCGCGGCCGGAAGCGGTCGACGTTGTACATCGTCGGGACGTCGAGCTGGCGCGCGCCGAGCGCTCGCTCGGGGAGCGGCGCGTGCTCGTAGTTGCCGTCGCGCACGGCGACCATGCGCCCGAAGGTGCCATCGGCCAGCAGGTCGACCGCGATGTTCGCGAACGTGATCGCCACCAGCTGGTCGAGCGCGTCGGGATCGCCGGAGCGCAGGTCGTACGTGAGGTCGCTGTGGACCGTCTCGACGCCGGTCCGGCGCTTCAGCTCCTCGGCGAGCGCCTCGCCGACATCGGCCTTGTGTCGATGGCCGTAGGCATCCGGCTCGCCGACCTCGCCGAGATGGCCGCCGAGCCAGATCGCCCCCTCGCTGGCGATGACGAAGGCATAGCCCGACGGGTTCAGGCGGCGGTCATCGGCCAGGATGGCAGCCAGGCGGTCGAGGTCGAACGGCGCCTCCGGGATCACGCAGCGCGCGCTCGTCACGTACGCGGCGTACCACGCGGTGTAGCCGGAGTTGCGGCCGAAGATGCGGAAGACACCGATGCGCTCGTGGCTGCCGAGCGTCGTGCGCTGTCGGTTGATGAGCTCCTTGGCGCGGGTGACCGCGGTCGAGAAGCCGATGCAGTACTCGGTGCCGGGCACGTCGTTGTCCATCGTCTTCGGGATGGCGACCACCGGGAAGCCCTCGCGCCCCAGCCGCGCGGCGTACGAGAGCGTGTCGTCGCCACCGATCGCGACGAGCGCCTCGACCCCGAGTGCCTGGAGGTTGTCGAGGACGAGCGGGGTCAGGTCGAACCGGCCCTCCGCGACCTCGAAGCGGTCGATCGTCGAGCGGTCGATGCCCTCGGGAAGGGCGTCGCGGCCCATCGACGAGGGGTTCGTGCGCGAGGTGTGGAGGACCGTTCCGCCGGTCCGGTCGATGGCCCGCGTCAGGACACGGTCGAGCTTGCGCACGTAGCCGCCGCCATCCTCGAGCGCGGGATCCATGTGGGTCAGGCCCTGCCACCCGCGGCGAACTCCCACCGCCTCCCAACCCATCTCGGAGGACCGATATACGACGCTCTTGATGACCGAGTTGAGACCCGGGACATCGCCGCCGCCGGTGAGGATCGCGATGCGTTTCATCTCGTGATTGGCCATGCTGCCAGATCGGGAGCCGGTTTGTGGAAAAGAGCGAAATCTGGCAGAATGAGGACCCGCACCGGAGTTCCCGCCCTGTGACCTCGACCCCTACTCGTCAGCGCCGTTATGTGACGTGGCGCCTGCCGGATCGCCACTTCAGCAAGGTCCACCTCGTCGGTGAGCCCGGCTCCACGATCTGCGGACGCGCTCTGCCGCGCGCGATCGGGCAGCCGAAGGCCCCGATTCCCGACTCGGAGATGTGCCCGGACTGCGACGCTCAGGGCTGAACCTGCCTCGATGGCAACTCCACCGACCGCCGACATGCACGGCGGTCGGTCCGTTTTCCCAGGCGATTTCGCTCCCGGCCGATGCGCTGGTCGTGCTGATCGGCATCGCCGCCAGCGGCAAGTCGACGTTCGCCGCGCGCCACTTCGCGCCGACCGAGGTCCTCTCGTCGGACGCCTTTCGCGCGTTGATCGCCGACGATCCCGCCGCGCAGGGCGCGACCGATGACGCCTTCGACCTCCTGCATCGGCTCCTGGAGATGCGCCTGCGGCGCGGCCGGCTGACCGTGGTGGACGCCACGAACGTCGAGGAGTGGGCGCGCCGTGAGCTGCTCGGGGTCGCGCGCTCGCATCGGCGACCGGCGGTGGCGATCGTGCTCGATGTGCCCGTGCCGGTGGCGTTGGAACGCAACGCGCTGCGTGCGGCGCCGCGGCCGCCACCGGGGGCAGTGCGTCGCCAGCACCGATGGCTGGCTGACTCCCTCCCGGCGCTCGCTCACGAGGGGTTCGCGGCGGTCCACGTGCTTCACTCGGTCGAGGAGGTCGACGCGGTGCGGGTGGAGCGCAGCTGACGACCGCGTCCACGGCGGACGGGCGCACAGAAATGTCCCGAAGGAACACGCGCCCGGTGCGATGACCGAAGCCACCACTCCGCTCGGACCCGGCGACCGAAGCCGCCGTTTCCGCTACCGGAACTCATGACCGAAGCCTTGTGAACCGATATCGCTTGCCCCTTCGGGACGACCAAAGTATCCGGTCCCCGCGGACCCGGCACAAGACCGGTTATCCCCGACTTTCGAAGACCGATGACGACCTGTCCACAGGTTGTCCACGCGCGACCCGTCGAGCGCGTCGACCTACCGGACGAGGAGGCCGGCGCACGGACGGGCCTAGGCGCACAATCGGCCGATGGACGTCTGGACCGCGATCATCACCCAGCGCGCGGTGCGCACCTTCTCCGAGCGGCCGATCCCCGACGACGCACTCGAGCGCATCCTCGACGCCGGACGGCGTGCTCCGTCGAGCAAGAACACCCAGCCATGGGAGTTCGTCGTCGTCACCGATCGCGCGCGCCTCGGCGAGCTGTCCCGCACGGGCCGATACGCCGGCCACCTGGCCGGCGCGACCGTGGCCGTCTTCTTCGTCACCGATGACCCGGCCAACCCGGACGCGCTGGCGAAGGTGCTCTACGACGTCGGGCACGCCACGCAGTCGATGATGCTCGTCGCGCTCGAGCTGGGCATCGGGACAGTCCACGCCGCCGTCTACGAACGCGCGTTGGCTGCGAGGCTGCTGGGTCTGCCCGACGGTCGCCGGTGCGACTTCGCGATCTCGCTCGGCTATCCGGCGAAGGCGGGGCTGCTGGATCAGCCGCGACGCACTGTGCCGAGGCGATCACTCGAGGAGATCGTCCACCGCGAGACGTGGTGAGCGGATACGTCACTTGACGTAGCCCGACGTGCGGCCAACGTCCATTCACGCCTCGCGGTCACGCGCCGAAACTATTGGTACCCAACCTCCCTCCAGATGAGCGCCCCGCCAGCACCGAGCACGGCGGGGCGTTCGTCGTGCAATGGAAAAGCGGCGCGGTCCACGCCCCTGGACCGCACCGCTGAGATGGGCTTCGTGCCTTACCTACGAACCGAGGCGCGAGAACGTTCAGTCGCCGCCGTCGATCGGAATGGCGTTGCCCTCGTCGTCGATGGCGACGAACACGAAGCTCCCCGAGGTCGCCAGCTGGCGCTCGCCGGTCGCGATCGTCTCGGCGTACATGTCGACGCCGACCGTTACCGAGGTGCGGCCGACGCGCGTGACGCGCGCCACCAGCTCGACGAGCTGCCCGGCGCGAACGGGAACCTTGAACTCGACGCGGTCGGAGGCCACGGTGACCATCGTGCGATGCGCGAAGCGCGTGGCCGCCACCCAGCCCGCATGGTCCATCAGGCCCAGCGCGTGGCCGCCGAACAGCGTGCCGAGATGGTTCGTCCGGTTCGGCATGACGATCTCGGCCAGGCGAACCTCGGCGAACCGATCGGACTCGGTCTCCTTCATCGGCGCCGATGGTAGCCGGGCGTACACTTCATCCATGTTCCTCTTCGGCAACAAGACCAAGATGCCCGCGCCGGCCGATGCGCTCCCCGGCCGCGACCAGCCGATCCCCACCGCCGAGCGCAGCCTCATCAACGACCAGCCGCTGAAGCCGCCGTATCCGGAGGGCAGCGAGATCGCCGAGTTCGCCCTGGGTTGCTTCTGGGGCGAGGAGAAGATGTACTGGGCGCAGCCGGGGGTCATCGTCACCGCCGTCGGCTACGAGGGTGGATTCACCCCGAACCCGACCTATGACGAGGTCTGCACCGGCAAGACCGGCCACACCGAGACCGTGCGCGTCGTGTTCGACCCCAAGCGCATCAGCTACGAGCAGCTGCTCACGCTGTTCTGGGAGGCCCACGACCCGACCCAGGGGATGCGCCAGGGCAACGACGTCGGCACGCAGTATCGGTCGGTCATCTTCACCCACACCGATGCACAGGCAGCAGCCGCTGAAGCATCACGCCAGATGTATCAGCGCGAGCTCACGAAGGCGGGCTACGGCGAAATCCAGACCGAGATCCGCCCCGCCGGCGAGTTCTACTTCGCCGAGGACTACCACCAGCAGTACCTCGTGAAGGTCCCGAACGGCTACTGCCCGATCCACGCCACGGGCGTGAAGCTCGAAGGACCGATCGTCACGATGGAGCAGGTCTAGGGCGCGCAGCCCCGCTACGCGCTCCCCGACGGCGGCGAGTCTGCGATGGGTAGACCGCTCCGCCGGACGTTTCCGACCGCGGCCGAGGCCGTGCAGGGGGTAGTGGATGCGCTGTCGGCGGTCTACGGAGCCGTGGGTGATGAGAAGGGCTGGAATGTCGTCGCAACCGTTCAACACGGTGATTCTGATTGGATAGGCGGCAGGTGGAGCGGCGACGAGTCGACGATAGGCGGCTTAACGACGGCGCCGGCCGAGGGTCGACCGGTGAGCCGACCCATCGCGGCTTTGGTCGGCGCAGTAGCCGGGCTCGGGTGCGCCTGGTTTGTCCTTTACTCGTACGTCTCTGTCCAGGGCTGGGTCGTGGATCCTCTGCCGACGACGGCCATCGTCATCGGCAGTCCAGTGGTGGCGATGGCCGTGAGCCTGAGTCCATTTCCCCGAACACTTGCGCGAGGCGGCGCCTACATGTGGGGCGGTGGGGTGAGTAGCTGGCTCTTCTTTGCCGCAGTGTTCTCCTTCATCGGAGCTTTCTTCTATGGCGCGGCCATCGTCTCGAACTTCGGCATCGCTCCGCCTGACTCGTAGCCACAGCATCGACCGACCTGCCTGGCGACGCCCTTATGTAGGAGGTCAGTACAGCCCGCCCCCCACCATGAGCGCAGCAACAAGCGGAGCAATGATTGCAAGCGCCGCGATGGCGAGGAACGTGATTGCAAGGCGCCGGCGGCCGTAGATCCCGGCCGCGGCCGCCCCGATCGCGGCGGGGATCACAACGAACGGCGCCACGGCGAAGCCGACGATCCCGATTCCGAACCACAGACCTTCCATGACGCCGAGCATACGGAAGCCGCCGCTGTCCCGACGCACCGTCCTCCCGGATAGCTCAGGAGGCGGAACTACCTGTCCGACTTCGCGGCGGTTCCGCCGCCTTCTCCGATGATCTGATTCGCGCGCCGTTCGTGCTCTTCCGCCGAGATCTCGCCGTTCTCGCGCAATGCCAAGAGGTCGTTGAGTTGGGCGACGACGTCGGGCGTCAGCACTGTTGTCGGACCCTCGCTCACGGCGTATGCCGCCATCGCTCGATCGTGCCGGCCCTTTGCCGCTAGGACCACTCCTCCGCTGATCGGGATCAGAAGGGCCGCCCCGAAGGATCCCAGTGCCAGCAACCACAGACCCAAGGTCATGCCGCTGCCAAGGCTGTAGTCGGCGACGCCCATTCCGATCAGGGGCAGAAGGAACAACACCACCAGCGTTCCCCCGGTCACGAAGAGCCACCCGCCGACGGATGGCCAGCGCAGCGTCACTAGGACCGCCGTGAGCAGCACTAGGCCGAGAGGTGCCAGCGGTACCACGCTGAGCTCCGCTGGCACCGTCACCATCAGGAACACAAGAAAGCTGGCGACCGGCAAGGTTGCCACCACGAGCCCGCCCCACATCATCCGCGGGTGGGTGCGGAACGCTGGGTCCAGAGTCATCTGATACCTCCTAGCCGATCAGGGCCGCAAAGTCGCGAGACAGGGTATGCGGGTCTCAAGCAGGCATGATGATGCCCAGGCCTGCGGAACGACCGCGGCCGATGAGCGCCGCTATCCCGACTCACCGATCCTCGCTACTAGCCCACGAGGCGGGTATGGCCGGGCTTCGCGACGGCTCGAGCGTTGGGGCGAACCGTCGTCAGGTCTGATCGAAACAGGCAGCCAGATCGCCGTGGAACTCCGCGACGTGGCTATAGACATTGGCACCCGCCGGTCGCGAGTTGTGCGCGAAGTCCTGGGCCACCGCCGAGCGATGTGTCCCGCCGCCGCCGTGGGCGAAGAAGGACGAGAACTGGCCCACGCAGCACAGCTCGACGAGCAGGGCTTGACCCGGCGCTCGGTAGTCGGGGCACGCGTCGGGCAGCATCGGGATGAGGTCCGCGCACGCTTGTCCTGCCCACGGGCATACGGAAGCCGCCGCTATCCCGACTTGCCGAACTGTTCCGCTTGGCGACGGCTAGGAGACGTTGCCGGGCTTTGCGGCGGGCGATCCGTTGGTGCCGAGATGGACCTGAACGCGGGCCGGTTCCAGTACTGAGCAGAGGGTGTCGAGGTCCTCAGCGCGAATGCCGGAATCTGCAAGGACCTCGAACATGGTCACCGGGAAGCCGTCCTCGTCGAGCACAGGATTTCCCTCTTCGTCCAGGACGGGGATGTCGGTAAATACGAAGCGGCCCGCAGCTCCCAGGATGGGACCGTGTCCGGGTGCCGTCAGTACTTGCAGGTTGCCGCGGATCGCGACCCGCACCCCACCGCCTTCGAGTGGGATGAGCATGTCGCTGCCGGCGTCAACAAACGACAGCGTGGCGCCACCGGCGCTCATGGTTCCATGGAGGTTGATTGTGAAGAGCTCGCGCACCAGCTCTCCGTTCCGATCGGTCGAGATCCGGGTCTTGGTGTGACCTGCGAGGGTGACCGATACATCGAACCCGCACGCATCGGACAGGAACTCGTCGACAAACATCTCGTCGACCTCCTCCACGATGACCTCCGGCTTGGCCGCCGCAACAGGGAACGACACTAAGCTGATCGCCATCGCCGCGGCGAGGGGCACTAGGACGCGTCGCATGGGGTGGGTACCTCCGATCGACGGCGGCTCGGTCTCGCCAATGGCTCAGCGCAGCAGAACGGCAACCGTGGGCACGCCGCGCGTCAGGGCCTTCCTCCGTCCGCGAAGTAAAGCACGCTGCGTCAATGGAGCGCGCGAAATCTAAATCTGACATTGTCGTCTTCAGGCAACCACTCGCGCAGCTCTTCTTCTGGATCGTCGAGGCCAGCGGCGGCGTGGCTAGCGGTGCGCGGTCGGCTGGTGAGCAACAATTCGCAGAATGAACGAGCGGCAGGGCCGGGTGGAGGTCATCGCCGGACCGATGTTCGCGGGCAAGACCGAGGAGCTGCTGCGCCGCGTCCGGCGCGCGGCGATCGCCGGGCAGCGCGTCGTCGTCTTCTCGCACTCCCTCGACACGCGCGCCGGCGACGGCCGGATCGCCTCGCACGCCGGCCTCGACGCCCCCTCGCGGGCCGTGGAGTCGGCCGAGGAGATCGCTTCGGCCGTCGAGGCCGGGGAGTACGACATCGTCGCCATCGACGAGGCACAGTTCTTCGGACCGCCGCTCGAACGGGTCGTCAACGACCTGGCCGGCGCCGGACTGCACGTCATCGTCGCCGGGCTGGATGTGACCTTCCTCGGCCGCCCCTTCGAGCCGCTGCCATCGTTGATGGCGCAGGCCGAGCGCGTCGACAAGCTCACCGCCGTCTGCTCGGTGTGCGGCGCGGATGCGATCTTCCACGCCCGCGTCGCGCGGGCGGGCTCGGCGGACGTGAACCTCGTCACCGAGAACGTCGGCGGGCGCGAGACCTACCAGGCGCTCTGCCGCCGCCACTTCACGGCCACCGGAGCCTGAGCGCGACGTGACCAGGATGCGCCCGTTCGAGTCGCTCAGCGGTTGTTATCGCGAACGAACCACGATCGAGGGGTGCGCCGCGCAGGGATCCAGCCGATGAGCGACTCATTCCGAACGCGAGCTCCCGACGATCGGCAAGATCGAGCAGCTCCTTCGCGATAGCAGTCGCTCAGCGACTGACCGCACGCCGGCCAGCACGGTCGCGCACGGTATCGGTCGCTGAGCGACCAAATCCCAGCAAAGGCCTACGGCGTGACGTTCTGGTTGAGGCGGAACAGGTTGGTCGGGTCGTATCGGCGCTTGATCTCGACCAGCCGATCCCACGTCGAGCCGGGATAGGCGTCGCGGACGCGCGCAGCCCCCTCGTCGCCGAGGAAGTTCGAGTACACCGCGCGGTCGCCCTGGTCGATCGCCGCGGCGAAGTCGCGGACCCACGCCTCCTTGGCGGCCTTGTCGTCCGGCCCCTCGTAGAAGGCGGCGAGGTTGACCATGATCCGGCTGGACCGATGGGCGTACGCCGTCGCGTCCGAGGGCACGCGCGCCATCGCCCCGCCGAGCACGCGCAGCTGGGCCACGCGCAGCGGTGCATCCGACTTCTCGAGGAAGTCCACGATCGTGGCCCCGACCTCACGGTCGACGCGGTCGATGTGCAGGTTCACCGCCGCGGCGGTCGGGTGGTAGTCCTCGTCGCCCTCCATCTCGGGGAACATCACCGAGTACGGCCCGGCGGCCACGAAGTCGGCAAGCGGCTCGGCCAGTGCCCGGAACGGTGCCACCGCGCGCTCGCCGGCCTCGGCGTCGCCCGCGAACCCGATCATCCCGAGGATGACGATGCTGCCGACGGCCTCATCGGGCAGGAATGGCATCGGCGGCGCGGTCATGATGTTGGCGATCGTGGAGAGCTCCTCGGGCGCGGCCTCGGCCGCCGCGATGAAGCCCGCGACGGTCTCGGCGGTGGCCGGCAGGACGAGCATCCCGCCGTAGAACGACGGCAGCTCGTTGAGCCGATAGTGGAACTTCGTCACCACGCCGAAGTTGCCTCCCCCGCCGCGGATGCCCCAGAACAGGTCGGGGTGATTGTCCGCGTCGACGGTGAGGATCTCGCCGTCGGCCGTCACGACCTCGGCGCCGATGAGGTTGTCGATCGTCAGCCCGTCGCGCCGCACGAGATAGCCGACGCCGCCACCGGTCGTGATGCCGCCGATCCCGACCGATGCGGTGTCGCCGAACCCGACGACGAGCCCGTGCGGCGTGACCGCCGCCCCGACCTCACCAGCCGTGAGGCCCGCTCCAGCCCAGACGTGGCGGCCGCCGACGTCGAGGTCGATGTCCTTGAGGTCGCGCAGGTCGACGACGATGCCGCCGTCGGTCGTGCTGTGCCCGGCCCCGGAGTGGCCGCCGCTGCGCACCGCGAGCTCGGAGCCGGTCTCGCGGGCAACGTTCACGACCCGCGCCACGTCGGCCGCGTTCGCGACCCGCACGATCGCGGCGGGACGCCGGTCGATCCCGCCGGCCACGACGGTACGGGCCTCGTCGTAGTCGGCATCGCCGGGAACGATCACGCGGCCGGCGAGGCCGTCGCGCAGCCGATCGATCGAGAGGGTGGTGGATGTGGCAGTCATGAAGACGTCCTCGTCAGCTGTCGAAGGTGGTTCACACGGTAGGACCGCGAGAAGCCGTCGGATTCATCGGTCTCGAGCAGGTGAGCCGATGAATTCCGGCCCGTCCCGGGGTCTGATGGGCGAAGGGAGGGATGGAACTGGGTACGAGCGGCCGGGGACCACGTCTGACGCTGCCCGCTCCGTTCGGGCTGGCAGACATGCCCGCGCTCCTCGATCGCGCCGAGCGTCTCTTGCAAGAAGGACACGACACACCGCTCGAGTGTGACGTGGTCGACGTGCAAGAGCCGGACCTAGCGATGGTGGAGGCGCTGGCGCGCGTCGAGCTCACCGCGGTGCGGATGGGCGGCGGCATCTCTCTGCGCGGCGCATCGGTCGAGCTCCTCGAGCTGCTCGCGTTGTGCGGGCTGCCCTTCGAGCTAGTCCTCGAGGCTGAGGGGCAGGCCGAAGAGCGGGAAGAAGCGCGCGGTGTCGAGGAAGAACGTGATCCCACTGATCCGGTCGCCTGACAGCTCGAGCACCTGGATCGACCACGGCTCGTAGCCGCCGTCCGGCGACGGCTTGTACTGCCCGAAGGCCGGCATGCCGTTGGCCATCGTGGGCACCAGCCGCGAGTTGCGGCAGCCGATTCCCGGGCCAAGGCACCACGTGACGATGTCGCGGTGCGTCTGGAGCCAGAGCGCGTACGGCGGCATGTTCCAGGTCGCATCGGCATGGAGCAGGGCGGTCAGGGAGTCCATGTCGTAGCGCTCGAAGGCCTCGACATAGCGCGCCAAGAGCGCCTCACTTGCCTCGTCCAGCGGCTTCGCCGCCCGCTCCCCGACGTCCGCCTGCCGGCTGGCCATCGTCGCGCGCGCCCGCTGGAGCGCGGAGTTGACCGATGCGACCGAGGTCCCGAGCAGCTCCCCGACCTCCTCCGCCCGCCAGCGAAGCACCTCGCGCAGGATGAGGACCGCTCGCTGGCGCGGCGGCAGATGCTGGAGCGCGGCGACGAAGGCGAGCCGCACCGACTCGCGGGCCACCGCCACCTCGGCGGGATTGCCATCCGGCACGACGCTGCTGTCGGGAACAGGCTCGACCCAGACCGACTCCGAGAGCGGCGGTGGAAGCGGCGTGTCCGCCGACTGCGGCGGGTTGAGATCCATCGGCCGGGCCCGTCGCTGGCTGGCCCCGAGCATCGAGAGGCACACGTTCGTGGCGATGCGGTAGAGCCACGAACGGAGCGACGAGCGGCCCTCGAACTGCTCGTATGCGCGCCAGGCGCGAACGAACGTCTCCTGGACAGCGTCCTCGGCCTCGAAGGCCGCACCGAGCATGCGGTAGCAGTAGCCGGTGAGCTCCGTCCGGTACGTCTCGAGCTCCGCCATGACGTCTGCCGGTGGTGCCGTCGCCGAGCCCCGCTCGGCCGTCATCTCCGTCATCGTGCCCATGCTACCCCCAACGGGTCGGATCAGCGCGGCGAGCGCCGGGTCTTCGCCAGCAGCCACATCACGCTGGCGAGGAGACCCACAAGGAGCGCCAGGCCGGCAAGCTCACGGCCGATGGTGAGGTCCACGTCGTCACCCTCCGGGTACGGGTCGCCTACCCCCACATCTGCCGAAGGACACGCGGCGCGGGAAGGGTACCCCGACGTGGCAAGCCCCTCTGTCCGGTGGCTTACCGTCCCGCGCTGCGCGATCGCGGCCACGGCCGCGCTCGAACGGCCTCCCGGAGAGGCCGGCCAGCGGCCCGGCGTCGCCCGCGGTGAGCGCGGTCCCGCCGTCGTTCACGACGATCCCGGTGAACGTCAGCAGGCGGTAGTAGGCCGACTCCGCCCGCACGCCGGCCGAGGGCAGCCCGGCCTCTCGCGCGGACGTTCCCTTGTTGCGCAGGAGGAAGACGCTCTCGCCCCATACCGGCAGGTCGACGATCGACGACGGCCCGTCGAAGAGCGGGATCTCGAGCGTCAGCGTCGATCGATGCGCCCGTGGCAGCGCGCCGGCCAGGACCGACTCGACCTCCAGCGTCGCGGACGCGTAGTGCAGCGGGTTGTCGTGGCGGGTGCCGAAGACGCGGCCCGGAACGACAGTGGTGATCCGGCCACGCACGACCGCATCCGCCGAGGCGACCATCTCGCCCAGCGTGCTGGGGAGCGGCTCGACCTCGGTCGAGGCCACCACGCCGCGCCATGGCAGGACGCGCGGCGCGGTTCGCGGGCCGTTCGATCGCGGAGGAATCGGCACGCGCCGGTACTCGTACGCGTTGATGTGGTCGACGTCGATCTGATGGAGGCGAGTCGGGCCATCCGGCGTGTTCGCGTTCATGCACGTCGCGCCGACGTCGGGGCCATCGGTCTGCGGCGGGTTCCCCCAGTGGCGGAGGCCGAGCGTGTGGCCGAGCTCGTGGCAGGTGACATGGTCGCGGCTGCCGTCATCGGCGAAGAAGATCCCGTAGCGCGGGTTGATGTTGAAGTGGATCTCCTGCTGCCGGCACCAGCGGTCGCCGCTCGGGTTCGCGCCCTGCGGCGCATCCACCGGGCAGTACACCCACCCGGCCGCGCCGTTCTCGCCGTAGTCGTCGGAGAAGGCGATCGCATCGGTCTGGCGGTTCACCCGCGCCTGCTCGACCATCGTCAGCTTCGTCGGCCGGTCGTAGGCCTCATCCATCGCCTGCCGGAGCGAGTCGGCAAGGCCGGCGGTGAGGCTGGCGTCGAAGACGATCCGGTGCGTGGTCCCGTCGCCGACGCTCGTGCAGCGCGGTGGGCTGACCGGGCGGTCGCAGGTGAACAGCGAGCCGATCTCGCGGCCGCCGTGATCGCCGACAGCCGTCCGGGGAGCGGCGCCGCTCAGCGCGGTGACGAGGAGCGCGAGGGCGAGGACGGTGGCGGTGCGGCGCATGGATCGCCGATGCTCCGGCGCCACGTACAGCGTGTCAAACGGCCGACCCGGCCGTTGCCGATACCGAACGTTTGTTCTATCGTTCCGGATCATGCGCGCCGCCTATCGCGAGGAGCCGTGTCGCTCGGCGCTCAACCGCGTGACCGGGATGGGCTTCACCTGGAGCCTCAACCCGTACATGGGCTGCGCGCACCGCTGCGCCTTCTGTTACGTACGCGGTTTCGAGCGCCGCGCCGATCGGCCCTCGGACGATCGCTACGGGGCGAGCGTGCGCGTGAAGATCAACGTCGTCGAGGTGCTGCGCGCCGAGCTCCGCCGCCGATCCTGGCGCCGCGAGACGGTCGCGATCGGCGCCGCCACCGATCCGTACCAGCCGGCCGAGGGTCGCTACCGGCTGACCCGCGGCTGCATCGAGGTCCTCGGACGGCGCACGCACGCCGTTCAGCCTCATCACCCGCGGGCCGCTCGTCGTTCGCGACCTCGACGTGCTCGCGGAGGCGTCCAGACGAGCGGCCGTCACCGTCAGCGTCAGCGTCGCGACGATGGATGAGGCGCTCGCAGCCCGCCTCGAGCCGGGCGTCGCCCCGCCCCGCCAGCGCCTGCGCGCGATCCGCCTCCTCACCGATGCCGGCATCGCCGCCGGCGTCGCCCTCGCCCCGGTGCTGCCCGGCCTGACCGATGCCCCGCGCTCGCTGGCCGCCGTGCTGGCCGCAGCGCGCGAGGCCGGCGCGGTCCACGCGTGGTCGAACGTCCTCAACCTGCGGGCCGGCACGCGCGAGCACTTCCTCGGCGTGCTCGAGCGCGAGTGGCCGGCGGAGGCCGAGCGCTACCGCCGCCTCTACCCCGCCGGGGGCAGCGGCTACCTGCGCCGCGCGGACGCCGAGCCGATCGAGCGGCGCCTGGCAGCGGTCCGTCGCGGCATCCCGATCAGCGATCGGCGGCGGATCGTGCTCACGCCGGAGCCGGACCCCGAGCAGCTGCCGCTGGCGATCTGAACGCGATCCGGCCGCCGACGATCGTCACCGCCACCTCGAGGTCGGCGGTCAGCAGCACGATGTCGGCTCGACCGCCGGCGCGCAGCGCTCCGCGCCCGTCGTCCAGCCCGAGGAGGCGCGCAGGCGTCTCGGTCACGGCGGCGATCGCCGCCTCGCGGCCGCCGACGGCGGCGTAGGTGCGAACGCCGTGGTCGAGGCCGGCCGTGCCGCCGGCGAGCGTGCCGTCCGGCGTGCGCGCGCCGCCGGGGCCGTGGGTGAGCGCGCGACCGCCGAACCCGGTCGCAACCCCGTCGCTGACGAGCGACACCCGGCCCTCCGCAGCTCGCGCGACAATGCCGATGAGCAGCGGACTGAGGTGGACGCCGTCCGCGATCAACCCGACGGTCACGCGCTCGTCGGCGAGGAGCACCCCGGCCGGTCCCGGCGCGCGGTGGTGGAGCGGCGGCATGGCGTTGAACAGGTGGGTCGCGTAGCGCGCTCCGGCCTCGACCGCCCGGCTCGTGGTCGCGGCGTCGGCATCGGTATGGCCGATGGCGGCGATGCCGCCGGCCGCGGCGATCATCTCGACCGCCGCGAGCCCACCCGGGAGCTCGGGCGCCAGGGTGATCATTCGCGCGCCGGCGGCCAGCCACGCGCGGATCTCGCCGAGGTCGGGATCGCGCCGGAGGCCCGGATCGTGGACGCCGAGCCGGTGCCGGCGAGATGAACGGCCCCTCGACGTGCAGCCCGAGCGGCGTCGCTCCATCGGTCGGACCCTCGAGCGCGGCGAGGGCCCGCTCGACCGTGCCGCGCGGGCTCGTCACGATCGTCGCCAGGAAGCTCGTCACCCCGTGGCGCGGGAGGAGCGCGGCGGCGCGCTGGATCGAGGACGGATCGGCGGTGAAGTCGGCGTCGTCGATGCCGTTGACCTGGAGCTCGATGAACCCCGGTGCGGCGGTGAGACCCGCGCCGTCGAGGACGGGCACACCCGGGAGGGCCGGTCCGTCGAGGGCCTCGATCAGGCCATCGGTGACGAGGATGCGGCCCGGGATGCCGGCAAGGCCCTCGACGACGAGCCGTTCAGCCATCGGCCCAGCCGAGATGGCGGCCGAGGAACGCGGCACGATCGACGGCCGCCTGCGGGTCGCGGACGCCGTGGTCCGCATCGTAGGCGTGCATCTCGTTCGGCTCGCCGGCGGCGCGATGCAGCTCGAGCCCGGTCATCGCGGCGATGAAGAAGTCGTTGCGCGCGAACTGGAGGCACACCGGCCGCGGCGCGAGATCGCCGATGCGGCTGATCGGGTCGAGCGGCGCGAGGGCGCGGAGGTAGTCGAAGCGGTCGCCGGCGATCGGCCAGAACGGCAGGAACCAGTCTCCCCAGCGCGGCGTGGCGGCGACCATCACGACCGCCGCGATCCGCTGGTCATCGGCCGCAAGCAGCACGCCGTGCATCGCGCCGAAGTCGTGCCCCACCAGGCCGATGCGCCCGTCGGCCACGTCGTCCCGCGCCGCGAGCAGGTCGATCGCGGCGCGATGCCGGGCGACCTCGGCCCGGATGCGCTCGGCGTCGGTGCCGGCGTCGGTCGGCGGGCTCGACCACGGGAAGCGTCCCTGCGGCAGGATCGAGACGACGCCGTGCGCGCGCGCCAGCGCGCTCGCCTCGTCGAGGAACTGGGTGCGATTGCCGTCGGGCGCCTCGGTGTCGAACCAGTGGAGGAAGAGCAGCGCCGGACCGCGTCCGCCGTCGAGCGGCTCGACCAGGAACGCCTCGGTGTCCGCGACCTCGATGTCGTGGACGCGGACGCCCTCCCGTTCGCTCATCGGCCTCCTCGCGCACACAGAAACGTCCCGAAGGAACAGGCGTCCGACGCGGTGACCGAAGCCACCGAACCGCCGACTCCAGCGACCGAAGCCACTGAACCCGGTCCCGGAACCCATGACCGAAGCCGTGTGATCCGGTGTCGCTTGCCCCTTCGGGACGACCGAAGTATGCCGAGCGCAGCGGCGTCGGCGCAATCGGGTTTATCCCCGAACTTCGCGAGCCGCCGTCGACCTGTCCACACGCCATCCACGAGGGCGGTAGGATGGGGATGCCCGCGTTCGCGCTCCTCGCTGGACGACACGCGCCAGCGAACGCGGGCCCGAACGCCAGAGCGCTGCATCCGAACCGAAGGAGTGCTCGTGACCGATGCGCTCGGAGTCCTGGCCGCCGCGTGGGGCGTCCTCATGGCCCTCTCCCCCTCTCTCCAGATCCGGCGCATCCTCGAGCGCCAATCATCCCGCGACATCTCGATCTCGTACCTCGCCGTGCTCCAGGTCGGCTTCACGCTGTGGGTCGGCTACGGGCTCGCGCTCGGAAACGCAGCGATCGTCGTGCCGAACAGCGTCGCGTTCCTCGTCGGCGTGGCGACGATCATCATCGCGCTGCGCTTCCGGGACGCGCCCGGCCCGGACCTCGCGACATGACGAACCCCGACGCGCTGATCGAGCGGATCTTCGCGGCCGCCGTCGCCAGCTTCGACATCGCCGGCATCTACCTCGGCGAGCGCCTGGGCTGGTATCGGTCCCTCGCCGATGACGGACCCGCCACCCCCGACGAGCTCGCCGCCAGGACCGGGACCGATGCGCGCTACGCGCGCGAGTGGCTCGAGCAGCAGGCGGTCGGCGGACTGCTCGAGGTCGATCCGGAGCATCGGTTCAGCCTCCCCGACGGCTATCGCGACGTCCTCGTCGATCACGAGAGCATCAGCCTCATGGCGCCGCTGTCGCGGATGGTCGTGGCGGCCATCGGCCAGCTGCCGTCGGTGGCCGAGGCGTATCGGTCGGGCGCTGGGCATCCGTGGGAGGCGTACGGGGCCGACATGCGCGAGGGCCAGGCGAGCTTCAACCGCCCCGCCATCACGCACCTGCTCGGCACCGAGTGGCTCCCGGCGGTGGCGGACGTCCACGAGCGGCTCGGTGCGGACCCGCCGGCGCGCGTGGTGGACATCGGGTGTGGGGAGGGCTGGTCGACGCTGGCGATCGCGCGTGCCTATCCGCGGGCTCGGGTCATCGGCATCGATCTCGACGCGCCGTCGATCGAGGCCGCCCGGCGCCACGCCGCCGAGAGCGGCATCGGCGACGCCATCGAGTTCCGCCACGCCGATGCGGCGGGCCTCGACGATCCGGCCGACCTGGCGCTCATCATCGAGGCCGTCCACGACATGTCGAACCCGGTGCCGGTGCTGCGGGCGGTCCGCGACTCGCTGGCGGAGGGTGGATCGCTGATCGTCGTCGACGAGCGCGTGGCGGAAACGTTCGCCGCTCCGGGCGACGACCTCGAGCGCTTCATGTACGGCTGGAGCATCACGACCTGCCTGCCGGACGGACGCTCACGGCAGCCATCGGTGGCGACCGGGACGGTCATGCGGCCGGACACGCTGCGGCGCTATGCGACCGAGGCGGGCTTCGGATCGGTCGAGATCCTGCCGATCGAGAACGACTTCTTCCGCTTCTACCGGCTGCGTCCGTAGGCTCGGCGGACGCGCCGGGTTCAGGCGAACGCGGGAACGAAGGCGACGGCGAGGACGACGACGACGAGCAGGAGGAACGCGGCAATCCCCAGCTCGGTATCGGAGACGGCGGTCGGTGAACGGCGGTCTTCGCGGCGGATCATTGGCTCGGCATCCTGGATCAGTATCTTGCTCGTACCGTACGCCCGCTCTCGCCGAGCCGAATGAGGCGCCCGTCCCGTCCGCGGCTACGTCATTCGTCGCGCATCTGCGAGGATGCACGGATGCGCGACCTGGCCAGGGGCCGGACGAAGCTCGTGGCGACCATCGGTCCGGCCTCGGTCGACCGCATTCCGGAGCTCATCGTGGCCGGCATGGACGTCGCTCGCATCAACCTCTCGCACGGGACCGATGACGACCACGCCCTTGCGATCGGCCGCGTCCGCGAGGCCGATCCGACGGTCGCGGTCCTCGTCGATCTGCCCGGTCCGAAGATCCGGCTGGGCGACCTCGTCGCGCCGGTCGTCGAGCTGACGGCCGGTGACGGCTTCGTCCTGCGTCCCGACGACGCGTCGCCCGGCAACGCCGCCGGCGCGCACGTTGGGTATCCCGGACTCGGCGAGGACCTGCATGCCGGCGACCGGATCCTGCTGGCCGACGGCGCCGCCGAGCTTCGCGTGCTGTCGACCGGCGACGAGGTGCGGACCGAGGTCGTGCGCGGCGGCTCGATCCGCCCGCATGCCGGCGTCAGCGTGCCATCCGACCGACTGTCACGACCGACCCTGACCGAGGAGGACCGCCGTGGCGCGCCGCGCGCCGCCGCACTCGGCGCGCACTTCCTGGCGCAGTCGTTCGTCCGCCGCTCGGACGACGTCCGTGAGCTCCGCGCGCTCTCCGGATCGGCCACCCTGCCGATCGTCGCCAAGATCGAGACCCGCGCTGCCGTCGACGACTTTGACGCGGTGGCTCGCGCGGCCGACGCGGTGATGATCGCCCGCGGCGACCTCGGCGTGGAGCTGCCGTTCGAGGAGGTGCCGATCATCCAGAAGCAGCTCGTGCGTCGCGCCCTGGACATCGGCGTTCCGGCGATCGTCGCGACCGAGATGCTCGAGTCGATGGTCGTTGCGCCGCGTCCCACGCGCGCCGAGGCCAGCGATGTCGCCAACGCCATCTTCGACGGCGCCGACGCGATCCTCCTCTCGGCGGAGACCGCCATCGGCGCCCACCCGGTGCTCGCCCTCGAGACGGCGGCCCGCATCGCCGCCGAGTGCGACCGCAGCGACCACGCATACCTCGCGCCCGGACGCGAGCCGTCGGCCGAGACCGATGCCGATGCGCTCGCCTACGCCGCCGTCGCGCTCGCCTTAGCCGATGCCGACGTCACCGCCATCGCCTGCTACACCCGAAGCGGCCGGACCGCGCGCATCCTCAGCTCGCTTCGCCCACGGGTGCCGATCCTCGCCTTCTCGCCCGATCCGGACGTGGTCGCCGAGCTGTCGCTCGTGCACGGCGTGAACGGCCGCATCTGCGACGCTCCACCGGCCAACGCGCGACTCGACCTGCTCGCCGCCCGCCTCGACGGCGAACCGGGGCTGCCGGCCGGCAGCGCGGTCGTGCTGGTGGCGTCGACCGCGTCGCCCGGATCGGGGCCGAACCTGCTGGAGGTTGCGCGCGTTGCTCGGGGCAACTCGTAGCTGGCTGGGGGCAATTCGTAACAGCCCGTGCTACGAATAGGGTCAGTCGTTCTGGTGTTCACCGAGGAGCGACGCGAGCGTCACCTTTCCGCTACAGACGAGCCGCCCGGCGCCCGCCGCCCCATGCTTCGCACATCGTCGCGAGCCCTGCAGCGTCGAGCCCTGCGCCGACGCCGAGCGCGACGAGCACGCGCGCCTTGAGCGAGGCAAGCGTCCCCGAGAACGCGATGCCCGCCTCCCACCACTCGGACGACCCACCCGGGAAGGCGTAGCCGGGCAACACGTTGCCGGAGGGGCAGCGTGTCGTGAGCACGACCGGCACCGATCGCGCCACGAGCGCCCGCGCCAGTTCGAGGTAGGCGGGCGGCGTGTTCCCGCCGCCGGTGGCAGCCACGACCAAGCCGGCCGGATCGACCGAGAGCGCAGGGGCCTCGTTCACGACGACGGTCAGCATCGGCACCGGCAGCGCCGCCGCATCGGGCAGCGAGGGCAGGCGCACGGGCGTGCGTGTCCGCTCAAGCGTCACGCCGGCATCGGTCACGACGCCGAGGCGCCCCGCGTTCGGGCTCTGGAACGTGTCGAGGGCGTGCGTGTGGGTCTTGCGCACGTCATCGGCAGCGTGGAGCTCGCCGGCCATGGCGACGACGACGCCCTGCGAGGCCAGCGCCGGATCGGCAGCGGCCGCGATCGCGTTCCGCAGGTTGACCGGACCGTCGTACCCCTCCTGCGATGCGGAGCGCATCGCGCCGACCACCACGACCGGCTTGGCCGGAAGCGGCAGGAGGTCCCAGGCGAAGGCGGTCTCCTCCATGACATCGGTGCCCTGCACCACGACCGCGCCATCGATCTCCGGCCGCGCAAGCGCATCGGCCAGCAGGCGACCGATCTCGAGAACCTGCGCGAAGGTCAGGTGCGAGGCCGGAACCAGACCCCAGTCGATCGGCTCGACGTCCGCGACCTCCGCCAGGCCGGGAACCGTGGCAAGCAAGTCGTTGCCGCGCAGGACCGGCACGTTCCCCGCCCCGGACGAGCGCATCGAGATCGTGCCACCGGTGAAGACAACCGCGATCCGCGCCACCGGTGGATGCTAGCCCGACCGGCACCGATGAGAAACGCGCGCGGCGCCGGTCCACGGGGTACGACGACTTCCGCGCCGCGCGGGGATTGATGACACGGATTGTCCGGATCTGGACCTACGATTCGGTGGCACGGACAACTTGAAGCCCGATCGCTAGGCTGGTCGGGGGCACATCACGAGCCAGGAAACGAATGACGAACGCGATGATCGAGGCCGTCGGCCTCCACAAGTCCTTCGGGGAGACGCACGCCCTGCGCGGGCTGGACTTCGACGTCCGCGAGGGCACGATCCTCGGCATGCTCGGCCCAAACGGCGCCGGCAAGACGACCGCGGTGCGCATCCTCACGACGCTCACCCACCCCGACAGCGGATCGGCCAGCGTGGCGGGCATCGACGTCCTGCGTGAGCCAGCGAAGGCGCGCTCACGGATCGGCGTGGCTGGCCAGTACGCCGCACTCGACGAGGTCCTCACCGGACGCGAGAACCTGAGCATGGTGGGTCGCCTCTACCGCGTCGACGCGAAGACGGTCAAGCAGCGCGCCGATGCGCTCATGGAGCGCTTCGAGCTGACCGATGCGGCCGATCGGCCGGTCAAGACGTACTCCGGCGGCATGCGCCGGCGTCTGGACCTCGGCGCCGCGCTCATGGCCGAGCCGCCGGTCGTGTTCCTCGACGAGCCGACCACAGGACTCGATCCGAAGGGGCGGCTGTCGATGTGGGACCTCATCGCCGGACTGGCCCGTGGCGGCACCACGGTGCTCATGACAACCCAATACCTCGAGGAGGCGGACCGCCTGGCCGACGACATCGTCGTCATCGACCATGGCGTTGCGATCGCGCGGGGCACCGCGGATCAGCTGAAGCGCCAGGTCGGGGGCGAGCGCCTCGAGATCACGATCAGCGACGCGCTGCACCTTCCGGATGCGCGCCGCGTGCTCGAGGCGTTGGGAGAGGGACCCGCGTACGTCGACGCCGAGACGCGCCACGTCAGCGTCCCGGTCGCATCGCATGACGGCGTGCTGACCCGCGTCATCCGCGAGCTCGACAGCGCCGACGTGCGGGTGGACGACATCGGATTCCGCAGGCCGACGCTCGACGAGGTGTTCCTCACGCTGACCGGGCGTCCGGCGGAAGAGTCCCCGACTGCCGAGGAGGTGACGCAATGACCTGGTGGCTGCGCGACTCGTGGGAGATGGTCCTGCGCAACCTCATTCACATCAAGCGCACGCCCGAGCTCCTGCTCGACGTGACGCTGAGCCCGATCATGTTCGTGCTGCTGTTCAGCCTCGTCTTCGGCGGCTCCATCGACACGGGCAACATCGAGTACACGAACTTCCTGATGGCGGGCATCTTCGTGCAGACGATCGCCTTCGCCGGCATCTACACGTCGGTGCTGCTGGCGAACGACCTCCAGAAGGGGATGATCGATCGATTCCGATCGCTGCCGATGTCGCAGTCGTCGGTCCTGGTCGGGCGAACCCTGACCGACCTCCTCCGGGCGATGATCGCGATCGCGATCATGTGGGTGGTCGGCTTCCTGGTCGGCTTCCGCCCGGAGGGCGGCATCGGTGGCAACCTGGCAGCCATCGGGGTCATGCTGCTGTTCGGCTTCGCCCTGTCGTGGCTGGGGGTGGCTGCCGGGGCGCTCGTGCGAACCCCCGAGGCCCTCCAGGGGATCATCTTCGCCGTCGTCTTTCCGCTCACCTTCGTGAGCAGCGCCTTCGTGCTGACATCGACCCTGCCGGATTGGCTGGCGTGGTTCGCGGACCGGCAACCGATGACGCTCGTGACCGATACGGTCCGAAGCTTCACGCTGAGCGGTGTCGGCGGACCGGCCTTCGTGCCCGCCCTGTTGTGGTCGCTCGGGTTCCTGGTGATCTCGTTCCCGATCGGGATGTGGGCCTACAACCGCCGAACGACGCAGTAAGGCGCTAGCGGCGAACCATCGCCTCCGGCGCCGGCTCCCACAGCTCGAAGCGGTTGCCGACGCCGCCGATGCCGGTCACCCGCTCCATCGGCCCATCCTACGCCAGCCCCTCCACGAGCTGGCGCTCGTCGGGCCCGAACCAGGGCGGGGTGCCGGCGGCAAGGTTCTCGGCCATGTGCTCCACCGAGCTGGTCGCTGGGATCACGGCCGTCACCGCCGGATGCGACAGGCTCCACTTCAGCACCGCCTGCGGCCAGGAGTGCACGCCGAACCGATGGAGCGGCTCGAGCGCCGCGGCCGGCGGCGCGCCGCGCAGCAGCGAACCCTCGCCGAGCGGCTGCATGACGATCACGCCGAGCCCAAGCTCGACGGCGAGCGGCAGGATCTCGCGCTCCGCCGCGCGGTTGCGCGGGTTGTACGGGACCTGCACGGCGCCGATGCGCCCGCTGCGCATCACCCGCGCCAGCTCGTCGAATGCGGATGGCGCGTAGTGGGTGGCGCCGATGGCGGCGATCCGGCCGTCGGCGCGGAGTGCCTCGAGCTCGTCGAGGCGGCGGTCCCAGCGCACGAGGTTGTGGACCTGGTAGAGGTCGACGCGACCGCCGAAGACGCCGAGCGCGAAGTCGATCTGCCGCGCGGCGTCGGCGTCGTCGCTCGTCCACACCTTGGTCGCGACGATCGCGTCGTCCCGCCGTCCGTCGAGGGCCGCGCCGAGGACGCGCTCGGCCTCGCCGTACATCGGGGAGGTGTCGAAGAGGCGGGCGCCGCCGCCCAGCGCGGCGTCCACCACGCGACGGACGTTCGCCTCTGCCGCAGGCCCGCGGACGTCGAAGGTCCGCCACGTGCCGACCCCGACCACCGGGACGCTGATGCCGGTAGCCCCGAGCGGCCGCTCCTCCACGCTCAGCCAGACTTCGGCTTCTTTGGCTTTGGCGCCTTCGGGGGAAGGGTGCGGACGTAGGCCGCCGCACGCTCGACCCACGCGCGTGCCTGGTCGGGATCGGCGACGACCTCGTCGGGCAGGGCGACGTACTCGCGCATCGGCCGGCCGGGCATCGGCTCGAAGATGGCCCATCCCGCGTCGAGGCGCTCCTGGCGCTCGGCGTCGGGGAGCCGGACGATCCACGACTCCTGGTGCAGCCCGGTGGTCATGTTGCCGCCGATGAACCCGGCCGGGTAGCCGAACATCTGGCGCTGCTCGAGGCCATCGATGCCGGCCACGGCAGCCTCGAAGCGCTCCTTCAGGTCTGCCGGCGCCTTGCGCCACGGATCCGTGTGCATGGGTACCTCCTTGGTCACGATCGGCTCACGAGCAGTCCGAAGAGGTAATCGAAGGTCGCGTCGGGGTCGTCGCTCATGCCCGCATGCAGCGGGCCGGGCTGGATGAGCGTGCTGCGCGGGGTGGTGAGCCAGTGGAACCGCTCCGACTGGCTCATCGACGTGAATGGCGCCGCATCGAGCGTACCGGCGGCCACCGCTTCGAGGAAGCGGAGCTGCTCGCCGATCGCTTCCACGTCGCTGTCGGCATGGACGGCGCCGAGGGCATCGGTGTCGAGCGTGGTCCGCGCGCGGAGGTACTGGCGCGGGCGGCAAAAGAGGATGAGGCCGGCGTTGAGGAACTCCTCGCGCTCGATGTCGGGCACGATCCGCACGACGGCGTACTCGAACGGGCTACGCGACGGCGCCACGCTGCACCTCGGTGCGGGCCCGATCGGCCTCGGCGACCCACGCCGGGCGAGCCTCGAGCCGGAGGGCCAGGTAGCGGCGGTACGCGTCCCGCTCCTGGCCGGGGCCGTCGAAGCGGTCGTCGGTCAGCCAGCCATCGGGGATGGCGTCGACGATGGCGTCGAGCACTGCGCGGTCGAGGCGGGCGGCGAGCCGGTGGTCGGCATCGGCGATCGAGGCGGCGAACGGCAGCAGCACGTGCTCGGCGATGCGGGCGAACGGCCGGCGGGCGTGCTCGTCCGGATCGGTCCAGGCGTGGTGGACGTAGAGCGCCGAGCCGTGGTCGATGAGCCAGGTCCGTCCGTCGCGGACGACGAGGTTGGCGTTGCGCGGTGTGCGGTCGGGGTTGATCGTCAGGTCGTCGAACCAGACGACGTCGGCCGCCCACTCGGGTCCTTCGGCCGGCGGCCGCGAGAGGTCTGGCGCCAGCGCGCCGGGGATGAACTCCAGACCGATGTTCAGGCCGACCGACCAGCCCAGCAGGTCGCGAACCTCGTCGTGCGACTCGCCGCGAGCGATCTCGACCGGCAGCTCGAGCAGCGCGAGCTCTGGAACCGGCAGGCCAAGCGCCCGACCGATCTCGCCGGCGACGAGCTCGGCGATCAGCGCCTTGGCGCCGTGCCCCGCACCGCGGAACTTGGCGACGTACTCGCGGCCGTCATCGGCCTCGACCAGCGCCGGCAGCGAGCTGCCCTCGCGGAGTGGCGTGACGTAGCGCGTGATCCCCGCGGTGCGCAGCATGCCCACGAGTGTACGTGGGCACGCGGCCGGTCAGGAGCGGGCCATGCGGCGTGCGGGTGGGACGTTCCGGGACGTCGCCATGACGCCGACGGCTCCGGCGACGGCGATGGCCAGCATCCCGATCCCGATTGCGCTGGCGCTCATGGCGAAGCCGGCGGCGAGGGCGAGGTAGAGGCCGAGGACGATGATCGTGGCGGCGAGGACGGCGGCGGCGCGCATGAGTGCGACTCCTGGGCTGTGATGAGGATTGGTTGTGCCAGCGTGGCCGATCCGAGGTTTCCCGCCATCGACCGATTGCGCCGCTCGCGGGTACGTCAATCGGCCCGGCGAGGCTGTGCCGGTGGTCGCACGGCATCGTCCTCCGCGCGCAGCTCGTCGCGGTACACGATCACGGCCGCCAGCAGCGCCGCATGCCCCAGCACGACGACGATCGAGTCGAACTGGCGCACGTAGAAGCTGATGAGGTCGGCCAGCGTGAGCAGGATGAGGAGGCCGATGTAGGCGATGTTCCATCCGATCCGGTGGCGGCCAACCGCCGCTACGAGCACGGCACCGAGGACGACGAGCACCCCGGCCACCGCCTCGACGGCGAGGTGGATGAGCTGGAAGCGGGTGAGGGCGGTCGTCGGCTGGTCGAGGTCGAAGCTGGCCTCGGAGCCGATCCCCCACAGCGCGAGAACCTGGCCCAGCCCGGTCACGAGCAGTGCGGCGACGATCGCCATCCGCAGCCCACGCCCTCCTACCAGGCGTTCGCGACGTTCCTGCCACCAGCGGCGAAGCCCGCCGAGGCGGTCGATCGGGTCCGGCGCAACGTGGAGCTCACCGGCCTCGACGTAGGCGAGGAGGGTGCCCGCCAGCCGCCGCTGCTCCGGCGCGCGAGCGCGCACGGTCGCGGAGGCCAGGCGATCGCGCAGCTCATCGCGCTCGGCCGCCTGGAGGTCGCCCTCGACCGATTCCTCGAAGAGCTCCAGCGCCGTCAGCAGCTGGCTCCGCGGGTCGGGGTCGTCGTCCGAGCGCGCACGGATCCAGATGATCACCGCGATCAGGAACGTTGCGTAGATGATCGGTGCGGCCGCCGGGTAGAAGTAGTCGTTCTCGGTCGTGATGAACTTGCCGACCTCATCGATGAAGAGGCCGATGCCGATCCCCGCCAGCGCGGCCGAGGCGAGATAGACGGCACGGCCCGCCAGCAGGATCGGCAGGAGCGCTGCGACGAAGAGCGCGGCGCCGCCCCACAGCGCGTGGGCGATGTGCAGGTCGCCGCCGCCGATCTGCGGAAAGCCGGTGAGCGACAGGAACCAGCGCGTTGCGATCACCGTGCCCGCGAAGCTGACGAGGGTCACGAACAGATAGCGCTCGGCGCCCTCGCGCCGCACCGGTCGCCGCAGCCACGTCGCGCGGCGGTCTTCGCTCACCGGGCATCCTCCAGCTCTGCCATGACGACGTCGCGCTCGCCGTCCGGCTGAAGGAAGGCCGCCAGGCGCGTCGCCTCCCCATCGACCTCCGCAAGCTCCGCATCGGTCATGGACCGATAGAAGCCGATGCGCAGGGTGATGCCGCCCTGACGGCGCTCGGGTTGCCAGGTGCCGGCCACGAACCCGTCGACGAGGACGGAGCCGTGCCACCAGGGTCGTCCCTTGAAGTCGGGATCACCCATGCGACTGCGGTCGTGGTGCGACAACAGCAGGTTGTCGAACTCGGGGAGGAGCCGGGCGGGTGCCGGGGTCTCCGGGTCGGGCAGCGGGGCGTCCGGCACGTCAAAGAGCTCGCGGCCGGCCTCGTCACGGAACGTCCGCAGCCGCGGCCGCAGCCGCTCGAGGACGTCCCGGATGCCGGTGAGCCACGACCAGACGCCCACGTCCCGAGCCGTCGCCGGCCCGAAGGCGGCGAGGTAGCGCACCACGAGATCGTCGAGTGACGGGTGAGCGGCGAGGGGCTCGCCGAGCCAGCGCTCGACGGTCTCGAGCACCGGCTGTCCACCCCGACCCCAGAGCCCGCGCGGCGGGACCTGCACGAGCGGCACGAGCCAGCGCATCGCGTACCCCAGCGACGACGGATCGCGATCCGGCCAGCGCTCGGCGAGGCGTTTCCCGATCGCGCCGCCCGTCTGCGGGCGCTCGGCCAGCAGCTCGAGGCTGGCGCCGACGACCTCGTCGATGTCGAGCCCGGCGAGCGCCTTCGCGAACGGGCTGTAGCGCCACTGACGCGCGGCGACCGGCTGGAGCAACGGCCGGATCTCGAGGCAGTCGCGGGCCGAGACGAGGTGGATCGTCGTGCGCAGGAGCATGACCACGCGCACGGCGCGACGCGCCTCGATGTCGCTCGAGAGCTCGGACGGGTCGAAGCCCTCGATCCGCGACCAGAGCCCCGTGTACGGGTCGGTCGGCACCTGCGCCTGCATCCCGACCAGGCGCTCCATCACCGCGATCGCCGATGCCGGCTCGCGTCGAAGCAGCATCTGTCGCTCGAGGATGGCGCGGTTCAGCTGGCGCCGGGTGAGGACCGGCGCCGTCACGCGTCGGGCTGCCAGATGGCGAGGCCGTGGCCGCCGACGAGCATCCGGGTGACCGTCGCGCGAGTCATCGCCGGATGATCGCACCGTTTGCTACGCTCCGGCCGATGGCGACCCGCCCCACCTTCGCCGACCTGTTCCCGACGCCGAAGCCGGTCATCGCCATGGCCCACCTGCCGGCGCTGCCGGGAACGCCGCGGCACGTGGCCGGAACCAGCCTCGACGAGCTCGTCCAGCGCGTGCGGACCGATCTCGACCACCTGCTGGCCGGCGGCGTCGACGCCGTGATGTTCTGCAACGAGGACGATCGGCCGTACCGGCTCAGCGTCGGCCCGGAGATCCCGGCCACGATGGCGGCCGTCGTCGCCGAGCTGCGGCCGCGCGATCGGCCGTTCGGCGTAGACGTCCTGTGGGATCCGCTGGCGGCGATGGCGCTGGCACGGGCCACCGGCGCCGCCTTCATGCGCGAGGTGGTGACCGGGGCCTACGAGAGCGACATGGGGATCTGGGCGCCCGACGCCGCGGAGCTCTTGCGCTATCGCCGCGCCATCGACGCCGACGACGTGCTCGTCTTCGGGAACATCACGCCCGAGTTCGCCAGCCCGCTCGGGTCGCGATCGGTCGCGGATCGAGCGCGAAGCGCGGTGACCTCATCGTTGCTGGATGCCGTGCTCATCGCCGGACCGATGGCGGGGGCGGAGCCTGACCTCGCCGCGCTGCGAGCGGCGAAGGAAGCGGTGGGCGAGCGCGTGCCGGTCCTCATGAACACCGGGGCCCGAGCCGACAACATCGGCCGATTCCTCGACGTCGCCGATGGCGTCATCGTCGGGTCCGGGCTCAAGGTCGACGGCGGCACCTGGAACCCGGTCGACCCGGACCGGGTGGCCGCCTTCATGGACGCGGTCAGGACGGCCCGGAACTCCTGACCGTCAGAGCGGGAGCGCACGCCGTCTCGGCGCGCAGCCACGCGAGGAGCGCCGCGGCGGCCGACTCGGGGGGCATCGCATCGGTGTCGACGACGCGATCGGCCACCGATCCGTACAGCGGCTCGCGTTCGGCCAGCGTGGCCGACATCCAGGCCACCGGGTCGGCGTCCAGCCACGGCCGATGGTCGGCGCCTGCGGCCCGCTCGGCCAGCACCTCGGCGGCGGCGCGCAGCCAGACGACGATCCCGCCGTCCCGCAGCGCCTCGGCGGTCGGCCTCGTCTGAGGATCACGCCGGCGGCCACGCCGACGATCGCCGGTGCCGGGAGGGCCAGCCCGGCGGCGAGCGCATCGGACTCGGCGCGTCGCATGGCCGCCTCGCCCCGCTCGGCGAGCAGGCGACGAGGGCTCGCGCCGTGCGCGTCGCGCGACAAGCTCGTCGTTGTCGGCGTATGGCCAGCCGGTCGCATCGGCCAGGAGCCGACCGATCGTCGACTTGCCGCTCCCCATCATCCCGACCAGCAGGACCCGGCACGGGCCCTCGAGCGTCACCCCCGCCGGCGGTCGAGCTCGTCCAGCCAGGCCTCGAGCCGCGGCGTGTGCTCGGCGAGGTGCTCGGGGCCGGCCTTGCGGACCCAGTACGCCGCCTCCGGCGTCACCTCGGGCAGCTGCGCCCAGGCGCTCAACAGCTCGCCGTGCGCGGCGGCGGCCTGGAGGTGCACCGTCTTGAGGGGGACGTCGCGCATCGCCTCGAGGAAGCGGGCGTTCTCGGCGTCGACGTCGATCTCACCCTCCCGGTACGTGCCGGCCGCGATCTGGCGCAGCATCGTCGCACCACGGGCCATCCACGTGCCGATGTGTGCGACCGCGTCCTTGGCGGTCCAACCCTCCTCGAAATAGCCAGGCTGCTCCGCGGTCTCGGGTGTGAGCCGGTCGATCAGGTGGTGCAGGTGGTTCCACGCCTCGGCCTCACCGGGGAGCTCGCGCTCGTCGGCCGGGGCCTGCTGCTGGGTCATGGGGTGATGGTAGTGCCGTCCGCAAGCAGACCGGTCGCATACTGGCCCGGTGAACCGCAACGCGCTGGCGGTGGGACAACGTTCCGGTTCCCGAGGCGCATGTCGCCGCGCTCGGAGTTGCGGGCCTCGCGCAGGTCATCCTGCCCGTGCGGATGCCGGTCGGCCGCCGTCTCGCACGACTGGTCGGGTGGCCGATGATCGGCGCGGGGATCGGCCTCGCGGCATGGGGTGTGACGTCGGCTTCGGCGGCCGGGGTAGGCGTCGACCGGCCGGCGAGGCTCGTCACGACTGGAGCCTTCGCGATCAGCCGCAACCCGATGTACATCGGCTGGTCGATCGCCGTCGCCGGGCTCAGCATGGCTGCGCGCTCGCCATGGGTGCTTGGCGCAGCGGTATTCGCGGCCGGGCACACGCATCGAGAGATCCTTCAGGAGGAAGCGGCATTGTCGGGTGCATTCGGCCCCGACTTCGAGGCCTACGCTGCGAGGACTCCGCGGTACCTGGGGACCGAGAGTCTGACCCGGCCGTTGCGCGCGTCGCCTTGACCGCCTCAGTCTCGGTGTGTCGAGCCAGATTCACCGGGACGGTCGGGCGCGTGCCGTTTCCGCGCTACACCGAGGTCTCCTGTGCAGGAGCGGCTCCCAGCGCGCGCTTCGTGCGTGTCGACCCTCGATGTGGCGCGGTATCGCCCCCGAGATGGCCGTCGGGTGAAGGTGCCTCGATCTGCCGAGAGCCAAGCCGCCCGATTCAGCGAATGCCGGTGTCGTAGCCGATGGGAACTTCGGTCGTGACTCCGGCGAGGACCGAGACGACCACCGGCTGCGAAGGGCCGATGAGTCCTTCGACCACCCCCGCCGTGACGAGGTAGTCGCCCGCCGGCATCGCCAGGGTCAGACGACCTTCGGCGTCGGTCTCGCCCTCCGCGATGACGACCTCGCTTCCATCGGCCGGCGTCACGACGATCGGTGCGGCGGCAACGGGCCGCGGAGCGCATTCCGGATCCGGCGGATCCGTCTCGGCCGCACACGTGGGTCCGGCCATCGCCACGATGATGATCGCGCCCTCCTCGGCCGGATCGGCCGGGACACAGCCCGTCAGCACCATGAGGACCGCGACGAGGAGGATGATCGGTCTCACGCTGGCTCCAACTCCCCTTCCGGATACCGGATTCGGTCGACGCGGCGCGGGACGACCGCCTCGGCCGGCTCCCATCCGCCATCGCGCTCGACCTCGAGGCGACGGAATGCGGCCGGGATGCCGCGCGCGGTCATGATGTCGGGTGAGTCCATCAGCTGGAAGTGGAGGTGCGGCGCGGTCGAGTTGCCGGTGTGACCCACGCGGCCGATGAGCTCGCCCGACTTCACCTCCTGCCCGGCCGTCACGGCCACGGACCCCGTGGTCAGGTGCGCGAACGCGGCGAACGTGTCGCCGGATCGGGCCAGCACGAAGTTCCCGACCACCGACCGCAGCTTGCTGGGATCGAACGTGAGCGCGTTCTTCAGGACGATCGCGATCTCGCGGATCGGGACGATCCTGGTGCGCTCCGGCCAGCCGTCCTGGGCATCGACGATCTCGCCGTCGAACGGCATGTGCACCGGCTGACCCCACGCGTACGTCTCGCGGATCGGGAAGCCGATGAGGTTGCTGCGCAGGCCACCGGCCGGGTGGACGTGCCAGCCCTTGCGCCGATCCACGCGGAGGAAGTCGTACGCGAATCGCTGCCCGAGCATATCCGTCCCGTGGCTCGGGATGCGGTCGGCGGGCGTGTTGAAGGCCGTCCACTCGCCGCGCAGCGGGAAGTCGACCACGATCGCGTTCTCGAGCTCGGTCGCCACGCACCGATCCTAGAGCCTGTTACCGTCGGCGAGCGATGCTCTTCGAGCAGCTCGACTTCATCTACATGCCCAGCGGGGACGTCGCCGGCGACCTGCGCCACTTCACGGAGGTGCTGGGGGCGCGGGTCGTATTCGCGGTCGAGGGCATGGGCACCCGTGTGGCGATGGTCGAGCTCACCGACCAGCCGCCGCGAATCCTGTTGGCCGGGCATCTCGAGGGAGACCGCCCGGTCCTCGTCTATCGCGTCGCCGACCTCGAGGGCGCGATGCACGAGCTGGAGGCACGCGGCTGGCAGCGTGGCCACGTGCTCGAGATCCCGCACGGCCCGGTCTGCACCTTCACGACGCCCGGTGGCCACCGGCTTGCTGTCTACCAGCTGACGCGGCCCCAGGCGGCGGAGCACTTCGCCGGCCGCCGGGACTTCTAGCTCGAGGATGACCGATGGCGACGTACACCGTGAGCCGGCGTGCCGTGACGCATGCGCGTCGGCTCATCGACGCGCGCCGCTACGTCCTGAACAGCGACTGGGGTGAGGTGCAGCCCTCGGCCGACGACGAGAACGCGTTCCTCGAGAAGCACGCGTGGGACGAGTACGCAGCGTGGCACCTCGGGCTGACCGAGGGCGCGACCGATGAGACCAAGGCGCGCCACGCCTTCGTCTTCGGCGACTTCCGCCGGGTGCATCGGTCAGGGATCATCGCGGCCCACTATCGCGCCGCCGAGTGGCGCCACAAGGAGGTCGAGCTGGCGGCCCATCGGTTGCTCCAGTACCTCGACCGCAAGGCAGGAATCACCGGCAAGCGGTCAGCGTGAGGTCCTGATCACCACCAGCTGATCCGCGGCCGATTCGGCGCCCCACACCTCGCCTTCGCGCCCGAGCATCTGTCGCACTTCGGCCGGTTGGCTCTCGGCCGGGAAGCTCATGAAGGTCTCGGTGAGCGGGTCGAAGCGGACGATCGCATTGGCAGTGAAATCGGTCAGCCAGACGACGTCGGCCTCGTCGACGTAGACCGAGTAGGCCTGCGGCGCGTCGCCCGGCAGCGGCCACTCTCGCCACTCCTCGGTCTCGGGGTCGTACAGCCCCACCTGGCCCGCATTCCACTCGCTGACCCAGAGGCGCCCCTGCGAGTCCGACCAGACCCGGCGCAGGCCGGCGCCGGCGGTCGGTGGATCGATGACCCGCACCTCCCCGCTGGAGCGGTCGATCTCGCCGAGGTAGCTGCCGGCGAGCGACGAGTAGTAGATCTCCCCATCCGGCGTGGCGGTGATGCCGTACGGCCCCAGCCCGCGCGGGGCGGCGAAGACCTCGACCGTCCCACCGTCGGGGTCGAGGCGGCCGTACCAGCCGGCCTGTCCGGTGAACCACAGCACGCCATCGCCATCGAAAGCGGCCGTGTTCAGGTTGGCGTCGGGCGCCGATGCCGGCAGCGGGTAGACGTCCACCTCTTCCGATTCGGGATCGACGCGGACGATCGCGTTGAGGCCGCCATCGGTGATCCATGGCGCGCCGTCCGGCCCGACGATCACGCCGTGTGGCCGAGAGCCAGCCCCGAGCGGGACCTCACGTACCTCGCCGGAATCCGGATCAAGCCAACCGAGCTTGCCGCTGTCCTGTGCGGTGTACCAGACGCCGCCATCGGTGGCCGGGGCGACGTCGTGCGGTCCGGAGCCTGCGGGCAGCGCAAACGTCGCGACTGCGAACGTCGGCTCAGCGGGCGTCGGCGACGGCGACGGACTGACGGTCGCGGTCGGTTCAACGGCGGCGCTCGCCGACGGCTCGGGCGTGGCGGTTGCGATCGGGAGCGTCGGGGATGGCGAGGCCGGAGCGGCGCAGGCTGAGACTGCCACCGCGAGCACGAAGGCCACGAGACCGATGCGTCTCATCTCAGTTACAAGGTACGCGGCGGGTCACGAAACCGCTGGCCGCCGGCCGTCGAGTGCGGTACAACTCGCGCCAGCGGCTGCGATTCAGCGGCCGGAGCTGGAACGAGCGGAGGCGGTCTCAGTGCCCAAATACATGGACGTCCATCACGGGATGCATGGCGTGACCCCGGAAGCGCTCAAGGCGGCCCACCAGGCCGACCTCGATATCCAGGGCGACGAAGGCGTCGACTTCCAGCGTGCCTGGGGCGACCCCGACTCCGGCATGGTGTGGTGCATCTCCGAGGCGCCGAGCGCCGAGGCGGTCCAGCGCATTCACGAGCGAGCCGGTCACCCGGCGACCGAGGTCTATCCAGTTCCCGTTGAGGTCTAGCCTGGCCCTCTCCAGGCTCAGCTTCCTGCTGTCGGAGCCGCAGCCGGGCGCTCCCCGACCTGCAGTCCCGGACCCGAGCCGGGCACGAGGCGGATCGGCTTCCGAGGATGGAGGCCGGCGGCGCGCTGCCAATCCGCCATCTCCTCGAAGCTCCATAGGCCCGATCGGCTGGTGAGCGCGAAGTAGAGGTCGTAGAAAAGCTCCATCGCGTTTGCGCGGCTGGGCGACTCGGGCCGCATCAGGTCGCCGATCACGAGCAGGCCGCCGGGCCGCAGCGCCCGCGCGCAGCGGGCGGTCAACGATCGATTCGTCTCGGCGTCGAAGTGGTGGACGAGGCTGAACACCATGATGAGGTCGTAGGTCTCGCTGCCGAGGTCCTCGGTGAGCGCATCGCCAGTCCGGTGCACGACGCGATCGCCCATCCCCTCCGCCGCCAGCAGCGGCGCGGCCTGTTCGACCGCCTCCGGCAGGTCCAGCACTTCGGCGCGCAGCTCGGGGTACTTGCGGCATACAGCGACCGACAGGTAACCGTGCGAGCCGCCGATATCCAGCATTCGCGTCGCACCGGCCGGCATCGGCAGCCGCCGCACGAGGAACCCGGCCAGCACCCCCGACTGGGCCCGCATCCCGCGCTGGTAGAGCGCCCAGTCGTCGGTACTCATCGATCGGTGGACGTCGAGTGGCTTGCCGTCGCGAACGAAGCCTTCGAGCTCCTCGATCCATTCCCACTCGAGGAACTTCATGAGGACCATGTCGCGCACCGATGAGTCGCTGCCTGAGACCAGCCACTTGCGCGCCGACTTCGTCAGGGCGTAGGTCCCGTCCGCGGATCGGCGCAGATATCGCATCCCTACCAGCAGGTTGAGCAGCTTTTCGGTGGCCCGGGCATCGAGGTGGCACCGTTCCGCCAAGGCCGGCGCCGCACGCGGGCCATCGGCCAGGGAGTCGAACACGCCGACCTTCGTCGCGACCATCAGCGACCGCGCGAACGCCATGCCGTAGGGCTCGAGCATCGGCGTCGGGACCAGGCCGGATGCGAGTCCGATTCGCTCCACCGGGTTGTCGGCAATCACTCCGAACCGCATCGGTCAGTCCTCCGATTGGTTGCCTGGCGACTCTACATCGGCGAGACGACGCTCGACGGCTGACGCAGATGGCACTCCGATTGCAGAGGGGGATCGCTCGGTCGGTAAGCGCTGTAGCCGGGTGACCCACCGTTTCTGCCGTACACGCCTCTGACATCGAGCGGACCGATCCGCCTGCTTCCGATGCTCTCGATGGGAGCAGTCCGCTGCTGACGGCGCTGCGCGCCCTTCGCCGCGGTGAATTCGATGTGCGCCTGCCGTCGGACGGTGCGTCAGTGCCCGCCGAGCTCGCCGAAGCGTTCAACGAAGTCGCCGAGCTTAGCCAGCGGACCTCGCGCGAGCTGCGGCGCATGAATCGTCTCGTCGGCCGCCAGGGGCAGATGGGCACGCGGGCCTCGATTCCCGGCGCCAGCGGCGGGTGGGCCGGCAACGTCGAGCTGGTGAACGGCCTGATCGAGCAGCTGACCGAGCCCGCCATCCAGATGAGCCGGGTCCTCGGCGCGGTCGCTGCCGGCGACCTTTCGGAGCGCATGCCGGTCGACCTGAGCGGCCGGCCGTTGCAGGGCGAGTTCCGGCATTGGGCGGAGCTCGTCAACACGATGGTCGACCAGCTCAGCGTGCTCGCCAACGAGGTCACTCGCGTCGCCCACGAGGTCGGCACCGAGGGCAAGCTCGGCGGCCAGGCCGAGGTACCCGGCGTGGCCGGCACGTGGAAGGACCTCACCGACAACGTCAACGCGATGTCGAGCAACATCTCGGACCGAGCGCGCAACATCGCCGAAGTCACGAAGGCCGTGGCCGAGGGCGACCTGAGCCGGAAGATCACCGTCGATGTGCGCGGGGAGTTCCTCGAGCAGCGCAACACCATCAACACGATGGTCGACCAGCTCAACATGCTCGCCAACGAGGTCACTCGTGTCGCCCACGAGGTCGGCACCGAGGGCAAGCTCGGCGGTCAGGCCGAGGTCCCCGGCGTGGCTGGCACCTGGAAGGACCTCACGGACAACATCAACGCGATGTCGAGCAACATCACCGACCGAGCTCGGAACATCGCCGAGGTCACGAAGGCCGTGGCCGAGGGCGACCTCAGCCGGAAGATCACCGTCGATGTGCGCGGGGAGTTCCTCGAGCAGAAGAACACGATCAACACGATGGTCGACCAGCTCAACGCGCTCGCCAGCGAGGTCACCCGGGTCGCGCGCGAGGTCGGCACCGAGGGCAAGCTCGGCGGCCAGGCCGACGTGCGCGGCGTGGGCGGCACCTGGAAGGACCTCACCGACAGCGTGAACTTCATGGCCGGCAACCTGACCGGGCAGGTGCGCAACATCGCCGAGGTCACGACCGCCGTCGCGCAGGGCGACCTGAGCAAGAAGATCACCGTCGACGTCCAGGGGGAGATCCTGGAGCTGAAGAACACGATCAATACGATGGTCGATCAGCTCAATGCGTTCGCCAGCGAGGTGACCCGGGTCGCGCGCGAGGTCGGCACCGAGGGCAAGCTCGGCGGCCAGGCCGACGTGCGCGGCGTGGGCGGCACCTGGAAGGACCTCACCGACAGCGTGAACTTGCTCGCCGCGAACCTGACGACCCAGGTGCGGGCGATCGGCGAGGTGGCGACGGCCGTGACCCGCGGCGACCTCTCGCGTTCGGTTCAGGTCTCGGCCAGCGGCGAGGTCGAGATCCTCAAGGACGACATCAACGAGATGATCCGGCGCCTGCGCGACACGACCCGTGAGAACGCGGAGCAGGTGTGGCTGAAGACGAATCTCGCCCGCTTCGGGGGCCTGCTCCAGGGCCAGCGCGATCTCGGGACGGTCGGCCGGCAGCTCCTGTCGGAGCTGGCGCCGCTGATCGGCATCCTGAGCGGCGTCATCTACCTCCGCAACGGCGATGACGACGCTCCGGTTCTCAGGCTCATCGCCAGCTACGCGCGTCAGCAGGCGCCGGCGCCCCCGGGTCGCATCGAATTCGGCGAAGGGCTGGTCGGCCAGTCCGCCAGCGAGAAGCGACGGATCATCGTCGAAGAGGTGCCGTCGGACTACGTCGCCATCACGTCCGCGCTCGGCAGGGCGACGCCGCGCGCGGTCCTCGTGCAGCCGGTGCTCTTCGAGGGCGAGGTCCAGGCCGTGATCGAGCTTGCCTCCTTCGACGCGTTTACCGAGACGCAACTCGCCTTCCTCGAGCAGCTCGGTGACGGCGTCGGCATCGTGCTCAACACAATCGTCGCAAACAACCGCGCGGAGGCCTACTTCCGCGAGCAGGCGGCCCGCGCCGAAGCCGAGGCCGGCCTTGCCCGGCTGCGCCAGGTCGTCGACGCCATGCCGGAGGGGATCCTGCTGGCCGATGCGACCGGGTCGGTGTATCTGCACAACGCGGCGGCGACGGAGATCCTGGGGCGCATTCCCTCGAACGTGCTCGAGGACAGCGAGATGCCCGAAGTTCGGCGCCTCGACGGGTCCGCGTGCCCGCCGGCGGAGCAGCCGCTGGCACGAGCCATCCTTGGCGAGGACATCGTGCGCGGCGAGCGCCTGGTGGTGAAGAACGCGGTAACCGGCCGCGAGGTTCCGATCCTCGTCAACAGCGTCCCGCTCAGCGACGCAGCCGATGCTCGCGCCGGTGGCGTCGCGGTGTTCCAGGACATCACTCCGCTTCACGAGCTCGACCAGCAGCGCGATGAATTCCTCGCCGCCGTCTCGCATGATCTGCGGACGCCAATGGCGATCATCAAGGGCCGGACCGACCTGCTACGCCGCGGCATCGAACGCGATGGCGTCCTCGACATCGAGAAGATCGACAAGGGGCTCCAGTCGATCGACGTCAGCACGGTGAACCTCGTGCGCATCGTCGACGAGCTGCTGGACCTGACCAGCATGCGGATGGGCCAGCCAATGGAGCTCAGGGTCGCCGAGACCGATCTCGACCGGCTCGTGCGACAGACGATCGACGAATACGGCGAGATGCACCCCGGGCGCACGATCACATTCGCGGCCAAGGGTCAGAGCCTCATCGGTCAGTGGGACGCCGTCCGCATCGGCCGCGTCGTCACCAACCTGATCTCCAATGCGGTGAAGTACAGCGCCGCCGACACGGAGATCGCGGTCAGCACTCGGTCCGAGATCCAGGACGGTCAACGATGGGCGCGCCTGGCTGTCACGAACCGCGGCGTGGGCATCCCGCCGGACGAGCTCGATCGAGTCTTCGACACCTACTTCCGCGGGACGAACGTGGCGGGATCATTCAGCGGCACCGGCGTCGGGCTGGCCGGCGCGAGGCACATCGTCGAGCAGCACGGCGGCGAGATCGCGGTCACGAGCGTGGAAGGGGAGACCACCACGTTCACCGTTCGCCTCCCGGTGAGCCAATCGGCCTGAAGCAGCGCTGAGGGTTGACATCTTACGGTGTACGAATTATCGTCCGTCGTGTCTTACAGCGTACGAACAGGACCGATGAAGGCGATCGTCAAGCACCGATACGGATCTCCCGACGTCCTCCGGCTCGAGGAGGTCGACAAGCCCGAGCTCAGCGCCGATGACGCCATCCTCGTGCGCGTCCGCGCGACCTCGCTCAACGCCCACGACTGGCACATGATGCGCGGCAAGCCGTACCTTGCCCGCCTCAGCGAGGGCTTCCGCGCGCCGAAGGAGAAGCAGCTCGGCCTCGACGTCGCCGGCATCGCGGAGGAGGTCGGCCCGGGCCGGACCGACGTCAAGCCCGGCGACGCGGTCTACGGCTCCCGCTACGGCGCGTTCGCCGAGTACGTGAGCAGCAGGAACATGGTGCCGATGCCTGCCGGGCTCACCTTCGAGGAGGCGGCGGCCGTCCCGACCGCGGGGATGACCGCGCTCCAGGGGCTGAGGGACAAGGGAGCGCTCGAGGCCGGCGAGCGGGTCCTCATCAACGGTGCCGGCGGCGGCGTGGGGTCGTTCGCCGTCCAGATCGCCAAGGCGCTCGGCGCCCACGTCACCGCCGTGACGAGCGCGAGGAACGTCGAGATGGCCCGCGGCATCGGGGCGGACGACGTCGTCGACTACACCCGGGACGACTTCACGCGCGGCGCCGGTCGGTACGACCTGATCCTGGACGTCGGCGGCAATGCGCGCCTGTCGGCCATGCGCCGCGTGCTGACGCCGAAGGGCCGGATCGTGATGGTGGCGCCGCAGCCCGGCCAATGGATCGGGCCGATCGCGCGCATCGCCGGCGCGGTCATCACCTCGCGTCTCGGCAGCCGTCCAGCCGGCGCGTTCCTCGCGGACGTCAACCGGGACGACCTCATGACCCTGAAGGAGCTCATCGAGGCCGGCAAGGTCCGCCCGGTCATCGACCGGACGTATCGGTTCGACCAGATCCCCGAGGGCATCCGCTACCTGGAGTCCGGCGGCGTCGGCGGAAAGGTCGTCGTCAGCGTCTAGGCCGGCTTCTCCCAGACCGATATGTGCTTGCGGCTCTCGGCGGTGAACGGCTCGCGCTTCCAGCCCGCCCAGCGATCGCGCAGGCGCATCCCAGCCATCTCGGCCATCAGGTCGAGCTCCGCGGGCCAGACGTAGCGGAACGGCCCCGAGCTGCGCTCGATGCTGCCGTCGACGAGCGTGAAGTGATGCGAGACGAGGCCCTGGGCAACGAGGTCGTACTCGTCCACGCCCCAGTGCGCCTCCCCGAAGTCGAAGATCACGAACCGCTCGCCCGGCGGCAGCCGCCGCAGCTCCGGGATCATCACCTCGACGAGGAACCGGCCGCCGGGCTCGAGGCTCGCGGCCGCGTTGCGGAAGCACGCGACCTGGCCCTCCTGCGTGGTCACGTTCATGATCGTGTTGAACACGAGGTAGGCCAGTGCGAAGGACCCGGTGACCCTCGTTGTCGAGAAGTCGCCGATCGTGACGTCGATCCGCTCGCCGCCCGGCTTCGCGCGCAGCTGGGCGACCGCCGCCTCCGACAGGTCGATGCCCCGGACCTCCACGCCGCGCTCCGCCAGCGGCAACGCGATCCGGCCGGTCCCGATCCCGAGCTCCAGCGCCGGCCCGCCCCCGGCCAGATCGGCCAGGAGGTCGACGGTGGCGGCGATGACGGCGGGGTCGAACTCCTCGCCGTATGAGCCGTCCTCAGACACCGAAGTCGCCACCCCATCGGTATCGCTCGATCGCTCGTTGGTCGTCCATCTCGGTCTCCTCAGGTTGGCGCGGGACTACGACATTCGTGCATTGTCCGGGCCACGCCGGCGTGGGATGCTCCGCCGATGACGACCGCCACACCAACCGCCGAGCGCATGCGCCAGAGCGTCGCTCCCTTCCTCTCCTTCTTCAGCGGCGACTTCGCGCAGCTCAACGGCAACCCGGACGTCGCGAACTTCGCGGTCGGCAACCCGCAGGAGATGCCGATGACGAACTACGTCGAGGCCCTGCGGGCCCACCTCGACCCGGAGGACAAGGACTGGTTCGCCTACAAGCTGTCGGAGCCCGCCTCGCAGCGAACCGTCGCCGAGTCGCTCCGGACGCGGACCGGTCTCGACTGGGATCCCGCCGACGTGGCGATGACGAACGGCGGCTTCGCGGCCATCGCCGTGGCGCTGCGGACCCTCGTCAAGCCCGGCGACGAGGTGATCTTCCTGTCGCCCCCGTGGTTCTTCTACGAGCTGCTCATCCTCGTCGCCGGCGGCGAGCCGGTGCGCGTCCGGCTGGCGCCGCCCGCCTTCGACCTCGACGTCGACGCCATCGCGGCCGCCATCACGCCACGCACGCGCATGGTCCTCGTCAACAGCCCGCACAACCCGACCGGGCGCATCTTCCCGCGGGAGTCGCTCAGCGCCCTCGCATCGGCACTGACCGATGCAAGCGAGCGCATCGGTCATCCGATCTGGATCCTGTCGGACGAGCCGTACAACCGCATCGCCTTCGATGGCGCCGACGTCCCAAGCCCGGCCGAGCTCTACCCGCACACCGTCGTGACCTACTCGTACGGCAAGCAGCTGCTGGCCCCGGGCATGCGCATCGGCTATCTCGCCTTGCCGCCGACCTGCCCCGAGCGCCGGGAGCTGCGCGAGGAGATCTTCATCTCCCAGTTCGCGACCGGCTACGCGTTCCCGAACGCGCTGCTCCAGCACGCGCTCGCGGACCTCGAGGGACTGTCGATCGACATCGGTGCGCTCCAGGCACGGCGGGACCGGCTCGTGCCGGCATTGCGTGACATGGGCTACGAGGCATCGATGCCCGAGGGAACGTTCTACACGATGGCGCGCTCACCGATCGACGACGACGTGGCCTTCGCCGAGGTGCTTGCCCGCCATCGCGTGCTCGTCCTGCCCGGCACCGTCGTCGAGGTTCCCGGCTGGTTCCGGGTGAGCCTGACCGCCTCGGACGCGATGGTCGAGGCCGGCATTCCGCGCTTTGCCGCGGCGCGCGACGAGGTGGCCGGGCGGTCGTGACGGGGTGAGTGGCCAGCGACTGAACGTCGCGATCTTCGTCGCGATCGCGCTCATCGGTGGCGGGAACCCGGTCGGGGTCGCGATCGTCGTCGACGAGCTGGACCCGTTGTGGGCGGCCGCTGTCCGATTCATCGCGGCCGGCGCGATCTTCGCGCTCGCGATGCTCCTCTTCCGCATCCCGATCCCGCACGGGCGCGCGCTCGCCGGGTCGCTGCTGTACGGCGTGCTCGGCTTCTTCGCGGCCTTCACCTGCCTCTTCTGGGGCTTCCAGGAGACCCCGCCGGGGACCGGGCAGATCATCATCGCCCTCGTTCCCCTCCTCACCCTCGGCCTGGCGATCGCGCACGGCCTGGAGCGGTTCAGCCCGCGTCCGCTGATCGGTGCACTGATCGCGCTCGGCGGGCTCGCGTTCCTCGTCAACGACCGGATCGAGGCCAACGTCCCGCCGCTGTCGATGCTCGCCGTTCTCGCCGGCGGCGCCTTCCTGGCCGAGTCGGGCGTGATCCTCAAGCTCACGCCGCGGGCACATCCGGTCGCCAGCAACGCCGTCGGGATGCTGGCGGGCAGCGTCGGGCTGCTGGTGCTGTCGGCGGTCGTCGGCGATGCGTGGCGTGCCCCGACCGATTCGGACACCTGGGCTGCGATGGTCTTCCTCGTGCTGGGAGGCTCGGTCGCCGTCTTCGGCCTCTACGCCTTCCTGCTGGGCCGATGGAGCGCGTCGGCCGTCTCGTACATCCTCCTGCTCCAGCCGCTGCCGACGCTCGTGTACTCGGCGCTGCTCCGGGGCGAGCCGCTCACGCCGGCCCTCCTCGTCGGCGGCGCGATCATGCTGCTCGGGGTGTATATCGGTGCCTTCTCGCCCGGACGCAGCGGCACAACGTCCGAGGTTGCGGCCTCGCCGACCTGAACGGGCCAGATCGGCCGTTCTTCGCTACCCTGTCGCGATGCCCCGAGACCACAGCACCCTGCTTGCCGCGCGCGTCGCACCGGCGCTCCTCGCCATCCTCCTCGTCGCGTGCGGAGATGCGGCGACCTCATCCGCACCCGACGACGCCACGATTCCGCCGGACTCCACTCCCGGCCCGGTCGGTTCGAGGCTCGGAGCGTTCCCCGGCGTCGAGGGCTTCGCCTATCGCGAGGAGCCCGGCATCGTGCCCGGCTTCGTGGAGGGCGCGGAAGAGTCGCTGGCCGGCGCGGCCGAGCTGGCGATCGTCCAGGCCGCCGTCGCCTCGCGCGGCGAGGAGGAAGTGTCCATGATCGCCTTCGGCTTCCCGGGCACCGATGACACGCAGGCGGTCGACTCCCTGGGCCGCGTCATCGACGGGCTGGAGGACGCATTGCAGGCCGGCGCCGAGCGTGGCCTCGATGGCGAGGCGTACCTGCTGACCTCGGAGGGCCGATCGGTCGTGCTGGCACCGTGGGGACGCACCACCGACCACCTCGTCTTCCTCTTCTTCGCCGGCCCGACCGAGCCGACGCAGGACCTTGCCGCCGCGATCCTCAACGCCGCCGACTGATCTTTGAGGTACCGCGGCTGCCGCGAATAAGGCAGCTGCCAGATGGCGGCCGATCCGGGCGCCAATAACGTGGTCACCGTGAGTTCGGGACGAACCCGAACCGAGACCAGGAGGCCACCGATGCACCCCGCCCTCATGTACGAGTACGCCCGCGGGCGCATGACCGACGAGCAGAACGCCGCCGATCGTCGCCGCCTCAAGAAGCTCGCCGCCGAGTCCCGGCCGCCCCGCACCGCCGACCAGTCGATCGTGGGACGCGTCTGGAACCTGCTGACCGGCTTCACTCCCAGCAAGCCCGTCCTGACCGGCACCCCGAGCTGACGGTCAGGAGCCGGCCCGGGAGGCTACCCACTCCCGGGCCGGCAGACTCACTGGCGTCAGCTGCCCGAGCCTGCACTCACCTGCGCTGCCAGGTGACGGAGGGGATGACGCCAGGGGGGCCGGCCCGGGAGGTGCCCACTCCCGGGCCGTTGCTCTTGCCCGCTGTCGTACGATCGGCCGCACGGGCACGCGTGTCCCGAGTCACGCGCCCGCCTCAGGAGGTTGCCCCATGCACCAGCAGGTCCGCACATCGACCACGAAGTCCGGGTCGACGAGCCGGGGTCCCGGCGCCATGGCAGACGAGGGCGGCCTCGTCGACCTGCTCCGGATCCTCGTCGAGAGCGGGGTGAACCTGCGGTCGGCCGGCGGCCGCGACCTCGACCGGGGAGGCGAGCTCGTCTTCTCCGTCCACCACGAGGACGGTGACGACTCGTCCGACGAGAAGGTCGCCGCGATGCTCAAGAAGCACGGCTACGCGGCACGGGCCGTCCCGGCCCACTACTGCTCCGTCGCCGACGAGCCGGGTGGGCTGCTCGGCTGCATCGAGAAGATCGAGGCCAGCGACGGCCCGGTGTACGAGATCTTCGTCGGAACGCCTGAGGCCGACGACAGCATCCCCGTTCAGCTGACGACCCGCGCGTCGGCCGGGGTCAAGTCGGCCGGCTAACCCTCCTCCCCGGCGCGGTCCTCCAGCAAGCCGAGCCGGCTCGCCGCCATCGCCGCCTCGACGCGGTTCGCGACTCCGAGCTTGTCGAGGATGTGCGTGACGTGCACGCCGGCCGTCTTGCGGCTGATGAACAGCGCCTCGCCGATCTCGCCGTTCGACCGGCCGTCGGCGACGAGCCGGAGCACCTCGATCTCGCGCGGCGAGAGCCCGGCGGTCGTTCGTTCCGGCGCGGGTTCGCGCCGAGCCGGCTCCGCCCGCTCCATCGAGACGCGCGCCCGCCTCGCCAGCGTCTCGATCGACCGATACAGCGGCAGCGCGCCGATCCCGGCCGCTTCCTCCGCGGCGTCGCGCAGGAGCTCACCGACGTCGGCCTTCACGCCGTCGCGCCGCAGGATCGCCTCCGCCGACCGATAGCGGGCGTAGGCGACGCCGAAGGGATCGGGGATCTCGGCGAATCGGTCGGCCGCATCGGTCCAGAGATCGGGGCTCGACTGGCCGGCCAGGCGGCTGGCCTCGGCCAGGGCATGGGCGCGGAGCGCGGCGACCATCGGTGCCGACGCCGCGAGCGACTCGAGCTCGGTGACGTACGGCTCGACCGCCGCAGCGACGCCGGAGACCTCCTGCGCGGCGCGGGCGCCCTCGGCGACCTCGGCCGCGGCCTGGACGGCGAGCACGAGCAGCGGTGAGCGCACGAAGTGGTCGTCGGCGCCCTCGAGCGGAGTGAGCCCATCCCGTGCGAACTCGAGCGCGGCGGGCGCGTCACCCTCCACGAGCGCGGCCTCGGCGCGCGCACGGGCGAGATACCCCGCCAGGTCGGCGTCGATCTGACCATGCGCGAGGTCGTCGGCGGTGGCAAACCACCGGCGCGCGGTGGCGACGTCGCCACGCAGCCCGTCGAGGCGGCCGCGGGCGGTGGCGAGGTAGATCGTCCCGCGGCCCGCCGGATCGAGGGCCAGGGCGGCGTCCATGACCTCGGCGGCGTCGTCCCAGCGACCGAGCCGGGTCAGCACGTCGCCCTCGAGTGCCGCGAGGTCCATCCCGTAGCGGCGCTGGAGCCCCTCGGTTCGCGCCGCCTCGACCCCTCGCGCGGCGGCGTCCTGGGCCTCGCGCAGGCGTCCCGCCATCGCGAGGTTGACGGCGAGGTTGTACGGACCGATGACCCGCATGTCAGACGGCCCGGCCTCCGCCGCCAGCTCCGCGGACTGCTCGAGCTGCGCGATGCCATCGGGGACCTCGCCGAGCGCCACGAGGATCGAGCCGAGGACGTTCCGCGCCCGCGCCTCCTCGGGCTTCGCGCCGGCCGCCTCGGCGGTGGCGACGCCGTCGTTCGCGGCCCGGCGGCCCTCGTCGTAGCGTCCGAGCCCGAGGAGCGCGCCGGCGAGCGATCCGAGCACGCGAGCACGGGCGGCGCTCGGCGGGTCCTCGGGCAGCAGGGCCAGGCCCCGCTCGTACGCGGCCAGCGACCCGTCGTTGTCGCCCTGCGTCCAGCGCAGGTAGCCGTGGCGGGCGTGCAGCAGTGCGACCCGCTCACCGCTGTCCTCGGCCTCGCCCAGCGCCCGGTCGACCAGCGCCTGCGCACGCGTCAGGTCGCCGCCGAACTCGGCCGCCTCCGCGGCTCGCCGCAGGAGCTCGACCCGATCGACGTCCTCGGGGAGCCGCGCCGTGTCCGCCAGGCGCAGGGCGCGCTCGTACTGCAGCGTGGCGTCGGCCCAGGCCGCGACGCGCGCGGCGGCGGCCCCGGCCTCGATCGCCGCGGCCAGCGCCTCGTCCCGGCGCCCGGCGCCCTCCCAGTGGAAAGCAAGCTCCGCGGCGGCCCCGGCCGGGCTCGGCTCGGCCAGCTCGGAGCGCTCGGCGAGGACCGATGCCAGCCGCTCGTGGAGATCGCGCCGCTCGCCGGCCAGCAGCTCTGCCTCGGCGACCTCGCGCACGAGCGCGTGGCGGAAGCCGATTCGCCCGTCATCGCCGATCGCCAGCACCCGGCGCTCGACCGCCTCGTGGAGGGCGTCGCGGACCTCGGCCACCGGGCGGTCCGCCACGGCCACCAGCAGGTTCTCGTCGATCGTCCGCCCGCCGAGCGCGACGATCCGCACCGTCTCGCGGGTCGCCGGCGAGAGGACCGCCAGGCGCGCCGTCAGGGACGCGGTGAGCGTGGTCGGCGGGTGGTCCTCGCCGGCGACGCTGAGCTCCTCGACGAAGTAGGGGTTGCCGTCGGAGCGGCGAAACGTGCGATCCACGACCCGCGCGTCCGGCTGCGAGCCGGTGATCGCGGTCATCTGGGCGCGGACCCCATCGCGGTCCAGCCGCCCGAGGTCGAGCCGCTCCACGCGTGGCTGGCGCGCGAGCTCGGCGAGCCATCGGTCCGTATCGGTCTGAAGGTCCTCGGTGCGACAGGTGAGGACCACGAGCATCGGCTCGGTGGCGAGGTTCCGCGTGAGGAACGTGACGAGATCGCGCGACGCGCGGTCGATCCAGTGGACGTCCTCGAAGACGAGCAGCGTGGGCCGATCGGCCGCCAACCGCCCGAGGATCGCCAGCACGCCCTCCTCCATCCTGGCGGCGACGAGAGGCTCATCGGTCTCCGAATCGTTCTCGCCGAGCGCCGGCACGAGCCGGGCGAGCTGCGGGCGCAGCGGGCCGAGCATCTGCTCGAGCTCCGGCCATGCTGTCGTGCGGGCGAGGCCGCGGAGGGCCTCGGCCAGCGGGAGCAGGGGCAGCCCGCCGTCGGCGAGGTCGAGGCAGGCGCCGGTCATCGCCCGCCCGCCGGTGTCGGTGACCACGTCGGCCAGCGCGGCCACGAGCCGCGACTTCCCGATCCCCGCCTCGCCGGCGACCAGGACGACGCGCGGCGATCCGGTTGCAGCCTCCTCGTATGCGGCGACGAGCCGCTGAAGGTCGCGTTCGCGGCCGACGAGGGGCGAGGGTTGCGCGATGGCCTGCCCGGTGGACCCGTCGCTCATGGGCGGCAGGGTACGCCCCCGAGTCGACCGCGAACAGGCGGCTCGAGTGGTGCATCTTGACAACGGGGCATATCGTGGCGTTCCACCGCGTGCCCCGCGGGCATCCCGCCACAGTCGTGCCCGGGAGCCGATCCGTGGAAGCACCTGCACGAGACCTCGCAGCGCTGGCGACCATCGCCCTCCTCGTCGCCGCCGTGCTGCAGGTCATGCTCCTCGCCCGCCATCGACGCGAGGTCGAGGCGCGACTGGACGATGCGCACGAGGAGCTGGACCTGATGCGCGAGCGCCTCGCCGAGGCCACCCGACCATCCGCCCAGTTCGCTCGCATGCACCTGCGCGAGACCGCCGTGTACCGAATCGCCCGCCTGCGCCGGGCGATCCCCCACCATCGCCGCCTGACCGATGCGACCGAGGGCACCCGCGACCTGGCGGTCTGAGCCACCGACCGCGGGCGTCGCTACGATGGCGGGGTGAAGCTGCGCCGAGAACCTCCATCGCATCGGCAACGACATCGTCGCGGCCTATCTCGTCGAGGCGGACGGCGGGCTCACCCTGATCGACGCCGGCGTCAGCGGCCAGTGGAGCGACCTGCGGTCTGAGCTCACGGCCATGGGCCGATCCGTCGGCGACATCCGGGGCGTCATCCTCACCCACGGCGACACCGATCACGTCGGCTTCGCCGAGCGCCTCCGTCGCGACCACGGCGTGCCCGTCTTCGCCCACACGGCCGATGCGCCGCGCGCCCGCGGCGAAGAGCGCAAGTCGAACGCTTCGGGTGGACCGATGAAGATCGGTCCTCTCCTGCGGTTCCTGTGGTACGCCGGGCGCAAGGGCGGCATGCGCACCACGTGGGTCACCGAGGTCCAGGCGGTCACCGATGGCGCGACCCTCGACCTGCCGGGCAGCCCGCGGATCATCCACGTCCCCGGCCACACACCGGGAAGCATCGCCGTCCACGTGCCGGCCGTCGACGCCGTCTTCGTCGGCGACGCGCTGACGACCGGCCACGTCCTCACCGGCGCGACCGGGCCGCAGCCGGCCCCATTCACGCTCGAGCCCGAGCAGGCCCTCGAGTCGCTTGCGAAGATCGAGGGGCTCGGGGTGACCTGGGTCCTGCCGGGCCACGGTCCGCCGTGGAGTGGCGGCGTCGCCGACGCCGTCCGCCTGGTCCGAGCAGCGGCCGGAGGCTCCTGAGATCCGGTCGGCGCGGCTTATGCTGCGCAGGTGAAGCCACCGACACCCGAGACGCGGTACGCCCGTGCCGGCCGCGCACACATCGCCTACCAGGTCGTCGGTCACGGACCGGTTGACCTCGTGCTGGCCGACCAATGGTTCAGCCACATGGACGGCCAGTGGGACGTGCCGCCACTCGCCGCGTTCCGGCACCGCTTGAGCACGTTCAGCCGCCTGATCATGTTCGACAAGCGCGGCATCGGCCTCTCGGATCCCGTGCCAATCGATCAGCTGCCGACGATCGAGGAGTGGATCGACGACCTGCGCGCTGTCATGGACGAGGTGGGCTCAGAGCGGGCCGCGCTGGTGACGAACATCGGCGGCGCGATCATGGCGCTGGTCTGTGCCGCCGCGTTCCCGGATCGGCTCTCGTCACTCGTCGTGGTCGACGGCTTCGCCAGGTATCTCGCGGCGCCGGACTACCCGATCGGCGGGACGGTCGGGGAAAAGGACCGTGCCCTCCAGCTCACCGAGGCGAGTCACGGCCGCGCGCTGATGCTCGACCTCTTCGCGCGCAGCATGGCCTCCGATCCGCAGCTGCGCGTGGCGTTCGCCAAGTACGAGCGCCTCGCCGCCAGCCCTGGCGTCGCCACTGCGATGCTGCGCCTCATCTACGAATCCGACGTGCGGGATGTCCTGCCCACGATCCGCATCCCGACGCTCGTCATGCACCACGCCGGAGCCGAACACCTCCCAGCCGCAATGGGCCGATACATCGCCGACCATGTCCCGAACGCGCGCTACCTTGAGCTGCCCGGTGCCGACAGCTTGATCTGGGCCGAAGGTGCCGATGCGGTCGTCGCGGAGATCCAGGAGTTCGTGACCGGTGCGAAACCGGTCCGAGAGCCGACCCGCGTCCTCTCGACGGTCCTCTTCACCGACATCATCGACTCGACCGCACGAGCCGGCCAGCTCGGCGACGATCGGTGGCGCGAACTGCTCGCGGAGCACGATCGACTGACCCGTTTCGAGCTGGAGCGCGGCGTGGGTCACGAGGTGAAGACGACCGGGGACGGGTTCCTCGCCACCTTCGACGGCCCGGCGCGAGCCATCCGAACCGCGCTGGCCATCCGGGACGCACTTCGCGACATCGGCGTCGATGTTCGGGCCGGACTGCACACCGGGGAGATCGAGATCCTCCCGGACGACATTGCGGGGATGGGCGTGCACATCGGCTCCCGGATCGCCGCCCTGGCCGGTCCCGGCGAGGTGCTCGTGTCATCGACCGTCAGGGACCTCGTCGCGGGCTCGGGCATCACCTTCGACGATCGGGGCAGCCACGTCCTGAAGGGGATCCCGGACGCCTGGCATCTCTTCGCAGTCGTGGGCTGATGCCGATCAGCCCGCGCACCGCCGCGATCCTCAGCTACGTCGCGGCATTCGGCGCCGTCGGCGCCTGGTACCCGTATCTCGCGGTCTTCTACCAGGATCGCGGGCTCGACCTCGGCACGATCGGGCTGTTCACCGCGCTCGGCGCGGCCGCGGGGCTGGTCTCGGCACCGATCTGGGGCGCGGCGGCGGACCGGTTCGCGGGCTCGCGGCTCATGATCCCGGTCGGTGCGCTCATCACCGCGGCGGCGGCGACGGCGCTCGCCCTCGTCGACGGCGTCTTCGCGATGGCCGTCGCCCTGACCGTCGCCTCGATGGCGTTCGCCGGGATCGCCCCGATCCTCGACGCCCGGGCCCTCGAGACGGTCGGCAGCGACCGGAACCGATACGGGCGGCGTGCGCGCCTGGGGCTCCGCCGCGTTCATCGTGGTCGTCGCGTTCACCGGGGCGCTCGTCGAGCGTGCCGGCATCACGAGCATGTTCGCGGTCTACATCCCGGCGCTGCTCGTGCTGGCCGTCGTGTCGCTCCCCCTTCGCGGCGACGCGGGCGCGCCGCGGCTGCCTCGCCTCAGCTCGATCGGCGTCGTGCTGCGCCATCCGCCGCTTGCCCGCTTCCTGCCCGCCGTGCTGCTGGTGTGGTCGGCCTCGATGGCGATCAACTGGTACTTCTCGATCCACCTCATCGAGCTCGGCGCGCCCGGCGAGCTGGTCGGGTCGGCGTGGGCGATCGGTGCGGCCGTCGAGATCCCGATCATGGCCGCCTACCCGTGGCTCGCGAAGCGCGTGGGCGCCGAGCGGCTGCTCGTCATCGGTGCAGCGGTCTTCGCGCTGCGGGCGGTGGCGCTCTCGCTCGTCGACGACCCGTTCCTGGCGGCGGCCACGATGGCGCTCCACGGCGTCGCCTTCGCGCTGGTCCTCGTCGGCGGCGTCACCTTCGTCTCGCGGCACGCGCCTGCTGCGACCGCGGCCACCGCGCAGGGCATCCTGTCGGCCACGGTGTTCAGCATCGCGATGATCATCGGGCCCGGCATCGGCTCCTGGGTCGCCGATCAGTTCGGCGTGCCGGCGCTGTTCACGCTGGCCTGGACGACGAGCACCGTGGCGATCCCGGTCATCTGGCTGGCCGTACGCAGCCCTGAACCGGAGCGACCCTTTTCGGCGTCCGAGATCAGCAGCTGACGCGAGTCAGCGCTCCGGACCATCTACCGTCGATGCGTCCTCGGCGTGCAGCTCGCGATGCAGCTCGGCGATCATCCGCCGGCGCCTGCCCCGGCGCGATTCGCCGTCGCCGTGACCGTGGCGGCCGATGACGGTCCTGACCAGCGCCATCGCAACCAGGACGACCGCGATCTTGCCCAACGCCGGACCGATCGATCTGGCGCCCGCTGACTCGTCGCTCGGATAGAACGTTCCGCGGATCCCCCGGTCGCCTTCCGTCGGGCCTGGCTGGATGAAGCGTGCGTGCATCGTGATCACCTCGGTTCGGTGCGACCCGCCCTTCGGGCCGCTGTGCATCCAGATGCTCACGACCGATTGCCGACGAAATGTGAAGGCCCGATGGATACCCCATGTCGATGTGGCGCAGTCCCATTCGTCGTGGTGGTATAGCCCGGTACAGCCATGGATCAATGAGAGAGGAACCGATGACCCACTACCTGCTCGCCGTCCACATGGGTTCGGGTGAGCGTCGTGAGCCACCGTCGGAAGAGCAGATGCGGGAGTACGGCGCGCGCATCGACGCCCTCGAGGCCGACATGCGCGCCGCCGACGCGTTGGTGTTCAGCGGCCGGCTCACCGAGCCGGACAGCGCCGCGGTCATCGACGCCACGAACGGCGAGGTCCAGGTCACTGACGGGCCGTTCCTCGAGTCGAAGGAGGCGATCGGCGGCTTCTACATCATTGAGGCGCCGACCGCCGAGGCGGCCCAGGCGTGGGCGACGAAGACGTCCGCCGTCGTCGGAATGCCGATCGAGCTCCGCCCGTTCCAGGACACGCGCCAGGACTGACGTCGGGCTACCCGATGACAATGCTCCAGGACCGGGCCGTGGCCATGGCCACCACGGCGATCGTCAGACCGACCAGGACGATCCACCCGGCGGCGCGGGACTCGCGTGATGCGCGCGCGAGCGTCTGCTGCTCGTCGGGCGTGGGCGGCCGGCCCTCGGTAAGGACCGCGCCGATCGTCCGCTCCACGGTCCGCGTGCGCGGGTAGACGTAGAGCGCGCCGACTCCCAGCGTCAAGATCGCCGCCACGCCACCCACCGTGAAGCCAAGGCGTGACGGGCTGAACAGCAGCTCCGGATCGAGGCCGTTCGAGGTGATGATCAGCAGCCAGATGCCGGCGAGGACCGTGACCACCGCGGATCCCAGGATCCCGATCGGAAGCCGTCGGTGGTGAATCAGGTGGTAGGTGAACTTCGTCGCATCCGGCCCGAGCGCCATCCCCGTGGGCTGGACGAACAGGAAGAACGTGAAGACCGCGCCCACCCAGAACGCACCCGCGCCGATATGGATCAACCGCAGAACCAGGACGTCCACGTCGCCTCCATTCGAGTAGACAGCCCGGTCAGTATCGGGCCGGCGTCAATGCCAGGCTCACCCGCGCTGCTGCGTCCATTTGGCGACGGCTCGCGGGCCGGCGCGTGACAGCCAGGCGCCCTCAACGAAGCCGGCGAGCTCATCGCGGGACAACTCACCGATGCGCGAGCCACGCACGAGGACCGACGTGTGGCCATCGAAGTGTGACGTCGTGAAGAAGGGGAGGGACGTATCGGCCAGGATGGCTTCCTTCTCGAGCTCGGAGTCGACCCAGAACACGATGACATCGGTGTAGCGCTCGCCGGTGTCGGGGTCGATCGCGTCCGGGCGGGGGTTGCGGAAGAAGAGGAAGCTGCGGCGGCTGACCTGGTAGACCGTCGGCTGGCCGCGGCCACGGGCGCCACCCAGGGTCACACCGGGCAGCGCCCGAGCGATCTCGTGAACGTCTTCGACCGTCGCCGGGCGCGAGCCTGGATCGGCCTTGGATCGGGCCATTCACCGATGCTACCAACCGTTCCAGAGCCGGGTGCATGGGGCCGATCCGCTGCTCAGCGGCGGAACGACACGCGGCGCGATGTCGCGCGAGCCTGCACCGGTGTCGGCCGGCCCTACTCCTCCGTAGCTGGGGCGAACTGGGCCATCGACATCTGCACGGCCTCGGCAAGCTGCTCGGGAGTCGCGGTGCCGGAAGCCTCGACCGCATCGGCCCACTTCTGCACGGCCTCCTTGCTGAACGCCAGCGCCTCGGGGGAGCTGGCGGCGGCCACGGGATCACCGGTGATCTCGCCGCCGAGGTGCAGGTCAAGGCCCAGCATCGCGCCGTCCCAGCCGGGGCCGACCCACATCGCGCCGGCGCCGCTCTGCGCCATCTCGATCGGCACGGTGTGCTCGAGCTCGAGCGTCGTCGCGCCGTCTCCGTCCGGCGAGAGGCGGACCTCGAGGAAGCTGGTCTCGCCGCCGAACGTGACGCGGAAGCGGTTCGGCCGGTCGCACTCGAGGATGTCGCCGCCGGCATTGCCCTCCAGCTGGAAGCTGCCGCCGAGCCGCAGGTCGCCGCTGATCGGCATGAGCCAGCGGGCGATCCGCGACGGATCGGTCAACGCCGACCACGTGTCCTCGAGGTCGGCCGCATAGGTCCGGCGAGCGACGACCGTCACGTTCTCTCCGCCGTCCTCGCGTGGCGTGCGGCGGACGTCGCGCTCGATGGCGCCGATCTGGGCCGGAATGTCGATCACGAATGCTCCCTGTGTCATCGTTGCTCCTTTGGGTTGTCTCGTATCTCGTCTCGGTCGTCTGCGGCTTCGGCGAGGCGCCGGTCGCGGTGTCCGCGAGCCAGCTCGGTCGCCAGCGCGTCCATCGGCTGGTCCCACATCGTGCGGAAGCGATCCAGCCACTCGTCGACCTCGCGCAAGGGAGATGCCTCCACCACGTAGAGCCGCCGTGCCCCGGCCACCCGCGCGGTCGCGAACCCGTTCTCGCGGAGGACCCGCAGGTGCTGTGACACCGCCGGCTGGGAGATGCCGAACTCGGCGCGGATCACGTCGGTGATCTCGCCGGAGCTCAGCTCGCCATCGGCCAGCAGCTGGAGGATCCGGCGCCTGGTCGGGTCGCCGAGGATGTCGAACGCGTGCACCGCGCCATTATTCATCCATGACTTATATAAGTCAAGGGTTACATGCGTGGCGCGCGCTACCCGCTCGGCAACGGGGCCTGAGGGGTGTACACCCAGAGAAGCTTCAGCGGCACCGTGCCGGTATTGTGATGCTGGTGGTGGACTCCCTTGGGCACCCACATGGCTTGACCTGGCCCGAACGAGACCGTTTCTCCCTCCGAGACCATGGTGCCCGAACCCTCGAGCACGAGATTGATCTCTTCCGAGTCCTCGTGGACGTGATACGAGCTCGACTCGCCCGGTTCGAAGATCGTGATTCCCGCCATGAAGAGCTCGGAGCCGATGTCCGGCGACACGAAGCGAAAGACCTTCCGGCGCAGTCCCGGCTCGTCGAGACCGAGCCAGATCTGCTCGGCGTCCTGGAATGGGGAGATGAGCCGAACCCTCACTCGGAACGCTCCACCGGTTCGATGCCGGGTGCCATCACTCCGTCGTACTGCGCAGCCGTCGGGTCGATCGTCCGCATCGGTCGCTCGCGAGCCTGCTCCTCCACGAAGTGGGCCGCCAGCCCGAAGCTGCGCGCGATCGCAAACAGGAAGTCGCCGTAGGCCGGGTCGAGCCGCAGCCCGGTGAGGGCAACCGCGAGCGCGCCATCGATGTTGACCGGCACGTTCGTCCCCGAGTGGCGACCGACGCGGGCAGCCAGCGCGCGCACGGCGTGCTCGCCACGTCGGTCCGACGACGTTCCGGCCACCTCGAGGAGGCGCTCCGCGCGCAGGTCGTTGTGGTGCCAGCGGTGGCCGACGCCCGGGATGCGGCGCCCCGCCGCCCGCTCCTGCGAGAAGACCTGTTCGGCCCAGTCGTCGAGGTCGCCATCTGCCGGAGCCGTGGCGAGGATGCGCATCGCACGGCTCACGACGGCGCCGTGGAGCTCGCCGAAGGACAGGATCCCTCCGGCCAGCCCGCTCATGGCGGTGGCACGGGTTGAGGCGATGGTGCGGGTGACCAATGCCGACGGGGAGAGCGGGCCGTGATCGATCGAGGCAACCAGGCAGGCGCCGAGGACGTTGGCCTCATCCTCGGTTGCATTGTCCCCGCGCCACAGTCGCAACAGGGTCGCCGGGAACGACTCGCGGCCGATCACGTCATCGAGGGCGACGCCGCGCACGAACACCCGTTCGGCGGTCGTCGCCGTGAGGGCCGTCGACCAGGTCTCGGCCCGGTGCGCTCGACCCTCTGCGACACCCTCGTGGACGCGGGTTCGGCGCCGACCGGTCACTGCGCCACCTGGTAGATGCGCTCGATGTCCCATTCGCCAGGCGTCATCACCGGGGTGTTGCGCATCGGGACGTCGAGGACCGTGGGACGGCCGGATGCGACCGCGTCACGCAGCGCGGGTTCGAGGTCCTCCGCGCGCTCGATCGAGACGCCGTCCGCGTTGCACGCACGGGCGATCGCCGCGAAGTCGGGCGTGTACGGGCGTCCCTCGACCTCGAACTCGCAGCCGAAGCCGGTGCCGTAGTGCTTGCGTTCGAGACCGGCGATCGTGCCGAACGCTGCGTTGTTCATCACGACCCAGACCGGTGCGATCCCCATCTCCACGGCCGTCGCCACGACGCTCGGGTTCGAGCCGAACGCACCGTCACCGACGAGGGCGATTGCCGGGCGTCCGATGTTCGCCGCGCAGACGCCGAGCACTGCAGCGGGGCCGAAGCCCATCGTCGAGAAGCCACCCGGCGTCAGGAACGAGTCGGGGCTGTCGACCGGGTACTGCTGGCCGACGCCATTCTTGTTCCAGCCGACATCGGTCACCAGGATCGCATCGGAGCTCGCGCGGCGAACGTCGGCCAGGATGCGCTCGGGCAGGAGCGGGAACTCGTCGGAGGTCGCGTTGGCTCGGCTGGGAGCCAGGAATGCCTCGCGCTCGTCGCGCAGCTTCGACCAGTCGAGTCCCCGATCGGGGGTCGGCTCGCCGTACGCGTCGGCGATCGCGCGCAACGCCATGGTCGCGTCCGCGGTGACCGCGATCGCCGTGGGGTAGTTGCGGCCCGGCTCGTGCGCGTCGATGTCGACCTGGATGAGGCGGGTCGGGGGAATCGCGAACGTTGCGCCCTGCTCCCAGCTGCTGCTGTCCGTCTCGGGGAACCGAGTCCCAAGCGCGAGCATGAGGTCCGCCTGGCCGGCGAGACGATTTGCGGTCGGCGAGCCCCAGAAGCCGATCATCCCGAGCAGCTGCGGGTGATCCGGTGGCAGCACTCCTGTGCCCATCAAGGTGTGCGCGACGGGAGCGCCGGTGAGCTCGGCCAGCGCGCGGACCTCGCCGGCCGCGCGACGCGTCCCACCGCCGGCGAGGATCACCGGCTGGTGCGCCGAACGAAGCTCGTCGGCGATGCGCTTCGCGACGTCCGCGGAGATCGTGGGCGGCTCGACAACCGAAGCCGGGACGATCGGCGCCTCGAATGGCTCCGCGAGGATGTCCATCGGGACGGAGACGAGCACCGGCCCGGGCCGCCCGGCCAGCGCCAGGTCCCAGGCACGCGCGAGGACGCGCGGGACCTGGTCGGCTCGGCGGACGCGCCACGCGCGCTTCACGAACGGCTCGTAGACGGAGACCTGGTCCGCGTCGCGTCGCAGGTTGAACTCCTGGTGGGGACCGCGTCCTTCGTAGTACGACGGGACGTCGCCCGCGATCACGAGCATCGGTACCGAGTCGAAGGATGCCGTCGCGACGCCGGTCGCCGCATTCGTGATCCCGGGGCCGACATGCAGCAGGACGACGCCGGGCCGTCCGGAGGCGCGGGCGTATCCATCTGCGGCATGGGCCGCGACCCCTTCGTGACGAGCCGTGACGAAGCGCACCCCTCCGTGGCGCTCGAGCGCGGCAAGCGCCGAGATGTTCGTGTGACCGCACAGCCCGAAGACGATCTCGACGCCGCGATCCGCCAGGAATCGGGCGAGATGGTCGGCAACCGTGGGGTGCATGCGTACCTCGTTGCGGCGGCCATGGTCGCTCAGGATCGTCGTCCGGATCCCGAATACCGGACTATCGAGTCCGCTATCAGGAACCTTGTCGTCCCCGAACGACGATGTCAAGTGGCGCGCCTTGACAGCCCGAAGGGCCGGCCATACGCTCGCAGCGTTCCCGAACAGTGGGCTATCGCTTCGCAATAGTGGAAACGCCAGATGCCGATTCGACCGATCAGCGCTGAGGAGACCGCGCACGTCGACGAGCTCGTCACTCGTGGGCGCGCGGCCCTGCGGGAGTTCGCGGGCGCGACCCAGGAGCAGGTCGATCGGCTCTGTCAGGCGCTCGCCTGGGCGGTCGCCAACGAGACGACCTTCACCCGGCTCGCGCAGATGGGGGTCGACGAGAGCGGCATCGGCGACCCGGAGAGCCGCGTCAGCAAGCGGTTCAAGGTGATGGGCATCCTGCGCGACGTCCTTCGCCAGAAGAGCATCGGGGTGATCGAGGAGCTCCCGGAGAAGGGAATCGTCAAGTACGCCAAGCCGGTGGGGCTGATCGCATCGCTCGTCCCGACGACGAATCCGGAGCTGACGCCGCCAGGGGTCGGGCTGTTCGCCATCAAGTGCCGGGACGCCGTCATCTTCTCGCCCCACCCCCGGAGCAAGCGGACGACGCGGGAGACGGTCGAGATCCTGCGCCGCGCGCTCGCGCGCGAAGGCGCTCCCGTGGACCTGATCCAGTGCATCGAGCGGCCCAGCATTCCCGCTGCGCAGTACCTCATGGCCGAGGCCGATCTCGTCCAGGCGACCGGCGGTCGGGACATGGTCCACGCCGCCTACAGCTCGGGCACACCGGCCTACGGGGTCGGTGCCGGCAACTCGACGATGGTCATCGACGAGACCGCGGACATCGCCGAGGCGGCACGCAATACCCGGACCAGCAAGACCTCCGACTTCGGCTCGGGCTGCTCGGCAGACGGCAACCTGGTGGTCGAGGCGACGATCTACGAGGCGCTGCGAGACGGCCTCGTGGCCGAGGGCGGCCACCTGACGAACCGCGGAGGAGACCGAGCGCCTTCGAGGCGTCCTGTGGGACGACGAGGGCCGGCGCACCGCCGACACGATCGCGATCTCGGCCCAGGCCCTTGCCGAGAAGGCGGGCTTCGAGGTCTCGGCCGATCGGCGCTTCTTCATCGTCGAGCAGGACGAGATCGGCGCGCACAATCGGTTCAGCTCCGAAAAGCTCGGGGTCGTGCTGGCGATGTTCCGCTACTCGGGCTTCGACGAGGCCCTCGAGAAGGTCTCGGCGATCTACGAGGTCGGCGGCAAGGGCCACTCGTGCGGCATCTACTCGTTCGATGACGATCACATCGACCGCCTCGCCCGCCTGGCGCCCGTCAGCCGGATCATGGTTCGCCAGCCGCAGTCGAAGGCGAATGCCGGCTCGTTCTCGAACGGCATGCCGATGACCTCGAGCCTCGGCTGCGGGACCTGGGGCGGCAACATCACGTCGGAGAACATTCACCTCAAGCACTACATGAACGTGACGTGGGTCAGCCGCCCGATCACCGAGGACCGACCGTCCGAGGAAGAGCTGTTCGGTGAGTTCTATGGAACGCCGGCGGACTGATGTCGGTCCTCGAGAAGGCCACCCAGATCCTCGACGTCGTCGCCGAGGCGCCGGATGCCGCCACGCTGACATCCATCGCCCAGCGACTCGGACAGCCGCGCTCATCGACCCATCGTCTGCTGTCGGAGCTCGTGCAGCTGGGCCTGCTGTTCCGCGTCGGCACGGCGAAGTACGTGCCCGGTCCTCGCCTGGCCAGGTGGGGCGGAGCGGCGAACGGCACCAGCGACATCGTTCGGATCGCACATCCGGGCATGCTGCGACTGCGTGACGCCATCGGCGAGAGCGTCCACCTCTACGTCCGCCAGCGGGATCGCCGCGTGTGCGTGTCGGCGGTCGAGGGCAACTACGAGCTCCGCCACTTCACCGAGGTCGGCAAGCCACTCCCGCTCTCGGTCGGCGCTTCCGGCAAGCTGCTCCTCGCCTTTGCCGATGCCACGACCCAGGCACAGGAGCTCCGCCGCGTCGCGAGGGAGCCGCTCACCCCGCGGGCGCCGACGCTCGACGAGCTGACGGTCCAGCTCGACGAGATCCGAGCCACCGGATGGGCCGTGTCGTTCGGTGAGCGCGAGGAGGGATTGGCGGCCGGAGCGGTCCCCATCCGGGGGCAGTCCGGAGCGGTCGATGCCGCGCTCGCCGTGTCCGGGCCGACCGCCCGCCTGACCGCCGAGCGCCTCCTGACCCTGCGACCGGTGCTGGCGCTGGCTGCCGAAGAAGTCAGCCGGGCGCTGGGCTGGACCGATGCGGCCGACGTGCGGCCCGCGCCGCCGGACCGATCGCTGCGATCAGTCAGCCGCGCTTCAGGAGGGCGCTGACTTCCTCGGCGCCGTTCGCGAGCGGTCGACGGATCTGGCCGAATCGCTCCTCCCCGAGACGGGTCGTCGGAGCCGAGATGGAGAGCGCTGCCACGACGCGGTCGCGTGAATCGACGATCGGCGTCGCGGCTGCTGAAACACCCTCTTCGCGCTCGCCGATCGACGTTGCCCAGCGTTCCGCCCGAATCTGCTCAAGCTGCTCCCCGAGCCGCGGGCCGGGCGCGTTCGGCATCGCTTCCGCCTCCTCGAGTGCGCGGCTCACCTCGAGCTGCTGGACGTCGCGATCCGCAAACGCCAGGAGCAGCTTCCCGGCGGCGCCGACCCGCAGCGGGAGGGGCCGCCCGAGCTGAATGAACGGGCGCAGCTCGTGCCGACCCTCGACGGCGGCGATGCAGATCCGGGTGTCGTGCTCGCGCACGTACAGGTGAACGCTCTCGCCGACCTCGTCGCGGAGGCGCCGCATCGGCTGATCGGCGACCGCCCGCAGATCGAACGTGTCCGCGGCCGCCTCGCCCCAGTACAGGAGCCGGGGCCCCAGCGAGTATCGCCCGTCCTCGGTCCGGCGGACGATGCCCAGCGTCGCCAGCTCGCCGAGGAGGCGGTGCGTCGACGACTTCGGCATGCCGAGGGCCGCGCGGACGTACGCCAGCGTCACCGGCTCGCCGGCACGGCCCAGGCAGTCGATCAGGTCGCTGGCCTTTTCGAGGACCGACATGTCAGGACACCCCGATCACAGCCCGAGGACCTCGGGCAGCCACAACGTCAGGGCCGGAACATACGTGATGAGGAGGAGCACGACGATCATCGCCGGGAGGTAGAAGGCGGCTCCGCGGAAGACGCGCTCGACGGGAATGCCGGTCACCGAGCTGAGCACGAAGACGACGCCGCCCATCGGGGGCGTCAGCAGGCCGATCATCAGGTTGAAGATCATGATCGAGCCGAGTTGCACCGGGTCTACCCCGTATTGGATCGCGATCGGAAGCAGGATCGGCGTGATGATCAGCAGCGCCGAGGTCGGCTCGAGGAGCATCCCACACGCGAGGAGCACGACGTTGACGATGAGCAGGAATACCGCCGGGTTGTCGGTCAGGCCGAGCAGGCTCTGCGCGATGGTCTGCGGGACCTGCTCGCGCGCCAGGATCCAGCTCAGCAGGGTGGAGGCCCCGATGATGAGCATGATCTGCGCGCTGATCACGCCCGTGTCGCGGAAGATGATCGCAACGTCCCGCAGCCCCATCGTCCGGTACGAGAACGCCAGCAGCAGCATATAGAGCGCGCCGACTCCTGCGGCCTCCGTCGGGGTGAAGAAGCCACCGAGGATGCCCCCGAGGATGATGACCGGAGCGCCCAGCGGTGGGATCGCACGGACGACGGCGCGTCGCACCGCGGCGCCGTTGTACGGCTGGCCGACGAGGTCGGGGCGGCGCCGCGACCACAGGAAGACCGTCACCACCAACGCGAGGGTCATGAGCAGCGCGGGGATGACGGCGGCGACGAACAGCGCCCCGGTGGAGACCGCCGCGACCGACGCGTACACGACGGCCGGGATGCTCGGCGGCATGATCGGGCTGATCAGCGCCGAGCTTGCGCTCAGGCCGACAGCGAACTCGGCCGGATACCCGTTCTTTCGCATGTGGCCGACCTCGATGGAGCCGATGCCCGCGGCATCGGCCAGCGCAGCGCCACTCATCCACGAGAACCCCAGGCTGACCGCGATGTTCACGTACGCGAGCCCGGCCCGCAGCGGACCGAGCAGCAGCAATGCGGCGTCGTAGAGGCGGTCCGCGATCTCCGTGCGGGTCGCCACGATGCCAACGAGGATGAACAGCGGGACGGCGAGCAGCGGCCAGCTGTTGATCCCCTGCATGACGAGCCGGACGCCGAGGTGGAGGGTGTAGCCCTCGACCAGCAGGTAGGCCATCGACGGCCCGAGGATCGCGAAGGCCATCGGGACCCGGAGGAGAAACAGGGCCAGGATCGCCGAGAGCAGCAGCGGAAGGCTCATGCGGACGCCTCCCGGCCCATCAGCGCCGGGATGTCGACCACCACGATGCCGAGGACGGCACGGAGGGCCGTGAGCGCAAGCCCGATGATGGGCACGGCGTTCACGATGAGGAGCGGGATCTGTGCAGCGGCCGTGACCTGGCCGACGTCCGCATCCAGAAGTTGGTAGGTGGCGTACACCATGACGACGCACGTCACGAGCACGACGACATTGACGAACAGCTTGACGCTGGCGAGGGCACGCCCCTTGAGGACGAAGTCGATGACATGGATCGCGATGTGCCGATCGAACGCCGCGAGGTACCCGGCCATCACGAACGTCGCCCATACCAGGGCCAGGCGGGCGAGCTCGCCGGTCCACGGGAACGATCCCGGAAGGTAGCGCTGCGCGACCTGGGACAGCACGAGGACGAGGATCGCGAGCATGAGCAGTGAGCCGACCACCTGCTCGCCGATGCCGATCCCATGGAAGATCGTGCGCCACGGTTCCCGGCGTGGGAGGAGCTCCGGGTTCGCCTCACCACCCAGGCTCTCGGTCTCCGACGGGGGCCGATCCGCGTCGGAGAGCACGTCGCTATCAGTCACCGGGTCATGCTCACGGGCCATGCAGGAGCCATCCTCCGGCCATGGTTGGCCAACCCCCCGACGTCAGGCTGAGGATAGGTCCCCCGGTGCCCTGGAGGACGGGCACCGGGGGTGGAGAGGCGCTACTCGCCCGCGACCGATCGAATGGCGTCGAGAACGGCCACCTGCTCTTCCGTGAAGTTGTCACGGAGATACGGTTCGGCCAGCTCGCGGAAGGCGTCGCGATCGACGTCATCGACGATCTCGATCGCGCCATCCGCCTCCCACCCGGCGAGGATCTCCTCCTCGGCGGTCGCCGCACATTCCGGCTCCTGGGTCATGGCCGACTCGACCGCGGCCGTCAGGGCCTCCTGCTGCTCGGTGCTCATCTCGTTCCAGACCCCGCCGATGATCACCAGGTTGGAGCTGAGCTGGTGGCTGGACAGGCTGATGACGTCCTGCACCTCGACCAGGTTGATGGCGTCGATGTTCGTGATCGGGTTCTCCTGGCCATCCACGGTCCCCTGCTGGAGGGCGAGGTACAGCTCCTCGAACGCAACCTCCACGGGCTCGGCGCCCATGGCCTCGGCGTTCATGAGGAACTGGGGCGTGGGCGGGAACCGCATCCGCAGCCCTTCCAGGTCATCCGGCGTTCGGATCGGAACGTTTGCGGTGAACTGGCGGGCTCCGGTGTTCCACGCTCCGAGGATGTGGACGCCGGTCGCGTCCTCGAAGCCCTGCTTCAGCTCATCGGAGGCCGGATCGGTGAAGAACCGATACATGTGGTCGCTGTCGTCGAACACGAACGCACCATCCACCGCGCTCATCGGCTCATAGACGGCCGCGAGAGCCGATGCGCCCTGGATGTCGATGTCGATGTCGCCGGCGATCACCGACTGAATCCGATCGGCGTCAGGGCCGAGCTGGCTGGCACCGAAGATCTCGACGTTGACGCCCACTCCGGCAGCCTCGACCTCGTCGCGGATCACGTTCGCTCCGCAGTCCACCTGCGGCTGACCGTCCTGGTAGCTGTGTGCCAGCGTGAGGTCGAACTCTGCGTCGCCATCCGCCGGCTCGCCGCTGCTGCCAGGGTCGCCGCTGCTGCCAGCGTCGCCGCAGGCCGCCAGTACGAGAAGCAAGCCCAACGCAGGGGCGAAGACCCGGGATCGCCTGATCATGATCACTCCCTTCAGTGCTCCCTTACCCACCGAATGCACCGAGCTGGCGGGTTAAGCCAGGGGCCGACCGCTGTGCCCGCTGCGGATAGCGTTCCGTATATCTGGACACCAGCCTATGATACGGGACGAGTATCCATCGGGTCAAGATTTCGGACGTCAGTCCCCGACGCTGACCCAGGTCTTGCCGGCCGCCCGCGGAGCGCGCTCGAAGGCCTCCTGGACTCGGTCCAACGGATACCGATCGGTCACGACGACCCCGGGCGCGACGCTGCCATCGGCGATGAGCTCGATCGTGGTCGCGAAGTCGCCCGGGTGGTCGTAGGTCAGGGAGCCGCGCAGCACGGCCTGCCGGCGGACGATCGACTGCGCGGTGATCTCGAGTGGTCGCCCGTCGAGGCCCAGGAAGAGCAGCGTTCCAGCCACCGCCAGGCGATCGAAGGCCCACGCGACCGATGCCGGGGACCCGACCGTGTCGATCACGAGGTCGAAGGGCTCGCGCCGCCTCCGCGGCGATGCGGGCTCCGAGCCGTTCCGCGAGGGCGACCCGATCCGGGTTGACGTCGTGCGCGTGCACCTCGACGCCACGGCCCACGAGCGCAAGGGTCATCAGCAGCCCCTGCGCACCGACGCCCACCACGAGCGCCGATGCGGGCAGCGGCGCCTCGAGGCGGCGCAGCGCGGTGAGGACCACGGCCGTCGGCTCGACGCACACGAGGGTCTCCGGCGCCATGCCGGCCATCGCCCATGCGAAGGAGGATGGGACGACCAGCCGTTCGGCCAACGCGCCCTGGCGACTCATGCCGACCGACTGGCGGCGGACGCAGGCCGAGGTTCGCCCGCGCCCGCACTGCTCACACGTCAAGCAGGCGACGTTCGGCTCCACGACCACCGTCTCCCCCACCCGCCCGGGCGGCACCCGCTCGCCGACGGCCTCGATCGTCCCGAACGCCTCGTGGCCCATGATCCAGGGGGATGCCGGCGACGCCCACGTGCCGCTGAAGACGCTCAGATCCGAGCCGCACAGCCCGACCCCGCCGACGGCGATCATCACGTCGTCCGGACCGAGCGCCGGCTCGGGAACCTCGTCGATCACGATCTCGCCCGGTCGGACGAGCAGCGCGGCCTTCACGATCCCGCATCCAGGAGCCGGCGCGGATTGTGGACGATCATCTGGTCGATCACCTCGTTCGTGATGCCCGCTGCGCGGAGCATGGGGAGCACGTGGAGTGGAATCGTGTCCATCCGCCAGCGTGGCGCGAATTGCGCCCGCCAGGACGGTGGCGTCACGTGGCTGTAGAACGCAGCATCGTGGGACAGGACGATGCGGTCTGCATAGCCCTGATCGACGAGCGCGATGACCGTCGCAACGCGCCGATCGTCCGGAAACACGTGCTCCATGCCGAACCGATCCAGCCCGATCGTCGAGCCGTTGTCCATCAGCTCACGCAGGTAGGCGAGGTCGTCGGTGTCACCCGAGTGACCGATGACGATCCGCTCCGGCGCCACGCCATGCTCGGTCAGGAACGCCTGCTGCGCCAGCCCGTTCCGGGATGCAGGGTGCGAGTGGGTGGTGATCGGGACCCCGGTCTCGCCATGCGTCACCGCGGCCGCGGCCATGACACGGGCGACGTCGGGGGTGATCCCGTCCGCATCGGCCATGACCTTCAGCATGCCGGCACGCACGGGCGTGCCTGCGATGCCCTCGCGGATGTCGCGCGTGAACAGGTCGACCAGCGGATCGGGGCGATCGATCAGGCGGCCCGGCCCGTGGAACGCAAAGTACGTCGGCAGGACGTTCGCGGTGTACCAGCCGGTGGCGGCGACGATGTTGACCGGCACGCGGTCGGCGACCTCGGCCACGAGGCCGACGTCACGGCCAAGCCCAGGCACGGTGAGGTCGACGATCGTCTGCACGCCGAGCGCATGGAGCGCGACGAGCCCCTCGACGGCGATGTCGACGGCGCGGCCGGGATCCCACTCCGGGTCGGGAAGGTTCGTCTCCAGCTCGGGATTGCGGACGAAGAGATGCTCGTGGATCAGGGTCATGCCGAGCGCTTCCGCGTCGACCGGCCCGTTGAACGTCGGGACCGTCCCCATGCCGATGCCTAGTCGGACGAGTGCGAGCCGAGCGGATCGGTCACGGGCGACCCGCGCTGCGCAACCCGTCGACGAACAGCCTCGGTCGCCGCGCCGAGCGGCTGGGCGAGTGGCGGAACGCGCCCGGGTGTGCGGGACAGCTTCGGGACGACTCCCGGGACGAGGAGCGGCCGCTCGAGGCGCCCATCCATGACCTCGACCGCCATCTCCCGCTCGCGGAACTGCCGGTCCTCGACGATCTCCGCGATGCTGTTGATGCGGCTGACCGGGACGCGCTGCTCGCGGAGGGTGGCAACCACGTCGTCCGGCGTCCGCGTCACCGTCCACGCCTCGATCGCGTCGTCCAGCTCGCCGGCGCGAGCGACCCTTCCCTCGTTCGTCGCGAGCTCCGGATCGGTGGCGAGGTCGTCGCGCCCGATGACCCCGAACAGGGTCTGGAACAGGCCGGTCGAGTTCGCGGCGATGCAGACGAACGATCCGCCGGCGCACGGGTACGCGTTCGTCGGAGCCGAGTTGTGCGCGATGTTCCCGGTCCGCTTGCGGACGGCGCCGAAGTACGAGTACTCCGGGAGGATGCCCTCCAGCATCGAGAAGAGGGACTCGGTCAGCGCGACGTCGACGACCTGGCCCCGCCCCGAGGACGCTCGTTCGTGCAGGGCGATCAGCGAGCCGATCACGGCGTGCAGCGAGGCGATCGAGTCTCCGAGGCTGAGGCCCACGCGGCCGGGCGCGCGATCCGGCTCGCCGGTGATGTAGCGAAGGCCGCCGGCCGCCTCGGCGATCGTCCCGAATGCGGGCTGATCGTGCATCGGTCCAGTCTGACCGTACCCGGAGATTCGGACGACGATCAGCCGTGGGTTCGCGGCGATGAGGGCCTCGGGATCGAGATTCCAACCCTCGAGCCGGCCGGGACGGAAGTTCTCGATGAGGATGTCGCTCTCGCCCGCGAGCTGCCGAACGAACGCCTGGCCGGCCAGATCGTGGAGGTCCGCCGCGACCGATTGCTTGCCGCGCGACTGGACGAGGTGCCACAACGAGTCGGTGCCGTCCCACGTCAGCCCCCATTTCCGGAGGGGGTCGCCACGCTCCGGGTGCTCGACCTTGATCACTTCGGCGCCGAAGTCCGCGAACATGCGACCGGCGAAGGGCCCCGCAATCAGGGTTCCCAGCTCGAGGACCCTCACGTCCGACAACGGCAGACCGCTCGAATCAGTCCCAGCAGCGTGTCCCGCATTGTTGGACATGGGCCCAGCATATTGAACTCCGGCCGGGACCGTCAAGGCGGCGGGCGGCTCGCGAGGTGGTTCGGAGGCTCGTGCGCGATATATCGGTATTGATATAGCCAGTGACAGTCGCGAACGCGGCCGACGAGGCACACCTGGCTGACAGAAGGTACCGGTCACCGTTCGGCGGAGGTGGGATACCGACAGCCGGCGCAGCGAACCAGACTCGAACGGTCATGACCGAGCTTGAGCTTGAACTGGAGCTTGCGGCCCTCCGCAAGCGACGCCAGACATCCGGCATCGTCGTGTGGCTGCGCAGCCATCGTCCCTTCGATCGCCGCGCCATCCGCGAGCCGGACGAGCGCGATGACTATTGGGTCCGGGTCCAGCGGCGCCTCGCGGAAAGCGACGCCGCGTTCCTGACCCGCTTCGATCCGTACGGGCCGGCCAATCCACATTAGGCTGTCCGCATGGCCGGCCAGCTGCGGGTGATCCTCGAGATCGGCAGGAAGCGCAAGGTCGTCGCGGCTGCCTACGAGTGGCCCGGCCTGGACCGATGGGGCACCTCGGAGGAGGACGCGGTCGCCAAGCTCGAGCGCTACCTACCCCGCTACGCCGGCGCCGCCGAACGGGCGGGCTTGACCGATCAGTTCAGACGCCAGCGCACCGTCGACGTCATCGAGCGGGTGCCGGGCTCGAGCTCCACGGACTTCTGGGGCATCGCCCACGTGCCGTCGGAGACCGAGCGCGCAGTGCTCACGGCGAAGGACCTCGAACGCCGGCTCGACCTGCTGCAGGCCACCTGGGCCTACTTCGACGACACCGCCGAGCGAGTCTCAGCGGAGCTGGCTCCGGGTGCGCGCGGCGGCGGCCGGACGCGCGAGGAGATCATCCGCCACACGATCGCCAACGAGCCGGAGCAGTTCTCGCGCAAGATCGAGGTGCGGACGCCGCGCGAGGTGGTGCTCACGCCGGGTGGCCTTGCGGCGCATCGGTCCGACTATCTCGATGCCCTACGCGCCTACAACGCCGATGGCAAGCCGGCGCGCACCTGGCCGATCCAGTTCCTCATCCGGCGGACCGCGCACCACGTGATGGATCACGCCTGGGAGATGGAGGACCGGGACCCCTCGCGTCAGGCGTGATGACGCTCAGCCGGGGCGCCTCGCGGACGGCGGCGGCTCGAGCTCGGGATTGCGCGCCACGAGCGCGGCGAAGGCGGCGCTGGACGCCGCGATCCCCAGCCCGCCGACCACTCTGCCGATAGAGCCGAGGAGAGTCATCGTCGCATCCTCGTCGATGACGCTGACACCGATCGCGACCCCGATGCCGGCGAGGCCGATCAATGAGAACACCGTGCTCAGGCTCAGGAGCCGCCGGTCGATCGGCGGTCGCCGCTGGATGCGCCACACCGCCTCCGCGCGCCGCGCGCTTCGCTCGACGTCCTCCAGGCCGAGCCATGCCGTCGTCCATCGGTTGCGGAGGACGGCCTCGACGAGCCCCACGACGACGATCCCGCCGAGGATCTGCTGCCAGAGATCGTCGTTGCCGGCGGCGACGCTCACGACCGCGAGCGCGACGCCCAGGATGACCACGACCGCGCCGGACGCCAGGAGCGCCCACCGAAGGACCGATGCGTTCATGCGCTCGCACCCTACCCCATCGCGACCGAAGAGCTGTCACGGTCCGAGGTCAAGATCGGCGCATGGATCAGCAGCCTCGACTCATCAGCGTGAACGCCCGACTCGGCTCGGCCGAGCTGGGCATCGAGGTCGCCGTTCGCCTGCGGCAGCTCGACGGCCGGTGGCTCGCGGTGGCCGAGTTCGGCGGCGAGCCGGAGGTCGGCATCGGTGCGACGCCGCGTGCCGCCCTGACCGCATCCCTCGCGACCCTGGGCGAGCGAACCGCCGCCGCCCTCATGGCCGACCCGCAGCTGTTCGGCCTCAGCGCCGCGATCCGCCGCCCGGCTTAGCCGCGGCCGAAGCCACCTTCTTCGTCCCTTGCGGGCGGTCGTAGGATCGAGCGACACCGGCACGCGCGAACGTTCTCGCGCCGGGCGCTTGGAGGAAGTCCTGATGCACCAGCAGGTTCGACTCTCGAGACTGAAAGCGCGCCACGACGGCTCGAGGACCGGCGAGGAAAGCGTCGTCGGCATCCTCAGCCACCTCGTGAAGTGGAATCTCCGGTCAGCGGGCCGCACCTATCTCGCCGACGGTGGAGCGTTCGTCTTCTCGGTTCGCCACCCAGACGACGATCACAAGGACGAACCCGATCAGGCGGCTTGCGACCACCTCAACGCCAACGACTACGAGGCAAAGGTGTACGCGGTCGAGAGCCGCCTGCTGAACGATCAAGAGGGAGCGCTTCGCGATTACATCGACGAGATCGAAGGTAAGTTGGAGGAGCCCGTGATCGAGGTGCACATCCTGACGCCCGAGCTGGACGGCCAGGTCCCCGTCCAGCTGGTGACCCGGTAGATGCTGAAGCGCTAGGCCGGCTGCATCGCGGCGATCTGGATGAGGTTGCCGCAGGTGTCGTCGAAGACCGCGGTCGTCACCGGGCCCATCTCCGTCGGCGGCTGGGTGAACTGCGACGCCGAGGCCACTGAGCCGATCGAACTCGGCCTGGACGTCGTCGACGGCGAAGGACGTGTACGGGATGCCGTCCGCCACCAGCGCCTCCTTGAACGGCCGAGCCGCCGGGTGGCGCATCGGGCTCGAGGAGGAGCTCGACGCCATCGGGCGCGTCGGGCGAGACGACGGTCAGCCACCGGGCGTCGCCGGTGGGGATGTCGGTCTTCTTCACGAAGCCAAGGACATCGGTGTAGAAGGCCAGTGCCTTGGCCTGGTCGTCGACCAGGACGCTGGTGGTCACGATCTTCATCGGTCCTACTCCTTCCGCGGCAGCGGCCAGCGCTCCGCGATCTCGTTGAGCGGCGTGGTGTCGAGGTAGTGGAACTTGTATCGGCCCGAGCGCTCGGTTCTCACGAGGCCGGCATCCTCGAGCACGTCGAGGTGCTGCGAGATCGCCTGCCGTGATGCACCGATGCCGTGCTTCATGATCAGGCGGGTGCAGATCTCGAAGAGGGTCTGGCCGTCGCGATCGGTCAGCTCGTCGAGGATCGTCCGCCTGGTCGGCTCCGCAAGGGCCCGATACAGGTCACCCATGCGACGGATGATAGGCAAGTCGCCACTTGCATGTCAACCGCCGTGGCGGGCCCTCGATCAGCCGGCGATGCGCGTCACTTCTTCGGCTTCAGCGAGCTGACGTACTCGAAGCTGCGGTCGAACCAGGGCTTCAGCTCCTCGAGACGGTCGAGCAGGTCGGACGGAACCGCGACGTACTCCTTCAGGACGGCACCGTGCTGCTCGACAAGCTGCGTGGCGTACTTCTGAAGGAAGGCTATCCCGATCAGCGGACGGGACAGGCGCAGCGCCAGGATTCCGTCGGGGGTCAGGAAGCTGAACATGTGCCCGTTGACCGAGGTGTAAGGCATCGTCTTGCCCTTGCGCTCGACGCCCGGTCCCGTCGCGACGAGGGCCTCGTAGGACGCCAGGACGGCCTCACCGATCACGCGCACAGCCTACCCCCGACCGGACTGGCCTCCACGCCCCGACTGGAGGAGAATCCAGCCCCACCGACCTCCGGAGGAGCCATCAGATGCCGGTCACCGTTCCGCCGAAGGGAACGCGCGGTTTCCCGTTCCCGCGCATCATCAGCCGGGTATTCAGCCCACTCGTCCCGGGGATGTTCCGGCGACGCCCGCAGAAAACGTCGGGCGGCATCCAGACGCTCCTCATCGAGACCCGCGGGGCGAAGAGCGCCAAGCCGCGGTATGCGATCCTCGGCTTCCTCGAGGATGGGCCCTCGGCCTGGCTCGTGGTCGCATCGGCCGTCGGCTCGTCACATCACCCGCACTGGATCTACAACCTGGCCAAGAATCCGCATGCGACCGTCGAGTTCTACGGTGGCCGTCGCGTCGACGTCGAGGCTGATTCGCTCGCCGGCGCCGAGCTCGACGCGGCCTGGAAGCGCCTCGAGACCGAGGCCCCCGAGTACCCGAAATACCTCGCGAAGACCGATCGGCAGATCCCGGTCATCCGCCTCGCGGAGCGGTCGTGAGCGATGCGGACGTGACCGCGTCCGGAATGGACGCCGCGTCGGCGGTTGGGCTCCTGGACCTGGCGGAGGAGCTTTCGCCCCTGATGACCGGCCCAGCAGCCGGCGAGTCCGTCGAACGCCTCGATACGCGATCGGGCGACATCGAGGAGGCGGTCGCATGGTTCGTGGACGCCGGGCGGCCGGATGAGGCGCTCCGCCTGGCGATTGCGGCGTATCGGCTGTGGATCCTCAAGCGCCGGTTCGAGGAGGGCGATCGGGCGTTCGCGCACGTCCTCGATTCGGGCGCCGGAGACGACCGCCTCCGCGCTCGCGCGTTCCTCAACGCCGGGTTCATGCCGTTCTGGATGGGCGACGACGAGCGGGCCGGGTCGCTGTTCGGGCGATCGCTGGAGCTGGCTCGTCGGCTGGACGACGCTGCGCTGGTCTCGCAGGCGCTCGGCGGACTCGCCCGGGTGGCGTTGCGGACCGACGTGCCCGAGGGCCGGCGGCTCGCGCACGAGGCGCTCGAAGTGAGCGAGGCGGCCGGGGACGACGCCGGACGCTCGAATGCGCTGCACCTGCTCGGGGTCGGCGCACAGATCGCCGGCGACCTGACCGAGGCGCGGAACTGGATGACCGAACGCCTGGCACTCGTCCGGTCGCTCGGCAACGACTTCCTCGTGGCCTCCGAGGCGAGCAACCTGAGCATGGTCGAGCGCCAGCTTGGCAACCTCGGCGTCGCCGAGGAGCTGGCTCGGGAAGCGCTTATCGTTGGCGGGCGAATCGGCGACGAGTTCACGAAGCCATTCGCCATCGCCGGACTCGCCGCGATTGCAACCGAGCGGGGCGACAACGAGCGGGCTGCAATGCTGCTGGGAGCGGTCGAATCGATGATGGAGGCCCAGCACATGGAATGGCCGCCAGACGAGCGCCCGCACTACGAGCGGATGCTGGCCGACCTCCCAGAAGCCATGGGCGCTGCCGAGTTCGAGCGCGCGCGATCGACCGGGCAGGCAATGTCCGTCGCCGATGCCGTGGCGATGGCCCTCAGCTCGGCTGCGAGCGAGTCAGGCGAATGACCGGGATCTCGCGCGACGTCCTCGACCGATAGACCGGAAACTCCGGCGCCTCCTCGCCGATCCGCTCCCAGGCCCGATCCAGCTCCTCGCCGGCCAGCCGTTCGGCACGGACCGGGACGCGCGTGCCATCGGCAAGCACGACGGTCGCCTCCGGCTGCGCCGCGAGGTTGGCCACCCACGCCGGGTTCGTCGGGGCGCCGCCCTTGGAACCGATGACCAGCCAGCCATCGGTCTCCTCCTCGAGGTAGCCGAGCACGGCGTGACGGACCAGCCCGGTCTGAGCGCCGATCGTCTCGAGCACGAAGGCATGGAGCCCGCCTCCGGTCCACAGCTCGCCGGGACGCTCCCAGTCGACCGGATCACCCGGCCGCCATCTCTCCTCAGTCATCACGGTCGCCGGGGATGACCATGGTGTAGGTGGCCAGCCCGTTGTCGTCGAGGCGTGCCCGGAAGAGCGGCTCGGCGTCAGCAGGAGCGTCAGGGACATCCGGCAGAGGCCCGCTCGCCCAGGTACGGGCCGTCGGGTGCCTCAACCAGCGCAGTGCCATCACCAGGAGCGCCAGCCACAGGAACGGTTCCCACATTCCACGAGCTCCGACTCAGCCCGCGCTCATGCGCCGGGCGCTCGCGACGACCTGGTCGAGGCTGTCGGCGAGGTCGGCGACCCCGACCGACGACTCGGGACGGTTCGAGCCGATCCACCGGCGCAGCGCGGCATCGGTGCGGAACTTCGCCGGATCCTGGCGCAGCGCCTCGAGCAGGACGGCCTCGCTCTCGGTCTCGCCCTGCGCGATGCGGGTGCGCATCTCGCGCGCGATGTCGGTCGTCTCGGTCTCCAGCAGGCGGAGGGCGTCATCGGCCTTGCGCAGGTCGCTCCTGGCTGCATTCGTGGCCTGCCCCTGCAGCAACGCGCCGAGCAAGGCGCCCAGCCCGGCGAACACCAGCGTCTGCATGCCGGCCAGCAGCGTCGTGAGCCGCGCCCACTCGGCGTCGTCGGCGTTCGGGGCGCCCGCGACCATCGTCTGGATCATCGAGAGGTACGCCACCACCACGATGACCCCGACCACCAGGCCGATGATGGCCAGCGGCGAGAGCCGGAACCGGTCGCTGAACGTCGTGCGCACCGACGCGACGGCGGCCAGCGCAACCGCGATGAGCACCAGCAGACCGATGCCGGTCACGAGCAACCGATACGGCGCATCCTCCGGCAGGACCATGACGTTGACGACCTGGAGGGCCGCCAGCCCGAGCGCCGCGAAGGCGGCGGCCATGCCGACGGTCGCTCCCGGCTCGGCGAGCTCGTCGGCTGCCATCCACGCCAGGACGAGCCCCACGATGGCCACGATGGAGGCGATGACGATCCCGAAGGCGATCGCCCGCGTGGACTCGTCGGTCGCGACCCACGGCAGTGCGCCGGGAATGGCCACCAGCACGGTCCAGGCGACGACGAGGGCGATCGCGATCTTCCCGACCGCGATCACGCGGCGCTGTCTCCCCACTCTGCCGCCGACGGCCTCGACGGTCTCCGGAACCTGGGCCGGGTCATCCGGCGCGCCGATCCATCCAACGGTCTCCTCAGTCAATCCGGAACCTCCCTCAGTGCGTGCCCCCGCGGGCGTAGCGCCGCTTGGAACAATGCGCGCCCCGTCCGCGGCGGGTCAAGGTTCACGGTCGCGCCGCTATCCTCGGGTGATGGCCATGGTGACCGACCCCGTCTGCGGCATGCGGATCGATCCCGACGACGCGGTGGCGACGGCAGAGCACGACGGCGAGCGCTACTGGTTCTGCTCAGAGGCCTGCCACTTCGCGTTCGTCGCCGATCCCGCGCCGACCGGCGATCGCCTGACCGAGGCTGAGTTGGCGGCGCGCAGCGGAACCGCCCTCGAGCGCATCCGCGGGCTCGTCGAGCTCGGGCTCCTCGAGCGGGCGGACGACGGCACCTTCGTCCGGCGGGACGTCATGCGGGCGCGAGTCGTCGCGTATCTGGAGACGATGGGCATCGGCGCCGATGCCCTCGGGCGCGCCCTCGACTCCGGGCACCTCACGCTCGGATACCTCGAGTCCGCCGGTCGGCGGTATCCCCGCTCGACGCTGACCCACGCGGAGGTCGGTGAGCGGATGGGCCTCCCGTTCGAATCGGTCCAGCGCCTCTACGTCGCGTTCGGCCTCCGCTCACCCGATCGCACCGAGCAGGTGCGCGAGGAGGACCTGCCGATCCTCGATGCCCTCGGCGTCATGGTCGAGGCCGGTGTCGCCGAGACCGACCTGCTCCGGATGGCACGGGTGTGGGGCGACGGCACGCGGCGCATCGCCCAGTACGTGCCGCACCACTTCCACGAGGCGGTCGAGCGCGGCTTCAGGGAGCGTGGGCTGGCCGACAACCAGGCGTACGAGGCGGCCACCGGTGAGGTGGGCCTGAAGATGGGCCGATCCGGCGAGGACCTCCTCGGCTGGCTCTTCCGGCGCCACCTCGAGGTCTTCCTGACCGCCCACCAGCTTGACCATGTCGAGGTCGCGCTCGAGGACGCCGGCGTCCGGCACCGTCCACCGCGCACGCCGGAGGCCGCCGTGTTCGCGGACCTGTCCGGCTACACCCGGCTGACCGAGGAGTCCGGCGACGAGGTGGCCGCCGACGTGGCCCTCGAGTTCGCGCAGCTCGTGGGCGAGGTCGCGACCGAGCACCGTGGCAGCATCGTCAAGCTCCTGGGCGACGGCGTGCTGCTCCACTTCCCCGATCCCGGCGACGCGGTCCGCGCCTCCCTGGACCTCGTCGATCGCGCGCCGGCGCAGGGACTGCCATCGACCCATATCGGCGTGAATGCCGGACCGATGCTCTACGACCAGGGCGACTACTTCGGCCGGACCGTCAACGTCGCCTCGCGAATCGCCTCGCATGCGCCCGCCGGCCACGTCTACGTCGGCGAGTCGCTGGTCAGCACTGCCGCACGGGATGGCTTCACGCTCTCCGAGGTCGGAAGCTTCGAGCTCAAGGGCGTCGCCGAACCCATGCCGCTGTACGAGGCGCGTCGAGGACGGGACCAGGGCGGAAGCAGGTAGGTCGTCAATGAGCCGAGGCCTTTCACGTCCACGGTGCGCTGCTCGAACTGGGTTCAGTGGATCGCGGGGCGCTGCTCCCGCGGCTGCCCGTCAGCATCCGCATCGGCTCGGTCGATAGCCGCGCCGATCCGCTCGAGCACCAGGTCCAGCTCGTCGTGCGCCGCGTTCAGGTCGTCGAGGATCGCCTGGAGCGAGGGCAAGGTCTCGACGTCGTCGCGGATGCTCAAGAGGAGCCGATGCGCGACGTTGACGAGGACCGAGACTTCGTTGAGGTCGTCCGCGACCGTTGACGGTTCCATCTGCACACCGTTGCTTCGAGGCGTCGATCCCAACGGTAGCCCGCGCGAGTCGGGCGCGGGAGGCCACGCCGTGCTCGCATCGCGGGAACATCGCCCTATGTCAAGAACTCTTGACATGATGTCTGCTGCGCTTTACAGTGCCGATGTCAAAGATTCCAGACATCGGAACGGAGCGCATGTCCTACGAAGAGAAGGGGCAGTGGGTCTACCTCGCGGCCACCACGATCGGCTACGGCGTCTACCTGGTGCTCGTGCTCGGGCGTGCGGGCACGACGCCACTGCCGGAGGTCGACTACGTGCCGATCCTGCTGTGGACGATCGGAATTGCGATCGCCGCATCGATCATCGGTCGCATCGCGATCGAGATCATCTGGCGCAGCGATTCGTCGTCCGAGGACGTGCGCGACCGCGACATCGGTCGATTCGGCGAGTACCGGGCCGGCCTGGTCCTCGGGATCGGCATGGTCGTTCCGTTCATCCTCGCCCTCGTCGAGGCGGACCACTTCTGGATCGCCAACGCGATGTACCTGGTCTTCACCGCCCAGGCCATCGTCGGCGCCGTGGTCAAGCTGATCGCCTACCGCCGGGGCTTCTAGACCGATGGTCCGGCCAACGCGCGTCACCAACGACATTCGCCGCCTGCGCTTCGCGCGCGACGAGATGACCCAGGCCGACCTCGCGGATCGCGTGGGCGTCACCCGCCAGACGATCATCGCGATCGAGCAGGGCCGCTACTCCCCGTCGCTCGAGGTGGCCTTCCAGATCGCCGGGGCCCTGGGCGTCGCGCTCGACGACGTCTTCGCCTACCCCGCCACCCCGAAGGAGGACTCCCGATGACCACCACAAACGAGACCGATGCCGCCCGCAAGCCGGGTGGGAGGCTGCCACCCCGATTCGTCATCCGCGCGTTCTGGCTCATCCACCGCGGCATCCATCGGTTCAGCGGCGGGCGGATCGGCCTGCGCCCGGCATCCGAGAAGTCCTGGGGCATGATGCGGCTCAAGACGATCGGCCGGAAGAGCGGCCAGGAGCGTTCCGCCATCCTCGGCTACTACGAGGACGGTCCGAACCTGGTGACGATGGCCATGAACGGCTGGGGCGAGCCCGAGCCGGCGTGGTGGCTGAACCTCCAGGCCCATCCCGACACGACGGTCGAGCTCCACGATCGGACGATCGCCGTCCGGGGTCGCGCCGCCACCGCGCCGGAGCGCCCTCGCCTGTGGGAGATCTGGGGCCGATACGACGGGCCAGAGGAGCTCGAGGCCTGGGCCTCGCGCCGTCCGGGCGAAACCGCGGTCGTCATCCTCGAGCCACGGCAGGTCGACCAGATCTGACCTATCAGGCCGACGCCGCGGGTGACGATTCGCCCGATGACGGGAACTGCACATCCAGGCTTGCCTGGTCCTGCACGAAGAATCGCAGTGCGCCGGCAGCCAGGACCGCGAACACGAGAACCGCACCGACGATCCCGATGGCGGCGGCCGCACCGGCACCCGCTCCGATGAGCAGCGCCAGCACCCCGCCGAGCACGCCACCCAGGAGCGCGACGATCACCGCGACCATCCCGGTCGACGTCGTGAAGGCGTACAGCACCCCGCCGAGTCCCGAGCTCGGCGCGCGGTAGTCCTTCATCACCGCGGCCAGATCGTCGTGCGTAGGGGTCGTGATGTATGGCCGCAGCTCCGGCCTGATCTGCATGTAGCCGTGGCGGATTCGCGCCATGCCGTGCACGGCGCGGAGGTCATCGGCCGTGGTGCCCAGGATGCGCCCGAGCGTCATCAGCCCCACGATGAAGTCGAATGCGAGCACGACCGCGGCGATGCCCAGGAACGTCGCACCGAACGACATCGCGGGGGAGATCAGGGCCAGCGCGACGAACGATGTGGACACGAAGGTGAGGAACACGCCTACCCGGGTGAACGCCTCGTTGTAGACCAGCGACCGCGTCGAGAGCAAGCTCGAGTGCTCCGCGCTCAGGATCTGGAGGGAGCGCGGGTCGTCGCGCCATGGGACCCCCTCGGACGCCGAGCGGCGAGAAGGCGGGCGTATCGCTGCGTTCGGGGTCGGCGACGGCATCGTGGGGTACCTCGGCGGCGGATCTGACGGCGAGATTGTGACCAGACTGCGCCAGCCGCGGAACACCGTATCGACCACGTCCCCGGCCTCACCCGAGTCGCCTAGGCGCGGCCTCCAGCGGTCATCGGTTTGCGCTGCGCCAGGACCGATACCGGGGCGGCCAGTCGTTTGGCACCGTCTCGCTCGCCGAGCAGGGCGTGCTCGATCAGCAGCTCGTAGAGCGGGTACGAGTCCGCGACGGTGAAGAACCAGGCCGATGGCGGCCGCCGTCCGCGCGGCCGCATCGGTCACCAGGCGTGCCTGTCCACGGACCATGAACTCGTGCGGTGCCGCGGGATCGATGTGCGCGTGCAGCGCGTAGTGCGGGTTGGCCTCCAGGTCCCGCGCCTTGGCGGAATGGCCCTGGATGAACACGAGGAGGCGCCCGTCCTTCACGCCGACGTTCAGCGGGTGGATGCGCGGCGTGCCATTGGCCGCCACGGTGGTCAGGAGCGCCTCACCGTCGCCCCGCCGATAGAGCAGCGCCCTCCCCTTCTCGGCCATCTCGGGCTCGGCCCGTTCGAATGCTTCCCAGGCTTCCATGGGACAGATGCTACCGTTGAGCCGATGGCCGACGCGCTCGAGACGGTTGAGCGGTTCTACGCGGCGCTCGAGGCCGACGATGTCGACGGCATGCTCGCGCTCTGCGCGGACGACGTCGAGATCCAGTACCCGGCAGATGGCGCGCTTCCATACGGCGGGACGTGGGCGGGCCGGGACGGTGTCGGGCAGTTTCTGGAGGCTCACGACGCGGCCGAGGAGATCCTCGAGTTCCAGCCCGGGCGGATGGTCGTCGACGGGGAGCTGGTGGTCGTTCTCGGCCGGTTCACGGGCCGCGTGAAGTCGAGCGGGAGCGAGTGGTCGACGCCCTTTGTGCACGTGCTGACCGTCACCGACGGCCGAATCCGGCGCTGGGAGGCGTTCTTCGACACGGCGGCTGCGCTGGCTGCTCGCTGATCGCCGGCACGGCATAGCCTGATGCCACCCCGTTGACGCCGATCGGAAACTAGGCCGGTGAGCCTGTGGGCGTTGACCCCGGATCGTGCCAACGAGGCAGCCAACGTCCTGGCGAGGTCATTCGCGCCGCATGACCCCCTCCGTGAGTACCTTGCGCCTAATCAGGCCGAACGGGAGCGTCTCAGCGCGATGATGTTCCAGCGCAGCGTGGCCGGCGGCTTGGCGGATGGCCGCGTCGACGCGTGGGGCGACCCGATCGTTGGCATCGCGATCTGGCTGCCGCGTCCGGCCATGGCGGACGGCAGAGCCGCCAGCGGCTGTGTCCAGCGTGTACCAGGAGTTCGGGCCGGAGGTTGTCGAGCGTGTGGCTCGTGTCCGCGCGGTGGTCAACCGGTTGCGCGCCATCGCGCGGCCGGATCGGCACGCCTACCTCGACGAGATCGGGGTCCTCCCGGAGCTTCAGCGCAAGGGCATCGCCTCGGCGCTGCTCGATGCCGGCCACGCGTGGGCGGAGGCGCAGGGTCTGCCCTGCGCGCTCGAGGCTGAAGTCGATGCGAACATCGCGTTCTATCGCAGGACGCGGATACGAAGTCCTGGCGAGTGAGCGCGTGGCGGACTCCGATCTCGTCTTCACGGCCATGCGCCGCGCGAATCAATAGGCCATGTCGGGCGTAGCGCGGCGTTCGAAGTCGCGACCGTACATCAGTTGTCAGTTCTATCCCCGGAACACCGTGTCGCCGTGCCACTCGAGGTACTCGGCCGATGGCGGCGGCGCCGGCGGCATCGGCATCCGGACGAAGGTCCCACCCGTGCTCACCAGCCGATGCTGACCACGTCCGTCGGCGTCACGATCCCCTTGAGCTCCAGCCTGCGCTCCGCGGTAGTCGGAAAAGTCCGACGCGCCGCGTCCAGGGTTGCCCGGCTGACCAGGATCTCGGAGCCGTTCGCCGCGGCACCGATGCGGGCTGCCAGGCTCACGCCGGTCCCGAGGTAGTCCGTCCCGGAGCGGCTGGCTTCCGCGGCGTGGATGCCGATGCGCACCGTCGGCGTGAAGCCCTCCCGCTCGCGATGGGCCGCGAAGCGACGTTGCAACGTGACCATCGCCTCGATCGCTCGCGATGCATCGCCGAATGCGAGGAAGAAGCCGTCACCGGTGTGCTTGACCACCTCTCCGCCGTGCTCGGCCACGACGGACCGCACCGTCTCGTCGTGCCGCCGCAGGACGGTGTGCCAGGCCGCATCCCCGAGGGCCTCGCCCAGCCGAGTCGAGTCGACGATGTCGGTGAAGGCAAAGGCCCTGACTTCGCGGGCCGAGGAAGGCGACGCCGCCTCCGGACCGATGCCAAGCGACTCGCCGATCTCATCCGCGCGGCGAAGCTCCAGCACCGCGCCAAGCTGCTCGAAGGCCGAACGGGCCGCGCGGAGCTCCATCGCCGCACGGTCCGGCTGCCCGCCGGCGGTCAGCGCCTCGGCGAGGGCCAGGCGTGCGCGGGCCGCCTCGTACGGCGAGTCGAGATCGGTCCAGGCCTCGACCGCGTCGCGCAAGGTGCGAGCAGCCTCGACGGTCTGCCCCGTGCGGAGCTGGAGCAGCCCGCGAGCGCCGGTCGTCGTGGCTGTCATGGCCACGCTCCCGAATCGCTCCGCGATCGACTCGAGCTGCTCGAGGGCCGCACGCGCCGTCGCCTCGTCCCCAGCGGCGAGGGCGATCTCAACCTGCGCTCGTAGCAGCGGCATTCGTTCGAGATCGGAGCCCGGCGGTGCGTGCCAGCTCGGCGTCCTTGGCGGACGCTCGATGGCCTCACGGATCCCGTCCGCCGCGACCTGCACGCGACCCTGGGCAAGCCGCAGGAGCGACAGCGCGGGCTCGACGTGGGCCCCGAGCGCGTGCGCCCGGCTGAGCGCCTCCTCCGCCTCGGCGAGGTCGCCTCGACGCAGGCGGATCTGACCGATGCGGTAGAGCGCCATCCCGGCGGCGGCGGGAATGAAGCCGGCCAGCTCGACCGATGCCTGTTGCGCCTCAGCCTCGGCCTCCAGCCACCGGCCCCGGAACTCCTTGATCTCGGACCGATACAGCCGGCACATGCCGGGGTAGCCGGCGATGCCCTCCCGCTTGCACCAACGATCCTGGGCATCGGTCCAGTCGGCCGCGCGTGTCCAGTCGCCGATCGTCGTGCACGCTCCGATCGTCGTGCAGCAGATTCCACCGGCCGTGTCCGGCTCCAGCTCCCCGCCGACGGCGGCAACGCTCGCCTCGTCGACCATCGCTATGCCCTCGGCCACGTTGCCTCTGGCGATGAGGGCGAAGCCATGCTCGGACTGCGCCATCGCGGCGAGGTTTCGGTCACTGGTGCGAGCCGCGATGCCCTCGGCCTTGATCGACTCGGTCATCGCCTGGTCGACGTCGCCCGTGATCGCCGCCCGGAACGACTTCGTGGCCGCCAGCCAGCCATGGCCGGGGTTCTCGTCGACACCCTCGAGCAGGCGTTCCGCCCGCTGGATCCAGGCGCCGGACAACGCATCGCTGCTGCGGTAGACGTTGTCCCGTGCGAGCTTGATGGCCACCATCACCGCGGCCTCCGGCTGACCTGCCCGGGTCGCGGCCGCGTAGGCGCGCTCGCGCAGCTCGATCGCCTGCTCCAGCCGCCCGTTCCACCACGCGGCATCGGCGTAGGCGTCGAGTTCTGCCGGAGCCAGCTCGCCGCCGGCATCAGCCTCGGTCAGCTTCTCGAGCGCCTCACCCCACGCGTGGCGTGCCAACGCGGCGCGCCCCTGCTCGGCCAGCGACGGCTCCGGATCGGACGATGCCTCCACGCTTGTCTCGCGCGCCATGCCGCCATTCTCACCCGGCTCGGCAAGGATGGGTTATCGGCGTCTACGTTGTCCGCGGCCTCCGATGCGCATGCCGTCACGGTTGGCGGGTGTGGCGGTCGCGATGGTCAAGGACCATGCGTCTCCGCGGTAAAGAACCTCTTGCTGGACGGGACGAGTCGGCGTAACGTGCAGTCCCAGTCTGTTGCTGCCCGAACGGAGGAGGCGCAGCGATGCTTTTCGGCAACCCAGTCAACGGGCGGATCGGCCGGCCCGGGCATCCGGATCCAGTATCTCGGTTCGTGGTCACCCAACCCTTCAAGGGTGTCTCAGTCCATGACGGCCTGGACATCGACAACGGAGGGGATCCGGGCGACCCGATTGTCGCAATCCGCGCCGGAACGGTGGTCGAGCGCCGCATCGACACCCACGGTGCGCTGATCATCAGGCTCCAGCACTCGGACGGATTCAGCAGCGGCTATGGGCACCTCGCTGCGTTCAAGGTGAACCTCGGGCAAGTCGTCCGACGCGGCCAGCGGATTGGACTGCTCGGGAACACCGGTCTCGGCACTGGACCCCACGTCCACTTCGACATCAGTCGCAACGGCGTGCGCCTGGATCCATGGCCACTTCTCGCGCAGAACCACCCAAGGAAGGACGATTGGATGCCTCTCCCGCTTCGTGAGCGATTCGAGCGCTGCACCGTCGCAAAAGGGACGCCGTTCTTCACCGATGGACCGGGGATCGGCACGAAGAAGACCTTCGCAAAGAGGGCGAAGCTGCAGACGGTGGCTGCCTCCGTCGACGGCAAGTGGCGGCTGCTCCGCTACCAGGACGCTGCAGACGCTCCCCGCGAGCTGCTCTACGTGCGCACAACGAACATCAAGCCTCAAGTACCACCGGACGCGGCGTACGACAAAAGCTGCGTCGACGCGATCCAGGTTCCCTGACCCGCATCCATGGCTTGCACGCTGATCTCCCCGAGGCACTTCCAAGTCCTCCGCATGGGTGCCCGGCTGATCGTCCAAGTCGACCCTCGACTCGACGACGGCCACGTCTTGGCGCTCGAGGACGCGTCGCCGAACCCGGACGACATCCGACTTCGCGTCCTCGATTGCGACGACGGCGAAGGCTCGCCGGTCGACGCCGAGATTGAGTCGGAGACATTTCTTGGGCTGGGTGAAGTCGCCCTGGTGTACGAGGGCGGCATCAAGCTCGTTGACGTCGAGGAGCCGGCGATGGCGGCGGCGAACGGCGGCGGACCGCACGCTGAGCCGACGCCGGACATGGCTGCTCCCCCACCCACCGGTAATGGAGGCGGAGGCCCGATGTTCGGCGCCGATGGACCAGGTGCCGGTGCGCCACCACCGGCCCCAGCGGCTCCAGCTCCGGGCCCCGCGGCCCCAGCCCCACCCGCCGCTCCCGCGCCGGCGCCTGGCGACGCCGCACCAGCTGCACCGTCGATCGGCTACGGCCTGCTCGACGCGCCAGACGTGGCCGTCCTGGGGAAGGACTTCGTCGTGACCGTGGGCCTGAGCAAAATCTTCAAGGAAGGCGTTGCCGACAAGGCCCTACCGAAGCCCCCGGGCGTGGGGCAGGAGTTCACGCTCCAGGTGCAGCTCCAGACGGACATCGAGGCGTTCGCCGTCCGACAAGGATCGAGCTGGACCGTCGAGCTGGAGGTCAACGAGGACCACCAGCACCCCACACAGGAGATCCGCTTCGTCGCCCTGGATGCGGCGGTGCGGAAGGGGGTGGCGCTCATGGCCTTCTTCTCGATCGAGGGTCAGTCGATCGGCTGGATGGCGCGTTCCATCGGGATCGTGGAACACGAGGGCGACAAGGTGCCAGCGGCCGAGGCGCCGGTCACGGGAGACATCGCGCTGCCCGCCGGCAAGCCGCCGCCGGATCTCACGATCCACATCACCGAGAGTCCCAACGAGGGCTCAGGCGCGCTTTCGTGGGTGGTGACAGTCCGGCCCGATCTCCGCGTCGAGCTACCGAATCGCGAGAAGCTCTACTCGAACATCGGGGACCCGTCCACATTCGCGCAGGACATCATCGACAGCATCCCGGCGGCGACACCCAAGCAGGTCTACGAGACCGTGGTCGGGTACGGCGAAACGATCCGCGACCACATCCCAAACGAGGTGGTTGACACGTACCTCGAGGTCGAGAAGGCGCTTGCCGCCGAGGGCAAGGTTCCGACCGTCCTCATTCACACCCAGGAGCCCTACATTCCGTGGGAGCTGGCGGTCATCGATCCGGAGCCGAAACGCGGCCAGTCGCCATTCCTGGGCGCACGCGCCGCGGTCGGGCGATGGATGCTCCCGGGAGGGGGCCGGGGCCTCGCATTTCCGCCGCCGGCCGGGGTCGACGTGCGCACGATGGCCGTGGTGAGTGGAGACTACAAGCGGGCGGGATGGGGGCCCCTTCCAGAGGCCCGAAAGGAGGCCGAGGAGCTCGTCACAGAGTTCAAGGCGAAGCCGATCAATGCAGCGGAAGGCCCGGTCTCCGACCTGCTCAGCGGCAAGCCGCGAGCCCAGGCACTTCACTTCGCGATCCACGGGAAGTTCAGCCGGGACAGCGTCGAGCGGGGAATGATCCTGGTGGACGGCCACATCGCACCACCCGCGGTGAGAGGCGCCCAGAAGATGGGAACGCCGTTCATCTTCCTCAACGCATGCCAGCTCGGCGCGAGCGACAAGGTGCTGGGTGACTACGCGGGGTTGGCCCAGGCGTTTCTCATGAAGGGGGCCTCAGCCGTAATCGCGCCGCTTTGGAACGTCCGCGACACGATCGCCCGCCAGATCTCGCTCGAGTTCTATCGCACGGTCTACGGCAGCGCGGAGCGTGGCGAACCAATCACTGCCGGCGAAGCCCTCCGACAGGTTCGAGCCAAGTTCACCGGCAAGTCGCAGAACGCGACGTACGTGGCTTACCAGCTCTACGGCGACCCGAACCTCAAGCTCACCCGATAACCCTCCAGCGAGGTCTCGTCATGCCAGCCCTTGATGCCACCGGCGGCGATCGGCCCATCGGCGAGGACGTCGTCCTTCGCACTCCTGGCCTCGAAGGGGACGCGGAGGTGCGGAAGCCGAGCCGTCGCGGCGAGCGCGGTCCGGCGGGGGTCACCCGCAAGGCGATGGAGCAGGCGCTGAAGTCGACCGACCTCTCGGCGTTTCGGACCGTGGAGATCAAGAGTGCGCGGCGCGTCGGCGGAGGCGCGTCCGGCCGCAACCGGGGTGGGACCGATGAGAACTACATCGAGCTCGAGGCACCCGATGCCGGCCCGAACTTCGGACAGGTCCTCCTCTATCAGGACGAGGCCGGCGTCCTGACCTGGCACACCGGCGAGGAAATCAAACGCGTCGCGGAACGAGCTGGCGGCCGTCGCAGGTACCGCGTCTGGGGCGGGGTCGCCGAGACGGAGGGTGAGGGTGACGGCACCCGCGGCCTGCTCTCCGCCATCGGCAGCAAGGTGCTGACCGTCATCGTGTTTCCGCTCATCGACCCGGTGATCGGCAAGGTCGGTGACTACTTCGCCGACAAGTGGGAGCAGAAGAATCGTCCGTATGGAATTCGCGCGTTCGGCCCGACCGGCTACGGGAAGCCGACGACGGCCGCGTGGACCGATGCGGACTGGGGGCGCATGGCAAAGGGGCGGGCGCTCCTCTTCATCCACGGCACCGGCAGCCGCAGCCACTCCGGGTTCGGCGCGCTTCCGACCGGCTTCGTGAAGTGGGCGCATACGAACTACGAGGGCCGCGTCTTCGCCGTCGACCACCCGACCATTGGGACATCCCCGCGCGAGAACGCGGAGTGGCTCATCGATCAGATCCCGCGAGGCTCGAAGCTCGACCTTGACATCATCTGCCACTCACGCGGAGGCCTGTTCAGCCGGGTACTGGCAGAGCAGCAGGGTGCTCTGAAGCTCGAGGACCGTCAGCTCGCCATCCGAAGGCTGCTCATGATCGGCGTCCCGAACGCAGGCACCGCGCTGGCGGACGGCGACCACATCCTTTGCTTCATCGACAGCTACACCACGCTTCTGAATCTCCTTCCGGCGCCGGCGATCGTCGACGTGCTCGAGACCCTGGTGACGGTGATGAAGCAGGTGGCATTGGGCGCGTTCAAGGGCCTCGACGGCATTTCATCGATGCTGCCGAAGGGGGCGTATCTCACCAAGCTCAACGTCGGCCCGACGATCCCAGATTCCATACTCGCTACTTCGCGATGGGCTCGAACTTCGAACCCTCTCAGCCCGGCCTCGGGCAGTTCAAGGACGGGATCATCGACAAGATCTTCGGCGGAGATAACGACGGCATCGTTCCGACCGGTGGCGTCGCCGACAGGAACGGCTCGAGCATGTTCCCGGTGGCCGATAGCCACGTCTTCCAGGGCGAGGTCGATCACAGCGGGTACTTCCGCAACAAGGAGGCCGTCAAGCTGATGCAGGACTGGCTGGGCGCCCCGTGACCGCAGAGATCTGCATCCTGAACCGCGAGGCGGTGGCGATGGCGTCTGACAGCACGGCGACCGTCGAGCTGACCACGGCCGACGGCCGGATCTACAAGTACTTCCCGACCGTGGACAAGATCTTCAAGGTCGGCAGCGAGGTCCACACCATCGGAGTCATGATCTACCAGAGTCCGGCGATCATGGACGTCCCGTGGGAGACGCTCATCAAGCTGTGGGGCGACAGCCTCGAGGATCGCCCGCTGCCGAGGGTGGGCGACTATGCGAGCAGCCTCTTGGCCTTCGTCCAACGCCATCCGGCGATCAGTCCAGCCGACCAGCAACAGAATCACTTCGTCCAGACGACCGAGCTCTTCGCGGCAACGCTGCTGGGCGTCCTCGACAGCACGGTCCGGATGGAGATCGAGGACCACGGCCAGGTCTCTCCGGCGCGCCTGGGTGAGATCGCCCACCAGGTCATCAACGCCGAGCGCGACCGCTGGCTGGGCCTTGACGAGCTGACCCCGAATCCTCAGCGTCTGGCCGATGCGGTGACCGATGAGTACGGCTCGTTGCTCAACAAGACGATCCGGCGCTACTTCATGAACTATCCCCTGACCGACGAGGACAGGGCCGCGATCACTCAGACCGTTGGGAACCTCTTCTTCCGAGATGCGCGCGCGGTGTTGGCGTACACGGGGCTCGTCATCGCCGGCTTCGGCAGCGACGACATCTTCCCGTCGGTCGAGCACTACGAGGTCGAGGGGCTGGTCGCCGACTTCCTGAAGTCTCGGCGCATCGATCGCTTCAAGGCGGGCATCGAGCCAAAGCAACATGCCCGCATCATTCCGTTTGCCCAGCAGGAGATGGTTCGGGCCTTCATCGTCGGTGCCGAAGAGGTGTCCGTCGCCGAGCTCAAGAACTTCGCGGAAATATCCTTCAGGGAGCTCGCGGCGGCGGCTCGAATGGGCGAGGCACGGCGCGACGCGGCGGTCAAGGCGGCAGTCGCAGGATGGGACGAGGCTGTCAAGGGCTACGCGAGTGATCGCGGGAGCCGCATGCAGCTCGTCGTCGGAATGTTGCCGAAACGCGAGCTGGCTGCGATGGCGGATACGCTCGTCAGCCTGACCTCTTTCAAGCGCCGCGTGTCGCCCGAGGTCGAGTCGGTCGGCGGACCCACCGACGTCGCGATCATCTCGAAGAGCGATGGATTCCGCTGGTTCAAGCGGAAGGACTGGGATCCGCTCTACTCCTGGGAGTCGCGACCGCGCGGCGGGCGGCCGGCGTGAGCCCTGGCCGGTCAGACCAGAGCCTCGGTCAGTCCTCTGGACTGGCGCGATGCGTTGGGATGGCTCATCGCCCTCACGCTGCTCAGCGCTTGCACCTCGAGCGAGAGCTCGACACCACCCTCGTCTTCGACGGCTGCGTCGTCCACAGCCGCGTCGTCGACGGCGACTGCCGAATCGGCCTCGCCCACGACACCGCCCCCGGCGCCCGGACCAAACATCATCGCGTGGATCCTGGACCTGGCGCCCGGGGCGCCGGCGGGGCCGCCGGAATTCGTCGCCTATCGCGGGCTCCTCGGTGGCGTGTCCGAGGATGCGGCCCCGACCCTCGTGGAGGGCTGTCAGGAGCTGGCGGCAAGCCTCCAGGAGGGGGCTCTCCCGCTTTCCAGCGAGGCGGCGCAGTTGTATTCGGCAGTCGCTGCGGCGTGCCTCGGAGCTCTGTCCGGGGACGACGCAGCATGGGCCGTCGCCGAGCAGGCGAGCGAGGAGCTCACTCCGCCAAGGAGCTGCATGGATCTGAATGCCTACGACCTCCTCCAGCGACTCGTGGTGGCGCGACGCGCCAATCCGGGCGGCCAGTTCGTGCCCGCTACCGATCCGGGGTCGGCCGCGGCGCCGGCCTGCCCGATGATCACGGCGATCGAGCCACAGGCCGGCCCTCGAGGAACGCTCGTTCGGCTGGTCGGAACGAACCTCCATCGCACCATCCAGGTGCTCGTGGACTTCGAGGATGGTGACGGTAACCACGGTGATGAGTTCTATGCGTTGGAAATCCCGGCTGACGACCCACAGCTGACAATTACTGAGCAGAGCATCACGTTCACCATCGATGACACCACGGGGGCCGCCGTGGGCGCGTGTATCGTCGCGCAGGGCGCGCCGACGTGGAACGGAACGGGTATCGCCTTCACATTCACCGGCGACCCGGCCGAGTCCCCGACCCCGACGCAGCCGCCCAGCCTTACGGCGCCCTGCCCTCCGCCTTCCGGCGACTGAGCGGATGGCGCAACCTCCTCAAGGGAGCGGCCCAGCCACATACGACGTCCTTCGGACCGTCGCAGCGCTCGTATCACCAATCGCACTCGCCACGGCGCTTCTGTTCTACTTCGGTTGGGTACGTAGCGAGGCGCAGGCGCGGGCCTTCGGCGCCGATGCGAGCGTATTCGATATGTCCGCGCAGGACCTGATCCTCCGGAGCGTGAACGTCCTCTTCTTCCCGATCATCGGCCTCACGCTTCTGGCCATCCTGGCGCTGCGACTCCACCCGCGGATTCAGCGCCACGGCCGCACGGCCGGTCGCATCCTCTCCTTCTCCTGGGTCCTGGCCGTGGTCGGTCTGCTGCTCGCGATCTTCGCCCGTCCCGTCGGACGCGAGCTGCTTCCGCTCTTCGTTCTGCTCGCAGTCGCGGGTACGGCCTACGGTGCGCTCCTGAGCCGCAATGCGAGCCCCGAACGCCGACCCCTGAACCTTCCCCTGGTCGGCCTGATCGCGACGCTGCTCATCGGGATCATCTTCTGGCAGACGGAGAGGATCGCCAGGTTGGCAGGCGCCTCACTTGCAGCCGAACTGCAGGCCGACCTGTCGAGCTTGCCGGAGGCGGCCGTGATTAGCTCGGGCCGCCTCCATCTGGTCGGCCCGGAGGTCACCGAGGAGCGCATCCCGGGCGACGAAAGCGGTGACACCTACCGCTACTCCGGCCTCTACCTCCTCCAGCGCTCCGGCGGCAAGTATTTCCTGCTGACGGATGGGTGGCTGGACGGAGACGGGCGCCTCATCGTGCTGAGCGACTCGGAGCTGATTCGCATCGAATTTGGCCAGTAGCGTTACGAAAGGATCGCGCGGAGTTCCTTCAAGTCCTTGGCCCACTGGTCGGCCGCCTTCCTGACGTTGGCCGCCCGGGCCTTCGCGTCGGCCTCAGCCTGATCGATCGCTCCGGCTCACCGCCTCGACGTCATCAGCAAGCCCGCGGGTTCGCTCGATGGCCGCGCGGATCTCGTCGCGGTCGATCGCCTTCGCAACCTCGCGCCGCTCCGCCCTCGCCTCCTTCGTGAGCCGAGCGGCGGTCTCGCCGAGCGAATCGAGGATCTCGGAGGCGTTGGCGACGACCGCGTCTGCCGCCTGAAACATCGCGGCGTCAAGAGACACGTCGGCATGCCCTGAGAGCTCAGGGAGTGAAGGTACCGCTAGGACCGTCCCCGGCTGCAAGGCGTCGAGGTTGACCCCCGGATTCTCGTGTCGGAACGCGTCTGTGATCCGCTTCGCAGTCGCCCTCGACACCTTGCCGGTTACAAGGCGGGCGCGAATGCCCGCCAGATTCTTTTCGTTACCCACGACCAGCACGGGCATCACAATCTCCCTGAGCTCACAAGACAACCGGATTGAGGACGTCCCACGGACTCGACAGACCAGAGCCGTAGTTCCGCGTTCCGCCCGCGGTGAGGTTTGCGACGACGGCGATGCGATTCTCCGGTACTTCGAGAACGAGTTGAGCGGCCTCGTCGCCACGGATCCGGTTACCGGTTGCGACGGCCGACGAGGCCTCGACCAAGAAGGCGCCGAGATCGGTTGCGCGCCAGTGTGTGCATTGGTTGGCATCTGCGACGACGTCTCCGCGCACCCGCACCAGGCACGTCGGCCCGTCGCCACCACCACCGATCGTATTTGTCGTCACGCCGGCATGGTCTGGCCGCCTCGGCACCAGGTAGCCCCACAGCTTGGTCAGCACGAGTGCGCCCTCGTCGAGCGGGATAACGGCCGTCCCAGCTCCCGCACGCACGAAGCTGAGTCCGGCCGACCGAATGAGAATCGCGTGCCAAGGCCCTGGCGTCGGGAACTCGTCACGGGCGCCGAAGTGAATCGAGTTGTCCGCGGCTGCGGCGTTGTCAAACGGGCCGACAACGACCACGCCCCCTGAGATACCCGCGAATTCGCCTCTCGGTCCAATCTCGTCGATGCGGTTGCCGGCAATGCGCACGTCAGCGCACGCGGTGGCGAGAACTCCCGCGCGCAGGACGTCTGCGTTCAACATCGGCGCCAGGCGGCGCACGGTGTTTCCGACGATGGCCGCCGACTCGACGTGCGTCACGGCGATCCCGATGACAGCGTCGCGGCTGCCCTCGACGGCGAGTGCCACGTCGGAGATGTCGTTGTTGTCGATCGCAGCCCGCTCGGCGGAACCGCGGTCCTCGATCGCGATCCCGGCGAGAACGGCAGTCAGGACGTTCTGCTTGACCAGGAGTGTCCGAACCCTGGTTCGCACTGCGATCGCGGTTCCCTCTCGGTCGTGGATGCGATTGCCGACGATCGTGACCGTGCCGGGAGCGGCATCGATCGGCCCGCCGGTGACGACGATCCCGTCGGATCCGCGGTCGGCGAGCAGCGGGCCTACGACGTTCGAATCCACCGTGGTGTCGGGTCCGACAACGATCCCGTCTCCGCCCGTGGCGATCTTGTTGTCTACCACGCTGAGGGATCCGCTTGGCGCGACGACCCCGGTCGCCATGATTCCGCCGGCGCGACCGGCCAGCACCTCGTTTCGATCGACGCGACATGCGTACAGATACGCCGAGAGGCCGCCGAGGTCGATCCCGCGATCAAGACCGACCACGACATTCTCCGCAACCGTGAGACCGGCCGCGAAAAGACCGATCCTGTCGCCACTTCCCGCATCGATGCCAGTGCGCCCGACGAGAATGTTCCTCTGAAGCGAGACGAGCGCGCCGACGCCTGAGAGCTCCACCGCGGACCCGCCAGCATCGTCTGATCCGTAGGACAGCACGACCAGCTCGCTGAGGCTGGTGACGCCGACGTTGCGGAGCCGGACGGCGGCCGGCGCTCCAGCTCCGCTGATGATCGAGAAGTGCTCCATCGTCACGGCCAGCGAGCGCGTAACGGTGGCCGCCGTCCCGCGCCCAACAAGGATCGTCGCCGGCCCCTGTCCGCGAATCCGGATGGATCGGGCGCCGTCGATCGTGAGCCCGTCGCCGAGATCGTAGACGCCGGTCGCGAGGCAGACCGTGCCGCCATCGGCCTTGATCTGGTCGACGGCTGCCTGCACGGTCAGGCTTCCGGTCGCATGAGACTCCGGAGTCACGCAGACGGTGCAATCACAGCCCCCGCCTCCCTCGGACAGCGGTGGCCACAGGCGCCGGCAGTCGGTCTCGTCGTCGGGAAGGGTGACGACGCCCAGGCGCGCGTAGTGGTGATGAATGCCGTCCGGCGGAGCGGCGTCGAGCGTCTCGATTGATGTGTCGGCGGTGCGAGCGGCGAAGATCCAGTGATCGCCGGTCCGGAACGTCCCGTTCCCGCCGGGCGCGATCGAGAACGAGGCCACGATCCCGTGCTCAAGCACGATCTGGGTCGTCGCGCTCGTCGGTGTCGTGATCAGGCCCGTCGAGCCGGGGTCGTCGAGATCCGTCACCTCGGCGCCGGTCGCGTCCCGAACGATCCCGGACTGGTCCCAACGGCGCACCCGGAGGTGCCGGCTGAGCGCAGCGGCGGCATCGGCCGGTTGCAGGTCTGCCGGCAAAGCACCGGTGAACGTGATCGTCCGCGCGGCATCGTCGACGGTCACCTTGCGCATCACGCCCGGTCGCTGGTCCAGTTCGTAGTGATCGTCGAGGATCTCGACCCAGTCGCCCGTCGAGATGCGAAGGACGTCATCGCGCCCGACCGAGGCCAGGCGCAGAACCGTGGACGAGACCATCTCGACGACCGGCATGGCAACCGAGCCGTTGTCGCGGGACCACTTGAAGGTGGCCGTCCCGGGCGCACCGCCGGTGTGAACCTCGACTCGGTAGGTCTGGTTCTCCTGGCCGCGGTAGCCGCTGGATGGCGGTAGTTCGCAGGGGTCATCGCCCGGATCGACATCGATCGTGTCGGTGGTGAGGCGCCCATCGGACGGCCTGATGACCGCGAGCCAGCCGGGGATGTCGGCGTCGTCCGATGCGCACGAACCACCGGCGATGTCCTCGGCGAGCAATCGGACCTGCCAGACGGTCTGCCAGCGCGCGGTCGTGTCGACCCCTACGGCGACCTCGACGAGCTCGGGCGCCTCGAGGTGGGTCACCTCGCGCTGCCAGACATCGAGGTACGCGAGGTGGCTGCCGCCTGAAGGCAGCGGGGCGGGTGTCGGCCAGTGGGGCTGGGCGAGGTAGGACGTGTCCGTCGTGCCCATCGGCTCCGACAGGAGCGGATCGAAGCCGGTCGTGTCCGTGCCGTGGTTCTCCGCCAGGAGCCCGTCGACGTACATCCGCCCTCGACCGATCGAGAGGGCGCCGCCGGTCGCCGTCACCTTGAACGCGTCCGGCGTGTGGCGCGGAACCCAGGCGACCCCCGCCTCGTTCGGATCCGGCCCGAACGACGTCAGGTCCGAGGTCTCCGCTCGAAGCCGCCGGTCGAGTAGCGCGACGTAGTCGTTGAAGTCGCCGTCCAGCAGCAGCCGCCCCTGCTGGAGCACGACTCCGGCGTAGTCGCGGAGAGGATCGAACCTCACCCGGCTGATGTCGGCGCCCATTTGGCGTCCTCCTTCGTACCGTCAGGTGGCGTAGAACAGGCCGGCTTCGAGCCCATAGCGGAGGTACTCGTCGAGCCGGAGTCGTAGATTCGTTTCGCGGAGTGGCTGGTAGAGCTCGTGCGTGGCGCCCATCTCGCTCTCGTCGCTGGCACCGCTTCGGATCGCCGCGTGCGTCGCGGCGCGCAGCTGCATGGAGGCGGGGTCGCCGTAACGAAGCGACGTGAAATGCGGGATGTGGGCCGGGTCCCCGCCGGCGCAGCGAAACCTCCGCGGCGTGCGCGAGCCGGCCGGCACGAACGAGAACCGGATGCAACCGACCTGGCGGCGTTCCGCGTGGATCGGGGCCGGCCAGGGGTCCGCCGGGCCGGTGCGCGAGGCGAGGAGGATCGAATTGGACACGTCCATCCGGACGGCGTGGACCTTGCCGACCACGGTGGACGCCTCGAGGTCAATCGTGCCCGCGGGGACGAGGCCGTCGCCGACCTGCCGATCCGCGGCAACCGTGACCGTGCCCAGCGCTCCACCACCCACCGCCGCGCGGCCACAGACGGCGATCTCACTCGCGCCTCCCGCGTCGATGACCGAGTCGTTCGCGCGGACCTCGACGCCGTCGACCGCGACGACCGGCCCGACGATGCAGTGGTCGAGCGTCACCGTGGCGAACGGGTGCAGCACGATCAGGCTCGCGGCGCCGAGTGCGCCGGGGGAACCATCGGGCTGGCGGGTGAGGCCTGGAACGAGCGTGCAGTGGCGCAGGATCAGCGTCCGCGGCCGCGCATCCGCCGATTCCTCGATCACGAGCGGCGCGCCGGCGAGAGCCAGGCCGTCAAGAATCACGGTGGTGTCCGGCTCCATCGCGAGCTTCACCTGCCCGGAACGCGAGAGCAGCGGGCGGGTCCGGTTGATCGAGCGGAGGGTGACGGCCTGGTCCGCGGCCCCGGCCACGGGCGTGTTCGCAGTGATCGTGGCCGGGGCGGCGTAGTCGCGACTGTCCTGGATCTCGACCGCTCCGCCTCCAGCGACCGTGCCAAGGGCTGGACCGATCACCGAGCCCCCGCCCGCGACCGGCACGACCGTCTGGGCGTCCGCGAGCGACGATGCCCGGTCGTAGCCGCCGCCGCCGATCGCGAGGGCCGCGCCGTAGTGGAATGTCGCGAGCCGCAGCTCCCCCGCGGCCGGCGCGGCGGCGAAGGCCGCCCGACCCAGGACGGGGTCGATGGCAACCCGCGTGTCCCCGGCCTGCGGCTCGTGGGCCCACGAGCCGGGGACGGCCGGGTCGTCCGACAGGTCGCAGATCCGGATCTTCGACGCGTCGACCGGGTCGATGCCGGAGGCCGTCTCCGTCTCGAGCTGCAGCGAGCTGCCCGCCCCGTAGTAGTCAGCGAGGTGCGCAGTGAGCCAGCGGCGGAGCAGCGGCAGCGGGACGTCGAACGGCTCGGCGATGTGCGTGATGTCCGCCTCGGTCCGCGCCGCGCCGAACAGTGGCTTGTCCGTGCCGAGAGGGTCGAACCGGAACCGGCGGCCGGACGCGTCGGCCGCGGCGAGCGGAACGCGACCAAGCCGCAGGGCCTGGATTCGCCACAGGAAGATGCCGATGTTCGGGATGTTGTAGCGGCCGGAGCTCGACGAGACCCGGCGCACCTCCACGGTGTGCGCAAACGTGTCGAACGCCCCGTTCTGGAACGTGCCAGACATCGCCAGGCGTGTCGCGTCGCGCAGGTCCGCCGTTGCCGCCGCGTGGAGCCGGACGTGGTTCATGTACTGGGTCGCCGCCAGCTGCTCGAAGAACTCGACGGCCCGCGCCGGCCAGCCCGTCACGTCGCGGGCAAGCTGCTCGAGCATGGACGCCGTGCCCTTACGGCGGCGGTAGCGGATCGTGTTCGCGACCTCGGCACGCGGCGAGGCGACTCGTGGAACGACACCGTGGAGCGTCCGGTAGCCGATGAGGTCGCCGATGTACGGCGCGACCCACTCCGCGGACGTCTCGATGAACTGGTCGTCGTACATCTGGTCGAGGCTCTCGGCCAGGGCGTTGACCTGGCTCGCGACGATGTCGACCAGCTCGCGGAGAACCCCGCCCTGCTCGGCGTCCCGGACGCGATAGACGGCGGGAAGGAGTCGGTAGATCTCGTCGGCGGTGTACAGGCCCGCTCCCGCTCACTCCATCGCCTCCAGCTTGTCGAGCGTGGCCGGATCGAGGATCAGGAGGCCCGCGGGAATGGCCGTCCCTCCGTCACCGACGGCCGGTTGCTGGGCGAGCAGCCGCTCGGCGATGCTCGAGGTCGTGCCCATGTAGAGCGCATCGATGTCGACCGCCAGGACCCCCGCAACGCTGTGGACCACCGAGGTCACGCCGGAGCGGTAGACCGGATCGGTGAACGAACGGGTGTCGAACGCAAAGGCGGTGCGCAGCGCGGCCTCGACCTTCGCGATGACGGCATCCGCCTCGTAGGCGGGGTCGATCGCGACCCGCATGCCGACGCGGAACGTCTGCGTGCTCCCGGCGAGCACGCTCACCTGCACCTGCGGGTCCCCGTGCGTGCGGAGCGCGTCCGCGAGGTCGCCGAGTCGTTCGGCGCTCTGGGCAGCCGGCACGCCCGACAACGCCACCGTCACCACGATCGTCCGTCCACCCCGCAGCGGCAGGACCGCGGCATGTGCCTTCGCGACGCCGGCGAATGCGCGAGCGAAGTCCTCGTAGTCGAGCAAGCTGACGGCTCGGCCGAGCGTCCGAACGCCGAGCGGCATTGACGCGCGAGCTGCGGACTCTGCCTCCGGATCGACGCCGCCGGCCGCCGGAACCGGATTCGTCACGCCCTTGACACCGAGCGGCCGGTCCAGGAGCTGCGCGAGCGCGTCCGAGCCGACGTTGCCAGCGCCACCGAGGCCCTTCCGATACGTGGCGCGGACGTTGCCGCTTCCGGACGGGAGCCGTGCGCCCCGGGCGCCGTCACCGAACTGGACGTAGGTCCTGCCCAGCTCGTCGCTCCGGACCGCATACGCACGATCCGTCGGGCCGGAGGCGTGGAGCGTCGGGACCTCGTCCCAGCGCACGTCGTTGACGCGCACCTCCAGGGCAGCCCTGGCGCCGGACGGATCGGTGCTCTGGAGGTAGGTCAGCGGGTCGTGGGCGAGCGTGAACCGCTGGAACGGTGCGGCCGCGCGGCCGGACCCCAGGAGCTGTCGCACCGTCTCCCCGTGCGTTCCGAGCGCGACGTTGCCGTGGACGACGACGGAGTCGCGCTCATAGGCGGACGCGAGGTCGCCGTCGAGCGTGAGGCGCCAGCCGCCGGCGATCGCCGCGACCGACAGCACGGTCGCCGCCTCGGCGAACCCGGCTCCGGCCGTCGTGGTTCCGCGCACGATCAGCCGCCTGCCGGGTCGCATCTCGGAGACGTCGACGCGGACATCGACCGATGCATTCGCGACGTTCGACGGGTCGGGCGCCTCGGCAAAGGCCAGTGGTTCGCTCGCGGCGAAGGCCGTCACCTCGCGCGGCCCGCCGAACAGTTCGTAATTCTCGCCGCCCTCGATCGCGAGCCGCGTCACCTTGCCGGACACCGCGAATTCGGCGCGGGACAGCTCGGACACACTCGTCACCTGCCAGAGCTCGCGATAGGTCGGCTTGGACAGGACGATCCATGACCCGGGCTGGATATCCGGGTGCGAGCCGTCGAGGTCGACGACGTTGCCCGCGATGTCGGCGATCGTGAAGTTCGGCCAGTCGCTAGCCCTGGTCGTGCCGTCAGACGACAGGCCGCCAGGGTAGTTATCGCGGAAGTCGAGCGACAGAGACCCCCACATCGGCGCGTTGTGGCCGAACACGTTGAGCCGTTTCCGCATGGCGAAGGGCACCGGTGGTGTGGCCGGGGTGACGCCCCACATCGCCGAGCCCAGCGGCTCCAGCCACGTCACGAACGTCCGGTCCTGCTCAGGTTGTGGCTCGACGCTCGCCAGGATCCGGAGGTCCCAGTGGTCGGTGAGCACCTCGCCTCCAGCAATCAACAGCCCGTCGCCGGCCTTCAGGTTCAGGGCGACGCCCTGCAGGTAGGCACTCGTGTCGCCCATCCCGGGCAGCTGGATCCTTGTCGCGCGGGCGGGCATCGCGTTCCACGCGGCACGCGCCTCGATCGCTTCCACCGTCTCGAAGGTCTGCGGCTGCTCCCCGGGCGCGGGGATGCTCTGTACCCGCAGGCCCGCGTCGAGGACGACGCTCGCCGGCGTCACGTTGGGATTGGCGCCCGGATCGCGCGACGCGGCCGCCGGCACCTCGGGCGCCGGCTCGATCGCGAACGCAAGGTGGGTCTCAGCGGCGACACCGGGCCGCAGCCGGTAGCCGATGAGCCGGCCGAGCTCCTGGAGCGAGATTCGCTCGCCGGCGGTCCTGAGGTACGACTCGTTCGCGAGCCGCTCCGTGTAGAACGTCAGCACGTCGGACACGACGGCCCAGGCGTCCAGGACCGCGATCGAGACATCGTCGGAGTCACGGGTCGTCAGGGCCGCGAGTCGCGGGCGTTCGACGTCGGTGAGCCCGGCAATCATCGAATCGAGGAAGTCGCCGTGCCGTCCGACACGGTACGAGATGGACGACAAGCCGGGCCGGTTATGGACGGCACCGGGCGTGCGACCGGCCACGCCGGAGCAGCAGCCGCAGGTCGAGCCTGGACTCGTCATTTGCCGCCACCCATCGCGAGCGTGAGCAGCCCGCGATCCGGGAACGTCGGGTCGTTCTCGAGCTGCGGGATCTCGAGCCGCGCGAACTCCAGGACACCGGCGTCGATCGCGCTCGTCGCGTGGTCGCGCTGGCGCTGGAACGTCAACGTCGTGACCGACTCCACGCCCTCAACGGCCTGGACGGCCGCAACGACGGCGGAGAGGTAGACCGGCTGGCCGAACGTGAGCCGGTCCGGATGGAACAGGCCGAGCGTGCCGTCAGATCGGACGTTGCTGGACAGTACGTCGAGCACGGCGGCCTCGACGTGCGAGCGGAAGTACTCCGGCACGACGCAGACGCGCAGGCTGATCTCGAGCGGGACGAACCGCGGGCCGTCGACCTCGAGGTCGTAGCCTGCCATGCGGAACGGTTCGATGTGGCGTCGCACGCGAACCTCGAACTCGTCGTCGACGTCGAGGCCACCAGCGCGGTCGGCGGTGACAAAGACGGTGTGCCACGAGCCGGTCCAGCGGAACGTGGCCGTCGCCCGCTGGACCTCCCGGCTTCGTTCCGTGACCCCGGCGTAGTCGGCTTCCGTCACCGCACGTTCCTGGACAAGGAACGCCTCCGGCGCGTCGCGTCGCACGGCGTCCGCCGCCTCCGGCTCCGTGCCACCGTCCGCGGCGATCGGGTTCGAGACGCCGATGATGTTCGTCTGGGTCGTGACCAGGTGGGCCAGGGCGTTCGCGCCGACGTTGCCGCTGCTGCCGTTCCCGACGCGGTAGGTCGCGTCGAACACCGTCGCGGTCTCCGGACGCCGGCCGTGGACGCCGTCCCCGAACCGGAGCCTGGCGCGGCCATCGTCCTCCATCTCGACGACGAAGTCCGGAGCGCTGCCGCTGCTCGCGAGCAGGTCGAGCTGCGGCGTCCATGGCTCCGTGGCCGCGATCAGTGTCCCGTCGAGCCGGACCGCCGGCCTGGCCCGCCGCGGATCGGCGGCGATCGTCGCGGTCGCCGCATCCGGCCGGGCCGACACGAGCAGCGTGCCGCTCTCGAGCCGGAGCAGCGCGACGGTGACACCGTCGCTGATCGACCATGTCCCGTCGCCGCCGCGGACGACCGCCGGTCCGGCGCGGAACGCGAAGCCGCGCTCCTCGAGCCAGTCGTGGACGAGCGGGCTGAACGTGCGCGCCACGAGGTCCGCGACGAGGGCGGGCGTGACGGTGCCTTCGACGACGACGCGGGTCGGGGCCGGGCCGGCGTGGGTCAGGGGTCCGCTGGCGAGCTCCGGGCGGAAGCGCGCGGGCACTGGCACCGCCCGATCCCGCCCGCAGTGGTCGCACGGCGTCCCGCCGCCGTATTGGAGCACCGGTTCCGGCACGGTCCCGATCCGCTCCGCGGGGATCGTCCGGCCGTGGTCCGCGAGGACGATGTTGCCCCAGGCCTCGCTGACGACGAGGCCCGGGCTCTCCTCCACGGAGATGCAGACAGGGAAGGGCAGTGCATCGGCCTCGTCCCAGGCGATCTCCGTGACGGCGACCGCGGCGCTCGTCGGCGGATCAGCGAAGAGGCCGCCGGACGGATCCGTCGACGGCGTCACGTTCGTCAACCGGACGGCCACACGCTTCGCCGGATCCGCGTCGGCGGCATTGCCGCTCGTCGGGCTGGCGACCTCGGCGAAGACGAGGACGTCGCCCGCCTTGAGGTTCGGGTGATCGCCGGCGAGCGTTGCCGACGTCGCGCCCTTCGGGAGGCAGCAGCCCGCGTCGCCCCACGTCCAGAAGTCGAAGCGCGCGTGGGACTCGTAGAGGAGCGCACGCTCCACGGTCTCGAACGTCTCGGCCCCGGCCGACAGGGCGGCGCGGTGATCCGGGTCGTCCAGCGCGACGACCGCCGGCACGTCGGCCACGCGGGTCAGCAGCGGCGTCCCGGCCTCGAGCGGAACCGCATCAGCGTCGACGGTGACCCGGGCCCACGTCCGCGCGTTCGAGCCGTCGTGCATCACATAGTCGACGAGCCGGGCGTGGCGCCGGAGCGACGTCCGGCGCCGGGCGGTCGCGAGGTACCCCTCGGTCGCGACGGCGTCCTGGCGGTACGAGAGCTCGTCAGCGAGGTACGCCAGGGTCTCCACGAGGGCGATCCCGGCGTCCGCCGGGCTCCGCTCGGTCCATCCCGGCGCGAGCAGGCTGAGCCGGTCGAGCATCAGTGAACGGAACGAGTCGAAGTCCTTCGCGACGTAGTCGATCTCCGGCCCGGCCACCGTCTTCGGGCGGCACGTGCACGCCGGGGCGCAGTCGAAGTCGGCGTCGCACTCGACCTTGAACGAGAACTCGACCGACGCGAGCCGGAGATCGAACCCCGCCGGCGGCAGGTCGCTGCCCGAGCCTGCAACGAGGCGCAGCGTGTAGGTCGAGAAGTCGCCCTGCGAATCGGTCCGGACGAGGAGGATCGTCGCCGGATCGCGAAGCCCCGCGACGAGGGCCGGATCCTCGCCGGCCGGTGGTGCCGTGGCGGGCGCGACCCACTCGATGCCGACCTTGGTGCGCTCGCCGCCCTCGATCCGGACGTTGGCCGGCGTCAGGGCCGGAGGCGGGTCGAGCAGGCGGACGAAGAGCGTCCGCTGGCGAAGCGCCTCCGACGGAGCCTCTGAGTCCGAGACCTCGAGGTACTCGATGCCGTTGAGGGCACCGGCCTCCTTGACAGCCTGGAGCCGCCGTTCGTCGCAGCAGCCGTATCTCACGGCACGCTCCGTTCGAACATGGCGTTCGCGCGCTCGCGCGTCCGCAGGACGACATAGCCGATCTGCACCGTCAGCGCGCCCTCCACGTGCGACACCTCGACGGACTCGACGGCGATCAGGTGGCCGAGCCACTGCTGGAGCGCACCCTGGACGAGGTGCTGGGTCGTGGCGACGAGCTCCGGACCGCCGGGCTCGAAGACGAGCGCCATCAGGCCGCTCCCGAAGTCCGGACGCATGACCCGCTCGCCCGGCGCCGTGAACAGGACCCCCTCGATCAGGTCACGCAGGTGATCCTCGGCGTCCGTGGTGGCCGTCCGGCCACGACCGTCGACGTGGAACGGGAAGTCGACGTTGACGGTCACGTCACGATCACCCGCGGCTGGGCGCTCATCGGCAGCAGCGGCGTCCCGGTTGGGACACACGTCGATGTCCCGGCCATCTGCGCGACGGGCGAACCACCGGCGAGCACGCGCACGGCCCCGACGAGCCACTGGCCAGTCACGCACGGCGGCGTCGACGTCCCGCTGAGGGCGCATCCGGCCACTGCGTACGGTGACGCGATCGTCACGACGGGCTGGCCCGACAGCAGGACGCGCGGCAACGGGGCGAGTGGCTGCGCGGGGCCAGCGTGGCTACAGGTCACGACCGCGCCGAGGTGGAGGGCCGGGCCGGGCACGTCAGACCACCGTCAACGCGCCGACGTTGATGTCGACGGTCGGCCCGACCATGTTGATGACCGCGCCCTTGCCGTTCGAGATGACGATTCCGACGTCGCTCACCGAGATCATCGCGCCTGTCGTCGTCTGGATGAGGATTCCACCGGTCGGTCCGGGGACATCGCTCACGACGATCCCGTTCTTCAGCGTCGTCTGGAGCGTGAAGCCGTTGACCGCCGGCGGGACCATGCGGGCAAGCACCGGCACCTCCGCGGCCGTGCCCCAGTAGCCACCCACCCAGATCGGCCGGTCCGGATCGCCCTGCTCGAACTCGACCCACACCCCGGAACCGATCTGGGGAACGGTGAAGACGCCAGTGTTGATCCCGGCGGCGGGCAGGCACGGCATCGCCCACGATGTCGGGATCAGGCCCGACACGTCCGGAACGATCGCCTGGATCCGCCCGATCTGCATCGGGTCGACGTTGTTGACGACCGTGCCGCGGTACTTCCCGAAGTAGCGCGGCAGCATCGGCGCCGTCATCTCGGTCATGTCGGCACCACCGGGATCGTCGAGAGCAGGCCGTTCCGTGCCAGCGAGAACGACTGGGTGAATTCGCCGCGCTTGAGCGTCGAGGTCACGGACGTGACGTAGTGGAGGCCGTCGAACGCCTCCCCCGCCCCGCGCACGCCGACGAGCTGGCGCGACTTCAGGACGTGTCCGTAGCGGGCGACGTCCAGCGAGCCGGTGCCGAACACGGCGTCCGCGTGCTGGGCCGAATAGGCGAGGCCGCGCATCAGCGCAAGCGCCGGATTCAGCTTCGCCGTGTCCTTGAGGAACGTGATCTTCGGCGGCAGCGGCGGGATCAGCCCCAGGGGCGGGCTCATCGGCGAGATGTCCGGGATCGGGATCGGGATCGGGACCTTGCTGGCCTGCTCCTGGATGTACACGACGGGGAACTCCTTGCGCTCCTTGTCGAACGTGAACGCCAGGTCCTTCACGTTCGCGTGGGGACCGTCCATCCCGCCCGCGTTCAGGGCGTGCTGCGGCGCGCCGAGCCGGATCTCCGGGCCCCAGTACGCCTTGCTCATGCCGGGCACAGGCCCAGGATCGATGTAGAAGACGTAGCCGACTTCGTGCGCGAGGGACTTGACGTATGCGTAATCCGTCCCCTGGTGGCGCGGGATCCGGTCGACCGGGATCGGGATGTCCTCGATGACACTCGGGATGACGAGCGGGAGGACGCCGAACGCGGCGTACTTCGCGACGGCGACGAGGACCCGCAGGGCCGGCGGCATTGCCGGATACGGCAGGCCGTCGAGCGGGATGATGTCCATGAGGGCGGTCAGGTCCTTGCCCTTGACCGTCAGCGTCGACGTCGGGCCGCCGTCGGAGCGAATCTCGTGGTTCGTCATGACCCCGTCGATCAGCACCGTCGTCGAGCCGCCCATCGTCACCGCGACGACGACCCGCAGGATCGGGATGCTCGATCCGCCGGTCAGCAGGAACAGCGTGTGCAGCGGCGACCGGTTCGAGATCGAGAACGTCAGCTCGAACCCGCTCTGCGTCTCGCCGGAGTTCGACTCGACCTTGACCGACTGAATCGCGTCGAGGACCGCGCGGGGCGCGGGCAGCGGCACGGCCGGCCCGACGAGCAGCTGGATGCGGACGGGATCAGCCATCGGTCGCACCCGGGACGTCGGCCGGCAGCGTGATCCGGATCACGCGTCCGATCTCGTCGGTCAGCTCGCGCGGATCGATCGCGCCGTTGGCATCGGCGAGCTGCCACCAGAGCTCGGGTTCGCCGAGGTGGCGGCTGGCAATCAGGTCACGCCGGTCCGCCTCCGTGACCCGGGCCTCGAAGAGCAGCGCGAACCGAGCCGGGAGCGGGCAGAGGCGCCGGCGCAGGTAGGCGATCGGCGGAGCCCCGGTGCCAGGGTCCCAGGCCGCGATCTCGATCCCCGCGTACCGGCTCGTCGGCGCGAAGGAGGTCGTCGGGACGGCGCCGGCGTCGAGCAGCGCCTGCAGCGGATCGGTCATGTCGGGACCCCTTCGATTCCGAGCGCGGAGATGGCCACCGATGCGGCCCGGCCTGCGAGGCCCTCCTTCGTCTGCAGGTACCCCATGAACAACGTGCCGCCGCGGTGCCCGAAGCCCAGATCGTCGACCGACAGGACGCGCAGCCCGAGGCTGACCTTGGCGCGGATCGGGTTGAGCGCCACGTCGAAGGCCTCCTCGGTGACGGACAGGTCCGTCACGCGAACGGGCACGATTCGCTGCTTGCTCCAGACGAAGAGCGTCAGCGGTGCCTCGAGCGGGAGGATCTCGAGGACGCCCGATCCGGCCAGGGCGTCATTGCGCAGAAGATCTGCCGCACGCGGGTGGACGAGCGTCTCGAGCGCGGCAAGTTGCGGGTGGATGCCGAGCTTGACGGTGTCGCTGTTGCGATCCGGGTCCTCGAGGGCGTCCGTCGCATCGATCTCGACCTCGACCTTGATCGTCTCGACGGCAGCGCCGCGGAGCCGGAGCGCCTGGGAGCGGTCACCGCCCTCCGATCCGCCGCTCGCCTGGAGCTGGAGCGTGCGCGACAAGGTGTCCGGGTTGTACTGGAGACCGATGACGCGCAGTACCGCGGCCGTCTCCGGATCGACGACGACGATTCCGCCCTTGAGCAGCCGCGGTGACAGTGAGGTCATCGGGTCACGCTCATTTCGCGTGGACGATGTGTGAGTCGAATTCCGCCGTGCCGCCCATGATCAGGCGGCCGCGCTTGCCCTCGAGGTACTCGTGCGTCGTCTTCGTCTTGGTGTGGCCACCGAAGCCGTGCCGGAGGTCGGGCGCACTCACGTCCGGCCGCTTTTGCGTCGCGCCCGCACCCATGCCCCAGAAGTCGCGGAACAGTTCCAGCCAGGCCGGGTTCTGGCCGATTCGGCAGCCGCGGATCTCAAACGGCATCCCGTTGGGGATCGCCACCTTCGCGGCGCGGACGTTGTTCGGGAATGTTCCCCGCACGAGGGCTTCCTGAACCGTTCCGTAGCGCTGTGTCGGTTGGCCGAAGTTGAACTGAGTGCCCGCGGCGTGCGCATCGATCACGTCGGTCGCGACCGCGCGAAGCTTGGCGACGAAGTCGGTGACCGCCGCCTCCGCCCCGGCCTTCTTCTCGTCCGGCGTCCCCTTGGCGGGGAAGCCGCGGGCGACCAGGTGGTCGCGGACACGTTCCTTGTAGATGTCGGCGTTCCGCTGCAGGTTTGCCGCCACCGCGTCGCGGTTCGGGACACCCGGGAACACAGGACCCATCTTCTTCTTGCCTTTGACGTTCTGCATGCGCTCGGCCAGCGATCAGCTCGCGGTCGAGGACCCACCACATCAGGGTCTCGAGGTCTCCGCCCTGGGCGACCGTGTCGGGGAACTTCCGTGTCTTGAGCAGCTGTTTCGTCGCCGCGTCCGCTCGCGATCCGGCTGTACGCGTCGGCGACCCAGTCGCGCGGGACGACGTGGAAGTCGCGGGCGGTGACCGTTCGACGTCTTCACGTCGGTCTGGTGCTCGGTCACAAGCTCGCCTTCGAGCGCGGCCTGCGACTGGAGCGCCAGGTCCGCGGGAAAGAGCGACTGGGCGCCACCACGCAGCAGGGGCAGCATGATGCCGGCGGGAACGGCATGGGTCACGAGGCGAACGTTCTCGATGGGCTTCGGCAGCTTCACGAGGTCCTCGAGCAGCTCCTCGACGGACGAGACCTTCACCGGGGCCGGGAAGGCCCTGTCGGCGTGGAACTTCGCCGCGTACTGGAAGTACTGCTGCTTTCCGAGCGTCGAGAAGTACAGCGCCCGGCTGCGCTGCACGACCCGTGGGACGGGACCAGCCTGACCGCCGCCCGACGCAGCCTGCTGGCGAACATGGGACATCTCGTGCGCGAGGAGTCGGAGGCCCGCCGGCGACGATGGATCCGGAGCCCGCGAACCGAGGTGGACGTGCGACCCGGAGGTGAACGCGTCGGCACCGATCGAGGCCGCCAGGCGTCCGGCAGCGGCATCGCGGTGGAGCCGGACGTTACTGAACGGGGATCCGAACGCAGCCTCGAGGGTCTGACGCGGCCCTAACGGGACTGCCTCCCCGCCGCCGGCGCCCGCCACTGACTGGCTGAAACCCGGTGGTGCGACTCCTGGATCCGCGGTCTCCCGCGACGCCTGGATGTCGCCGGCGGCTTCCTCGCTCTCCTCACCGTCGAGTTCCGGGCGTTCGAAGACATCCTCGTCGCCGGAGGCGGCGTGGTCGCCCTCATGGCGCTGGATCTCCGGGAGACCGCCCGGCGCTCCCCCGATCGTTGCGGGCAGCCCGGCAATCACGCGATCCGCGGTCTCGTCGGCCTCCCGCTCCGCGGGATCCGACGGCGCGCTGATCGCCGGTTCGGCCTTCCGTTGCAGCCGTGCGCCGCGGCTCCCCTGCTGGACGACGTGAGCGAGTTCGTGGGCGAGCAGCCGCTCGCCCGCCGACGCCGAGCGGCCACCACCGAAGGCGATGTGTTCGCCGACCGTGAATGCCGCGGCCTCGATCCCCTCGGCGGCCCTCGCGGCGCGGGCATCGTCGTGGAGGCGGACCCGCGTGAAGTCGTACCCGAATCGGGCTTCCATCGAGCGGCGGGTCGACCCGTCGAGCGGCCGTCCGGGCGACGCAAACGCACCGTCGACGCGGGCCGTGGCGGGCGCCGTCCGCGTAGCCGACGCCGAGTCGGACGCCGGTGTTCGCTGGACCGGCTTCTCCTCGACGGGTGCCGTCGGGACCGGCAGCGGGATCGTGACGCCGGATTTGAGGCCCGGCAGCTGGGATCGGACCCAGGCGTCGACCATCTCCTGCTCTTCCTTCTTCGCGGCGTCCTTCTCGCTCTTGGGGCGGAACATCTCCTGCTGCGCCCGGAGCCGGGCCGTGTCGGCGGCGATGGAGTCGGACTTGGCCGCGGCCTTCGGTCCTTGTTCCTTGTACGTGAGCGTCAGCCCGACGAACGTGGGCGCGTTGACCGGGCCCTCGTACGTGACCTTCGCCGACAGCCCCGGAGTGATCCGATCGAGCGGAATCGCAGGAGGCTGGACCGGCAGGGCCTTGCCGGTCGCCGCCAGGGCACCGACGCCGCCCACGATCGCGGCACCCGCGGCGATCTTCCCGGGCGTCGTGCTGACGGCGTCGGTGACCGTCTTGACGAGCGGATCCGCGAGCACCTGTTCCTTAACCGCCTTGCCTTCCTTTGTCGCGAGCGCGGCCTCGCCGGCCTTCAGCGCGGCTTCCTTGTGCTTCTCGTCCTCGCTCTTCGGCTTCGGGGCCTCCTGGCGGTGGACCGTCGACGAAGCCGCGAGCGGCACGTGGCTGAACGACCATCCCGCGACGGTTCCGCCGCGGCTGACGACGTCGGCCGCCCGGTCGGCCTCGTGCTCCTGGGGATCGTGCGGTCGCGAGACGGCCCGAGCCGCCGGCTGGCGCTGGATCGGGCCCCTCGGGATGCGCTCGCCGGTCATCGGCGTTGCGCTCCGGTCACGGTCGTCCAGACGGCCGATGCGGCCGATTCGCCCACGGCGACCGGGCTGGCGGTGGCCGGGGCGGCGATCGGTGTGCGCCGGTACGCTTCGTCACGAGGCGCGATCGGCGTCCCTGACGCCGCCCAGCTCTCGCCGAGCGCCTGCAGCCGCGCCTCCAGCGCCGTGACGGCCGACCGGGCCTCCGCGGGTGACAGGCCACGCACCAGGATCTCGTCGACAAGGATCTCGAGATGCTGTCGCGGGGGCGTCATCGGGCACCTCCGGTTTCTGCGTCGGTCAACGATCGCCCCGACTTCGCGTACTCGACCCGCGCCGCACGCATGACGTGGTCGAGCGTGACCGGCGTGCCGTCTTCCGCAGCCGAGAAGGCCGCCGACAATGCGATCGAACGGATCGAGCCGCCGGGGACCGTCAAGCGGGCAAGCTCGTCGGCGTCGATGCCGTCGAGCGGCGCCGCCGCCGGGAACACGCGCCGCCAGATGTCCGCTCGCTGGGCTCGGTCCGGGAACGGGAACTCAATGACGAACCGGAGCCGGCGAAGGAACGCCCGGTCGATGTGGCTGCGCATGTTCGTCGTGAGGATCGCGAGGCCGCGGTACGACTCCATCCGCTGGAGCAGGTAGGCGACCTCGAGGTTCGCGTATCGGTCGTGGCCGTCCTTGACTTCGCCCCGTTTCCCGAACAGGGCGTCAGCTTCGTCGAAGAGCAGGACGGCGCCGCTTGCCTCCGCCGCGTCGAACAGGCGGCGAAGGTTCTTCTCGGTCTCGCCGATGTACTTGCTGACGGTCGCCGAGAGATCGATCCGGTACAGGTCGAGGCGCAGCTCGGACGCCAGGACCTCCGCCGCCAGCGTCTTGCCCGTCCCGCTCTCGCCGGCGAACAGGGCCGTGACGCCGAGCCCGCGCGTCTCGCGCTCCGCGAAGCCCCAGCGCTCGTAGACCTGGGTTCGGTGGCGGACGTGACGCGCGATGTCGTGGAGCAGCTCGAGGTGGCCGGCGGGCAGGACGAGGTCGTCCCACGTCGCCCGTGGGTCGATTCGCTGGGCGAGACCGTCGAGCCGGACGCGAGCGCGTTCGCGGCACAGACGCCGCAGCGTGACGGCGTCGCCGTCGCGAGCGGCGTTTGGTCCGACGATGGTCAGCTCGCGGGCAATGCCTGCGACCGCCCGCGCCCCGAGGCGGAAGTGCTGGGAGATCTCCTCGACGGCTGTCTCGACATCCTCGGAGTGCGGCGCGCCCAGCCACTCGTTCCACAGGGTCCGTTGCTCCGCCGGCGAAGGCAGCCCGACGGATCGGCGGATCGCGAGACGATCCGGCGACCGGCCAGCCGTCCCGCCGGTGGCGACAACCGCCGGAGCCTCGAGCAGGTCCAGCAGCGCCGCGGTCGCTCCGCCGTCCGGTTCGTCGCCGACGTCGACGATCGGCAGCGCCCCGAGGAGCACGACCTCGCGGTCGATGATCCGGGCGATTGCTACGAGGTCCGGGCCGGGCGCCAGACTCGCCGGACGGATGACCAGGGGCACGAACCCGCACCCGGCTGCGACCTGGTGCGCGACGTCCAACCTCCCGTCGACATCCTCACCGTCGAGCACGACGAGGATCGGGTCGCCGGTCGCGACCGTCCGCGCGAGGTCCGCGGCGAGCGCCTGCTGCGACGGGGCGAGCGGCACGGCCCAGCTCCCGATGAACGCGATCCCGTCCAGGCGCTCGTCGATCGCCTCGATCCCCGTCAAGTAGTGGAGGATCCGCTCGTCGATCCGGAACGTACGGGTCGGCAGCGTCGGCCCGGGTGCCAGCTCGACCAGGCGCCAGGCTCGCAACGGCGACGCCGGGGCGATCGCGTCCCAATGGCCGCCGGGGAGGACCGAGAGCGCAAACCCGAACGTCGGCCGTGGGTCCGTCCCGCCGAGGATCGAGGCCGCGACGGATGCTACGTCGCTGTCCAGCTCGATTGCGGCCGCGAGGAGGAGCAGTTCCCGCTCGAACGGCGAGAGCCCGAACAGCCGGACCAGCCGACCGACCGGTGTCCCTCCGTCATCGTCGGGGTGAGGCGCGAGGTCCGGACCCGGAGGTTCACCGGCCTGGAAGGCCTCGAGCCGCATGCGCACCCGGTTGATGTCGCCGACGAGCGACGGCCGTGCATCGTCCCGTTCGCCGACCTCGCCAGCCTCGGGGGTTTCGACCCAGGCGGCCGTATCGACCTTGACCGTCATGCCGGCACCACGATCGACTGGCCCGGATCGAACACCGGCGGGTCGACGGATCGATCGACGAGGAGGCTCTCCACCCCGTCGACGGTCAGCCGAACCCACTGCGCACCCGGCGGGACATCGTCGAAGGCGAACGTGAGGGACGCGGTCGTCGTGGGATGCGGATTCGCGATCGCCGTGTGCCCGCCGAGCGTCAACCGGACCTCCTGGGCGGCGCGGACCTGCGGCCGGACGTTCAGGCCGACCGTCACGCGCTGGGTCGTGGCGTTGCGGGTCACGCTCGTCGGCGGCAGGATCGCCTCCGGCGCGAGGAACGTCGCCGCCACGTTCGATTCCTGCGGGTCCGGGTCACCGGGCCGGATGAGCGTAACGGTCACCGTGTACAGGCCCGCCGGCCAGGCGAGTTCCGCCGCGGGACCGGACGGGAGCGTGACGTCGATCTTCTTCGGGCTGGTGCTGACCCCGATCGGGATCTCGTGTGGGTCGATCAGCCGGTGGACGAACCGGGCGACCGTCGAGGTGCCGTCGAGGTGGTGGCCGATCAGCGACACGGTCTCGCCCAGCCGCGCGGCCGGCTGGCCCGGTGGTGGCTCGATCCTCTCGATCGTCGGGTACGGCGGCAGCAGGCTGGGCTCGACGACGACGCCGCGGTCGCGGTTCGTCAGCGGGTCGACCTTGCCGCGCGACAGCACCGGCAGCGGCGTGCGAGACGGCTTGCGAGCCTGGATCAGCACGACCGAAACGAGATACCCGGCCGTCGGCCGGTAGTGCGCCTGCATCGCCGACCAGAGCCGCGACATCTCCTCGGTGTCCAGCGGCTCCGGGGTGACGGTCACCGCCTCGACCTGATCGGCGAGGTCGGACGCGGTGAGCGCCTGGAAGGCCGGTGGCAGGATCGAGGCGCCGAGCGGGCTCGGGTCCAGGGCACGTCGGATCGCCGCACGGTCGAGGATCGGCCGCTCGTGGAGCAGGTGCATCGCGTAGCCGAGCAGAATCTCGGCCTGGAAGTCGCTGCTGCCGTAGGCCGTGACGAGGTAGTGCAGGTTCAACGCGAGCGGCGGATTGCTGGTCCGCGCCCCATTCCCGTCGTACGACGGCAGGTCGACCTCTCGCCAGCCCGGATTGGGGCTGGTTCGATAGAGGAAGAGGTTGACCGATGGCGGCGCATTCGGGTCGTCGACCTTGACCGTGTCCGGGGCGACCGCCGTGACCTTCACGGAACCGATCGGTGGACCGATGTCGACCAGCCCGTTGTCGAGCAGGTTCCGCAACACCGCGCTCACCGCACCGATGGCCAGCGGACTGCTCATCTGGCGCCCCGGAGGTAGTCAGCGAGGGAAACACTCGTTGCTTCCTCGCGAACCTGGCGCGCAGGCGGCCGGACCGGCGCTGGTTCCGGCAGGTTCGCGCGGATCTCGAGCCGACCGATGTGGACACGGACCGCCGGCGGCTCCGGGCCGGACGGGCTCGCGGAGCGGGTCGCTTCGTCCGCCGACCGGGACGGGACGGGCGTGGCGACCGCTAGCGGCTCGGCGGGCACAATCAGCGACGGCTGCGCAACCGGAGACGTGTCGGACGCGATGGCCTGCTCCTCCGTGGCAGCGTGGTCCGCGACGACGGTTCGACCGATCGCATCCTGGCGCCGCGCCAGTTCCGTCCGTTGACTCGCGGGATCGCGGATCGCCTCCGCTGCCGCGCGGGACGCTGCGACGCGGGACACTGCCCTGGCCGTCCTCTCGCCGGCCGGCGAGTCGGCGGAAGCCGGAGCCGCGGACCTCGCGACCGCGGCCTCGGGTCCGACGGCAACCTCGTCGTCGATGACATCGAGGGGGTGAGACGGTTCGGAAGCCGCCTCGAACAGGCTGGGCAACCGGGGCTGGGCGATAGCGGCCTGGCCGACAGCCCTGGCGGCGAGGCGGGTGAGGAAGGCACTCATGCGGATTCGCCCCCGACAAGGGCGAGGTACGCCTGCCGACGGCGTTCGGGCAGGGCGAGGACCTGCGCTTCGGTCCACCCGAACGCGCGAGCCAGCACAGCGACGTCGTGGAGGGCTCGCCGCGCCTGTGCCCACAGCTCCGCCCACACGAAGGCGGCGACATCGAGATCCGCGTCGAAGGTGGTCGAGCAGGCCGGGCAAGTCAGGGAGATGACGACCTCGGCCAGCGGATCGGCCTCGGCCATCGCCCGCGAGACGGCGTCGCGCACCGTGCTCGACAGCTCCGCGGGGTCGACCTGTCCGTCAGGTCCCGACGCGGACGAGACGCACCGCCCCAGCAGGATCCTTTCCGCCTCGTCGGCGGACCCGGCAGCCGATGCCGCGATGGCGTCGTCGCTGTCAGGCGGCCGCCACGCCACCCGGAAGCCGTCGACCTCGAGCGATCCCGCCACCGATGCCGCATCCCCGTCGGCCATCGCCGCGAGCGCGTCCGCATCGGCGTCGAACTCGACCCGTTCGCCGCAGGCCGGGCACGCGGCCGTCGCATCGAGCGGACGGCTCGTCAGCTCAGCGCGCAGGTGCAGAAGCCGCCCATCGCGCCGGCCGAGCGGCAGACGGGCGACCGCGGCGGCCTCGGAGACGGGATCGGCGGCGGCGGCAAGCGCGATCGCGCGTTCGATGGGTGGCAGGTGGTCGGCCTGCTCCCACAGATCGAGCGTGGCGGCCGCAGTCAGCCCCGGCACGGATCAGCCTCTACGGCTCGGAGAACTGTGGCTCGCTCGGCTCGGTCACCTCGTAGTCGCGCTCGAACCCTTCGTGCTCGAGCTTGATGGACTGGATGGCGACGGCGTTCGCGTTCGCGTCGAGGTCCGGCAGCGCCTGGTACTCCGAGACCCAGGCCCGGAACACCTTGTACGAGATGACCAGCTGGCCGGCCTCGTTGTACATGTCGATCAAGACGTCCTTGCGGAAGCTCTTGAGCGACACCTCCGCCCCCAGCCCGGAACCGAAGTTCCACACGCGGTTCGCCCACGACTCGAACTCCGTGTCATGGGTGACGCCGCGCTCGAGCGTGATCGCCTCGTACTTCGTGCGACCGGGCGACTTGCGGCTGGACGAGGGATCGCCGCCCTCGCGGTGCTCGACGACCTCGGTCGTCCGCTTCAGGGCGCCGACCTTGCTGACGCCGGCGACATAGCGGCCGTCCCACTTCACCCGGAACTTGAAGTTCTTGTAGGGGTCGAAACGCTGGACGTTGACACTGAACTGGGCCATCACACGCTCCCCGTTTGGCCGGCCATCTGCTGAAGCTTGATGACGACGAACTCGGCGGGCTTCAGCGGGGCAAAGCCGACGACGATGTTCACGATCCCGAGGTTGACGTGGTCCTGGGTGGTCGTCTCGCGGTCGCACTTCACGAAGTACGCCTCCCGCGGAGTGGTTCCCGCGAAGGCGCCCTGCCGGAAGAGCACATTCAGAAACGCGCCGACGTTGAGGCGGATCTGCGCCCACAAGGGTTCGTCATTCGGCTCGAAGACGACCCACTGCGTGCCGCGATAGAGCGACTCTTCGAGGAAGAGCGCCGTCCGTCGGACAGGGACGTACTTCCACTCTGACGCCAGGGCATCGGAACCGGCGAGCGTACGTGAGCCCCACACGACACTGCCCGACGTCGGGAAGGTCCGGATGCAGTTGACCCCCAGAGGATTGACGATCCCGTTCTCGCCGTCGGTCAGCTTCGCCTTGAGCTCGAGCACGCCGGCGACGCCGGCATCGAGCCCGGCAGGCGCTTTCCAGACGCCGCGCGTCGCGTCGGTCCGCGCCATCACGCCGGCGACGGCGCCGCTCGGTGGAAAGTCGGCCGGCGCGTCGCCCTGGAGTGGATCGGGCGCGCGCAGGTACGGAAAGTAGATTGCGGCGTTCTTGCGATCGTCGGAGCCGATGCCGCCGACATAGGTGCTCAGCTGGATGGTGCCGGCAGTGATCTGGGATGGCGCGATCCAGTCCGGGTGCGGGTCCACGATGAACATCGCCCGATGGTCCTCGCAGAAGGCTGCAGCCTTGCCCTTGGCCGTAGCACTCAGGACCCGCCCCGTTCCCGAATCGCTCGCCGGCGACATCGGCGGGATGCAGAGCAGGTTGAACAGGTCCGCCCGTGCCAGCGCGTACACCCCGGTGCCATCGTCGGCCGCCGGAACGAGGTCCGCCTCCACCTGGTTTCCGTCCTCGCCGGAGTTGGCGCCGGTGTCGGGGAATGCGGTGAATTGCGCTGGCACAGCTGGGTCGAACGGGTCGTCGCCGGGATCAATCGCGGCGTGCGGATCGGGGCGCGCCGTGGGTGCCGTGGCGACGCGGACGAGCGACGACTGCTGCTCGACGAGCGCGGCCAGCGACGCGTTCGGGGAGAGGTTCCGAAGGACCTCCACGGCGCCGGTGCCGATGTCCTTGATCGACAGGTTGAAGAGCGTCGCGGGACCTGGTTCTGGCCTCGTGTCGTGGTCGATCCGGACGCGGAGCGCATCGGCCCACTCGCCCTCGGACGCGGCGTCGAGGACCAGCTGCTTCGCTCCGGCTCCGCCGACGGTGACCTGGGCCTTCTTCGCCTTCGCCCCCGCGCCGGTGAGGTGCGCGGCCCGGACGATCAGCGCGTCTCGTCCGCCATTCAGGAAGTACTGCTGGACCGCGTACGACATCGTGCTTTTCGCGGACAGGCCGCCGAAGATGCGCGTGAACTCGGGGAAGCTCTGGACCGTCGTTGGCGCATTGACCGGCCCGCGCGTCGCGTATCCGACAAAGCCGGTGACGGATGTCGCTACGCCGGTGATCGTCCGGACGCCGCTCGGAACCTCCTCGATGTAGACGCCCGGGTACGTGAGCGCGGCTGGCATCGGTCTTCTCCTGATTCGCTCAGTTAGCCGCTCGGGCCGTGGAGTTCTCGCGCTCCTCGGTGACGAACGCCCGGATCGTCGGCACCAGCTCGTCCCAGTCGGCAAACCGCCCGCGGGAGGTCTCCTCGACGTCGACGAGCTCGCCGTGTCGCAGCTCCCAGTCGGAGCCAAACAGGAGGCGCACGACGACAATCAGCTGTCTGCTGCTCCGGAGGTCGTCGGGAATCTCCGTCAACCGGCTGCTCGCTCTAGCGGACAGCCTAGGAATACCAGCGGACGGGCAGCCCGGGGTCAGACCGCCACACACGATGCGATGCCAAGTGCGGTCAGATCCAGCACAGCATCCCCACCAGCGAGGATCAGGTCGCGATCAGGGTTGGATCACACCGCGGTCAGATGCTCGCAGGGTCCAGGCGCACCTTGTGATACAGCGCAGTCGTCGCCGCCTCTGGCTCGGCTTCGAACTCGGTGCGCAGGATGGTTCGGCATAACTGGTACTGACGCAGCGCTTGAGCCCGCTCGCCGAGACGCATGTAGCACCGGATGACCAGCCGATGCGCGTCCTCGCGACAGGGATCATGGGACAACAGGTCCAGCGAGCGCTCCAGCGCGCCCCGGTAGTCGCGCTCCCCGAACAACGAGTCGGCGAGCGCCGACTGGAGGCCCAGGTACCGCATTCGCAGTCGCTCCCGGTCGACGATATGGCGGACATCGCTCGCGATGCAGAGATCGCCGCGATACAGAGCGAGTGCCTCGGCGTATGCCCGACGGCCCGCGTCGACGTCGCCCGAGCGCAACCATGCGTCCCCCGCGTCGGCGGCCGCCTCGAAGGCCGCGATGTCGAGCCCGACACCTGCCGACATGTTCAACCGGTACCGTCCACCCGCACGAATGACCGGCCCGTCCCCTCCGAGGACGTCGCTGAACTGCCGATGCAGGCTCGAGACGAGCTCGTTGAGCGAGTGGCTGGCGAGAGGCGGATCCGAGCCGGGCCAGATCGTGGTCATGAGCTCTTCACGGGGCGCCCCACCATCCGCGCGCACCGCCAGCTCGGCAAGAAGCATCTCCACCTTGCCCCCGGAGCGTAGCTCGACGGTGGAACCGGACTTCAGAAGAACGAAGCTCCCGAGGACTCCGACGAAGACGGGCCACGAGCGAACTGGACGGTCGGTCTCAGTAGGGACATGACCGTGAGGACCTTCAACCGACAGAGGAGATTGCACCGCAGGCTAGCTCGGGCGTACTTGTCCATCCTATGCAGTTGGTCAACCCACATTGGACGGCAGCTTTCGTGGCCGCGCACCGCCCCACCGCTGAGCGTGTCAAGAAACACTCGACACCGGCCGCCCTCGCCAGCCGTCGCGCAGCCGGTCGTCGAAGCTCGAGCGACGGCGTGACGGTCACGTAGCCGGCATCGAACGACCGGCTCCTCGGCGATCGGTCAGAGACCGGCGGCCACCACTTCGGCAGCGGCCCGCAGCCCGGAGCGGATGGCGCCATCCATGTAGCCGGACGAAACGTCCGACGTCTCCGCCCCCGCCCAATGAATGCGTCCCTGCGGTTCGCGCAGCTGAGAGCCGAAGTTTGTCAGGACACCGATGCCCGGATGTCCGCCATAGCAACCACGCGTGAACTCTTCGGTGCTCCAGTCGAGCTCCGCGTACTCACGGGAGTCCCGCACCCGGGGTCCGAAGAATCGCTCGAGACACCCCGTGACCGTGTCTCGCCGCTCCCCGAGCCCGAGGCGGCCGAGGCGCCGGGCGTGTTCGCCTTCCACGAAGGCGAGGAGGACGCCACCGCCGCCATCGGCCGGTGAGTTGTCGAACGTGGTCGCAACGGGATCGTCGAAGCTGATGACCTGGCCACTCAGGCCGTCGGTTCGCCACCAGGGCTCGTCGTACACCACCTGGACCTTGATGACGCTGCCCATTGGGAAGGCCCGGGTCAGGGCGTCGCGGTGACCCGTCAGCGCCGGCTCGTAGGCAAGCCCGCCGGCGAGCGCTGGCGGCAGCGTCACGATCGCTCGCTGCGCGACCACATCCCCGCCGGAGTGCGACACGCGCACCGCGTCCCGGTCCTGCCGAATCCGGTGCACGGGCGACCTCAGCAGCAGCGAGTCGGCCGGCAGTGCCGCGGCCATCGCGGTCGAGATCCGATGCGACCCACCCACCACCCGCAGCTCCTGGGCACCACCCGTCGTGGTGATGAGGTAATCCAGCGAACCGCCCGACTTCACGTAGAACAGGAAGTACAGCCACGGGACGTCGTGCGTCTCGGCGGAGAAGACGGCCGGCGTCAGCACCCGGAAATACGCCCGCGCGACCGGGTCGCTCGTCGTCGCCGCCACCCACGACTCAACCGTCTGCTGATCGAGTTCCGCGGCGCCGAGCGCATTCCATGGCGCGTCAAGCGGAACCGACTCGGCGAGGCCGTCAATCAGCCGATGCAGCCGCTCGATCTCGTCTTCCGAGTGCGCAGGGAGGCCGAGGGACGCGCCGTCCCACCGATGCCGTGCTCCGTCGAGGATGGTGAGGCCGTCTCCGTCGTCGTACGTCGGAAACGTCCCAAGGCCCAGATCGTCGACGAGGCGCAGCATCTCGGTGTGGGCGGGACCGATCCATTGGCCGCCCATCTCGACGGTGATGCCGTTGGCGAAGGTATGGCCCACCGTGCGGCCGCCCACGCGATCCCGCGCTTCGAGCACCACGACGTCGTACCGACTTGCCAGGGCCCGCGCCGCTGCCAACCCGGACAGCCCTGCGCCCACGATGACCACGTCGACGAACCGCGCCCGAGCCTCTCTGTTCACTGGACACGCATTGTTATCTACCGAGCAACTTGCCCAACGGGAGTATCGTGCGCCCATGCCTGACGTCGTGGAAGCAGTGAGCCTTGTCGCCCTGGTGGCCGCCACCCTCGAATACGCCATGGTGATGCGGCACCGCGAAGAGCGGCGCGACGCCATCCGTTGGCAAGCCGAGGTCCGGGAGTCACTCGTGTCCGTCGGCCGTGCGGACGCGGGACCGGTGCGTCGTTGGACGGATGACGGCACTCGCTTCCGAGTAGTGCGCTAGACCATCCGGCCTCTGGGCCTATCCGCCGACGGGTAGGAGCCGGCGCACCACGGGCTCTGAGTCGTCCTACCCGCGGAACACCGTGTCGCCGTGCCACTCGAGGTACTCGGCCGATGGCGGCGGCGGCAGCGGCAGCCTGACCGATGAGCCCTCAAGCGCGTAGTAGTCGCGGCCGCTCTCGAACTCCTCGCGGATTCGCCGGCTGACGCGCAGCTCGAGCGACGGCGTGACGGTCACGTTTCGCTCATCGAAGAGTTCGAGCGGCTATCCGTCGACCTGGTGGCGCAGCGGGATCACGACCTCGCGCGACAGGCGAAGCAAGCCTTCGGGCCCATCGGACGCGAGGATGACGAAGATCAGGTGGGAGGCGCCGTCGCGAGCGAGCTCGACGGCTTCCTCGAGCACGTCCGCGGGCGCTCGACCGATGCACATCACCTGCGCGGACACCTCGATCTCCGCGCTGTCCCTACCCGCCTCGTCGCAGAGCCGGAGCAGGGTCGCGCCGACGTGCCGCGAACTGCTCGACGGTGCCGTTGGCATTCCAGCCGTCGGCCTGCTCCGCGACCAGCCGCAGGCCGCGCGGGCCCTGGACGCCAAGCCAGACCGGCGGCCCCCCGGGCGTGACGGGCGGGGGCACCGTTCGGGCCTCGCGCAGCTCATACGGCGGTGCGCCGAGCGTCGCTCCATCGGGTTCGCGCCACATCGCCTTGATGACGCGGACGGCGGACTCGAGCATCGTCATCCGCTCGGGTGGCGGAGGGAGCGGCCAGCCGAACATCTCGTGGTCGAGCTCCAGCCAGCCGGTCCCGAGGCCCAGGACGAACCGTCCCGGGCCGGCAACATGGTCGATGGTCGTCGCCATTCGCGCCAGCAGCGCGGGGTGCCGGTGCGTGTTGCCGAGCACCATGTGGCCGAACCGCAGCCGGCTCGTGCGGCGGCGAGGGCCGCGGCCACCGTCCAGCCTTCGTGGACGCCATCGGCGGTTGCCCGGCGGTTTCGTACGGCGCTGAAATGGTCGAAGAGCCAGCCCGAGTCGAACTCGGTCAGCGTCTCGGCGAGCTCCCAGGTCGCCAGCAGCGTCGGCCAGTCGACGTCCCATTGCGACGCCTTGAAGCCGATCTGGAGCCGCTGCCGGTCCGCGCTCACTCGAAGTGAAAGCCCTGGCCGTCGAGGTAGCGGCGCAGGTGCGGCCGCTGGGCCTCGGCGAACTTGCGCACCATCTCGCTCGTCCACGTCGTGTGGCCGCGAGTTCGTCTCGCGCTCGCGGTAGTACCGGCGAACGATCTCGTCGTACGGTCCGACCTCGGTCAGGAGGCCGTTCCCGGTCGTATCGGTCCTCATGGAGGATCAGCCGGCGTGGCAGCCGCGGCTTGAGGCCGGGCTCCTCCGCCGGATAGCCGAGGCACATGCCGTAGATCGGGAAGACGAGCTCAGGCAGCCCGAGCAGTCGGGTGACGGTCTCCGGGTCGTTGCGCAGGCCGCCGATCATCACACCGCCCAGGCCGAGCGCCTCGGCCGCGACGAACGCATGCGCGGCGGCGAGCGTCACGTCGACGGTCGCCACCACGAACTCCTCGACGTTGTCATAGGCCTTCCCGGCGCCGGCCGCCTCGAGGACGCGGTCGATCCGGATACAGGTCGGCGCACCAGACCAGGAAGAGCGGTGCCTCCTCGACCCACTCCTGCTCGTCCGCCACCACGGCGAGCTGTCGACGGACGTCGGGATCGGTCACGCGGATCACGCTGTACGCCTGCTTGTGGCTCGACGTCGGCGCGGCCTGGGCGCAGGCGATGATCGCGTCGACCGTCCGCTCGTCGATCGGCCGAGGGGCATATCGGCGGATGGACTGATGACGGATGATCGAGCGGACGGTGGGGTTCTCGAACGGGTCGGCCGGCGGAGGCGACATCAGCGCACCTCGTTGCGCAGCGTGCCGATGCCGGCGATCTCCGACTCGACGACGTCGCCTGCGACCAGGAATCGTGGTGGCGTCCGAGCGAACCCAACGCCCGACGGTGTGCCGGTCAGGATCACGTCGCCGGGCAGCAGCGTCAGCCCGCGGAGAGCTCGGCGATGATCCGCGCGACACCGAAATGGAGGTCGGCCAGCGTCGCGGACTGCACGGTCTCGCCGTTCACGCGGCAGGAGATCGCCTGGTCGGCGGGCGCGCCGAACTCTTCGGCGCTGACGACCCACGGGCCGATGGGCGAGGTCCGGTCCAGGCTCTTGCCGCGGAACCATTGCCCCCCGTGCTCGCGCTGGACGTTGCGTGCCGAGACGTCGTTGGCGACGGCATAGCCGAGCACGGCATCGAGCGCGTGCTCCTCGTTGATATCCCGGCCACCGGAGCCGATCACGACCGCCAGCTCGACCTCCCAGTCCAGCGTTTCGGTGACGTCCGGGTGCGCCGTGATGGCGTCTGCCGGACCGATGAAGGCGGTCGTCGCCTTGGTGAAGAACGCCGGCCGGTCGGGCAGCTCTTGCGCGCCGGCCGGGCCTCGCGACGGCGGCGCCCTCCACGAAGTGATCGACGTAGTTCCAGCCCACGCAGAACGCGTTGCGGACCAGGGGCAGGACGGGGCAGTCGAGCACAGCATCGGCCAGCGGGACCGCCTCGCCCGAGGAGCCGGCGAAGTCGCCGCCGGCTGCTTCGACCAGCGTGCTGGCGCCGATGACGGGCTGGATCGCATCGCCCACGATGACCCCGTACCGGGCCACGTCATGGTCGAGGTACCTGGCGAATCGCATGCCTGCTCCGCGTGGTCGGTGTGCTAGATTCGGCGAGCAGAATATATTCTGTCACATCGACGACAACGCGCGCGCAGGCGCGGGACAGAGGAGGAGCCGATGACGTCACCGGGACCGGATGAGACCGTGAAGATCCTCTCGATCCTCGGCGAGTACCCGGACGAGGAGCGGGAGCTGCGCCAGCAAATCATCCGCGAGTCCGCGCCGCCCGGGGTGGAGGTCGTCTTCAAGGCGTACGCGGAGAGCGTCTTCCGCGCGCAGATGAACGACTACCACCGCACGATCATCGCCCCGATGTACGTCGAGAAAGCGCTGGAAGGTGAGCGCGAAGGGGTCCACGCGGTCGTCGGCTTCGGGACGCTCGACCTCGGCGTCGAGGAGATGCGGCATCGGCTCAGCATCCCGGTCATCGGGACCGGGCGCGCCGGCATGCAGGTCGCTCGCATCCTGTCACGGCGGTTCGCGATCATCTGCTACGACTACCCGCACGTGATCATGTACCGCAAGCTCCTCCGCGAGTGGGATGGAGCCGATGCGGACATCACCTCCATCCGTGCGCTGGACGTGCCGCTCACGCGCCAGGTCTCCTCGACCGACGAGATGCGCGCGAAGTTCGTCTCGCTGGCGCGGCGCGCGATCGACGAGGAGGGCGCCCAGCTCATCCTGCCGCTCGGCACGATGATCGTGCCGGGGCACTTCTCAGCGGAGGAGCTCGCCGACGAGATCGGGACCACCGTGCTCGACGTGATGGCCATCGGGATGTCGCTCGGCGCGATGCTGGCGCGCAAGGGCTTCCGCCCCAGCCGCGAGGCCTATCCGTCCGACGACGAGCCTGGCCGCTTCCGCGGATGACCCACGAGAGCATCGTAGCGACCTGGCTGGTGGCCGATCCCTCGGTCGACGAGGACGAGATCGAGGCCTGGGGCCGATCGGCCGCCGCCGGCAGCGCCGCCATGATCATGGTCCAGGTCTCGCCCGGACGCGGCAGGTTGGCCGGTGGCCGAGGGGCGCTGGTCGTCGAGCCGTCACCGGCCGGCGATCCGCTCCATCCTGCCTGGGCCGCGGAGGTGATTCGCGCCGAGTTCCGGCTGCGCCAGGTGCATGCTCCGGGCGACGAGCCCGAGCCCTCGACCACCCCGACGATGCTCCTGACCCGGACGTATGTCCCCGACGAGCTGCGCGACGAGTTCCGTGACTGGCTCGTGCAGGAGCACAGCCAGCGGCAGCTCGACGTGCCGGGCAACAACTGGTACCTCGGCTACGAGGAGATCGGTCCGCGGCACTCGTTCATGAACTTCTGGGGCATCGACGATCCCGGCGTCGCCGATGGAGATGCCTGGGACCAGGCGCGGCTCACGCCCTGGCGAGAGCGGATGGTTTCCGCCATGGCCGGCATGGACCGCGGCTTCTACCGACCCCTTGCCCGCGGCGCGTCCAACTAGCTCAGCCGACGTCGCGGCGCAGCAGCGCGACCAGCGGGTCGAGGTTCGGCGTGTCCGCGATGCCGCGCACGAATCCGACGAGCTCGTCGACGGCATCTGCCCCGATGCGGTCGTCCGCGAACCGATGCGCCTTGGCCGCCAGCTCGTCCCGCGTCGGCCGGCTGCGCGGGTCGCCGCGCGGGATGCTGACGCTCGCCTCGGCCGTCGAGCCATCCCTGGCCGTGATCGTGACCGTCGAGCCCAGCGCCGGGACGGCGTCGTCACCGACGACCTCGAGCCGGTGGTCGATGAAGTCGCGCAGCTCGGGATCGCGGTAGCTCTCGGCGACGAACTGCGACGGTGCCGCCGAGCCGTCACGCAGGGTGACCGCCAGCGTGAAGTGGATCGACGCCAGAGCCGCGAAGGTGCTCTCCGGCCGGGCCGCCCATGCCTGGGCGCGTGCGATGGCCGGGGCGACGCGGACGACGACGCGGTCGATCTCGTCCCAGCCGACGGGCCGGCTCGCGAGCACCTCCTGGGCGGCGGTGAGGGTCGGCTGCACGCGCGCCCCGCCCGGCCAGAGACGCATCGAGATCTCTTCGAGCGCCCACTCGCTGCCGAAGGCGTCGGTGATCCGCTCCGGGTCGCCGGATGCGAAGGCCGTGAACATCCCGCCCTCGTCGGCGGTGAGGATCGCGGCGGCGCCGGTGAAGCCCTCGGCCGCCAGCAGGCCGCTTGTCAGGCCCGCCAGGGCCGCTCGCGACTGGTGGAACTTCACGGTCGGCGTTCCGCGCGCGGCCCACGTACCCGCCGACTGGCTGCCGGCCATCGCGAGCGCTTCGGCCATCCCGGCCTCATCGAGACCCAGGACCGATGCGGCGGCGGCCGCGCCGCCGAAGGGACCGATGACCCCGGGACTGTGCCACCCGCGGGCCTTGTACTCGGTTCGGTCGAATGATCGAGCGAGCCGAACGACGGTCTCGAGGCCCACGATCACCGCGGTGAGGAAGTCTGCCCCGCTCGCCGCCCCGCGCTCCGCCAGCGCGAGGGCCGGCGGCACGATCGCCGGCGTCGAGTGCATCTCGGCCGGCGCGTACACGTCGCACGCCGTGACCGCCGTCACCCGGAAGCCATTCGTCATCGTCGCCGTCGCCAGCGACGCGCCATCGGCCCGCCCGATGATCGTGCTGTCGCCTGGACCGCCCACCGCGTCGGCCATGGCCGCGAAGGGCGCGATGTCCTCGGCATGATCGGCGGCGAGGGCGCAGACGATGGCGTCGAGCAGGAGATCGGTCGCGAAGTCTCGCGCGGACGGCGCCACGTCGTCGAGGGACAGCGAGGCCAGCCGCGCGGCCAGCTCGCGGGTTGGGTCGGTCGTCACCGACGGTCGACCGCCGGCGCGGCCGCCCGCACCTCCGTGAAGCGCCGATGCTCCAGGGCCGGATTGCGCCTGCGGACCTCCGCCAGGCGCTCCGCGCTGCACTCGGCCGCAAGCAGCGTGGGCACCTCCCCGGCCTCGGCCAGCACGATGCCCATCGGGTCGACGATCAGGCTCCCGCCGGTCGCCAGGGGAGGCGCCATGCCCGGCGCCACGACGTAGGCGACGTTCTCGATCGCGCGGGCGCGCACCATCGTCGTCCAGTGGTCCTCCTTGCGCGGGCCGGGCGTCCAGGCCGAGGGGATGAGCAGCACATCGGCGCCGGCATCGGCCAGGACGCGCGCCATTTCCGGGAATCGCAGGTCGTAGCAGGTCATCGTGCCGAAGCGCAGGCCCTCGATCTCGAAGACCAGCTGCTGGTCCAGCACGCCAGGCCGGATCCAGGTCGACTCGGTTCCGCCGAAGGCGTCGTACAGGTGGATCTTGCGATACGCGCCGATGTCGGAGCCGTGCCGGTCGACGAGGAGCAGCGTGTTGTACGCGCGCGGCTCGCCGGGAATGCGCTCCTGCATGCCGACCACGATCGCGATGTCGTGCTCGCTGCGCGAGCGACCGGATCCGTTCGGCGAACGGCCCGTCGAGCGCCTCGGCCTCGTCGAGGAAGAGCTCGTCGCGGACGGGCTGCTTGAACATCGCGTACTCGGCGAACGCGACGAGATCGGCGCCATCCGCCGCCGCCTGGCGAACCATCTCGGCGATGACGCCGAGGTTCGCCTCCTTGTCGGGGGTCCCGGCCGTCTGGCCGACGCCGATGCGCATCAGCCGCCGCTCCCGCGTGTCGGGCGCGAGCAGCGCGGCCCAGGCGCTCACCCGCCGCCGAGACCTGGCGTCAGTGGCTCGCCCGACCGCAGCCGTTCGAGCTTGGCGGGCTCGGCCTCGTCCGAGCGCCGCGCCCGCTCGATCACGGCCTCGACCTCGCTCGGCTCCGCGAGGAGCAGGCCATCGGCGTCGCCGATGACGAGGTAGCCCGGCAGGACGGCCACGCCGCCGATGACGACCGGCACGTTGATGCCGCCGGCGTCGAGTGCGTGGAGCTTCGTGGTCAGCGCCGACGAGCCCCGCGCGAACACGCGTCAGCGGCAGCTCGGCGAGCGCCTGCGAGGTCGGTGGCCGGCCCGTCGATCACGATCCCGGTCGCGCCGCGTGCGGCCGACCGCCGCGCCGACGACCGCCGCCCACCGGCGCATGGGCGCGGTCGCCGCCGGTGTCGATGACCAGCACGTCCCCCGGCTCGAGCATCTCTGTCGCGCGATGGACCAGCGCGGAGTCGGGCGCCACGACCCTGACGGTCACCGCGCGCCCGAGCAGCCGGTCAGCGCCAGCGACGCGGCGGATGGCCGGATCGGCGAAGCCCACTTCCAGGAAGTGGCCGAGCGTCGGCAACTCGATACCACGCACCGCATCGAGCAGGTGCGCGGGGACGGGCGGTCCTCCGTCGAGAATCCGAATCGGCATGCCCTTCTCCGGTTGGTGACGTTTCTATATTCTACGAAAGCAGCAAGCCAAGACCCGAAAGGACGCGCGTGGACCTTGACGACAGCTCCATTCCCGGACGACATGGTCGACCTCCTGACCAGCGACATCGTGGCCACCGTCGCGGCGCATCGTCGCGACGGGTCGATCGCGCAGTACCAGATGTGGATCGACTACGACGGCGAGCACATCCTCGCCAACTCTGCGGTCGGCTCGATCAAGGCGAAGAACTGGGAGCGCGATCCGCGCGTGACGCTCTCGGTCGTCGACCGATCCGACCCGTGGCGCTTCCTCGTCATCCGCGGGAAGGTGCTGGAGAGGAGGCCGGACGCGGGCCTGGAGCACATCGACCGGGTCTCGCAGCGCTACGTCGGCGCCCCGTACCGGCGTCGCCACCTCGAGCGCGAGATCTTCGTGATCGAGCCCGAGAACGTCCAGGCGCGCCGTGGTCGCGGCTCGTAGGATATTGTATATTCTCTGAACTGAAGCCTGACCCACCGCAGCCAGGAGCGTGAGTATGTCCTACCTCGGCATGATGCCCGTGGACTGGGAGGAGCGGTTCGACCCGATCCGGATGAACCGCGAGCGCCTCCAGCGCGCCAAGGACGCGGTCATGGCATCGGACGTCGACGCGCTCTTCGTGTTCCGGACCGAGGATGCGCGCTACCTCATGGGGTACCGGCACCATCTCGGCCCGGCCTACATCGCCGGCAACGCGACGGTCGTGCTGCCGCGTGGCGGCGAGCCGCACCTGTTCACGATGGACTTCGTCCACTGCAAGGAGCGGATGACCTGGATCTCGCCGGACCAGATCCACCCGCGCGCCAATTTCCGCGAGAAGGTCGGCATGAAGCGCTGGGCGGAGCAGGTCGAGGCCATCACCGGGTCGCTGAAGGGCAAGACCGTCGGCGTCGACCTGTGGAGCCCGATGCTCGAGAACGAGATCCGCGAGGCCTTCCCCGACACGACCTTCGTGGACGGCTACTACGGCGTCCTGATCAACGCCAAGATGATCAAGACCCAGGACGAGCTTCACTGCTTCCGCATGGCGAACGCGATGACCGAGGCCGCGATGGACGCCGCGCTGCGGTTCATGCGCCCCGGCGTCCGCGAGTGCGACGTCCTCGCCGAGGCGTGGCGGACGATGACGGCGCTGGGCTCGGAGTGGACCCAGTGCGCGAACATCGTCACGTCCGGCCCGTACACGGCGCCGTATCGACGCTTCACGTCGGATCGGATCATCCAGATCGGTGATCCGGTGATCATCGACATCGGCGCCTGCTACAACGGCTATTACGGTGACCTGACCCGGGTCTACATCGCCGGCAACCTGAAGGCCACCCCGCAGCAGCAGGAAGCGCATCAGAAGGTGTACGACGCGCTGTTCGGCTCCGCCGCCGCCACGCGGCCGGGTGCCACGAACGCCGACGTCTACGCCGCCGCCCACCCTACGCGCTCGACGGAGCGCTCGGCCATGGCGCGGGCACGAACCCGTGGGAGCCGCCGTTCTTCTCGCCCTACAACGAGGAGGAGCCGACGACGCTCCAGGAGAACATGGTCTTCAACATCGAGCCGTACTACGGCGAGCCCGAGTTCGGCGGGATCCGGCTCGAGAACGACCACATCGTGACCGCCGACGGCGTCGAGATCTACACCAGGTATCCGTTCGACGAGCGCCTGGTGATCGACGTCCATCCGCTCGACGAGACGACGGGTCGCGCCCGAGGCACGGAGCCGATCGTCGGCGTCCGCTGACGGCGCCATGGACGAGCCGCCGGTCGTCCTCCTCTCGCAGCGGCTGGGGCCGATCACCGAACTCGAGCGGCGGATCGAGGAGGCAGGAGCGCGAGCTCCGTGGCGAGCCGCTCTGGTCGCTCGACGAGATCCGCGAGCAACGCCGCCGATGCCCGGATCATCATCCTCGGTGCGGTCGAGCCGTTCGACGCGGCGGCGCTGGAGTCGCTGCCGCGGCTGGAGGGCGTCGTCCGCCGCGGGGTCGGCACCGACAACGTGGACCTCGAGGCCGCCACGCGGCTCGGCATCGTCGTCGCCCACGTGACCGATGCCTCCGTCGACGAGGTGTCCGACCACGCTCTCGCGTTGCTCCTCGCGCTCGAGCGCCAGCTGCAGCAGCTCGATCGCGGCGTTCGCAGCGGCGCCTGGGCGCGCGACGCGAGCGCAGATCATCGGCCTGCGCTCGCCGATCCGGCGCCTCAGCGCCCTCACCCTCGGGATCATCGGTCTCGGCCGCATCGGCCGGGCACTGGCTCGCAAGGCCGGCCCCGATCTACCAGCGCGTGATCGCGAGCGACCCGATCGCCGATGCCGCCTCGACCGATGTCTCGATCGTCCCGCTCGAAGAGCTCCTCGGAACGGCCGACCACATCAGCCTGCACGCGCCGCTCACCGATGACACCCGCCACCTCATCGACCCCGCCGCGCTGGCGCGGATGCGGCCGGGCGCGATGCTGGTCAATACCGCCCGCGGCGGCCTCGTCGACGAGGCCGCGGTCCTCGACGCGATCCGAAGCGGCCGGCTCGGCGGGGCGGGCCTGGACGTGACCGAGCGCGAGCCGCTTCCCTCCGAAGATCCGCTGATCGGCGAACCACGCATCCTGCTCACCGCCCACTCCGCCGCCAGCAGCAGGACGGCCGATCGAAGAGCTCGCGCGCCGCAGCGTCGACGCGGCCCTCGCGCTCCTGATAGGGATGCGGCCGGAGGCGATCGCGAACCCCGCCGTCCTCGGGTCGGCGTCGCTCCGTCTCGCCTTCGCGGCGGAGGCCTAGCGGCCCGGGTCAGGGACGCGTACTGGCGCCCTCGCCGAACGTGTCGACCAGCAGCTTCACCGTCAGGCCGAGGTGGTCGCGCAGCGCGCCGACGGCCCCACTTGCGTCGCGCCGGGCGGCCGCCTGCATGATGTCCTCGTGCTCGTGCAGCGTGTCGCGACGCTGCCCGCCTGCGTGCTGAGCCAGCCGCCGGTACCGCTCGGAGTGAGCGTGCAGCATCTGCACGAAGCGCATGAGCCACGGCGAGTCGCAGGCGCGATAGAGCGCGTTATGGAAGTCCCAGTGCGCCTCGCCCTCCTCCGCCGCCACATGGCGGCGCGTGTCGTCATCGGTGTCGGGCGCAAGGCCACCCAGGCGGCGGGTCGCTTCGGTCAGCGAGGCGAAGCGATCGGCGACCTCGCTCGCCCACGCCTCGTCGCCGCGCTCGATCGAGCGCTCGAGCGCGAGGCAGCCGATCAGCTGGAGCTGGTCGTAGATGTCGCGCAGGTCCGACACCGAGATGGCCGCAACCGTCGCGCCGTAGCGCGGATCCAGCTCGACGAGATTCTCGACGGCCAGGCGCTGAAGCGCCTCCCGGAGCGGCGTAGCGCTGACGCCGTAGCGTGCCGTGAGGTCGCTGGCCCGCAGCCGCTGGCCGGGCGCGAGGATCCCGTCCAGGATGTCCGCCCGCATCGCCGCCTCGAGCTGCTCGGTCAGCGTCGCGCGCGAAATGCGCCCCCGCTGGGCGGCCTGTCGTGCCGCGGCGCTGGCGTCCAAGACCATGTTCTCCCGCATCCCTCCGCTGGCAGCTAACCCAGAATACGCGCATGCGTCGCGAACGTTGCGACGTTCTCGCATTGTATAGTAAGTTGATTATCGTAGCCGGCGGGGCCCCCGACGGCTCTAGTGGAGGCGACGGATGATGCGGTGGATCCCTCTTCAACGCGCGACGATCATCGGTATGGCCCTCGTGCTCGTGCTCGCGAGCTGCAGCCTCGGGCGAGGGCGCGAGTGAGGAGCCAAGCGAGTCGGATGAGCCGGCCGGGAGCGACGCCGCGGCCTGGGAGCCGGAGTTCGTCGACGGAGTGCTCCAGCCGCTGCCGGATGGCTTCCCGAACGAACCGATCACCCTCCTGAACGCGGATGACCCGTCCAGCGCCGATGGTCTCTACGTCCGGCTGATGCAGGAGATCATGAACGACGGCCTCTCGCCGGTGCAGGTGAACATCGTCGACCGCCAGTCGAACCAGTACGGCACGTGGGAGGCGCTCCAGTTCATGGAGGGCGAGCAGGGTGGCCAGGAAGGCTACTGGTCGCTCGTCGTCAACGCTCCCGCATCGGCGCTCGACCATCTGACCGTCAACATCGAGGAGCTGACCGGCTACACCGTCGAGGACCTGAACATGGTCGGCACGACCGAGGAGGTCCCATTCCTCGTCTTCCAGCGCTCGGACGCCGAGTGGGGCGACACCTACGAGGAGATGCTGGCCTACGCCCAGGAGAACCCCGGTGAGGTCTGCTATCACAGCCTCGATCCGGGCAGCACGGTCGACATCACGTTCAAGTACCTGATGTCGCACGAGGACCCGACCCCCGAGTTCGAGCAGGTCGTAGGTCCGGGCTCGGTCGAGGTGGCCACCGCGGTCGCCGCCGGCGAGTGCGACGTCGCGATCACCAACGTGGACGCGGCCTTCCCGCACTTCCAGAACGGCCGCATCGAGCCGCTGATCCTGTCGGGTGAGCAGACGATCAACCCGTGGAACGACTCGCCCACGATGAGCGAGCGGATCGAAGGGCCGATCGCCCTCCCGGGCCAGGTCCGAGGCCTGGCGGTACCTCCAACGGTGGACGATGCCCATCGGGAGTGGCTGTTCGCGCTGCTGACCGCGGCCGCCGAGGACGAGCGTTACCAGGCGCGCGCCGATGGTGAGCCGAGCCGCGCGATCCTCACCAAGGACCACGACGCTTCGCTGCAGATCGCCCTCGATACGTACGTGGCGGCGGAGCCGATCGTTCGCGACCTCGGCCTCCACTGGGATCAGCAGTAGCGCGCGAAACCCAAGCGAACACGACTGACAGCACGCGACCATAGTCCGACGTGGATCGTCGTGTAGACGTCGCCATCGCCCTGGTGGTGGTGGCACTCGGGGTGGCGGTTCTCGTCGCCACCCAGAACATCGCCGACTCCCCGGTGCCCGACCCGATCGGGCCCCGGGGAATTCCCAACGCCCTGGGCATCTTCTTCGTGCACCGCCGGATCGGCGCTGGCCCTGCGCCGCGTCGTCCGATGGAACTCGGAGAGCACGCTCGTGCCGCCGGAGGGCAGCGAGGACGACCAGGGCGTCCCGCCCGGCTCGTCGGTGCGGGCGCTCTCGATCTGGTTCGCCGCGCTCGTGTACGTGGTGACGCTCCCCTACCTCGGCTACCTCATCGGTACACCGCTCTTCATCGCGTTCATGCTGTGGCAGCTGAAGTTCGACCGGAAACCGCTCCTGCGGATCCCCGCCATCGTCGTCTACCCGGTCTTCTTCACGGTCGTCACGTACTTCTTCTTCGCCATGTTCCTCGGCGTGCGAATTCCGCTCGGAGTCGTGCGTGAGCTCGTCATCATGCTGAGCGGCCGCTGATGGGCGACTTCATCGGTCCGCTCGTCGGTGGCATCGGCATGTTCGGCATCCCCACCGTGCTCGTCAGCATCGCGCTGGGCGTGCTGTGGGGCGCCTTCGCCGGTGCGATGCCCGGCTTCAACCAGACCCTGGCGGTCGGGATCGCGCTGCCGCTGACCTTCGCCTTCGGCGCGGTCGAGGCGGTCGCCTTCCTGTGCGCGATCAGCGTGGGGGTCAGCTACGGCAACAGCATCCCCGCCATCCTGGTCGGCATCCCCGGCACGGCGTCGGCGGTGCTGACCGCGATCGACGGGCACGCGCTGCACAAGCAGGGCAAGAGCGGGCTGGCGCTGGGCGTCGCCTACTTCGCCGCGCTCTCCGGGCAGTTCGTGAGCACGATCTTCTTCGTCCTCCTCGTCGTCCCGCTCGCCGGGCTCGCCTACGTCTTCCTGGCGCCCGAGCTGTTTGCCCTGACGGTCGTGGGCATGACGGCGATCCTCAGCCTCACCGGCAAGAACATCCTCAAGGGACTCGTCGCGACCGGCATCGGCTTCGCGTTCACGATGGTCGGGCCCGACCCGGTCGGCAGCGTCCCGCGCTTCGCGTTCGGCGTGCTCGAGATGCGCGGTGGCCTCCAGATCGTGCCGGTCACCCTGGGCCTGGTGGCCCTCAGCGAGATCCTGCGCGCCTCGCGACAGGCGCACGACTGGCAGGGCGTGTCGGAGAAGTTCGACGCGCGCTTCCCCAGCGTGCGGGAGCTGGGGCGGACGGTCCGCCCGGTGCTGGGTGGATCGATCATCGGAACGTTGATCGGCTGCATCCCGGGGATGGGCGGGACGCCCGCCGCGGCGGTCTCGTACCAGCAGGCGAAGATCTTCTCGAAGCACCCCGAGGAGTACGGGCACGGCAGTGTCGAGGGCGTCGCGGCGAACGAGGCGGCGCAGAACGCGGCGCAGTCGGGCGAGATGGTCCCGACCCTGGGACTCGGCCTGCCGGGCAGCGACTCGATGGTCCTGCTCCTCGCCGCGCTGACCATCCACGGCCTCGTCCCCGGTCCGCTCCTCATCCAGGAGTCGCCGGAGATGCTCCAGGCGGCCGTCGCCGGCCTGCTCGGCGCGACGCTGCTGCTCGTCCTCATCGGCTGGAAGATCTCGAGCCTGCTGCTGGCGGTGGTGACGATCGATCGCCGCCTGGTCCTGACGTTCTCGACCGGGCTGATGATCATCGGCGTCTTCTCGCTGCGCGGGTCGATCTTCGACCTCGTGCTGCTGGTGGTGTGCGGGATCATCGGCTACTTCATGTCGCGCTACGGGTATTCGACGGCCGCAGCTGCGATCGCCGTCGTGCTCGGCGGGCTCGCCGAGGCCTACCTCCGCCAGGGCCTGAACCTGGCGCGCAACGACTGGGGCAACTTCCTGTCGAGGCCGATCACGGCCGGCATCCTCATCTTCGCCGTCGTGCTGCTGGCGTACGGCATCTGGTCCACCGTGCAGCAGGGCCGATCGGTGAAGCAGATGGTCAACGAGGCCGCCACCCCCGACGTCTAGCCCGGCACGATCAACTGCAGCCGCTGGTGGCGCCGCAGTTGATGCACTTGTAGCAGGAGCCGTTGCGGACCATGATCGAGCCGCAGTCGGTGCAGGCCGGCGAGTCCGCGGTGTCGAACACGACCGGCGCCTGGCCGACGGCGAGCCGCTCGGCCCGATCCTTCGACTCGGCGTTCTGCGCCACGATCTTCAGCCCGTCCAGCAGCCCCAGGCTCCGCGCCGCCGACTCGACATCCAGGTCCACCTGGTCCTTCACCGGCGCATCGCTCCCCAACCGGGAATCGCCTTCAGCCTTCGGACACGCCTGACCCGCAGCCGATGCCGCAGGGGCAGAAGCTCGGTCTTGGCATCATCCCCACCAGCGGACCTGTCGAAGCTGAGTCGGTCGGTGTGGTGGCGGCGTGCGGCGACCGGGCGCGGCCGCTGTGAGGCGGCGGCGACGGCGCCGGTAGCCGCCTCCCCACTCACCACCTTCGCGTCGGAAGGTCAGCTGCCGATTGATGATGCCGACCGCGTCCTTCTCGCCCTGCGACATGAACTTCGTCGCCATGTACCGGAAGATGTAGTCGACCAGCGACTTCGCCATCGGAATGTCCCGATTCCCGGTGAACCCGGCCGGCTCGAAGCGCAGGTGGCTGAACTTGTTGACGAGGTCCTTCAGCGGCACGCCGTACTGGAGCGCCAGGCTGATGGCCGTCGCGAACGAGTCCATCAGCCCGGAGATCGTCGAGCCCTCCTTCGCCATGCGCAGGAAGATCTCGCCGGGGGTGCCGTCCTCGTAGAGGCCGATCGTCAGGTAGCCCTCGTGGCCGCCGACGTTGAACTTGTGCGTGATCGAGGCACGCTCGTCCGGCAGGCGCCGTCGCAGCGGCTTGTAGATGGTCTGGACTTCGGGCGCTACCTGCATCCGGTGCCAGGTTGCCCTTGCCGTCGTCCTTCTTCGTGTTCAGTGGCTGGGAGCGCTTCGAGTTGTCGCGGTAGACCGCGATCGCCTTGAGTCCGAGCTTCCAGCCGTCGACGTAGACCTTGGCGATCTCATCGGCCGTCGAGGCTTCCGGCATGTTGACCGTCTTGCTGATCGCGCCACTGATGAAGGGCTGGACCGCGGCCATCATCTTCAGGTGGCCGTTGTAGTGGATCGAGCGCGATCCGTTGGCCGGCTTGAAGGCGCAGTCGAAGACGTCGAGATGCTCGTCGCGCAGGTGCGGGGCGCCCTCGATCGTCTCGTGCTCGTCGATGAAGGCGACGATGTCCTCCGCCTGGGCCGCGGTGTAGCCGAGCTTGCGCAGCGCGCTCGTGACGCCCTGGTTGACGATCTTCAGGTAGCCGCCGCCGACGAGGCGCTTGTACTTGATGAGCGCGATGTCCGGCTCGACCCCGGTCGTGTCGCAATCCATCATGAAGGCGATCGTGCCGGTCGGCGCCAGGACCGATAGCTGACCGTTGCGGAAGCCCGACTTCTCGCCGAGCGCCACGACCTCGTCCCAGCCGACCAGCGCCGCGTCGAGCAGATCCTCCGGCACAGCGTTCGCGTCGATGCGGTAGGCCGCGTCGCGGTGCTGGCGCATGACCTTCAGGTACGGCTCGCGGTTGATCGCGTAGCCGGCGAACGGGCCGCCCTGGTCGCGGCTGATGCGGGCCGACTGCAGGGCCGCCTCCGCCTGCATGAGCGCGGTGAGGGCCGCCGAGTAGGCACGGCCGTTGTCGGAGTCGTAGGCCAGGCCGCGGTTCATGAGCAGCGCGCCGAGGTTGGCGTAGCCGAGGCCGATCGGCCGGAAGTCGCGCGAGTTCACGCCGATCTGCGGCGTCGGGTAGCTCGCGTTGTCGACGATGATCTCCTGCGCGGTGAACACGATCCGCACCGCGTGCTTGTAGCCCTCGATGTCGAGCTCGCCGTCGTCCTTGACGAACTTCATGAGGTTCAGGCTCGCCAGGTTGCAGGCGCTGTCGTCGAGGTACATGTACTCGGAGCACGGGTTGCTGGCGTTGATCGGCGCGGTGTTCGCGCTCGTGTGCCAGCGGTTGATGTTGTCGTGGTACTGGATGCCGGGATCGCCGCAGACCCAGGCCGCCTCGGCCATCTTGTTCATCAGGTGGCGGGCCTTGACGGTCTCGACGGCCTCGCCGCTGGTGACCGCGTGCGTCGTCCAGTCCGCGTCCGCCTCGAGCGCCTCCATGAAGGCGTCCGTGACGCGAACGGAGTTGTTGGAGTTCTGGAAGAAGACCGATGCGTACGCCTCGCCGCCGTTGAAGTTCCCGTCGTAGCCGGCGTCGATCAGCGCCCAGGCCTTCTTCTCCTCGTTCAGCTTGCAGTCGATGAACTCCTCGACGTCCGGGTGCCCGACGTTGAGGATCACCATCTTCGCGGCGCGTCGCGTCTTGCCGCCGGACTTGATCACGCCGGCGAAGGCGTCGAAGCCCTTCATGAAGCTGACCGGGCCGCTGGCCTCGCCGCCGCCTTTCAGGGTCTCCTTGGAGCTGAGCGGATGGTCGAGAGGTTGCTGCCGGCGCCGGAGCCGAACTTGAAGAGCATGCCCTCGGTCTTGGCCAGGGTCAGGATGCTCTCCATCGTGTCGTCGACGGAGTTGATGAAGCAGGCGCTGCACTGCGGGTGCGCGTCGATGCCCACGTTGAACCAGACGGGGCTGTTGAAGCTGGCGCGCTGCTTGAGGAGGATGTCCTTCAGCTCGTTGCGGAAGGCCTCGGCGTCCTCATCGGTCGCGAAGTAGGCGTCCTTGATGCCCCAGTCGGCGATCGTGTCCGCGACGCGGTCGATCATCTGCTTGGCGGAGCGCTCCCGCTCGGGCGTGCCGAGGTGGCCGCGGAAGTACTTGCTGGCCACGACCTGGGTCGCCAGCTGCGACCAGGCCTTCGGGATCTCGAGGTCCTTCTGCTCGAAGACCGCCTCGCCGCGCTCGTTCGTGATGATCGCCTCGCGGCTCTCCCACTCGACGGTGTCGTACGGGTGGACGTCCGGCCGGGTGAAGCGCCGCTCGATCTGGAGGCCCTTCCAGGCCGCCTTCTGGCCCGCCTCGAGCTGGCGGTAGCCCTTCGCCCTGCTCTTCGTCCCCGTCCCGTGCCCGTTTCCGTTTCCGTTTCCGTTGCGGCCGTTGGTCGCCGCGGGTGTATCGGTGCCGTTGGCGGCCTTCGTGGGAGTGGAGGATCGGGCCATGGTGCGGGCGTCCCTCTGCGCTGCAATGTGGCCGAGGCGAGGGCGATCCAGTGGCCCTCGGGATCGGTCCGGCGCCTATGCCTTGCGCCGTATTCTCAGGCCGTCGATTGTATGACGCGCACCACCCCGCGTCAAGCAAAAACCACAACATCTGGTGGTACCTTCGGTCGCGGCACCACAACATGCGGTGGGAGCCCGTGGCCACATGTGTGACACGTGTGGATGGATTGTGGGGAAGCCGGGTCGTGATGTGGACGGCCTGTGGAGCGGTGGTTTGCGCCGGTTGCCTAAACGCGGCCTACGAACCTGAGGCTGGCGACTCGACTGGGATCGCGGCCGAGGCCGGCGAGCTGAGCGGCATCAACTCGAGCGTCGCATCGAGCTTGGCAAGCACCTGACGGGCGCCGACACGCTCGAGCACCGGTCGACGGTCCTCGGCGAGGCGACGGATCACCGGATCGGACGGCATGAGAATCACCGCATCCAGCGCCATCTCGGCCGCATCGAAGTGCTGGCCGAGCTCGTCGAGACCCTGGATCGCCTCGCGGATGGCTTCGCGCGCGGCCTCCGTGCGGCCTTCGGCAAAGGCAACCGCACCGCGGCCGGCAGTGCGGAAGGCCAGGCCGAGCGCGCCAGACGAACGTGCCTGCTCGACGAGCGCGCCGGCCGTGCGGATCCGGTCGAGGTCGCCGCTCCAGATCGCGGCTCTGAGCGCGAGGCCGTGCACGCCCTCGGCGTACTGCGTGGCGAGTACCTCGGGCTTGATCGCCCGGCGGTACGCGGCGTCCGGGTCACCCGCGACGAGCAGCGTATAGGCGCTCGCGTAGTTCACCTGGACCTGGTCCTCCGGATCGGTGCTGTCCCCGAGGATCTCGTCCAGCTCCGCGACCGTCGTCTCAAGGTTCTCGCCGCGGGCCGCCTCGAACATCACGCGGTAGGCGCGAAGCCGGACGCGGTCGGAACGCACGGTCGCCGACTCGAACGCCTCCCGCAGTCGCTCGACACTCTCGTCCCAATCCCGGCCCTCAGCGCGCATGCCGTTTGAGCTCTGCGCGGTCAGCCAGTAGTACATGCCGCGGTCGCCGGTCTCCTGCGCCTGCTTCGCTCCCTCGACGGCCAGCTGCGTCGATCGCACGGGCTCGTCATCGCCCAGCGCGGCCGCCAGGTTGTTGCGAGCACGCATCTCGAAGTTCCGGCTCGGAAGCTTGCCGGCCATGCCCAGCCCGGCTTCACCGAGCGCGATCGCCTCGCGGCGGCGGCCGAGGTGGCTCAACGCGGCTCCCTTGTTGACGAGCGCCTCCGCCACCACTGGCTCCAGATTGAGCCGCTCGGCGATAGCGAGTGCCCGATCAGCAACGGCGATCGACTCGTCCGCATTGCCCAGCCGCATGTATGCCCGGGCAAGGTTCGCGAAGATCCCGGCCACCGTCGGCTCGTCGCCGGTTGACTCCGCTTCCGTGACCGCCGCCTCGAGAACCTCCAGTGCCTTGTTGATCTCGCCGCCGTCGATAAGCAGCTTCCCGAGACGTCCGGTGGCCGCCAGCGCACCGACCTGGTCGTCCAGCTGCCGGTACGCGTCGATCGCACCCCGGGCGTACTCCTCCGATGGACGCGCCGCAACGCTCGCGGCATCCGCCGCTCGGTCGAGGAGCGGCGCGCGGTCGGCCGGTTCGGTCGAGATCGCCAGCGCCTGGTCGAGGTACGCGACGGCCTGGTCGTAGGCGCCGAGCGACGTCGCACGATCCGCGGCACCCGACAGCGCAAGGCGGGCCTGCATCGTGATCGCTTGCGCCTCGGGTCCGGGGTCGGACGCCTCGCGGGCGGCAAGGTAGTGGCTGGCGAGCGCGCCGGCCAGCTCTTCGTCTCCGAGTGCCTCGTAATGGCGGGCCACCGCGAGATGCCGCGCGCGCCGATCGCGGCGTGCGAGCGTGCCGTACGCGACCTCGCGAATGAGCGACTGCATGAACTTGTACTGGCCCCGCTCGGGTGACTTCGGATCGCGCTCGAGGTCAAGCAGCTCGCGTCGGGCGAGATCGCGGAGACGAAGCTCGAGATCGTCCGCGCCGATGCCGCTGACGGCGGCGAGCGCATCGGTCGCGAAGACTTGCCCGACGACGGAGGCGTCCTGGAGCAATGACCGGTCTGTCGGGGCGAGCCCGTCGAGCCGCGAGGCGATCAGCGAGCGCAGGGACTCGGGAACCGTGATCGTCGACAGGTCGCCCACCGGCTCGTAGAGGTCCCCGCGGCGCTCGATCCGCCCATCGGTCAACAGCCCTCGCACCACCTCGACCGCGTAGAGTGGCATGCCCTCGGCGCGCCCCACGATCGCGGCCAGCGCGTCAGGAGGAAGCCCGGGGACGAGGCCCTCGAGCAGCTGGCGTACCTCATCGTCGGTGAGCGGCTCGAGCGCCAGCGCGGTGAGGTGGCGGCGGTTCGCGCCCCAGTCCGGCCGGCGGTCGAACAGCTCAGGGCGAGCGAGCGTGACGACGAGAATCGGGAGCTCGCGTGACCAGTCGAGCAGATGCTCGATGAAGTCCAGCAGGCCCGTGTCTGCCCACTGGAGGTCCTCGAACACCAGGACGGTCGTTCCCAGGTCCGCGATGCGTTCGAAGAAGAGGCGCCAGGCCGGGAAGAGCACGTCGCGTCCTCCGGCGGGAGCCTCCTCGACGCCGAGGAGCGTGAGGAGCGCCGGAGCGATCCGACCGCGCTCGCTCGCGTCAGGCACGAACTCGGCGAGGGTGGCGTCCACGGCGGCGCGAGTCGCGCGTTCGTCGGCATCCTCGGTCAGGCCGCAGCGGCGCCGGATCATCTCGCCGAGCGCCCAGAGCGCGATCCCCTCCCCGTACGACGGCGAGCGGCCCTGGTGCAGATAGATGTCCTCGGTCACCCCATCGGCGTACTTCTCAAGCTCCCAGACCAGCCGGCTCTTGCCGATGCCGCCCGGTCCGGTGATCGAAACGAGCCGGACCCGCCGGTCTCGGCCGACCGCATGGAGGACGTCCTTCAGCTCCCGCAGCTCCTGCTCGCGGCCGACGAACGGCGGCTCGAGAGCGTCGGCCCGCCCCTGTCCTCCGCGGTTGGCGACCACGCGGAGCGCACGCCAGGCGGGGACCGGCGCGGTCTTTCCCTTCAGCGAGTGGTCGCCAATCTGCCTCGAAGACGACGGCTCGCTCCGCGGCACGTCGGGTTGCCTCGCCGACCAGAACGGTGCCCGCCTCCGCGACTCCCTGCAGGCGCGCCGCGGTGTTGACGAGGTCACCGGCCACCATCCCCTGGTTCGTCGCGTTCAGCGTGACCGCCGCCTCGCCGGTCAGGACGCCGGCTCGTGCCTGGAGATCGGGGTGGAGAGCCTTGACGGCATCGACGAGCTCCAGCCCCGCGCGAACGGCGCGCTCGGCGTCGTCCTCGTGGGCGATTGGCGTGCCCCAGACGGCCATGACCGCGTCGCCGATGAACTTCTCGACGATCCCGCCGTGCGCCTCCACGATCCGGGTCGCCGTATCGAAGTACGTGCTGAGGAGCTCGCGAACGGCCTCGGGGTCGCGGTCCTCGGCGATGGTCGTGAAGCCGACGAGGTCGGTGAAGAGCACGGTGACGAGGCGTCGCTCGGCTTCGGCAGCGGGACTGGTCGCTTCGGTCCTGGCTGGGGCCGCATCGGCCGCGAGCGCGTGGCCGCAGCTCGCACAGAAGCGGGCATCGGTGCGGTTCGCCTCGCCGCAGGCCGAGCAGCTCAGAGACAGCGCGGCACCACAGTGGTCGCAGAATCGACCACCGGGGCGGTTCTCGGTTCCGCACCCGTCACAGCGCACGTTGGTCCTCCGTCGGGCTCCTTGGTCAGGCGGAGCGTACTGGACACTACAAGCGGTTGCTCGTCCGTCGCGTCCGGTCGCGGTGATTCCCTTCGCGGCCGCCTCGGAGCGAACGCAGCCACAGCTCCGGTGGGGGGCAACTCTTAGCGATCGGCCGCCCGAGAGGGGTTACACGCCGAGAAGGGAGAACCGGCCCGCGGAGGGCACCCGCGGCCGGTTCGAAGACGCGAGGACGTGAGCTACCTGGCGTCGACCACGACCGCTTCCTCACTCGGGCCAGCCAACGCCGCCAGCTGCGGCGACGGCAGGCAGGAGTCCGAGGAATTTGCTCAGCGCATCGGTCACCGAGCCGAGAACGGCCTCGCCCCAGCTATCGACGGTTCCGTTCAACGGTTCCCCCCTTCTCGGTGGCCGGCGCTTCCGGCGGTATGGTCGGGGCTCATTCGCAAGGGGCGTGCCACCGTGGCACACCGGTTGCCGAAGGGGCTCCCATGGCGATCCTGGCTCCGCTCATCGCGTTCATCGGCCGCCAGCTCGGGCGCCTCGTGCAGATGGTGTTCGGCTGGGCGACGCTGATGCTGTTCGGCCGCGTGCCGCAGAGCAAGCAGTTGCTTCTCGCCGGGGTGTCCGCGGGAGCCCTGCTGTGGCTCGTGCTCCTGATTGGCGTCGCGGTCCCCGACTTCGGTGCGTGGCTGCTCGCGTTCGTTCCGGCGCCCGACTTCGTCGACGAGGGCTGGATCCGCCTCGCAATGCTCGTCCTGGCTCTGACCCTGCCGCTGGCCATCGGCGCCGGCGGCCTGATGCTGATGGATCCGGCGGACCGCCCGAAGGGAATCGGCGGCAAGGCCGTCCAGGTCCTGCGCGGCTATCCGTACGCCGCCGTCCTGGCGGTCGTGATCCTCTTCCTGCTCGTCGTCGCGCCGAGCTTCAAGGTGCGGACGATCGTGAAGCGCTGGGAGGACGCCCACATCCCGATCATCGTCAAGCCGGATGGGTACGAGCAGGTCGCCGGCGAGCTCGAGCAGGCGATCGACTCGGCGGGGCTCAACCTCCAGCGCGCCCGGGCACCACGCGTCCTCGAGGTGCCGTCGCGGCTGCTGGCGGTCGTCGGCGGCGAGAGTGTTCGGCGTCTCGTACCGGATCGGCTGGTGATGCTCAAGGCGCCGTCGCTCGAGGTCACGATCCATCCTTCCGACGTCGCGATCGTGGGCGCCAAGGAGGCCGTGGCGCGCGCTCGGGCGGCCGTCGCCGATCGCCTCACGAAGACCGAGGCGTACCTGACCGTCGCGGAGGAGGCCCAGGAGATCGAGGATGAGCTGCGCCGTCTGCGCGGGACCGACGTGACCGATGCCGCCGCGCGGGCCGATGCCGTCGAGGCGCTCGGGGAGATCGACGCCCGCCTCGCTCAGCTCGTGGTGCCGCACGAGGAGTGGGAGATCCTCTATCGGCAGCGACTCCAGATCGAGCGCGACCTGCTGCGCGCCCAGGACGAGGCCTCCTCCGATGGCGTCCTGGACCGCGTCGGCCGCGCCGTCGACGCCCTCACCGGCAGCTAGCCGAGCCGAATTGGCACGAGCGGTGCATAGGCGCATCGCCTAATCACACACGCATGGGGGAATCCCGATGACCGACGACCGATCAACCACCCTCGACTCCCCGAGCGCCGGCCAGGACGGCGGCACGGTAACCGGCGAGTCCACCCATCCGCTCACCGAGGCGGGCAAGGAGGCCGGTCAGCGCGCCAGCCAGCTCTTCGAGCGCGGCGCCGACATCGGCTTCACGCAGGCCGACCGTGGCCTGGACCAGGCCGCCACAGGCGTCGAGCGCGTCGCGGGAAGCATCCGGCGGGTGTCGGCCGACATGGAGACCCAGCAGCCGCAGATCGCGGAGTTCGCGTCGACAGCTGCCGACCAGGCCGAAGCACTCGCCGGCTACCTGCGCGAGAACGACGTGCGCCAGATCATCGGCAACGTCGAGGACTTCGCCCGGCGGCAGCCTCTGCTGTTCATCGGCGGCGCGTTCCTGCTCGGCATGGCGACATCGCGCTTCATCAAGGCCGCCGGCGGCCACAACCAGGACGAGGGGCGGCGCTCCGGCTACCAGTCCGGCTACGCCACCAGCTACGACGTCGGGACCGGCCGCAGCTCGGGCGACGGTGGCCAGTGGGCCCCCGTCGGGTCGGGCGCTCGCGAGGACATCTGAGATGCGCGAGTGGGAGGACAACCGCAGCATCGGCACGCTGCTGGGTGACCTCGGCCGCCAGGTCAGCACGATCGTCCGCAAGGAGATCGACCTCGCGCGAGTCGAGATCACGTCCGGCATCGGCCGGATGGGCCGCGGCGCGGCGACGACCGCAGCGGGAGGCGCGCTGATCTACGCCGGCCTGCTGGTGGTCCTCGGCGCGATCGTGCTGGCGCTGATCGATGCGGGCCTCGACCCGTGGCTGGCCGCGCTGATCGTGGGAGCCGTGGCACTGCTCGTCGGCGGTCTCGTGACCGCCGTGGGCGTGCAGCAGGTCCGCAGCACCGAGCTGGCACCGAAGCAGACGGCCGAGACCGTTCGCGAGAACGTCGAGTTCGTCAAGGAGCAGGTGAAGTGACGACGGAACGCAACGAGGATGAGCGGCTGCCCGCTGAGGGCGCCGCAGATCTGCCGGTCGATGGGGCCGATGCCGGCTCCCTGACCGATGAGGAACAGGCGGAGGCCGCCGAGATCCGGGCGGAGATCGAGCAGACGCGCGAGGAGATGGGCGGGACGCTCAACGAGCTCGGGGATCGCCTCGATCCCGGCAACCTCATGGACCAGGCGAAGGAAAACGTCCGCGACGCGACCATCGGCCGCGTCGAGGAGACAGCAAGGGGGATGTCAGACATGGTGATGGACACGATCAAGCGCAACCCGATCCCGGCCGCGATGGCGGGCGCCGGGCTGGCGCTGCTGTGGATGAACCGCTCGGACGGCAACGGCAACGGCCACCGCCAGTACTCGCCCGGGGCGTATCGGTCCGATGACTACCCGGCCTACACCTACGGCAGCCAGAGCGACCGTCCCGGCATCGGCCAGAAGGTCGGCGGCGTCGCAGGCACGGTCGGCGATACGGTGGGCGGCGCCGTCGGCAGCGTGAAGGAGGGCGCGGGTGAGGCGGCTTCGACAGTCGCCCAGGGCGCGACCCAGGCCGTGGACGAGGTCGGCTGGCGGCTCGACCGCTTCATGCAGGCCAACCCGCTGGCGGTCGGCGCGATCGCGGTCGGCGCGGGCGCGCTCGCGGGGACGCTGATCCCCGAGACGCCCCAGGAGCAGCAGCTGCTCGGTGACGCGTCGCGCCAGGTCGCCGACACCGTCCGCCAGACGGTGGACGACGTCGCGACCAAGGCCGAGGAGACCCTCGACGAGACCGAGCAGAAGGTCACCGCCACGAACAGCTGACCCTTTGTTCGGCTTCCGGAGCCCGGTCCGCGTCGCGCGGGCCGGGTTCGGTCTAGCTGGCGCGGCGTCCGTCGGCCGGGCATACAGGGTGCAAAGGGGCGTTGCGTGGGGACCGAATCCGATCTGCGGCTGGCGATCCGGACGATTGCCGTCAGCGCCCGGGTGGCCATCGATAGCAGCAACAAGGCCGGAAGACCGGACGCTGCCGCCGAGTGCGCGCAACGAGGGCTGACCCTGCTCGAAGGCCTGCGCGATCGGCTCGGCCCGGATGTCCCCGACGACATCGCCCAGCTGTTCGAGGCGGCCGAGCTGGAACTCGCTAGCGAGGTGCCGGGTCGGAGAGGAGCTCATCGATCGACGAAATGAGCTGGTCGATCGTGAACGGCTTCTCAAGGGTCGCTACCCGCCGTGTCTCCGCGAGGGCAGACTCCAGCCCTGCCAGGGCCAGGGTGTCAGCGCTGCACAACAGGACGGGCAGCTCGTTGAACTGCGGTTCGGCGCGGACCTCCTGCGCGATCTCCCAGCCGTGATCCCCTTCGACACCGAGCCGGATGTCGATCATGAGCAGGTCCGGGCGCGACGAACGGATGAGGTCGAGAACGCCTGGGCGATCCCCGTCGATCATCTCGGTCTCGTACCGATCGCCCTCGAGGATGTCGTGGACCAGATCCAGGAACTCCGGGTTGTCGTTCACCACCGTGACGCGAGGCACCTTATCCTCCCTGGCGCGCAGCGAACCAAGCATACCCCTCGGCGTTCGTTCAGCCGTGTGCGCGCTGTGCGTCGTAGGTGGCGCGGGCCATCGGCGCGCCGCCACTGGCCGTCACGAGCCGCTCGAGCTCCGACGGCGGCAGCGCCGGCGCGAACAGGAAGCCCTGGGCCAGGTGGCAGTCCATCTGGCGCAGCAGCGCGAGCTGCTCGGCGTCCTCGACGCCCTCGGCGATGCAGCTCGCACCGAGCCGGCGGGCGATGTCGGTCACGCCGGTCACGACCGCCTCGGCCCTGGCGTCGGTGGCGATCTGGGCAACCAGGTTCTGATCGATCTTGATGAACTCGAACGGCGTGGAAGGCAGGCGGCCCATGGAGGCGAATCCGGTGCCGAAGTCGTCGATCGCCAGCCGGACGCCGAGCGCGTGGAGCTCGATCAGCGCCGCCGTGGCCACCTCCTCGTCGGGGCTGGCCGACTCGGTGACCTCGACCAGCAGCTGGCTCGGCGGCAGCCCCGATCGCTGAACCGCGTCGGCCGCGAACGCGACGAACCCGGGGTGGGTGAGCTGAACGGTCGACAGGTTGACGCTCATGAGCCGTCCATCGGCCAGCGGCTGGCCGACCCTTGACCAGGCGACGGCCTGGCGACACGCCTCCTCGAGGATCCATCGGCCGAGGGCGACGATCGATCCGGTCGACTCGGCGACCGGGATGAACTCGTCGGGCGACAGCAGGCCCCGCTCGGGATGGCGCCAGCGAACGAGCGCCTCGACACCCGCCAGGTCGCCGGTGTCGACATCGACGATCGGCTGGTAGTGGAGCTCGAACTGCCGCTGCGGGATCGCGCAGTTCCAGGTCCTCGCGCAGGCCGATGCGCCGCACCACGGGCGCGTGCCTGCGGCGATCGAAGACCGAGAGCCCGCCCTTGCCCTCACCCTTGGCGACGTACATCGCGATATCGGCCTCACGCATGAGCGTCTCGCCGGTGTCCGCGCCGCTGGAGCCAAGGCTGATGCCGATGCTGCCGCCCGTGGACCGGTTCTGGCCGGCGATCCTCACCGGCGCTCGGACCGCCTCGAGCAACCGCTCGGCCAGGGCGCGCGCATCGGCCTCGGTCGCGCCTCGCTCGACCAGGATCGCGAACTCGTCGCCGCCGAGCCGGGCGACCGTATCTCCGGCGCGGACGCTGCGGCGCAAGGCATCGGCAACCGCTACAAGCATCTCGTCGCCCGCATGGTGGCCATGGTTGTCGTTGATCGTCTTGAAGTCGTCGAGGTCGAGGAAGAGGGCCGCAACGCGCTCGTCGCGCTGGGCGAGCGCATGCTCAAGCCGTGACGAGAAGAGGGATCGGTTCGCCAGCCCGGTGAGCGGGTCGTGATGCGCCCGGTGCTCGAGCTCCTCCTCGAGGCGCTGCCGCTGGCGAAGCGTCGACCGCAGATCGGTGACGACGCCGGCCAGGCGGGCGATGACGAGCAGGAACAGCACAACGCAGCCGGCCGCGATGACCGGCACGTGGATCTCGCTGCCGGACATCCACTGGATGACGAGCACCGCCGGCGCCATCAGCGAGGCGACCGCCAGCAACGCGATGCGCCAGCCCGACAGCCGGACCTCGGTCACCTCGACCGGCTCCGCGACACGGGTCATCGAGGGGTCCAGCGCCGCGGTCCCCCACAGGACGGCACCGATCAGCCACCCGGCGTCAACAACGTGCCCCGTCGTGTATCCGTCGCTCAGCGCAATCAACGCATACGGGAAGTCCGAGGCGAGGAACGCCGCCAACGCGCCGATGATGAGCGTGAGCGACACCTCGCGGCGGCCGGGGGCCAGGAGGACGCGGACGAGGACGCCGAGCAGCAGGATGTCGAGCATCGGGTAGGCGAGGGCGACCGCGATCTCGGCAGCGGCCGCACTCGGATCATCGACGACCGGCGCCATCAGGAATGTCCAGCTCACGAGGCCGACCCCGACCGCCACGATGAGCGCGTCGAGCACACCGGCCCGATCGCCGCCGGGAATGCGGCCACGAACCATCCACACCACCGCGGCCGCGATCAGGCCCATGCCGCCGAGATAGAAGGCGTCCGCGACCGACGGGAACGGCTGGATGCCGTACACCCGATCGAGCACGACCCACGCCCAGTCGCCGACGGCGGTGAGCGCGAGGCCGGCGGCGAGGAGCAGCCACGGCCAGCGGTTGTGCGGCCGATGGATCGCGATGCCGGCGAGCACGGCGACGGCCGCCAGCATCTCGGGCACCTGGTACGCGACGTCCTGGAGCTCGCTGCTCGGGAGCAGGAAGTAGCCGGCCACGAGCACGGCCCCGAACACGAGGCCGAGCAGCGTCAGTCCAGCCGGCCCGCCCCGAAAGGCCGGCCGCCGGTACCAGTCAGATGAAGTGCGACGCCTCGCGTCGGCGTGGTCGTTCGTGCTCAGACAACGAACGGTAGGGCCGAGCGGGGTCCTCCGGGACCTCCCGATCGTCCCGGACCGGCGCGCCGAAGGGGCTACTGAGCGGGCAAGAGAAACGGCCGGGCCCGCGGAGGGGACCCGGCCGGAGGATTCGTCGGAGAGCGCTACGGACGGCTCGAGACGTCGGTGTCCGGCGTGTGCTCCGCCTCGTCGGAGACGGCGGGCGGCGACGACCAGTCGCCGTTCTCGATCTCGTCCTTGGTCAGGTTGATGGTGACGCCGTCACCGCCGAGCGCGGTGCCGCTGATTGCCGTCAGCGGGATGTAGACGTCCGTGCGAAACAGCAGGCCCTTCTTGATGTGGACGTAGCCCGGCCCAACGTCCTTGATCTCGCCGATCTCCTCGCCGTCGCTGCCGAAGACGAGGGTGCCGACTTCCGGGGGCGTGACGTTCGAAGTCTGCATCGGTGACTGGTACCCATACGATACGTGTGGGCCTCAGACCGGCAGGTGGCGTGCCAACCGGGCACGCGGTCGGCTCAGGGGACGGTGAAGTGCACCGTATCGGTCTCTCCCAGGACGAAGCCGCCCAGGGTGGTCGTGCGCAGCGCCAGGACCTGGAGCTGGTACGTCGTGCCGGAGCGGAGCGCATCGGTCTCGAGGCTGCCGGTCGACTGGTCGGACACGATCGCCAGCGTGTCGAGCGCATCACCGCCGCTGCCGGCGAGGATGCGATAGGCGCTGAAGCAGCGCTCCTCGCCGCCGTAGGTTCGCCAGCTGAGCCGGGTCACTCCGTCCGGACCGGCGCGGACCTCCAGCTGCCCGAGGCCCGTCGGCACGCGCAGCCGCGCGGCGCGCACCGGAGAGGCGGCGACGACCCGGTTGCGGGCGTCGTAGGCCATCGCGCGGTAGTACCACAGCGTCTCGGAGGGGATGATGCTGGCGTCGACGGCGGAGGTCACGAAGCGATCGGTCGTGTACGTGTCGCCCCAGTCGACCGCCGGCGCCACCGGCGGATAGAGAGGCTCGATCTCGCGCTCCGGGCTGCGCAGCGCGGTGTAGTGGTGGAACTCCTCGCTGGTCGCCGGCGACCAGTCGAGCACCACGCCGCCGTGGCAGCTGACCGCCTGGAGCTCGAGCCTCGTGGGGTCGGGCGTGGCCTGCGGGGTCGGCACGGGCGTGGGCGACGCTTCGGCCAGCTGCGAAGGTCGCGGCGTCGGCACCGGCGTCGGGCGCCGCGTGATCTCCGGCGGGGCCGTCTCGGGCGGCGCGGCGAAGGTGCAGCCGGCGACGATGGCAAGGACCGGCAGCAGATGAGCTCGGGGTCGGGCGGGCATCGGCGGGACCCTAGCATGGTCGGCTCGGCTCGGCCCAGCGTCAAACGTCGCGGGCGACCACCTCATCGAGCGTCTGACGACGGCGGCTGAGGCGGACCGCGCCATCCTCGACCACGGCCTGCGCCGGCAGCAGGCGGCCGTTGTAGCCCGAGGCCATCGCCAGCCCGTAGGCACCGACCTCGCCGATCGCCAGCAGCGCTCCCTCCCCCACGTCCAGGTGGAGGTCGTCCGCGAGGACATCGCCGGCTTCGCAGATCGGCCCCGACAGCGTCCAGGTGCGTTCGCCCTTCGCCGTGCCGGGCTCCAGGACCGATACGGGATGGCGCGCGCCGTAGAGCATCGGGCGGATGAGCTCGGTCATGCCGGCGTCGGCGACGAGGTGGCCGCGGGCCTGGACGCGGACGACCCGCGTCAGCAGCCAGCCGGCGCCGGCGACGATGCCGCGGCCGGGCTCGACGATCAGGCGGGCAGGGTCCGGCAGATGCGGGTGGATGGCCGCAGCGAAGTCGGCGGGCGCGCCGGCGAAGCCGCCGCCGAGGTCGACCGTGGAGGTGTTCAAGACTCTTGAACAGTCGGCGAGCACCGCCGCGACGCGGGCGAACGGCTCGAGATCGGCGACGTCCGAACCGATGTGCGCTCCCACGGACGCCAGCGTGCGACCGGCCCCGTCGAGGGCGCGCCGGACGTCGGGCAGCTCGTCGAGCGCGATCCCGAACTTCGAGCCTGCCGCGCCCGTCGCCAGGTGCGGGTGCGTGTCGGCGGCGATGCCGGGGTTGACCCGGATGCCGATCCGCCCGCCGCCGGCGGCCAGCAACGCGTCGAGCGCCCCGAGCGACTCGGCGTTGACGAGGGCGCCGGTGGCGAGCGCCGCGGCGAGGTCGGCATCGGTCTGGCCGACGCCGTTGACGACGATCCGCTCCGGCGGGGCGCCGGCGCGCATGGCCAGCGCCAGCTCGACCGGCCCGACGACCTCGAAGCCGATCCCCTCGGCCGCGAGCCGCCGCAGGAGCGCGGGGTCGGGGTTTGCCTTCACCGCGTACGCGACGAGCGCGCCGGGGAGTGCCTCGCGCCACGCGCGCGCCCGCGACGCAGCGAGGTCGAGGTCGGTGACGTACAGCGGCGTGCCGAAGCGCTCGGCCGCCTCGACGAGCAGCGCCGCGTCGGTCACCGCTCGACGACGGCCCAGTGGAGCGGTGACTCGACCTCGTCGGCGCGGCAGCTGATCGACCGTGGCGGGTCGAGGCGCTCGGCGCGGAGCTCGAGCCGATGCTCCGCTCCGTCGGGTCCGGCCAGGGCGACCTCCGCTCGCTCGCCGTCGACGGTAGCCGAGACGAGGCGAAGGTCGTCGAGGCCGCGCAACCCGAGGCGCCGGCGGAGCTCCACCTCGGCGACCTGGGCCGGTGCCGGCCACGCCGACCGGCCGCGGAGGTGCTCCGGATCGAGCTCGCCGGCGAGGTACGCGGCAGCGAGCCGCGGGCCGTCGTCGGGCGCGACGCGTCCGTAGACGATGCCGTGCGGCAGGCACACGAGGTTCGCCGCCAGCCGATGACCGCCGAGATGGGTGCACTCCCAGACCCGCTCGGCGTGCTCGTCGGCGAGGGCGACGGTCAGCGCCCGCCCGCGCAGCGCGCAGCAGGCGTCGCGCCGGCCGTTCGTGCAGACGAGCAGGATCGGATCGGTCATGCGCGCGCCGAACTCGTCGAGCGGCATGGCCGCAGCCGCCTCGACGTCGAGGTCGCCGGGGCCGCGGACGCTGCGCACGGCCATCGCGGCGTCCACGGTGTCGACGAGGATCGCGCGCCGCACGGTGTCGTCCGACGGGTCGCCCTCGCGGCGACGCACGAGCAGCAGCCGCAGGCCGAGACGCTTGGCGGTCGCGGCCGCGTCGGCGCCGAAGCGGTCGGCGACCGCATCGGTCCCCCACGCCGATCGGTCCTCGAGCAGCAGCCAGCGCCGGCGCTGGTCGACGGTGCCGGCCAGGGGCTCGCCGAGCTGCTCGGCGAGGGCCGAGCAGCGCATCGGTGCGGAGAGCGTCATTCGGCCTGGGCCGGGATCTCGCGAAGGCTCCTGACGGGCGAGAAGAGGACCGGGAGGAACGAGAGGCTCGCCCCGATGGCCGATACCCACAGCGCGGACTGCAGCCCGAGCACGGCTCCGAGGACGCCACCGATCAGCGCGCCGATCGGAATCGTGCCCCACACGATGAGGCGCATCGTCGCGTTCATGCGGCCAAGCATACGGTCGGGCGTGATCGCCTGGCGCAGGCCGACCTGGTTGACGTTGTACACGACGACGCCGAAGCCGAGGAAGAGGCCGCCGATCACGAGGACCCAGAACGGGTCGTCGGGCGGTGCCAGCGGGACGGCGAACGCCGAGATGCCCGCCAGTGCGGCGCTGAAGACGATCGTCGGACCGATGCCGATCGCCTTCGCCAGCCGCCCGCCGGTCAACGCGCCGAGGATCACGCCGATGTTGCCGAGCGCGAAGATGAGTCCGATGGCACCCGCGGTCAGGCCGAGCCCGATGTCCTCGCGGAACAGGTAGAGGACCAGGACCGCGCCGCTGATGTTGCCGAACAGGTTGGCAGTGCCGGTGCACGCGGCGATGCTGCGCAGGTACTTGTTCGAGA
>CAWJOA010000009.1:0-123937 GCA_963844415.1 uncultured Chloroflexia bacterium
TCGGCCGGATCAGCAGGCACGGCGCTCCATCGGTCGAGGGAGAGAGGTGGTGGGCGTTTCTGGACTCGAACCAGAGACCTCTGCCTTATCAGGGCAGTGCTCTAACCAGCTGAGCTAAACGCCCCTCGGGAGGCGGCATCGTAGCAGCGGGTCCGACTGCCGGCAACCTCGAACCGGTGATGGGCTCACTCGGACCGTCCGAATTCACGTGACACGAGCGCCGCGAGCCCCGCCGGCGCGGCCGGATCCGCACCACGCGTGCATCAGGACGCTCGGATGGCCGTCTCGCGTGCCGATCGGTCACCTCGCGTGCATCGTGACGGGTCGCCGGACACGAAGAAGCCGCCCATCGGGGGCGGCCTCGCAATGCGGCTTGCATCGGCTGAAGAGTGACAGGAATCCGCGTTGTCTGCGGGAATCAGGTCGTCAGTTTTCGAGGGCGACCGAGCTCATTCACCGATACCCCCTCGAGGCATCGGTCCTTACGGCGAGCTGGCCGATCGACCTGGGATCGGTGGTTCCGGCGAACCGGCCCCACAAACTCCCTAGAAAGGAGGTGATCCAGCCGCACCTTCCGGTACGGCTACCTTGTTACGACTTCGTCCCAATCACCAATCCCACCTTCGACGGCTGCCTCCTTGCGGTTGGCCCACCGGCTTCGGGTGTTATCGGCTTTCATGACGTGACGGGCGGTGTGTACAAGGCCCGGGAACATATTCACCGCAGTATGCTGACCTGCGGTTACTAGCAACTCCGGCTTCATGCAGGCGAGTTGCAGCCTGCAATCCGAACTGAGACCGGCTTTAAGGGATTAGCTCCACCTCGCGGTTTGGCAACCCGTTGTACCGGCCATTGTAGCGTGTGTGTAGCCCAGGGCGTAAGGGCCATGCTGACTTGGCGTCATCCCCACCTTCCTCCGAGTTTCTCTCGGCAGTCTGGCATGAGAGATACAACATGCCACGGGGGTTGCGCTCGTTGCGGGACTTAACCCAACATCTCACGACACGAGCTGACGACAGCCATGCAACACCTGCATGACGGTCCCTTGCGGGAGGACGACGTTTCCGCCGTTTTCCGCCACATGTCAAGCCCTGGTAAGGTTCTTCGCGTTGCGACGAATTAAACCACACGCTCCGCTGCTTGTGCGGGCCCCCGTCAATTCCTTTGAGTTTTAGCCTTGCGGCCGTACTCCCCAGGCGGAACACTTAATGCGTTAGCTACGGCACAGCCGGGGTCGATACCGACTACGCCTAGTGTTCATCGTTTACGGCTAGGACTACCGGGGTATCTAATCCCGTTCGCTCCCCTAGCTTTCGCGCCTCAGCGTCAAGAATGGGCCAGGTAGTCGCCTTCGCCACTGGTGTTCCTCCCGATATCTACGCATTTCACCACTACACCGGGAATTCCACTACCCTCTCCCACCTTCAAGCCGGTCAGTTTCCGATGCAGTTTCCCAGTTGAGCCGGGAGATTTCACATCGGACTTGACCAGCCGCCTGCGCGCTCTTTACGCCCAGTAAATCCGGACAACGCTTGCCACCTACGTATTACCGCGGCTGCTGGCACGTAGTTAGCCGTGGCTTATTCCTCAGGTACCGTCTTGGATCTTCCCTGAGAAAAGAGGTTTACGACCCGAGAGCCTTCATCCCTCACGCGGAGTTGCTGCCTCAAGCTTTCGCTCATTGGGCAAAATTCCCGACTGCTGCCTCCCGTAGGAGTCTGGGCCGTTCTCAGTCCCAGTCTGGCTGATCATCCTCTCAGACCAGCTACCGATCGTCGCCTTGGTGAGCCGTTACCCCACCAACTAGCTAATCGGACGCAGGCCCCGCCGGAAGCGGATTTCTCCTTTGGACGGCGAATCGAATCGCCGACCACATGCGGTATTAGCCACCCTTTCGGGCAGTTATTCCCCACTTCCGGGTAGGTCACCTACGCGTTACTCAGCCGTCCGCCACTAGGTAACTACCAAGCAAGCTCGGTAGCACCTCGTTCGACTTGCATGTCTCACGCACCCCGCCAGCGTTTGTCCTGAGCCAGGATCAAACTCTCCGTACAAAACGAAACCAGTGGTCTGGCCGGAGCCTTCTCACCGGTTAACGAGTACGACGTTTGTCCCGCTGACTCGTGTGGATTCCTGTCACTCTTCAGCTGGTAAGCCACTCTGCCCCATCCACTTGCGCGGACTCGGCTTCGTTCGATTCGAGCACTCCTGTTGAGAGGCGAACTCGCGATGCTCACGCTGCGCGGCCTAGGGCCGCCGTTCGTGGCGCATCGGCCGGCTATCTGCCGGCGCGAACACGCATCTTAGGCCACCGCCGGCGAAGCGTCAACCGAGCCAAAGGACGTTGCGATGCGCCGGTCAGCGAAACGACGCTCCCACGCCGCCATCGGGCCCCGCGTATCGCCACTAGTGTTCATGGCCCGCCGGATCCGACCGTGCCGACCGTGTCGACACCAATTGTGACCCGCCCTGCCACTACTGGCGATAACCGGCGCGACGAGGACGGACCCAGTGGGGGGTGGCGGCCGATTTTGGTGCTCGCTAACCCTCTCAGCGATCAGCGCCGCGCGAAGCGCCTTCTCCAGAACTCCTCGCCCGCCGAGGATGCGACGGCCCGCGGGTCCCCGGCGCAGGACCGAGCGATGTGCAGCCGTCAGCGGTCGATGGCGCGGCGGCCCTGGAGCGAGCGGATAAGGGTGACGTCATCGGCGTACTCGAGGTCGCCGCCGACCGGCAGGCCGCGCGCGATCCGCGTCACGGACGCGACATGTGGCGTCAGGAGATCGGCGAGGTACATGGCCGTGGCCTCGCCCTCGAGGTTCGGGTTCGTGGCAAGGATCACCTCCTCGGCTCCCCCGCCCTCGACGCGGACGAGGAGCTCGCGGACGCGGAGGCGCTCGGGGCCGATGCCGTCGATCGGGCTGATGGCGCCGTGGAGAACGTGGTAGCGGCCGCGGAACTCGCCGGTGCGCTCGATGGCGAGCACGTCGAGCGGCTCCTCGACGACGCAGATGCGGGTCGTGTCGCGGCGCGGATCGGCGCAGATGTCGCACGGGTCGACGCCGGTCTCCGTGATGTTGCAGCAGGTGCTGCAGTACGCGACCTGCTCCTTGATCGCGACGAGCGCGGCGGCCAGCGAGCGGGCGTCATCGGTCGAGCTGCGGAGCACGTGGTAGGTGAGGCGCTGGGCCGTCTTCGTGCCCACCCCCGGAAGCTTGCTGAACTCTTCGATCAGGCGTGCGACCGGCGCAATCAGTCCGGCCATCGAGGCCTAGCCGAGCCCCGGGAGGCCCGGCATGCCGGGGAGGCCCATGGCGCCGGCGATGCCGGACATCCGGTCGCGCTCGAGCTGCTTGCTGCGGCCGATCGCCTCGTTGACGGCGGTCATGACCAGGTCCTGGAGCATCTCGGCCTCGTCGGGGTCGATCGCGGACGGATCGATCTCGATGGCGCGCACCTCCTGCGCGCCGGTGATGACGACCCGCACCGCTCCCCCGCCGGCGGTCGCCTCGAGCGTCGTCTGCTTGAGCTCTTCCTGCGCCTGCGCCATCTGGGTCTGCATCTGCTGCGCCATCTTGGCGATCTGCCCGATGTTCACGCCGTCTCCTCTGTGTGCGGTGGGGTGGATGCGACGCCGGTTCAGCGCACTTCGGGCGCGTCGACCAGCTCGCCGCCGGTGATCTTCAGGACGCCCTCGAGCAGGGCGCGGGCCTCGGGATCGTCGGATGGATCGCCGACGGCCTCCTCGACGGTCAGCGGCTCGAGTTCGAGGTTGCTGGCCACGCACTCGATGGCGAACGGTCCGCCGAACATGTCGGTCAGCAGCGCCTCGATCTGGCCGGCGCGCTGCGAGATGCGCGAGCGCATGAAGTCGCGGCCCTCCGGGAAGGCGAGCGTCAGGCGCGCCCCGTCGCGCGCGATCGGGCGGCACTCCTTGAGGAGCGGCTTGATGACCGGACTGGCGCGGTCGACGACAGTCGCCCAGCCGGTGCGGATCTCGTCGAGACCGGTCGACGACGATGCGGAGACCGATGCGGTGGCCGGCTCCTCGCCCGGGGCGGGTGGCGATTCCTTGGCGGGCGGCGGCTCGGCGGCGGGGATCGGCTCGGCGGCCCGCTTCGGAGCCTCGGCGGCGACGGGCGCCTGGCGGGCGGGCTCACGCGCGGGCGGGGTTGGGACCGGGATGGCGACCGGCGCCGCGGGCAGCGGCTCGACAGCGAGGAGCTCGAGCATGAGGCGCGCGCGGCCCTCGCGGGCGCCGGCGCCGGCGGCCTCGGCCAGGGTGCGCAGGATCGCGGCGAGGCGCCGCGCCGCCACCGGGTCGGCAGCGGAGGCGAGCAGGCGGCGACGCGTGTCGGCCTCGGCCTGAGAGGCGACCTGGGCGAGGTCGCGTCCGGCATCGGCCAACGAGGCGACGGCGTCGAGGGCGGCGGGCGCATCGGCCGCGAGGTAGGCGTCGACGAGGGCACCGATCGCCGCGTCATCGGCCAGGCCGACCGCCTCGCGGACATCGGCCTCGGTGAGGCGACCATCGGCGTAGGCGAGGACCTGGTCGAGCAGCGACTCGGCGTCGCGCATGCCGCCGTCGGCGAGGCGTGCGATGAGGGCCAGCGCGTCGTCATCGGCCTCCGCGGTCTCGGTCTCGATGATCCGGTGCAGCTTGCCGATGATCGTGGCCTCGGGCAGGCGGCGGAAGTCGTGGCGCTGGGTGCGGCTGATGATCGTGGCCGGCACCTTGTGGGTATCGGTGGTGGCGAGGATGAAGACGACGTGGTCGGGCGGCTCCTCGATGAGCTTGAGCAGCGCGTTGAAGGCGTGCGTGCTCAGCATGTGGACCTCGTCGATGATGTAGACCCGCTTGCGCAGCTGGGACGGCGACGTCAGCGCACGCATGACGAGGTCGCGGGCGTCCTCGACGGCGCCGTGCGAGGCAGCGTCGATCTCGATGACGTCGAGCGCCCGCCCCTCGCGGATGGACGTGCAGGCCGGGCACGCGTCGCACGGCTCGCCGTCGGCGCCGATGTTCGTGCAGTTGATCGCCTTGGCCAGGATGCGCGCCGTCGAGGTCTTGCCGGTTCCGCGCGGGCCGACGAAGAGGTAGGCGTGGGCCAGGCGGTCGCCGCTGACGGCGCGGCGCAGCGTGGCGACGATCGGGTCCTGCCCGACGAGCTCCGTGAAGCGCTGGGCGCGGAAGCGACGGTAGAGCGCAGTGTGCTGGCCGGCGACCGGGGCGAGGTCGGCGTCGGGCATCGGCTGGGGTGCGGGCATGCTGGTTCTACCGTACACCGATTCGGGCGCCACCGACCCGGTTCGGGGAGGGGGAAGGAGAGAGGTCGTGCACCCGGTGTCGACCACACCCCTGCTCGCACTCACCCACGTGCCCGGCTCCAGCCAGGTTGTCCCGCGGCACCCGAAGGCGATCGCTTACCGCTGCTTCCTTCCGGACCTGACGGGGTTCACGGACCAACGCTGCGCGGGACCCGACTCTCAACGTCGGGCACGGTGGTGGTGGGCGAACGGGGCGGACCTCGACCGGGAATTCAGCTCCGCTGTAGCGGATTGCGGATACAGGGCACCGCTAGTTCCCCGCCTAGCACGACCGGCCGCGATGGTAGGTGCGCGGGGCGCATCGGTCAATCAGGCGCCGGCATGGAAGCGACGGTGCAGTTCGCGGATGCGCTCCGCGAGGGCGGGCACCGGGCCCTCCACCGTCACGCTGGGGGCGATCTCCTGGATCGGGAGCGTGCGCACGGGAGGGGCGGGAACGCCGAGCTCCGCGAGCCACTCGGAGAGCTGCACCGACGAGGCCGCGTACACGATGCGGCCCAAGCCGACCCAGCCGTGAGCGGCCGCGCACATCGGGCAGTGCTCGCCTGAGGTGTAGACGGTGGCCGCCGCCCGTTCCTCGGGCGTCAGGTTCGCCGCGGCCCACCGCGCCAGCTCGAACTCCGGGTGGCGCGTGCGGTCGCCGCCCGCGACCCGGTTGTGGTCCTCGGCGAGGACTGTCCCGTCGGAAGCGACGAGGACCGATCCGAAGGGCTCGTCGCCTGACTCCAGGGCCTCGGTCGCCAGCTCGACGCATCGGTCGAGGTGGCGCAGATCGGCGTCGCTCAGCATGGAGTGCCCTCGATGGCGCGTGATCGGTGGAGTGGCGGAGAGGGTGGGATTCGAACCCACGACGGGTTGCCCCGAACGGCATTTCCAGTGCCGCGCCCTAGGCCTCTAGGCGACCTCTCCGAGAAGGATTCGGCGTGGCGGAGAGGGTGGGATTCGAACCCACGGTACGGTTACCCGCACACCGCTTTTCGAGAGCGGCACCTTCAACCACTCGGACACCTCTCCGCGCCGGTGGGAGTTTACCGCACCCTCTGGCGTATATACATATATACGCTGACCGCGCCGGACCGCCGGGCTAGACCGATGCGAACTCCGACGCCAACCGTCTTGCATCGGACTCGCGCACGCCCGACACGACCGACAGCTGATGGGGCAGCCTCGGGTCGCGGGCGAGCTGGAGGACGCTGCCGGCGGCGCCACGATCCGGGTCAGGCACGGCGAAGACGAGGGCGCGGACGCGCGACTCGACGAGGGCGCCGACGCACATCGCGCACGGCTCGTGGGTCGTGAAGATCGTGGCCTCGGCGAGGCGCCGCGGCCCGAGCTTGCGGGCGGCGGCCTGGAGCGTGAGGAGGACGGCGTGCGCGGTCGGGTCCTCGGACATCGTGGAGTGGTCGTGGTCGCGCGCGATCATCGCGTCGTCGATGACGGCCACCGAACCGATCGGCGCCTCCCCCGCCTCCGCGCCTCGTCGCGCCTCGGCGATCGCCTCGGCCATGAAGAGCTCGTAGTTCACCCAGTCCGCCTCCCGCGCTCACCCGTCGGGCGGCGCCGCTGGCGAGTCTAGCAGAGGGCAGGTACGCTTCCTGCATTAGGGCCCGAGCAGACGGCACGCCGGTGCCGTGCCCGAAAGACACACACCATGACGCGGATCACCAACATGCCGAAGCTTCGCGGGAAGCTCGGCCGGGGGGCATTGATCATCGCCTCGCTGGCCGGTGCGTTCCTCATCGCGCTGACCGTCCCGATCCCGACCCTGCCCGACGCCGGGCGCGCCGAGGTGCGCGCCGAGGTCGCGGATCGGCTGCCGGGCTGGTCCGTGCAGCGCCTCGAGCCGTCGTGGGAGAACGCCTACGTCGTCGTCACCAGCTGCGCCGGCCGGGACCTCTCGTTCCACTTCATCCCGGGCCACGGGCTGCCGCGCAACGACGCCTGGATCCATCCGTACAACTCGTACGCACGCGCGCGGCTGAGCGCCACCTCCGACCACTCGCGCTACCTCGTGTGGCGCGGGCAGAAGGACGACCCGGCCAGCATGCGCTGCTCCGAGGACCTGGCGCACGACAGCGCTCCGGACGCCCAATCCGACGGTACCGATTGACTGAAGCGCGGCGACGAGCGGAGAACGAGCCCGGCCTCTCGGCCGGGCTCATCGGTCTCTGGGAGAACTGCCCTCAGGCGGTGGCGGGCTCGGTGGTCGTGCCGAGGAAGCCGGCAACCAGGAGGATCCCACCGGACGCGAGGTGCAGCCAGATGTCGTTGCCGCCGAGCGGCACGAGACCGAAGCCGTCCGGGAACGGGATCCCGAGGATCCCGAGCACGACGAGCAGCGCTCCCACGCCCCGCGTGGTCATGACGGCCGCGGGGGTCGTCGTGGCGCCGTACAGCAGGATCGCGCCGATGACGATGTGGACGACGTTGTGCAGCAGGTTCACGTCGAAGAGCCCGAGGAGCGGCGCCTCGAGGACGAAGCCGGCGAGCCCGGCGACGACATACACCGCGCCGAAGACGGCCGCGACGGTTCGAGCCATGCCCATGATTGTGTCAACCTCCACCATGTGCTCCGCCTCCTGACAGCGGAGGCGTCTCCCCAGGACTACGGCGGACCGATGACCCTGCATCAATCGAACCGCGGCTGGACTCGGCTCGACACCGTCCTGCTCGTGACGATCACGCTCGGCGCCGCCGTCCTGCGGCTGGCGAGCCTGGGGCGTCCGCTGGAGCTCGTGTTCGACGAGATCTTCTACGCGCGCGACGCGTGCTGGTACGTCATCGGCACCGAGGCGACCTGCGGCATCACCGACCTCGCCAGCCGGGCGCACCCACCCCTCGGGAAGTGGCTGATCGGCGCGGGCATTGCCCTCTTCGGCTACGACCCGTTTGGCTGGCGGGTGTCGGCCGCGGTCGTCGGCACGGCGACGGTGGCCCTCGTCTACCCGCTGGCCTGGCGCCTCCTGAGACCGATCACGACGCCGGTCGCGGCGACCGTCGGTGCCGCGGCCGCGACCGGGCTGCTGGCGATCGACTTCCTCCACCTCGTCCACTCGCGCGTCGGGATGCTCGACGCCTTCATCACGTTCTTCGTCGTCGGCGCGGTCCTGGCGATCGTCCTCGACCGGGATCGTCGACGGGAGTGGACCGATGCGCCCTGGTGGTGGCGCCTCACCCTCGGCCGGCCGTGGCGGCTGCTGGCCGGCGTCTGCCTCGGTGCGGCGGTGGCGGTGAAGTGGTCGGGCGCGTACGTCGCGCCGGCGGTCATCGGCCTGGTGGTGGCGTGGGAGATCGCCGAGCGGAGGCGGGCGGAGCCAGAGGCAGGCTGGCGCGACTGGGTCATCGGTGCCGTGCGCCGCGAGGCGCTGCCGACCTCTGTGCTGTTGGGGCTCGTGCCGCTGCTCGTGTACGTCGCGAGCTACACCGGGCGGATGCCCGGCGACCTGATCGCGCTGCCGTGGGCCGAGGGATCGGTCTGGCTCGGCATCTGGAACCACCAGCAGGCGATGCTCGACTTCCACACGGCGCTGTCGGGCAACCACCCGTACCAGTCGCCGCCGTGGTCGTGGCCGCTCATCAAGCGCCCCGTGGCGTACTGGTTCTCCAACGAGGGCGGGGCGTACCGAGAGATCCTCGCTCATGGGCAATCCGCTGGCGTGGTGGCCGGGGCTGGTCGCGTTGGCGGCGCTCTTCGTGACGTGGTGGAAGGCCGGCTGGGGCGTGCTGCGGCCGGAGCTCGTGATCCTTGCGGCGGCGTTGGGGACGTACCTGCCGTGGCTGGTGCTGTCCGGCGACCGTGACCAGACGTTCATCTGGTACCTGCTGCCGACGATCCCGTTCCTGTGCCTGGCGCTCGGATTCTTTGCGGCTTTGGCGTGGGAGCGCTGTTCGACGCGAGTGGCGGCGGGCGCGTACGCGCTCGTGCTGGTCGCGTCGTTCGGGTTCTACCTGCCGCTGCTCGTGGCCTTGCCGATCTCACCGGACGCGTGGCGGCTCCACGTTCCGTTCCGGGACTGTGCCGGGCAGAGCGGTCCCGGACGACACGACGTCCACCGGCGAACCGCCTCCTGGGTGGTGCTGGATCTAGTCCTGCCCACGCGGCCGATTAGGACAGTCATGAGACACTTCTGCGGTCCGGCAACACTTGCCGCGACCGACCTGTGGCGGGGGAAGACGCCCCCGACCGACACCTGGTAACGAGCCGATGCCGACACGGGCCGCACCGGGACCGAGCCGTGCGCTCGTCGGTGCCGGAGTCGCAGGAGGCACAGGGAGAAGCCATGACGCTTCATCAACTCGGTCGCTTGGTGGGTCCCGTCAGCGTGGTCGCGGCGGCGTTGATCGTGGTGAGCCAGGGACTGAACCTTGCGCTCGGGCTCGCGATGGGTGCGCAGTCCGCGGATAGCGTCCTCCACACCGTGAGGTTCGGGCTGGCGCTGCTTGCCATGTACGCGCTGCTGCTTGCCCTTACGGGCCTCTACCTCAGGCAGGCCGACCACGCCGGCATGCTGGGCCTTGCTGGATACCTGGTCGCGTTCCTCGGAACCCTCCTCGTCGCCGGCGATTGGTGGTTCGAGAGCTTCATCGCTCCCCGGATCGCGGCCACCGCGCCCGAGGTGATGACCGGTGCGATCTCCGGTTCATTGTTGGTCGGAGCTGCCGCGACGTTTGGACTGTTCGCGATCGGGTGGATCACCTTCGGAATCGCGACGTTCCGCGCCAACGTCTACCCGCGTCCAGCCGCCGCCCTGCTCATCATCGGAGGACTGGCCGGCATCCTCGCGGGGAGCACGCCGTACCAGGTTCCGCTGGCGCTCGCAGTTGGCTGGATCGGCTTCGCACTGATGCGGTCCGAGCGGAGAGCCCATGTTGCAACTGCGCCAGCACCCGCGTAGGGCCGCGGGAGGAGTGGCGTGCCCGAGAGGACTCGAACCTCCGACTTTCAGCTCCGCAAGCTGACGCTCTATCCACTGAGCTACGGGCACCCGCGCGATCCGCATCGGTCTGAAGGAGAGGCGGATCTGAGTGGCGGAGAGGGAGGGATTCGAACCCTCGGAAGAGGAAACCCCCTTCAACGGTTTAGCAAACCGCCGCACTAGGCCACTATGCGACCTCTCCTCGGCCGCGGCCGATGATAGCATGGGCCCTCGCCCCGGACGATCTCGCCGTCCCCGGCTTTGACGATCGCCCCGAGCTCATCGAACAGCGTGCCTCGTATGCCTGCAACCAGACTTCCGATCATCGGCTATCCGCTTCCGCACACCGTGCTGGAGGGCGTCCTGCACCGGGCGCTGACCGATGCCGGCAGCCAAATCCAGCTCGAGCAACGCGAGGCTCGGCCGCACCAGCTGGCCGATGCGCTTCGCGAGGTGCGCGAGAGCGACGACTTCGTCGGGGCGCTGATCGCGTCGCCGCACAAGGAGAAGGCTCCCCCGCTGTCGGACTGGCTCAGCGACGACGCCAGGCTGAGCGGCGCGGTCAACGTCTTCGCCCGCGTCGACGGGCGGCTGCGCGGCTACAACTCGGACCTCGACGGGGTGCGCGCCGGGCTCGTCGGCATCCTGCCGCGGGTCAAGGGCAAGTGGCCGCGCAACGCGGTCGTGCTCGGCGCCGGCGGCGGGGCGCGCGCGGTGGTGGCGGTGCTCATCGGTGCCGGCTTCCAGCACGTCGCCGTCCTCAACCGGCACCTCCACAAGGCCGAGGCGCTGGTCGCCCACTTCACGCGCGCGGCGCGGCACATGGAGCTCCGGGCTCGTCCATGGCACGACGCGATCATCGAGGCCGAGCTGGCGCGCGCCGAGGTGCTCATCAACGCCAGCGGCATCGGTGTCGAGGAGGGCGAGTCGCCGATTCCGGACGAGCTCCTGCCGCCGGACCGATACGTCCTCGACCTCGTCCTCAACCGAGCCTCGACCCCGCTGATGGAGGCCGCCACGGCCCGCGGCGGCACGGTCGCCAACGGGCAGGCCGCCTTCCTCGCCTCGACCGCGGCCACGCTGAAGGTGCTCACCGGCGCCGCACCCCCGGCGGATGCGCTGCGCGCCGCGCTGGCCGACGAGCTCGGTGTCCCCGAAGAGGGCCTCGCCGTCGTCGGCGACTGACGGGTTCCGCCCGGTGATGTGCGACGTGACGTTCCACGTTCACTTGATGGGCGTCGCATGACCGACGAGCGGGAGTTCGACGCCCGGCTGGCCGAACGGATCCGGGCCGGCCAGGCCCAGGCGCTGGGCGAGCTGTACGACCGGTACGCCGGCACGGCCCTCGCCGTCGCGCTGCGCGTGGTGGCCGACCGGACGGAAGCGGAGGACGTGGTGCACGATGCATTCGTGGCGGTGTGGAGGAAGATCGACCGGTTCGACGCCGAGCGCGGCTCCCTGCGCGCCTGGCTGCTGACCGTCGTCCGCAACCGCGCCATCGATCGGGTCCGCGCGCGGCGGGTCAGCGTCGACGTCGACGACGCCGATGAGCGCTCGCTCCTGCGCACCGGCCCGAACCCGACCTGGGAGGACGCGCTCCGTCGAACGTCGGCGGCCGAGGTCCGCGCGGCCCTGGACACCCTGCCGGACGAGCAGCGACGGGCGCTCGAGCTCGCGTACTTCGAGGGCTACACCTACCGCGAGGTGGCTGAGCGGACCGGCGTCGCTCCGGGGACGGCCGCCGGCCGCCTGCGGCTCGGACTCGCCAAGCTGCGAGAAGCGCTGGCCGGGAGCAGCGGCGCGCCGCTGCCGGCGCTCGAGCCCACACTGCGAGAGGACACCGGGCGATGAGCACGATGAGCTGCTCCCAGGTCGACGAGCTGGCCGGCCCCTACGCGCTCGGAGCGGTCGATGCCGATGAGGACCGAGCCATCAGTGAGCACCTGGCCACCTGCGACCAGCCGCACGGCGAGGCGCGCGAGCTCATCGGTGCCGGCGGCGCGGTGGGGTTGGGCGAGGCGGCGGTCGTGCCGAGCCCGGCGCTGCGCGATCGCCTGATGGCGACCGTCGCGACGACGCCGCAGGAGCACCGTCCCGTCGCCGTGACGCCGATGCCCGAGCCCGCGCGCGAGCCGAAGCGCGCCTGGTGGCAGCTCCAGCCGGTCATGGCCGGCGTCGCCGTGGTCGGCGCTGGCCGTGGCCGTCGGCCTCGGCGCCTGGGGGCTGAGCCTGAACGCCCAGCTGGCCGAGCGCGAGGACGCGCTGCGGGCCGTCGCCAGCGCCGAAGCGGCGTACGCCGTCGCGGGCAGCGCCGGAGCGGGCTGGGTGATCGAGTCGGGCGAGGTGGCGCACTTCGTCGCCGAGGACCTTGCCGAGCTGCCCGCCGACCACATCTACGAGCTCTGGCTGTTGGACGCGGCCGGCACGCCGACCGCGGTTGGGACGCTCGAGGATCCCGACGACCTCGTCGTCGTGGCGCTCGAGCACGGACTCAGCGGGGCGGCGACATTCGCGGTCACCGTCGAGGCCGAGCGGGTCGAGGCCCCCACCACCGATCCGGTGCTGGTCGCCGCGCTCGAGGGCTGAACGCGGGCGCATCGGGTTCTCGTACACTCGCTCCGCCCGATGTTCTTCACCCATGGCTGGGTGCACGTCATTGCCGGTTGCATGTTCTGTGGCAAGACCGACGAGATGCTGCGCCTGCTCCGACGCTTCTCGATCGCCGGCCGCCAGGTCGTGCTGGTGAAGCCGCGCCTCGACACGCGGACCGATGAGGTCACCGTCGTCTCACGCTCCGGCGCCGAGCACCGGGCCATCACCGTCGACCACTCGTCCGAGATCGAGTCCGCGGTCAGGGCGGCCGATATCGTGGCGATCGAGGAGGGCCAGTTCTTCGACGAGGGGCTGCCGGATGCGGTCGAGGCTCTGGCCGCGAACGGCAAGCAGGTCATCGTCACCGGCCTCGACCGCGACTTCCGCGGCGTGCCGTTCGGAACGATGCCGCGCCTGCTGGCGCTCGCCGACCAGGTCACGAAGCTGACCGCCATCTGCGTGGTCTGTGGTGAGCCCGCCACGCGCACGCAGCGGCTGATCGACGGCGAGCCGGCTCCGGCTGATTCGCCCCTCATCGTCATCGGGGGCATGGGCGACGAGGCCTACGAGGCGCGCTGCCGGCTGCACCACATCGTCCCCCGCCTCGGCGAATGACGTAGGCGCCGGACGGCGCTTGTCGTCCCATAGCCTCGGGCGCCTGCCCGTCGTGAGCTCGGGTGCCGGCCGTCAACCTGTGCACATGACGACGAACGCACTCGCCCTCCAGACCGATTCGACCGTGACGCTCCGCGTCCTCGACGGCGGCGGCCGCCGCGCCCAGGAGCAGCGGAAGCGGACGATGCTGCGCGAGACCGTCGGCGGCTGCCCGGACCACTGGTGGAAGCCGACCGCGTTGCGCAGCGCCGCCTGCACCTGCGACCGCTAGACGGTACGCGACCGGGGCGCTCGCGCATCATCGGTCCGCTGGCGGAGGGGGTGGGATTCGAACCCACGGTGGGCTTGCACCCACGGCGGTTTTCAAGACCGCTGCATTCGTCCGCTCTGCCACCCCTCCGCGGCGCCGTCAGAGTAGCAAGGAACGTGCGCCGGTTGACGCGTTCGCTAGGTTCAATCCATGGAGCACTCAGTCTCGATCAACCGGCTCGCGGCGCGAGCGACGACCCACTGCCTGATCGGCTGCGGCATCGGCGAGGTGCTCGGGGTGGTCATCGGCACCGCGCTCGGCTGGAGCACGGCGGCGACGATCGCGCTCGCGATCGGGCTCGCCTTCATCTTCGGCTACAGCCTGACGATCTGGCCGCTGCTCGCATCGGGCATGGCGCTCCGGGCCGCGCTGGGGCTGGCCCTCGTGGCCGACACGGCCTCGATCACGGTCATGGAGATCGTCGACAACGCGATCCTGCTCCTCATCCCCGGCGCGATGGACGCGCCGTTGAGCAGCTGGTTGTTCTGGGGCAGCCTGGCCGTGGCGCTGGCGGTGGCGTGGGTCGTTACCTTCCCGGTGAACCGGTGGTTGATCGCGCGGGGACGCGGACACGCGGTGGTCCACGGGACGCATTAGAAGGCGCCCGTCTCGCGCGATCGCGCCGCTGTCGTCGGCTATATCACTAACGATCTAACCCCGCCGCGGCGCCGGGTCAGCCGATCCGGTCGCGGCCGGCGAAGGCGGGCCGCAGGACCTCGGGAATGGCGACGGTGCCATCGGGCTGCTGGAACGTCTCGAGGATGGCGGCGACGGTTCGCGGCAGTGCCAGCCCGGAGCCGTTGAGTGTGTGGACGAGCTCCGCCTTCGCCCCGGCCTCGGACCGATAACGGATGGCCATCCGTCGCGCCTGATAGTCGCGGAAGTTCGAGACGCTGCTGACCTCGAGCCAGCGCTCGACTCCGGGCGCCCAGACCTCGAGGTCATACTTGCGGGCCTGGACGAATCCCATCTCGCGCGTGCTCATCAGCACGACCCGGTAGGCGAGGCCGAGCCGCTGAAGGAGCACCTCGGCGCGGCCGGTCAGCCACTCGAGCTCCTCCGGCGAGTCCTCAGGGCGGGTGAAGCTGACCATCTCGACCTTGTCGAACTGGTGGACCCGCAGGATGCCGCGCGTGTCGCGGCCGGCGGCGCCGGCCTCGCGGCGGAAGGAGGCGGAGTAGGCGACGTATCGAATGGGGAGCGCCGAAACTTCGAGAATCTCGTCGCGGTGGAGGTTCGTGACCGGCACCTCCGCGGTCGGGATCAGGTACAGGTCGTCGCGCGTGACGACGTACATCTGGTCTTCCTTGTCCGGGATCTGCCCGGTGCCGCGGGCGGAGTCCGCGTTGACGAGGACGGGCGGCCAGACCTCGGTCATGCCGTGCTCACGCGAGTGGACGTCGAGGAACCAGTTGATGAGCGCGCGCTGGAGGGTCGCGCCGTCGCCGACGTACACCGGCCAGCCCGAGCCGGTGACCTTCGCGCCCCGCACGTTGTCGATGATCCCGAGCGCCTCGGCCAGCTCCCAGTGCGGCACCCGGCCGTCGCGCGCGAGCGGCTCGCCCCAGGTGCGGACCGTGAGGTTCGCGTCCTCGCCGCCGACCGGGACGTCGGGGTCGGCCGGATTGGGGATGCGAAGCATCGCGTCGGTGAGGGCGGCCTCGACCTCCTCGGTCTCGGCATCCAGCGTACCGATGCGCTCCGCGGTCGCCGCCGATGCCGCCTTCAGCTCCGCCACCTCGGGACCGTTCGGATCGCCCCCGCCGCGGATCGCCTCGCCGATGCGCCGGCTCGCCTCGTTGCGCTCCGCCTTGAGGGCATCGGCCTCCGCGACCAGCGCGCGGCGGCGCTCGTCGAGCTCGACGGCGCGGTCGACGACGGACGGATCCTCGCCCTTGTCGGCGGCGGCCAGCTTCAGCCGGTCGGCATCCTCCCGAAGGCGTTGAAGCCCGACGCTCATGCGCTCACCCCGGCATTCGCGGCCTCGCGGAGGCGCCCGATGACGAAGTCGCGGTCGAGGGCGGCCAGCAACCACCCCGCGCGCGGTCCGGACGGGCGCCCGAGGAACGCAAGGTAGAGGGCGGCAAAGGCGCGGCCGGCCGGCAGGCCGTGCTCGGTGGCGGTGGCGAAGATCGCGCCCTGCACGGACTCGCCGTCCCAGTTGACATCGGCCGCGGCCGAAGCCAGCGCGCCGAGGTACCCGCGCTGGGCGGCATCGAGCCCGTCGACCGCGGCGGGAAGCGCGTCGCGTTGCACGGCCAGGCGCGCGGAGTCCGGCGCGTAGGCCTCCAGCCAGGCGCCCGCGGCAGCGCGGCGCTGGGCGAGCAGCGCGGCCTCGCGATCGGTCAGTGGCGAGCCCTTCTCGGCCGTCACGCGCTCGACGACGTCGATGCCGGGGATCTGCTCGAGCAGGGCGAGGTGGCTGAAGGCCGCGCGGTAGGCGGCGGCCTCGGAAGCGACGTCCGCATCGGGCTCGACGAGGCTGTAGGTGAAGACCCGGTCGTGGTGCGGGGGCAGCTCGCCACGGACCTCGCGGCCGGCCGTTGCGGCGGCGAGCCGGTCGGACTCGTCGAAGAGGCGCGGGATCGCATCGGTCCCGTCGGGGTCGAACTCGATCGCGGTGTTCGGCCGAGGCCGGAGGAAGAGCAGGCGCAGCTGCTCCGGCGGGATGACCTCCGCGATCCGGGTCGCCGATGCGCCCAGGCCCTTCGAGGTCGACATCTTCTTGCCGCGGATGTTCAGGAACTCGTACGGCACGTTCAGCGGCGGCTCGTTGCCGAACACCTCGCGCGCGATCGCGTCCGATCGGTCGCGTGAGCCGCCCTTCGTCGAGAGATCCTTGCCGGCCGGCTCGATCGTGACCCCGAACAGGTCCCACTTCGCCGCCCAGTCCACGTTGTACGGCAGCTTCGCGCGCCCGCCGAAGGGCGACACCTGGCCGGCGTGGCCGCAGCCAGTCGCCCACGCCACGAGGTCGGCACGGCACTCGTACGAGACGCGCTCGCCGTCCCAGCCGGTGACGATCGTCGTGCCGATGCGCCCGCAGCTCTCGCAGACGACGAACAGCGGATGCCAGTTGTCGGGATGGTTGACGTTCGCGACCCGCCGGTAGATGTCGCGGATCGTGGCCGCGGCATCGAGCGCGCCGCGGATGTATCGGTCCATGGCGCCGGAGGCATAGACCTCGCTCATCCAGTAGTAGGTGTCCGGGCGGATGCCGAGCCCGTCGAAGGTGTCGACGAAGACGCCGGCGAAGTGGCGCGCGTACGAGTCGTGGCAGTCGCCGACCGGGTCGGGGACGCGGGACAGCGGCACGCCCATCGAGCGCTCGATGGCGTCGGGCGTCAGGAGCGCCTGGGCATCCATCGGGTCGAGGTCGTCGACGCCGTAGCGCAGCTCGACCTCGACACCGGCGTTGCGGAGGGCGCGGGCGATCGTGTCGACCACCACCGGCCCGCGCAGAGAGCCGACGTGGACGGTGCCTGAGGGAGTCTTCGAGTCGTTGACGACCTGCGGGCCCGAGGCCGACTCCGCGATCTCGTCAGCCCAGAACACCGGCCGCTATCCGATGCGGACGAGGGTGTACTCGATCGGTCCGGCCGGCGCCTGCACCGTGAACCTGTCGCCCTTCTTCAGGCCCATGAGCGCCGATCCGACCGGCGACTCGTTGCTGATGCGGCCCTCGCGCGGTGCCGCCTCGGCCGAGCCGACGATCGTGAAGGTCTCCTCGCCCTCGCCGCCCTTGATGACGACCTTCGAGCCGATGCCGACCTTGTCGCCGTTCGACTTCTCGATGACCTCGGCGTTGCGCAGCTGGAGCTCGAGCGTCGCGATGCGGCCCTCCAGGAACGATTGCTCCTGCTTGGCGTCCTCGTACTCGGCGTTCTCGGACAGGTCGCCGTCGAGCTTCGCCTCGTGGATGCGCGCGGCGACCCGCGGGCGGTCGACGGTGATCAGCTCGCTGAGCTCGGCCTTGAGCTTCGCAAGGCCCTCGGCGGTGAGGTAGACAGGCTTGGTGTTCACCATTCGAACCCCTCGTCCTCCTGCGGCGCCTCTGGAGAGGCTCGCCCGGTCATGGCGTCGACCGGTCGTCCGCGCTCGATAACAAAAAACGCTTCAGGCCCCGCCCTCCAATCCGATGACTCGGGGCGGCGTCTCCTGAAGCTGGCCTGCAGGCCAGGCGCGCGCCGGTGTCCCGGCTGCCGGCCGATTGTAGGCTCGCTCGCCCCTCCCGTCAAAGCCTGCTGGACCGTCAGTGACCGATGAAGACCAGTACGACGATGAGCGCGGCGAAGCCGATGCGGTAGAGGCTGAACGCGGCCACCGAGCGGCGACGGAGCCACGAGAGCAGGAAGCCGATCGCGATGAGCCCCGAGATGGCCGCGACCGCGAAGCCGACGCCGATGGCGAGCCACTCGACGCCGGTGTGCGCCTCGGTCAGCAGGCGTCGTGATCCGTAGAGGCCGGCGCCGAGCGTGATCGGCGTGGCCAGCAGGAAGCTGAACCGCGCGGCCGACTCTCGAGTGAGGCCGAGGGCCAGGCCGGTCGTGAGGGTCGCCCCCGACCGGCTGATGCCCGGCAGCAGGGCGAGCGCCTGGCTGAAGCCGATCGTCAGCGCGCCCGGCGCACTGACCTGCTCCATCTCGCGCGTGCGGCGCCCGAATCGGTCCGCCAGCCAGAGGAGGATGCCACCGACCACGAGGAAGCCGGCGATCGCGAGGCGCGCGGCATCGCTGTCGCCGTGGAACGTCTCGCCGATGAAGTCCTCGAGCGCAAAGCCGATGACCGCCGCTGGGATCGTCGCCGCCACGAGGAGCCACGCGATCCTGCGGTCGGGGTCCCCACCGATGCTTCGCTCGCGGACGCTCGCCCACGCGGCCTTCAGGTAGCGCACCCAATCTCGGGCGAAGTACACGAGCAGGGCGACGAGCGTGCCGAGATGGAGGAAGACGTCGAAGGCCAGCGAGCCGATCAGCTCGTCCTCCTCCCAGCCGAAGATCCACGGCGCCAGCTCGAGGTGCGCCGAAGAGCTGACCGGGATGAACTCGGTCAGCCCCTGGAGGAGGCCGATGATCGCGGCCTGGAAGACGACGTCCATGTACGTGTGGTGGCGCCGTCGTATATACGTATATACTCTGGCGCCGAGCAGTGCCCTACCGAATGAACAGGGGCGCGAGCACAAGCGTGATCGTCGCCAGCAGCTTCACGAGCACGTGCAGCGATGGGCCGGCGGTGTCCTTGAACGGGTCACCGACGGTGTCGCCAACGACTGCGGCCGCGTGGGCATCGGTGTTCTTGCCGAGCACGTTGCCGGCCGCGTCCTTCAGGTTGCCCGACTCGATGTACTTCTTCGCGTTGTCCCACGCCCCGCCGCCGTTGTTGAGGACGGTGGCAAGCAGGACGCCGGAGATCGTGCCGACCATCAGGAAGCCGGCGACGGCCTGGTAGCCGAGCAGGAGGCCGACGACGATCGGCGTGGCGACGGCCACGAGCCCGGGGGCGACCATCTCGCGCAGCGCGGCTCGCGTCGTGATGTCGACGACCCGCGCGTAGTCCGGGCGCTGGGTGTAGTCCATGATTCCGGGCATCTCGCGGAACTGGCGGCGCACCTCGACGATGATCGTCTGGGCCGTCTTGCCGACCGCGCGGATCGCCAGGCTGCTGAAGAAGTACGCCAGCATCGCGCCGATGAGCGCGGCCACGAAGACGCCAACGTCGGCGAGGTTGACCGCGGTGAGGAGCTCGAGATCGGTCCGCCCGGCCTCGATCTGGTTGCCGATGATCAGGTTGACCTTGTCGATGTAGGCGCTGAAGAGGAGGAACGCCGCGAGGGAGGCCGATGCGATCGCGTAGCCCTTGGTCAGCGCCTTCGTCGTGTTGCCGACCGCGTCGAGGCGATCGGTGATCTCGCGGGTATGCGCCTCGGAGCGGCTGAACTCGGCGACGCCACCGGCGTTGTCGGTGATCGGTCCGAAGGTGTCCATGGCCAGGATGTAGGCCGTGGTCATCAGCATGCCCATCGTGGCGACGGCGGTGCCGAAGATGCCGCCCACATCGTGGCCATCGGCCGCGATGAGCCCGGCCTGGCTGCCGAGCCAGTGGCTGGCGATGAGCGCGATCCCGATCGTGATGGCGGTGACGGCGGTCGTCTCGAAGCCCACCGCGGTCCCGCTGATGATGTTCGTGGCGGGTCCGGTCCTCGAGGCCTCCGCGATCTCGCGCACCGGCCGGAAGGTGCCGGCGGTGTAGTACTGGGTGATGTAGACGAACACGACGCTCGTGGCGAGGCCGACGACGCCGGCGAAGAAGAACCAGACCCACACCGGCAGCCCGTTGGAGCTCGTGCCGTTCGTGTCCATCATCACGTAGGTGACGAACGCAAGAGCGCCGACCGACAGGATCGTCGTGACCCAGTAGCCGCGGTTGAGGATGTTCATCGGGTTCTCGGTCTCGGAACCGCGGATGAAGAACATCGCGACGATCGTGGCGAGCAGGCCGAACGCGCGGATGACGAGCGGGAAGAAGATCCAGGCCTCGGGGTTCGGCCAGCCGGCGCTCTCGGCGATCGCGAAGGCGGCGACGCCGAGGATCATGGCGCCGATGTTCTCGGCGGCGGTCGACTCGAAGAGGTCGGCACCGCGGCCGGCGCAGTCGCCGACGTTGTCGCCGACGAGGTCCGCGATCACGCCGGCGTTGCGCGGGTCGTCCTCGGGGATGCCCGCCTCGACCTTGCCGACGAGGTCGGAGCCGACGTCGGCGGCCTTGGTGTAGATGCCGCCACCGAGCTGGGCGAACAGCGCGACGAAGCTCGCGCCGAAGCCGAACCCGACGATCAGGAACGGCGCCTCGGCGACGGTGACATCGGCGACGAAGGTCTCGTAGACGGTGAAGATGCCCCACACGCCGAGGAGGCTGAGGGCGACGACCAGGAACCCGGAGACGGCGCCGCCGCGCATCGCGACCTGGACCGCCCCGACGAGGCTGGTGCGGGCCGCCGCGGCCGTGCGCACGTTCGAGCGGACGCTGACGAACATGCCGATGATCCCCGACGCCATCGAGCAGGCGGCGCCGACGAGGAAGGCGATCGCGGTCAGGATGCCGATCGGGGGACCCGCCAGGGAGGGCACGTCGGCGACCTCCGCGGTCTCGACGACACCGATGACGAGACCGATGATGACCGCGCCGACGAGCGCGAGCACGCCGATCGTCGTGTACTGGCGCTTCACGAAGGCGTCGGCGCCCTCGCGGATCGTGTCGCCGACGGCGACCATCTCCGGCGTGCCGGTGTCGCGCGACATCACGTCGCGGGCAAGGTAGAGGGCGAAGAGGACGGCCGCGATCCCTGCGACCGGGACCACCCACGTGATCAGCTCCATGAGACCTCCGAGCGCGGCCGGCGGCCATGGGAAGGCACGCTCACAGCCGGGGGTTGACGCACACGAAACGCCGGCGGGAGGACAGAGTCACGTTCCCCACCAGCGAGGCGGCCGAATCTTAGCACGGAGGAGCGGCCGACGGTCATGGCAGCCAGCGTGGGCCGGCTCCGTCCGGCGCGAGTGGCGTGCGATCGCCGTCATCGAGCTCGACGAGCTCGACCGAGCCCACGTCCGCGGTGTCCGCGAAGACGACGACCGCGGCCGGCTCGCTCGGCGCGATCGCCGCCGCGGCAACCGGCTCGTCGGTGAGGACGTCGGCTGACGCCAGGGCGGACAGGCTCTCGGCGATCCAGAGCAGCCGAGCGGAGTCGGCGTACGCGATGCTGCCGTCCGGGCCGACGCCGAGCACCATCGCCCCCGCCCCGAGGCCGAGGTCCACCGTCGTCGTGCCCGACCGTGCGAGCCGATGGACGGTGTCCGCCGCACCGCCGACGAGCGGCGCGACGGGCGGTTCGAAGGTCACGGCGAGCGCTGCGCCGGTGCCCGACACGCCGGTCAGCAGCAGACCCGAGCTGTCGGGCATCCAGATCGGCGCGGCGGCCGCGTCGAACGGCGCGAGCGTCAGCCGCTCCTCAGGCAGCTCGAGGATGCCGACCCAGCCCGCCAGGTCGACGAAGGCCAGCGCCTGGCCGTCCGGCGCGTAGCGTGGTGCGCGGATGGACGGGCCTTCCTCCGAAGGAGCCGACGGCGCCGGGCTCGCGCCGAGCACGTCCGGAAGGGCGATCGGCGTGGCGTCGCCTCCGCCGACCTCCCACTCGAACAGGCCGAGCCCGCTGCCGGTCTCCATCTCGGCGCGCACGAAGGCGATGCGCTGGCCGTCGGGCGAGTAGGTCGGGTCGAACTCGAGGTGGGCCTCATCGGTGAGGACGCGACGGTCGGTGCCGTCGGCGCGCTGGTAGACGAGGCGCCGGCCATCCGAGACGACCAGCGAGCTGCCGTCCGGCGCGATGGCATAGTCGAGCACCGGCTCCAGCTCGGCGCTGATCTGCCGCTGTCCAGCGCCGTCGGCATTCATGACCCACACGTTCGCGATGCCCGCGCGGTCGGTGATGAACGTGATCCCGTTCGACAGCGCCGCCGTCGGTGCGCCGGTGTTGAACGTCCAGCGCAGCGACTCGGCCATCGTCTCTCCGGAGGGCGTCGCGAGCTCGGCGGCGAGCTCGACCTCGAAGGTCGTGTTTGGTGGCAACGGGCCCGATGGCGTGAACCGCAGCAGGCTGCCGGCGCCGTCTTCGTCCGGCGGATCGTCGGGGAGCGCCACGACCTCGAGCGTGCCGGCGACCTCGGGCCTGATCGTCAGCTGGTCACCGGCGACGGTCTCCGGGTCGATCGGCCGGTCGAAGAGGACAGCGATCGGTGAGATCGGGGCGACACCGTCCACGCCGTCGGTGGGCACGAGCGTCAGCGCGGTGAGGTCCGAGGTGACCGTCCGGAATGCAACCCGGATCGGCTCGCCGAGGGTGACTCCCGCTGCGTCGGCGGCCTCGGCGTCGATTTCCACCGCGTACTCGCTGGCGGGGTCGAGCGGTTGGCTCGGCACGATCTCGAGCAGCTCTCCGCTCCAGCGCAGCTCGTGGTCGAAGGATGGGCTCAGACGCAGCTGGTCCTCGACGGAGGCGATGTCCATGAGCGTGGAGAACGTGAGCGTGATCGGTGCGTCGAGCGGGACCTCCTCGTCACCATCTGCCGGTTCGGACTCGGCGAGTGTCGGCCGGCCGGCGGTGACGAACGCGAAGGGCGGCGGCAGCTCGGTCATCGGGTTGCCGGACAGATCACGGATCCCCTCGTCGACGATGAGGACGTACTCGGTCTCGAGGGCGAGAGGGTCGGCCGGGGTGAAGATCATCGTGCTGCCGCTCCACGTCACCGCCCCGGCAACCTCCGGCTCGAGGCGCACGGCCGCCTCGGCGCCATCGGTCGCCACCGGCTCGCTGAAGGAGAGCTCCAGGCTGGTGGTGATGAGCGCCACGCGGTCGTCAGCGGCCGATGGCGCGGTCAGGCGCACCTCGAGGACGGTCGGCGGACGGGCGTCGAAGGTGCTCGCCACGTAGAGGACGCCGGCGAGGACGATCCCGCCGACGCCGATCACGGCGAGGCTACGGAGGAGGGTGGCCCGCATCGAACCCGGTGCCAGCCGTCGGTCAGCGATGTCGCAGGCGCGCAGGAAGGATCTGCAGCTCGTCGCGGTACTTCGCGACCGTGCGCCGAGCGAGCGCCACCCCCTCGGCGGCCAGCGCGTCGGCGATCTCCTGGTCGCTCAACGGGTGGCTCGGGTCCTCCACCTCGATCATCCGCCGGATCTGGTCCTTGATGCCCAGCGACGCGGTGAAGAAGTGGCTGAACGGGACGACCTCGCCGGAGGGCACCATGACGTACTTCTCCGCGGTCGCGCGGCTGACGGTCGACTCGTGCATCCCGATCAGCTCCCCGACCTCCGCGCGGGTCAGCGGCACGAGGTGCTGGACGCCGTGGGTCAGGTACTCGCGCTGGCGATCGACGAGGGCCTCGGCGATGCGGTGGATCGTGGCGCGGCGGCGGTTGATGTTGTCGATGAAGAACTTCGCGCGGCCGACGTACTGGCGGACGTGCTGCTTCTCGTCCTCGGTCGTGTCGTTGCTTCGCAGCTTCGAGCTGAGCGCCGAGTAGATCGGTGCCACGCGCAGGCTGAAGCGCCGCGACTCGACGACCTCGACGGCCAGCTCACCGTCGATCATCCGGATGAGGACGTCGGGACGGACGATCGTCCGCCCGCTGTCCCCGCTCACCGCGGCGGTGAAGGCCGCGGTCGGGTACGGGTTGAGGTTGGCCTTCACGAAGTGCCAGATGTCGGTCACCTCGCGCTGGGTGATGCCGACGGCGCTCGCCGTCTCGCGGAAGCGCCGCTCCCCGAGGTCGGAGAGGTGCTTGCCGACGACCTCCTCGGCCTGGTCCGGGATCGCGAGCTCGCCCTCCTCGCGGAGGAACTCGATCTGGGCCAGGAGCGACTCGGTGATCGATCGCGAGCCGATGCCGATCGGCTCCAGCCCCTTCATCGCGCCGAGCACCAGGGCGACGTCGTCGAGGGTCACGCCCGTCGTCTCGGCGATCTCCGCATCGGTCTCGGTCAGGAAGCCGTTCGAGTCGAGGGCGCCGATGACGTGGTCGGCCACCGGATGGAGGCGGCTCGGCAGCAGCGCGTGGAGGTTCCAGGTGAGGTGGTCCTCGAGGGTGAAGTCCGCCTCGGCGCGGGCGATCGGGTCGAACTCGTCGGCCTCGTCGCGGAGGCGGGACGCGCCGTCGCCCGGCAGGTCATCGGCACTCAGCAGGCGGGAGGCGTCCTCGCCGTCCTCGCCCTTGCGCGGCATGCAGTCGGTGCAGTAGTTGCCGGCCACCGGGCTGCCGCAGATCGGGCAGGTCGGCAGCTCGTTCATCTCGAGCGCGGGGTTCTCGTCGAGCTCCTGGCTGATCGCCTCCTGGAGCTCGACCGAGCTCATCTGCAGGATGTAGTTCGCGGCGATCTGCTTCGGGGTCACCTTGACCTGCATCAGCGGCTGGAGCTGCTGGCTGATCTCGATCGACAATCTGACCTCGCGGCTGTGGGCCCCCGATTATAGGGTTGGGTCGGACTTCGACCCGTTCAGGGCTCGGGCTCGGGGCGCGGGCTCGGGCTCCGTGCCCCTACGCACGTGCCGTGCCGGGCACGCGTGCTCGTGGGCCCCTCAGCTCCTTCGATCGAGAGCCCTCACGCTCCCGGGGCGGCGTTCATGCGGCGGACGACGGGCGTCCCGCTCGCGAGCCCGATCATGCTGTAGCCGGCCGGGTCCTGTGAGAGACGATCGCGGTACTCGCGCATCGGCCATCCGAACATCGAGCACAGCCGAACCCGGTTGACGTGGTTGTGGGCGATGACGATCGCGCATCGTGCCCGGTCGGCCGTCAGCCACGCCTCGAGCGGATCGAGCACGGCGGAGGCCCGCCGCAGCACGTCCTGGCCGCTCTCGCCGTCGGGGCAGCGGGTCACGAACGGGTCGGCCTCCCAGGCCACACGCAGCTCCGGGTCGCGAGCCCGGCACTCGTCCGCGGTCAGTCCGTCCCACGCGCCGTAGTCGATCTCGAGGAGCCCGTCGTGGACCTCGACCGGATCGGTCACGCCGACTTCCTCCGCGACCGCGGCCGCCGTCTGACGGCAGCGCCGTGCCGGACTCGTGAGGAGGCGCAGGTCGTCGTGCGGCAGCTCGTCGAGCTCAGCTCGCAGCGTCGCGCCGAGGCGGGAGGCGAGGGCAAGCCCCGCCGCGGCGAGCGGCGGATCGGTCCGCTGACCGAGATTCCGGCCGGCGGCGGACGCCTCGGTCGTCGCGTGTCGCGCGAGAATGAGCGTGCCCATGGTGGCGGGGAGTCTAGATCAGCCGGTGCGCTATCCTGTCGCTCCGCGCCTCGCATGCCCAGGGCCATGACCTACATCTCCGAAGACACCGATCCTTCCGGCGCGCCCGCCAACGGCGAGCGCGCCTCTTCGCGCCGTGCCCTCGGGTGCGCGTTCGAGATCGTCGAGACCCTGGTTCTGACCCTGCTGATCTACCTGGTGATCCACAACTTCGTCGCGCAGCCGTTCGAGGTCCAGCAGAGCTCGATGTCCCCGACGATCGTCAACGGGGAGTACATCCTCATCGACAAGCTCTCGGTCCGGTTCGGCGGCTACGAGTACGGCGACGTCGTCGTCTTCAACCCACCGTCGGGGTCTGGCCTGGCGACCGATGGAATCCCATTCATCAAGCGGATCATCGGCATGCCCGGCGACATCGTGACCCTCGAGAACGGGCGCGTCTTCGTGGAGCGTCCGGGCGAGAGCCCGGTGCGGATCGAGGAGCCGTACGTGGTGACGCGCGAGGACGGCACGACCGCGCCGACCGACTGCTCGCAACCCGACTGCCCGTTCCGGTGGATCGTGGGCGAGGACGAGTACTTCGTGATGGGCGACAACCGGCCCTCGAGCCAGGACTCGCGCGTCTTCGGCCCGATCGACGAGGAGCTGATCCTCGGCCGCGCCTGGCTGCGTTACTTCCCGCTCGAGCGGATCGGGCTCATCGAGCGGCCGGAATACCCGACCCTCACCGCCGGCGAGTGACCTAGGCCCGCGCGGGCTCCTCGGCCACGATCCAGGCGTCGATCTCGCGTCGGTAGTCGACGAGGGCACCGGGCCCGAACCACAGCTCGAGCTCGGCCTCCGCCGTCTCCGGCGCGTCGGACGCGTGGATGAGGTTGCGGAGCCCGGCGACGCCGAGGTCGCCGCGGATCGTTCCCGGGTCCGCCTCGTTGGGCATCGTCTTGCCGACCATCAGCCGCACGACGGCGATCGCGTCGGGGCCCTCGAGCGCAATGGCCGCGACCGGCCCCGAGGTGATGAACTCGACGAGGCCGTCGTAGAAGTGCTTGCCGGCATGGACGGCGTAGTGGCGCTCGGCCATCTCGCGCGGCACGGTGAGCAGCCGCAGGCCGACCACCTTGAGTCCCTTGCGCTCGAAACGGCCGATGATCTCGCCGATGAGCCCGCGCTGGACGGCGTCTGGCTTGGCGAGGACGAGGGTGCGCTGCATGACGAAGTTCGGGCTCCTCAGGTGCTGACGGTCCCGCTCCGACGGTCCGCGGCCAGGTCATACGCGCGGGTGGCTTCCGCCTCGCGACCGGCGGCGTTGAGCAGGTCGCCGTAGAGTAGCAGACGGTCCGCCGACGGCTGGGTGCCGAGCGTGGGCTCGATCAGGCCGACGCCATCGGACGCCAGCGCCGGGTCGAGGCGGACGGCGATCGACATCTCGGAGTCGCCCCGCGCGAGGTCGCCGGCGACGTACGCGACCCGCGCCTCCTCCAGCCTCCCCCGGCCAGCGGCGACCCGCTCGTCGTCGATCGGCTCCGTGTCGTCCGCGGTGCCCTCGGGCCGCGCCGTCCACGGCGGCCGGGGCGCGCGACCTGATCCCGGCTGCATCGCTTCCGGCAGCGGCCACGCGATTCGGCCGGCCACGCCACCGGCCAGCTCGAACGCGGCGTCGGGACCGATGGCGGCCAGCAGTCGCTCCTGTGCCCCGGCGGCGCGATCGGCCTCGCCGCCGGCTGCGAGCGTCTCGGCCTCGATCAGCAGCGCCACTGGGAGCCGCCGCTGCGGGCTCCCCGGTCGGATCGCCTCGAGTGAGCGGCGCGCGGACGTCGTGCGTCCCTGCCGCCAGAGCGTCTCGGCGAGCAGCAGGCGCAGGGCATCGGTCTCGTCGTCGCTGGTGACGCCGTCGGCCTCGAGGTGCGCCAGGCGCCGGCGCGCGGTCCCCTCCGCAAGCCCGAGCAGGCCGGCGTCGATCTGCGCGCGTGCCAGCGCGAGCTCGTCCCGGACGAGGTCGATGACCTGGATGTCATCCGCCGCCGGCGTCTCCGGCTCAGGCGCAGGCTCGGCGCCACCTGGCTCCGGCTCTGGCCCCTCCTCCGGCGGGTCGGCGGGCTCGGCCTTCGCCTCGGGCTCGGCCTTCGCCTCGGGCTCAGGTCGGGCTCGGGATCGGCCGGTTTCGGCGCGGACCGTGCGGCCCGCCTCGGGCTCACGATCGCAGCGCGCGCTCGAACCGCGCCCGGCCGCGAAACGGCCCGAGGACCGCGAGGCGCGCCTCGGACGGTGCGAGCAGGCGCCGCGCGACGCGCAGGAGGTCGTCGATCGTGACGGCCTCCAGGCGCTCGATGACCTCGTCGACGGTGAGGATCTCGGGCAGCAGGGTCTCTCCAGTCCCGATCCACCCGGCCACGGCGCCCGAGTCCTCCATCCGCAGCTCGAGGCGGCCGCGGGTGTAGGCCCGGGCGCGGTCGAGCTCGCCGGGACGGACGGGATCGGTGCTGATCCGGTCGAGCTGGTCGACGATCGCGGCCACGACTCGACCGGCGTCCTCGGGGTCGAATCCGGCATGGACGCCGAAGCTGCCGGCATCCGCGTACATCGCGCTGAAGGTCGAGACGTCGTACACGAGCGAGCGTCGTTCGCGCAGCTCGAGGAAGAGGCGGCTGCCCATCCCGTCGCCGAGGATCGCGCCGAGCAGGTCCAGCGCCCAGCGATCGGGGTCGTCGCGGGAGACCCCGGGCATGCCGAGGCACAGGTTGCCCTGGCTGAGGGTCCGATGCGACACGCGCATCGCGCCCGGCGGGGCGGGCTTCGGCGCCGGTTCGACGGTCGGCGGCCGGCGCGCCGGCTGGCCATCCTCCTCCTCCGGCCCGGCGGCGTGCCACTCGGCCGCGGCGCGAAGGACCTGCTCGTGGTCGATCGCGCCGGCAACGCTGAGCACCATGCGCCCGGGTCGATAGGCGGCGTGCCAGTGGTCGAGGACGCCGCGATGCGTCGCGCGACGGACGGAGCCGATCGTCCCGGCGATCTCGCGGCCGAGCGGATGGCGGCCGTAGAGCAACTCGTCGAAGAGGGTGAAGACATGGTCCGACGGCGAGTCGACGTACATGCGGATCTCGTCGACGATCACCGGCTTCTCGGCCGACAGGTCGCGTCGGCGCAGCATCGGGTGCAGGGCCAGCTCGCTGACGGCGTGCAGGGCGGTGGCGAGGCGCTCGGCCGGCACCTTGGAGCTGTAGACGGTGAGCTCCCGGTCGGTGCTGGCGTTGATCGCTCCGCCGACACCCTCGACGACCTGTGAAAGCGCGCCCGCCTCGGGGTGACCGCGCGTGCCCTTGAAGACGAGATGCTCGAGGAGGTGCGAGAGGCCCGCGTGCGCCTCATCCTCGTGGCGAGAGCCAACCGGCACGAGAATCGCGACGCTCGCCGATCGCGCACCGGGCATGTTCTGAGTGACGACGCGCAGGCCGCTCGGAAGCACCGTGCGAATGTGGGGCGCGGCGGGTCCGCTGCGCGGCCGCGTCCTCGCGGGCGCCGGCGTGGCGGTCACGCCCCGTCCTCGTCCTCGTCGCCGCGCTCGCCGTCGGACGGGTCCGCATCGGCCGACATGAGGAGCTCCATCTGGATGAAGCGCAGGTCGCGCGCGAGCTCGTCGGCGTTGCGTGGCAGCGGGCGGGAGCCACTCGCCCCGTTCGGCTCGGCGTCGGTCAGCTCGGCAAGGCGCTGTGCCGCGCCGGCCGAGAACTCGAGCACGACGCGCTCGTTACCGATCGTGAGCGTGTACACCAGCAGCTGGTCGCTCGTCGTGTCGAACTGGAGGTAGTCGAACGAGTCGAGGTTCACGCAGATCGCCAGGGGGGTGAAGTACGAGGCGATGTCTGGGTGGTCGACGACGATCCGCTCCACCCAGCCGGTCCCGCTCGATTCGACCTTCGCGCCACGGTAGTACGTGTACGAGACCGTCTGCTTGAGGAGGGGACGGAGGATGTTGTAGATGTCGCTCTTGGCGGTGACGACGCCGGTGTTGATGTAAAGCTTGGCGCGCGCCTCGGGCATCGGACCACGGTAGCGGATCGTCGGCGCGTCTGGAACCGGCTTCCGGCGCGGCGGATCGGCGCAGATCGGCTGCTAGGATACGGCCGGTGAAGCTGCTGGCGGCCGACATCGGCAACACGAACGTCACCATCGGTCTCTTCACCGATGACCGATTGGCCCGCTCGTGGCGGGCCATCACGCGGGCAAACGCGACCGCCGACGAGGTGGCGGTAATGCTCACCTCCCTCCTCGCGCTCGACGGCCATCGCCTGGACGAGCTCGACGCCGTCGCCATCGCCAGCGTCGTGCCGCCGCTCACCGAGACCTGGGAGCGCCTCGTCACCGAGCGGATCGGCGTCACCCCCGCGCTCATCGACGCATCCACGCTGGACGGGATCCTCGAGGTCCGGATCGACCGGCCGTCGGAGGCCGGTGCGGACCGGCTCGCCAATGCGCTCGCGGCGCGGACCGAGTTCGGCGGGCCGGCCATCGTCATCGACCTCGGCACGAGCACGAACTTCGACCTCGTCGATGCCGACGGCGCGTACGTCGGTGGCGCGATCGCGCCGGGGCTCGGTCTCAGCCTCGAGGCGCTCGTCGGCCGGGCCAGCAAGCTGCCGCGCATCGAGCTGCGGCGCCCGCCGTCGGCGATCGGCTCGAACACCGTCCACGCCATGCAGTCGGGAATGGTGCTCGGGTACATCGGCCTCGTCAGCGGACTGCTGACCGCGCTGCGCGAGCGAGCTGCTCGAGCGCTCGCCGGAGGGCAGCCGCGTGACCGTCGTGGCCACCGGGGGCTACACGCATCAGCCGTGGCTGCGGGAAGTGCCGGGCATCGACGCCGTGGAGCCCGATCTCACCCTGCGCGGCATCCGCTACGCATGGCAGGCGCTGCGTGACCGGCAGCGCGCTGCGGCCCGCACCGGGGGCACCCCGTGACCGAGAGCCTCGGGCCGCTCGCCGGCCGCCGGATCGTCGTCGGCGTGTCGGGCAGCATCGCCGCCTACAAGGCGGTGAGCCTCGTCCGCCTGCTCGGCGACCGCGGCGCGGTCGTCGACGTGGCGATGACCCCCGCGGCGACCGCCTTCGTCGGCCCGCTCACCTTCGAGTCGCTCACCCACCGTCCGGTCGTCGCCGACGTCATGGAGCTCGACGCCGACCAGCAGATCGCGCACATCGAGCTGGCCGAGGCGTCCGACGCGATCGTGCTGGCCCCGGCGACGGCGAACCTCCTCGCGGAGCTGGCGGCCGGCCTGGTCGGGAACGCGGTGACGGCGATCGCGTGCGCCAGCCGCGCCCCGGTGATCGTCGCGCCCGCCATGGACGCCGGGATGTGGACGCATCCGGCCACCCAGCGCAACGTCGCCACGCTGCGCGAGTTCGGCCACATCATCGTCGAGCCCGAGGTCGGCGAGCTCGCCTCGGGACTGACCGGCATCGGCCGGCTGGCCGAGCCGCCGACGATCCTCGAGGCGGTCGAGCGCCTCTTCGTTCGCTCGGGTGACCTCGAGGGCCTGCACGTCGTGGTCAGCGCCGGCGGCACCCGCGAGCCGCTCGACCCGGTGCGCTTCATCGGCAACCGTTCCTCGGGGAAGATGGGCACCGCCATTGCCGAGTCGGCACGCGACCGGGGCGCATCGGTCACGCTCATCGCGGGCGCCATGAGCGTCACCCCGCCGCGCGGGGTTACCGTCGTCGAATCCACCACCGCGCAGGCGATGCGCGAGTCGGTCCTGCGCGCCGCCCCGGGCGCCGACATCCTGGTGATGGCCGCGGCGGTCGCCGACTTCGCGCCGGCCAAGGCGAGCCAGCGCAAGATCAAGCGCTCGGGCGAGAACCTCCAGATCGAGCTCGTGCCGAACCCGGACATCGTCGCCGAGGTCGGCGAGATGCCCGACGACCTGCGCCCGTTCCTCATCGGCTTCGCGGCCGAGTCGACCGACCTCGAGGCCAACGCGGTTGGCAAGCTGCGGGACAAGGGCCTCGACCTCATCGTCGGCAACGTGGTGGGCGGGCCGTTCGACGCGATCGGCTCCGACGAGAACAAGGTGACCGTGTTCGGCGCCGAGGGCGCCCTCACCGACTGGCCGATGCTCCCCAAGCGACAGGTCGCCGAGCGCCTCTGGGATCTGATCGCGGACCGATACCGCCGCGCCGCCAACACCGCGGAAGGCGACGCCTCCCGCCGACGCCGCCGTTCGTGATCGTCGTCCACCACGCGGACGAGCTGCGCGACACGATCCTCGAGCGTCGCCTCGCCGGCAACAGCGTCGGCTTCGTGCCGACGATGGGGATGCTCCACGACGGGCAGCTTTCCCTGATGCGCCGGGCACGCGCCGAGACCGGCTGCGTCGTGGCCTCCTCGTTCGTGAACCCGCAGGCCTTCACGTCGCTCGACGAGGGCGATCCCGGGACGCGCGACCACACCCGCGACCTGGCGCTCATGGAGCACGCCGAGGTCGACATCTGCTTCCTGCCCGAGGTGACGACCCTCTACCCGTCCGACGACACGACCCGCGTCACGGTCGAGGGCCTCACGCGACAGCTCGAGGGCGCCTCGCGGCCTGGGCACCTGGACGGCCTGACGACCGTGATGCTCAAGCTCGTCCACCTCGTCGGTCCGGCCCGGCTGTACATGGGCCAGCGCCATGCCCAGCAGGTCGTGATCGTGCGCCACATGCTGCGCGACCTCTTCCTGAACCTCGAGCTCGTCGTATGCCCGACGATTCGCGAGGACGACGGCCTGGCCGTCTCGTCCGCAAACGCGCTGCTCGGGATCGAGGAGCGCCACGCGGCGACCTGCCTCTACAACGCGCTCAATGCGGCAAAGGCTTCATACGACGCCGGGGAGCGCTCGGCGGAGGTGCTCCGCTGGCGCATGACCGATGTGCTCGCCGGCGAGTCGAAGGCCCGGATCGACTACGTCAGCGTCGCCGATGCCGAGTCGCTCGCCGAGCTCCAGCGCGTCGGCGGCCCGGCATGGGCCCTGGTGGCCGTGTGGGTCGGGCGGGCGCGGCTGACCGACAACATGCCGCTCGGCTGGGACGTCATCTAGGAGCGCCGAAATTCGCCTTCGAAAGTACTAGTGCTCAGTGCCATCCGGTTCGTATGATGCGGCTGCCACCGAGGCGCGGGCCGTCAGGCCAAGAGGCGCCGCCGGTGCATGGGAGGCCGGCGGGTGCCCACGTCCGGCCTCCCTTCGTCTTGTCTGCGCCGACGGATATGCGTATATACCGAGGCGCCTACAGCCGAGCCAAGAGCGCATCGACGTCGAGCGCCCCGTCCACGAGCTCGATGATCGTCGAGATCTTCTCGGTGTCCGACGAGTGCGTCTTCACGAGGATCTCGTCGACGGCCTGGGCGGTGCGGTACGTATCGGTCCGCACAAGGTAGGCGAAGATCCCGGCATCGCGGAGCGCCTCCACCACGCGGGGCACAGGCCGGAAGCCGCCGGTCAGCACGACCCCGATCACCCGCGGCACGCGCGCGCCGCGGTTGGCCGCGATCGCCGCGAGCACGAGATCCTCGCGGTCGCCGGGGGTGATCAGCAGCGTCCGGTCCCGCAGCAGCTCGACGGCGTGCACCGCCTGCATGGCACCGATCGCGACCCAGCCGATCGTGGCGCCCGGCGTCGCCTCGCCCGCGAGCAGCTCCCCGTCGAGATGCGTGGCGACCAGCTCGAGCGAGGGGTTCGCGAGGAACTGCGAGTACGGGATGCAGGCCAGCAGCTCGACGCCGTGCTGCGCCAGCCCGCGCTCGAGGACCTCGGGTAGGTGCGGGTGCGACTCGACGTCCACCTTGTTGACGACCGCACCGATGACGCGCACGCCGTGCGCGGCAAAGAGCGCTCCGTTGAGCACGATCTCGTCGATCGGCCGGCCGATGCCGCCCTCCGACACGATGATCACCGGCGCGTCGAGCAGTGCGGCCACCCGCGCGTTCGAGAGGCCGACCACCGCCCCGACGCCGGCGTGCCCGGTGCCCTCGATGACGACGACGTCCTTGTCCGCGGCGATGCGCGCGTGGGCCGCCGCGACCTGCGCGCCGAGGTCGCCGTCGACGCGCCCCATCACGTAGTCGGTCGTGAAGTGCCGCGGCAGCGTGACCGGCGACATGTCGTTCAGCGGATCCGGCAGGCCGAAGGCCTCGCTCATCAACACCGCGTCCTCGTCGGCGCGCGTTCCGTCGACGACGAGGTAGCGCTGGCCGACCGGCTTGAGGAAGCCGAGGCTGAGGCCGCGGTCGCGGATCGCCGCCAGCAGGCCAATCGACGTGGTCGTCTTGCCGCGGTTCTGTCCCGTGGCCGCCAGGAACACCCGCTTCGCGGTCACCGGAACGTGACGAGCCGAGCCCTAGGTCCGCGCCTTCGTGCGACGCTCGACGAGGTCGACGCCCTCGCGCAGCCGGGTGACGAGCTCCGCGTCGATCATCTCCGGCTCGAGGTGCTCGCCCAGGCGCTCGAGCATGTCGGCGGCGACGTTGAGGAGCACGTCGGCATCGGCGATGAAGAACTGCGGCTCGTTGTTGTAGCGGACCGAGCGTCAATCGGCCCTGGAGGGTGAGCCCGGGCTCGGAGTGCGAGACCTGGGTGCCGAAGTTGTGGCCCTGGATGCCGTCGGGGTTGTTGAGGAAGTTCAGCGCGTTGTCGATCACCAGTCCGAACCGCGCGCGCCACGAGGTGAGCCGCTCCTGGACCTCGGTCGGCAGACCGATGTCGCCGAGCTCCTCGAACACGCCGCGGTCGACCGTCAGCAGCCCGACCAGCGTCGAGCCGGCGCGCGCGCCGAGCATCACCTGGAGCGAGCGCTCGAGGGTGAAGACGTCGGCGTCGAAGCGAGGGCTCGTCGTGACCTCGGCGAGGAGATCCTCGACGTTGTCGAGCTGCCCGGGATCGGCGAGCGCGTTCGCCAGGTTGTGGATCTCCTCCCGGAACAGGAACCGCTCTTCGTGGTCGAGCATGGCTACGGGTAGAGCCCGCGCAGGGTGGTCGCCTCGGCCACGCGGGCGACGGCGACCATGTAGGCCGCGGTGCGCATGTCGACCTCGCGATGCTCGCTCATGGCGTGGACCGCCTCGAAGGCGCGATCCATGATCTCCTTGAGGCTCTCGTTGATGCGCTGCTCGGTCCAGAAGAAGCTCTGCATGTCCTGGACCCACTCGAAGTAGCTGACCGTCACGCCGCCGGCATTGCAGAGGATGTCGGGGATCAGGTAGACGCCGCGGTCGTGGAGGATCTCGTCGGCCTCCGGGGTCGTCGGCCCGTTGGCGGCCTCGGCGATGACCTTGGCCCGCACGTTCGCCGCGTTGTGCTTCGTGATCTGGTTCTCGAGCGCGGCCGGCACGAGGATGTCGCAGTCGATCTCGAGGATCTCCTGGTTCGTGACCTCATCGGCGCCGGGGAAGCCGACCACCGTGCCGTGTTCCTGCTTCCAGGCGATGACCTTCGCCGGATCGAGCCCGGAAGGGTCGTGGATGCCGCCGGTCGAGTCGCTGACGGCGATGATCTTCGCGCCCTCGTCCGCGAGCAGGGTGGCGGCGATGCTGCCGGCGTTCCCGAAGCCCTGGATGGCGACGCGCTTCCCCTCGAGGGTCGTGTTGGCGACCTTCGCCCACTGGAGCAGCGTGTAGACGGCGCCGCGGGCGGTGGCCTCGTTGCGGCCGAGCGATCCGCCGACGCTGATCGGCTTGCCGGTCACGACGCCGTGGATCGTGTAGCCGTGGTGCATGGAGTAGGTGTCCATGATCCAGGCCATCGTCTGGGCGTTCGTGTTGACGTCGGGTGCCGGGATGTCGCGGTCCGGGCCGATGAGCGGGCTGATCTCGGTCGTGAAGCGCCGCGTCATCCCCTCCACCTCGCGGAGGGTGAGCCTCTTCGGGTCGACGATCACGCCGCCCTTGCCGCCGCCGTACGGGATGTTCACGCAGGCGCACTTCCACGTCATCCACATCGCCAGCGCCCGCACCTCGTCGAGGGTCACGTCCTGGTGGTAGCGGATGCCGCCCTTGGCCGGGCCGCGGCTGACGTTGTGCTGGACGCGATGCCCGGTGAAGACCTGGACGTCGCCGCTGTCCATGGTGACGGGGAAGTTGACCGTCAGCTCGCGCTGCGGGACGCGCAGGACGCGCCGCATGCCGTCGTCGAGGTCGAGCTTGTCGGCGGCGTGGTCGAACTGGGACTGGGCGACGGCCCAGATGTTCGGCGCCTCTGCCACCGGGTTGATGCTGGCCATCGGGTGCGCTGCGTCCCTCCATGCTGCTCGCGTCGCCGGCGCCTCTACACGCCATGTCTGTCTCGAGGCGGAAGCAGGCCGATTTCGCGCGTGACGGTTGCCGATTCTATCGCACGCCCTACGATCGGCAGCGATGACGACCGACGTGCTCGACGCCATCCCGCCCGCTCTGAGCCCCGACCAGGCGACGAGCCTCGCCCGCGCGCACTTCGGCCTCGAGGTGGTCGCCACCACCATCGTCAGCGAGCGAGACCAGAACTTCCGACTGACCGATGCGGACGGCGGCGCCTGGGTCCTGAAGGTCTCGAACGCGGTCGAAGACCGCGGCGTGGTCGAGATGGAGGTGGCCGCGGTCGAGTGGATCGCGAAGCTCGACCCTTCCCTGCCGGTACCCCTGGCGCGTCCCGCGCTCGACGGCTCGCCGATCGTCAGCGCCGAGGTCGACGGCTCGACGCACCTCGTCCGGCTCCTGCCCCTGCTGCCCGGACGCAACGCGGCCGCGACCGAGCTGGATGCGGCGACGATCACGCGCATCGGGGAGGTCGTGGCGCGCATCGGTGTGGCGCTCCGCGGCTTCTTCCACCCGGCCGCCGGCCGGCGGATCTGGTGGGACCAGCAGCACCTGCCGGAGCTGGCGCGGCTTGCGCCACCGATCGAGGATCCCGCCAGGCGTGAGCTGCTGGCCCGGGTGCTCGCCCGCTTCGACGAGCGCGTCGTGCCGGTACTGCCGCGGCTGCGCGGCCAGGTCATCCACAACGACGTCACGCTCGACAACCTGCTCCTCGACGACCAGGGGCAGGTGACCGGCATCGTCGACTTCGGCGACATGGTGCACACGGCGCTCGTGCTCGATGTCCCCGCCACGCTGCAGTCGGTGGTGCGCGGCCGAACCGACCCCTTCGAGGTGAGCGAGGCGTTCCTGGCGGGCTACGCATCGGTCCTCCCGCTCGATGCCGGCGAGGCGGCGCTGCTTGGCGACCTGCTTGCGGGGCGGATGGCGCAGACGATCCTCATCTCCGCCTGGCGCATGCCGCAGTACCCCGACAACGAGTACATCCGCGGCTGGGCGGAGCCCGCCTGGGCGCTGCTCGAGCAGCTGGAAGCGATCGGCTTCGACGAGGCTTCTTCGCGCATGGAGGCCATCGCCCGGGCGCCGATCCAGCGACGAGTGCCGTCCGACGAGCTGCTGGCCCGTCGCCGGCGCGTCCTCGGTAGCGCGCTCGAATCGCTGTCGTACCGCACGCCGCTCCACCTCGTGCGCGGCGACGGCGCCTGGATGGAGGCATCGGACGGGCGTCGGTTCCTCGACGCGTACAACAACGTCCCGGTCGTCGGGCACGCGCACCCGCGGGTCGTCGACGCGATCGCCCGCCAGGCGGCGACGCTGAACACGAACACGCGCTATCTCCACGAGCACGTCGTGGAGCTGGCCGAGCGACTCGTCTCGACGATGCCCGACGGGCTCGACACGGTCCTGTTCGTCAACTCCGGATCGGAGGCGAACGACCTCGCCTGGCGCCTCGCCACGACCGTCACCGGAGCCGATGCGGGCATCGCCACGGCGTGGAGCTACCACGGCGTGACCGATGCGATCGCCGACTTCTCCGCCTCCGAGTGGCCCCGCGGCGAGCGGCCCGCTCGCGTCGAGGCCTACTCCGCCCCGGACACCTACCGCGGCGCGATATGCCGATGCGGCCGACCCAGTATCGGTGGGACGCGCCGAGATCTCCGATGCCGTCGCCCGCCTCGCGGATCGCGGCCGCCGGCCGGCGGCGCTCTTCGTCGACTCGACGTTCACCTCGGATGGCATCTTCGTGCCGGCTCCGGCCGTGGTTGCCGAGATCGTCACCGCGGCGCGCGACGCCGGCGCCCTCTTCGTCGCCGACGAGGTCCAGTCCGGCCACGGCCGGACCGGCGAGCTGTGGGGCTTCTCGCGCTGGGGCGTGGTCCCCGACATCGTCACGCTGGGCAAGCCGATGGGCAACGGCCACCCGATCGCCGCGGTGATCACGCGGTCCGACATCGTCGATCGGTTCGGGGCGGAGACGACGTTCTTCTCGACGTTCGGCGGCAACCCGGTGGCGTGCGCCGCGGCACTTGCCGTCCTCGACGTGCTCGCCGACGAGGGCCTGGTGGCGAACGCCGCCGTCGTCGGCGATGCGCTGCGGTCGGCGCTGGGCGGCGTGGCGGCGAGCCGCGAGGCGATCGGCGACATCCGGGGTCGCGGCCTCATGACCGGCGTCGAGCTCGTCCGCGACCGGGGCTCCCGCGAGCCGGCCGGCGACCTCGCGGCTCGCGTCAAGGACGAGATGGCCGAGCGCGGGGTGCTGATCGGCACGACCGCACGATCCGGGAACGTCCTGAAGATCCGTCCACCGCTGTGTCTCACTCGCGACGAGGCCGCGCTGATCGCCACGACCCTGGACGAGGCCCTCGGGCGGTTGGCCTAGTCAGCTGACCTGGTCAGCCGTGGCGCGTGGGTCAGACGGTCTCGACCGCCATGGCCACCGCTCCCCCGCCGCCGAGGCACAGCGTCGCGAGGCCCTTCCCGCCGCCGCGCCGCCGCAGCTCGTACAGCAGCGTCGTCAGCACGCGCGCTCCGGAGGCACCGATCGGATGGCCGAGCGCGATGGCACCGCCGTTGACGTTGACGCGGTCCCAGTCGAAGCCGAGCTCGTTGCCATCGGCCAGGACCTGGGCCGCGAACGCCTCGTTGATCTCGATGAGGTCGAAGTCGTCGACGCTGCCACCGACCTTCTCGATCAGGCGTCGCACGCCGTGGATCGGCGCCTCGAACAGCCACTCGGGGGCGACGTCGGCCTGGGCGTAGCCGGTGATGCGGGCCATCGGCTGGGCACCGTTCAGGGCCTCCTCCGAACCGATGACGAGCGCTGCGGCACCGTCGGTGATGCCGGGCGCGTTGCCGGCGGTGACCGATCCGCCGTCGGGCTGGAACGCCGGGTTCAGCTTCGCGAGTGCCTCGAGCGACGTGTCGGCACGCGGTCCCTCATCGGCCTTGACGATCGTGTCGCCCTTCCTGCCGGGCACGGTGACCGGCACGATCTCGTCGTCGAAGCGCCCCTGTTCCTGTGCCGCGATCGCGCGCTGGTGCGAGCGCAGCGCGAACTCGTCCTGCGCGGTGCGGCTGACCTCGTGCTTGGCCGCGACGCGCTCCGCATGGATGCCCATGTGGACGTCGCAGGTCGAGCACCACAGCCCGTCGTGGACGGTCGAGTCAACCAGCGTGCCGTTGCCGAGCCGGTAGCCGGTGCGGGCCTGCGGCAGCAGGTACGGGGCCATGTTCATGCTCTCCATGCCGCCCGCCACGATGAGCTCGGCGTCACCGGCGCGAATGGCCGATGCGCCCATCATCACCGCCTTCAGCCCGGAGCCGCACACCTTGTTGATCGTGGTCGCGCTGACGCCCTCGGGCAGCCCCGCCTTCAGCGCCGCCTGGCGCGCCGGCGCCTGGCCCGCCCCGGCCTGGAGGACCTGGCCCATGATCGCCTCGTCGACCTTCTCCGGAGCCACGCCCGAGCGCTCGACGGCGGCCCGGATGGCCGTCGCGCCGAGGTCGGTGGCCGGCGTCGTCGAGAGCGCCCCGCCGAACTTGCCGATCGGCGTCCGAGCGGCCGACAGGATGTACACGTCACGCATGCGTTGATGGTACCGCTGTTGACATATGCCGATATCGGTATATGATTTGGCGCAATGGCACGAGCGGCAACCACGACGGACGCGTTCAACGCGGTGGCGGAGCCCCGACGCCGGCAGATCCTCGACCTGCTGGCCGATGGCGAGGCCTCCGTGAACGAGCTCGTCGAGCAGCTCGGGCTGGCACAGCCGCAGGTCAGCAAGCACCTGCGGGTCCTCCGCGAGGTCGGCCTCGTGGAGGTGCGAGACGCAGGGAGGCAGCGGATGTATCGGCTCAATGGCCGGTCGCTCAAGCCGATCCACGACTGGGTCGTCGGGTACGAGCGGCTGATGAACGAGCGATTCGAGCAGCTGGACGTCCTCCTGGACGAGCTCAAGGACAACGAACGAAAGGAGCAACCCCATGGCGACGACGGCGAGTAGCGGCACGGCAGTGGTCACCCTGCCCGGCGACACCCAGATCCACGTCACGCGCGACTTCAACGCGCCGAAGGACCTCGTCTACCGGGCCCTCACCGAGCCGGACCTCATCCGCCGGTGGTGGAATGCGAAGCGCGGCGAAGTCACGGAGTGCGACGTCGACCTGAAGGTCGGTGGCAACTGGCGCTACGTGATGGTCACGCCCGACGGCACCGAGGTCGCGTTCCACGGGACGTATCGCGAGATCGTGCCCGAACGAGCGCCTCGTCTACACCGAGGTGTTCGAGATGCCCGGCGTCAGCGACGACGACGCGACCGTCAACACCGTGACCCTCGAGGAGTCCGACGGCCGCACGACGATGACCTCGGTCACCGAGTGCCACGTCGCGGAGGTCCGCGACATGATCATCGCGACCGGCATGGAGGCCGGGATGCAGGACGCCTACGACCTGCTCGAGGAGCTCGCGATCTCCCTGCGCTGAGGGCTTCGCACCAGACCGATGCCGCCGGGAGCCGCGCTCCCGGCGGTTTCTCGTGCTGTGCCTTGCCGTCGAACAGATCATGATCGAACTGCTTGGCGTCGCAGCGCACTCATACCAGTAAGCGGCGCCGCCGGAGCGCGCCGTCTGCGAGGACGACCGAGTGAATGCGGACCTGGTGATGCGTGCACAGCAAGGCGACGAACGCGCGTTCGCCGACATTGCCTACGCCATCGCCGATCGGCTTTTCACCGTGGCGCATCGGATCCTGCGCGACGTCGACCTCGCCGAGGATGCGACCCAGCAGGCGATCGTCGCCATCTGGCGTCAGCTTCCGGGGCTCCGCGACCCAGCCCGCTTCGAGGCGTGGTCGTATCGAGTGCTCGTGAACGCGTGCTATGCGCAGGCGCGTGCCGAACGTCGTTGGAGCCCGTCCATCCACATGCTCGAGACCGATCACGGCGCCGGAGATCCTCAGCTTTCCGTCGCCGACCGCGACCAGCTGGAACGCGGATTCCGCCGGCTGCCACCGGAGCAGCGGGCGGTGCTCGTCCTCCAGCACTACCTCGACCTGACCCTGCCGCAGATCGCGGAGCTGCTCGGCGTCCCGATCGGCACCGTGCGCTCGCGGCTTCACTACGCGCGCCGAGCGATGCGAGCCGCCCTCGAGGCGGACGCTCGCCCGGTGCTCACCGGGAGTCGACCGTCATGACCCACGACCGGGATCTCGACCGGAAGCTCGCCCGATGGATGGACGACGGGCCGACCGCCGTCTCCGATCGGGTGGTCGAGGCGGCGCTCACGGATGTCCACACGACACGACAGCGCGGCGCCCGCTGGGCGCTGCTGAAGGAGCTCTTCATGACCATGAAGCCGGCCGCGACGATCGGTGTCATCGCCATCGTCGCCGTCCTCGGCATCGCCGCCTACCAGGTGTTCCTCGGCGGCGAGACGGGCATCGGCGATTCACCGCCCACACCAACCCCCCGAGTCTTCGAAGACGCGTCGGGAGCACTCGAGCCCGGCACGTACGTGTCATCGATCGATTCGGTCGAGGTCACGTTCACGGTTCCAGCGGGCTGGAGTCGTGCGCCCGAGTCGCCTGAGCTGGCGGGACCCATCGCAGACGACGGAGGACTGAGCTTCTGGATCGTTACCGATCTCTTCGCCGATCCATGTCGGTTCGATCAGGGCGCGCTCGACCCGCCTCCTGGACCGAGCGTCGACGATCTCGCCAACGCTCTCGTGGCTCAGCCCGGCGTCGATGCAGAGCCACCCTCGGACATCGTCGTCGACGGATTCGCCGGCAAGTACGTCGAATACACGACACCGGCAGCAACGGACTGCCCTGCGTTCGGTCCGTGGGAGACTCCGAACGGCGTGGTCATGTTCCCGAACACCGACGCCAGGTACTGGGTCCTCGACGTCGACGGCACGCGGCTCGTGATGCTCGCGTATGTGTGGGACGTTGCAACCCAAGAGGGCCGCGCCGAGCTCGAGGCGATCATCGACTCGGTCGAGATCACACCCTGAGCCGATGCGCCGGCGGGCAGCCCTTGCCGTCCGACGGGGCCGGCTGCGAGCCGGCCTCGTCCCCTACCCCTTGGCCCTCGCGTCAGTTGGGAGCCAACCGTCATGAGCCGTTCGCGCGATCTCGATCGCAAGCTCGACCAATGGATGGGCGACGGCCCCACGGGCGTGGCCGACCGCGTGATCGCGGGGGCGATGACCGAGATCCAGACGACACCACAGCGGGGCGCCCGCTGGGCGTCGCTGAAGGAGACCTTCATGACCATCAAACCGGTGGCGATGGTGGCCGGCCTCGCGGCCGTGATCATCATCGGAATCGCCACGTACCGACTCATTCCCGGTGGCAGCCCGAGGATCGGCGACGCGCCGAGCCTGGCCACCGCGCTCGGACCTTGGGCCGATCGTCGTGACCCACGGCAACGCGCCCGAGGGCTTCGCCGTCGACACGACCTTTCGCGGGCGCGATGCGCTGGACCATCTGTTCCGCTACGGCGAGCCGCGCGACGCCACTCCGGGCTTCGTCGACGGCCGCGCGACCGACTTCTGCACGGAGGGCCAGGAGTGCGGCACGTCGTGGGTCGCCCTGTATCGCTCAGATGCGGATGCCGACGCGGCGTTCTCGCTATTCCACGGCGAGATGATCGTGGGCTGGGGCATGGGCACCGATCCCGAGGCCCTCGACTTCGGAGAGGATGAGGGGTACGCCTACCGCAACAACATGGGAGGCCCACACCGGCAGGCGTATGTGTGGCGGCAGGGCAACCTGGTCCTCGGCGTGCTCGGGGTCGCCGAGCTGGGCGATTCGATCCGGTCCCTTGCGGACGAGATGGACGCTCGCAGCCGCTGACCCTCGAGGGGCGGTCGCTCGTCCCGTCATGCGCCCAGCGGGCGTTACTCGCCCGCGGCCGGCTTCGCGTCGAAGAGGTAGGCGATTTTGTCGGGCCAGTTGGCCAGGACGACGCGGTTCTTCGTCTTCAATGACGGCGTGAGCTCCCCCTCCTCCTCGGACAGCAGCCGCGGGAGGAGCGCGACGCGACGTGGGCGCTCGTAGATCGCGAAGCCGTCGAGCGTGCGCTTGACCTCGGCGTCGAACAGGCGGTCGACCTCCTTGAGCTCGATCAGCTGCTCCGGCGGCATCTCGGCGATCCCCTGCTGCGCCGCCCATGCCCCGAGCTCATCGAAGTCGGGTGCGATCAACGCGCCGGTGTAGGCCTGGCGGTCGCCGAGGATCACGGCCTGCGCCACGTAGCGCGAGGTCGACAGCGCGGCCTCCATCGGTGCCGGCGACACGTTCTTGCCGTTGCCGAGGATGATGATGTTCTTGAGCCGATCCGTGATCCGGATGCGGCCGACCTCGTCGAGCTCACCGATGTCGCCGGTGTGGAACCAGCCGTCGGGCTCGATCGCCTTCGCCGTCTCCTCCGGCTGGTTGAGGTAGCCCTGCATGATCTGCGGGCCGCGGACGAGGATCTCGCCCGTCTCCGGATCGATCTTCACCTCCGACCCCGGCGCCGGCCGACCGACCGTGCCGAACACGAAGTCGCCCGGGCGGTTGATCGACACGAACGGCGACGTCTCGGTCAGGCCGTAGCCCTCGAGCACGAGCATCCCCATCCCGTAGAAGAACTCGCCGATCTCTCGCGCCAGCGGCGCCGAGCCCGACACGAAGTAGCGCACCCGGCCGCCGGTGCGCGCGCGGATCTTGCCGAAGACCAGCGCATCGGCCAGGCGCAGCTGGAGTGCCAGCCAGGGCGAGTCCCCCTTGCCGGCGAGATGGTTCGCGTACTTCTGCGCCCCGAGCCCGGCGGCCCAGTGGAAGATCCGCTGCCGCGTCGGCGGGCCGGCCTCGACGGCGGAGAGCACGCGGGCGTAGACCCGCTCGTAGAGCCGCGGCACCGAGCCCATCACCGTCGGCTGCACCTCGACCATGTTGGCCGGCAGTCGCTCGATCAGCGCCTCGGCGAAGACCACCGCCGCGCCGCGGCCAAGCGCCACGACCTCGTCGACGATCCGCCCGTAGATGTGGCTCAGCGGCAGGAAGGCGAGGAAGACATCGGTCTCGTAGAAGTCGATGACCTGGCTGGCGGCCTCGAAGTTGTAGAGCAGGTTGCCGTGGCTGAGGATCGCGCCCTTCGGGTTGGCGGTCGTGCCCGACGTGTGGATGACGGTGGCGTGGTGGTCGCGGTCGACCTTCTTCCACGCGTCCTGCCACGCGATCCGGGTGGCCGCATCCATGTCGGCGCGGGCCATGACGTCGTCGAGGGTCAGGGTCCCGGGCGGCAGCTTTCCGCTGGCCTCCATGCTGATCACGTGCTGGAGGGTCGGGCACTCGGCGCGGATCGACTCGATCTTGTGGGCCTGCTGGGTGTTCTCGACGAAGACGACCTTCGCGCCGACGTTGTTGATGACGAACGCCGCCTGCCCCGCTTCCGACTGCGGATAGATCGGGCAGGTGACCGCACCCAGCGCGAGTGACGCCAGGTCGCTGACCGTCCACTCCGGACGCGTGCGGGCGATGATCGCCACGCTGTCGCCGTCGGTCACACCGAGGTCGCGCAGGCCGAGCGAGAGGCCGGTCACCCAGTCCCACAGCTGCCGGTAGGTCCGGCTCGTCCAGGCGGACTCGTCCGCGCCGCCCTCCGCGCGCTGGGCCTTCGTCAGCTTCCAGCGCATCGCCTCGCGCCCGGGATAGCGCTCGACGGACCGATGGATGAGCTCGACCACGTTCCGGGCCCGATCCTCGGGCGCGATCGTCAACGGCTCGATCTCGGGCGTCTGCATGAGCTTGCCGGTCGTGGTCGTCATCGGTCCTTCGCTTCCTCCTCAGGGGTGGAGATCAGGCCTCGTGGCGGACGCTGTCGAGCAGCCCCTGGGCCACGATGAGCCGATGGATCTGGTTGGTGCCCTCGTAGATCTGCGCGCCCTTCGCATCGCGCATGAGCCGCTCGACCGGGTTGTCGCGTCGAGTAGCCGGCGCCACCGTAGACCTGGACGGCGTCGGTCGTCACCGCCATCGCGGCGTCGGAGGCATACCACTTCGCCATGCTCGAGGCGGTGTTGATCGGCTGCCCGGCGTCGCGCATGCGGGCGGCACGCCAGGTCAGGAGCCGCGCGGCGTCGACGCGGACCGCCATCTCGGCAAGCATCGCCTGGATCATCTCCTGGTCGGCGATGGCCCGACCGAACTGCCGGCGCTGGAGCGCGTACCTCGCGGCGAGCTCGAGCGCGTTGCGCGCCAAGGCCGACGCAGACGGATGCGATCCCGATCCTCCCGGCACCAAGCGAGCCGAGCGCGACCTTGAGGCCCTGCCCCTCCTCGCCGAGGCGGTTCTCGGCGGGCACCCGCGCGTCGGTGAAGACCAGCTCGTAGCCGGTCGTGCCGCGGATGCCCATCTTCCGTTCCTTGCTGCCGAGCCGGAAGCCCGGCGTGTCGGCCTCGACGACGAAGGCGGTGATGCCGTTCTTGCCGAGGCTCTTGTCGACCGTGCCGAACACGATGTAGCGCGCCGCCTCGCCGGCGTTCGTGATCCAGATCTTCGTGCCGTTGAGGAGGTACGCGTCGCCGTCGCGCCGAGCGGACAGCGACAGGGAGGCGGCGTCGGAGCCGGCGCCTGGCTCGGTGAGGGCGAAGGCACCGAGCTCCCTGCCCGCCGTCATTTGTGGGAGGTATCGGTCCTTCTGTTCGTCCGTGCCGCTCGAGAAGATGCAGAGCTGGCTGAGGATGTGGACCGACAGCGAGACGCCGAGAGCCATATCTGCGGCCGCGACCTCCTCCGCGGCCAGCGACCAGGCGAAGGTCCCCAGCCCGGCCCCGCCGTAGCGCTCGGGGTACGGGAGCCCGGTGATCCCCAGCTCGCCCGCCCGGTGGAAGAGCCCGACGTCGTAGCGCTCCTCCTCGTCGCGCTGCGCGGCGCCCGGCAGCACCTCGCGCTGCGCCCAGTCGCGAACGGTGTCGCGGACGCTGCGCTCCTCCTCGCTGAGGGCGAACGGGTCGCGGGACGGCGCCGTCTCGACCGCCATCAGCCGGTTTTCTTACCGGTCTCGTCGTAGCGATAGAAGCCGCGGCCCGTCTTCCGGCCCAGGTGGCCGGCGGTGACCATCTGGCGCAGGAGCGGCGCGGCGCGGAACTTCGGGTCGCCGAAGCCGCGGTGCAGCACGTCCATGACGTTGAGCATCACGTCGTTGCCGATGAAATCGCTGAGCTCCAGCGGCCCCATCGGATGGTTGAGGCCGAGCTTCGCGCCGGTGTCGATGTCCTCGGCCGTGCCGGTCGACTCCATCAGCGCGAAGACCGCCTCGTTGATGAACGGGCCGAGCATCCGGTTCACGAGGAACCCCGGGTAGTCCCGCGACTCGATCACCGTCTTGCCGAGATCCTCGGCGAAGCCCCTGGCGGCGGCGTAGGTGGCGTCATCGGTCTCGAGGCCTCGGATGATCTCGATCAGCCCCATGACCGGGACCGGCGAGAAGAAGTGAAGGCCGATGAACCGCGGCGCGCGATCGGTCGCCGTCGCGAGGCTGGTGATGCTGATGCTGCTCGTGTTGCTGGCGAAGATCGCATCGGCGTCGGCGGAGCGCGTCAGCGCCTCCCAGGTCTCGCGCTTGACCGACTCGTCCTCGAACACCGCCTCGATGACGATGTCATGGCCGGCGGCGCCATCGGTGCCTTCGGACGTCCCGATGCGGCCGATGACCTCGTCCGCGGTCGCCTGCTCGAGCTTGCCCTTCTCGACCTGGCGGGCAAGGTTGCCGGCGACGCGCGCCTTCCCCTTCTCCGCGAGCTCGGCGGTACGGTCGGAGAGCGTTACCTGCTTGCCGGCGGCGGCGCTGACCTGCGCGATCCCGTGGCCCATCAGGCCGGCGCCGATGACGAAGACGCGGTCGATGCTCATGGAGCCGGAAGCGTACCAGCGCGGTCCATACTCGACCGATGAGCGTGATCGAGATCTTCAACCCAGAGACCGTGAGCCGGCCGGCCGGCACCTACTCGCACGTCGCCCGGGTGCCCGCCGGGGCGACGCTGGTCGTCATCGCCGGCCAGGTGGCGGTCGGGCAGGATGGGAAGCTCGTCGGCGTGGACGACGTCGAGAGCCAGTGCGCCCAGGTCTTCGACAACATCGGCGCGGCGCTCGAGGCGGCCGGGGCTCGGTGGGCGAACGTGATCCAGACGATGACCTTCGTCACCCGCCGCGAGGACGTGCCGCGGCTCCGGGCGTGGCGAACCCGCGAGTTCCCGCGGTTCTGGCCCGACGGCCGCTATCCGCCCAGCACGCTCCTCGTCGTGAGCGGCCTCGCGAGCGAGGAGATGCTGGTCGAGGTGCAGGTGCTCGCCGCGATCTGACGGCCGCGGGCGATCAGCCCTGGCCGAAGTCGGTCACCGACGCGGGCTGGCGCACGTGATCGAAGGCGTCGGCGACCTCGCTCACGGCAGCCTCGATCGGCACTCGACCGGCGATGGCAATGATCGACGGCAGCCCGAAAACGATTCCCTCCAGCTGGCCGTACGCGCGGAAGACGAGGCGAACAAGCCGGTGCGCCTCCGGCGGCGTCCGGCCGAGCATGACGAGGGTCTTGTCGACCTGGACGGTGTGCTCCTGGAGGTGCGACGACATGCGTCCGAGCCGGAAGCCAACGTCGACGACATAGCCCGACCACCGCGCCGGCGTCGCCAGCTGCGATGCGTCGAGGGACGCCATCCGTTCGGCGGCGCCGTCCATCGCGTCGTCAAGCCGTTGCCGGATCTCAGCCAGCGTGCCGACGCCATCGGACTGCTCCGTCGGGAAGCCCTCGTCGACGCCGTCGGGGACGCTCGGTGGCAGCTCCGCCGTCTGCTCGCGCGACAGCCACCACGAACCGAAGGCCGGGTACGCGCGCTGGACGTGGACGATGTGGGCGAGGGTCTGGCGGATCGTCCACTCTTCGCCGCCCGGATCCGCGTCGAGATCGGCATCGGTGAGGGGTGCCAGCAGGCCATGCAGGTCCCAGCGCGCGGCGGTGGCGCTCGCGAACGCCGCCGCGCCGGCCGGGCGTGCGCCGGCGGCCGCGACCTCGTCTGAGGCGGTGCCAGCCGCCCGCTCGAAGGCCTCGAGAGCCCGATAGAACGCGTACCGAACCTCGGTGTCGCCCTCGCGATCCTCGCGCCACCACCACCGGCGGTTCAGCTCGCGCTCGTCGATGCCGAGCACGGCGTCGGCTGCAGTCGTCAGCGCCTTGCGGGCATCGGTCACCCACGGCGGCAGCGGCGCGGTAGGTGGCGGACCAAATCGTTCGAGAACCGGATCGACGTCCATATGCACCATCATCGCCCGTCCAGCAATTGCTCGGCCGCGGTCATCGGATCGAGCTCGCGGTTCGCCACCGCGTCGAGGGTCGCGTCCCACTCCCCGCGCCGGGCGGCCCGCTCGGCGGCGAGGGAGGCGAGCGCTCGTCGGACCTGGTGCGCGGCGCGATCGCGCGCGGCCAGCGGCGCTCGTGCCCGCTCCCGATCCGCGTCGACGGCGTCCGCCAGGGCGACGACGCCGTCGCCGGTCGTGGCGATGGTCACCATCACCGGCGGTGGCTTGCGCTCGATCCGGCCGCCGGCGGTCGAGAGCATCGCGCGCAGCTGGCGAGCGGCGCGGTCGGCCCCGGGCCGGTCGCCCTTGTTGACGACGATGACGTCCGCGACTTCGAGCAGTCCGGCCTTGATCGCCTGCACCTCGTCCCCCATCTCGGGCGCCTCGACGACCACGGTCGTCTCCGCGACGCGGGCGACCTCGACCTCGGATTGCCCGGCGCCGACGGTCTCGATCAGTACCGGGTCGTAGCCGGCGGCGTCGAGGGCGGCGGCCGCGATCCAGGTCGTCGCGGCCAGCCCGCCGAGCTCGCCGCGGCTGGCCATCGACCGCATGAAGACGTCGGGGTCGGCGTGATGGTCCATCATCCGGATCCGGTCGCCGAGGATCGCGCCGCGGGTGTACGGCGAGCTCGGGTCGACCGCCAGCACCCCGACCCGGCGGCCGCGTTTGCGCCACTCGGTGATCAGCGCGTTCACGAGCGTGGACTTGCCGCTCCCCGGCGGCCCGGTGATGCCGACGACGTGCGCGCCCTTCCCCGCCGCGAACAGCTCCGGCAGCAGCTCACGGACCGATGGGTCGCCGCTCTCGATCCGCGTCAGCAGCCTGGCGAGCGGACGGCGACCGCCCGCAGCCAGCTCATCGACCATCGGTCGCTCGCGTATATACATATATACGCGCCAGGGTCATGAGCGCTTGACGTTCTCGCGGAAGTAGCGCGCGATCTGGCCGATCGACGTGCCAGGCCCGAAGATCTCGTCAACGCCGGCCTGCTTGAGCTTGACGATGTCCGCGTCGGGGATGATTCCGCCGGCCGCGACGAGCACGTCGGACATGCCGCGCTCGCGCAGGAGCTCCACGGTCCGGGGCAGCAGCGCCATGTGCGCGCCGGACAGGATCGAGAGGCCGACGACGTCGACGTCCTCCTGCTCAGCGGCGTCGGCGATCATCTCCGGCGTCTGACGCAGGCCGGTGTAGATCACCTCGAAACCCTCGTCACGCAGGCCGCGGGCGAGGACCTTCGCGCCGCGGTCGTGCCCGTCGAGCCCGGGTTTGGCGATGAGGACGCGGATCGGCGTCTCGTCGGTCATGCGCGGCCGATTCTAGCCGCGATCCGGTCGATCTCGGCTGCGAGCTCCATGTCACGCGCGGTGATGGCCTTTGCCGCATGCGTCGAGAGCGTGAACGTCACGCGCTTGTAGCGGCGGATCTCGATATCGGGATGGTGGTTCGCCGCCTCGGCGGCATCGGCCACCGCGCTCACGAGCGCGATCGCGGCACGGAAGTCGGCGCAGACGACGGTCCGGCGGATCGTGTCGGCCTCGCGCGTCCAGCCATCCAGGTCGGCGAGCGCGGCGACGATCTCCTCATCCGTCAGCGGGTCCGCGTACGGCATGGTCGGAGTCTACCGATCCCGACGCCGACCAGGCGCGCCACACGAGGTAGCCGACGAGCACGCCGAGCGTATTGAGCACCACGTCGTCGACGTCGGCGACGCGCACCGGGAAGCCGTAGGCCGTCGCCACCGCCAGCTGGCCGAGCTCGATGAGCGCTGAGAGGCCGGCGCCGACGAGCAGGATGGCCGGGAGGGACCGCAGGCGCGGCGTCAGGATCGGTCCGTAGATGCCAAGCGGCAGGAGCAGGAGCACGTTGCCGACGAGGTTGCGCAGCTCGAACGGGGTGATCCCGTCGGCCAGCTGGATGCGCAGCGTCGCGAGCGGCACGGCATTGTGCTCGTAGGTGGCGACCGCCCTGGCGTCGGCGATGGCCTCGGCACCGATCGGCAGTGGCAGAAACGTGAGCAGCGTGACCGCCGCCAGGTGAGCGACGGCCAGCCAGCCGATCAGCGAGTGCCGCCCTTCCCGATGAGGCCCATGAACTCGGCACGGGTCCTGGCGTCGCGGCGGAACGTTCCGGTCATGCTGGAGGTGACCATCGTCGCCTCCTGCTTCTTCACGCCTCGCATCATCGTGCACAGATGCGTGGCCTCAACGACGCACGCGACGCCCTTCGGCTCGAGCCGCTCCATGAGGTAGTCGGCCACCTGCACGGTGAGCCGCTCCTGGATCTGGAGCCGTTTGGCGTACATGTCGACGATGCGCGGAATCTTGGACAGGCCGACCACGCGGCCGCGCGGCAGGTAGCCGACGTGCGCGCGACCGATGAAGGGCAGCAGGTGGTGCTCGCACAGGCTGAAGAACTCGATATCGCGCACGACGACCATCTCGTCGTAGTCGACGTTGAAACACGCGCCGTTGAGGAGCGCGTCTGGGTCGACGTGATAGCCCGCCGTCAGCTCGTCGTACATCCGTCGCACGCGTTCCGGGGTGCCCGCCAGCCCCTCCCGGGACGGGTCCTCTCCGATCTCCGCCAGGAGCGTGCGCACGGCGTCGGTGAGCGAGGCCCGCGTGTCGACCATGGGCCGCATCATACGGCGTTGACCCTCGGGGCCTTCCTCAACCGCCCGGGCCCGCGCTACACTCCGAGACGCCCATCCGACGCCCTCGACAGCGAAAGTCCGCGCTTCACATGATCACTCACCAGACCCCTCGATCGCGCCGAATGGGCATCCCCGGGCTGCCCCACGGCGACCGCATGGCCGCCAGCCTCGGGCGACGCCTCGACGACGGCTGGCACTGGTTCCGCACGGTCGCGCCCGGCGGGATGGAGGCGATCGACGCCATCCTCGTCGGACCGGGCGGCACGTTCGCCATCACGACCGCCGGTGCGCGCGGCCTCCATGCCCGCCGCAACGGCCACTGGTACCGATGGAACCGATCGACCGAGTCCTGGGTGCCGTGGGAGGCCGCCCCGATCAACACGGCCCGGTTGGCCGGGCGCCGCCTGAGCCTCTACCTCGAGCGCGCGGCGCTGCCGGCAGCGGTCTCGGCCGTGCTCGTGCCGCCGGCCGAGATGGAGGTCGAGGTGCCACGCGGCGACGAGATCGGCGTGATCGTCGAGGCCGATGCCGAGCGCCTGGCGACGATGGCCAGCGCCGGCGAGGTGCTCAGCCAGCAGCAGGTCGATCGGATCGTTGCGCTGCTGGATCCGCGACAGCCGCTGCCGCGGCTGGCTCAGGCGACGCCGGGAGGGTGAGCGCGGCGTAGGTCAGGACGATCGTGCCGCCGAGGAGCCAGCCGGCGACGACGTCGGTCGGGTAGTGAACGCCCAGCCACACCCGCGACAGGCCGACGCCGAAGACGATCGCGCCGAGGACGACGATGACCGCGACCCTGATGGCGGCCGGCCACCGCAGCCGCGTGACGAGGACCCCGAGGACCCCGTAGGCGACCATCGCGTTCGCGCTGTGGCCCGAGGGGAAGCTGAAGCCCACCTCCACGATGATCGGCTCGAGGAAGTCGGGCCTTGCTCGCCCGAAGAGACGCTTGAAGATCTCGATGACCAGCGCACCGATGGCAATCGTCAGCGCGCCGGCTGCCCCATCACGCGGCCGGCCGGCCAGCAACCCCGTCAGGAGGACGAGCGCGCCGATGCCGATCACCGCCCAGGTCGAGCCGAGATGGGTGACCTGGGCCAGCGGCGTGAGCGCGTCGTGAAGTTCCTGCGCCCGGACCACCTCGATGATCGCGGCGTCGATCGGGTCGGTGACTCCGGAGATCACGAGCAGCGCAACGAGGAGGAAGCCGGCCGCGCACCCCGCCGCGCCCAGCCAGATCGGTCGCGCTCGGTCGCTCACCCGCGGCATCGACGGGCAGTATGGAACCCCGTCGTATGATCCGCAGCCGATGAGCCCGCGAGCCCGCCGCGCCCTCCTCGCCAGCGTGGCGCTCGCGCTGGCGCTCCTGCTCGCGTGGCTGGTCCCGGCGCTGGCGGTGTTCGTGGTGTGGCCGCTCCTGCTCGTGGTCCCCGGGTGGGTGGCGCTCGCGTCCGTGCGCTCCCGGATCGACGCGGCCGGACGCCTCGGCCTTGCGGTCGTGCTGAGCGTGGCCGCCTCGACGCACCTCGTCCATTGGCTCAGCCAGCTTTCGGGTGGCTACGACCGCGGCGTCGTCTTCGGGGTGGCCGCGCTGCTCGGCCTCGCCGTGCCGCTCGCGGCCTGGTACGGCGTCGGGGCCACGCCCGTGCGGGCCGTGCGCCGGGCGGCTCCGGGGCTTGCCGTGGCCGCCGTGGCCGGCGCGGTGGTCGGGATCGTCCTCGGAGCCGGCATCTGGCGCGTCACCGCCGACGGCGTCAGCTCGGGAGGCTCGAACTGGAGCGACCTCGGCGTCCATCTCTCGATTGCGGAGTCGCTCAACTCCGGCGGCAACTTCCCGCCGGAGGTTCCGTACTTCGCCGGCGAGCCGCTCGTCTATCACTGGTTTGCGGACTTCCATGCCGCGATCCTGGCCGAGGCGGCCGGCCTCTTCTCGATCCCGGCCATGGTCGTCCAGTCCGCGATCCTCGCCGCGGCGTTGGCGCTGCTCGTGCTCTCGCTCGCGCGGCGGCTCCTGCGCGGGCCGCTCGCGCGTCGAACGGCCGTCCTCGCCGCGGTGGTCGTGATCTTCACCGGCGGCCTCGGCTGGATCCGGCTCGTCGGCGACCTGACCGTCGACCCCCTGGCGGTCGGAGCCCCGGTCGGTGCCGGCGACCTCGCCTACCTCGTCTCGCACAACAGCTATGACAACCAGTGGCTGACCGGCTGGCCCTACTTCCGCGTCCCCTCGGTGATGGGCACCGGACTGCTCGCCCATCGCGCCACGACGGCCGGCCTGCCGATGCTCGTCGGGGCGGTGCTGCTGCTCGTGGCCGGCCTGCCGACGTCCCGCCAGCGCGCTGCCGGCTGGCGGGATCGGCCGTGGCTCATCGGCCTGGCCGGGCTGCTCGGCGCGCTGCTGGCGCCGTTCCACTTCTTCTTGTTCCCGGTCTTCCCGCTGCTGGCGCTGGCCTGGGTCGTCGCCGGCGGCCGGCTCCTCGACGATCGCGCGCCACGCAACGCGCTGATCCTGCTCGCGCCATACCTCGTCGCCGCGCCGTTCGTGCTTGCGCCCGCGCTGCAGGCCACCGGCTCCGGCTGGCTGCGCATCGTCGCGGGCTGGCCGTCGGCGCCGATCGTCGACGGGCCCGCCGCGGTCGCCTTCTTCTACCTCACCAACCTCGGCATCCCGTTCCTGCTGGCGTTGGCCGCGCTCTTCCTGCCGCGGGTCCCCCATCGCGGCTTCCTGGCCGCGTGGGTCATCGGCCTCTTCGTGATCCCGAACGTCGTGCAGGTCAGCGTCATCGACTTCGACATGAACAAGTACTTCCAGGCGATGTGGATCGCGGTCGGCCTGCTGGCCGCCTGGCTGATGCGCCGCTGGCCGATGCCGACGGTCGCGGTCGTGCTCCTGCTCAGCCTGCCGTCGCCGCTGCTCGTGGCCGCCTGGACGGCGACCTCGAACCTCCAGGTGCTGTCGGGGCCGGAGCTCGCTGCCGCGCGCTGGGTCGCGACGAACACGCCACCCGACGCGGTGTTCGTGACCGACGGCTGGGTCAATTCGCTGACCGATGCCGCCGGCCGGCGACGCCTGACGACGTTCGGGCCGTACGTCGCGAACCTCGGCTACTCCCCCGACGCGCGCATCGCGGACGTCGTCGAGATCTACTGCGGCGGTGACCCTGGCCGCTCCGCCGAGCTCATGCGGCGGTACGGCGCAACGCACCTCGTGGACGGCGCGCGACCGAGTCCGTGCGACGCACGGGTGGACTTCGGGACTTCGCCGGCCTTCGAGCTCGTGTACGACGAGGGCCCGCTCATCTGGCGCCTCGCCGAGCGCTAGACCCGCCACCCCTAGAATTGGCCGATGCAGGAGAGCGCCGGCGCCGTCGTTGCGTTCGAGCACGTCACGAAACGGTACGGCGGTCCTGACGCTCCCCCGGCGGTCGACGACCTGACGCTGACCGTGCCCGCCGGCGAGATCTGCGTCCTCGTCGGCCCGTCCGGCTGCGGCAAGACGACGAGCATGAAGATGGTCAACCGGCTCATCGAGCCGACGAGCGGCCGGATCACGATCGGCGGCGAGGATGTGGCGAGCCTGCCGGCGGTCGAACTGCGGCGGCGCATTGGCTACGTCATCCAGCAGGTCGGGCTGTTCCCACACCTCACCGTCGGTGAGAACGTCGCCGTCGTCCCGCGGCTGCTTCGATGGTCGGCGACGCGCGTCACGGAACGGAGCAACGAGCTGCTCGACCTCATCGGCCTCGAGCCGGCGGAGTACCGCGACCGCTATCCCAGCGAGCTGTCCGGCGGCGAGCGCCAGCGGGTCGGTGTCGCTCGCGCCCTCGCCGCGGACCCGCCGGTGATGCTCATGGACGAGCCGTTCGGCGCCGTCGACCCGATCCGGCGCGACCGGCTCCAGAACGAGTTCCTGCGTCTCCAGGAGCAGGTGCGCAAGACGGTCATCTTCGTCACCCATGACGTCGACGAGGCGATCAAGATGGCCGACCGCATCGCGATCCTCCAGCGCGGCGGCATCCTGGCCCAGTACGACACGCCGGCCGCCATCCTCGCCAACCCGGCCTCCGAGTTCGTCGAGCGCTTCGTCGGGGCCGACCGCGGCCTGAAGCGCCTCTCACTCGGACGCGTCCGCGACCTCGAGGTGATCGAGCCGGTCATCGTCCACGCCGGGGAGGACCGTGCGGAGGTGCGCCGGCGGCTGGACGGCGTCGAGCCCCTCCACTACGCCCTGCTCGTCGACGAGCAGGGCCGGCCGCTGGGCTGGATCGACGAGCACGACCTCGCCGGCAGCGGGGCGATCGATCCGAGTGCCGCGACGCCCGGCGCGCCGACCGTCGAGGCGGAGACGACGCTGCGCGATGCCCTGTCGGCGCTCCTCGGCTCGAGCGTGCAGCTCGGCGTGGTGGTCGACGCGCGCGAGCGCGTCATCGGTCTCGTCAGCGTGGACGCCATCGGCGAGCGCCTGCGCGAGCCGGTCCGATCGGTCGACGGCACGGTCAGGCCCGTCGGTGAGAGCGAGGGCGTCGCGACGTGAGGGAGGGCCAACCGTTCATCCGGTTCGACTGGATCGTCGACAACCTCGACGAGATCGCCCAGCGACTCGGCGAGCACCTCGTGATGGTCGTCGCGTCGGTCGTCATCGGCTTCGCGATCAGCTTCGTACTGGCGCTGATCGCGCGGCGCTGGCGAGCGACCTACGGCCCGATCCTTGGGATCACCGGAACCCTCTACGCCATCCCGTCCCTTGCGCTCTTCGTCCTGTTCATCCCGATCACGGGGCTCTCGTTGGCGACCGGCGTCATCGCGCTCGTCTTCTACACCCTGCTCATCCTCGTGCGGAACATCGTGGTCGCCCTCGAGGGAGTGCCGCCCGACGTGGTCGAGGCCGCGAACGGCATGGGCTACAGCTCCGGCCAGCGGTTCTGGAGCGTGGAGCTCCCGATCGCGCTGCCGGTCATCATCGCCGGGCTGCGGATCGCGACGGTCACGACGATCGGGCTCGTGACGATCACGACGTTCATCGGCCTCGGCGGGCTCGGGTACCTGATCATCAACAGCGGCACCCAGCGCTTCTTCCCGACCTCGATCTATGTCGGTGTCATCCTCTGCGTCCTGCTTGCCGTGATCGCCGACGTCGGCCTCACGTGGACTCCAGCGCCGGCTGACGCCGTGGGCGCGAGCGCGCGCCGGCACCACCTGACCGATGGAGCTCTTCGGCGAGGCGATCGCCTGGCTCACGACAGCGGAGAACTGGACCGATCCGCGCAACGGCATCCTCCTGCGCCTGTGGGAGCACCTCTCGCTGTCGGTCGTGGCGCTCCTCGCCGCGACGGTCATCGCCCTGCCGCTAGGGCTCTGGATCGGACACACAGGGCGAGGGGCCGGGGGTGTCATCGCCATTGCCAACATCGGGCGCGCCGTACCGTCGGTCGGTTGGCTCGGGATCGTCTTCCCGATCACGCTGGTCGCGCTCGGTCGGGCCGGCATCGGCTTCGTCCCCGCCGTCATCGCGCTCACCGCGCTGGGCATTCCTCCGATCGTCACGAACACCTACGCCGGCATGCGGGAGGTCGACGCCGACCTCGTCGAGGCCGGCCGCGGGATGGGCATGCGCGAGTCGGAGATCGTGCGTCGCGTCGAGGTGCCCGTGGCGATGCCCGTGATCCTCACCGGGATCCGCATCTCGGCCGTGCAGGTGGTGGCAACCGCGACGCTGGCGGCGATCGTCGGTGGCGGGACGCTCGGCCACTTCATCGTGCAGGGAATCTTCACGCGCGACCTGGATCGGGTGGTCGGTGCGGCGATCCTCGTGGCGGCGCTCGCCATCCTCACCGAGCTGCTCTTCACGTGGATCGAGCGCCGCGCGGTCTCTCCAGGACTTCGCGACCGCCCGAAGGCCACTCCGATGGAGCCGGGCCAAGTCGGGCTCCCCGCCGGTGGCGGCCAGGTCTGAGCCAATCCGACTCGCCGGCCGTATGCATGACAGGGTCTGTCAGGACCCCTGCGGTAGACTTGCCGCTCATCGGCGGCGCCCAGGCGGCGCTCGCCAGCCCGTTTTTGGAGGAGATACCCATGCGGATGCACCGCACGCTCGCCCTCGGGGCGGTGTCGCTCGCGCTGCTGATCAGCGCGTGCACGCCGGGAGAGGACGGGAGCCCGTCTGCGGACGGCGGGCAGACCGGAGACCTTCCCGAGGTCTCGGTCGGCTCGGCCGGATTCAGCGAAGCGGCCCTGGTGGCCGAGATCTACGCCCAGGCGCTCGAGGCGCAGGGCTTCACCGTCGAACGCAACCTGGAGCTTGGGGAGCGCGACGCGGTCCGTGCCGCGATCGACGCGGACGAGATCAACCTGCATCCCGACTACCTCGGTGGTCTGGCCGGGTTCCTCGAGCTCGAGCTCAATCCAGATGCGGACGCCACGCATGCGGAGCTCGTGACGGCATTGGGCGAGCTCGACGACACGATCCTCGAGTTCTCGCCGGGGACCGATGCCGACGGATTCGTCGTCCGCCAGGAGACCGCCGACGAGCTCAGCCTCGCGACCATGAGCGACCTCTCGGAGGCGGCCGGCGACCTCGTCTGGGGCCTCGCGCCCGCGTGCCCGGACAACCCGGCGTGCGGACCCGGCCTGAACGACGTCTACGGGATCGACATCGCGACGCTCGAGACCGAGTCGCTGACGCCGTGCAGCGCGGAGATGGCGGAGGCGCTCAACAGCGGCGCCATCGACGTCGCCCAGGTGTGCACCACCCAGGCGGAGATCGCCAGCTTCAACTTCGTGCTGCTCGAGGACGACCAGGGCCTGGCTCCCGCTCAGAACCTGGCGCCGGTGCTGACCCAGGAGCTGGCCGATGCCGGTGGCGAGACGCTGGCCTCGGCCCTCAACGCGGTGAGCGCGCTGCTCACCACCGAGGAGCTCACGAACCTCAACCTGCTCATCGCGGAGCAGCAGAGCTTCGAGGACATCGCCGACAGCTGGCTGACCGATAACGGCCTGAAGTAGGTCGCCACCCTCTCGAATTCCGCTCGGGCGGGCCGGTTCGCCGGCCCGCCCGTTCTCGTGCATGATCGTCGAGCCGATGGCGACCTCCCCCGACGAGCACCTTGCCCTGGCTGACTGGCGCCGCCGCGTGGCCGAGCTCTACGCCACCCTGCGCGCCGACGCACGCGCGCCGGAGATGCGCGCCGTTGCCTTCCGCTCGGCCCGCGACCGCCTCTTCAGCGAGCATCCGTCGTCGCCGGTGCCCGAGACGGATCGCCGCGACTTCCGTGGCGTCGCGTACTTCCGCCACGCGTCATCCCTCGCGCTGCGCGCGCGGCTCGAGCCCGATCCCGACGCGAGCGGCGCCATCGAGGTCCCGCGCTCGGGCGAGGGCGAGCGGATGGGGTTCCACCGCATCGGCTGGGTGAGCTTCACCGTCGATGGCACGGCGTGCCGGCTCGCCGTCTACTGGCTCGACGAGTACTCCGGCGGGATCTTCATTCCCTTCCGCGACCTCTCCAGCGGCCGCGAGACCTACGGCGGCGGCCGCTACCTGTGGGACTCGGCGAAGGGCGCCGACCTCGGCTCGACCGATGGCGAGCTGGTGCTCGACTTCAACTACGCCTACCACCCCTCGTGCGTGTACGACCCGGCCTGGTCCTGCCCGCTGGCGCCGCAGGAGAACTGGCTCCAGGTCCCGATCCCAGCCGGCGAGCGCCTCCCCGCGGGCGGGCGATGACCGCGTCGCCGCAGGTCGGGCGCTGTATCAAGTGCGGCCGCGAGATCGACCCGAACGAATCGCTGTGCGACGTCTGCAACCGGGCCGGCATGACGACGCCGTCGGCGTCGCAGTACCACGGCACCGTGGCCGCGGCGATCGTGCTGGCGGTGATCGGCCTGGCCGTGGCGGCCAGCCTCTCGCTGCGTGGCGTCGGCCCGTACGAGGCCGAGGTGCGCGGGGTGTCACCCGCCGACCCCGGCTACGCGATCACGTATGCCGTCACGAACCAGGGCACGAGGCCCGGACGCGCGAAGTGCCAGCTCATCGCGCTGGGTGCGTCCGGCGAGCGGCTGCGGACGCGCTCGACGCTGACGAGCCGCATCGAGGGCGGGGCGACCACCGAGGAGACGGAGACGATCCCCGGTCTCGCCGACGAGCCGTCCGAGGTGACCGTCAGCTGCTCGTAGCGCAACTCAGCGCTCGAGGAACACGCGCACCTCGATGAGGCCGCGCTCGAGCGGCCGATCGCTGACAAGCGCCCAGGCCGCGTGGGAAAGGTCGACGACGCGCTGGTCGGGGCTACCCCAGTAGCACTGGCACCAGTCGACGACGGGGAGGCGGGCGCATCGGTTCGCGCAGACGGTGACGAAGCCGTTGACCTCGCCGGTGTACCGGCCGCCGAGGGCGCCGGGCAGGGCCACGGTGGCCTCACCCATCCACCCGGACGTGCCGGGATAGTTGCTGCCGATGCCGGCAGCATCAGGGTTCGGCGTTCCGGACGGCACGTCGCCGCGCTCGGTGGACCCACCGCGGTCGAGCGGGAGGCTCTCGACGCGCGGCGCGGGGCCGAGCAGCGGGGCATCTGGTTCGGGCGCCGGGGCGCGAACCGACACGGCGGCCACGCCGGCGGCCGCCACGATCATCACGACCGCAGCGACGAGCAGGGCCATCACGGCCCCGGTTCGAGTCTTCACGTGTGGAACTCCAGGAGAGGGTCGCGCACCGGCCGTGCAGGTCAGGCCGGAGTGGCGGCGTGCGGGACGTTCGTCCGCGCGTGGGCACTGCGCCGCTCGTTGCGATCGGCTAGGGAGCAAGCCGAGTGCCAACCAGTATGCTTCATTTGATGCACCGATGGGCTCGCGCGCTCCCGAGCGCGCTCGCGCTCCTCGCCGTGACGCCGCTGCTGGCGCTCGCTGCGGGACCGCCGTTCCCCGACCCCGTGGAGGACCGGGCCGTCTACGACGAGGCCGGGATGCTCGGCGCGGCGGCGATCGCGCAGATCGAGGCCCTCATCGACGAGATGGAGGCCGAGGTCGGCGCCGAGATGGTCGTCTACACCCAGCATTCGCCCGACATCAGCGAGGACCAGAACCTCGAGAACGCGCGGGCGCTCGTCGACCAGTGGGGCATCGGCCGGGAGGGCTTCGACGACAGCGTGGTCCTGATGGTCGGCCTCGACCCCGATCCGGGCGAGAGCCGCGTCAGTCTCTTCGGCGGCTCGGGGTTCATCAACTCGTACGCGAGCGAGGGCGACCTCCAGGCGATCATCGACGACACGTTCGTGCCGCTCGCTGCCGCGGGCCACCGTGAGCGCGCGATCGTCGAATCGGTCGAGGCGGTTACCTCGACGGCCTCGCCAGAGGTCCAGGCGCAGCTGGAGCGGTCGCGCCAGATCAACGCCGCGATCGGGATCATCGGGGCGCCGCTGGCGCTGATCGGCACCGTGGGGTGGGCGTGGATGAAGTGGCGCCGCGAGGGCGACGACCCCGACCTCGTCGACTCGCCGTCGATCCTGATGGCCGGCCCGCCGGCCGAGATGACGCCGGCGCTGGCGACCGTCATCCGCCAGGGACGCGCCGACCAGCACACGATCAACACGACCCTCGTCGAGCTGGCCGGCAGCGGTCGGCTCAGCTTCGAGAACCTCGACCGCGTCAAGGAGATCAAGTCGGATGACGACCCCGATCCGCTGACCGATCCGGCCATCGTCGTCCACCGAGAAGGCGGCGGCGACCGGCCGCTCGGCGATCCGCAGCAGGAGGCGTGGCAGCGCATCCAGCGCCTGGCCGGCTCGGACGGGCGGCTCACCCGCAGCTCGCTGTGGAAGGTGAACGACGAGCTCTCGTCGGTGAAGCGGGCGCTCGAGGAGCAGGCGGTCCGCATCGGCTGGCTGGAACGGCTGCCGGGCCCGTCGATCGGCCGCATGGTCGGGATCGGCGTCGGTGTCGCGCTCGTCGGCGGCGGGATCATCTGGGCCGGCATCGCCATCCCGATGAGCGGGCTCGTCCTCGTGGGCGGGGCGCTCGTGCTCGGCGGGCTGGGGATCGTCGGCTTCGGGACGGCGATGAGCCAGCGGACCGGTGCCGGCGCCTACGTCGACGCGATGCTGACGGCCTACCGGCGCACCCTGCGCAAGACGATGGAGCAGGCGCGCGACATCGGCGAGGTCGTCAAGGATCCCGAGGTCGCGACATTGGCCGACACGCCCGACAAGGCCGTCATGTGGGGGCTGGCACTCGGCCTGCGCGACGAGGTCTCGTCGGTCCTCGCCCGCGGGCTGGCGCGGGCCCGCGAGACGGCGGGCACCACCGCGGCCGCGTACTACCCGATCTGGCTCGGCTCCTCGTCATCCGGCGGCGGCTGGTCGGCGGCGGGGATGGGCGCGGGCGCCGGGGGCATCAGCGAGGGATCGGGCTCGGCCTTCAGCGACTCGGCGGTGCCCGACATCGGCGGCATGTTCAGCGCCCTCGGCAGCGTCGGGTCCAGCCCGCCGTCGAGCTCGTCATCGTCGAGCGGTGGAGGCGGATTCGGCGGCGGCGGGGGCGGCGGCGGAGGCGGTGGCTCGGGCTCGTTCTAGCGCCCCACTTGAAACGCGCGCAGCACGGATTTGCGTGTTGAAGTACCGTTGAAACGATGAGTTTCAACAAACGCGGTCCGTACGACCGCCGACCCGACCGACCCGACCGTCGTGGCCCGCCCGACCGCGCTGGAGGCCCGCCGCGCCAGGGCGGTGGTGGCCCGCCGCGCCAGGGCGGTGGAGGCGACTGGCAGCGGGACCGGCCGCGCGGCGATCGCCCGCCGTATCCCCCTCGCGGCGATCGCCCGCCGTACCCCCCACGCGGGCCGCACTACGACCGAGGACCGGCCGACGAGGGCGGAATGTCGATCCGGCTCGACCCACGCCGGCTCGGGACGCTCAAGCAGCTCGCCGCCGAGGCCGACATGCGCCCGGGCGACCTGGTGCGCACATGGGTCGAGGAGCGGATCGACGCCTCGCGCGGTGGCGCGCGTCCGGCGGCGCCCGGCACGGACCGTGTGCTCGGGCTGATCGCCGCGATCGAGGCTCGGCTGGCCGCGCTGGAGGCATCGTCGGGAGTGACCGCGCCACCGCCCGCCGAACCGAAGGAGGCCGAGCCACGACCCGAGGCGCCGGCCACCGAATCTCCGGTGGCGGAGCCGAAGGCCGAGAAGGCCGATAAAACCGAGAAGCCCGCGAAGCGCAAGCGCGCGAGCGCCGCGCCATCGGGCGAGAAGGTGGCGCTCCACGACGAGATGATCGCCGTCATCCGCGAGCGCGGCCCGTTGCCGGCCGCCGAGCTCGCCGCCGCCGTCGTCGAGCGCGGACGCTACGCGCCGCCGCGCAGCACGAAGCCGCTCGACGCGACGATGGTCAGCCAGCGGGTCAGCAACCCGACCTACCGGAAGCTGTTCACGCGCGCCGAAGGGCGAATCGGCCTGGCGGAGTAGACGGCCGGCGGATCGCCGCCGGCCGCATCGGTCTCAGTCCTCGAGGACGAACGTCACGAGGATGTTGACCTGGAACTCGAGCGTGCCGCCGCTTCCGACGCTCACGCGCTGCTCCTTGACCCACGCGCCGCGGACGCCGCGGAGGGTCTGCGTGGCGCGATCGACGCCCTGGCGGATGGCGTCCTCGAAGCTGTCGTTCGAGGTGCAGGAAAGCTCTGTGACCCTGGCAACAGGCATGGGATTCCTCCAGTGAAGAGTCGGGCGCTCAAGTATGCGCCCGGTCAGCACCGATGCAGGTCTCGCGCCACCTACGCGGCGTGCGAGGCGGTCCAGGCCAGGAGCTCCTCGGCCGAGAGCGCGTTGACGACGATCTCGGGCGTCACGCCGCACAGGAAGGCACGCTCGCAGCCGTTGCGCAGCCACGAGAGCTGGCCGAGCGTATGGGCGTCGGAGTCGATCGAGACGCGGCAGCCGGCCTCGACCGCCAGGCGCAGCAACCGCTTCGGCGGGTCGAGCCGCTCGGGCCTCGAGTTCACCTCGATCGCCTTGTCGAAGCGGGCAGCGGCGGCAAAGACGATGTCGGGGTCGAACGTCGAGGGCGGCCGGTTGCGCCGCCCGGCCTTCATGCGCCCGGTGCAGTGGCCGAGGACGTCGAGGTTCGGATTCGCCAGCGCCGTGACCATGCGCCGGGTCATCGGCTTCGCGTCCATGCGCAGCTCGGAGTGGACGCTGCCGACCACGACGTCCAGGCTGGCGAGCACCTCGGGCGACTGGTCGAGCGATCCATCCTCGTTGATGTCGACCTCGATCCCGGTGAGGATCCGGAACGGCGCGAGCTCCGCGTTGAGCGCGGCGATCTCCTCGAGCTGGGCCATCAGGCGCTCGGTCTCGAGCCCGTTGGCGACGGTCAGCCGCGGTGAGTGGTCGGTGATGACGAGGTACTCGTGGCCGATGGCGATTGCGGTCTCGGCCATCTCGCGGATGCTTGCGCCGCCGTCCGAGGCAAGGGTGTGGGCGTGGAGGTCGCCGCGGAGTGCGGCGAGCAGCGCGCTGGCGCCCGCGTCCAGTGGCTGGCCCTCGGTGGACTCGAGGCGGCGCAGGTAGACCGGCTCCTCCCCGCGCAGGCTCTCGAGGATCGTGCGCTCGGTGACCTCGCCGATCCCGCTCACGGCGCGCAGGCCACCGGTTGCCGCGAGGCGTTGGGCCTCCTCCGGACCCATCTCGGTCAGTGCGGCGGCCGCTCCCCGGAAGGCGCGGATCCGAAACGCGCGGCTCCTGCATCGCCTCGAGCAGGTACGCGATGCGCCTCAGGTCGGCGACCGGGTCGACGCGGCGGTCGTGCCATGTCGCAGCGCCGGCCCTACGGGATGGTCAGGATGCGCGCCGGGTTGTCGATCGTCATCGTCTTGATCTCGCCCTCCCCCACCGCGGCGGTGCGCAGGGTCGGCAGGAAGTGCTGGTGCAGGTAGACGTAGCCGAAGCCGCCGTACGCCTTGAGCATCCGGTTGTGGCACACGTCCTGGGACAGCAGCAGCTGCGAGGCATAGCCGCGCTCGAGCAGCTCGACGATCATCTCGACCAGCCGCGGCTCCTGCGCCTCCTCGATCCCGAAGCGATGGCTGAGGAAGTCGAACTGGAGGTTCGCGCCCGCGTCGAGCACGGCGAGGAAGAAGTCGAGGTCCGGGTGCGAGTCCGCGTGACCGATGACGACGCGCGACGGATCGACGCCCTCCTCGGTGAAGAGCTTCAGCTGCGCCAGGCCGACCGCGGACTGCACGCCGTGCGTCGTGATCGCCATCCCGGTCCGGACCGATGCCCGCGCCGCGGCCCGATGGACGCGCTCCTCGAGGGCGCTGACCCAGGGCTTGTCGGTGCCGATCTCGCCGATGATCCCCGGCCGGATGCCGCTGCCGCCGACGCCGTCGGCGAACTCGCCGACCATGACCGATGCGAGGTCGTCGACCGAGCGGCGATCGATCGACGCTTCCGCCGGATAGTGGGCGCCGCGATACCAGCCGGTGCCCATGACGATGTTCAGTCCGGTCGCGCCGGCCAGCCGCCGCAGGCGATCCGGGTCGCGGCCGACGCCGTCGAGGGTCAGGTCGACGAGGGTGGCGCCGCCGCGACGGCGGAAGTCGCGCAGCTCATCGGTGATGAGGTCCTCGTCGGGGGTGAGCTCCCAGTAGTCCCAGCGCTTCTCGATGTGCCAGAGGTAGATGCCGGTGTGCTCGTGCGGGAGCGTGAAGCCGAGCCTGTCGGGCGGGATCGGTCCGGAGACGGTCATGACGCGCGGCGCCATCGGCGGTCCTCCTTCGTGAGCGTCGGTCGGGCAGGGCTGAGCCGCCGGCGCACCGGGTTGAATGGATGGTGCCATCTTGCCACCGTCGCTGGTTGACAGGCGGCCTATGCTGGGGTTCATCGGACTCCGATGTAGTGGATGGACGATGCCGAAACTCGACCTCCTCAAGGGAACCCTGCCCCTGCTCGTGCTCAGCGTGCTGCGAGAGGACGAGCTGTACGGGTACGAGATCGCCAAGCGCATCCGTGAGCGGAGCGGCGACCTCTTCTCGCCCAGCGAGGGGTCGCTCTACCCCGCCCTGCATCGCCTGGAGCGCGAAGGCGCCCTGACCGCGACCTGGCGCGCCAGCGAGCGCGGGCCACGGCGACGCTACTACGCCATCACGCCGTCCGGGGAGCGACTCTTCGCCGACGCGTCGCGCGAATGGGACGCCGTCTCGACCGGCGTCAGCCGCATGGCCGGAGCGACGACCGATGCCTGACGAGGAGCGCGAACGCTACCTCGCGGAGCTGGACGCGCTGCTGCCGCTGCCGCCCGAGCGTCGGGGGGAGATCCTCGAGGAGATCGCGGCACACCTCGAGGATTCCGTCGCCGTGCGCGTCGAGCGGGGTGAGCCTCGGGAGGTCGCGGAGCGGGCGGCCCAGGACCGGCTCGGGCGCCCGATCGACCTGGCTCGAGACCTCGTCCGTCCGGAGCAGAGCACGCGACGCCTCTTCGCCGGCGTCGGGTCGGCCCTCGGCAGCGGGCTCGGCAACGGCATCTATGGCTACCTGTTCGGGCTGTTGCTCGTCCTCGTTGGGTCAATCGGGCTGTCGGCCATCGTCCAGGCCGCGGGCATGCTGCTCGGCACCGATTGGAACCTCCAGTTCTCCGACCAGGGCTGGAACTCGATGCTGACGACGATCGCCGTCGCGGTGGGGCTGTACTGGGCGGGCCGTGTCCTGCCCGATCGGGTCGCGCGCGGCACCGGGCATCTCGTCCACGACGTGCGGCCGTGGGTCGTCGGCATCGCGACGGTCGCCACGCTCGCGTTCACCACGCTCGTCATCGACGGGCCACAGAACTGGGCGAGCGTCGTGGCCCTGATCCTCGCACCCGCGGCGATCGGCATCGGCGCCTACTGGCCGAACCTGCTCCCGGGGCGCGTCCGCGTCGGTGTCGTGGCCATCGCCCTGGCGCTCCTGGCGATCGGCCTCGTCGGGCTCGGCGTCGTCTCCAGCGGGGTCCGCTCAGGAGCGGAGTCCGGCGGTGTCGAGGTCATCGACGAGTCCCCCGATCGCGGGCTCGGTATGGTCGGGCCGGAGTGGCATCCAGGCACTGACGAGTTCTGGGAGCCGGCCCTCGTCTCGACCGCCTGGAGCGTCACCGAGGGCGGTGGTCTGTGGGATGCGGACCTCTCGCCGATGGTGACCCTCGCGGAGTTCGACGACCTGCGCCTGGAGGCGTGGCGGGTCACCGACGACCAGATGCGACTAGATCCGACGGCCCCGGAGCCGTTCGCAACGGCCGCCGTCCAGCGAGACGGCCGATCACTCACGGCGCTCATCGACACGACGAACCGTCCCGGAGTGGTCCACTGGAACCTGATCCTCACCGGCGTGGGAACCGATGGCGTTCGGTACGTGATCGACGCCACCAGCGGAGGCACCAGCACCTTCACCGGCTCCGTCTGGGACTGGATTGCCGCGAATTGGGAGTCTCGCCGGTGAACCCGGTCCGGTGACCCCGCGGATGCGGGCTTGCCCGAGGCGCTAGCCTATGGGGCCGATGGCCACATCTTCACGTCCGACCACGACGTCCAACGGCATCTGGGCGACCGCCCAGGGAGAGGTCGACGCAGCCGCCGAGCGGCTTCATCTCGACGAGGGCATGCATCGCGTGCTGCGCATGCCGAAGCGCGAGCTGACCGTCCACTTCCCGGTCACCCACGACGACGGGCACGTCGAGGTGTACACCGGCTATCGCGTTCACCACAACGTCAACCGCGGGCCGACGAGCGGCGGCATCCGCTACGTGCCGAACCTCGACCTCGACGAGGTCCGGGCGCTGGCGATGCTGAACACCTGGAAGGCGGCGCTCGTGAAGATCCCGTTCGGCGGGGCCGCCGGCGGGGTGCGCGTCAACCCGCGGCGCCTGAGCGACATGGAACGCCAGGGGCTGACGAGGCGCTATGCGACCGAGATCGGTCCGCTGCTCGGGCCGGACAGCGACATTCCGTCACCGGACGTGAACACCGGGTCGCAGACGATGGCCTGGATCATGGACACCCTGTCGATGCATCGCGGCCACACGATCTCGGCCTCGGTGATCGGCAAGCCGCTGGCGGTCGGCGGCACCCGCGGCCGGCGCAGCGCGACGGCGCGCGGGGCGCATCGGTGCATCGCTGCCGTCGCTGCCGCCAAGGGGGTCGACCTGGCGACGGCGCGCGTCGCGATCCAGGGCTTCGGGCGCGTCGGGATGACCGTGGCCGAGGAGCTGGCGGGGGCGGGGGCGCGCATCATCGGCATCGCCGACGACCGCGATGCCGTGGCGTCGTCCGCCGGGATCGATGTGGCACGTGCGATCGAGTGGATGCACGAGCACGACGCCATCGGCGGCCTGCCGGAGACCGATGGGCTGACGAAGGCCGACATCTTCGGGCTCGAGTGCGACATCCTCGTGCTGGCCGGGCTCCAGGGCGAGGTGACCGAGGCGAATGCCGGGTCGGTGCGCGCGGCGATCGTCGCCGAGGTGGCGAACGGCGGAACCACGCCGGGAGCGGACGCGATCCTCGACGACCGCGGCGTCACTGTGATCCCCGACATCGTCGCCACCGCCGGCGGCACCGTGCTCGGCTACTTCGAGTGGGTGCAGGACATGCAGGCCTTCTTCTGGACCGAGACCGAGATCACGGCGCAGCTCGACCGGATCGTGGACGAGGCGATGGCCGAGATCCAGGCGATGGCCGATCTCGAGCGGGTCGACCTGCGCAGCGCCGGGATGATGGTCGCCGTCTCGCGCGTCGCCGAAGCCACGACCCTGCGCGGCCTCTACCCGTAGGTCCCGCAGCGTCTTCGGGCGATTCGTGCGACAGTGGTGCTGCCGCGTACCTGAGATGCGCCTCGCTCTTCGCTCGCGCGCAGCCTCCAGACCCGCTACGGAGTCCCCGTGACCACCCCGATCTTCACGCCGCCGCGTGACCTGCTGTCCGAGCTCGAGCCTGCCGCCGAGCGCCTGCTGAATCGCCACATCGGGATGGCACAGGAGTGGTTCCCCCACGACTTCATCCCCTACTCGCTCGGGCGCGACTTCGACAAGGAGCCGTGGACGCCGGAGCAGCCGCGCATCAGCGGCGTCGCCCAGATCGCGTTCGAGGTGAACCTGCTCACCGAGGACAACCTGCCCAGCTACCACCGTGAGATCCACCGGATGTTCGGTGCCGGAGACGGCCCGTGGATCAACTGGGTGAACCGATGGACGGCGGAGGAGGGACGGCACGCCATCGTCCTGCGCGACTACCTCGTCGTCACCCGCAACATCGATCCGTACGCCCTCGAGCGCTCGCGGATGAACCAGGTCCAGCTGGCCTACGACCACGACGACGGCGGCAACGTGCTGCGTGGGATCGCCTACGTCGCGTTCCAGGAGCTCGCCACCCGGATCAGCCACCGCAACACCGGCCGCTACTCCGCGGACCCGGTCGCCGACCGGATCATGGCTCGCATCGCCGCGGACGAGAACCTCCACATGGTCTTCTACCGCGACCTGCTGTCCGAGGCCATCAAGCTCGACCCGTCCGCCGCGGTGCACGCGATCGCCGACGAGGTCATCGGCTTCCAGATGCCCGGTGCGGGCATGGAGAATTTCACGCGCAAGGCCGCACAGATGGCGAAGGCCGGGATCTACGACATCCGCGTCCACCACGACGACGTCGTCTGGCCGCTGCTCAACCACTGGGACGTGTTCGCCCTCGAGGGCCTCGACGCGTCCGCCGAGCTGCGCCGCAACGAGCTGCGTGCGTTCCTGACCGTTCTCGACGCCGACGCGTCACGCTTCGAGGCGAGGCGCGCGGCCAAGCTGGAGCGCGAGGCAGTGCACGCGGGCTGAGCCGCCGCGGCTTGCGGCGGCATCGGCCTTGCCGCCAACATGCACCGCATGAGCGACGAACAGCGCTGGCGCGAGCACCAGGACCGATGGGCGCGCGAGCGTCTCGACCCGACGCTGGAGCGCGCGCCGGAGCGGCGTGCGCGCTTCATCACCCAGTCCGGGGTCGAGATCGGCCGCGTCTACACCCCGGCTGATCTGGCGAATCCCGCGAACGATCCCGATGCGGATCGGCCGCGGTATCGGTTCAGCCCTGAGGCCGAGGGAGTCAGGGGCTGGGACGAGATCGACGATCTCGGCCTGCCCGGCGAGCCGCCGTTCACGCGCGGCATCCACCCGACCGGCCATCGCGGGCGGCTGTGGACGATGCGAATGTTCGCCGGCTTCGGCACGGCCGAGGATACGAACGCGCGCTTCAAGACGCTGATCCGCGAGGGCGGGACGGGCCTTTCGATCGCCTACGACATGCCGACGCTGTACGGCTACGACCACGACGAGCCGATGGCCGAGGGCGAGTTCGGCACGTGCGGCGTGGCGGTCAGCTCGCTTGCCGACATGGAGATCCTGCTCGACGGCCTGCCCGTGGGCGAGATCAGCACCTCCATGACCATCAACTCGCCTGCCGCGATGATCTGGGCGATGTACATCGTCGCCGCCGAGAAGTCCGGCGTGCCGCGGGCGCAGTTGTCGGGGACGCTCCAGAACGACATCCTCAAGGAGTTCATCGCCCAGAAGGAGTACATCTTCCCGCCGGCGCCGTCGCTGAAGCTCGTGACCGATACGGTCGAGTGGGGCACCCGCGAGCTGCCGAAGTGGAACACGATCTCGATCAGCGGCTATCACATCCGCGAGGCCGGCTCGACGGCGGTCCAGGAGCTGGCCTTCACGATCGCCGACGGCATCGCCTACGTCGAGGACGCGCTTGCCCGTGGGCTGCGCTTCGACGACTTCGCGCCCCGGCTGTCGTTCTTCTTCAACAGCCACAACGACTTCTTCGAGGAGATCGCCAAGTTCCGCGCCGCGCGTCGCATCTGGTACAAGCTCTGCCGCGAGCGCTTCGGCGCCGAGAACGAGCGATCCACCTGGATGCGCTTCCACACCCAGACCGCCGGCGTGTCGCTCACCGCACAGCAACCGTTGAACAACCTGACCCGGGTCGCGATCCAGGCCCTCGCCGGGGTGCTCGGCGGGACCCAGTCGCTCCATACCGATGCGTACGACGAGGCGTGGGCCGTCCCGTCCGAGGACGCCGCGCTGCTCGCCCTGCGCCAGCAGCAGATCCTCGCCGAGGAGGCTGGCGTCGCTAACACGGTCGACCCGCTGGCCGGCTCGTACTTCGTCGAGACGCTCACGAACCAGACCGAGCAGGCGGCCTGGCGCTACATCGCGCGGATCGACGAGATGGGCGGGATGGTTCGGGCCCTGGAGGCGGGCTACCCGCAGGCCGAGATCGCCGATGCCGCCTACGAGCAGCAGCGCGAGCTCGAGCAGCACGAGCGCGAGATCGTCGGCGTCACCCGCTTCGCCGATCCCGACGAGGAGCTGCGCATCCCGCTGCTCGAGATCAGCGCGGAGCAGGAGCGACGCCATCTCGACCGGCTGGCGCGGGTGCGGGCGGAGCGCGACGCCGCTGCGCATGCCGCGGCCATCCGGCGGCTCGCGGACGAGGCGCGCAGCGGCGACGTCAATCTCATGCCGGCGATCGTCGCCGCGGTCGAGGCATACGCGACGATCGGCGAGATGTGCGGGGCGCTCCGCACGGTCTACGGGGAGTACCGCGAGCCGCTCGCCGTCTGACGGCGAGCGGCCCCACGGTCGCCCTCCCTCAGCGATCCAGACGTGTCACCCAGTACGGGTTCGGCGCCGGATCGGGGTTCGTTGTCCCGAAACGAGCATTGACCACATACAGCGATGATCCGTGGCGCGCCACCGTCGTCGGGATGTCGAGATCCCCGGTCAGCTCGTCGACGATCGTGCCACTCGACAGGTCGGGCGCGAGCCTGATGACCGCGACGTGGTCCTGGTTGCGCACCGCGTAGAGCGTGCGGCCCGCCAGCAGAATCCCGTCGCCGGCAACGCTGTCCCCGCCCATGTCGATCGTGGTCACCTCTTCGGTCGAGGCATCGATCCGGTACAGCTCGCCGGCGGTCGAGTTCACCGCGATGAGCGTCTTGCCGTTCGGCGTCGCATCGATGCCGTTCAGCCGGAAGACTCCCGCCGCGGCCGGCGCAAGCGCGGTGAGGTCCACCTCGCGGACCTGGTTCGTGGCGAGATCGACGCGATAGATGACGCCGCGGAACGAGTCGGTGAACCACGCCGCGTGCTGGGTCACGGCGACGTCGTTGACGAAGCTCGCCGCGCCCGGCGGCGCCAGCTGGAAAACGCTCAACGGATCGCCGCCCCGCATCGCGTCGAAGGCGTATCCGTTGCCGGCCGGCCCGCCGGCAACCCACAGTCGGTTGGCGTTGTCGACCTTCATGCCGACGAACGGTCCGCCCTCGTCGACGAGCAGCATCCCGTCGCCGGTCCGCAGGTCGCCGCGCCAGATGCCCTGCCCGCTCAGCGAGCCGGTGTAGAAGGTGGTGCCGCGGCCAATCGCGATCCCCTCCGGGGCGAAGTCATCGGGGAGGTCGATCCGATCCGGGAAGGCCGCCGCGCCGGCCGCAGCGGGCACTCCCAGCGTCAGCAGCAGCGCGAACAGCACGGTGAGTCGTCGCATCAGGTACCTCTCGTGCGATGGACGCTCGGGCCTCATCTACTCGTCCGGCCGCGGTTACAGGCATAGAGCCGGAGGGGCGTTCCACACGCGAGGTGCGGGGGACGCGACGCGGACCGCCGGCCCACGGCCGGGAACCATGAGCCGATGGCGCAGGGCACGCTTCTCCGCGCCGCGACCCCGCTGGGCCCATCTTCCACACCGCCGCTTACCAGCGGCTTACTGGCCGATTCGTGCACATCGAATCCGGCCGGCGCGAGCGTGGCGTCGGTATGCTCTGCTCCGAATGAGTCGCTGTGGCAGCCACGGTCCGTGACGGGCGACGGCGAGCCCACGCGCGATTCGATCTCCCCCGCTCGATCACCGTGGACCAAGGCGGTCATCGGCCTGGCGCTGGTCGCGGCGGGTGCGGCGCTCGTGGCGACGTTCTCGCTCGGCGAGTACGTGCTCTGTCCGCGCCGCTGACCGTCAACCCGCCATGTTCAGGCTGACGCCGCGGGCGTGACGACCTCCGGAGCCGTGGAGTCGAGAACGAACGGCCGCTCCCGCGTCCGGAACGCATAGACGACGAACGCTCCAAGACCCAGCACCCACACCACGAAGAAGCAGAGTGCGCCGAGCGCCGGCACGTAGACGCCGGCGACCGAGACGAGCGCCAGGATCGCCGCGCCGGCCAGGTAGGCGAGATATGGCGAGCGGTCGGCCAGCAGGAGGCGACCGATGGCCATCGCGATCGGCACGACCGACAGGATGACGGCCAGCACGATGAGCAGGAACACGACGAACCCGACCGCCACGACCGCGCCGCCGAGGGCGCCCGCGATGATGGCGAGGAGGATGCCGACGAGGGCCAGGATGGCGATGAGCACGAACTGCCCGATCAGCGCGCCGAGCCCGACGCCGAGCGTCAGGAGTGGCGAGGTCCGCAGCGTGTCGGCGCTGCCCACCGTCAGGCGCGGCCGCACGGCGAGCATGCCCCACCCGAGGAGCAGCATCCCGAGGAGCACGCCGAGGTAGGTGACGATCGGGTTGTCGGGGACGACGGAACCACCGTCGCTGCCGGGCATGCCCGCAGCCGGCTCCTCGCGCGTGGTGTCCCCGCCGATCTCGGCATCGTCGGCGATCGTCGCCTCCTGGGCCGACGTGTAGGTCACGTCGCCGCCGACGACGGCGCCCGAGCCGATCGTGAGCGCGCCGACGCTGGAGTCGATCGAGCCGTCGACCGTGCCTCCGATCTCCATCGTGCCGGCCCCGGCGCGCACGTCGCCGCCGACCGTGCCGTCGATCACCAGCCTGCCGACACCACCGGCGACGTCTCCGGCCACCTCGGCGTCCGAGTCGATCGTCACGTTGCCGCCGAAGGCGACGACGTCGCGTCCAACCGACCCCGTGATCCGCACGGTGCCTGCGCTGACCCTGATCGCTCCCTCAACGTCACCGGTCACGTCGACCGTGCCGCCGCCGACGTTCAGCGACCCGGTCACCGTCCCGCTCACCTGCACCGTGCCGCCGGCGACCGTCGCATCGCCGTTCACGGTCCCGTCGATGTTCACCGTGCCGGCGGCGACGTAGAGGTCGTCGTCGATCGACTCGCCCTCGGCCACCGTGACGGACTGTTCGGCGCGGAAGTCGCCCGCGGCGACCGGAGCGGTGAGTGCGAACGTCGCGAGGAGGGCGAGCAGCGCGGCTCGGATCGGCGAACGGTGAAGCATGAGTGGGTTCCTTTTGGGGAGCGACCATCGTCGGCCGCTGCCCGCTCGCATGTCAAGGCGCGCGGCGGGAGGCCCGCTATCCTCGACGGGACCGATGAAGCTCCATCTCGTCGACGCCACCTTCGAGCTCTTCCGCGCCTTCTACTCGCGTCCGCCGCGGCGGGCGCCCGACGGGCGCCCCGTGAACGCCGTGCAGGGGCTCATCGACTCGATGCTGTCGCTGCTGCGCGAGGACGACCTCACCCACATCGGTGCCGCGACCGACTTCGTCATCGAGTCGTGGCGCAACGACGTCTTCCCCACCTACAAGTCGAGCGCGGGCATCGACCGCGCACTGCTCGCCCAGTTCCGCGACGCGGAGCGCGCGCTCGACGCCCTCGGCATCGCGGTGTGGCCGATGGTCGAGGACGAGGCCGACGACGGGATCGCCACCGCCGTCGAGCGCTTCGGCGGCGACCCGCGCCTCGAGCAGATCGTCGTGTGCTCGGTCGACAAGGACCTCGCGCAGCTCGTCGACGGGGAGCGGATCGTGCTCCGTGATCGGATGCGGCGCGTGACCTACGACGAGGACGGCGTGGTCGCCAAGTTCGGCGTGAGGCCCGCCTCGATCCCCGACTACCTCGCGCTCGTGGGCGACAGCAGCGACGGGTATCCCGGGCTTCCGGGCTGGGGCGCGAAGAGCGCGGCCGCCGTACTCGCGAAGTTCGAGCACCTCGACACGATCCCCGAATCGGTCCTCGACTGGCAGCTCGACATCCGCAACGCCAGCCGGCTGGCGGCCACCCTGGCCGAGCAGCGCTCGGCGGCCCACCTGTATCGCACCCTGGCGACGCTCAAGCGCGACTCGGCGCTCGCGACCGATTCGCTCGACGACCTCGAGTGGCGCGGCGTGCCGCGCGCCACGTTCGTCGCGCTGTGCGAGGAGCTCGGCTTCGACACCGTCCGCGAGCGCGTGCACCGCTGGGCGGACTGACGCGGTACTTTCGGTGGGGTGCGGTGCGGTAGGGAGACCGATACCGTGCGGCCTCCATGCATCACCTCCAGCGCATCGGCGCGGCGTGCCTGCTCGTCGCGCTCGTGTCGCCGCCTTCGCGGCCCCGATGGCGACGCCGGCACCCGCATCGGCCGCGGCGGCGTGCGGCAGCTATCGGTCCGAGACCGTTCCGCCGCCCACCATCCGCGTCTTCCGCACGAGGACCGGCGCGGTCGACACCGTCGACTTCCGGACCTACGTCAAGAACGTCCTGAGCCGCGAGTGGATCAGCTCGTGGACGACCGAGTCGCTGCGCTCCGGTGCCCTGGCCGTGAAGAACTACGGCTGGTACCAGGTGCTCCACTGGCGCGGCTACGTGAACGAGGCCGGCGCATGCTTCGACGTCTTCGACTCGACGCGCGACCAGGTGTACGACCCCAGCCGGCCGACCTACCAGAGCATGGCCGATGCGGTCGACGCGACCTGGGGCACGCTCGCCCACAAGGGCGGGAAGATCTTCCCCACCTACTACAACGCCGGCGCCGCGGGCGAGCCGTGCGGGGCGAACGTCAACGGCTGGCAGATGTTCCAGTGGGGCACGCAGGCGTGCGGCCTGGCCGGCAAGACCGCGGCGCAGATCATGGCCATCTACTACAGCGGCGTGACGGTCATCGCGCCGCCGCCGCCGTCGACACCGGCGCCATCCCCCACCCCGACGCCAACGCCGAAGCCGACGCCAAAACCGACGCCGAAGCCGACGCCGACACCCGCACCGGGAGCCACGCCTGGCGCGACGCCGGTTCCCACGCCGGTGCCGACCCCCGCACCGACGCCGGCTCCAACGCCCACGCCGGCGCCGGCGCCACCGCAGGGATCCCCGGGAGGCGGCCAGGTCGGGCTCGTTCGGCCCCCGGCGCCGCCGCCATCGAACCCCACGCCGATCGTCGTCACCGCCGCTGCCGCAGCCCCCGCTGAATCGGCACCGGAACCGAAGCGCCGCGCACCGCTCGACGCGCGACCGGCAGCGGGCCCTCCGCTGCTCGACGCCGACATGCACCGTTCGGCGCCGTCACATCCGCGGATGGCCCTCGTCTCGATCGGCGTCGGCTGGCTCACGCTCGACGCGTTCGTCGAGCTGTACCTCGGCGCGCTGCTCGAGCGCTGGTCAGTCCTCGCGGGCGCTCCCGAGGAGGCGATCGGTGATGAGCTCGGCCGCGGCGACGTCCTGGACGGCCAGCCCGACCGACTTGAAGACGGTGATCGCGTCGGCGGGTCGCGTGGCGACCCAGTCCGGGCCGATGCTGCCGATCTCTACCAGGCGGTCTTCCGCCACTAGCCCGCGCTCGATCGCCGCGACCACGTCGCCGGCCTCGGCTCTCGCGGCCTCGCGAGCATCGACCGCAACGAGCGCCGCCCTGCGCCAGCAGCTCCGGCGGCAGCTCGACCATCCCGAGGCGGTACGCGCCGATGCCGTTGACGTGCGCTCCCGGCGCCACCCACGCGGCATCGAACACCGGCTCCGACGACGTCGTCGCGCAGCAGATCACGTCCGCGCCGCGGACGGCCTCCTCCGCCGTTCCTGCGGCCACGACCTCGATGCCGGTGACCTCGGCCATCCGGCCGGCGAAATCCTCGCGCGCGGACCGGTCGCGAGCGTAGACGAGCGCCCGGCGGATGGGACGCGCGGCGAGCACGGCGCGGAGCTGCCACTCGGCCTGTCCGCCGGCGCCGATGATCGCCAGCGTCGAGGCATCGGTCCGCGCCAGCAGGCGGGTGGCGACGCCCGAGGCCGCACCGGTGCGCATCGCGGTCAGCGTCTCGCCGTCGATGAGCGCCAGCGGCCGCCCGGTGTCGGCGTCGAACCAGGCCACGAGGGCGTGGATCGTGGGGAGGCCGCGCGACGCGTTGGCGGGCGTCACGGTCACGAGCTTCACGCTCGCGCCGGCCGCACCCTCGCGCACGCCGGGCATGAGCAGCAGGTCACCGTTCGGGAGCTCGACGCGGGAGCGCAGCGGGGATCGGTCACGGCCGGACGGCGACGTCGCGGTAGGCGGCCTCGACCGCGTCGAGCATGTCGGAGATCGACACGCCCGCGCGGATCGCATCGGCGTCGAGGTATGGAACCGGGCGCATCGGCTCGGGCATGATGCCATGCGGCACACTGCTTGCGATCCGGATCGGGCAAGGAGGCCCCATGATCGACAACGTTCGCGACGACATCTCGCACAAGGCCGACACGGCGCGCAACGAGTTCGGCGCGTTGGTGTGGCTGCTCCGCACGGCCGTGCTGGCCGCGGTCGGAGGCGCGATCTACACCGAGCTGCGCAAGCCGCCGGAGCAGCGCACCTGGCACGGGACGCTGCTCGGAGTCGTGCCGTACGACTTCCGCCTGCCGACCCTCGAAGGGCTGCGCCAGGCGTACTGGAACCCACACTCGCCGAAGGTCTTCACCGCCCGGCCGCTCGGCGTGGGCTGGGCCGTCAATATCCCGACGCTCCTGCGCCGCCTCGGCGTCCACGAGGGGTTCACGAAGGGCCGCTGACGGCGCGCTGCGCTAGCATCGGGACCGGCATGAACTGGTTCCCGATCCTGCTCGTCATCCACATCGGCCTGGCGGTGGCGCTGCTCCTGCCGAGCGTGATCCTGCCCTTCGTCCTGCGCCGCACGAGCGCCGAGCCCGGGCCCGTGACCCGCGCGCTGATGGCGATGCAGGGCACCGGCACGCTCGTCATCGCCGCCGGCCTGGCGATCACCGGCGGGGCGATGCTCTGGATCCTGGGCCCGGAGCTCCTGACGGAACCGTGGCTGCTCGTCGCCCTGACCCTGTACGCCATCAACCTGGTCATCGCCCTCGTCATCAGCCGGCCGAACCTGCGGCGGATGGTCGGGCTCGGCGCCAGCAGCACCGATGACGCGACCTGGCAGCGCCGCGCGCGCCAGCAGCGCTACGTCGCGTACGGGATGGCGGGGATCATCGGCGTCATCGGCTTCCTGATGAGCACGAAGCCGGACCTGTGGTGAGCGGCTAGAACCGCGGGATCGGCAGGTCCCGGCCGAGGACGAAGAAGATCCCGGCCACGATCAGGAACATCGCGATCGCGAAGAACAGCAGCCAGCGCAGGACTTCCATGTTGGTCTCCGCTTCGGTGGACTGCGGCAGCAGCAACCCCCACCCTCGCGCCGATTCTATCGGCCGCGTCCAGCCCGCGATCGGCGCCTCGGGCGCAACCCGCTTTAGAATCCGCAGCGATGACCCTCCGCCTGCACGACACCCGACGTGGCGGCCTCGCACCCCTTCGAGCCGATCCCCGGCCGCGACCGGGTGGGCCTCTACGTCTGCGGCGTGACCCCGTACGACACCGGGCACCTCGGCCACGCCTTCACCTACGTCAGCTTCGACGTCCTGCATCGGTACCTGGAGTACCTCGGCCATGACGTCGTGTACGTCCAGAACCTGACCGATGTCGACGACGACATGCTGCGCAAGGCGCGCGAGACCGGCGAGGACTACCTGGCGCTCGGAAACCGATGGGTCACGACCTTCCTGACCGAGATGGCCGCCCTCAACTGGCTGCCGCCGGACCACCTGCCGCGAGCGACGCAGCACATCCCGCAGATGGTCGCGCGCATCGAGCAGCTCCTGGCGGCGGGCTGCGCCTACGAGGCCGATGGCCACGTCTACTTCAGCGTCGCCGCCGATCCGCGCTTCGGCGAGGTGTCGCACGTCCCGCGCGAGGAGATGCTGGCGATCGCCAACGAGCGCGGCAACGTCCCGGACATGCCCGGCAAGCGCGACCCGCTCGACTTCGTGCTCTGGCAGCGCTCCCTGCCCGACGAGCCGTCGTGGGAGTCGCCGTGGGGCCCGGGACGCCCCGGGTGGCACATCGAGTGCTCGGCGATGTCGATGGCGTACCTCGGCGACCGATTCGAGATCCACGGCGGTGGTGGCGACCTCGCCTTCCCGCACCACGAGGCCGAGCGCGCGCAGTCGGAGGGCGCCACCGGCGAGCGGCCGTTCGTCGAGCTGGTGGATGCACGCCGGGATGCTCCATCACGAGGGCGCGAAGATGAGCAAGTCGCTCGGCAACCTCGTGCTCGTGCGCGACCTGCTGCGCGACCACACCGGCGACGCGATCCGCCACTACCTCGTCTCGCACCACTACCGAACCGAGGTCCACTACGACGCCGATGCGCTCGCGCGCTCCGCGAGCGGCCGCGGCGCTGCTGCGGGCCGCGTCGACGCGCGCCGGCGAGGCACCGGCGACGCTGGATCCCGCCCTGGCCGAGGCGCGCGATCGGTTCCTCGCGGCGATGGACGACGACCTCGACACGCCCACCGCGCTGGCCGAGCTCTCGGCGCTCGCCGAACGAGCCCTCGAGACCGATGACGACGCCCTCGCGGCGCAGGCCGGCTGGCTCGTCCGCGAGCTCGGTGGGCGGATCATGGGCCTGCGGCTGGCGACGGTCCCGGAGCGGAGCCCCGTCGCGGCGTGACGACGGAGCCGGACGACGACCTCGTCCCGGTCAGCGTCCGGCTGGGCGCAGTCGTCCCGCCCGAGGATCCGGAGGACTGGACGCGGCCGCTCACCTGGGTCGCGGCGCTCGGCATGCTGGCCGGCCCGCTCGTCGCGCTGGTCTGGTTCCTGGTGGCGCCACCTGCGGATGACGCTCCTCTGCTCGGGACCTACCTCGTGGCCGCGGTCCTGGCCGGCGGCGCGGCGCTGACCGGCTCGACCCAGCAGGGCGTGGCGCGGGCGTGGACAGCGACGCTTGGCGCGGGTCTGTTCGGCGCGCTGGCCGTGGTCTTGATCGGCGTGGTGATGGCCGGCGAGCGCGCTGTTGGCTCGTTCCCGCCGACCCTCGCGCACGCCTTTGCCGCCGCGGTTGCCGGGTTGGCGGGCGCCGCCGCCGCGGCGATCGCCGCCGGTGCGTTGGCGGGGCGCGCCGGGCGCCTGCTTCGGACCATCGTGCCGCTCGGCATCGGCGCTGCCGTCGCGACGGGCGGCCTCGTCTTGCTGACCGCGCCGGCGCGCTAGTCCTCGGCCCGCTCGAGTCGACGGTCTCACGGAAGAGTGTCGGGCCGTGCTCAACCGTGCGGTTGAACATCGGTCGAAACGCCCGGTCCTGCTCCTCGCGACCGCAGCACCAGCCGGTCCACGGTCGATGCGTCGACCGCTTCACGAGACCACGCGATCGGCACGCCCTCGCCGCGTCGCCACAGGTCGAAGAGGTCGGCGTAGTGCGGTGACAGGGGGTTGCCGGATTGCCCGCCGGCGAGCACGAAGCGGCTGTGCTCGGGATCGCCGAGATCGATCACCGAGCGGTGATTGGCGATCGCCCCGGGATTCGCGAGCGGTCGGAGCGGGTGCACGCCGGCCTGCGCGGGCGTGTTCGCGTCGCCGCCGAGCGGCACCGGACCGACGTTGAAGATGCCGTCGAGCGGCCTGCGCACGCCGAGCGGATGGTGCAGCCGCAGCGGCCGAACCTTGCCCCAGGCCCAGCCCGCGGGATCGGTCCCGTGGCGGTCGCGCAGGATCTCGCCGGCACGCACCAGCGCCGGTTGAATGAGCTCAACGCCACGTCCCGACCGAAGCCGGCCGACGACGTGGCTGAGCGTCCGCGCCCCGAACGAGGTGCGCGGCACCGACCGCCCGAACCCGCCGCCGACCGCCCAGCGCCACCCGTTCGGCGCGTCCTCCCGCGCCATCGCGCACGCCAGCTCCGCGACGAGCAGCTCATAGACCGATGCTGCCGCCGAGTCCGCCGCCACGATCCCGTCCCACGCCCGCAGCAGGTCGGCCATCGGGCCATCCGTGGAAGCGAGCACGATGTCGCGCAGGTCGCGCCACGGGACGCTGACCTGGTCGGTCTGCAGCGCCATCGAGCCGGCGACGTCCCAGTCCGAGCGTCCCTCGAGCACCTCGACGATCCGCGCGGCGCGGTAGCCGTCGAGCCAGTCAACGCCGAGGAACGGCGCGTCGGGCGCGTCGACGCGCGGGGCGTTGTTCGCCGAGGCCACGAAGCCCGACGGCGGGTCGAGCGTCCAGGGCAGGTCGTCGAAGGCAACGTGCTCGCGCTCCCAAGCGGCCGCCCAGGCCGGCAGCGGCACGATCCCGTTCCCCGCGCGCCGCCGCGGCAGCGTGCCGACGACCTGCCAGCCGACGTGCCCGCCGGCATCGGCGTAGACCACGTTCAGCGAGGGACCGGGCCACGCCCGGAAGGCGTCGCGAAAGGCGGCGAAGTCGCGCGACCGGTGGACGTCGAGGAAGCCGCGGATCGGCGCCGGCTCGAGCCAGGTCGCGCGCATCGAGAGCGCTCGGCCGACGCCGTCGAGGAGGCCGGTCACCACAGGCCCGCGCCGGGTGACGAGCACGTCGGTGACGACCGGGGCCGCGCCCCGCACCGGGATCGTCTCGACGATCCGCTCGACGGGCTCCGGACCATCCGGCCCGCGCGCGGTGCCGCCATCAGCGGAAAGCTCCTCCCAGAAGAGATCGGCCGAGTCGGTGCAGGCGGCGGTGATGCCCCAGCGCGGCATGGCCGTTGAAGCCGGTCGGAAAGGCCGGGCCGCCGACGAACGAGGCGCCGGCCACCTCCCACTCCGGGGTGCGCAGATGGGCGAGGTACCACGGCGGCGGCACGCCCGGTGCGAGGTGCGGGTCGTTGGCGAGGATCGGTGCGCCCGATGCCGTCCGCGATCCGGCGACGGCCCATGCGTTCGAGCCACCCGACCCGCCGACCAGGTCCCGGAGGAGCGCGAGGTCGGCCGCGAGCCTCGCCACCGGCTCGCCGGCCCGCGCGCCGGGCGGCGCCACGACCGGCAGCCACGGCCCGTAGGTCGGCTCGACTGCCGCCAGCGCCTCCGGCCCGTCGGCGTCGAGGATCGCCTGGCGCGCCAGCTCGGTGTCCCAGCTGCCGCCAAGCGCCAGCGACTGGAGGCCCTCGAAGGCCAGCACGTCCTCGATCGTCCACGCGCTCCGCTCGGCGCGCAGCAGCACGAGCTCGTGCGGTCGCGGCGTGCAACCGGCCGCGGCGTTGATGCCTCCGACGTACGCCTCGAGCGTCGCGACCACGTCCCGGTCGAGGAGCCTCACCTGCGCCAGAGCGAGGCGCCGGAACCCGAGCGTCCGCGACAGCCGGTCGATCGGGAGCGCGGCCGGGCCGAGGAGCTCGGCCAGCAGCCCGCGCCCGGCACGCGCCAGCAGCTCGAGCTGGAAGGCGCGGTCCTGGCCGTGGCAGAACCCGAGCGCGAACCATGCGTCGGCGTCGCCGGCGGCGTCGACGTGCGGAATCCCCCACCGATCGCGGCGAACGACGACGTCGTCGTGCAGGCCCGCGACGCGCAGCTCCCCACGGGTCCGCGGCAGCCGCCTCCCGAGGGCGCGGAGCAGCGTTCGGGTCCCGGGCCGGGCGGGCATCGGCGGCATGATGCCACCGTATACTCGGCCGCGTGAGTCGCACGATCGAGCTCCTGGCGGGCCTGCTGCTGCTCGTCGTGGGCGTCCTGCTGCTGGCCAGCGAGCCGATCGCCGACTTCCTGCAGGGCCTCCCGGTCGACGACGAGGTCCTGCGCTGGTGGCCGGTCCTCATCATCGGCCTCTCGCTGTTCTTCCTCGTGCCCGCCCTCGTCGGCGGCCCGAACCGCCGTCTGCGGGCTGGGATGGTGATCCCGGGCGTGATGCTGGCCGGCATCGGTGCGGCGCTGCTGTACACCAGCCTCACGGACCGATGGAGCGCGTGGGCCTACCTGTGGAGCGTCCTCCCGTTCAGCCTCGGCCTCGGGATGTACGCCGCCGGCTGGATCGCCGATGCGCCCGCCTTCAAGTGGATCGGCGCGGGCCTGGCCATCGGTGGCGTGATCGCCTACCTCGTCTTCGCCACCGCCTTCGGCGGCGAGGCGTTCCGGCTGGTGGCCGCCATCGGCATCCTGGCGCTCGGCCTGGCGCTGACCGTCGGTGGCCTCGCCGAGCGGCTGAGCCGCAAGTCCCCCGCCTGACGGCGGCTACATCTCGCCTTCGTAGGCAGGCTGCGGCATCCGCAGCGGCTTGTCGCGGCGGTAGCCGAGGACGTAGTCGGCCTGCATGAGCGTGTGGATCTGCGAGGTGCCCTCGTAGATCACCGAGCCCTTCGAGTTGCGCAGGTAGCGCTCGACGGGGTACTCGTTCGAGTAGCCGTACGCGCCGTGGACCTGGATCGCGTCCATGGCCGAGGCCACCGCGTGATCGGTGCAGAACCACTTCGCCAGCGAGGTCTCGCGCGTGTTGCGCTCGCCGCGGTTCTTCCTCCAGCCGGCCTTCCAGACGAGCAGGCGACCGGCCTCGATCCCCTGCTCCATCTTCGCGAGCATCTGCTTCACGAGCTGGTGCCGGCCGATCTCCTCCCCGAAGGCCTTGCGCTCGTGCGCGTACTTGACCGATGCGTCCAGGCACGCCACCGCCAGCCCGACCGACCCCGCCGCGACGGTGTACCGGCCCTGGTCGATCGCGCTCATCGCGATCGTGAAGCCCTCCCCCTCCTCGCCGACGCGGTTCGCCGCGGGCACCTCGCAGTCGTCGAAGGTGAGGATGCCGGTGTTCCCCGCCCGCACGCCGAGCTTGCCGTGCAGCGACTCGGACGAAAACCCGGGGAACGAGCGCTCCACGATGAACGCGGTGATCCCCTTGTGCCCCTGCGAGCGATCGACGTTGGCGAACACGAGGAAGTGGTCTGCGGTGTCCGCCAACGAGATCCAGATCTTCGAGCCGTTGAGGATGTACCGATCGCCGTCGCGGCGCGCCGTCGACGCCAGGTTGGCCGCATCCGACCCGACGCCGGGCTCCGTCAACCCGAAGGTCGCGAGCTTCTCCCCGCGCGCCTGCGGGACGAGGTAGCGCTCCTTCTGCTCCTCCGAGCCCCACTGGAGCAGGGTCAACGAGTTCAGGCCCGTGTGCACCGAGAGGATGACCCGGAACGCGGTGTCGGCGCGCTCCATCTCCTCGCACAGCAGGGCGAAGGCGATGTAGTCCATCCCGGCCCCGCCGTAGCGCTCGGGGATCGGCAGCCCCAGCAGCCCCTCGGATCCCATCTTCTCGTAGAGCGTGCGGTCGTAGGTCGAGGTCTCGTCGAGCTCACGGACGCGCGGCAGGATCTCGCGCTCGGCGAAGGCGCGCGCGGTGCGCTGCACCTCTCGCTGCGCATCGGTCAGCGACAAGTCGATCATCGGTTCTCCGTGGGGTGGGCGGGACGCTGATTCTAGACCGATGCACCCCTCGGGCGACCGTTGACCGCGATGGCATGATGAGATTCGGCCAACCGAATACCGGCTGACACACGGCGTGTGGGGGTGATCCCTGGGTCCTGCATGGAGGCGCGCGCGCATGGTCAAGTTCAGCTACTGCCACGTTCCGGCGTACCCGCTGGAGGAGTCCGTCAACATCATCAAGACGGCGGACGAGTGCGGCTTCTACGCCGCCTACTCCGTTGACGAGACGTGGTGGAAGGACATGTGGCTGCTGTTCGCGGCCGCCGCGGACAAGACGTCGCAGATCCGGATGGGGCCGAACGTCACCCACGTGATCCTGCGCGACCCCGCCCATGTGGTGCAGATGGCGGCGACCCTCGACCAGCTGACGAACGGTCGCGCCGAGATCGTCATGAGCTTCGGCAACATCTCGATGCTGCCGCAGCACGGCATCGACACCGATGGGATGAAGCCACTCTCCCGCGTCCTCGAGGCGCGCGAGGTGATGCGCACCTTCCTCGACACCGGTGCGGTGACCCACGACGGCGAGTTCTTCAACCACACCGGGCTGTGGACGCTCGCGCGCCCGGTCCAGGAGAAGCTGCCGATCAAGCTCGGCGCGATGGGCGGCCCGCGGTCGTTCGTGGTCGGCGGCGAGCTGTTCGACGGCGTCCACCAGGCCATCGGCACGTCCCGCGAGACGTACGAGTACATGGTCGACAACGTCCGCAAGGGCGCCGAGAAGGCCGGCCGCAACTGGCAGGATCTCGACATCGGCGCGTGGCTGGTGATGTCGGTGATGGAGGACTCGGCGGCGGCGAAGGAGACGGCACGGATCATGGCCGCCTTCTACCTGTCGGCCATGCCGGAGCAGCAGCTGAACCGCCACGGGATCTCGGGCGCGGACCTGAAGCCGATCTTCGACGCCTTCAGCGCCGGCGACGTGCCGAAGGCCCTCGAGCTCACGACCCCGGAGCTCGGCGAGAAGTTCAGCGTGGCCGGCACGCCCGAGGAGGTGGTCGAGCGCCTGGAGCGGGACATCATCTCGACCGGCGTGAACCACATCATCGGCGCGGTCGTCGACCCGTACCTCGTCAAGGCCTTCACCGGCATCGACGTCCCGAACGCGATCGACACCCACGCCCAGCTGCGGCTGATCCGTGACCGGGTCATGCCGGCGCTGGCCAAGGAGCCGATGCCGGCCTGAGCCGGACCCTGGACCGATGGGGCGGCGGAGCCCGCCGCCCCACAGCCCCTCGCAGCGCAGAGGTTGTCGCGCGCATGACCGCTCCCCCGTACGACCCGGCATCCGACGGCGGGCTCCAGGCCGACTTCGTCGAGAAGTGGCGCGACAACGCCTACGGCTGCTTCAGCAGCGGGCACAAGTTCTGTCGCGAGGTCTGCCCGGTCATGCAGGTGACCCGCAACGAGAACCACACCCCGACCGCGTTCCACGCCAACATCGTGGCGATGGAGCAGGGCAACCTGTCGGTGGCGGACGTCGCCGACGACTACGTGCACTGCACCCAGTGCGGCGCGTGCGAGCTGCGCTGCCCGAACACGCTGTTCACCGGCGACTTCTACCGCCATCGGACCCAGACCGTGAAGGTCGTCAAGGCGATGCGCGCGCTGGCCGTGCAGTCGGGCATCGAGCAGCCGAACTGGAAGCGCTGGGTCGAGGCCACCCTCGACGCGAAGAGCGAGCCGGTCCTCGACGTGCCGGTCTCGCAGGAGAACGTCGCGAACTGGGCGGCGGGGCTGGACCTGCCGATCGGCGGTGAGACGATCCTCTTCGTCGACTGCGAGGCCGCCTTCTACCGGACATCGGTCTCGCGCTCGACAGCCCAGCTGCTGCGCACGGCCGGCGTCGAGTTCGGCCTCATGCGCGAGCAGTGGTGCTGCGGTGGCCCCGCCGCCGAGATGGGCTACCCCGATGCCGGTCGCCAGCTGGCGGAGCACAACGTCGCCGATTGGCGCAGCTACGGGGCGAAGCGGATCATCACCCTCGACCCGCACGACTACATCAGCTTCACCGAGGACTACGTCGACTATTTCGGGCCGGACTACGAGTTCGAGATCGTCCACATCACCGAGCTCGTGGCCGAGCTGATCCGCGACGGCAAGCTGACCCTGACGAAGCCGATCGAGCGCACGGTCACGTACCACGACCCGTGCCGGCTCAACAAGCGCAAGGGGATCCACGCGTCGCCGCGCGAGATTCTGCGCGCCATCCCCGGCCTGACCTTCAAGGACGTCGACCACGTCACGCAGTGGTCGTACTGCTCCGGCGCCGGCGCGGGCCTGGCCATCGAGAAGCCGGAGATCACCGCCGAGATCAGCCGTCGCCGCGTGGCGCGCGCCAAGGAGCTCGAGGTCGACACGCTCGTGTCGGCCTGCGTCTGGTCCGAGCGCCCGCTGTCGGCCGCCGGCGCGGAGCAACAGATCGACGTGCGCGACCTCATGGAGCTCGTGGCCGAGTCGGCCGGGCTCGACCCGCGCGGCGTGAACGGCGCCGCCGGCCCGCAGCAGGGGGTCGTCGCGTGACCACGTTCGTCGAGATCCGCGATGGCGTGGTCGACGAGCTGCGCGCCATCCTCGGCGACGAGGGCGTGCTGACCGGCAAGGCGGCCCGCTTCAACCGCACCCGCGTGCCGGCCCCGTTCCCAGTCCACCGCTGGGCGGAGTACGTCCCCGACCTCGTCGTCCTGCCGCGCACCGCGGAGCAGGTCAGCGCGGTCGTCAAGCTCGCCAACCGCGAGCGGATCCCGGTCGTGCCGCGCGCCGGCGGCACCGGCCTCAACGACGGTGCGCTGCCGCTGAAGCGCGGCATCGTCGTCGACGTCAAGCGCATGAACCAGATCCACGAGGTGGACCTCGTCGACCGCACGGTGACCGTCGGCCCCGGCATCAACATGCTCAAGCTCAACGAGGAGCTGCGGAAGCACGAGGTGATGTTCCCCGACGACCCCGCCAGCTACCCGTGCTCGCTCGTCGGCGGGCGCATCGGCACCAGCGGCTGGTCGCTCATCGGTGGCCGATACGGGCACACCCGCGACCTCGTCATCAGCTTCCAGATCGTGCTGCCCACCGGCGACATCATCGAGGTCGGTGACGGCGGCGGCCGCAAGATCCGCAAGAGCAGCACGGGCTACCAGCTCAAGCACCTGTTCATGGGCCACCAGGGCACCCTCGGGATCGTGACCGAGGCGACCCTCGAGCTCGTGCCGCGTCCCGAGGTCGAGTTCGCCGCCTTCTTCCACTACCCGTCCTACGCCGCCGCGTGGGAGTCGACCGGCGCGCTGGCGACGTCGGGGCTCGCCACCCTTGCGGGCGTCGTCCTCTTCGACGAGTGGAAGCTCCGCTACCTGCGCCGCGACGACGAGGCCTACATCCCGCGCCCGGACCACGTGAAGGCGGTCGTGGCGACGGCGATGTACGGGACCCGCGACGAGGTCGAGCCGGCGGCGCGACGGATCATGCGCATCGGTCGCGAGTCGGGCGGCACCTACCTCGGTGACGAGATCAGCTCGGGCGACTGGGCCTCGCGTCACGATCGCTACGCCACGCCGCTCCATGGGCGGCTTGCGACCGGGGAGGTCGTGCCGATGAGCTGGCATTGCGAGGACGCATCGATCAACTACAGCCAGCTGCCGGCGGTGATGGAGAAGTGGCACGCCATCGCGGCACGTTACGCCGAGAAGACGGGAATCCTCGACGATTGGGGCATGTTCGCCTACACGAACGGCGCCTACAAGCCGTGGGGGGACTACCTGACGGAGATCGACATCGGCATCTGGGAGCAGAAGCTCTCGGAGGAGAACTGGCCGGACTGGGTGCAGTGCAAGCGCGAGATCGCGCAGGTCGCGCTCGACCACGGCGGCTCGATCACCGCCTGCCATGGCGCCACCCGCGAGGGCGACGCTGAGCTCGTGCCGGTCGAGATGGGCGGCGGGTTCGACGTGATGATGAAGATCAAGGCCGCGCTCGACCCGAATAACATCATGAACCCGGGCAAGTACGAGCTCGATCGCGCCTACGGCATCGACGAGAGCCCGTTCCGATGATCGGCTTCCGGCTCGGCGCCCAGCGCCCACCCGAGGCGAGGCGCATCACCGACGACGTGATCCAGCGCTTCGACCACGTCTACGAGGTCGACCCCGCCAGGATGACGATCATCGAGCAGCAGGAGATGCCCGCCTGGGACACGATGCGGATCGTCGACTCCCGCTGGGAGCACCTGGGCTGGATGCACGACCACTGGGCCGATGCGGTCCTCACCGCCGAGGACCTCGGCGAGGGCGGCGCGCACCCCGACGGCTGAATCCCCCGACTCGGTAGCCTCGTACTCGACATCGGCTCAGACGGACCGGGCCATCACCTCCCTGCCGATGGGCTACTGCTACGGCCTCTCGGTCATCAACAGCCACCTTGCCCGCGGCGCGTCGCTGGTCCTGACCGAGCGCTCGGTCATCGAGCCCGAGTTCTGGGACGCGTTCCGGCGGACCCGCGCGACGTCCTTCGCGGGTGTGCCGTACACGTTCGACCTCCTCGACAGGATTCGGTTCGCCGAGATGGACCTGCCGCACCTGCGCTACGTGACCCAGGCGGGCGGACGCCTCGATCCGGAAGACGTGCGGCGCTATGCGGAGATGGGCCGGCGGAACGGGTGGGAGCTCTTCGTCATGTACGGGCAGACCGAGGCCACCGCCCGCATGTCATACCTGCCGCCGGCCCTGGCCGCGACGCGGCCGGGGAGCATCGGCGTCTCGATCCCCGGCGGCTCCTTCCGCCTCGACCCGGCGCCCGGACGCACCGCCCGGCGCCGGCGAGACCACGGCGTCGGTGATTCGGTTTGACGAAGGAAAGTCGTAAGGCTAGCCTTATCTCCCGTGAACGGCAGGCCGCCATCGGCCTGCCCGCATCCAACGACACAATCCCGACCGAGTCGTCGGTGATTCGGTTTGACGAAGGAAAGTCGTAAGGCTAGCCTTAACTCCCGTGAACGGCTGACCGCCAATCGGTCTGCCCCCGCAAGGGAGACCCCCCACTTGACCGTTCAGTTCCGCCGACTCCTGCCCCTGGCGGTGGTCGCAGCCATCGCCGCTGCCTGCTCGTCGCCCGCGACGTCCCCGTCGCCGGCCGACGGTGGGACGATCGTCGTCTACTCCGGCCGCAGCGAGGAGCTCGTCGGCCCCGCTGTTCGAGCAGTTCACCGACGCCACCGGCATCGAGGTCGAGGCCCGCTACGGCGACTCGGCGGAGATGGCGAACCTCATCTTGACCGAGGGTGAGAACTCCCCGGCCGACGTGCTCTTCTCCCAGGACGCCGGTGCCCTCGGCGCCGTCGCCGAGGAGGGCCTGCTGACCTCGCTGTCCGACGACGTGCTCGGCCGGGTCGACGAGCGCTTCCGCTCGCAGTCCGGCGAGTGGGTCGGCGTGAGCGGACGAGCTCGGGTGGTTGCCTACAACACCGAAGCGCTCTCCGCCGACGACCTGCCGGACTCGATCGGTGACTTCACCGATCCGGAGTGGAGCGGCCGCATCGGCTGGGTGCCGACCAACGGCTCCTTCCAGGCCTTCGTGACCGCGCTGCGCGTCATCGAGGGCGAGGATGCCGCGCGCGCATGGCTCGAGGGCATCCAGGCCAACGATCCGATGGTCTACGACAGCAACGGGGCGGCGCTCGAGGGCGTGGCTGCCGGCGAGGTCGACGTGGCGTTCATCAACCACTACTACCTCCACCAGCGCCTCGCCGAGGAGCCCGACACCGCGGCCGCGAACCACTTCCTGACCGATGGCGACCCCGGCGCGCTCGTGAACGTGGCCGGCGCCGGCATCCTCGCCACCGCGGCGAATCCCGACGGGGCGGCCGCGTTCCTCGACTACCTCCTGTCCGAGGAGGCGCAGGCGTACTTCGCCGAGGGAACCTACGAGTACCCGCTCATCGACGGCGTCGCGACCGATCCGGCGCTCCCGGCATTGGACGAGATCGGGACGCCGGACATCGACCTCTCGGAGCTGTCGGACCTCGAGGGCACCCTCGAGCTGCTCGGGGAGGTTGGCGCCCTGTAGCCTTCTGGCCGATGGCGACCGCGGCTCCCACCCGACCGCGTCCCCGCACCCCCGCCCCGCCGGCCTGGCTGGTGGGCGCGGGGGTGCTCGTCGCCGCGCTCGGGGTGGTGCCCGTCGCGTACCTCGTCGTGATCGCCACCTCCGGGGGTGAGCCGGCGCTCGAGCTGTTGTTCCGTGACCGCACGCTCGCCGTCCTCGCCCGCACGCTGGGGCTGGCCGCGGTGGTCACCGCGGCATCGGTGCTCATCGGCCTGCCGATCGCGTGGCTGACGACGAGGACCGACCTGCCCGGCCGGCGAGCGTGGACGATCCTGACCGCGCTGCCGCTGGTCGTCCCGAGCTACGTCGGGGGGTTCGCGGTCATCGCCGCCTTCGGCCCGCGGGGCGCGCTGCAGTCGCTGCTCGAGCCGTTCGGCGTGGAGCGGCTGCCTGAGCTGTACGGCTTCCCGGGCGCTGCCCTGACCCTGACGCTCTTCAGCTTCCCGTACGTCGTCCTCAGCGCGCGCGGCGCGCTGCTGCGCCTCGACGCCGCGTACGAGGAGGTGAGCCGCTCCCTCGGCCGCGGGCCGTGGGACACGTTCGTTGCCGTGACGCTGCCACAGCTCCGCCCGGCGCTCGTCGCCGGAGCCCTGCTCGTTGCGCTCTACACCCTCTCGGACTTCGGTGCCGTCAGCCTCCTCCAGTTCGACTCGCTCACCCGCGCGATCTACATCCAGTACCGCGCCAGCTTCGACCCGACCCTGGCCGCGGTCCTGGCGCTGCTGCTCGTCGCCTGCACCGGGGCGATCCTGCTGGCCGAGTCCCGCCTCCGCGGGCGCGCCGCCTACTACCGGACCGAGGGCGTCCGACGGACGCCGCGGCGCGTCGCCCTCGGGGCGTGGCGATGGCCCGCGTTGGCACTCTGCGCGGCCGTCGTCGGCCTCTCCCTGGTCGTGCCGCTGCTGACGATCGGCTACTGGCTCGCGCGCGGCCTTGCCGCCGGAGAGACGGCGCGCCTCGTGCTCGACGCGACGCTCAACTCGGTCGTGGCCTCGAGCCTCGCCGCGGTGCTGGCGGTGGCGGCCGCCATCCCGGTCGCGGTGCTGGCGGTGCGCCATCGCGGGCGGATCGGCGCGATCGTCGAGCGCGCCACATACGCCGGCTTCGCGCTCCCCGGCATCGTCATCGGCCTGGCGTTCGTGTTCGTGGCGGCCCGATACCTGCCGCTCATCTACCAGACGATGGCGCTGCTCCTCGTCGCCTACGTCGTCCGCTTCGCGCCGGAGGCGCTCGGCATCACGCGCAGCTCGCTGCTGGCGGTCAGCCCACGCCTCGAGGAGGTGGCGCGTACGCTCGGTCGGCGCCCAGCCGCCGTCCTGCGCGACGTGACGCTGCCGATCGTTCGCCCCGGCCTCGCCGCGGCCGGCGCCCTCGTCTTCCTGACCGCGATGAAGGAGCTGCCGATCACGATCCTCCTTGCGCCGACCGGGTTCGACACGCTTGCCATCCGCATCTGGAGCGCCACGAGCGAGGGCTTCTACACCCGCGCGGCCGCTCCGGCGCTGCTGATGCTGGCGGTTGCCGCGATCTCGCTCGGGCTCGTCCTCCGCTTCGAGCGGGACCGATGACCGCGGTCACAATGCGCGCCATGGCCGCACCGACCGAGCTCGCGCTCCGCGCGTCGGGCCTCACGAAGCGCTACGACGAGATCGTCGCGGTCGACGCCGTCGACCTGGACGTGCGCCGCGGCGAGTTCCTGGCCGTGCTCGGCCCGTCGGGGTGCGGCAAGACGACCCTGCTGCGGCTCGTGGCCGGCTTCGAGCACCCCGACACCGGCGGCGTCGAGATCGGTGGGCGCGTCGTCGTCGGCACGGGCACGTGGCTCGCGCCAGAGGAGCGTCGCGTCGGGATGGTGTTCCAGGAGTCGGCGCTCTTCCCGCACCTCGACGTGGCCGGGAATGTCGGCTTCGGACTGCCGCGTCGTGGCCGGGACGAGCGAACCGCCGAGATGGTCGCGCTCGTCGGCCTCTCCGGGCTCCAGCGCCGGATGCCGCACGAGCTCTCCGGCGGCCAGCAGCAGCGCGTCGCGCTGGCGCGGGCGCTGGCACCGGACCCGACGCTGATCCTGCTCGACGAGCCGTTCAGCAGCCTCGACGCGACCCTGCGCTCCGAGCTCCGCATCGAGGTCCGCGAGATCCTGCGGCGCGCGGGCGCGACCGCGCTGCTCGTCACCCACGACCAGGCCGAGGCGCTCGAGATCAGCGACCGAGTGGCGGTGATGCGCGCCGGTCGCATCGAGCAGATCTCGACGCCGGACGAGCTCTACCTGCGCCCGGTGAACCGATTCGTGGCCGGGTTCGTCGGCGAGGCGAATCTGCTCGCCGGCGAGGTTCGCGACGGCGAGGTCGTCACCCTGGCCGGCCGCTTCGCGAGCCGGCGACGGCGGCCTGGCCGACGGATCGCGAGCCGAGGTCCTGCTCCGCCCCGAGCAGCTCGTCATGCAGGTGGTCGAGCGCCTGGCCCCGCAGCCGCCACCGGAAACCGTGCTGACCGTCGTCCGCCGCGTCTTCCACGGCTCGGAGGTGCACCACGTCCTGCGCGGCGCGAGCGGGCTCGAGCTGGAGGCATCGACGCCGTCGAACGCGACGGTCGAGCTCGGGACGCGGGTCGTCGTCCGCGCTCGGGCGTCGTCCGTGCCGGTCTACCCGATCGACACCTAGGCGGCGACGCCCATGAACGCGAGCATCTCCCGCCAGGCGCCGTCGGACGCATCGGCGAAGTCGTCGGCCTTGCGGTCGAAGAACGAGTGCGGCGCGTCGGGGTAGACGATCGTGCGGTGCTCGACGCCGGCGGCGTCGAGGGCCCGATCGAACGCCTCGCGCGCCTCGGCCGGGATGCCGGCGTCGGCTTCGCCGTAGATGACGAGGGCCGGGCATCCGAAGCGCGGCGCCTCGTCGGCCGGGGCGGGCAGGCCGCTGCGGTGCGGCCCGGTTGGCCACGGGTACAGGCCGATGACGCCGCTGAGGCCGAGCCCCGAACGCGCCTGGAGCAGGCTCATCCGACCACCGATGCAGAAGCCGACGGTGTACAGCCGCTCGACCGCGCCGCCGTCGGCGGAGCGGAGCTCGGCCACGGCAGCGGCAATGTCGGCGTCCACGGAGGCCGGATCGAGCTGGAGGACGTGCGGCTCGTACTCGAAGTCGGCGGACCGCTTCTCGGCCCCGGCGCTGCGGGCATAGAAGTCGATGGTCACGGCATGGACGCCGGCCTCGGCGAAGCGCAGCGTCAGCTCCTCGTAGTACGGACTGAGCCCGCGGACGTCCGGGATGATCACGATGCCGGCGCCGCTCGGCCGCTCGGCACGAGCCGCGTAAGCGGCGAATTCGGTCCCGTCGCCGCTCGTGAGGCGGAGGTCGCGGGCATCGATGGCCCCGCCGCGGATCGGCGGGAGCGGTGGTCGGGCGTCGTCGTCGAAGCACATGCCGGTCAGGATCGCATGCGCCGTGCCGGGCGGCGCGCCGGTTCAGACGAAGAGGCGATCCACCGCGACGTAGGAGCCGACCGCGAGCACGGCGGCGACGCCGACGTAGACCACCGCGCGCAGGGCGGTCGGCATCGACGCGTTCAGCCGATCGCCGGCGGCCGTGCGCCACATCCCGCTCAGGGTGGCGACGCCGGTCGGTGGCAGGAAGAAGCCGAGCACGGCACCGACGAGCAGGCCACCGATGTGGCCGGTCCAGCTGATGCCCGGCACCAGGAACGTGAAGACGAGCAGGTAGACGACGAAGCCGCCGATGCCGGCGACCATCGTCCGCGCCTCGCGACCGAGGACGGCGTGGTGGCGGCGCGAGACGACGAACAGCAGGCCGACCAGGCCGAAGATCGCGCCCGATGCGCCGGCCGCCGACTGGACCGGATCGACCAGGATCGTGAGCACGCTGCCGCCGGCGGCGCACAGCAGGTAGATGACCGTGTACTCGATCGGTCCGTACATGCGCTCCACCAGCGAGCCGTACTGGTAGAGGACGAACATGTTGAAGGCGAGGTGGATCGGCCCGAGGTGGATGAAGGCGCTGGTGAAGATGCGCCACCACTCGCCGTCGGCGACCGCGAAGGCGTTGATGAGGTTGTTCTCGCCGATCGGCCCGACCCCGCCGCCGAAGAGGCCGCCGCTGAGCGTCTGGCCGCTCGTCAGGATCGCGTCGATGACGAAGAGCACGACGCAGATGGCGATGATCGTGTACGTGACGAACGGGACGTGGGTGGCGTACGCGCCACGGGCGCGGTTGAACTGGCGCCGGGCGGCGAAGTCGTGGCCCGTCTCCTTGAGGAGCCAGGCGATGCGGTTGGCGATCGCGCCGCGCTCGGCGGGGGGCGCGCGCCGGTCCGCCTCGCGGTAGGCCTCGACGGCGCCATCGAGGTCCCCGTCGCGGACGAGCTGCTCGGCCACGCTGCGCCAGCCCAGCCACGCGCCCCGCCCACCTCGTGCGGCCGCCGAGCGCCAGGCCTCGAGGGCGCCGGGCTCGTCATCGGTCCGGTAGCGGGCGGTGCCGATGATCAGCCACGCCTCCCCGGAGACGTCGGGGTCGGGATGCCCGGTCAGGGTGTCGGCGATGCGGGTCGCTTCGTCGGGGTCTCCGCCGTCGAGGAGCCGGCGGGACTCGTCGAGGCGCTGGGTCGGGTCGTCAGCCATCGCCGCGGATTATGCGGGACATGGAAACGACCGCCGAGAGATTGGCACCTCGGCGGTCGTTACCGCACCCCTGGCAAGGGCGGCGCCCGGCGTGACGCCGGGAGCATGCAATGACCGGGCTTACTTGGCCCGGTGGAGGAAGTCGATCACGTCGTCGTAGCGGAATCGACGATCGCCGCGCTTGCAGACCCGGAAGAAGGGGAGCTCGCCGCGATCGCCAAGGCGCTTGACCGTGTTCACGTGGAGGTGCAGCATCTCGGCGACCTCGGCCGCCGTGAGCAGCTTCCCGACCTCGTTCGTCATCATGGCTGGCTGTTCGTCCTTTTCGTGGGCACTGAACGCCGGGCCGTCCGCAACGGGCGCTGTGCGGTCGGTGCGGCTCGTGGCCGGATAGTACGGTTGCGGTGCTCTCCAGCCGCCCGGTACGTTCAGGTCAATGCCAGGAGTACTTCCGTTCATGCCCCCCGATTCGGTCCCGGACGACGTCCGCCGGCTGCTCGACGAGCGGGCCGCGGCACGCGAGGAACGCGACTTCGAGCGGGCCGATGAGCTGCGCGACCGGATCGCGTCGCTCGGCTGGGAGGTGCAGGACGCCGGCGGGCGATCGACGGCTCGGCCGATCCTCGTCCGGGAGCCCGAGGCCGACCCGATCGACGACGAGCCAACCGTCGAGGCCTCGGTCCAGCTCGCCGCCGAGGATCACCCCGGCGACCTGCTGCGCTTCCTCCGTGGCCTCGCCGCCCACCCGCCCGCGACGAGCTGGGAGCTGGTGATCGTCGCCAATGCGCCCGCCGAGCCTCTGGCGGGGACGCTCGCATCGGTCTCGCTGCCGCTCGAGCCCGTCGTCCTCGACAGCGCCGACCGCCTCGGCTGGGCCGACGCGCGGACGCTGGGGATGCGCCATTCGCGCGGCGCGGTGACGATCCTGCTCGACACCTCGCTGGAGCCGACCGGCGACTTCGTCACGCCGCTCGTCGCCGCGTTCGAGGATCCGGCCGTCGGGATCGCGGGCGGGTGGGGCGTGACGAGCGGCGACGCACGCGAGTTCACCGAGGCGCCGCCGGGGCCGGTGGACGCGGTCGAGGCCTACTGCCTCGCGATCCGCCGCGAGGCGCTGCGCGCCGTCGGCGGATTCGACCGCCGCTTCCGCTTCTACCGCAACGCGGACCTCGACCTCAGCTTCGCCGTGCGCGACGCCGGCTGGACGGCGGTCCGGACCGACCCGCTGCCGCTCACGCGGCACGAGCATCGCGGCTGGGCGTCCCTGCCCGAGGAGGAGCGCGACCGCCTCAGCAAGCGCAACTTCTATCGATTCCTGGACCGATGGGGCTCCCGCCCCGATCTTCTGCTCCACCCCGATCCGGACCGTTGACCCGGCATCGCGTCGTCACCTGGCCATGGCTGCGCCGGCTCGGCGGACTCGCCCTGCCCGACTGGCTGGCGATCACGCTCGGGCACACGATCCTTGCCTGGCGCGAGCTGACCGATGACGAGCTCGAGCACGAGCTCGAGCACGTCCGCCAATGGGCCCGGATGGGGTGGCGCTACCCGATCGCCTACCTGGCCGCGTCGTTGACGGCGCGTCGCGCCGGCGGCCGCTGGTACCGCGACAACCGGTTCGAGGTGGAGGCTCGCGCCGCCGCGGCGGCCGTCCGGACGCGCGCCTAGCGGCGGTGTCCCTCGACGCACGTGCATCCCGCCGGTCCGACGACGGCCGCATGCCGGGTGTGCGGCGGCAGCTCGAAGCCCTGGCCCGCCTGGAGCTCGACGGGCACGTCGTCGTCCCCGACCAGGAACGTGATCGAGCCCTCGGCGCACACGAGCAGCTTCGTGTACGGGTGATCGTGCGGGGCGTAGCCGTCGCCGGGCCCGTTGCTCCAGGCCATCGGCTCGACGCCGGCCCCACGCAGGTACGCCGAGGCCTCCACGACGCCGGCGGGCACCTCGCCCGGCAGCGGGCGGAGGCCCGCCGGGAGCGTCACTCGACGAGCAGGACCGAGTCGCCGTGGAGGAGGTCGCCCTCGACGCGTGTGACGGTCACGAGCCGGTCGAGCGGCTCGAGCCATGGGAGGACGTCGGACCGATAGCTCTCCAACGCCGCCGGATCGAGCTCGCCAAGGACGGCCTCGATGGCGAGGCGCACGCCGCGCAGGTCGACCCACGTCAGGCCGGCGTTGCTCGAGCCTCCGAGCTCGTTCACCGCGTCGCTGAATCGCGGTTCCTCGGCAAGAGAGCCGGCTGCGTCCTGCCCGAGCACGAGCTCCACGAACCGATCGCCGACGCCGAGCAGCACCCGGTCATCGGTCACGGTCCACTCGACCACCACCTCGCCCGGCGCAAACGGCACCGGCATGTCGGATGGCGGCGGCTCGGTGGGCCGGCTCGGGTCGCTCCAGCGCAGGCTCGTGATCTCGAAGCCGTCGACGTCGCGCTCCTCGACCGCGATCCCGATCGACGGGTCCAGGGTCGCGAGGCCGGCGAAAGTCGACAGCTGGCCCATCGTGCGGCGAGCCTCCTCCATGTCGGTCGGCACGATGATCGCGCCGCCCCAGGGCTGCTCACCGTCGTAGCCGGCGACGGTCGCCATGTCGCCGATCCAGGCAACCTGGTCCTCGAGGTTGCCGCCGAGGGCGGCCTCGACCATCTCGAGCTGATCGGCGCCCTCCGGCATGGCACCCACCGACTCCTTCAGTGAGCCGATGACGCCGCCGAGCGAGGCGCCGACGTTGCCACCCTCCGCGTAGTAGAGGGCATCGCCGGGGGCCTCGTCGGCGAGGCCGCGATCCGCGTTCGTGACGGTGAACGGTCCGGATGGCGGATCGCTGACCGTCGGCAGGCTGACGCGATCGCCGTCGACGGTGAGTGCCATCGCGCCGCGCAGCGGCAGGTTGTCGAACAGGTCTCCGCTGAGGCCGAGGGCGCCGCTGCCCTCGAGCGCGCCGGTGAGCACGTCGGTGTAGTCGTAGACGCCGAAGACGAGCCACTCGGTGGGAAGCGCATCGGTCAGGCTCGTGATCGAGCCCGCCTCGGCGAGCGTCGTGGAGCCGCTCGCGTGCGCGTCGAGGGCGGCGACGATGTCGTCGACCGCCGGCGCGAAGAGCAGCTGGTCATCGGTGAGGGCGTACGAGGTGCCGGACGCCTCGTCGACGTGGATCGTGACGCCGGCGTGCTCCTGCTGACCGAACGTGACCGGTGCCTCGGACTCGGTGATGATGCGATCGATCGACGACTGTGCCGCGGCGGGGTCGTCGACACCGAACAGGACGACCGCGGAGGGGATGTCCGCTATCTCGGGATCCATCATCGTCGGATCCAGTGCCGCGGCCTGGAAGTCGAGCATCGCGACGCCAACGTGCCCATCGAACCACGGCTCGATGTCGGCGGCCCAGCTGAGCTCGGTCCCCTCAGCGGCCAGGGTTTCGTCGAGCATGGCGGTGAGCTGGCCGTAGAGCGGCTGGCCGAGGTCGATCCCCTCGATCTCGGGGAAGGCTCCCAGGAACTCGCGCAGCGCAGCATCCTGCGTCTCCGACGGCTCGAGGCGGACCTCGACGTAGAGCGGCGCGGTCGCGGGAACGTAGCTCGCGCCGCTGCCGATCGCCGCGGTTCGCCCCGAGAGCAGGAACCCGCCCAGGGCGATGCCGATGCCGACCGCGAGGACGGCGACGACGCCGACGATGGCGACGCGCCAGACGGGCACCCTCGCGACGGGCTGTGAGGTGGTCACGTGTGCGTGTCTCCCCTGTGTGACGGCCCGACGCTCGGGTGGCCGGACGACGGCACAAGAGTACGACGCCGCGGAGCGGTGCGCACCGGACGAAGGGATCAGGACCGCGGTGCGCGTGGCGGCTACAGTCGAGCCGTGGATCGCGCTGACCGATGACCCCGACCGGAGTCCTGGCCGGCCTGCTCGGCGCGGTCTCGTTCGGCGCCGGTGACTTCACCGGCGCCTTCGCCGCACGCCGGGCGGGCGCGCTCGTCGTCGTCGCCGGCGCGCACGCCACCGGGCTCGTCGCGCTGCTCGTCGGCCTCGTCATCCTCCGACCGCCGCTGCCGTCGCTCGACGCCGTGCTCGTCGGATTGGCGGCCGGAGTGGCCGGAATGGTGGGGCTGGCCACGCTGTACCGGGGCATGGCGATCGGGGCGATGGGCCTCGTCACCTCGCTCGCCGGCGCCGGGTCGCTGGTCCTGCCCCTGCTCGCCGCGGCGCTCGCCGGCTCCTCAACGTCGCCGGTCCAGCTGATCGGTGTCGCCTGCGTCGCCGCGGCCGCTGCCGCCGCCGGCGGCGCCTCGCGCGACGAGATGGGGCGCACGGCACTGGCCCTCGCGGGAGCGGCGGCCATCGGCTTCGGAGCGTGGTACGTCCTCCTGGACATCGCGGCGACGAGGGGCGATCCGCTGTGGGCCCTCGTCTTCAGTCGCGCGATGTCCGCGGCGCTGGCGGCGGTCGTGGTGGCCGTGCGCGGGTTCGACCGCTCGATCGTCCCCGTCGGCCTGGTCGCCGTGGCGGGCCTCTTCGACGTCGGCGGCAACGCGCTGTACGTCGTGGCCCGCGAGGGGATGCACGTCGGCCTGGCCGCCGCGCTCATCGGCCTCTATCCGGTCGTGACGATGCTCCTCGCGCGCTTCGTGCTGAACGAGCGACTGACCCGGCTGGGGCAGGTCGGCGTCGTCCTGGCGCTGGCCGGTATCGTCCTCATCTCGCTCGGCGCTTCGTAGCCGGCTCCGGTAAGCGGCTGGTAAGCCGCTGGTAAGCGGCGCTGGAGTCCCATACGGGGTGCGCCGGGACGCGGGCGCAGGGTCCAGCGACGGCGCGCAGGAGGTTCCCGACGATGCTTCCACGCCGTCTCCGCAACCCGCTCATCTGGTCGCCGATCGTGGCCCTCGCGGCCCAGCTGTTGCTCGCCGGGGTCACCGCGGCAGCCACCGGTGGCGGTGACTTCCCCCGAATTCGGGTGCTCCTGACGGTCCTGTGAGCCTCGGCGCTATCATGGGCCTGCCCCCGAGCCCCACCACGACTTCCAAGCCGGATCCGCTGAATGACCTGGGATCGCGTCGCGATCGTCGAAAACCGCCTCGACACCTACCTCGCCGGCGCAGAGCCGGCCGCCACGCTGCTTGCCCCGCACGCGGCCCTCCATCCCGGCACGACCCTGACCGCCGCGACGGCGCTCGGGCTCTTCGAGGACCAGCTCGCGTCGCGTCAGATCGACGTCGCAGCGCGTGAGCTGAAGAAGACCGGACGCAGCTTCTACACGATCAGCTCCGCCGGCCACGAGGACAACGCCGTCATCGGTGCGCAGCTTCGCGTCGACGACCCGGCATTCCTCCACTACCGATCGGGCGGCTTCGTCCTGGCTCGTTCTCGCCAGCACGCGGGCAGCACGCCCGTGCTCGACACGCTGCTCGGCGTCGTCGCCTCGAGCGAGGACCCGATCGCCCAGGGACGCCACAAGGTGTGGGGCAGCCGAGCGCTGTGGATCCCGCCTCAGACGAGCACGATCGCCAGCCACCTGCCGAAGGCGATGGGCCTCGCCTTCAGCCTCGCGCGCGCCAAGCGCATCGGGGTCGGCATCGGCCTGCCCGAGGACGCCGTCGTCGTCTGCTCCTTCGGTGACGCGAGCGCGAACCACGCCACGGCACTCGCCGCGATCAACACGGCGCGCTACGCCGTGCGCATGGGCCTGCCGATGCCGCTGCTGCTCGTGTGCGAGGACAACGGCACCGGCATCAGCGTGCCCACACCCGACGGCTGGATCGAGTCGACCTTCGGCGCGATGCCGCACCTGGCCTACACGCGGGCGAATGGTGAGATCGACGAGACCTGGGCCGCCGTCGAGGGCGCCATCGCCCACGTCCGCTCCACGCGCCAGCCGGCCTTCCTCCACCTGAGCACGGTCCGCCTGTGGGGGCATGCCGGCAGCGACGCCGAGCCGAGCTATCGGTCGATCCCGCAGATCGAGGAGGTCGAGGCGCGCGACCCGCTCGTCCGCAACGCGCGGCGCCTGGTCGAGCTCGGTGCGGCAACGCCCGACGAGCTCCGCGACCTCGTCCGGGAGACGCGCGATCGGGTCATGGCCGTGGCCGAGGAGGCCGCGCGTCGCCCGCAGCTGCAGACGACCGAGGAGGTCGTCGGGCCGCTCGCGCCGGATCACCCCGACCGCGTCCGATCACGCGGCGAGACCCCGCTCGCGACCGCCGAGGAGCGCAGCGCGTCGTTCGGCGAGACCCTGCCGGAGGCGTCCGCGTCGCCGAACGCGCGCACCCTCGCGGGCTCCATCAACGCCGCGCTTGCCGACGAGCTGCTCCGCCGGCCGGAGCTCCTCGTCTTCGGGGAAGACGTCGGGCGCAAGGGCGGCGTCTACAACGTCACCAACGGCCTCCAGCGGCGGTTCGGCGCTGCCCGCGTCTTCGACACGCTGCTGGACGAGACGAGCATCCTGGGGATCGCGCAGGGCGCGGCGCACATCGGCCTCCTGCCGGTGCCGGAGATCCAGTACCTCGCCTACGTCCACAACGCGATCGACCAGCTGCGCGGCGAGGCGGCCACGCTCCAGTTCTTCAGCTCCGGCCAGTTCCGCAATCCGATGGTCGTGCGCGTCCCCGGCCTCGCCTACCAGAAGGGCTTCGGCGGCCACTTCCACAACGACAACAGCGTCGGCGCATTGCGCGACATCCCAGGCGTCGTGCTGGCCGCTCCTGCCCGCGGCGACGACGCGGCGCGCATGCTGCGAGGGGCCATCGCGATGGCCGCGGAGGACGGCCGCGTGGTCATCTTCCTCGAGCCGATCGCGCTCTACCACGAGAAGGATCTCCACGCCGATGGCGACGACGGCTGGCTGACCACCTATCCCGCGCCGCCGGACCTGCTCCTGCCCGGCGAGGTCGGCCTGCATGGCGAGACCGATGACAACGCCGACCTGCTGCTGATCAGCTACGCCAACGGCCTGCGCCTCAGCCTCCAGGCGGCCAAGCGCCTCGCCGAGGAGCACGACCTGCGCGCGCGTGTCCTCGACCTGCGGTGGCTCAACCCGCTGCCGACCGATGCCATTCGAGCCCAGGCGAGCGGGATCGGCACGGTCGTCGTCGTCGACGAGTGCCGCGCCACCGGTGGCGGCGTGGCCGACGCGATCATCGCCGACCTCGCCGAGCACAAGGTCGCGAAGCGCCTCGGCTCCGTGCGCGCCGTCGATTCCTTCGTCCCGCTCGGCCCTGCGACGTCGGCGGTGCTGGTCGGTGTCGACCAGATCGTGGCCGCCGCCGTCGCGGCGATGCCCAGGCGCCGCCAGGCGGCCGCGCGATCATGACGCGCGCCGCCGTCGCCTTCCCGGGTCGCGGCTCGTACGGGCCGCCGTCGCTCGGATCGCTGCCGGGCAGACACCCCTGGGTCCGTCGCGCCGACGAGCTGCGCGCGGCCGCCGGCCTCCAGCCACTGACCGAGGTCGACGGCGCGGCTCGATTCGACCCATCGGTTCATCTGCGCCCGACGAACGGGTGGCCGCTCGTCTTCCTGTGCAGCCTCCTCGACGCCGAGCGCATCGCGGACGACCACGAGGTCGTCGTGGTGGTCGCCAACTCGACCGGCTGGTACACGGCCCTGGCCGCCTCCGGGGCGCTCGGGTTCGACGACGCCTTCCGCCTCGTCCAGGAGATGGCCGCCGCCGCCGAAGCGCCGCTCTTCGGCGACACCCCGCCGGCCGAGCTCATCTACCCGCTGACCGACGAGGCATGGGAGCCTGCCGCCGAGCGGATCGTCGGCCTCCGCGACGCGCTCGACGAGGCCAACGGCGGCGCCGCGCTGGCGATCGACCTCGGCGCGTTCGCCGTAGTCGCCGGAACCTCGGACGGCATCGACACCCTCGCCGCCAGGCTCCCACCGGTGCAGGTCGCCGAGCGTGACTACCCGTTGCGCCTCGCCAGCGCGGACGCCTGGCATACGCCCCTCCGCGCCGCGGTGGCCGACGAGGCGGCGACGCGGCTCGCCGACCTGCGTTGGGACCGGCCGAACGTGACGCTCATCGACGGACGCGGGACCCGGTTCACGCCGTGGTCGACCGACCCTGCACTGCTCGCCGAGCACTCGCTGCACGGCCAGGGCGCAGCCACCTACGACTTCGCCACCAGCCTCCGCGTCGCGCTCCGCGAATACGCACCGGACGTCGTCCTCCTGCCCGGCCCCGGCGGCTCGCTCGGTGCGGCGTGCGCCCAGATTGCCGTGTCCGAGGGCTATCGGAACATGCGCAGCCGCTCCGAGTTCGAGGCCACGCAGGCGGGCGCGGCGCCGCTGCTGCTCTCGATGCGACGGTGATCGAGCGCGGGCTCGACCTGCGAGGCCCGCTCGACCTGGCGACGACGCTCGGGCCCTTGGCCCACGGCCGCGCCGACCGCACGATCCGGCTCAGGCGCCGCGAGGCATGGCTCGCGTTCCGCACGCCCGCCGGACCGGCCACGCTGCGGCTGCGCCTCACCGCACCGACCCGCCTCGACGCCACCGCGTGGGGTCCCGGCGCGGCGGACGCCCTCGACGGCGCTGCCCTCCTCGTCGGTGAGGCGGATCGGCCCGAGGCGTTCGTCGCGGCCCATCCGGTGCTGCGCCGGCTGGAGCGCTCCCACCCTGGGCTCCGGCTGCCGCAGACGCGGCGCGTCTTCCACGCCCTGCTGCCGTCGATCCTCGAGCAGAAGGTCACCGGCACCGAGGCCTTCCGCGCCTACGCCGCGCTCCTGCGGCTCCACGGCGAGGCGGCACCCGGCCCAGGCGACCTGCTCCTGCCGCCGCTGCCGTCGACGCTGGCATCGCTCCCCTACCACGCCTTCCATCCGCTCGGCGTCGAGCGGCGTCGCGCCGACGTCATCCGCCGCGCCGCGGCCCGCGCCGGCTGGCTGGATGCCGCAACCTCGGCGGCGGAGGCGACGACCCGGCTGCGGTCGCTGCCGGGCATCGGTGCCTGGACCGCCGCCGAGGTCGTGCGCTGCGCCTTCGGCGACCCCGACGCGGTGAGCGTCGGCGACTACCACGTGCCGAACATCGTGGCCTGGGCACTCGCGCGCGAGCCGCGTGCCGACGACGCGCGCATGCTCGAGCTGCTGGAGCCCTACCGCGGTCAGCGCGGCCGCGTGCAGCGCCTCCTCGAGGTGGGGCGGATCACCGCGCCGCGCTACGGCCCGCGGATGGCGCCGCGCAGCTTCGCCGCGTTCTGACATGCGCGTCGCGCTCGCCACCGTCGGCACGACCGGCGACGTGGCGCCCTTCGTCCTCCTCGCGCAGCGGCTCGTCGCGCGCGGGCACGAGGTGACCGCCATCAGCTGGCCGCTCCACCGTGCGACGCTGTCGCTGCCGGGCGTCCGGGTCGAGGTGGCCGGTCCGCATGCCGACCCCGGGCGGATCGCGGCGGTCGCGGCCGAGGCCGCCAGCCGGGCACCGCTCGACCAGGTGGCAATCCTCCGTGACTTCCACCTCGCCGACGGCGAGAACCACTACCGCCGGCTCCGCGCCCTGCTTCCCGGGCACGACCTCGTCGTCGTCCACGGCATCCACGTGCTCGCCCACGCCGCCGTGCTCGATGCCGGCCTGCCGTTCGCGACCGCCGTCTTCGACCCGGTCCTGCTGCCGACGAGCAGCGCGCCGCCGCCCGGCCTGCCGCCGCTGGGACCGATCAACCGCGTGGCGTGGTGGATGCTCGACCGGCTTCTGGCCCGGACGGGCCGTCCGGTCGACGCGATCCTGTCGCGCGCCGGGAGCGCCCAGCGCGGGCTGCCGCTGTTCCGAGCTCGCTCCGACCGCCTCCATCTGCTGGCCTGCTCACCGGCGATCATCCGCGTGCCGCCCGATCTCCCCGCGGGCACGCGCGTCACCGGCGCCTGGCTCGACGACGAACCGATCCCTCCCCTGCCACCCGAGGTCGAGGCGTTCCTCGCCGATGGCGCGGCCCCGATCGTCATCGCCTTCGGCTCGATGGCCGGCGCGAGCGATGCCGCCGTCGATGGTGCGGTGCGCTCGATCCTCGAGGGCGGGCGTCGCGTCGTCGTCCAGGGCGGCGTTGCCGCGGACGTGGCCTCGCCAAACCTCCTGCGCATCGGTGCCGTCGACCATCGGGCGCTGTTTCCGCGCGCCGCGCTCGTCATCCACCACGGCGGCTCTGGTACGACGCACGCCGTCTGCGCCGCGGGCGTCCCCTCGCTCGTCATCCCGCACGTCGGCGACCAGCCATATTGGGCCGATCGGCTTCGCCGGCTGGGCGTCGCCCCGGATCCTCAACCGGTTCGCTCGCTCCGCGCAGATCGCCTTGCCGATGCGGCGCTTGGCCGCCGCCGGCGGATCGGTCCATGAAGGAGCGCGCGCAGCGCCTGGCGACCGAGCTGGCGGCCGAGGACGGGCTTGGCGTTGCCGTCGCCACGCTCGAGGGTTCGGCACCGGAGTGAGGTGGCGTCCCCGGCAGGATTCGAACCTGCGACCGGCCGCTTAGAAGGCGGCTGCTCTGGTCCACTGAGCTACGGGGACCGCGGCGTCAGGATAGCGCCGAGCCTATACTCGGCTCAGATCCCAGGAGCGTATTCCATGCCCGAGCCACGACCGCGCATCAGCGTCGTCAACGACAACGCCGACTTCCTCGAGCTCATGTCCGCCATCCTCGACGAGGACGCCGGCTACGACGTGAGCCTCTTCAACGGCCAGCGCGCCGGGATCGGTGAGATCGCGGCGACCGAGCCCGACCTGATCGTCGTCGACCTCCTGCTCGGCGGCGCATCGGGCTGGGAGATCGTCACCCTCGCGCGCTCGGACGAGCGCCTTGCCGACGTGCCGATCATCGTCTGCTCGGCGGACGTGACCGCCCTCCGCGACAGCGCGGCAGAGCTCGAGCAGATCGGCAACGTCCACGTCCTGTCCAAGCCGTTTGCGCTCGACGAGATGACCGATCTGGTGGAGAGGCTCATCGGGCAAGCGGTGCCCGCGACGGGCTAGACTGGCCGCGCCGATGGCCGACGACAAGCTCATCACCCCGGTCCAGCTCCAGCGCACGCAGCTCGACGTCGATCGTGAGCTGCTCCGCGACGAGGATCTCCTCAACGAGGAGCACCTGCGACGGATGGACCAGGTCCTCCTCCGGCGCAACCTCGACCACGCCCGCATCTTCAGCCGCAAGCTCAGCCTCGAGCTCCAGCAGTACGTCCACCTCTACACCCCCGAGGCCAACGAGCTGCGGCGACGGATCGAGAAGTACATGGTCATGGAGCGCATGATCGAGCGCGAGATGGCCCGCCGCCACACGTACTGAGCAGGAAGAAACCCCGACCCGCCGAGCTCGGGTCGGGGCTTCAGGGAGCTGGATCCAATTCCCCGCAGGGGCAGAGCCTAGGCTACCGCAGCCTGCGCATCGAGGCGTGGCGTCGTCGCTCCGCGATGACTGTCGATCTCGCGCTGCTCTGCCATCCCGGCCAGGACCGCACGCGCCCAGCCGGCAAGGCGGGGCATCTCGAGCAATGTGAACGTCACCCCGCGGGATGCGAGCTGCGCGTGGTCCCAGCCGTTGAACTCGCGGCGTGCGGCGACCGCGCACATCTCGTCGTAGAGCTCGGGCCAGGACGCGCCTCGCCGCGTGTGGCAGTAGCGGATGAAGGCGACGATGTCAGGAGTTGGCAGCTCCCCTGCTCCGGGCCGCAGGGCGGCGGCTCCGGACGCCAACGGACCTTGGCTCATGCGATGGCACCCTCCGTTGTGCTGTGATGTGTGGAATTTGATGATGACTGTGGCACTGCGCCTCGGTTAGGGATGCAGGGCCGGGCCGGATCGTAGGCCCGTTGGGCCTCGCGGCGGTAGGGGAATGTCCACCAACTTGTCCACATCTTGTTCAACACCGGACCTGCCCCCGTACGAATGGCCCTTCATTGAACGGCTGGATAAGCCAGTGATAAGCGACTGGTAAGCCGTGACCTGCGATGAATTGTTCAAGTCACCTGAACAGTTGGCATATCGCGCCGCCCGGTGACTGATTCGAAGCGGTCGAGACGGAACAGACCGATGTCGTGCCGCGTCGCCCCGTCCACCGCCAGGTCCGCGAGGATCTCCCCGACGACCGATGCGAACTTGTACCCGTGCCCGGACTCGCCGGCGAACAGCGACACCTGGGGCGCCTCCGCCAACGAACCGAGCAGGAAGTGCTCGTCGGGCGAGTTCGTGAAGATGCAGCCCTTGAGCATCACCGTCGGTCCGGCACCGTCGGGGAAGTAGCGCTCGGCGAAGGCGCGCAGCATGGCCTCGTCGTCCGGCCGCGCCGATCGATCGGGGTCCGACGGATTCATCGGCTCTTCGAGGTGGTGGTAGCGGCCGAACTTGAAGCCGGGCACGTCGTGGATCGGGAAGCCGTAGTAGCTGCCCTCTTCGACGTCGATGAGGAAGACCGGGAACCGATCCGGCGCAAACAGCTCGACCGCGGTCGGCTGGAGCCAGACGAGGACCTGGCGCTCAGGCACCGCCAGCCGGTCCAGCGCGGGCACGAGCGTCCGCGCCCAGGCGCCGGCGGCGACGACGAGCCGATCGGCCTCGTACGTCCCGTCGTCGGTCTCGACCCGCACGCCGTCCCCCACCGCCTCCCAGCGCCGGACCGGCTCGCGGAAGCGCAGCTCGGCGCCGGCGGCGAAGGCCCCGTTGACGTGGGCAAGGATCGTCCGCTCGGCGAGGAGGAAGCCGCCGTCGGGCTGGAGGACGACACGGGTCGAGGCGTCGAAGCCGGCATAGGCGGGGTATCGGCGCCGCATGTCGGCCGCGTCGAGCACCTCATGCGGCAGATCGTGGAGCTCCGCCGCCTCGAGCGCCCCGCGGAACGTGGTGCCGTCCTCCGGACCGCCCTCGAGCGAGCCGGTGGTGACGAGCAGCCGCTCGCCGGCATCGGCCTCGAGATCGTGCCAGAGCTCGTACGCGCGCCGCAGCAGCGGCACGTAGGACGGGTGCTCGTGGTACGCGAGCCGGATGATCCGCGTCAGCCCGTGCGACGAGCCGAGCTCGTGAAGGAGGTCGAACTGCTCCAGGCCGAGCACGCGCCGGCCGCGTCGTGCGAGGTGATAGGCCGCCGCCGACCCCATCCCGCCGAGCCCGATGACGATCGCGTCGTACCGATCGACCACGCAGCCACATCCTCCAACGATGAGTTTCGAGCAGAGACGGCCATCCTATTGGCATCGGCAAGGCAACCGCAGCGAGGGACCGTATGCGACAGGAGATCCCCGGGTTCGGCGGCACGCTCATCGGCCCGGACGACGACGGCTACGACGCGCAGCGCGAGATCTGGAACGCGATGGTCGACCACCGGCCCGCGCTCATCGCGCGCTGCGAGAGTGACACCGACGTCGCCGCCGCCATCCGACACGCGCGCAGCGCGGGACTCGAGATCGGCGTGAAGTGCGGCGGGCACAACGTCACCGGCCACTCGGTGCCGGATGGCGGGCTGATGATCGACCTGACGCCGATGTCGGCGGTGACGGTCGATCCCGCCACGCGACGCGCGACCGTGCAGGGCGGCGCGCTGCTGCGCTATCTCGACCGCGCGGCGCAGGCGCACGGGCTGGCGACGACCGCCGGCAACGTCTCGCACACCGGTGTCGGCGGCCTGACGCTCGGCGGCGGGATGGGATGGCTCGCGCGCCAGGCGGGCCTGGCCTGCGACAACGTCGAGGCCTACACGCTCGTCACCGCCGACGGCGAGACCGTCCGCGCCACCGCCGACGAGCACCCCGACCTGCACTGGGGCCTGCGCGGCGGCGGCGGCAACTTCGGCGTCGTGACCGAGTTCACCTTCCGCCTGCACCCGGTCGCCGGCCATGCCCTCGTCGTCGAGCTCGCCTTCCCGGCGGCAGAAGCCGCGGAGCCGATGCGCCGCTGGCGCGACCTGCTCCCCGACGCTCCCCGTCCGGCCACGCTCACCGCGGATGCGATCACCGTGGACGGCCTGCCGATCGTCTTGATCGGCTACGTCTGGGTCGGCGATCCCGACGAGGGCCGCGCCTACCTGTCGACGATGCGCGGCATCGGCAAGGCGGCCGGCGAGAGCGTCACCGAGATGAGCTACCTCGAGCTCCAGAGTATCGGCGACGCCAACCACGTCCACGGCAAGCGCCGCTACGCCAACGGCCACTACCTCGCCGAGCTGACCGATGCGGCCATCGATGCCTTCCTCACTCGCGGCGTCGCGAGCGACGACGGAGTCGACTGGTCGCGGGTCGCGGGCGGCGGCTTCCAGGCCTACGGCGGGGCGATCGCCGACGTCTCGAACGAGGACTCCGCGTTCAGCCACCGTGACACGCTCGTCGAGTTCTTCGGCGGCCACAGCTGGACCGATCCCGCCGAGGACGCCGGCCGCATGGCCTCGGCCCGCGCCTACGGCACCGCGCTCGAGCCGTTCGCCAGCGGCGTGTACGTCAACGTGCTGGCCGATGACGACGCCGCCGGGGTTCGTCGCGCCTACGGCGACGCGAAGCTCCGCCGGCTCGCCGAGCTGAAGCGCCGATGGGACCCCGACAACGTCTTCCACCTCAACCAGAACATCCTGCCCGCGGCCTGAGGGTGTGCGGCCGTCAGGTCGCGGATGGGAACGCGAACTCGAGCCGGCATCGGTCATGTGTCAGGCGCAGCACGGGCTGGGCGCCGGATCGGCCCAGGTCGAGGTCGTGGCGCTCGTCGCCATCGTGAACGGTCACCGTCACCGGCAGGCGCTCGGAGATGCCGTCGGGCGAGATCGAGTGGGCCCACACCCGCAGCTCCCGGGCCCGTCCGACCCCGACATCGACGCCGAGCGAGCGCAGTGTCGCGAGGTCCGGCAGCTCGGCGGGATTGCTCGCCACGCGTCGGTCGCCCGCGGCGTCGCGGACCCGAACCTCCGCGGCCGCCGGTCGGCCATCGGCCAGCACGGACAGCAGCGACCGCCCGTCGCGGCGGCGATCCTCGCGCAGCTCGACGACGACGCGCGGGGCGAAGGCGCCGCGCCGGATCATCGCCACCGTCACGGCCAGGATCAGCACGCCGATGCCGACGCCGCCCGCGCGTAGCAACGGGTGGTCCCAGATCACCAGCCCGTGCAAGAAGAGGTTGGACAGGAACAGCAGGTAGACGGCGCCGACCAGCAGCGGATGGCCGAGGGCGCGGTAGCTGATGCCAGGAACGAGCTCTCCCTTCCGCCGGCTGGCGACCAGCAGCAGGACCGGGAAGATGCCGCTCATCAGCGAGTGGACCATGACGCCGAGGAAGCCGAGGATGCCGGCGAACGATCCGGTCCCGGTCAGCACCATCCACTCGGACACCAGCAGCACGCCGATGAGCGGGACCAGGGCGAGCACGAAGCGACCGCGCGATCCGGCGAACGAGAACCGGTCACCGATGCGCTCGCGGGCCAGGTTGAACAGCGCCAGCGAGAACTGGATCAGCCCCAGGCCCATGCTGAGGACGACGAAGATGGCGCCGAGCACCCGGACCTGCGGGCCGACCTCGGCGGCCAGCGGCACGAGCACGGTGCTCGTCTGCTCGGCCAGCTCCTCTGGCGCGATCGCGCCGCTGACGGCGACGACCCACACGATGTTGAGCAGCACCGCGAACGCGATTCCCGTCGCGTGACCGCGGACCACGGATCGTCCACTCGGATCGCGATCGAGCAGGGTCTTGCCGAAGATGGCGACGAGGATGTGCGCCGCGTAGATGTCGAGCACGACGCCGACGAGCGCCCCCAGCACCAGCGGGTTGAAGGTCGCGCCCGCGTCCCACGGCAGGTTCACGTACGCCAGGTTCTCGGGCTCGAGGTGCGTGAAGGCGAACGCGGAGAGGGCCAGCAGCAGCCCGACGTTGATCGCGGTGATGATGATCGTCGAGGCGACCGTGGCGTTCAGCGACCCGCGAGTCAGGAAGTACAGCCCGACCAGGAACAGCACGACCATCCAGCCTGCTGCCGGCAGCGCGGTCGCATCGGCCAGCGTCGTCGAGATGCCGACGTAGAAGATGAGCAGGATGCCGAACGAGAAGGCGGTCAGCACCGCCGAGAGGATGGCCGAACCGGCGCCTCCGAGGTAGTCGGCGACCACGGTCCCGATGAAGGCGTTGCCGTAACGGATGCTGCCGCTGCGCGTGACGACCTCGACCATCGCCACCACGGTGATCAGGTTCACGATGCCCAGCGCCACGATCAGGGCGATGCCCGGCATCGCGCCGACACCGGCCACCGCGATCGGCAGCGCCAGGTTGACGGCACCGATGATCAGCGTGACGACGAAGGCGAGCCAGAAGGCCGGGAGCGCGTCCAGCCGGCCGGCCAGGCGGGAGGCGGTCCAGCGCAGCCGATCGATCGGCCGCACCCGACGCGCATAGATCGACGCCAGCGGCGCGGCATACACGCGCCGGTAGGCCTGCTGGACCGGATCGGTATCGAGGCCCAGGGCGGATCGCAGCTGCGGCACCGCCGCATCGGTGAAGACGTACTTCGTGCTCAGCAGCCGCGCGACCCCGGCGCGCATGCCCGGGTTGTCGGGCACGAGGTCGGCCCAGTCCGGGGCATAACGCTCGAGGTCCCGGATCGTCGGTCGGACGGGAAGATCGCGGCCCTGGGCCAGCGCCTCCAGGAACGCGCGCTCGCGCTCGGTGGCCGCGCGCTCGCTGAGCACGATCGGGACGACCTGCGGAGCGGTGGCCAGCAGGTGCGCCGTCCGGTTCTCGATCGCGTAGAGCAGCGTCGTGGCGCCGCGAGCCGGGAGCCCGGCCGCGAGCTCCTCGCGCGAGAACAGGGGGGACCCGTCCGATGCCACTACGGATCGGGATCCGGGTTCGTGTCCGTGTCGCCGTGGGCCGTCCGCCGAAGCTCAGCCGCCCGTCCACGAAGCGAGCGGAAATAGTCGCTGTCGGTGATCTCGGCGACGTGGCGTGCCTGGCGCGTCTCGTCGATCTCGATCGTCAGCTCGCGCACCTGGCGGCGGAGGGCATCCTCGCGGGCCCGGACCTCGTCGGCCATCCTCGCGAACGTGCGGGCCAGGACCCCGAGCGCGTCGGTTCGCTCGGTCACCGGCGCCAGGCTGTCGACCTCGAACGCATCGGCCTCGAGCGCTTCGGCCGCCTTCGTCACCCTCCCGACCTGATCAAGATAGTCGAGCTCGAGGTCGCGGAGGCGCTTGGCCGCCAGGGCCGCGCCGATGCGGGCCTCGAGCAGGGCGGGCTCGAACGGCTTCGGCAGGTGGTCGAGTGCCCCCATCTCGATGCAGCGCACGACGCTGGCCGTGTCCTCGACGCCGGAGATGACGATGACCGGGAGCTCGCGGAGGGCGGGGTCGGCCTTGATCTCGGCCAGGGTCTCGAAGCCGTCCTTGCGGGGCATCCGGATGTCGAGCAGGACCAGGTCGAACTGGCGTCCACGCAGCGAATCCATCGCCTCCACGCCGTCGCGCACCGCGTGGACCTCGTGGCCGCGGACCTCGAGGGCTCGGGTGAGCGCCTTGCGGGTCACCTCGCCGTCCTCGACGACGAGGATCCGGCCAGCATCCGCGGTCGCCGTCACGCGGCCGCCCAGCGTCGGGTCCGCGCCTGCGCGAGCGCGCCAGCCAGTTCCTGATGGGCGGCCTCGAGGTCGGTGAGCAGCGCCTCGACACCCTCGAGCCTGCCGGCCCGCCCGCACTCCTCGAGCGCCCGCGCGATCTCGGCGACGCGCACACCGCCGAGCACGAGGCTCGAGCCCTTCAACGTGTGGGCCGGCAGCGTGAGGCCCTCGGCGTCGCCGGCGTCATGTGCCGCGTGCAGCGCCGCCGCCTGTGCGGGTGCCTCCGCCAGGTACTCGTCGGCGAGCTCGTCGACGAACGCCGGGTCGTCGCCGACCATCTCGAGCAGCCTGGCCACCGACGCCGGGTCGAGCGGCTCAGGCATGCGCCCCGTCCCCGGCATCGCGCCGCGGCGTGGCCTCGAGGGCGGCGACCAGCTCGGCGACGCGGATCGGCTTGCTGATGTAGTCGTCCATGCCGGCCGCCAGGCACAGCTCTCGGTCGCCGGCCATCGCGGTGGCCGTCATCGCGACGATCCGCGGCCCCGCCGAGCCGGGCCACCGTACGCGGATCCGGCGGGTGGCCTCGAGCCCGTCGAGCTCCGGCATCTGGACGTCCATCAGCACCAGGTCGAACGCGCTCGCCTCCAGGGCGGCGATCGTCGCCAGCCCGTCGCCGGCCACCTCGGGGGCATACCCCATCCGCTCGAGCAGCCGCACGGCGAGCTTGCGGTTCATCGCGTTGTCCTCGGCCAGGAGGATGCGCAGCGGGTGACGGTCAGCCAGCGGAGCCGTGGATTCCGCTGTCGCCGGCGTCGCGCCCGGCTGTCCCGGGCGCTGGGCCGACACGGCGATGGCGTCCGCCGGCGCCTCGGGCACGACGATGCTCACGACGAAGCGGCTGCCCTCGCCCGGGACACCGCTGCTCTCCGCCGTGATCGAGCCGCCCTGCAGCTCCGCCAGGCGTTTGCTGATGGCGAGACCGAGCCCCGTCCCACCGTAGCGGCGCGAGATCGAGGCGTCGGCCTGGCTGAAGGACTGGAAGAGCCGATCCATCCGATCCGGCACGATCCCGATGCCGGTGTCGGAGACGGTGATCGAGACCTCCCAGCGCAACGCGTCATCGGAATCACCCGGCCTGGCCCCCAGCCGGCGGCCGGTGACCGAGACGCTGACCTCGCCCGCCTCGGTGAAGCGGACCGCGTTCGACAGGAGGTTGAGGACGATCTGGCGCAGCCGGCCCGGGTCCCCGACGAGGGCATTGGGCAGGTTCCGGTCGATCGCGTAGGCCAGCTCGAGGCCCTTGGCGGCGGCGGACGGGGAGACGAGGTCGATCGCCGCCTCGATGCACGGGCCGAGCGCGAACGGGATCGTCTCGAGCTCGATCCGGCCGGCCTCGATCTTCGAGAAGTCGAGGATGTCGTTGATGATTGCCAGCAGGGCCTCGCCGGATACGCGGATCGTCTCAGCGAAGTCGCGCTGCTCGGCGTCCATCTCCGTCTCGAGCAGGAGGCCGCTCATCCCGATGATCGCGTTCATCGGGGTCCGGATCTCGTGGCTCACCGACGCGAGGAACGTGCTCTTCGCCTCGTTCGCGGCATCGGCGGCGCGGCGAGCCGCCTGGAGCTCGGTGATGTCGTGGTAGATCGCGTAGTAGCCGGTGTGATCGCCGTCGACCACGAGCGGGACCAGGAAGATCTCGACGTCGACGAGCTCGCCGTCCTTCCGTCGCCGCTGCGCGATCAGCTGAGCCCGTCCGGACTCCTCGGCCAGCCGCGTCACCTCGCGACCCTTGGCGCGGTCCTCCGGGCGGAACACCAGGTCGTCGATGTGCCGGCCGAGTGCTTCGCCCGGCTCGTATCCAAGGAGCCGGGTGGCGGCGGGGTTCCAGCCGGACACGATCTCACCGCGGTCCATCGTCATGACCGCCACCGGGCTGATCTCGACGAGCGTCTCGAAGTACTGCTTCTGGCGACGAATCTCGGCGCTCGCCAGCGCCTGCTCGGTGAGCAGTCGAGCATTGTCGAGGGCCACGCCCATGTTCGTCGCCAGCGTCGAGAGGAAGCGCTCGTCGTCCGGCCCGTAGGCCTGCAGCTCGCTGGTCCCGATCGCGATGACGCCGATGGTCTGCTGACCGGTCGGGATCGGGACGCCAAGGTACGACTCGGTCCCGCCGACCTTGAATGGGGCACCGATGGCCGCGGCCTCGTCGGCGCTTCCGACCCGGATCGGCCGTCCGGACGCGATGATCCGCTCGGTCAGGATGTCGTCGAGGACCCTGCCCTGGAGCTCGGGCTTCTGCGTGCCCTCGTCGAGCCAGTAGAGGAACCTGGTCTGGGCGGTCTCCGGATCGCGCATCGCGATCGAGAGCCCGACGGCGTCGAGGGCCTGGGCGGCGCGCTGGCCGACGGCGGCCATGATCGAGTCGAAGTCGAGCTGCCGGGCCAGCGCCTCGGCCACCTCGTTGACGATGGCGAGCTCGGCGTTGCGCTGTCGAACCTCGGCCTCCAGCTCGGCGACCCGTGCGCGTGCGGTGGCGAGCTCAGAGGGCAGATCGGTCATTGCGATGCGGGGATGACCCGGCCGGCAAGCGTTCGGTACAGGCCGGTGAGCTCGTGGTCGGGATTGCCGACCGCGAAGACGCCCTCGCTCCCGAGCCGCATCAGGTCGTCGGAGTGCGGCAGCACCGCGGCGACCTCACAGTCGTAGGTGGTCCGCACGAGGTCGGCGACGGAGCCGAAGTCGAAGTCGGTGGGCGTCTTGTTGACGACGATGAGGACCCTGGGAACCTCGAGCTCCTTCGCCACCCGGGCCGTGATCCCGGTGCCCTCGAAGTCCTGTCGGTCGGGGCGCATCACGATCAGGAGGACGTCGGAGATCACCAGCGACAGGAGCGTCTCCTCGTTGAGCCCGGGATGCGTGTCGATGAAGAGCACATCGAGCGAGAGCTGGCCGACGAGCTGGCGCAGCCCCTCGGTCAGACGCTGGGCGTCGTACCCCTCGCGCAGGACCCGCGTGATCTCGCCGGGCTCCATGCTGGAGGGAATGAGGAACAGCCGGCCGCCGTCCACCCCGCCGACCCGATCGGTGACGTCGAGCGCGACCTCCTGGATCGGCCGGTCGTGCCAGAGGAAGTCGTTGAGCGAGGCATGACCGGTCTCACCGGCCAGGCCGAAGAGGACGTGGATCCCCGGCGACTGGATGTCGGCGTCGATCACGCCGACTCTCAGGCCTCGCGCGGCCATCACGGCCGCCAGGTTCGCCGTCGTATTCGACTTCCCCGTCCCACCCCGGAACGAGTGGACGCTGACGATCGTCGCCACCCAGACCCTCCGTGACCCATTCGCGGCCTGTCATCGAGCATACGCACTTCGCCAGCACCGAACGCGAGGATTCGCGCAGTTGACCGATGTGGGACCGTCGCGAGGCCTAGGATGCGATCGTGCTGATCATCCTCCCGCCGTCGGAGACGAAGCTGCCGCCGCCTGAGGGCGGGTCGCCACTCGACCTGGATCGGCTGTCGTTTCCGACACTCGCCGTGATGCGCGAGCGCGTCATGGACGCCCTGGTCGCCACCAGCCAACGCCCCGATGCGCTTCGGCGCCTGCTCGTCGGGCCGTCGCTCGCCGGCGAGGTCGAGCGCAACGCACACCTGCGCGACCTCCCGACGAGGCGCGCCGTCGACACGTATGCCGGACCGCTCTACGAGGGACTCGATGCCGGATCGTGGTCGTCGCACGCTGAGAAACGTGCCGCGCGCCACACTCGTCATCGTGTCGGCGCTGTGGGGCGCGCTGCGCCCCGCCGACCACATCCCGCCGTACCGCCTGAACGTCTGTGCGCGGCTGGTCGGCATGGACCGCCTGGAGCCCGGCTGGCGCTCCCTCCTGCCTCCCATCCTCACCGATGGGGCCGCGCGGCGCGGACCGGTCCTCGATCTCCGCTCGCGTTCCTACCAGGCCGTCGGTCGCCCCACCGGGCTCGACGACCAGACCGCGACATTGCGGATCAGACCGTCGCCAGGAGGCCCGGCTCACATCGGCGATGTCATCGCGAAGCGGGTTCGTGGCCAGGCGGCAAGCCACCTCCTCTCGTCGGCGGCGGACCCGGAGGATCCCCTCGACATCGCCGAGGTCCTCGCGACACGCTGGTCGCTCGAGGTCGATCCGCCCGCCGGACGGACCCGAACCTGGACGATCACGCTCCGGTCCGCCGCGTAACCCGGCCGACGTACCCCTACGTGTTGCGAGATCCAGGCATCACTGCCGCAGATCGACGGTCACGGACGCCGGCGCCGACCGGTTGCCCGCGCCATCCACCGCGATCACCTCGATCGTGTTCAGGACGCCGACGTCCGAGTACAGGATCGCCTTGGTGAGCCCGAACCCGACCGCCTGGTCGAACTTGCCGTTCAGGAAGATCTCGTAGACGAGCTGGCCTGACGGGGTGGGAGCCGCCGGGCTGGACGGGCGTGCATTTTGATGTTACCTTCACTAACATGAAGATCGAGGCTGCCCGCCGCGTGCCTGCCCGTCGGCCGTACCGCATGGTGGCCCGCGCCGCGAGCGCGGCCGCCACCGGCGAGCGGATCCTCGACGCAGCGGTCGAAGTGTTCTGGGAGGGGCCGACCGTCCAGCTCTCGCTCCACGACATCGCGTCGCGCGCGGGGGTCACCGTCCAGACGGTGATCCGCCGCTACGGCGGCAAGGACGGCGTGATCGCTGCCGCCGTCGAACGAGAGACGGCCAAGGTCGCAGCAACACGCGATCCCGCGCTGGTGACCGGTCCCGTGGAGGCCATCAAGCAGCTGGTCGACCACTACGAGGCGCTCGGCGACCGGGTCATCCAGATGCTTGCCGAGGAGGTCCGGACGCCGGCCCTCCACCAGGTTGCGGACGCTGGCCGGCGATTCCATCGAGCGTGGTGCGAGCGGGTGTTCGCAGCCGCGCTCGCTCCGCTGGCCGGGCGGACGCGCGACCGCCGCCTCGCCCAGTTGGTCGCGGTCTGCGACGTCTACACGTGGAAGCTCCTGCGTCGCGACGCGGCCTCTCGCGCCGTCAGACGGAGCTCGCGTTGCTCGAGCTGCTCGAGCCCTTAGTGGAGGCATCCTGATGACGCGCGTCCTGGCCTACACCTCGCCCGCCCGCGGGCATCTCTTCCCGCTCACCCCGATCCTGGCGGAGCTCCGCGAACGCGGACACGACGTCGCGCTGCGAACGATGGCGTCACAGGTGCCGCTGATGCGCCAGCTCGGCTTCGACGCGTCGCCGATCGACCTGCAGATCGAGGCGATCAGGCACGACGACTGGCAGGCATCGAGCCAGCCGGCGGCGCTCGGCCGCTCGGTGGCGACGTTCCTGGCTCGCGCGCGCCACGACGGGCCGGACCTGCGCACCGCGATCGCCGAGACCGATCCGGACATCGTCATCGTCGACATCAACGCCTGGGGCGGGGTGGCAGCCGCCGAGGCGTGGGGCGGGCGATGGGCCAGCTTCTGCCCCTACCCGCTGCCGGTCAGCTCGCGCCACGCGCCACCATTCGGTCCGGGGTTCCCGCCGGCCCGCGGCCCACTCGGTCGGCTCCGCGATCGTCTCGCCCGACCGGTCGTCCTCGGCACCGTGGAGCGAACGATGATGCCCAAGGTCAATGCCGTGCGGGCAGAGCACGGCCTCAGGCCGCTCAAGAATGCCGATGCCCTGTACGGCCGCCCGGCGTTGCTGCTGTACCTGACCGCCGAGCCGTTCGAGTACTCGCGGCCCGACTGGCCGGAGAACGTGGTCATGGTCGGTCCGTGCGACTGGGATCCGGATGCCACGGCGCCGGACTGGCTCGGGCAGGTCACGTTGCCGATCGTGCTGGTCACGACCTCCTCGGAGTTCCAGGGAGACGCGCGGCTGGTCCAGGCTGCGCTCGACGCGCTGCGCGAGGAACCCGTGTTCGTGGTCGCGACGCTGCCGGCGGGCGATCCGGCCGCGCTGCGCGTGCCGACGAATGCCCGTGTCGAGCGCTTCGTGCCGCATCGGCCGGTGCTGGACCGGGCAGCTGTCGCGGTGACCCACGGCGGCATGGGCGCCACCCAGAAGGCGCTGGCGCGCGGCATCCCAGTGTGCGCGGTGCCCTTCGGACGCGACCAGTTCGAGGTGGCGCGCCGAGTCGAGGTCGCCGGTGCCGGGACCCGGCTGCCGGCGAAGCGGCTGACCCCGGATCGCCTCCGCGAGAAGGTCCGCCAGGCGATGGGCTGCGGCGATGGAGCCCGGCAGGTCGCGGCAGGGTACGTCGCAGCCGGCGGACCCAAGGCTGCGGCCGATGCGATCGAGCGTCGCCTGGGCGTGACGCGTCACCCCGAGGCGGACGTGAGATCGGCATGAGATGAGTTCGGGTGGCTTGATCAGTCCAACTCGGAGGGTCGGGATCAAGCGAGGCTGAATGGCAGCCAAGGTCGTTGTCGCAACCCACAAGCGGAAGGAGCCACATGCTGAAGCAGGTCGCGGAGGGTGTGCTGGTCCACCAGAGCGAGTTACTCCAGAACAACGCCGTCGTCGTGCAGGGCCAAGCCGGCGTGTTGCTTGTCGACCCCGGGATAACGGGCTCCGAAATGGCCTGCCTTGCGAACGACCTTGGCGGGTTGGGCCAGCCCGTTGTGGCAGGCTTCTCGACGCATCCTGATTGGGATCACGTGCTGTGGCACGCCGATCTCGGCGAAGCGCCCCGGTACGGGACAGCCCGCTGCGCGGCTTCCATGCGAGATCTGCTGTCGAACGCGGACTGGAAGGCCAGCGTCACCGAGGGGTTACCGCCGGAAATCGCCGACGAGATCCCGCTGGACCTGTTCGGCCTCATTACCGGTCTGCCTGCCGAGACTGCCCGGATTCCGTGGGATGGTCCTGACGTCCGGATCATCGAGCATCCGGCGCATGCCCAGGGCCATGCGGCGCTGCTGATCGAGGAGCGCGGCGTTCTCGTCGCCGGCGACATGCTTTCTGACATCCTGATTCCGTTCCCCGACCTGGACGCGGCGAATCCGATCGAGGACTACCTCGTTGGGCTGCGGCTGCTCGAGGGCGTGGCGGACGACGTCGATGTCGTCATCCCCGGTCACGGGTCCGTCGGCGGAGCCGATCAGCTACGCGCCCGGATCGACCTTGACCGCGCGTACGTGCATGCCCTGCGGGACGGCCATGCGCCCGATGACCCGCGCATCGGCCCATCGGCCACGTTCGGCAAGGAGTGGCTGCCCGGCGTGTATGAATGGCAACGACAGCAGCTCGCCCAGAAGCACGACGGGACGCCCGGATAGCGATCCGCTTGCGACACAGGGCAACCCTGCTATCGAGCCTGCTCGAACTCGGCACCGATGGACGTTCGCCAGGGCGGGCATCCCTGGTCGAGCCAGTCGTCCAACGTTACCCCGGTCTGTTCCAGGTAGGCACGGGCGACCTCAACATGATCGGACGGGAGGCACGGGACTCGCAGCTGCCCGCTGATGATCCGCCGGCGTTGGTCCTCGATGAGCGGCCGAACGTCGTCGAGGAAGCCACCCTCGTAGGAGATGTCCACGAAGCCCGACCGCAGGTCGTAGGCCTTGACGGACGGAAGCCGGTCGCCGGAAGCCACGGTCTGCAGGGCTTCGTAGACGGCCAGGTCGAAGCGCTTTCGCACCGAGGTCAGGACGTGCGAACGCCAGGCGCGAGGGCTGATGATCCCCAGGTTGTGGCTGAGATCCTCGTACCAATCTGTGTCGACACCGATGACCCAGAGTTGGCGGCCCATCGTGCCCGACAGGGCGGCTGCGGCGCTGACGGCCCCCATGCCTGCCGGACCCGATGCCGCGAGGATGACGTCGGCACCGTCCGCGAACATCTGCCGTGCGAGCGCCTCATTCCGATCAAGGTCGACGAACCCGTCGGCCTTGGGCCACTCGGCGGCGTAGGCGGTGAGCAGGCGAACCCCCCTGTTGGTGGCGCGCGCGCCAGCCTCGTACCCGGCCAGGAAACCCCAGATCGGAATGGCGTCCCAGCCGCCGATGAATCCAACGATCCCGGTCTGCGACATGAGCGCCGCTGCCGTGCCCGCCAGGAACGAGGCCTCGCGCTCGTGGAAGTGGACATAGGACACGTTCTGCTCGGCGCCGACGTGGTCGAAGACCAGGTAGTGCGTGCCAGGGTGCTCGTGCGCAATGGCGTCGATCGTGAGGAAGTTGAGGGAGACGATGAGCGCCGGCGCCTGTTCGGACAGCTCTCGGAGGACGACCGACCAGTCTCCGTACGAAGCTGAGAGCTCGACGTTTTCCTTCTTGGGCACCAGCGAGAAGTCGCTGACCGCCCGGTCGAAGCCCCGCTCCACTCCGAGGCGGTCTCCCCCGACCCCCGCGCCCTCGCATGCCAACGTCACGCGGACGTTGGCTGCGGCAAGCGAGCCTTTCGCCAACGACGAGTCGTGCGCGAGGATCCGGTCGTACAACGCTCGGATGCTCGGCGAGGGATCCACGCCGAACTCATCGGTCAGCTGTGTCCGCAGGGCGTGGTACGACCGCAGGGCCTCCGCATGACGGCCTGATCGGTAGAGGGCAAGCATCAGGAGCTCGCGTGCTCGCTCTCTGAGGGGATCGTCCTGCACGGCTGCCGTCAGCAGGTCCAGTGCTTCTGTGATCCGTCCGGCCCCGAGACTCGCCTCCGCGTACGCCTCCACGGCGGTCAGGCGAACCTCGGTCAGCCGCCGGGCAACGGGCTGGGCGAACTCCTCGTACGGGAAGTCCGACAGGGGCGGGCCGCTCCACAGGCCGAGCGCCTCGCGAATCGTCGAGCGGCCTGCGTCCTGGTCGCCGTCCTCGAGGAGCCGCGTCCCTTCCTTCACGAGGCGTTCGAACCTCCACGCGTCGACCGAGTCCGGGTCCACGTCGAGGACATACCCCGGCTGCCGCGTGACGAGGAGGTCCGATCCGCCCAGCGGCTCGAATGCGCGGCGGAGGTCGGATACGTAGATCTGAATCGAGTGGTCTGCCGTGCGCGGAGCGGCCTCGCCCCACAGCAGCTCGATGAGCCGCTCCACTGGCACGACCTCGCCGATGCGGGTCAGCAGGATGGCGAGGAGCGCGCGCTGCTTCGGAGGGCCGAGCGCAGCGACCCTGCCGTTGCCGACGACGGACAGCGAGCCAAGGATCCTGAACTGCAAGGTCTCCTCCAGTCCGGGCCCACGATGCCGCAGGCCCCGAGATTGGGTCAAGGGTTAATGGCGGCCGCATCGCGGCCGCCATCGAGTGGCTCGTCGGAGGCCTGCCGGGAGCTCAGTCCCCGCTGTCGACGCGGCTCGGGCCGGCGAGGCCGCCACTGAGCGGGTAGCCAGGCCCGTACTGAGCGGCCGGTTCGACCGCCGAGAGGGGTCGGCCCGGTCCGGCGAGGCCGCCACTGAGCGGGTAGCCAGCCCCGTAGTGAGCGGCCGGGTCAACCGTCGACACGCGGCCGACGCGGCTCGGTCCAGCGAGGCCGCCGTGAAGCGGGTAGCCCACGCCGTACGCCTGGCTGTCGGTGGTGACGTCACGGATGGAACCCGCCTGGCTCCAGACGCCGACGCCGATGACCGCCACGGCCATGACGGCGAGGATTGCGAGCCCGAGGACGCCGAGACGCGGTGCGGGCCGGGTGCGAGGGGTGGTTGCGGTGATCTGCGTTGCCACGATCGTGCTCCTTGATCTGGCCTCTCGCTGCCGCGTCTGCGGAGCGGTGGCAGGGGCACGATCGGCGAGGGCGGTCGACGCGGCGTCGACGCCGGCTCTATCTCCCCTCTATGCGCTCAGCGCGCTCGATCAGCGCCAACAGCCCGTCCGCCGCGAGTTTGATCTCGCCCGCTGCTGCCGCACGTTCGGCCGGGAAGCACGCACGGTCACGGTGCCGTCGTCGATGCGTCGTCCGCACGCTCCTCTCCCGCCGCCGGTCGGAACGTGAAGCGCGTCGCCGAGGTGTTGAAGCGCCGCACGTCGAAGGCGATGAGCTTCGTCGGGCGCGCTCGGAAGATCGGTCCGTTCACGTACTGATCCACGGGAGGCCGATAGTCGAAGTTCGCCCCGTACTTCGCCGCGTACTGACGCGCGATCCTGGCAGCGACGGCGCGCTCGAGACCGCGCGCCACGTCCACCACCGCCTGGCCATACGCGGCCCGATCGCCGACCTGCACTCCGAAGGCGAGCCGCGGGTCACGCGCGAGGTTGCGTGCCCACCGGGTCCGGTCGCTTCCCTCGAAGTAGAGGGTGTCGTCGACCCAGGCGCACCACTGCTCGACGAGATGCGGCGCTCCATCCGCGCCGGTGGTCGAGATCCAGAGGTATCGCGCGGTGCGCAGCATGCGCTGCACGGAGGCCCAGGTGAGCATCCCCTTCGGCGCACGGGTGATGTACCCCGGCGGAAGCTGTGGCCGATCACGTTTCGGGGTGGCCATGCCGACATCGTATCGGCCACGAGCCTGTCCGCGGGGCCGTCGGGAGGACCTTGCCTGTCGACTCAGCCGCGCACCGCCAACCGCTACGGCCTGGCCGGACCTGTGGCTCAACGAGAACCCGAACAGGTCGGCGGTGCGAGCGTCGCCGCGCAATAAGGGTGCGTTGCCAAGGGTGCGTCTCCCGGTCGCCGGGGCGCTCGCATCGTCGCGAGCCCGAACCGCTACCGGAGAAGCGAGGTGCCTTTCGCGATCTCTCAGCGCGACTCATCCGTCGCTTCGCCATCACTCGCGTCACCCCGCAACTGGGTCCGATCCGAGCGCAAATTCGGCCTCCGTTGCCCAGGTGCCTCGTCTGATCAGGACCGTCAGCGCAACGGCGTCCCAATCGACCACCTCCACCGACGCCAGGACATCGACCAGCTGCCGAACCGCCGTGGAGGGAAGGTCTCGGCCGAGCGTTACGTGCGGCACGATCTCCTCGAGCGGCACACTTCCTTCATATGGATCCAGGCCCCACCGCTCATGCACGGCCGACATCAGGGCCCGAAACGGGAAGGCCGGCTCAGCCGCGAGCACGCGGACGCCATCGGGCCATTCGAGCAGTCGTGGCAGGGAGTATTTGAAGCGGGGCTGCCGCCCCGCGAGTCCCTGCAGCTGCCGCCGAACCTCGCCGGTGATCTCCGCCGGGGGGAGGAAGGGGTACATGATCGTGACGTGCGGAGGCACCCCGAGCGCTGCCGCCGGATCGTAGAGCTGGCGAATGCGCTCGATGGCGTCGGGCAGGCGCGTGAGGATGACCAGGGCCGATTCGGATGCTGCGCTCACCTGAAGTCCCTCCCGTCCGCCGACGGATTTCGGAGTCGGCTGCAAGCACGCATCTCAGTTCGATATCGCGACTCGGTAGACCAGCGCGCCGCCGACGCTTGAGATCCACAGTTCGCCATCGGCGGCGAATGCGATGCCGTAGTTCCACTCTGAGAGCTCAACGACCAGCGCTGCCACGTTGGTAGTGGGATCGATGCGAGAGATGCCCTGCCCCTGCGTGCTGACCCAGATCGCTCCGTCCCCGGCGGTGATGCCGACACCCGAGCCAACTCCGTCGATCGTCGCCACCACCTCATTCGTCGCTGGATCGATGCGTGAAACGCTGTTCTCGCGGTAGTTGGTGACCCACACCCCGCTGCTGTCGATCACGATCCCGTGGGCGCCTGCTCCGGTCTCGACCTCCGCCACGACCTCGTTCGTGGCGGGGTCGATTCTGAACACCTTGCCGTCTTCCTTGGCCGTCACCCATGCGCCGTCGTCATCGACGGCGATGTCGGTCAGTTCGGAGGCCTCGATCGGTATCGTGGCAATCGTCTCGCCGGATGCGGGATCGGCTCGCAGGATCGACCCGTCGCCCTGAACGGCCCAGACCGATCCTGCTCCCGAGGCCAGGTAGGCGCCACCGCCGGGGACGCTGAGCAGTGTCTCGCCGCTCACAGGATCGAGCTTGCGGACCTCACGGTACTCAGGCATCGCGACCCAGACGCCATCGTCGGTGAAGGTGACCCCGATGGCACCATCGATGGCCATCGCAATCTCTCCGGTCGCTACATCCACCTTGATCATCTGGTCGACCGGGGGATCGACCTGAATCCACACACCCCCGAACCCGTATTTCGTGCTCCACGCCGCCGCACCCAGCTCGACCGATGGAAGCGAGGAGGCGGATGGTGACGGCGACTGACTAGCTGACCCCGTCGTCTGGGCCGTGGCCTCGGGGGTCAGGGACGACGAGCTCGAAGCGCCGGGCGATGTGCCGCAGGCGACGAGGAGCAGGGCGATGCCCACGAGAACGGTCGGGCTCCCTTGTCTCGCCGTCGCGAGGGTGGTCGACGCGGTCATGGATTCCGACCGATGCTCATTGTCCAGTCCCGGTACATGGAATGAACGTCTCG